>NZ_JAPVBO010000002.1:0-872426 GCF_026967995.1 Modestobacter sp. VKM Ac-2979
GAGAGTTGGCACTCTCGTTCAATCAACCAAAGGAATCCCAACGACACCCCGAAGGACGCCGAATGGGGGTATTGATATATGGCACTGACTTTCGGCACGCTGTTGAGTTCTCAAGGAGCGGACGCGCACGTTCCCCGACCATTTTCTTGGCCGTTCTCCGTGGCGGTGATTTCCACTTTACACCAAGTTCCGCAGCGGGTGAACCTCGGGGGTTCTTCCGGCGGTTTCCCAGGCCCTGCGGCCCGGTCCGTTCTCGCTTGGTGCATGGAGAAGGATACACGCCTTCAGAGGGGTTCTGCAGGGGGGTCCCCGGAGGGGTCTTCGAACGGTCTGGATGCGCTGCTGAGCAGGGAGAACGCGGCTCAGGCCACCCCGCGGGGGCGGAACTGGACGCTCACGCGTGGACCGACGGGCTTGGTCGTCTTCGGGATGCAGTGCTCCCAGGTGCGCTGGCACGAGCCGCCCATCACCACCAGGTCGCCGTGCCCGAGGGTGAAGCGCCGGCTCTCGCCGCCACCCACCGGCCGCAGCAGGAGGGGCCGGGGGGAGCCGAACGAGACGATGGCGACCATCGTGTCCTCGGTGCGGCTGCGCCCGATGCGGTCGCCGTGCCAGGCGACGCTGTCCCGGCCGTCGCGGTACAGGCACATGCCGGCCGTCACGAACGGCTCACCCAGCTCTGGCCGGTAGCGGTCGTCGAGGGCAGTGCGGGCGTCGGTGAGCACGGGGTGCGGGAGCACCTCGCCGCCCCCGTACCAACGCAGCAACCGGGGGACGGCCACCTCGCGGTCGTACATCTGCCGGCGGTCCTCCCGCCAGCCGATGTCGCCCAGCAGGACGTCGAGCACGCTGTCGGATCCCTCGACCCAGCCGGGCAGATGGTCGACCCAGGCGCCACGGGTCAGCAGGTGCCGGGATACCCGCCCCGCGAGCGGGCTGAGCGAAGCCTCCTCGGCCACGTCCCAGATCGACGGCTGGTGCGCGAGCGACATGGAGGGAGGTTACCCCCGGTTTCGCACAGGTGTTCGAAAACCTGTGGACAACCCCGTCAGGCGCTGAGTGCCAGCACGAACGGCAGCACCGCACCGGCCCCCGCCAGCCGCAGCTCCCGGCCGGCGACGGTCATGGTCCAGCGCGAGTCGGCCAGGTCGTCGACGAGGAGCACCGGGGCGTCACCGAGCTCGGCCAGCCGGTCGCGGAGCTCCGGCCCGACCACGATGCGCTGCCAGACGCCCGCCAGCCGGAAGGCGCTGTTGCCGCCCGGCCCGCCGGTGGGGCCGCCGTGCGCCAGGTCGAGAGCCCCCAGGTAGGGCAGCCGCCCGAGCTGCGCCAGCCCCTGCGCCACGCCCGTCACCAGCGCGGGCCGCCGCCGGGACGGCATCGCCACCACGCCGGCTGGGCGCTGCGACCAGTCCCAGGAGCCCAGCACCCGCGCGCAGGCCTTGAGCAGCTCCTCGTCCGGCGGTGCGTCGTTGGGCAGGCCCGGCCGCATCACCCGGTGGCTCACGTCGTAGGCGGCGTCCGGGTCCTCCTCGATCGAGGGCGCCTCGAGGTCCTCCGCCAGGCTGGCCACGCCACCGACGCCGTCGTCCCCCAGGAGGGTGCGCAGGCGCTGACCCCAGCCCAGGTCGGTCAGCCGGGCCACGGCTCGACCGGTGGCGATCTGCTCGCCCGCCGCGATCTTGCCCTTCACCCCGACGCCCAGCCGGTCGGCGCCGGTGGGCCACTGCGCCCGCGGCGCGAGCTCCACGCCAGGACGGTCCAGCCGCGCGGAGGCCGCCTCGGCCGCCCCGGCCGGCACGTCGGTGGGGTACCAGGGGCCGGCGCAGACGTCACACCGCCCGCAGGGGGCGGCGGTCGGGTCGTCGAGGGCCGTCTGGAGGAAGGCCATCCGGCACTCGGCGGTGTCCACGGGCCGGGCGTAGCTGAGCATCGACCGCTGCTCGGCCTCCCGGGTAGCGGTGACCCGGGAGTACCGCTCGGCGTCGTAGACCCACGGGACGCCGGTGGAACGCCAGCCGCCCTGCACCCGCTCCACCGCGCCGTCGACGGCGAGCACCTTGAGCAGCAGCTCGAGCCGGGAGCGGCGCACGTCGGCCACCGTCTCCAGGCGGGCCACCGACCACGCCTTGCCGTCGGCCATCGCGGTGAGGACGGCGGCGGCGTGGTCCTCCCGGGGCATGGAGGACGTGGCGAACCACTGCCAGATCGCGATGTCCTCGGGGCCGGGGAGCAGCAGCACGTCGGCGTTGGCCACGGCGCGGCCGGCACGGCCCACTTGCTGGTAGTAGCTCACCGGGGACGACGGTGCACCCAGGTGGACGACGAAGCCCAGGTCGGGCTTGTCGAAGCCCATCCCGAGCGCCGACGTGGCGACCAGGGCCTTCACCCGGTTCTCCCGCAGCGCCTCCTCGGCGTCCTTGCGGTCGGCGTCGTCGAGCCGCCCGGTGTAGGCGCGCACCTCATGGCCGGCGTCGCGCAGCAGCGCCGCCGTCTCCTCGGCCGCGGCGACGGTGAGCGTGTAGACGATGCCGCTGCCCGGCAGGTCACCGATGTGCGCCGACAGCCAGGCCAGCCGGGCGCGGTCGGTGTCCAGCCGCAGCACGCCGAGCCGCAGCGAGTCGCGGGCCAGCGGGCCGCGGACCGTGGTGACCTCGACCCCGCCGGCGCCGAGCTGCTCGGCGACGTCGGCGACCACCCGCTCGTTGGCCGTGGCGGTCGTCGCGAGCACCGGGGTGCCGGCGGGCAGCTGACCGAGCAGGTCGCGGATGCGGCGGTAGTCGGGGCGGAAGTCGTGCCCCCAGTCGGAGACGCAGTGCGCCTCGTCGACCACCAGGAGCCCGCAGCGCTCGACCAGGCTGGGCAGCTGCTCGTCCCGGAAGCGCGGGTTGGTCAGCCGCTCCGGGGACACCAGCAGGACGTCGACGTCGTCGGCGGCGAGCCGGGCGTTGATGTCGTCCCACTCGGTCACGTTGGAGCTCGAGATCTCCACGGCCTTGATGCCCGCGCGGGCGGCCGCGGCCACCTGGTCGCGCATCAGCGCGAGCAACGGGCTGACCAGCAGCGTGGGGCCGGCACCGCGGCGGCGCAGCAGTGCGGTGGAGACGAAGTAGACCGCGGACTTCCCCCAGCCGGTGCGCTGCACCACCAGCGCGCGCTGGTGCCGCTCGACGAGCGCGGTGACGGCGGCGTCCTGCCCCTCGCGGAAGACGGCATCGGCTCGGCCGGTGAGCTCGCGCAGGACGCCGAGCGCCTCATCGGCCAGATCGGTCTCGACAGCGGTGCTCATGCCCCCGACCGTAGGCGGCGGCACCGACAACGGGGACCTGGGCGTGCGGTGGCTGTGGACGACCGGTTGGATGGGCCTCGATGCTGCCCCCGGACAACCACGTGCACTCCGAGTTCTCGTGGGACACCGGCCCACGAGCCTCGCTGCTGCGCGCCTGCGAGCGTGCCGTGGAGATCGGCCTCCCGGCCATCGCCTTCACCGAGCACCTGGACTTCACCGTCTGGGACGCCGCCGACCGCGCCACCGCGCAGGGGCTGACCGACCGCCACCCCGCCAACCAGTTGCCGATCGACGTCGACCTCTACGCCGAGACGATCTGGGAGGCCCGCCAGCGCTTCCCGACGCTGCGGGTCTGGTCCGGCGTCGAGGCCGGCGAGCCGCACCTGTTCGGTGCCAGCGTCGCCGCGCACCTGGGCGCCTCCCCGGTCGACCGGGTGCTCGGCTCGCTGCACTCGCTGCCGGTCGACGGTCGACTGATGGGCGTCAACCGGCTGCTGCACGCCCCGGGCGTCGACGTCATCGCCACGATGCGCCGCTACCTCACCGAGATGGTGGCGATGATCGAGAGCAGCGACGTCTTCCAGGTGCTGGCCCACTGCGACTACCCCCGGCGCTACTGGCCCGGCGGCCGGGAGCAGTACCCGGAAGCCGTGTTCGAGGAGGAGTACCGGGCGGTGTTCCGGGCGCTGGCCGGCAGCGGCCGGGCCCTCGAGGTGAACACCACCAGCCCGCTGTGGTCGGTCGGGCTGCTCCGCTGGTACCGCGAGGAGGGCGGCGACGCCGTCAGCTTCGGCAGCGACGGCCACCAGCCACACCTGGTCGGGCAGCGGTTCGACCTGGCGGTCGACGTCGTCGAGCAGGCCGGCTTCCGCCCCGGCCGGGACCGCTTCGACTTCTGGCGCCGCTGAGCGCGCTCGCGGACGACTATCCGAGAACGGTGGGTGTCGATCCGGTCGTGGACTGCCGATGAGGGGAGCGTGACCACTCCGGCTGCCTCAGAGGCCCCGACCGACGAGGACGACACCGTCCCCTTCGGTCCGCAGACCGTCGTCCAGGAGGCGACCACCGCCGGCCTGGCCGCCATCGCCCGGCTGCACGAGGAGGCCCTCGCGGCGATCGCCGCGCTGGCCGAGAGCTGGGAACAGCCCGCCGACCCCGTCCGGGTGCTCCGCACTGCCGAGCGGCCGGCCGTCGTCCTCCGGCCCGGGAGCGCGGCTGCCGCCTGATTCTCGCGGAGGTACTTCACCGCTAAGGCACTTCACCGCTAGGGTCACGCAATGGCCCTCCCCCGTCGTGTCGTCATCGCCCTGGGCGGCAACGCGATGACCGGTGCCGACGGCTCCGCCACCCCACGCGCTCAGCGAGACGCCATCGCGGTGGCAGCCCGGCACGTGGCCGCCGTCGTCGCCACCGGGGCCGAGGTGGTCCTGACTCACGGCAACGGCCCCCAGGTCGGCAACCTGCTGGTCAAGAACGAGCTGGCCGCGCACGTGGTGCCACCGGTCCCGCTGGACTGGAACGTCGCCCAGACCCAGGCGACCATCGGCTTCACCTTCGCCGACGAGCTGGACGCCGCGCTGGCCGCCCTCGGCTCGCCGCAGCGCACGGCGGCCCTGGTCACCCGCACCCTCGTCGACCCCGCCGACCCGGGCTTCGCGACGCCGTCCAAGCCGGTCGGCCGGCACCTGCCCCGCGACGAGGCCCAGCGCTTCATCGAGCTCGGGCAGAACTGGGAAGACCGCGGCGAGCGCGGCTGGCGACGGGTGGTCCCCTCACCCGAGCCGCTATCGGTGGTCGACGTCCCGGCCATCTCGGCGCTCAGCAGCGCCGGGTTCGTGGTCGTCTGCGCCGGCGGAGGCGGGGTCCCCGTGGTCCCGGGCGCCCAGGACGGCGATGCGCTGCTGGGCGTCGAGGCCGTCATCGACAAGGACCTCACCGCCGCGCTGCTCGCCCGGGAGCTCCGTGCGGACACGCTGGTCATCGCCACCGACGTCCCGCACGTGATGGTCGACTTCGGCACCCCGTCGGCCCGCCCGCTGACCCTGGTCACCGTCGCCGAGATGCGTGCCCACGCCGACGCCGGCCAGTTCGCCCGCGGCAGCATGGGCCCCAAGGTCGAGGCCGCGCTCCGGTTCGTGACCGACTCCGGGGACGGCCGTCAGGGCGCTCGCGCCGTCATCACCGCACTGACCCACATCTCCGACGCCGTCGCCCGTGACGACGTCGGCACCGTCCTCACCGCACAGAAGGAGTAGCCATGCCCGCACCGATCGAGGTCCGCAAGGTCCCGCTGCACAACGTCAGCGACGCCTCCGAGCTCGCCAAGCTCATCGACGACGGCGTCATGGAGGCCGACCGGGTCATCGCCGTCATCGGCAAGACCGAGGGCAACGGCGGCGTCAACGACTACACCCGGATCATCGCCGACCGCGCGTTCCGCGAGGTGCTGATGGAGAAGGGCTCGCGGAGCAAGGAGGAGGTCGGGGAGATCCCGATCGTGTGGTCCGGCGGCACGGACGGCGTGATCAGCCCGCACGCCACCATCTTCGCCACGCTGCCCGAGGACTCGGTGGAGAAGACCGACGAGCCGCGGCTGACCGTCGGGTTCGCCATGAGCGAGGTGCTGCTGCCCGAGGACATCGGCCGGCTGACCATGGTGGAGAAGGTCGCCGAGGGCGTGCGCCGGGCGATGGCCGAGGCGGGCATCACCGACCCGGCCGACGTCCACTACGTGCAGACCAAGACGCCGTTGCTGACCATCGAGACGATCCGCGAGGCCAAGTCCCGCGGGCAGGAGACGTACTACGACGAGCCGCACGGCTCGATGGACCTCTCCAACGGGACGACGGCGCTGGGCATCGCGCTGGCGCTGGGCGAGATCGAGATGCCGGAGCAGAAGCAGGTGATGCGCGACTTCGACCTGTTCAGCGCGGTCGCCTCCTGCTCCTCGGGCGTGGAGCTGGACCGGGCGCAGATCATCGTCGTCGGCAACGCCCGCGGGCACGGCGGCGACTACCGGATCGGCCACTCGGTGATGACCGACGCCCTCGACCAGGACGGCATCTGGAACGCCATCCGGGACGCCGGCCTCGAGCTGCCGGAGCGCCCGCACACCTCCGACCTGGACGGCAACCTGGTCAACGTCTTCCTCAAGTGCGAGGCCGACCCGACCGGTTACGTCCGCGGCCGGCGCAACGCGATGCTCGACGACTCCGACGTCTTCTGGCACCGGCAGATCAAGGCCACCGTCGGCGGCGTCGCCGCATCGGTGACCGGCGACCCGGCGGTGTTCGTGTCGGTGGCCGCGGTGCACCAGGGCCCCTCCGGCGGCGGCCCGGTCGCCGCCATCGTCAAGGCCTGACCCGTCCACGGCCTCGCCGCTCCGCGTTCGTGCGGGGCGGCGGGCCTCGGCCGTCGTCCGCCGTCAGGCGACGGTGGTCTCCAGGGTGACCGGGACGTTGCCGCGGGTGGCGTTGGAGTAGGGGCAGACCTGGTGGGCGGCCTCGACCAGCTGCTCCGCGGTCGCCTGGTCGACGCCGCCGAGCTCGACGTGCAGCGCGACCTCGAGACCGAAGCCACCAGCGTCGTTCGGGCCGATGCCGACCTCGGCGGTGACGCCGGCGTCGCTGATCGGGGCCTTCTGCTTGCGGGCCACCATCTTCACCGCGGACAGGAAGCAGGCGGCGTAGCCGGCGGCGAACAGCTGCTCCGGGTTGGTGGCCCCGCCCTCGCCACCCATCTCCTTCGGGGTGGCCAGGTCCAGGTCGATCAGACCGTCGGAGGAGCGGGTGTGGCCGTTGCGGCCGTCCCCGGTGGCGGTGGCGACGGCGGTGTAGACGCTGGACATGAGCGGGCCTCCAGATGGTTGGTCACGACACCTCCGTGTACCCGCCGTGTCGGCCGCACGCATCGGCGCGACGCCGATCTCGCTCACACCCGGGGTACACGAGGCTGACCAGTGGGTTGGCTACCTTGATCACTGCGCTGGCCCGGGGGAGGCCGGACGGACGAGGAGCTGCTGCGGTGACGAGGTCGCAACGCCTGCAACGGGCGCTGCCCGCCGGGGTGCTGGCCGTCGTCACGGTGACCGACGTCCTCAGTGGGCCGGAGCAGGTCATCCTGGGCCTGGTCGTCATGTCCCCGCTGCTCGCGGCGACGACGCTGGGCCGGCGGGCGACGGTCGGCTACGCCGTCCTCGCGCTCGTCCTGGCAGCGCTGCTGGGCATCTACGACGAGCAGTACACCGCGAGCACGCTGGTCCCCCAGGCCGTCCGGTTGCTGGCGGTGGCGATCGGCGGCGTCCTGGCCGTGGGCGCCTGCACGCTCCGGCAGCGACGCGAGGCCCAGCTGGCCCGGCTGAGCGCCCAGGCGGCCACCACCGAGGCGACGCTCCAGATGGCCGAGGCGCTGCAACTGAACCTGCTCGGCCCGCCGCCGCAGGTGGCTGGCCTGGAGTCGGCCGTGCGCTATCTGCCGGCCAGCCAGCACACCCAGGTGGGCGGCGACTGGTACGACGCCTTCTCCCTCCCCGACGGGAGCACCATGCTGGTCATCGGGGACGTCGCCGGGCACGACGCCCCGGTGGCCGCGAGCATGGCCCAGACCCGGGCGATGCTCCAGGCGATCGCCCACCGTTCGACGGGCTCCCCGGCGGAGGTGCTGCGGGCCCTGGACGAGGTGCTCGCCGCGCTGCAGCTGCACACCCTGGTCACGGTGCTGGTGGCCCGAATCGACGCGCGGTCGCCCGATGCCGTCGACGGCACGCGGCTGCTCCGGTGGTCCAACGCCGGCCATCCACCGCCGGTGCTGGCGCAGGCCGACGGCGGGGTCACGCTGCTCGATCGCCCCCCGGAGAGCCTGCTCGGCATCGCGCCCGGCGCCCCGCGGACCGACCACACCCTGCGGCTGTGCCCGGGCGACACGCTGCTCTTCTACACCGACGGACTCATCGAGCGACGCGACGCACCGCTCGACGACGGGCTGGCCTGGCTGGTCGACGAGCTGACCCGGACCGGCCGCGAACCCCTCGACCGGCTCTGCGACGGCCTGCTGGGCGAGCTCGGTGGGCGGGTCGACGACGACGTGGCCCTGCTCGCCGTCCGTCTCCCCGGCTGAGCGCGGGCGCCGGGGGTTCAGGCCGCGCGGTCGCGCCCCTCGGCCTTGACGTCGGCGGCGTACCGGTCGACGTACTCGGCACCGGACAACCGCTGCAGCTCGGCCATGACCTCGTCGGTCACGCTGCGCAGCGCCGCCCCGTCGTCGGCCGGCCCCGGGTGGTCGGAGAAGTCCAGCGGTTCACCGATCCGGACGACCACCCGGCCGGGACGGGGCAGCCGCGCGCCCGGGGGCATCAGGGCGCGGCTGCCGATCACGGCGATCGGCACGACCGGGGCCCCGGTGGTCAGCGCCAGCCGCGCCACCCCGGTCTTGCCGCGGTGCAGCCGGCCGTCGGGTGACCGGGTGCCCTCGGGGTAGATGCCGAGCACCCCACCACCGGCGAGCACCTCCCGACCGCGCCGCAGCGCGGCCTCGGCGGCCGTGGCCCCGCCGCGGTCCAGCGGGACCATGCCGATGCTCTCCAGGAGCAGGCGCATCCCCCGGCCCAGCAGTCCGGGCCGGGTGAAGTACTCGCTCTTGGCCAGGTAGGTCACCCGGCGGTGGCTGAGCACCGGGGGGAAGAACTGGTCGAGCGTGGAGGGGTGGTTGCCGGCCAGGATCACCGGCCCGGTGGCCGGGAGGTTGTCCGCCCCCTCGACCTGTGGCCGGAACAGGCCCAGGACCAGCGGCCGCACGAGCGCGCGGACGACGGGGTAGGCGTCCACGCTCACCGCTCGTCCGGTGCCCGGCCGGCATGGTCGACCAACTGCTCGGCGCTGTCCTGCCCGTGCATCCGGGCGCAGGACGCGCAGCAGAAGAAGACGCCGTCGGCCTCGACCCCGTGCCCGACCACCTTCACCCCGCAGTTCTCGCACACCGGTGCGAGCGCGTGGATCGCGCACTCGAAGCTGTCGAAGGTGTGCACCGCCCCGGCGGCGTGCACCTCGAAGCTGAGCCGGTAGTCGTTCCCGCAGACCTCGCAGCTGGCCATGGCCCCACCCTCCGTCTCGGGGTGACCGGTCCGGTCACGTGCAGTTCGACCTACCCGACGACGCCGTGGGGTAACGGCGGGTACCGGATCGTCAGCGCTCGGTGCGGGACTGCTCGGTGCAGCTCTGCTCGGGGCCGGGCACGTAGCCGACCTGGAGCCCGTCGACGGCCGGACCGCTCCGCAGCCGGACGCCGGCGACCCCGGCACACAGCAGGGCCGCCGCGGCGCACGTCTCGATCAGCTCCTCGGCGTGGGAGACCAGCACGTACAGCGCGCCGTCCCCCACGGAGTCCAGCACCAACCCGCCGGCGGACTCCAGGCCGACGGCGGCCGCGAGCAGGGCCGCGACGCCCAGCAACATCCACCGGCGCGGCGACGGCGGAAGCCGGCGGGCCGCCACGACCGTGACGACCGCCAGACCGGCGGCCAGCACCAGTCCGGGCAGCACCCAGGCGAAGTGCAGACCGCCCTCCCCCGCGCCCAGCGCACGCCCCAGCGGCTCCAGCCGTTCGTGCACGGCGAGCAGGTCGTCGACGGAGAGCAGGACCAGCGACCCGGCGGTCAGCAGCCACGGCCAGGCGGTCCGGCCGGCCCGGTGCGCCAGCACGGCCACCCCGGCGTGCAGGGCCGCACCCACGGTCAGCAGCGCGCCGTTGAACCAGGTGTGCAGGCTGCCCTCGGCGCGGACGTCGAGCAGCTGGACCAGCGGGGACGACGGGTCGCGCAGCACGTCCCAGGGGGTGATCCGCAGCAGCACCAGGCTGAGCCCGGCCAGCAGACCGCCCACTGCGGCGAGGGGCCAGAAGACCGCGAACGCCCGCCGGTCCGTTGCGGTCCGGCCACCTGACGTCCACCTGGCGTTCCCCACCCGGGCACGCTAGCCCACTGGTTGACATCCGCAAGGATCAGGCGGCGCGGGACTCCTGGGCCAGCGCGGCGAGGGCCTGCTCGAAGCAGGCCTGCGGCGGCTGCACGAGCCCGGCGCCGACCTGGCCGGTTCCCGCGACCCGGCCGGCCATGCCGGTGTTGATCTGCGGCAGCCAGCCGGTGCGGGCGACCTGGAGGACGTCGATGCCGGTCGGGGAGCCGCGGAAGCCCATGATCGGGATCTGCATCGCCGGGTTCTCGGCCAGGGTGATCTGGTACATCCGCTCGGTGGTCGCCAGGGCGTCGGGCACGGTGCCGCCGACGAACCGGACGATCGCCGGCGCCGCGGCCATGGAGAAGCCGCCGACGCCGTAGGCCTCCATGATCGCGGAGTCGCCGATGTCGGGGTTGGCGTCCTCGGGGCCGTAGTCGCCGAGGTAGAGCCCCACCGGGGTGTTGGCCGGGGCGGTGAACCAGCGGTCGCCGGTGCCGGCGGTCTGGATGCCGAACTCGGTGCCGTTGCGGGACAGCACGGTGACCATCGACGACCCGGCGACGTCGCGGGCGGCGTCCATCGCGAGCTTCGCCGTCGGCATGCCGAGGTTCAGGTAGAAGTGCTCGTTGCCGCCGATGAAGCGCAGCACGTCGGCGATGTCCTGGGCGGGCGCGTCGACGCCGACGATGGACGGCGACAGCTCGCGCAGCGCCATCAGCGAGCCGGCGCGGTTGCGGTTGTGTCCCTCGTCGCCCATCTGCAGCATCTGGGCGAGGATCGCCTTGACGTCCAGCGGCTCGGGGCGGCTGCGGACGGCGCGCTGGAGCACCGGGCCGAGCACGTCGCGCATCCAGGCCAGCCGGGTGAGCACCTCGTCGTTGTAGGCGCCCATCCGCAGCACCTTGCCCAGGCCCTCGTTGAGATTGCACCAGGCCTGCCCGCCGTTGGCCGGGTCCTCCAGGCACCACATCCACATCGACGGGCTGGTCACCCCGGCCATCGGGCCGACCGTGCGGTGGTGGTGGCAGGGGTCGAGCGCGATCTCGCCGGCGGCCAGGATGCGCTCGGCGTCGGCGACGTCGGTCGCCCAGCCCTCGAAGACGCAGGCGCCGATGAGCGCGCCGCGCATCGGGCCGGAGGCGGTCTCCCAGGTGAGCGGCGGCCCGGAGTGCAGCAGCATCCGGTCGGGCAGGTCGAGCACCTCGCGGGCCGGCCGGACGTCGACCAGCAGCGAGCCCGCGGCGAGCACCCGCTCGACGGCGACCCGGTTGGCGGCCGCCCGGCGCGGGTCGAGCGCGAGCTGGGTGAGGTCGTCGGCGCTGCCGAAGCCCGGCGGGCGCCAGTCGACGTCGGTGACGCTCGCGCCCTGCTGCCGGAGCGCGGTGGAGAACACCTCGACGCCGGCGGCGACGATGGACGGCGGGGCGGACAGCAGTCCGCCGAGGGGCTCGGTCATGCCTGGTCTCCCAACAGCGCGAGTGCGTAGCGGACAGCGGCCGCGTTGGAGGCGAAGACCGCGGCGCCGGCCTCGGCGAGGGCGTCGGCCTGCCGGGACCAGCCCTGCGGGTCGCCCTCCGTGCCGACCAGCGCCACCACGGTGGGCAGGCCGGCCGACCGCAGGGCGGGCACCAGGGCGGCGGCCGGGTCGGGGTCGGCGCCGTGGCCGAGGACCACGTCGAGCAGCAGGACGGCGGGCTCCCCGCCGGCGGCGAGGCCGGCGATCGCCTCCAGCCGCAGCGTCGGGTCGATCATCGGGTGCGCGCGGCCCACGGTGAGCGCGTCGTCGCCGAAGTCGACGACCACGTGCCCGCGGGCGGCCAGGTCGGTGCCGAGGTCGAGCTCCGGGCGCAGCGGGGTGTTGGAACGGATGTCGCCCAGGGCCGGGGCGGCGATCAGCATCGTCTCGTCGGCGAGGGTGCCGCCGGAGTAGAAGCCCTTGAGGACGGCGCCGTCCGGCACCGCGTCCGCGGTCCCGGGCCGGGAGGGCCACTCGGGGACGGCGACGCCCAGGTCACCGAGCAGCGCCTCGACCGCGGCGGTGAGGTCGGGCTGCTCGGGGCTGAGCGCAGCGGAGCGGACCGGGACGTCCAGTCCGCGGGCCACCTCGGCGACCCGGGCGGCGACCGCGGGCGCCGGGGGCTTGGAGACCAGCAGCACCCGCTCGGTGGCCGGGTCGGCGTCCAGCGCCGCCAGCGCATCGAGGGTGGCCAGCCCGCCGACGGCCTCGGAGAGATCGCGTCCGCCGACGCCGAGCACGTGCGAGACGCCGACCCCGGCCGCGTCGAGCAGGCAGCTGACCTGCTGGGCGCCGGTGCCCGAGGCCGCGACCAGGCCGACCGGACCGCGGCGGACGACGTTGGCGAAACCGAGGGCGACACCGGAGACGATCGCCGTCCCGCAGTCGGGGCCCATGACCAGCACCCCGGCGTCGTGCGCGGCCCGCTTGAGCGCGACCTCGTGCTCGACCGGGACGCCGTCGCTGAAGATGAGCACCGACCGGCCGGCCGCGATGGCATCGGCGGCCTCGGCGACCGCGTACTGCCCGGGCACGCTGATGATCGCCAGCGTCGGGTCGGGGGCGCCGTCCAGGCCGGCGCCGATCGTGCGGGGCGGGATGGTCTGTGCCTCGCCCCGGTCGGCGCGGGCGGTGAGCGCGGCGTCGACGGCGGCGACCGCGGCGGCCAGCTCGGCGTCGTCCGTGGCGGTCAGCGCGATGAGCAGCTGGTCGGGCTTCGCCTCGCCGTCGGGCGCCAGGCCCATGCCGGCGGCGAGCTCGAGGTTCAGCGGCGTGGCCATCGCGACGACGACGGTGTGCACGCCGGGGCGGTCACCGATCTCGCGACTGACCTGCATGAGCCGGACGGAGTCGGCGTAGACGCCGCTGCGCAGGGAGACGTGCCGGACTGGACTGTCGCTCACCTGGCGGGACGCTACCGGAGAAACCCTCTTAGCGGTGAGAGACCCGTTTCCGGTTCTGCGGCGGAGAGCCCCGGGAGTCGGTGCCGCAGGGCGAGGAGCACCGGGGGCAGCGTGAGCTCCAGGGCCGTCAACGCCGAGAACAACGGGTGAGGCCGCCCGCTCGCCTGCACCGCGACCAGCCGCGCCACTCCTCCGATGACCATGGTGGCGCAGACCGAACGCAGCTCATCCGCATCGAGCGCCGGATCACGGGCCAGTCGCCAGGCGCGCGGCCCCTGCGCCGCCCACCAGACCGCGTAGAAGCGCAGCACGCTGTCGACGCTGGCCGTCGTCGGCGCGCCACCCGGGATGGCGGCGGGACCCCGTGCGACCACCGACGTGCCTGTTGCCGACGCGACCGCGCCCATGGCCACCAGCACGACACGGATCGTGCGGGCCGCCGCCGCGGGCGTCATGCAGCCGGGACGTCGTGGCACGGGGACATGCCCCGATCCTCGCAGCTCGGGAGCCGGCAGCGCGCCTGCCGTGCTCCTGGACGCCGTCACGAAGATTTAGCGCTGAGGTACTTCCGCCTCCCCGGATCCGGTGACACAGTTGCGCCTTCCCCGCCCCGTAGGCCCGCACCCGGAGGTGACCCGCACCCGGTGAAGCCCGCTCCGTTCGGCTATGCCGACCCGACCTCGGTCGACGAGGCGCTCGACGTCCTGACCAGCGAGGGCGAGGGCGCGAAGGTGCTCGCCGGCGGGCAGTCACTGCTGCCGCTGCTGTCGATGCGACTGGCCGCGCCCACCACCCTCGTCGACATCAACCGGGTGCCCGGCCTGGACCAGATCTCCGCCGGCCGTGACGGCGTGCGGGTGGGTGCGCTGGTCCGGCACGCCCAGCTGCTCGCCTCATCCGAGGCGGCCGGCGTCCAGCCGCTGCTCGGCCGGGCCACGGCGAACGTCGCCCACCCGGCCATCCGCAACCGGGGGACGACGGTCGGCTCCATCGCGCACGCCGACCCCTCGGGCGAGATGACCGCGGTGCTGGCACTGACGGACGGCTCCGTCACGGTCGCGACGCCCGACGGGCGCGAGACGATCGGCTGGGGCGACTTCTTCCTCGGGCCGCTGGAAACCTCGGTGCACGGGCCGGCCGTCGTCCTCGACGCCTTCTTCCCGGCGCTGCCGGAGCGGTCGGGCACCGCGTTCGCCGAGATCGCCCGGCGCAAGGGCGACTACGCGGTCTGCGGGGCGGGCGTCGTCGTCACGCTGGACGCCGACCGGCGGGTCAGCTCCGCCCGGGCCGCCTACCTCTCCGTCGGACTGGTGCCCGAGGTGCACGACCTGACCGACGCCGTCGTCGGCCAGCCGGTCGACACCGCGGACTGGGCGGCGGCGGGCGAGCTGGCCCGCGGCCTGGTCGACCCGGACGGCGACCTGCACGCCAGCGCCGACTACCGACGGCTGCTGGTCGCGACCCTCACCGCCCGCACGCTGGCCGACGCCGGTGTCGAAGCAGCCAGGAGGACCGCGTGACCGAAGTCAGGACCGAGCGGGCGATCTCCGTCGTCGTCAACGGTGTTCCACGTGAAGCGACCGTGCCGGTGCGCTGGCTCCTGTCCGACGCGCTGCGGCACGAGTTCGGGCTGACCGGCACGCACGTGGGCTGCGAGCACGGCGTCTGCGGTTCGTGCACGGTGCTGGTCGACGGGCAGCCGACCCGCTCCTGCCTGCTGCTCGCGGTGCAGGTCGACGGCCGCGAGGTGACCACGGTCGAGGGCCTGTCGCGCTCGGACCACCAGGGCGGGCAGGTGCTGCACCCGATCCAGGAGGCGTTCCGGGAGTGCCACGCGCTGCAGTGCGGGTTCTGCACGCCGGGCTTCCTGACCACGATCGCCGCCGGCCTGGACGCCCGCGACCCGTCGGTGGAGATCACCGAGGACGAGGTCGACGAGCTGGTCGGCGGCAACCTGTGCCGCTGCACCGGCTACGCCAACATCAAGAAGGCCTGCCGGCACGCGGCCGCGACCATGCGCGAGGCGACCACCCCGACAGAAATGGCCATTTCTGTCGGGGATGAGGAGGCGGGGCGGTGACGACCAAGTTCTTCGGGGAGCCAGTGCGCCGGCGCGAGGACGCCCGGCTGATCATCGGCCAGGGCCGCTACCTCGACGACATCGGCTCCGGCGCCTACGAGGCGGCGTTCGTCCGCAGCCCGTACGCGCACGCCCGGGTGCTCGACATCGACGTCAGCGCGGCGATGGACGTCGAGGGCCTGCTGGCGATCTACACCTACGAGGACCTCACCGGCCCGATGGCCGAGCCGCTGCCGGTGCTGATCCCGCACCCCCAGCTCACCGCCCCGCGCACCGGCTACCCGCTGGTGAAGGACGTCGCCCAGCACGTGGGCGAGCCGATCGTGATGGTGGTGGCCACCGACCGGTACATCGCCGAGGACGCCGCCGGGCTGATCGAGATCAGCTACGAGGAGCTGCCGGTCGTGGTGGGCGTCGACGCGGCCGAGGCCGCCGAGCACACCGTGCACGACGACGTCCCGGACAACGTCGCCGCGCGGCACCACCAGGAGACCGGCGACGTCGAGGCGGCGCTGGCCGCGTCGGCCCACACCCTCTCCTTCACCCAGTACTTCGAGCGCAGCGCCTCCATGCCGATGGAGGGCAAGGGCGTGCACGCCCGCTGGGACGACGCCGACTCCTCGCTGCGGGTCTACTCCTCCACCCAGGCCTCCACCTCGGTGCGCGCGGCGATCGCGGCCAAGCTCGAGCTGTCGATGGAGAAGGTCGAGGTCATCGCGCCCGACGTGGGCGGCGGGTTCGGCGTGAAGATCGTGCACCCGTGGCCGGAGGAGCTGCTCGTGCCGATGGCCGCCCGGCTGCTGGGCCACGAGGTGAAGTGGACCGAGGACCGGCGCGAGCACTTCATCTCCAGCGCGCACGAGCGTCAGCAGCGGCAGGAGATCACCGTCGGGTACGACGACGACGGGCGGATCACGGCCCTCGACGTCCTGGTCTGGCACGACAACGGCGCGTACACGCCCTACGGGATCATCGTGCCGATCAACACGGCCACCCAGCTCTGCGGCCCGTACGACATCCCGGTCTACCGGGCCCGGGTGAACAGCGTCTACACGAACACCGTGATCGTCACGCCCTACCGCGGGGCCGGCCGGCCGCAGGGCACGTTCGCGATGGAACGCACGATGGACCGGATCGCGCAGGCGCTCGGTATCGACCGGGCGCTGGTGCGGGAGCGGAACCTGATCCAGCCCGACCAGTTCCCCTACGACTGGGGCCTGACGTTCCAGGACGGCCGGCCACTGATCTACGACTCCGGTGACTACCCGGCGATGATGGCCAAGCTGAAGGTGCTGGTCGACTGGGACGGGTTCGCCGAGCGGCGGGCCGCGGCCGAGGCGCGCGGGAAGCTGCTGGGCATCGGGATGGCGCCCTACGTCGAGGGCACCGGGCCCGGGCCGTACGAAGGCGCGCACGTGCAGGTGCTGGGCAGCGGCAAGGTGCTGGTCTCCACCGGGCTGACCTCGCAGGGCCAGGGACACGAGACGGTGTTCGCCCAGCTGGCGGCCGCGGAGCTCGGCGTCCCGATGGAGGACGTCGAGGTCACCACCGGTGACACCCGGCGCTTTGGGTACGCGGTCGGCACGTTCGCCTCCCGGGCCGCGGTGGTGAGCGGCAACGCCGTCGCGCTGGCGGCTCGCGGGGTGAAGGAGAAGGCGCTGCGGATCGCCGCCGAGGTGCTGGAGGCCGACCCGGCCGACCTGGAGATCGACGAGGGTCTGGTCCAGGTCAAGGGGACGCCGGGCGCCTCGATCCCCCTGCGCACGGTCGCCGTCCTCTCCAACCCGCTGCGCTACGCCTTCGACGAGGCGGCGCGGCAGGCGACCCAGTTCTCCGGGCCGGGCGACGACTCGAAGCCGCCGGTCGCGGTCGGGGACGCGCCGGGGCTGGAGCACACCGACTACTACTCCCCGCTGCGCTCGACCTTCGCCTCCGGCGCGCACGCCGTGGTCGTGGAGATCGACCCGGCGACGTGGGAGATCGCGATCGAGCAGTACGCGGTGGTGCACGACTGCGGCACGATCATCAACCCGATGATCGTCGAGGGGCAGGTGCACGGCGGCGTCGCCCAGGGCGTGGGCGGGGCGCTGTACGAGCGGATGGCCTACGACCGCGACGGTCAGCTGACCAACGCCTCGTTCATGGACTTCCTGATGCCGTACGCCTCCGAGGTGCCCGACGTGGACATCGACCACCAGTCGACGCCGTCGCCGCTGAACGAGCTGGGCATCAAGGGCGCCGGCGAGGCCGGCGTCATCCCCGGCTCGGCGGCGATCGCCTCGGCGATCGAGGACGCGGTGGGACGGCGGATCGCGGCGATGCCGATCTCCCCCACCGAGCTGTACGACCTGGTGCGCTCGGACGCCGAGCGCGTGACCAACTCTTCTCCCCACGACTCTGGAGCGATGGCGTGAACCTCGACGGCAGTGCGGTCCTCTCGGCGGCCCCGGAGCAGGTCTGGGCGGTGATCACCGACCCAGCCGTGCTGGCGCGGACCATCCCGGGCTGCGAGTCGTTGCAGCAGGTCGGCGAGGACAGCTACACGATCGTGGTCTCGGCCGGGGTGGGCGCGATCCGCGGGAAGTACGCGGGCGAGGTGCGGCTGTCGGACCTGACCTTCCCGTCCTCCTACGTCATGCACGCGTCCGGCTCTGGTGGGCCCGGGTCGGTACGGGCCACCGTGCAGATCAAGCTCGTTCCCTCCGGGGACGGCACAGAGCTGACCTACTCGGCGGACGCCGTGGTCGGTGGCGCGGTCGCGGGTGTGGGGCAGCGGATGATCACCGGCGTCGCCAAGAAGATGGCCGGGCAGTTCTTCTCCGCGGTGGACAAGGAGCTGGTGGAGCCGAACGTGGTGGCCGACGTCATCCCGATCGCCGCCGACGTTCCCGCGGGAACGTCCGCTGCACCCGCGCCGCAGCAGTACGCCACCATCGCCGGGCACGACCGGACGACGGGCGGCTGGGTGCCGGCCGAGGCGCGGCCCCTGCTGGTCGGCGCCGCCGGCGGTGGACTGCTCACCCTGCTCGGCGCCTGGATCGGCTACCTCTTGGGCCGCCGCGCATAGTTCGTTAACGGCCTGCCAGCTGTGCACGACCTATGCAAGTAGGACAAGATTGGCGCGTGGACCAAACGCTGATTAGCCAGATCGTCGAGGGGGCCAGCGGAGATGTTCCTGTTGCGCAGCTGCTCAGGAAAGTCAAAGTCATGGCAAGTCGACTGCAGACTCAAGAGCTGGCCAGCTGGGTTTCGCACGAGCTCGACGGATACCCCGACGCTGTCGAATTACCGCCCTACCGGGGACCATTCAACATCCACGTACTGGGCCACTTCGTTGGCCCATTCGGCGCCGAGCTGAAGAATTGGCCCATTGCATCCGGTTCTTTCCCGGCCGACTGGCAGGACAGTGGGCTGTTCAAGTTGACGCTCTATCAATCCGTTGCCGAGTTGGCCGATCTTGCCAGTCAAGAGACGACCAATCTGGCTTGGACAGGAGATACCGTCCGAATGTACAATTGGGCGGTACAGAGTGGTCGAATTGCTCGGGTAGTGCGCGAAGACTTCGCTCTCGCCACTGCGTCGCGACCGGTAGCTAGGCATATATTCACAGGCGCCTTGGATGCCGTACGAAACCGAATCCTGGACCTCGCGTTGGAGTTGGAGCGGCTGGCCCCAGAGGCAGTCCAATTGGACGCCCCTCCGTCGGCGCGCGCCGAAGCGGCACAGGTTGTCAACAACTTCCATTTGTTTGGTCCGTCAAACCTAGCCGTGAGCAGCTCGAACTTCTCCCAAAGTTTGAACCTTTCCCTTCCTGAGATCGGAGACTTCGCGAGTCTCAGTCGCTACTTGAGTGAACTTGGTCTTCCGGATGCTCAAATCGATAATCTTGAGGCGGCCCTTGAAGAAGACGTTGCAGCAGGCGCACCTTCAAATGTTCCCGGCCCAAGAGTGCGAGCCTGGCTGGAGTCGATACGCCAAGTTGGCACTGGCGCAACCGGTGGCCTGATCGTTGAAGGCGTGACAGCAGGACTCGGGGCCTTCTTCGGAACCTAGATAGTCATCATTACGCGATCTTCCTTCATGAAGAGTGGACCAGTGCGGACTTCGATCCGCCTTCGCAATAACCTTGCCCTGGCCCAGCAGCGATGATCGAAACGGCAGCGCGGAGGCGGTCAGGGGTATTGGCGGCGTAGCCGAGGACGAGGCCGGGGTCGCCGGGGGTCATCCGGTGCCACGACAGCGGGTGGACGAAGACCCCAGCGTCACGGACGGAACTGGCCAGCTCGACGTCGTCGGCGTCCGAGCCGGGGAACGTGATCAGCACGTGCAGCCCTGCCGCCACCCCGGAGACGACCGCGCCCGGCAGGTGCTGGGCCAGCGCCGTCACCAGCGCGTCCCGCCGGGCCCGCTGCCGCCCGCGCACCAGCCGCAGGTGCCGGTCGTACTCGCCTGACCGCAGCAGCTCCGCCAGCACGAGCTGCGGCAGCGCCGGGCTGCCCAGGTCACTCGCGTGCTTCGCCGCCACCAGGTCGGCGTCCAAGGACGACGGCGCGACCAGCCAGCCCAGCCGCATCCCCGGCGCCAGCGTCTTGGACGTGCTCCCGGTGTGCGCCACGTGCTCCGGCGCCGACGGCTGCAACGCCGGGACCGGCGCCCGGTCGTACCGGTGCTCGGCGTCGTAGTCGTCCTCGATCACCAGCCCGCCGCCGTCCCGGACCCAGCCCAGCAGCTCCCGCCGCCGCCCCGGCGACAGCACCACCCCGGTCGGGAACTGGTGCGCCGGCGTCACCATCACCGCCGGCACGGCCGGCATCGCCGCGACGACCAGCCCGTCGGCGTCCACCGGGACACCGACCGGCCGCAGCCCCCAGTGCGCGAACTCCTCCCGCGCACCCCGCGACCCCGGGTCCTCCACGCCGACCGAGTCCGCGCCCCGCGACCGCAGGGTCTGGGCCAGCAGCGCCAGCGCCTGCGCCACCCCGGACACCACCAGGACCTGATCCGGCGCGACCTGCAGCCCACGGGTCCGGCCGAGCCAGCCGGCCAGCTCGCCGCGCAGCCGGGCACTCCCCCGCGGGTCGCCGTAGCCCAGATCCGCTGCCGACGCGTCCCGCAGCACCGCCCGCTCCGCCCGTAGCCAGGCCGCCCGCGGGAACGCCGCCAGGTCGGGCACCCCCGGCGACAGGTCGATCTCGCCCTCCGCCGCCGGCCGGTTCGTCGGCAACGGCAGCCGCACGGGCCCGGCGGGTGTGTCGACAGCGGGCGGACGGGCAGGCGCCGCGACCGACCGGGGCAGGACGACGGTCCCCGACCCGGTCCGGGCCGCCACCAGTCCCTCGTCCACCAGCCGCTGATAGGCCTCGACCACCACGCCGCGGGCGATGCCCAGGTCGCCGGCCAGTGCGCGGGTGGCCGGCAGCCGGTCGCCCGCCGCCAGACGACCGTCCAGCACCGCCGCCCGCACCTCCGCGGTCAGCCAGTCGGTCAGCCCGCGCGCAGGCGCGGCCGCCGGGTCGAGCTGGACGAAGTCGGCGCCGCGCATTGGTCTACTCCCGATGACGGTGATTGGCCCTCCACGGTGGACCAGGAGGCCAGCAGCATGGCAGCCATGACGGTCACGACGGAAGCACCCCAGCAGCAGTCGGCGGCCACCGCCGTCCTCACCGGGGCGACCGCGATGGGCTTCGTCGGCAGCAGCGTGGCGATCTCCGCCGTCCTCTCCGATGCGCCGCTGTTCTCCGCCCAGTCGCTCCGGTACGCCGCGGCCTGCCTGATCCTGGTCGGCTTCGCCCGACTGGCCGGACGGTCGGTGACCAGGCCGCGCGGTGCGGAGTGGGCCTGGCTGCTCGGCATCGTCGGCACGGGCATGGTGCTGTTCAACGTGGCACTGGTGCGCGGGTCCGAGCACGCCGAGCCGGCCGTGCTCGGCGTGGCCGTGGCCAGCGTGCCAATCGCGCTCGCGGTGGTCGGGCCGCTGATGACCGGACGGCGCCCCGAGGCGCGGGTGCTGCTGGCGGCCGCGGTGGTCACCGTCGGCGCCGGGCTGGTGCAGGGCCTGGGCCGCAGTGACGCCGTCGGGCTGGCCTGGGCGTTCGTCGTCCTGGCCTGCGAGGCCGGGTTCACGCTGCTCGCCGTCCCGCTGCTGGCCAGGCACGGCGCGTGGGGCGTCTCGGTGCACACCACCTGGCTCGCGGCGGTGGTGTTCGGCGTGCTCGGGCTCGCCACCGAGGGGCCGACGGCGGCCGCCGAGCTGACCGGCGGCGAGCTCGCCGCGGTGGGCTACCTGGCGGTCGGGATGACCGCGGTCGCCTTCGTGCTCTGGTACTCCGCCGTCGGCCGGCTGGGCACCGCCCGCGCCGGCCTGCTGACCGGCGTCGCCCCGGTCGCCGCCGCCGGGGTCGGCGTGGCGATGGGCGGCGCGGCGCCCGGGCCCCTGGTGTGGCTCGGCATCGCGGTGGTCGGCGCCGGGCTGACCGTCGGCCTCACCTCCCGGGCAGGCTGACCGCGCGGCGCGGGCGGCGCCGGGCTCATCTCGACAGGCGAGGCCCATGGGAACCACAGGGTGCGCACAGCCGCTCGGCCGACGGTGAGGGCATCGGTCGGATCGCCTGACCGGAGTCGGAGGAGACCATCGTGCGCACGAAGCTGATCACCCTCACCACCGCCGGGCTGCTCGCCGTGGGCGGCGCCGCCGTCGCCGTCCCTGCCCTGGCCGCCACGGACTCGACCGACCCCGCCGCCGCGGGGTCCTCGCGGGTCGACCGGATCACCGAGGCGCTGGCCGGGCTGGTCTCGGACGGTTCCCTCACCCAGGAGCAGGTCGACGAGGTGGCCGCCAGCCTCGACGCCGCCGACCTCGGTGGACACGGCGGCGGGCACGGCGGATGGCACGGCGGATGGCACGGCGGCCCCGGCGGCGGTCATGGCCTGGAGACGGCGGCGACGGCCCTGGGCATGACGGAGGACGACCTGCGCACGGCCCTTGAGGCCGACGGCGCCACGCTCGCCTCGGTGGCCGAGGAGCAGGGTGTGGCCGTGGACACCCTGGTCGACGCCCTGGTCGCGGCCGCGCAGGAGCGCGTCACCCAGGCCGTCACCGACGGCGATCTGACGCAGGAGCAGGCCGACGAGCGCCTGGCCGACCTGGAGGCGTGGATCACCGAGCGGGTGGACAGCAGCTGGGGCGACCGGGGGCAGCGCTGGACCGACAGCGAGGACGACGCCACGGACTGACCCCGCTCGCGGTGGTCCCCGACGGTCAGAGCCTCGCGACCATCCGCCCGAGGGTCTGCGGCGCGATGCGCAGCAACGTCGGCATCAGCTTCGTCTGGCCCGGCAGCGCCATCGGCCGCCGCTGCCGGAGTGCGCGCAGCGTCACCGCGGCGACCTCGTCAGGTGACAGCTTCGGCCCGGCCCGGCCGGCGTTCATGGGCGTGTCGGTGGTCGGCGGGAGCACCTCGAGCACGTGCGTGCCCCGAGGTGCCAGCTGGCGGCGCAGTCCCTCGGCGAAGCCGTGCAGGCCGGCCTTGACGGCGCCGTAGGTCGGGGCCCGGGTGGGCGAGACCAGGGCGAACCCCGACGTCACGAACACGATCGCCTCCAGGGTCGGCCAGCGCTGCAGCGCCTCACCCGTCAGCTGGATGGGTGCGGTGAGGTTCAGGTCGACCTCCTGCTCGAGCGCCGCCGTGGCGTCGTCCGCGGCGAAGTCCCGCTCGACGAAGGTGCCGGCGTTGTTGACCAGCACGTCCAGCCTGCCGAACCGGTGGGCGATGGCGTCGAGCACGGCCTCTCGCGCCTCCGGGACGGTCACGTCGGCCTGGACGGCCAGCGCATCCGGGTGGGCCCGGCTGAAGCTGTCGAGCGCCGTCCGCGATCGGCCGCACACCGCCACGGACGCGCCGTCACCCAGGAAGGCCTCGGCCAGCCCCAGCCCGATGCCCGACGTCCCGCCGGTGATGAGCACGACCTTCTGCACAGCTGCCTCCAGAGACTTCGGTATCGAGCGGTACCGAATAAGACCGTAGCACTTCTGAACCGCTCGGTACCGAAGACGTACGCTGGAGTGGTGAACGCGCAGACGGCACCGATCGGCAGGCCGCGCGGCTTCGACGTCGACGAGGCCCTCGACCGCGCGGTGCGGGTCTTCTGGGCGCAGGGCTACGAGGGCGCCAGCCTCGACGACCTGACCCGTGCCATGGGCATCAACCGCACGAGCATGTACCGGGCCTTCGGCAACAAGGAGGAGCTGTTCCGCAAGGCGCTGAACCGGTACGCCGAGGGCCCGGCGTCCTACGTCGCCCGGGCACTGGGGCAACCGACCGCCCGCGAGGTGGCCACCACGTTCCTCGGCGGCGCGGTCGAGGCCAGCACCCTCCCGGACTGCCCTGCTGGGTGCCTGAGCGTCCAGGGGTCCCTGGCGGCCGGCGAGTCCGGCCGCCCGGCCCGGGACACGCTCACCGCCTGGCGGGAGGACGGCACCACCCACCTGCGGGCCCGCTTCCAGCAGGCCGTCGAGGACGGCGACCTGCCGGCCGGCGTCGATCCCGGGCTGCTCGCCCGGTACCTGATGACCGTGGCCAACGGGATCGCCGTCCAGGCCACAGGCGGCACCAGCCGTGCCGAGCTCCAGCTGGTGGCCGACGTCGTTCTTCAGAACTGGCCCCCCACCGGCCCCTGACCGGAGATCAGGGCGCCGCAGCTCCGGCCAGCCGTCGGCCGAGGAAGTCGCGGATCAGCTCGGCGACCTGGCCACCGGCGCTCTCCAGCAGGAAGTGCCCGCCGTCCAGCAGGTGGATCTCGGCGTCGACGGCGTCGTGAGCGAAGCTGCGCGCGCCCTCCGGGCCGAAGATCTCGTCACCCGCTCCCCAGACGGCGAGCACCGGCACCCGGCTGTCGCGCAGGTACTGGTGCAGCGCCGGGTACAGCGGCGGGTTCGTGCGGTAGTCGCGGAACAGCGCCAGCTGAGCGAGGTCGTTGCCGGGGCGCGACACCAGCGCGTGGTCGTGGTGCCAGGTGTCCGGGCTGACGACGGCCTCGTCCGCGACCCCGTGCAGGTACTGCCAGCGGATCGCGTCGATGCTCAGCGCGCCCCGGACCGCCGCCTCGGTGTCGACGTTCGGGTTCTGCGCGTAGTCCCAGACCGGCGCCCAGAAGTCCTCGACGAAGCCGGCGTCGTAGCCGTTGCCGTTCTGCGTGACGATCGCGGTGATCGCCTCCGGGTCGCGCAGCGCCAGCCGCCAGCCGACCGGGGCGCCGTAGTCCTGGACGTAGACCGCGTACCGCGTCACGCCCAGCTCGCGCAGCAGGCCGGCCGTCAGGTCGGTGAGTGCGTCGAAGGTGTAGTCGAACTCCGTCACCGGCGGCGCGTCGGACAGCCCGAAGCCGAGCATGTCCGGGGCGATCACCCGGTAGCGGTCAGCCAGCTGCGGGATCAGCTCGCGGAACATGAACGAGCTGGTCGGGTACCCGTGCAGCAGGACCACGACGGGGGCGTCGGCCGGTCCGGCCTCCCGGTAGAACAGCTGCCGGCCGTCGACGGTGGCGAAGCGGTGGTGGACGTGTGCCATGGTGACTAACCCTTCTGAGTTCGATTGGTGGTTACAGACGCTGGCACGGCAGCGTGTAACCTGTCAAACGAACCGAGGAGGTTAGATGCAACTGGTCGACGACTCACCCGCCGACGAGGCGTTCCTGCTCGAGCTGCTGAACACGACACCGATCGCCGACCGCGCTCAGCGGGACCTGCTGGACGGCGAACCCGGCAGAGCCTGGCTACGGGAACGGGGCGGCGATGGATCGGCCGCCGAACAGGGCGCGACCCGCGCCGCCCGCGACGCGCTCCAGGCGGTCGCTCGCGGGGACGAGGGTGCACAGTCGCTGGCACCACTGCTGTCCGACCTGCGCCTGGCGCCCTCGATCGAGGACGAGGGCATCAGCTGGAGCCTCACCGACGTGCCGCCGGCCCGCGCCCTGGCCGTCCGGGCACTGCTGACCTGGGATGCCGTGTGCCGCACCAGCCCCGGGCGGCTGCGGCCCTGCGCGAACGACGAGTGCGCGCTGTTCCTCATCGACCACAGCAAGCCCAACCGGGCCCGCTGGTGCTCGATGGCCACGTGCGGCAACCGGATGAAGGCCCGCCGGCACCACGAGCGCACCCGCGCCGAGGCATCCGCCGCCGAGTCCGGAGGCTGACGGCCGAGCTGGTCAGCGCCGCGAGCCAGTGACCCGCAGGCCGTCGAGCGCGGCGACCAGGATCGGCCGCGAGTAGTCGGGGTCGCCGTGGATCGCGCTGACCGCGATCACCATGTCGAGCACCTGCTCCAGCGTCAGGTCGCCCCGGATCTCGCCGGCCTCCTGCGCCGCGGCGAGCAACGGCCGGCCGGCGGCCATCACCCGCTCCCGGCTCCGGTCCAGCACCGGACCGGGGCCCTCGGCCTGGGCGAGCAGCTCGGCGGCGATCTCGTGCTTGCTGGCGAAGAAGCCCACGAAGTGGTCGACCCAGGAGAGGAACCGGTCGCTGGGCGACCCGTCGACCGAGGCAGCGGCCGCGCAGACGGCGTCCACCTGGTCGGTGTAGAGCGCCTCCAGGAGGTCCCGCCGTCCGGGGAAGTTGCGGTACAGCGTGGCCATCCCGACGCCGGCGCGGCGAGCGACCTCGGCCATCGACAGCGGGGCGCCCGGCTCGGCGAACCCGGTTCGCGCGGCGGCGAGGATCCGCTCGCGGTTGCGCTCGGCGTCGGCACGTCTGGCAGGCATGACTTCCTAAGTGGAGAGGCTATCCGGTACGGTAGGTGGACAGCCTGTCCACATCGGACGGATCGTACCCACCGCGAGGAGCACACCGTGGAACAGCGACCCCTGGGCCGGACCGGCATGTCCGTCAGCCAGCTCTGCCTCGGCGCGATGATGTTCGGCGCCGTCGGCAACCCCGACCACGACGAGGGCGTGCGGATCGTCCACCGCGCCCTCGACGCCGGCATCACCTTCATCGACACCGCCGACGTCTACTCCGGCGGGGAGTCCGAGGCCGTCGTCGGCAAGGCGCTGGCCGGCGGCCGGCGCGACGACGTCGTCCTGGCCACCAAGGTCGGCCTGCCGTTCGGGCAGGACCCCAACCAGCGCGGCATGTCCCGGCGCTGGATCACCGAGGCCGTGGAGAACTCGCTGCGCCGCCTGGGCACCGACTGGATCGACCTCTACCAGCTGCACCGCCTCGACCCGGACACCGACGTCGACGAGGCGCTGGGCGCGCTGTCCGACCTGGTGCACGCCGGCAAGATCCGCGCCTTCGGTGCCTCGACGGTGCCGGCGTCGGAGATCGTCGAGGCCCAGTGGACCGCCGAGCGACGCGGCCGCGAGCGGTTCCGCACCGAGCAGCCGCCGTACTCGGTGCTCACCCGCGCCGTCGAGGTCGACGTCCTGCCCACGGCCCAGCGGTACGGGATGGGCGTGCTCAGCTACAGCCCGCTGGCCGGCGGCTGGCTGTCGGGCAAGTACCGGAAGGGCCAGGAGGTCAGCGGGCCGGGCTCGGTCGGTCGCGCCCAGCGGTTCCCCGGCGTCTTCGACGCGGCGAACCCGGCCAACGCCGCCAAGCTCGACGCCGCCGACGCCCTGGGCGCGCTCGCCGACGAGGCCGGGCTGACCCTGGTGCAGCTGGCCATCGGGTTCGTCGTCCGGCACCCGGCGGTGACCTCGGCGATCGTCGGGCCGCGCACGATGGACCACCTGGAGTCCTACCTGGCCGCCGACGGCGTCGAGCTGTCCAGCGACGTCCTCGACCGGATCGACGAGATCGTCCCGCCCGGGCACACGATCAACGTCGCGGACAACATGTGGATGACACCCGCGCTGACCCCGGCGGCCCGCCGCCGGTAGCGGTCCCGCGGCCCGGGCCGGCGACCTCGCCGGCCCGGGTCAGTCGAGGACGGCGGTGACCTCGAGCTCGACCAGGAAGTCGGGGTCGAACAGCACCGACACCCCGATCATCGACCCGGGCGCGGCGGAGGTGGCGCCCAGCTGCGCCGCCGCCCGGGCCACCCCGTCGAGGAAGGCGGGCATCTTGTCCAGCGTCCAGTCGACGACATAGAAGGTCAGCTTGGTGACGTCGGCGAAGGTGGCGCCGACCTCGGCCAGCGCAGTGCCCGCGTTGAGGTAGGCCTGCTCGACCTGGGCGGCGAAGTCGCCGACGCCCACCTTCTCCCCCGCCGCGTCGACGGCGACCTGGCCGGCGACGAAGACCAGCCGCGAGCCGGTCGCCACCGAGACCTGGTGGTACATGTCGGTCGTGGGCAACCCTGCGGGGTTCACCAGGGTGATGGACATGCTGACTCCTCGTTCACGGACGCCCGGGCGCTCCGGGCTGCGCTGAACATAGCATCGCTATGCCATGTAGTGTTCCGGCCATGGCCCGCCCGAAGGACCCGGCGGTCCGCACCCAGCTGATCGAGCGGGCCGCCGCGATGCTCCGGGCGCGCGAGCCGATCACGCTGCGCTCCCTGATCGCCGGCACCGGCGTCTCGACGATGGCCGTCTACACGCACTTCGGCGGGATGGACGGCCTGTGGCAGGGGCTGCGCCAGGAGGGCTTCACCCGGCTGGGCGCCCGACTCACGACCGTGCCGGTGTCCGACGACCCGGTGCGCGACCTCACCGCCCTGGCCGCGGCCTACCTGGACAACGCCCTCACCCACCCCGACCTCTACCGGGTGATGTTCGACGCCAGCGTCGACCTGGAGGACCTGCCGGCCGCCGACGCCACCCTGGAGCACCTGGTCCAGGCCGCGCGCCGGGGCCGGGACGTCGGACGGTTCCGCACGGACGTCGTCCCGCTGGACCTGGCGATCCAGAGCTGGGCCATCGGCCACGGACTGGTCTCCCTGGTCGCCACCGGACCGCTCCCGCGGGAGACCCTCGACCACGGCCCGCTCCTGCTCGGCGCGCTGTTCACCGCCTGTGGCGACGACCCCGACCGCTGCCGCGGCTCCGTCGAGCAGGGCTGGCACCGCCCGGCCCCGGACGACGAGCGGTCACGCCCGGCCTGACGCCGACGTGCGCGCGGAGGTCCAGCCCTGCGCACGGAGCCGGTCGAAGCCGTCCAGCAGCAGGTCGAGGGCGAACTCGAACTCGAACTGCTCGTCACAGCCGGCGCCCACGCCGGACAGGTCGCCGCCGGTCGCCGCCACGGCGATCTCCAGGATGTGCGGGTAGTCCGCCGCGAACTGCGCGGCCAGCGCCTGCTGCTCCTCCGCCGACGGCGGCGCGGCATCGGCGGCGGGCGGCTCGTCGAACAGCTCGGGGCTGAACCCCCAGATCCGGTTGCCCAGCGCGTGCATCACGTGGTGGGTCAGGTCGGCGGAGTACCCGCCGCGGCGGAACGCGCCGGCCAGCGAGTCCATGTAGCCGAGCACCGTCGGCGTCCGGTGCGTGCGCGACTCGATCGCCTGCCGGGCCCACGGGTGCCGCAGCACCGCGCGCCGCGCCGACAGCACCCGAGCGCGGACGGCTGCCTGCCAGTCCAGCGCCGGGTCCGCCGGCTCGATCTCGCCGAGGACGACGTCGACCATCCCGTCGAGCAGCTGGTCCTTGTTCGCCACGTGCTTGTACAGCGCCATCGGGACGACGCCGAGCTCCTGGGCCAGCCGCCGCATGCTCACCGCGTCGATGCCCACCGCGTCCGCCAGCTCCACTGCGGCGCGCAGCACGCGATCGGTGCTCAGCGGCGCTCGCCGCCCCGGAGGAGCCATGAGCGGAACCTACCTCGTTGACAGGTGTACGTCGTACACCTAGCTTTCTCCGTCGTAGGTGTACGCCGTACACCAACCGACAGGAGGCCAGACGATGAGCAGGTACCGAGGCAATGCCACCGCGGCTGGGTGGTTCTTCGTCGTGGCGGCCGTGGCCGCGATCGCCGGACTGGCGCTGTACCAACCAGCACTCGGCGACCCGGCCTACGTGCTGGGTGCCGGCTCCGACGGCCGGGTGCTGCTCGGCGGCTTCCTCGAGGTGGTCCTCGCCGCCTCGTGCATCGGCACCGCCGTGGCGCTCTACCCGGTGGTCAAGCGGGAGAGCGAGAGCGTGGCGCTCGGCTACGTCTGTGGCCGGCTGCTCGAGGCCGCCGTCATCACCACCGGCATCGCGGCGACCCTGTCGCTGGTCACCCTCCGCGGCGCCGGAAGCAGCACCGAGGTCGCCCGGGCGCTGATCGCAGTGCACGACTGGACGTTCCTGCTCGGCCCGGGCCTCGTCATCGGCGTCAACAGCCTGCTGCTCGCCTGGCTGATGCACCGCTCCCGACTGGTCCCCCGCTGGATCGCCGTCCTCGGGCTGATCGGTGGTCCACTCGTGTTCGTCTCGTCGACCGCGGTGCTGTTCGGACTGTACGAGGACACGAGCCCCTGGCGCTTCGTCGCCGCCATCCCGGTCACCGCCTGGGAGATGAGCCTCGCCGTCCGGCTGATCGCGAAGGGCTTCACCCGCCCGGTCGACCGCGGGCCACTCCCTCACGCCGGCGCGCTCACCACCGCCTGACCAAGGAACTGTGAAGTTGCTTCACGGTGAAGTAGCGTCACGGTATGCCCGACGGCGTGCACGTCTTCGACCGCCTGCTGGAGATCGCCCTGCTCATCCAGCAGGACATGTCCCGAGAACTGGGGCCGGCCGGCCTGACCGCAGCTCGGACGCACCTGCTCTGGGAGGTGCACCACCGCGGGCCGTCCACGCAACAGGCCCTGGCCGCGGCCCTGCAGGTCAGCCCGCGGAACGTGACCGGGCTGGTCGACGCCGTGGAGAAGGGTGGGTTCGCCCGCCGCGAACCGCACCCCACCGACCGGCGGGCCACCCTGGTGACGCTGACCGAACAGGGCACCCGGGCGATGGCGGACATGGTCGCGAGCCGGGGGCAGATCGCCGCGCACCTGGTCTCCGACTTCGACACCGCTCAGCTCCAGCGGTTCACCGCCGACCTGGACGCCGTGACCGCGCGACTGCACGAGCTCATGGACGACGGGAGCCCGATGTGACCGCCGTCGTCGTCCCCCGTCGGACCGGGCGGCAGCTCGTCGCCCACCTGGCCCGCCGCGCGATCGCGATGGAGATCGGCGTATGGCAGAGCCTCCACCGGTTCCTGTTCCGCCGTCCGCGGGTGCCGGCCGGCGCGGTCGCGTTCACCTACCACCGCGCGGTGCTGCCGCTGATCGTCACCTTCATCGTGCTGTCGGTCCTCGAACTGGTCGTCGTCGACCTGGTCGTCCACCGCTGGCCGGTCGTGCGCGTGCCGCTGCTGGTCCTCGGCATCTGGGGCGTGACCTGGATGCTCGGCTTCCTCGCAGCCCTGGTGACCCGGCCGCACTCGGTCGGCCCCGACGGCATCCACGCCCGGTACTCCACCGACGTGGACGTCGCCCTGCCGTGGTCCGCGATCACCGCGGTGACCCGGCGGCTCGACACCCGGGCGGAGAAGGCCCCGCGGCTCACCCGCGACGCCGCCGGCGCGGTCACCCTGCACCTCTGGATGCAGGACCGGACCAACGTCGACGTCGAACTCGACCAGCCGGTCAGCGTGCGGCTCCCGGAAGGCACGACGACGGTGCACCGGATCGGCCTCTTCGCCGACGACCCGGCAGCCTTCCTGGCGGCGGTCCGGCAGCAATGCTGACCCCGACGCCGACGGCCGGGAGCCGGCGAACCGGTTCCCGGCCGTCGCCGGTGGACTGCCGTCACTGCACCGGGCGCCGCCTGCTCAGCACCCAGCCCGCGAGCAGCGAGGCGACCACCCAGCCGCCCAGCGTCAGCAGCGAGGCCACCTCGGCGTCGCCGCGGGCGAACCGGAGCACCGCTTGCTGCGGGTCGACGGCGTCGGCGACCCGCGTGTCCCAGGCCCGGATGATCTGCACCAGCCCGAGCACGGTCAGGTAGAGGCCGGTCAGCGCGGCCGGGGTGTTCGCGGTCGCGGCGCCGACCCCCACCCCGATCAGCGCGAACGCCGCCCCGGCGCCCACCGCGGTCAGCGCGGCCTGGGCGGCGCCGTCCCAGGACACGCTCGGGTCGGCCAGCACGGCCAGGATCAGCCACGACGCCCCCATCGAGAGGGCGGTCAGGGCCGCGCCGAGCAGCGCCGTCGCGACGGCCTTCGCCGCGAGCACCCGGCCGCGCTGCGGCGCCAGCAGGTAGGTGGTCTGTGCGGTCCGGTGCGTCCACTCGCCGGCGGTGCTCAGCACCCCCATGGCGAGCAGCAACAGCCCCGTCATGATGCCCACCACGGCGAACGGGCCGGCCACGGAGGGGAAGGCGTCGTCGCTGGCCTCCAGCAGACCCATCCCGACCGGTCCGGCCAGCACCCCGGCGAGGGCGAGCATCCGGCCGGAGCGGGTGGTCAGGGTCTTGCGTACCTCGAGGCCGACGAGCGTCGGCAGCGAGGCGCGGGTCGGACGGACGGCGGGCCGTACCGGAGCAGCAGTGTCGAGGGTCGTGGTCATGTCGGGGCTCCTCAGTGCTCAGCGGGGGTGGGGGCAGCTCCGGAGTTCTCCGTGAGCTGGAAGAACAGGTCCTCGAGGCCGCGCTGCACGGGATGCAGGTCGATCAGCGCGACCCCGGCCTCGGCGGCGACGGCGCCGATGGTGGCTGGCTCGGCACCGTCCACGACCAGCACGCCATCGGCCTGGCGTTCCACGTGGAACTCCCGGGCCCGCAGCGCGTCGGCCAGCCCGCGGGGGTCGACCGACCGGACCGCGGTGCCGCTGGCGCCCAGCAACGAGCCGACCGGCCCGTCGGCGACGATCCGCCCGCCACCGATCACCAGCAGCCGGTCGACGGTGTGCTCGACCTCGCCGAGCAGGTGCGAGGAGAGCAGCACCGTGCCGCCGTTCGCCGCGTAGCTGCGCAGCAGTGCCCGCAACCAGCGGATGCCCTCCGGGTCCAGGCCGTTGGCCGGCTCGTCGAACACCAGCACCGGTGGGACGGTGAGCAGCGCGCCGGCGATGCCGAGCCGCTGCCGCATCCCCAACGAGTAACCGCCCACCGGCCGGCGGGCGGCGTCGGCGAGGCCGACGAGCTCCAGCACCTCGTCGACCCGGCGGGAGTCGACGCCGACGGCGAGGGCGTGCAGCCCCAGGTGCGCCCGGCCGGTACGCCCGGGGTGCACGGCCGAGGCGTCGAGCAGGGTGCCGACGACGGCGCCCGGGTTGGGCAGGTCGGCGTAGGGCCGGCCGTCGATCGTCGCCGTGCCCGCGGTCGCCGGGATCAGCCCGGTCATCATCCGCATCGTGGTGGTCTTGCCGGCGCCGTTCGGGCCGAGGAAGCCGGTCACCGTGCCGGGCTCGAGGGTGAAGCTGACGTCGTCGACGACGGTGCGTGCGCCGTAGCGCTTGGTCAGTCCGCTGACCGAGATCATGGGTGCCTCCGGGGTTCGGTGTGGTGTCCCCAATCTGCGGTGGACCCCCTGGTCAGCGCGTCGGCCGGAGGCCGCCACCTCGCGCACCGGACGGTGCGACCCGGTCATCCGGAAGAGGACGTCGGCAGTCGCCCCGCGGGTGACCCGCAGCTCGCCGGACACGACCTACGCTCCGACCCATGGGGGTCCGCGAGCGCATCTGGCCGGGACTCACCACCCGCGGCATCGCGCTGGAGGCCGGCCTCGCCGGGCTGGCCGTGGTGATGATCGTCAGCGGTTTCGGCACCCTCGCGGCCCCGTCGCTGGACCTGGGCGCCGTCGCCGTGGCCACCTCGCTGATGGCCCTCGGGTTGTTCCTCTTCCGCCGCACCCAACCCGCGGTCCCCTTCGCGGTGTGCGCCGTGTCGGCCGTGCTCGGCTTCTCCCCCACCGGGCCCTGGCTGCTGGCCAGCTACGCCGTCGGCCGCTACAGCAACTCGTGGTGGGTCCGGGGCGGGGTGGGGACGGGTGGGGCCGTGGCGATCGCCGTCACCGCCGACCCGGTCACGGTCGGGGGTTGGACGATCGTCGCCGCCGCCACCGGGGCGATCGTCGCCCTCCCCGCCGCCCTGGGGATCTGGCAGCGCACCCGCGAGCAGTTGCTGGGGGTCCTGCGCGAGCGCGCCGAGCGGGCCGAGGCCGAGCGGGAGCTGCTCGCCCGCGACGCCGTCCTCTTCGAGCGGACCCGGATCGCCCGGGAGATGCACGACGCCGTCGGGCACCGGGTGAGCCTGATGGTGCTGCAGGCCGGCGCGATCGAGCTGGCCGCCCGCGACGCCGACCGGGTCGAGCAGCTCGCCGGGCAGGTGCAGACCGCAGGGCGGCGCGCGCTGGTCGAGCTGCGTCAGATGGTCGGCGTGCTCCGCGCCGGGGACGTCGACGAGGACGCACCCCTGGGCCCGCAGCCGGGCCTGGAGGACCTGCCCCGGCTGGTCGACCAGGCGCGCGAGGCGGGCATGGACGTCGCCCTGACCGGCGTCGCCGACGTCCCCGTCGACCCCGTGGTGGGCCGGGCCACCTACCGGATCGCCCAGGAGGCGCTGACCAACGCCGGCAAGCACGCCCCCGGCGCCCGGGTGCAGGTGAGCGTGGAGCACCGCCCCGAGGAGCTGCACCTGCGGGTGGTCAACGGCGCACCGACCCGCCCGCCACAGCCGGTGCCCGGTGACGGGTACGGCCTGGTGGGCTTGGGTGAGCGGGTGCGCACCCTCGGCGGCCGGCTCACGGCCGAGCCCCGGTTGGACGGCGGTTTCGTGGTCGAGGCGGTGCTGCCGGCATGACCGGTGACCCGGTCCGGGTGCTGCTCGTGGACGACGAGGAACTGGTGCGCTTCGGCCTGCGCACGGTGCTGGAGTCCTCCGGCGGCTTCGAGGTCGTCGGTGAGGCGGGGGACGGCGCCGCCGGTGTGCGGGCGGCGCGGGAGCTGCGGCCCGACGTCGTGCTGATCGACGTCCGGATGCCGGTGCTGGACGGGCTCGCGGCGACCGAGCAGATCCTGGCCCTGCCCCAGCCGCCGCAGGTCGCCGTGCTCACCACCTTCCACCAGGACGAGTACGTCCACGCCGCGCTCGCCGCCGGCGCGGCCGGCTTCCTGCTCAAGGACACCCCACCCCGGCAGATCGCCGCCGCGGTGCGGGCGGTCGCCGACGGGACGGCGACGCTGTCCCCGGCGGTCACCACGACGCTGATCGACTCCTACGTGCGCCGCCGGTCCGCGCCCCGGCGGGCCGAGGCGCTGCGCCGGGTCGAGACGCTGACGGACCGGGAGCGGGAGGTGCTGGCACTGCTGGGCCGCGGCGACTCGAACGCCGAGGTGGCCGGGCGGCTGTTCGTCAGCGAGGCCACGGTCAAGACCTACGTGTCCCGGCTGCTCACCAAGCTGGACCTGGCCAACCGCACCCAGGCGGCGATCCTCGCCCACGAGGCCGGGCTGCTGGAGGACTGAGCCGTCGGCCGGAGATCACCAGAACGCCGTGACGAACCGGTTCCGGCGCGGCCCGGGGCTGCCGATGAGGTGGACATGAGCATCCACGCGGCTGCCGAGCACACCGCCACGGACGTGCAGGCCATCGAGGAGATGGCCACCGCCGTCCTGGCGTCCATCGCGCGCATCCACGCCGACGGCCTGGCCGCCGTCGCCACCATCGCGGAGGACCCGGCATCGGTCCGGATGTCCCTGCCCGAGGCGGCAACCCCGGTGGCGGCCCCGGTGGCCGAGCCGGTCGTCGAGCCGGTCGTCGACATCGCGCCCGCGGAGGCCGAGCCGGAGCCCGAGCCGGTCCAGCTGATCCGTGCCGCGCCGCCGCTGCCGCCCCGCGGCCGGCACCTGGCCGAGGCCCTGACCGACCAGCTCCCCGCCCAGCACGCCGCCTGACCGGCGGACACCACTGCCCTGGGATCAGGCGACAGTGATCTCGCCGGCCGGGACCTCCACGTGGTGGCCGAGGGCGGTGAGCGCGGCGGCCTGGTCGGCGGGCAGCGCCAGCCCCTCCACGAAGCCCTCGGGGTTCGGCACGACCTCGCCGGTGAAGGACACCCGGTCGCCCGGGCTGACGTCCACCGGGGACTCACCCGGCGCGGTCAGCTGCACCCAGATGCGGACCTCCTCGGTGCCGATCCAGAAGCCCTCGTCGTTGGGGACGGCGAACACCGGGACCTGCGTGGCCACCGCGGGCTCGTCGGGCAGCCCGGCCAGCGCGGTCTGGGGGTCGGCCTCGGTCAACAACTGCGGGATCCCCACGTCACCGGCGACGAAGGCACCCGGCGCGACGGCGCCCACGGCACCGGCCTCCGCCGGCTCCTCCTCCTCGAGGAAGTCGGCCTCGTCCTGGGTGACCCCCGCGTTCTCCCCGAGGGCCTCGGCCTCCTCGTTGTAGATCTCGACCGCGGTGACGCCGTCCTCCCCCTCCGCGCCGCACCCGGTGAGGACCAGGGCGAGCGCGGCCGCACCGGTGACCGGCACCGAGACGAGCCGGCTGCGCCGACCCGGACGGGCGGCGGACGAGCGGAACGGGGTGGAGGTGCGCATGACGATCTCCTCACCGGGCCGCGACGGGCCCAGGACGTCGTGTCTCGGCTGGTGGCGGTCGTCATTCCCCGTGTGGGCGGCCCGCAACACGGTGAGTGCCCACCGGATCGGCTCCCGCACGACGCCGGCGTCGACCGTCACCGGATCGAGACCTGGCAGGCCCGGGTGCCGCAGCCGCCCGGACCCGCCGTCAGGCCTGGGCGGCCGCCGCACCCAGTGAGAGCAGGGCGTCGTCCACCCGGTCCAGCGCGGCCGGCGTCGTCGTCGCGTGCACGCTCAGCCGCACCCGCTCGCCGTGCCGGGTGCAGGTGACCCCGGCCCGGCCCAGCGCAGCGTGCAGCTCCGCGCCGTCCACGCCCGGCACCCGGAACGCCACGATCCCGGCCCGCTCCGCCGGCTCCCGGGACGACGTCACCACCACGCCGCGCCGGTCCAGCAGCTCCAGCAGCTCGTCGACCCGTGCAGCGATCCGGCCGGCGACGGCGCCCACCCCGGCGGACTCCAGCAGCTCCAGCCCCGCAGCCAGGCACGCCTGCGCCACCGGGCTGGTGTTGGTGGTGCCGAACCGGGCCGCGCCGGCCGCCAGCGGGTGCTCCACGCCGTCGTAGTCGGTGGCGTCCTGCACCGCAGTCCAGCCGGCCAGCAGCGGGTCCAGCCGCTCCAGCGCCCGGTCGGACACCGCGACCACCCCGGTGCTCCAGCCGCTGCGCAGCCACTTCTGCCCACCGGCGACCAGCACGTCGGCCACCGTCCAGTCGACGTCGACCGCGCCGAGACCCTGGATCGCGTCGACGACCAGCAGCCGCTCCCCCAGCACCTCGCGCAGGCCGGGCAGGTCGGCCCGGAAGCCGGTGGCGAAGTCGACCGCGCTGACCACCAGCGCCGCGGCGTCCGGGGCAGCGCGGACGGCGTCCGGCGTCACCGGCCCGGCCGGCAGCGGGACGACGTCCAGCCGCCCGGCCGACTCCGCCCGCCACCAGGGGTAGAGGTTGGCCGGGAACTCCGCCGGGCTGACCAGCACCGGCCCGCGCACCGCGAACGCCGCCTGGAACAGGCCGGCCGAGGTGCTCGGTGAGTAGGCGACGTTGCCCGGCGGGAAGCCGAGCAGCCGGGACGCCGCGGCCAGCGCCCGGCCCTCGGCGCCCATCAGCTCGTCGACGGTGCCCAGCCCCGCGGCCGACACCGCGGCCAGCGCCGCGGTGCCGGCCTCGACCACCGGCCGGGAGGGCGGGCCGACCCGGGCGAAGTCCAGGTAGCCCTCCTCCTCGGCGAAGGCGGACAGGTAGGCAGGGTTCACGCGGTCACCCGGGCCAGGAACGCACGGGTGCGCTCGTGCTGCGGCGCGCCGATCACCTGCTCCGGCGGCCCCTCCTCGACCACCACCCCGCCGGCCATGAAGACGACGTGGTCGGCGACCTCGCGGGCGAAGGAGATCTCGTGGGTCACGACGATCATCGTCATCCCCTCCCGCGCCAGCTCGGTCATCACCGCCAGCACCTCCCCGACCAGCTCGGGGTCCAGCGCGCTCGTCGGCTCGTCGAACAGCAGCAGCTTGGGCCGCATCGCCAGCGCCCGGGCGATCGCCACCCGCTGCTGCTGCCCACCGGAGAGCCGGTCGGGGTAGGTGTCGACCTTGTCGCCGAGCCCCACCCGCTCCAGCAGCTCCCGGGCGTAGGCCTCCGCCTCCCGCCGCGAGACCCCGCGCACCTGCACCGGCCCCTCGGTCACGTTGGCCAGCACGGTGCGGTGCGGGAACAGGTTGAACCGCTGGAACACCATGCCGATCTCCGCACGCTGCCGGGCGACGTCCTTCTCGCGCAGCTCGTGCAGCCGGTCGCCGTCGTGCCGGAAGCCGATCGGCACGCCGTCCACCCAGATCTCGCCGCCGTCGGCGGCCTCGAGGTGGTTCACGCAGCGCAGCAGCGTGCTCTTGCCCGCACCCGAGGCCCCGAGCAGGACGACGACCTGCCCGCGCCGCACCGTCAGGTCGACGCCGCGGAGCACCTCGAGCGACCCGTAGTGCTTGCGCAGCCCGCGGGCCCGGACGAGCACCTCGCCCTGGGCGGCACCCTCGCCCATCGCGGCGCTCACCGGGAGCCCCGCATGAACGGCGGGGTGCGCAGCGAGCCGCCGACCTTGGCCCACACCGACCCGCGGGTGCCCGTGGGCCGGATCGAGGCGTTGTAGTGCCGTTCCAGGTAGTACTGCCCGACGTTGGCCACGCTCACCACCACCATGTACCAGACGGCCACGGCCAGCAGCGTCTCCATGACCGCGAGGCTGCGGCTGGAGAGCGCGTTGGCGGCGTGGATGAGCTCGGTGAAGCCGATGACCGAGGCGATCGACGTCCCCTTGAGCATGTTGATGAAGTCGTTGCCGGTCGGCGGGATGATCACCCGCATCGCCTGCGGCAGCACGACCCGGCTCAGCACCTTCGCCGGCGACATCCCGACCGACTTGGCCGCCTCGGTCTGCCCCCGGTCGACGCTGGTCAGCCCGGCCCGGACGATCTCGGCCATGTAGGCGCTCTCGTTGAGCCCCAGCCCGAGCAGCGCGGCCAGGAAGCCGGTCATGATCACGTTCGCCGGCTGGTCGAGCAGGTAGGCGTCGGTGAACGGGATCGGGATGGAGAACGTCGGGAAGACCAGCGCGATGTTGTACCAGAGCAGGATCTGCAGCAGCACCGGCAGACCGCGGAACACCCAGATGTAGGCCCAGGAGACCCAGCGCAGCACCGGGTTGGCCGAGGTGCGCATCAGCGCCACCACCGTGCCGATGACGATCGCCCCGGCCTGGGCGATCACCGCCAGCACGATGGTGTCGACCAGCCCCTCCAGGATCACGTCCTGGGTCAGCAGCGCCGGGATGCTGGCGTAGTCGATGTCGCCCCGCGAGATCGCCTGGAACAGCAACCCCAGCACGGCGAGGACGGCCAGCCCGGCGACCACGCGCCCCCAGTGCCGGATCCGCACCTGGGGCAGCAGCTCGCCGTCCCCCGGTGCGTCGACCGGCCTGGTCAGCGCCGCGCCGGCGCGGTCAGCCACCGTTGACGGTCGCCTGGTCGACCGCGCCGGAGGTGACGTCCCACGCCTCGAGGATCTCGTCGTAGGTGCCGTCGTCGATCAGCGACTGCAGCGCCTGCTGGATGGCGTCGCGCAGCGCGGCGTCGTCCTTGCTGAGCCCGATGCCGTACGGGCCGCCGTTGATCGGGTCCTGGTCGACGGTCTCGAAGTACTCACCGTCGCCGGCGGTCTGGGAGATGTAGACCGCGGTGGGCAGGTCGTTGAGGATCGCGTCGACCCGGCCGGTGCGCAGCTGCGTCTGGTTCTGCGAGTCGCTCGGGGTCGCGGTGACCGCCAGCGGCTCCTCGCCGTTCGCCTCGCACTCGGCGGACTGCTCGGCGGCGAAGTCCTCCTGCGTCGTCCCCTGGACGACGGCGATCGCCTGGCCGCACAGGTCGGAGCTGGCCTCGATCCCGGCGGGGTTGCCCTTCTGCACCATGATCGTGATGCCCGACTCGAAGTAGTCGACGAAGTCGATCGACTCCTGCCGCTCCGCGGTGTCGTTCATCCCGGCGATCGTGGCGTCGACCCGGCCGGTCTGCAGGCCGGTGATCAGCGAGTCGAAGGCCATGTCGGAGTACTCGACGTCCAGGCCCAGCTTGTTGCCGATCGCGGTGATGATGTCGACCTCGAAGCCGACCGGGGTCGACCCGTCCTCGGCGTAGAAGTTGTTCGGCGGCGACTGCACGTTCGACCCGATGGACAGCGAGGCCAGGTCCGCCGGCAGACCCTCGGCCAGTGCGGCGTCCTCGCTGACGCCGCCGACGATGTCGCTGGTGTCGGGCACCGCGGAGTCGGTGGAGCCCTCGGCGGCCGGCTCGGCGGCCGCCGACTCGTCGTCGCCCCCACCGCAGCCGGCCAGCAGCAGGGCGGTGGTGAGCGCGACCGGGACGGCGGCGCGGACGGAGAGGCGGGTGCGGGACATGGGCTGCTCCTGGAGGTCGGGACGGGCGGTCATCGGTCGTTCCTGACGGGTGGTGCGGACGCGCCGTCCGGCGGCGGACTGGACCGCCGGACGACGAGACGGGTGGGGACGACGACCGAGCGGGGCGGCAGGGTCGGCGTGGCGAGCCGCTCGAACAGCAGGTCGACCGCGGCCGAGCCGATGCCGGCGGCGTCCTGGGCGACCGTGGTGAGCGGTGGGTCGAGGAGGTCGGCGAGGTCGAGCTCGTCGAAGCCGACGTGCGCGGGGCGCGGGCCGGTGCGCGCGTGCAGGTGGTGCAGCAGGGCGACGCTGGCCCGGTTGTTGCCGGTCACCACGGCGGTGACCCCGGCCGCGGCCCAGCCGGACACCGCGGCGGCGATGCGCTCGGGGGTCAGCGCGCCGAGGGACACCAGGCCCTCGGTGCGGAGGCCGCGCTCGGCGCAGGCGGCGAGGAAGCCGTCGCGGCGCTGGCGGGAGGTCCAGAACCGCTCGTCGTCGCCCAGGTAGGCGATCGACCGGTGCCCGCGCTCGGCCAGGTGGTGCACGGCCGAGGCGATGCCGCCGGCGTTGTCCGACAGCACCTCGTCGGTGCTGTGGTCGGCGCTGGGCCGGTCGAGCAGCACCGCCGGGACGTCGGGCGGCAGGTTGGCGGTGAGCACCTCGTCGCCGACCAGGTTCGGTGCGATGAGCAGGCCGTCGACCCGGCGGGCGGCGAAGGCCTGCACCAGCCGGCCGGCGCGCTCGGCGTCCCCGTCGGCGGAGCCGGTGAGCAGCAGGTACCCGTGCTCGCGGGCCCGGCGCTCCACGCCCGCGGTGAGCGCGGCGTAGAACGGGCCGGCGAGGTCCTCGAGGACCAGGCCGATGCTCGCGGTGCTGGTGCCCCGGCGCAGGTGACTGGCGCCGTCGTGCCGGCGGAAGCCCAGCTCGGCGATCGCCCGCTGCACCCGCTCGATCGTCTCGGGACGGACGCCGGGCTCGGCGTTGACCACCCGGCTGACGGTCTTCTGCGAGGTGCCGGCGGCGCGGGCGACGTCGACCATCGTGGGCAGCCGGCCGAGCGTCCGACCAGCGCCCGGACCTGCGTCGACGTCCGATGACAACGTAGTCATCGGCTCGTCGGGTGGGCCCGATGACAACGTAGTCATGCGGGGGATCGTCGGGGTGACGACGACCACATGTCAAGGGGCTGAACGGTCCGCAACGGTTCCGTGACCGCGCGGACGCTCAGCCTGCCGTTGTGCGCTGGTCGTCGGTCCGCCGCCCGGGAAGCGACGATCAGCGCACAACGGCGCCACCCTGGCGGGGGTCAGGTCCGGGGCAGGGGTCGGCCGTCGGGGAGGGTGCGGCCGCTCAGCAGGGCGACCAGGTGGCCGCTGTCCGCGCGGACGACCTCGCCGTCCCCCCAGCTCCAGGCGGTGTCCGCGGCCTCCACGCGGAGGCCGGTCAGGTCGATCCCGAAGTACGCACCGTCCGCCGCGGTGAGCTGGTCGAGGACGGCGAGCACGCCCTCGACCGGTGCCACAGGCGGCTCGCCGAGCGCGACGGTCACGTCGAGGGAGTGGATGACGGCGTGGCTGAGTGCACCGACCGCACCACCGCCCGGGGGTTGCCAGCCGTGCAGCGTCGAGGAGCGCAGCGCAGCCAGGAGCTCGGCGGCGGGCAGGGACGCGTCCCGGGCCGCCACGGTGTCGGAGAGCCGGGTGAAGTCCCCGCCGGCCGCCGCCATCTCGGCACCGAACTGCTCGGCCGACAGCCGCGCCGGCATGGTCACGTGGGCCACCACGTGCCGGACCCGCCAGCCCGCGCAGAGCGAGGGGGCGTCCCAGGCCCCGGCCGGCCCGTCGGCCAGCAGGTCGGCGAGCCCGTCGTACGTCCTCGCCGCCCAGGACTGCAGGTCATGCGCGCTCCCGGTCATCTCGATGCCTTCCCTCGCCCACGCTCGGTGGACGCCCGTCCGGGCGCCTCACCTACGAAGACGTCCGCCGGCGCCGGGACTCATCGCCCACGGCGCCGGCGGAGAGCTCAGCTCTGGCTGAGCTGCAGGGTCGGGTAGTCGGTGTAGCCCTCGGCACCCGCGGCGTAGAACGTGGCCGGGTTCGGCTCGTTCTCCGCGTGCTCGCCGGCCCAGCGCGCGACCAGGTCGGGGTTGGCGATGACCGCGCGGCCGACCGCCACGGCGTCGGCGTGCGCGGCCTCGATCAGCTGCACCGCCTCGGCGCGGGTGGTCACGGTCCCGAAGCCGCTGTTGGCGATCAGCGGGCCGGCGAAGCGGCGGCGGAGCTCCTGGACGAGCTCGCCGGCCGGCTCGGCGTGCAGCACCGACAGGTAGGCCAGGCCCAGCGGACGGAGCGCGTCGAGCAGTGCGCCGTAGGTGGCCCGGACGTCGTCCGGGTCGGTCTCCAGCACGTCCTGGATGTTGTGGGCGGGCGAGATCCGCAGACCGACCTTGCCCGCACCGATGGCCTCGGCGACCGCGGTGACGACCTCGACCACGAACCGGGCGCGGTTCTCCGGGGAGCCGCCGTAGACGTCGTCCCGCTGATTGGAGGCGGGCGACAGGAACTCGTGCAGCAGGTAGCCGTTGGCGCCGTGGACCTCCACGCCGTCCAGGCCGGCGGCGACGGCGCGCTTCGACGCGGCGACGATGTCGGCCACCGTGGCGCGTGCCTCCTCCGTGGTCAGCGCGTGCGGGACCGGGTAGGCCGCCTTGCCCTTGGGGGTGTGCGCCTCGCCCTGGATGGCGATGGCCGACGGGGCGACGATCCGGTCGGTGCCGGCGATGTCGGTGTGGGAGACCCGGCCACCGTGCATCACCTGCATGACGATGCGACCGCCGCGGGCGTGCACCTCCTCGGCGACGCGCCGCCAGCCGGCCTCCTGCTCGTCGTCGGCGATCCCCGGCTGGCCGGGGTAGGCGCGCGACTCGGCGTTCGGGTAGGTGCCCTCGGTGATGATCAGGCCGACACCGGCCCGCTGCGCGTAGTGCTCGACCACCAGGTCACCGGGGACGCCGGCGGCACCGGAGCGCATGCGGGTCAGCGGCGCCATGACGACGCGGTTGGCGAGCTCGAGGTCGCCGAGCGTGACGGGGGAGAACAGGTCCATGCCAGGCGGAAGGTCGTCGCGAGCGGCGACCATTCCCCACTGCGTTGTGCATCACTGGTCTCGGAACACCACCGGTGCCGGATGCGCTGCGGGGGCACCGCCCTCCGCCGGTCGCTCAGTCGCTGTGCCGGGCGCCCACCACGGCGACCGCCAGGAGGCCGCCGAGCAGCCAGAACGCCGCAGAGACGCCGGCCGTCCCGGCCAGCAGACCGGCCGCCGCCGGGGTGCCGACCAGCCCGACCCGGTTGCCCACCAGCCGCAGCGCCAACGCGGTGCCGCGGGCGTCGTCGGGGACGGCCCGGATGATCAGCGTCATCAGCAGCGGCTGGCCCACGCCGAGCAGGAACCCGATCAGCGCCAGCAGTGCCCCGAGCGCCCAGACGTTGCCGGTGGCCGGGAGGAACGCCACGGCGATGCCCGAGCCGACGGTGCTCAGCACCACCAGCCGGGCCCGGCCGACCCGGACCAGCAGCCGCTGCACCAGCACCCGTGAGGCCACGGTGGCGCCGGCGCGGACGCTGAGCAGCACCCCGACCACCGCCGGGGAGATGCCGCGGTTCTCCCCGAGCAGCGGCAGGTAGGCGGTCAGCAGGTCGACCGCGGCAGCCAGCACCAGGCTGGCGAAGATCCCGGAGCGCACCGCCGGTCGGCCGAGCAGCCCGAAGGCCGACGTCCGGCCGGTCGGCCGGGCCGCGGCCGCCGGGAACCGCCGACCGCTGGCCAGCCACCAGGACGCCGGCAGCGCGAGCGCGCACAGCGCGGCGGAGAGCACCAGCGCGCGGGCGGTGCCGGTGGACAGCTCCCCCGGCGCGGTGGCCAGCACCGCTCCAGCCAGCGCCGGCCCGACCAGCTGCCCGGCCGAGACGACCGCGGTGAACAGCCCGAAGCCGGAGTCCAGCCGGTCACCGGGCAGCCGGGCGACGACGTTCTCCCCGCCGACGATGCAGCCGAGGTTGCCCAGGCCGAGGACCACGTTGCCCAGCGCCACGGCCGGCAACGAGCCGCTGGTGGCCAGCAGCACGCAGCCGACCACCAGCAGCACCACGCCGCTGACCAGGATGGGCTCCGGCCGCCAGCGGTCGGCCGCCCGGCCCAGGGGCAACGCCACCACCATCGGCAGCAGCGCGAATGCCGCGGTGAGCAGGCCGATCTCAGTGGCCCCGGCGCCCAGGTCGATCGCCCGGTAGGCGGAGACCGGCCGGGCGACCGCGATGGCCGCCTGGATCAGCACCATCACGCCCAGCAGCTGGAACAGCCACCGCGGCGCCCGCCCCGGAAGGGCGTCGGTCATCGCCCCCGCCCTGGGCCCGGCCCTGTCGGCCCCGTCCCCGGTCCCGCCCCGAGCTCGCGCAGGGTGGGGAGGACGGGGCCCGCCATCAGTGGGACAGTCGCCGGCCGGTGCTGGTGGAGAAGACGTGCTCCTCGCCGGGCCGGATGCTCAGCCACACGTCGCCGCCCTTGGCCGGTGGGCGCCGCGCGTCGACGCGGGCCACGATCTGCGCGGTGTCGCCGCCGTGCAGGTGCTCGGCCAGCTGCTCGTCGGCGATCGTGGCGTAGACGAAGGCGTCGGAGCCCAGCTCCTCGACCAGGTCGACCTTGACCTTGAAGCCCTGCCCGGGCTCGGCCAGCTCCAGCGCCTCGGGCCGGAACCCGAGCGTGACGGACTGGTCCGCACCGGCAGCTGTCAGGGTCTCCCGCGGGAGCTCGACCCGGATGTCCCCGAGCCGGGCGCCACCGTCGACCAGCGGCACCTCGGCCAGGTTCATCGCCGGGGAGCCGATGAAGCCCGCGACGAAGACGTTGGCCGGGCGGTCGTACATCTCCCGGGGGCTGGCGACCTGCTGGAGGACGCCGTCCTTGAGCACCGCGACCCGGTCGCCCATGGTCATCGCCTCGACCTGGTCGTGGGTGACGTAGACGGTGGTGATGCCCAGCCGGCGCTGCAGCGAGGCGATCTGGGTGCGGGTCTGCACCCGGAGCTTGGCGTCCAGGTTGGACAGCGGCTCGTCCATCAGGAAGACCTGCGGCTTGCGCACGATCGCCCGGCCCATCGCCACGCGCTGGCGCTGCCCACCGGAGAGCGCCTTCGGCTTGCGGTCCAGGTACGGCTCCAGGTCGAGCAGCTTGGCCGCATCGACGACCCGGGAGCGGCGCTCCTCCTTGCCCATCCCGGCGATCTTCAGCGCGAAGCCCATGTTGTCGGCGACGCTCATGTGCGGGTAGAGCGCGTAGTTCTGGAACACCATCGCGATGTCCCGGTCCTTCGGCTCGACGTCGGTGACGTCCTTGTCCCCGATCCGGATCGCGCCGCCGTCGACCTCCTCCAGGCCGGCGAGCATCCGCAGCGAGGTGGACTTCCCGCAGCCGGAGGGGCCGACGAGGACCAGGAACTCACCGTCCTCGATCTGCAGCTCGAGCTGGTCGACCGCCGGCTTGTCGCTGCCGGGGTAGAGCCGGGTCGCCTTGTCGTAGGTGACCGATGCCATGGGGGAGCTCCCTCGCTCGTGCGCTGTCGCGCCTGTGACTGCCGTCACCGTACGGCAAGCGCTTTCCGCGATCAATGGTGTGGTGCACGCGCCGGCGGCTCAGCCGTCCAGCGCCTCCATCCGGTCGGTGGCGAAGACCAGCCCGTGGCCGGGCGCCGTCTGCGCCCGGAGCACGCCGTCGGCGATGGTCACCCCGCTGGGCTGGGCGAGTGCGCCCAGCGCCGCGAACGAGGCGTCCTCGACGTCCTCGACCATGGTGGTCAGCGGCAGGCACATCGCCAGCTGCCCGGACACGTCCGGCAGCAGGTGCGGCGCCACCGGCACGCTCGCCGCCGCCGCGAGCTGGGCGATCCGGAGGAACGGGGTGATCCCGCCGACCCGCACCACGTTGGGCTGGACCACGTCCGCCGCTCCGGAAGCCAGCAGCGCGCGGTACTGGAACGCGGTGTAGACGTTCTCCCCCACCGCGATCGGCACGCCCAGCCCGGCGTCGTGCAGCCGGCCCAGCGCCGTCAGGTCGTCGGCGACCAGCGGCTCCTCCACCCAGTACAGGTCGTAGCGGGCCATCGCCCGGACCGCGCGCATCGCCGTCGGCAGGTCCCAGCGCTGGTTGGCGTCGACCATCAGCCGGCGGTGCGGCCCGAGCGCCGCGCGTACGGCGGCCACCCGCTCGACGTCCTCGGCCAGGTCGGGGCGGCCCACTTTGATCTTCACCGCGGTGCAGCCGTCGGCGACCCAGCGTTCGGTCTGCGCGACCAGCTCCTCGAGGGAGTAGTGGAAGTTGACCCCGCTGCCGTAGACGGCGACCGAGTCGCGCCGGCGGCCCAGGTGGTCGACCAGGCTCTGCCCGGCGGCCTTGGCCGCGAGGTCCCACAGCGCGGTGTCGACGGCGGCGATCGCCATCGTGGTCAGCCCGCCGCCGCCCGCCTCGTGCAGGTGCCACCAGAGCCGGTCCCAGACGACGCCGGGCTCCACCGGCCCACCGACGACCATCGGGGCGACGTCGTGGTCGACCAGCGACTGCAGCGCGCGGGCCCCGATCGACGGCGTCCAGCTGAACCCGGTGCCGGTGCGGCCGTCGCTGGTCTCCAGCTCGGTGACCAGCAGGTGCAGCGCGGGCACGTCGGCGCCCCACGGCCGGGACAGCGGCAGCCGGAACAGCCGGCTGGACAGCCCGGTGACCGTGCTCATCGCAGCTCCGTGCGCCAGCTGCGCGACGCCGTCCAGCCCAGCAGCCGCTCCGCCTTGGCGGTGCTGAACGCCGGGCTCGTGCCGGTCAGGCCGGCGGCGAGCTCCGGGGCGACCCCGGAGAACTCCGGGAGCAGCTCGGCCAGCGGCGCCTCGGCCAGCGCGTCCTGGGCGCCGACGAAGAAGACCTCGCCGTTGGGCACCTCGCCGGCCTTGCCCAGCAGGGTGTCCAGGAAGTCCGCGCAGTCACGGGCGTCGACGTAGTTGAACAGCGAGACCGCGCCGTGCCGCGGGTCGGCGATCCGCTCGCGCACCGTGTGCCCCTGCTGGGTCGGCGCCCCCGCCCACTCCTCCGGCGCGATGACGAAGCACGGCCGGAACGCCGCCAGCCGCACCCGGTCGCCGTACTGGGCGGCGAACATCCGCATGGTCTGCTCGGCGGCCAGCTTGGAGAGCCCGTAGGCGTTCCACGGCCGCGCCGGGTGCTCCTCGTCCAGCGGCAGGTACCGCGGCGCCCAGCCGGCCGGGCTGCCGTAGCCCATGACGGTGGGGCTGCTGGCCGTGACCACGGTGCCGACACCGAGATCGATGGCGGACTGCAGCACGTTGTAGGCCAGCGCGGTGTTGGTGGCGTGGATGACCGACTCGGGCCGGCTGAACGGGACGGCGATCGCCGCCAGGTGGACGACGGCGTCCGGCCGGTACCGGGCCATCACCCCGTAGGCCTGGCCGAGGTCGGTCAGGTCGGCCGGGAACGTCGCGGCGGCCTTCTCCAGCGGCGCGGCGGTGACGTCGACCGAGACCACCTCGTGGCCGGCGTCGGCCAGCCCGTCCACGACGCTGCGGCCGAGCCGGCCGGCGCCCCCGGTCACCAGCACCCTCATGCGGGCACCCCGTCCGCCAGCACGACGTCCAGGTAGCGCTGCTTCACCGTCTCCACGACCTCGGCCTTGGGCTGGGCCCAGACGTCGGCGTTGAAGATCTCCACCTCGACGTCCCCGGTCCAGCCCGCCGCCTCGACCGCGGCCACGAACGGCGGGAAGTCGATCACCCCGTCGCCCATGTAGCCGCGGGCCATCAGCGCGTCGGCCGGGATGGGCATGAGGAAGTCGCAGACCTGGAAGGAGGCGATCCGGTCACCGGCCCGGGCGATCGACGCCCAGACCTCCGGGTCCCACCAGAGGTGGAAGGTGTCGACGACCACGCCCACCTGCGCCGACGGGAAGGGCGCCGCCAGGTCGAGGGCCTGGGCGAGGGTGGAGAGCACGGCCCGGTCGGCGCAGTACATCGGGTGCAGCGCCTCCAGGGACAGCCGCACGCCCCGCTCGCCGGCGTAGGGGACCAGCTCGGCCAGCGCCTGGGCCACCCGCTCCCGGGCGCCGACCAGGTCGCGGGAGCCTGCGGGCAGGCCGCCGACCACCATGACCAGCGATTCGGCGCCCAGGGTGGCGGCCTCGTCGATCGCCCGCCGGTTGTCCGCGAGCGCCGTGGCCCGGGCGACCGGGTCGGTCGCGGTGAGGAACCCGCCGCGGCAGTGCGAGGTGACCCGCAGGCCGGCGTCCCGGATCAGCTTCGCGGACCGCTCCAGGCCGAACTCGGCGACCGGCTCGCGCCAGGTGCCGAGCGCGGAGAGCCCCGCCGCGGCCACCCCGTCGACGAAGTCGGGCATCGACCAGCCCTCGACCGTCTTGTGGTTGATCGACAGCCTGGCCAGCCGCGGGTCGGCGGTCACTGGGCCACCCCCACGGTCGACAGGTACGTGCTCATCCGCCCGGCGGCGAGCTCCGGGTCAGGCAGCAGCCCGGCGGCGTCGGCCAGCCGGAAGACCTCGGCCAGGTGGACCGGGCTGCGCGAGCTCTCCAGCCCGCCGACCATCCGGAAGCCCTGCTGGTGGCCGGCCAGCCAGGCCAGGAAGACGATGCCGGTCTTGTAGTAGTACGTGGGCGTGCCGAACAGGTGCCGGGACAGCGCCACGGTCGGCTCGAGCAGCCGGTCGTAGGTGGCCAGGTCCCCGCGGTCCAGCGCCTGCAGGGCGGTGGAGGCGGCCGGGGCGATCGCGTCGAAGATGCCCAGCAGGGCGTGCGAGTACGACTCGCCGTCCCCGCGCACCAGGGTCGGGTAGTTGAAGTCGTCGCCGGTGTAGAGCCGGACGCCGTCGGGCAGCCGGCGACGCATGTCCACCTCGTGCGCCTCGTCGAGCATGGAGACCTTGATGCCGTCGACCTTGGCGCTGTGGTCGGCGATCACCTGCAGCACGGTGTCGGTGGCCTCGGTCAGCTGCGCCGAGCCCCAGTAGCCGGCCAGCGCCGGGTCGAACATGGGGCCGAGCCAGTGCAGGACCACCGGCCGGGACACCTGCTCGAGCAGCCGGGCGTAGACCTTGGCGTAGTCGTCGGCGCTACGGGCCACCCGGGCCAGCTGCCGGCTGGCCATGATGATCACGTTCGCGCCGGCGCCCTCGACCACCTCGATCTGCTCGAGGTAGGCGGCCAGCACCTCGTCGGTGCTGGCCAGGTCGGCCGGCGCCTGGTCGGTGCCCGCGCCGCAGGCCAGCAGCCCGCCGCAGGCCTGGGCCTCGGCGGCCGAGCGGCGGATCAGCTCGGCGGTGGTGCTCCAGGGCATGCCCATGCCGCGCTGGGCGGTGTCCATCGCGTCGGCGACGCCCAGGCCGTAGGACCACAGGTGCCGGCGGAAGGCGAGCGTCGCCTCCCAGTCGACGTCCACCGGCGCGCCGGCGGTGTTGTCGCCGAACGGGTCGGCCACCACGTGCGCCGCGGCGTAGGCGGTGCGGCTGGTCAGCGGGCCGTCGGGGCGGGTGAAGGCGCCGGGCTCGCCGAGCCGGTGCTCGGCGACCGTGCCGCCGGCCCGGGGCAGCCGGACGGTCGGGCCGCTCACACCGTCACCTCGGGGATCTCGATGCGGCGCCCCTCGGCCGAGGACTGCAGGCCCAGTTCGGCCACCTGCACGCCGCGGGCACCGGCGAGGAAGTCGTAGGCGTGCGGGGCGTCCTCCAGCACGTGGCGGAGGAACTGCTCCCACTGCGCCCGGAAGCCGTTGTCCAGGTCGGCGTTGTCCGGCACGACCTGCCACTGGTCCCGGAACCGCTCGGTGACCGGGAGGTCGGGGTTCCAGACCGGCTTCGGGGTGGTGGCCCGGTGCTGGATCTTGCACTCGCGCAGCCCGGCGACGGCGCTGCCCTCGGTGCCGTCGACCTGGAACTCGACCAGCTCGTCGCGGTAGACCCGCACCGCCCAGGAGGAGTTGATCTGCGCGATCACGCCGCCGGGCAGCTCGAAGATGCCGTAGGCGGCGTCGTCGGCGGTGGCCGGGTAGGGCTGCCCGTGCTCGTCGATCCGGGTGGGGATGTGGGTGACCGCCTTGGCGGTGACCGCCTCCGGCCGGCCGAAGAGGTTCTCCAGCACGTAGGACCAGTGGCAGAACATGTCGACGACGATGCCGCCGCCGTCCTCCTTGCGGTAGTTCCAGCTGGGCCGCTGGGCCTCCTGCCAGTCGCCCTCGAACACCCAGTAGCCGAACTCGCCGCGCACCGACAGGATCTGGCCGAAGAAGCCGCCGTCGATCAGCCGCTTCAGCTTGACCAGGCCCGGCAGGTAGAGCTTGTCGTGGACGACGCCGTTCTTGACCCCGGCCTCGGCGGCCAGCCGGGCCAGCTCCAGGGCGCCCTCGAGGGACTCCGCGGTCGGCTTCTCGGTGTAGATGTGCTTGCCGGCGGCGATCGCCGCCTTGATCGACTTCTCCCGCGCCTGGGTCACCTGGGCGTCGAAGTAGATCGGTGCGGAGTCGTCCCGCAGCGCCTCGTCCAGGTCCGTCGTCCACCGCTCGATGCCGTGCTGGGCGGCGAGCTCGGCCAGCTTGCGCTCGTTGCGGCCCACCAGGATCGGCTCGGGCACGACCCGGCGGCCGTCGGCGAGCTGCAGCCCACCGGCGTCCCGGATCGCGAGGATGGACCGGACCAGGTGCTGGCGGTAGCCCATCCGGCCGGTGACGCCGTTCATGATGATGCCGATCGAGCTGTCCACGGTGCTTGCCTCCGAAGCGGGTGAGGGGGTCATCGGGTGCTCCCGGCGGGAGCGGCTGCGGCCTCGGGCCGCAGCGGGATGCCGTAGTCGGCCAGGTGCACGACCTGGCCGGTGGTCAGGGACTGGTTGGCGGCCGCGCCGACGAGCACGCTGCGGACGCCGTCGAGCCAGCCGGCCGCCTGGCCCAGCGGGTCCGACCGGGTGCCGGGGCGGAACAGGTCGTCCAGCAGCAGGGCGTCGCCACCACCGTGCGCACCGGGCCCCTCGGGGACCTCGATCCGCTGGGCGGCCGCCCAGCGGCGCTGCAGCACCAGCTCGGTGCCCTCGCTCCGGGCCCCGGACGCCGCCTGGACCTCCTCGGGCGTGGCGCTGGGGTCGACGGCGACGCCGAACCCGCCGATGACGTCGTCCGCGGCGACGACCGCCGCGCGCTCGACCACCGACAGCTCGATCCGGCCCTCGGTGCCGTTGATGCTCACCCGGTAGCCCTCCCAGGGGCCGTGGGCGTTGAGCGAGTAGCTGAGCACCGGGCCGTCGGCGTAGCGGAGCAGCAGCGCCATGTTGTCCTCGATGGTGATGCCCGGGGAGAACACGTCCTGGTCGCGGATGTAGCCGTCCTCGACCTCCGCCTCCAGGTACAGCTGGCGCAGCCGGTCGTTGCCGGCCAGGTCGAGCGCGAACGGGTCGCGGCCGGCGTCCGGGGCACCGTGGCTGCGCGCCGGGCGCTCGCCCAGGCCCCGCTCCTTGGCGTTGGCGTCGCCGTAGAAGCGCAGGTCACCGAGGGCGAAGACGGTCTCCGGCACCGCGCCGACCCACCAGTTGACCAGGTCGAAGTGGTGCGTGGCCTTGTGCACGAACAGGCCGCCGGACAGCGACTTGTCCCGGTGCCACCGGCGGAAGTAGTCGGCGCCGTGGACGGAGTCCAGCACCCACTCGAAGTGCACCGAGGTGACCGCACCGATGGCGCCCTCGGCGACGAGCCGGCGGACGGCGGCGTTCCGCGGCGAGTAGCGGTAGTTGAAGGTGACGACGAGGTCGCGGCCGGTCTCGTCGACGGCGTCGACGATGGTGCGGCAGCCCGCGGCGTCGGTGGTCAGCGGCTTCTCGGTGATCACGTCGCGGCCGGCGCGCAGCGCGCGGGAGATGTACTCGGCGTGGGTGAAGTCGACGCTCGCGACGATGACGACGTCGGGCTGCTCCCGGTCGAGCATCGTGTCGAAGTCCTCGGGCCCGTAGGCCGGCAGCGGCGCCGAACCGGGGTGGGCTGCGGCGAACTGGCGCTGGTAGTAGGCCATCCGCGTGCTGTTGGGGTCGCAGAGGGCGACCAGCCGGCCGACGTCGGCGTGGCTGCCCAGCAGCGCGGCGACGTACATCTCGGCGCGGTGGCCGGTGCCGACGACCGCGTAGCGACGGGGCGCCTGGGCTCCGGACGGGTCGGTGGTGGTCACGTCTCCCTCTCGGCGGTGCAGCAGGGGGTGGGGGCCTGGGGGCGGCCGGTGACCGGCCGCCCCCAGGCCGGGGGTCACGCGATGGCCGACTCGACCTCGCTCATGAACTGCTCGGCGGCGTCCTCCACCGAGATCTGGTCGAACAGGATCTGCTCGGTGTAGCGCTGCAGGATCGCCTGCACCTCACCGGCGCCCTGCGGGGGCAGCGCCGGCGGGTCCTGCAGCTCGGGGGTGATCTCCTCGACGAAGGACACGGCGGCCTGGCCGGCCGGGTCCAGCGTCGGGGCGATCTGGTCACGCAGCTCGGTGTTCACCGGCAGGCCGCGGTCGGCCTTGATGATCTCCACCGCGTCCTCGGAGTTGATCAGCCAGTCGACCAGCATCGCGGCCTCCTGCGGGCTCTCGCAGCTGCTGCTGACCGCCCAGAACATGGCCGGCTTCAGGTACATGCCGGTCTCGCCGTCCCCCGCCTCGGTGGGGAACCGCATGAACTGCAGCTCGGTGCCGGCCCCCGCGGTCAGCGCGGGCAGCTCGTTGGTCCACCAGAACCCCGAGGCACCTCGGCCGGTGGCGACCAGCGCCTGGTCGACACCGCCGTTGAAGACCTCGACCGTGGTGGACGGCGGCGGCTCAGCGCCGGTCTCCGACGCCTGCTTCTCGATGTTCCACCACTCGGCCAGGGTCTCCTGGGTGAAGCCGATCTCGCCGTTCTCGTCGAACAGCGCCTCACCCTGCTCCCGGGCGTAGACCTCGAAGTTGGTGTCACCACCGTTGAGGCCCATCGCCTGCATGCCGTACACCTGCCCGCCGGTCGCCGAGGTGACCTGGGCGGCGGTCTCGACCATCTCGTCCCACGTCCAGGACGAGTCGTCGGGCAGTTCGACGCCGGCGGCGGCGTAGGCCTGCGGGTCGACGACCAGGGAGAAGGCGTTGACGCCGGTCGGGATCGCGTAGGTGGCGTCCTCGACCATGCCCGTCTCGGCGACGTTCTCGTCGAGGTTGCTGGTGTCGATGGTGCCGTCCTCGATGTACGGCGTCAGGTCCAGCAGCGCGTTGCGGTCGGCGTACTCCCGCACGTAGCGGGTGTCCTGCTGCATGACGCACGGTGCCTGGCCACCGGCGGTGCCCGTGGCGAGCCGGTCCCAGTAGTCGGCGAAGCCGGTGAAGTCGCCCTCGATCGTGACGCCCTCGTTCTCCGACTCGTAGAGGTCGATCAGCTCCTGGGTGGCCGCGTGCCGGGTGTCACTGCCCCACCACGACATCCGCATGCTGACCGGGCCGTCCTCTCGGGTGGTGCCGCCGTCGGCAGCCGCACCACCGCCTCCGCCGCCGCTGTCGCCACCGCAGGCAGCGGTGGTCAGCAGCAGCCCGAGGACGCCGCCGGTCACGCCGAGGCGGGTGGGCCAGGGCGCACGCGCCCAATTCGTCCGGTTCGTGTGCACGTTCCTTACCTCCTTGTAAGTGCTGCGTGAATGGGTGCCGCGTGAGCCGTGGGGTGGTGTCACTTGAGCCCCGTGGTGGCGATGCCTCGGACGAGATAGCGCTGGCCCGCGAGGAAGAAGCCGAAGACCGGCGCCAGGGCGACGATCGACATGGCGAAGACAGGACCCCACGGCGTCTGGCTCGTCGCGTCGACGAACGTCCGCAGGGCGACCGGGACGGTGTACATCTCCGGGTCGGTCAGGAAGATCAGCTGGCTGAAGAAGTCGTTCCAGGTCCAGATGAAGGTGAAGATGGCCGTGGTGGCCAGGGCCGGCACCGACAGCGGGATCACGATCCGCCAGAAGATCGCGAAGTGCCCACAGCCGTCGATCCGGGCGGCCTCGTCCAGTTCGGTCGGGATGCCCCGGATGAACTGCACCATCAGGAAGATGAAGAAGCCGTCGGTGGCCAGCAGCTTCGGCACGATCAACGGCCAGTACGTGTTGATCCACTCGAGCTCGGAGAACAGGATGTACTGCGGCACGATCACCACGTGGATCGGCAGCATCATCGTCCCGAGCATCACCGCGAACCAGAACTTCTTGAACCTGAAGTCCAGCCGAGCGAATGCGTAGGCCGCCAAGGAACAGGCCAGCAGGTTGCCGATGATCGAACCGCCGACGATGACCAGCGAGTTCCAGATGTAGTGGCCGAAGTCCCGCGGCAGCGCGGTCCAGCCGTCGGGGTAGTTCTGCCCGGTGACGCGCTCGGGGATCAACCCGGTCTGGCTGAAGATGTCCTCGGTGAACTTGAACGAGCTGGAGAGCATCCACAGCAGCGGGTAGAGCATGAGCAGCGCACCGAGGATGAGCACGATGTGCGCCAGCCAGCGCGGCCGCTGCTTCTTCTCCCGGTCGGGCAGCTTCTCCGTGGCGGCCACAGGGGGGGCCACGGTCAGGTCAGTCGCCATAGAACACCCAGTACTTCGCTGCGAAGAAGTTGATCGCGGTCAGCCCACCGACGATGAGCAGGAGGAACCAGGCCAGCGCCGAGGCGTAGCCCATGTCGAAGTTGCCGAAGCCGCGCTGGTAGAGGTAGAGCGTGTAGAAGAGCGTCGAGTCGGCCGGACCACCGGTGCCGCCGCTGACGATGAACGCCTGCGTGAACGTCTGGAACGCGTTGATCGTCTGCAGCACGAGGTTGAAGAAGATGATCGGCGAGAGCAGCGGCAGGGTGACCTGCAGGAACTGCCGGACCTTCCCCGCGCCGTCCAGGGACGCCGCCTCGTAGTACATGGTCGGGATCTGCCGCAGCCCCGCCAGGAAGATGACCATCGGGGCGCCGAAGGTCCAGACGTTCAGGATGATCAGCGTGCCGAGGGCGTAGTCGGGGTCGGAGACCCAGCCGGGCGGGTTCTCGAACCCCACGAACCGGAGCACCTGGTTGAGCAGCCCGTCGGAGCCGAAGATCTGCCGCCACAGGATGGCGATCGCGACGCTGCCGCCGATCAGCGAGGGCAGGTAGTAGATCGACCGGTACAGCGCCAGGCCGCGCAGGCCGCGGTCCAGGATCATCGCCAGGAACAGGGCGAACGCCAGCTGGATCGGCACGGAGACGGCGACGTAGATGAACGTGACCTTCAGCGACTGGTAGAACCGCGGGTCGTCGAACATCCGCTCGAAGTTGGCCAGCCCGATCCACTCGGGCGCCCCGATGAGGCTGTAGTCGGTGAAGGACAGGTACGCCGAGGCGGCGATCGGCCCGGCGGTGATGAACAGCAGGCCGGCGAACCACGGGGCGAGGAACAGGTACGGCGTGAGCCGACGCGTCCACCACTTCCGCCCACGGGGCGCAGCACGACCCGTGGCTCCGGGAGCCTCGTCGTGCGAGCGTTCGCGCGACTTGACGTCGAGCGTTGACGACACGGGCTCTCACCTCTCTGTGCAGCTCGTCGGACGACGTCGTCCGGTGCGTCGGATGTGCAGTGGCTCACATGTTGGTAAGCGCTTTCTAGACCCCCGGCCGAACTGCTGTCAACGCTCAACGAGAACGCCCGGACCACCCGGCTGCCGCTGTGCTCTGCCTCACAAGTGGGTAAGCGCTTTCTACTCGGGTCCGCTCGGGCATGTCAACGAGTCGACTCGGGCCACTCGGTCACGATCCGGCCACGAGGGTGACGTCGTCCAGCTGAGCTGCGCGTTCGCGTCGACCGACGATCCCGAGTCCGACGCGCCCGGGCCGACTCCTCGGCAAGCCCTTTCCCATCTCGGCAGGTCTGGCTACGCTCAGCATCCCGTCGGCGACTGCGCCGACGACTGGCTCGGTCAAGGGGGATCACGTGCCAGAACAGTCCCGAACCGCCGGCCGGGTGGTGCTCGTCGGAGCCCACGGCCACGGTCGCTGGCACCTGCAGAACCTGCGCCGGCTGGCTGCGGCCGGCGAGGTCCGTCTGGTCGGGATCTGCGACCCGCGGCCGCTGGACGACGAGTTGCGCGCACTGGCCGGCGACGTCCCCGTCGCCGCCTCGCTGGACGAGCTGCTCGCAGCGACCAGCCCCGACGTGACCATCATCTGCACGCCGATCCACACCCACACCGACCTGGCGCTCACCGCCGCCCGGGCGGGCAGCGCCGTGCTGCTGGAGAAGCCCCCCACCCCGACGCTGGCCGAGTTCGACCGGCTGGTCGAGGGCATCGAGAGCACCGGGGCGGCCTGCCAGATCGGCTTCCAGAGCCTGGGGTCAGCGGCCATCGACCGGGTGCGCTCGCTGGTCGAGGGCGGGGCGATCGGCACGGTCCGGGGCATCGGCGGCGCCTGCGCGTGGGTCCGGGACGCGTCCTACTACGGCCGGGCCAGCTGGGCCGGGCGGCGCAGCGTCGACGGGGTGCCGGTCGTCGACGGCGCGCTCACCAACCCCTTCGCCCACGCGGTCGCCACCGCCCTGGCCCTCGCCGGGGCCACCGGTGCCGGCTCGCTGGAGTCGATCGAGGTGGAGCTGTACCGGGCCAACCCGATCGAGGCCGACGACACCTCCTGCCTGCGGATCCGCACCGCCGACGGGCTCGTCGTCACCATCGCCGCGACGCTGGCCGCCGAGCACCCGCGGGACCCCGTCCTGGTCGTGCACGGGAGCACCGGGCAGATCACGCTCTCCTACAAGACCGGCGAGGTGCGGCTGCAGGCCGGCGGGGTCGACGAGACCACGACGCACGACGCCGCCGACCTGCTCGAGGACCTGCTGGCCCACCTCCAGGACCGCACCCGGCCGCTGCTCGTCCCCCCGGCGGCGACCCGCTCCTTCATGGAGGTCGTGGAGGCGGTGCGCTGCGCCCCGGACCCGGCAGAGGTCCCGGCCGCGCACCGGCGGGCCGAGGGCGAGGGCACCACCGCCCACCAGGTCGTCCCGGGCATCGACGCGCTGGTCGACCGGGCCGCGGAGGAGCTGCGGCTGTTCTCAGAGCTCGGCGCTCCCTGGGCCACGGCCCCGGCCGTGCGGCGGCCGGGTGCCGCGCCGTCCCCGGTGGGGCACTGACCGTGGCGCTCAAGGACCTGCACCAGGGGCACGTCCCGGAGGAGCCGTCGCCGCCCGGCACGGTGCTGGCCACGCTCACCGTGGCCGGCACGGTGGTCGCCACCTGCTGGGACGGCGCCGGGCTCCCCGGCGTGCTCGCCCCCCGGCCGTTCCTGCACCCGGTCAGCACGCTGGCCGGCACCCCGGTCACCGACGCCCAGCCCGACGACCACCGCTGGCACCTGGGCGTCTCGGTCACCCTGCAGGACGTCGGCGGGGCGAACGTCTGGGGCGGCCGCACCTACCTGCGCGACCAGGGCTACACCTGGCGCGCCGACCACGGGCGCCAGGCGCACACCGGGTGGACGGCGCAGGCACCCGACGGTTTCCGGGAGACCCTCGACTGGCTGGACCCGGACGGGCGCACGCTGCTCACCGAGGAGCGCACCGTGCAGGCAGCGCCCGCTCCGCTCGCCGGCGCCTGGACCCTCGACCTGACCACCACCCTGCGCAACGCCACCGACGCCCCGGTGGAGCTGGGCAGCCCCGCCACCAACGGGCGCAGCGGCGCCGGTTACGGCGGGCTGTTCTGGCGGCTCCCCCCGGTGACCGGGGCCCGGGTGTGGAGCCCGGACGCCGAGGGCGAGGACGCCGTGCACGGCACCCGGACGACCTGGGTGGCCTTCGCCGCGACCGGCCCGGCGCCGTTCACCGTGGCGCTGGCCGGCACCGACGAGACCACCCAGGGCGACCCCTGGTTCGTCCGCGTCGACGACTACCCCGGCCTGGGCTCCCAGCTGGCCGCCGAGCACCCGGTGCGGCTCGCCCCCGGGGCGGCCACCACCCGCAGCTTCCGGGCCCTGGTGGCCGACGGGACGCCGAGCTCCCAGGCCATCGGGGATGCGCTCACGGCCCCGCCGGGCCAAGGTGGACGGCGATGACCGCTGCTCGGGAGAGCCCGACCGGCCGCCGGGCCACGCCGGACGAGGTCGTCGGGGCCCCCGCCGTCCGGCGCAGCGGCCCCGTCCTGCTCTCCGAGGTCGCCGCCCACGCCGGCGTCTCGCTGGCCACCGCCTCCCGGGTGCTCAGCGGCAGCCGCTCGGTCGGTGAACCGCACCGCGGCCGGGTGCTGGCCGCAGCCCAGGAGCTCCGATACACGCCGAACGCGCAGGCCCAGGCGGTGGCCCGGGGGGCCAGCAACGTGGTCGGCCTGATCATCCACGACGTCCTGGACCCGTACTTCTCCAGCATCGCCGGCGGGGTGATGCGGCAGGTCGAGGAGCGCGAGCTCGTGGTGTTCCTGGCCAGCACGCACAGCGACGTCGACCGCGAGCTGGAGTTCGTCCAGACGATGCGCTCCCACCGGGTGCGCGCGCTGATCATCTGCGGCAGCCGCACCACCGACCGGGCGCACAACGAGCGGCTGGCCCACGAGCTCGAGGGCTACGCGGCGGCCGGCGGCCAGGCCGCGGTGATCAGCCAGGACCGGCTGGGCACCCACGCCGTGGTGCCGCAGAACCGGACCGGGGCCCGCTCCCTGGCCCGCGAGCTGTGCCGGCTGGGCCACCGCCGCTTCGCGGTGCTCGCCGGGCCACGCGGGCTGCTGACCTCCCGCGACCGGCTGACCGGCTTCCGGGAGGGGCTGGCCGCCGAGGGGATCGACGTCGCCGAGCTGCAGGTGCTGCACGGGGAGTTCACCCGGGAGGGCGGGGAGAGCCTGGCCGCCCGGCTGATCGCCCAGGGCCCGCTGCCGACCTGCGTCTTCGCCGTCAACGACGTGATGGCCCTCGGCGCGCTGGCCGGCTTCCGGGCCGCCGGCGTGCGCGTGCCGGACGACGTCTCGCTGGCCGGCTTCGACGACATCGCCCCGCTGCGCGACGTCGTCCCCTCGCTCACGTCGGTGCACCTGCCGCTGGAGGAGATGGGCGCCCGGGCGGCGCAGCTGGCGCTGGACACCGAACCCCAGACCACGAGCCAGGCCGTCAAGGTCCACGCCGAGGTGGTGCTGCGCGACAGCACCCGCCGGCTCGCCTGACCACCACCGGAGGACACCGTGCACCCCCACCTGGACCGACCGTCGGCCGCCGATCGGGCGGTCAAGCGCGAACGCGTCCTCGACCTGCTGCACCGGACCGGGCACGAGCGGCTGGTGCTCACCTCGGTGGGCTCGCTGTCCTGGTACCTGGACGGCGCCCGGCCGGCCGTCAAGCTGTCCGCCGAGAACGGGGTGATCGCCGTCGTGGTCGACGCCGCCGGGGACACCGTGTTCGTGCCGAACAACGAGGCCGACCGGCTCGCCGCCGAGGAGCTGCCCGCCGACGTCCGGGTGCAGGTGACCGACTGGTGGGCACCGCTGCTGGGGCCCGACCTGGCGCCTGGCACCCCGGGAGTGCTGACCGAGGCCGACCCGGTCGCCGCGGAGGGGCTGCGGGCCGCCCGGGCGAGCCTGCTCCCGGTCGAGACCGAGCGGTACCGCCGGCTCGGCCGGGACGCCGCCGAGGTGCTGACCGCGACCGCGCTGTCGCTGCAGCCCCGGACGACCGAGCGCGAGGCCGCGGCCCGGCTGGGCGGTGAGCTGCTCGCCCGCGGGGCCGAGCCGTTCGTCGTCCTGGTCGCCGGGGAGGAGCGGCTGCCCTTCCGGCACGCGCTGCCCACCGACGGGGTGCTCGGCCGGCGGGTGATGCTCGTCGTGTGCGGTCGGCGGCACGGGCTGATCGCGAACGCGACGCGCTGGGTCGCCCTCGCGCCGCCGACCGCCGCAGAGGCCGATGCCGACGCACGGATCCGCGCGGTGGAGACGGCGTTCCTGGCCGCCTCCACCCCCGGACGCCCGCTCGGCGAGGTCTTCGCCGCCGGCGCCGGCGCCTACGCCGACCAGGGCTTCCCGGCCGACGAGTGGACCCGGCACCACCAGGGCGGCCCGACCGGCTACTGGGGGCGCGACCCGGTCGCCACCCCGGACAGCGAGGTGCGGCTGGTGGCCGGACAGGCCGTCGCCTGGAACCCGTCCGCCCCCGGCGTGAAGATCGAGGACACCCTGCTGCTGGGCGACGGGGGTCCGGAGGTGCTCACCACCGACGGCGTGTGGCCGACCACCCGCGACGAGCTGGGGCTGCTGCGCCCCGACGTCCTGGTCCGCGTCTAGGACGACGCCTCCCCGCCGGACCGGCGGGGAGGGCGCCCTCGGTCAGCGGAGGCGGCCGGAGCCGGCCTTGACCCTCACCAGCGCCGGCACCGCGACCGTCGGGTCGATCCGCTCCACGAAGGTGGGCGTCCAGCTCACCGTGGTCGGGATGTCCGGGTCGTTCACGGCGTTGTAGGCCTCGACCAGGCTGGTCCGGCGCGGCCAGGAGCGGCTGCTGACCAGCGTCCCCGACTCGTCCAGGCCCGCGCCGTCGAGCACGTCACCGCGCCAGTCCTCGACGAAGGACGCCGGGTCGACCCCGGGGGCCAGCTGGACGAAGTTGTTGTCGGCGACGATCTCGGCCTCCACGCCGACGCCCCAGCTGTACTGGTAGGCCGCCGGGTCGGAGACGACGTACCAGTTGTTGTAGACGTGCACGTCGCCGTAGCGCACCCGGGGCGCGCGCTGGCCGATGTCCTCCCACAGGTTGTGGTGGAAGGTGACCCGCAGCCGGCCGCGGTCGGCGACCCGGCTGTTGGAGGAGCCGACGAGGTTGGTCTTGTCGTGGTCCCGGAACTCGTTCCAGGAGACCGTGACCAGGTCCGAGGAGTTGGTGATGTCCAGCAGGCCGTCGTGCACCTCGAACTTCTGGCCGTAGACGACGGGCAGCGCCTCCGGCGGGTTCTGCCCGTCGTCGAAGGTGTTGTGGTCGACCCAGACGTGGGTGGACTCGGCGAGCCACAGGTTGTCGTAGGCGGCGTTCCAGGCACCGGCGTCGCCGTCGGTCGGGTCCCAGGCGGTGAAGCAGTCGTAGGCGTCGGACAGCCGGAGGTTGCGGATGATCACGTCGTCCGAGCCGCGCACGGTGAGCGCGGCGCCGACGATGCCGGCGTCCCGGCCGACTCCGATGATCGTGACGTTGGAGCCCACGTACTGGCGCACCTGGGCCTCCTGGACGTCCGCGGACGCCGCCCGGGCGTCCTCCAGCGGACCGGTGGGCTCCGTCTCCGTCCCCCAGACCTCCGGCGCGTAGGCCGCGATGTAGTCGGCCATGTCGAAGCCCTCGACCTCGTAGGACGCACAGTCGACGGCGCCGTCGGCGGTGCGCCGCTGGGCGTCCAGGACGCCGTGGACGTACACGATCCGCGGCGTGGTGTCCCCGCGCGCGGCGTCGCCACCCAGGGCGGCGCGGAACTCCTCCCAGGTGTGGACGTGGAAGACGTCGGCCGGGTCGGCCGTGGACCCACCGGTCGTGCCGCCCTCGGCGGCGGCCCAGCCGTCCTGCGCGCCGAGCACCTCCCGACCGAGGTCCCGGCCCGGGTCGCGGCCGTGCGCCGATGCTGCGGTCGGGGCGAGTGTGACGGCCAGGGCTCCGGCCGCGGTGACGATCAGGGTGCGACGCAGTGCGCGCATGCCACTCCTTCGAGGAGAATGGGAAAGCGGTTTCCCGAGTGATGCGCGTCACGCTAGTTGCGGATCGGAAACGGTGTCAAGACGTCCGAGACGACTCGCCGACCGCCATCCCGGCTCAGTCAGACGGCGAGCACGGCCTCCCGCTCGGCTGCGCCGGCGAGCTCGGCATAGCGGCCGCCCAGCGCCAGCAGCTCCTCGTGGGTGCCCTGCTCGACCACCCGGCCGTGGGCGAGCACCGCGATCAGGTCGGCGTCCCGGACGGTGGAGAGCCGGTGCGCGATGGTGATCGTCGTCCGGCCCTGGCTGGCCTCGTCCAGGGCCGCCTGGACGGCGCGCTCGGTGGTGTTGTCCAGCGCGCTGGTCGCCTCGTCGAGCACCAGCGCCCGCGGGTCCCGCAGCAGCGTGCGGGCGATTGCCAGCCGCTGCTTCTCCCCGCCGGAGAAGCGGTGCCCGCGGGCACCGACCACGGTCTCGTAGCCGGCCGGCAGCGCGGCGATGACGTCGTGGACCTGGGCCCGGCGGGCGGCGTCGACCATCTCGGCGTCGGTGGCGTCGGGCTTGGCGTGCCGCAGGTTCTCGGCGATCGTGCCGTGCAGCAGGTAGGTCTCCTGGGCCACGACGCCGACCACGTGGGCCAGGTCGGCCAGGGAGACGTCCCGGACGTCGATGCCGTCGACGGTGACCCGCCCGGCGGTGGGGTCGTTGAGCCGGGCGACCAGGGAGGCGAGCGTGCTCTTGCCCGACCCGGTCTCCCCCACCAGCGCCAAGGTCGCCCCGGCGGGCACGGTGAGGTCGACGTCGTGCAGCGCGTCGCGGGTGCCGTCGGGGTACCGGAAGCCGACGTGGTCGAACCGCACCTCGCCGCGGACCGCGCGCGGGTCGAGGGGCACCGGGCGGGCCGGGTCGTCGATGTCGACCGGCAGGTCGAGGTACTCGAAGACCCGGCTGAACAGCGCCATCGAGGCGGTCAGCGAGACGCCGATGTCCAGCAGGCCCATCAGTGGGCGGAACAGCGCGCCCTGCAGCGCGGTGAACGCGACGAGCGTGCCGATGGTCATCCCGCCCGACGTCGCGGGCAGCCCGGCGATCAGGTAGATCAGCGCCGGGATGCCGGCGAACACGATGCTCATGGTGGCCATCCGCCAGCGGCCGGCGAGCTGGGACCGCACCTCGAGCCCGACCAGGACGTCGGAGGTGCCGGCGAACCGCTGGGACTGGGCCGGGCCCGCGCCGAGGGTCTTCCCCAGCAGCACGCCGCTGACGCTGAGCCCCTCCTCCACCTGGGAGTGCAGGTCGGCCAGGGACCGCTGGCGCTCGGCGGTGATGGCGCGGCGCATCCGGGCCACCCGCCGGGTCAGCCAGACGGCGGGCGGCAGGACGACGAGGGACAGCAGGGACAGCCGCCAGCTCAGCACGGCCATGGCGACGACGGTGCCGATCACGGTGGTGGCGTTGGCGGCGAACGAGGTGGCCGTGGTGGTGACCACCGACTGCATGCCACCGATGTCGTTGGTGAGCCGGGACTGGACCTCACCGCCCTTGGTGCGGGTGAAGAAGCCGAGCGACTGGCGCTGCAGGTGCGTGAACACCGCCGTCCGGAGCCCGTGCATGACGTGCTGGCCGACGGTGGTGGACAGCCAGGTCTGCAGCACGCCGAGGACGGCGGTGACCGCGGCCACGCCGACCATGCCGGCGACCGCCCAGCCGAGCAGGGGCACGTCCTGCTCGGGGATCGCCTCGTCGATGACCAGCCGGATGAGGAACGGCGTGGCCAGCGCGATGGCCGAGCTGGCGACGATGAGCGTGACCACGGTGGCGAGCTGCCGCCGGTACGGGCGGAACAGCCCCGCGACGCGGCTCCAGCTCACCGGTGCGCGCTCCAGTTGGGCGCGGTCGGCCGGGTCGGGCCGCCCGCCGGAGCGCCCGCCTCCCCGACCTGGGTCCATGGGGTCGATGGCGACCACCCCTTTCTGCTTTCCTGAGGTTACCTCACCGTGTGGCAACCTCAGGGCCGCAGGTAGCATTCCCGCCGTGACGGACCGCGGCACGGCAACGCTCGGCGACCTGCTCATGCGGGTCGCCCGCACGCTGCGCCGCCGGTTCATCGCCGCGCTCGCACCCTGGGACCTCTCCCCCCACCAGGCCCGGGCGCTCCGGGTGGTCTGCGCCCGCGACGGCGTCCGGCTCTCCGAGCTGGCCGAGGCGCTGCGGATCGCCCCGCGATCGGCGACCGAGGTGGCCGACGGGCTGGAGGAGCGTGGGCTGGTCGAGCGTGCCACCGACCCGGGCGACCGGCGGGCGGTGCGGTTGACGCCGACCGAGACCGGCCGCCGGGTGCAGCGCGAGGTGGACGACGCGCGGGCCGCGGACTCCCAGGAGCTGTTCGCCCGGCTCTCGGCCGCCGACCGCGCCGAGCTGGAAAGGATCCTGCGCCAGCTCACCGACTGACCGGCGAGCTCAGCCCTCGTCGAGGGCGAACGAGCCGGTCTCGACCTCGCCGACCCGCTGGTAACTGGCCAGGACGGCCCCGGTGCCGGACACCGTCGACGTGACCAGCCGCCAGGTGCGCGGCACGGTGCCCTCGGCGAACAGCTTCCGCCCGGAGCCGAGGACGACCGGGAAGACGACCAGCCGCAGCTCGTCGACCAGGTCCTCGGCCAGCAGGGTCTGCACCAGCCCGAGGCTGCCGTGCACCTGCAGCTCACCGCCGTCCTCGGCCCTGAGCGCGCGGACGGCGTCGGCGACCTCCCCCTCGATCAGCCGGGCGCCCGACCAGTCGACCGACTCCAGCGTGCGCGAGGCGACGTGCTTGGGCAGCACGTTCAGCGACCAGGCGATCCGGTCGCCCTCGGTGGGCATCTTCGGCCAGTGCGCGGCGAAGATCTCGTAGGTGCGTCGGCCGAGCAGGAAGTCCTGAGCGGTGGCGAACCAGGCGTCCATCTGGCCGCCCATGACCTCGTCGAAGTGCGGCACCAGCCAGCCGCCGTGGGAGAACCCGCCGGAGGTGTCCTCCTGCGGGCCGCCCGGGGCCTGGGCGACCCCGTCGAGGGTGAGGAACGTGGTGACGACGAGCGGGCGCATGGCAGACCTCCGGAGTCCGGCCGCCCGGATGGCGGCCCGTGCACCCAGAGACCCGGCGGCCGGGCCGAAGTCATCGGCGGGAGGCGCTCACTCCGCCGGCTCCAGCTCGAAGAACACGACCTGCGGCGGGGCGTTGACCCGCATCGGCAGCGCGCTGAACCCGAGCCCGCAAGTGACGTACAGCGCGTTGCCCTCGGCGCCGTACGCCGCCGGTGACCACCCGTCGGCGACCACCTTCTCCTCCTCGGTCAACCCGAGCCAGCTCCAGCGCGGCAGGCCGGGCAACGCGATCTGCCCGCAGTGGGTGTGCCCGGCCACGGTCAGCGGCGCGCTGCCGGGCGGCATCTCGGGGAAGGCCGTCGGGTTGTGCATCAGGACCACCCGCGGCGCGTCCTCCGGCAGCCCGCTCAGCGCCTGGTCGACGTCGACCAGACCGGGGCGCACCGGGCCGACCCCGACGACGTGCAGCGGGTCGGTGCCGGTGCCGGGGACCGGCACCGACTCGTTGAGCAGCACCGGGACCCCGGCGCCCTCCAGCGCGGTCGTGAGCTCCTCCGCGGCGTCGCTGGCGTAGTCGTGGTTGCCCAGGACGGCGTAGGTGGGGATCCCGGCGTCCAGCAGCGGGGCCAGCAGGTCCAGCGCCGCCGCCACCTCGGGTTCGACGTCCGGACCGGCGTGGTAGACGAAGTCCCCGCCCAGCAGCACGAGGTCGGGCTCGGCCTCCACCACCCGCTCGACCGCCCGCTCGACCATCCCGGTGTTGGCCCACCACATGCCGATCTGCATGTCGGCCAGCAGGGCGACCTCCAGCCCGGCCGCCTCCGCGGACAGCCGGGGGAGCTCCACCTCCTCCCGGTCGTCGTCGAGGACCAACCGCGGTTCGACCAGGACGCCGTAGCCGATGAGCAGGACCAGGGCCGCCAGCAGGGCCAGCCCGACACGGACGGACCAGCGCCTCATACCCGGCCGGCCATCGCCGCGCCCCGAGCGGGGTGCCGGAGACCTCGGCCGGAGCTGATGCGGAAGGCCCAGGCGCACGCCAGGACCCACACGGTGCCCAGCAGCAGACCGGCGGCGACGTCGGTCGGGAAGTGGGCGGCGACGTAGATCCGGGTGATGCCGATCGCCGGCGCGAGCAGCACCGGCAACGCCAGCACGGCCCACCGCCAGCGACTGACCCCGTAGCCGATGACCAGCGCGGCCAGCGCGCCGTAGAGGGCGACGGCCATCCCGGAGTGGCCGGAGGGCCAGCTGGCGCCGGCCGGCAGCCCCTCGGTCAGGTCGACCACGTCGGGCCGGACACGGCCGACGACCAGGCCGACGACGAAGTAGATGACCACCTCGCCGACGATCACGACGAGGACGAAGACGACGGGGCGCCAGCTGCCCACCCAGGCCAGTGACAGGACCGCCAGGGTGAGCCCGACCGCGATGGCCGCCCGGGTGCCGGACAGCATCCCCACCGCGTCGGCCACCGTGGTGAGCGTCTCGGTGCGCTGGTCGACGAACCAGACGGTGACGCTCTGGTCGAACCGGCCCAGAGCGGTGTCCCTCAGCACGCGGGTGACCAGCAGCCCCAGCCCGACGAGCACGGCGAACAACGCCGCCGCCGCACCGACCAGCTGCAGGACCGTCGTCCGTCCAGCGGGGAGCACCGGCTGGTGGGTGGGCGCCGGCCGCGGGGCCTCCGCGGGGTCGACCTCCAGGGGGTCGAGCGGCTCGTCGGTGTACTCGTGCCGGTCGTGCTGCCAGCCGCGGAAGGCGATCGTGGTGATCGCCAGCCAGGCCGCCCCCAGCGCCCAGCCGGCCAGCACGTCGGAGACGAAGTGCACGCCGAGGGCCAGCCGGGTGAACCCGATCGCGAACACCAGCAGCGCGAACAGGGCGATCAGCCACGGGCGCACCCGGCGGCTGACCACCGGCAGCAACACCAGCAGCAGCACGCCCCAGGTCACCACGGCGGTCATCGCGTGACCGCTGGGGAAGCTCTGGTTGGCCGGGGTCTCGACCACCGGGTTCAGCACCACCGGGCGGGCCCGGTCGGCCACGTACTTGGTGAGCAGGATGAGGACCGGCAGGCCCATCCCGGTGACCGCGACGAACGCGGCGAGCCGGCGGTGCCGGCGGATGAGCAGGAAGAGTGTCGCCAGCACCGTCACCAGCACCGAGGCGCCGGTGCCCCCGAGGTCGGTCACGGCACGCAGCACGCTCACCGTCACGGACGAGCCGCTGACCGCCTCGTTCAGGTCCGCCGCGACCTCGCCGTCGAGGGAGGCCAGCGGCGACCAGCTCTCCTGGACCAGCAGCCACAGCGCGAGGAACGGCACGGCGCCGACGAGGAGGGCCACCAGTCCCAGCACCGCGCGGACGCCGAAGCGACCGGGCGCCTGCGGCGGTTCGCGGTCCGATGGCGACTGGGTCGAGGTGGTGAGGGGCCGGCTCATGAGGAGCCCGCTACCCAGCTTCGCCGGGGAGCCCGACCATCGTTGCGACACCGTGACCTGAGCGACACGCCTACCGCGCCACCCGCCGGGTAGGCCGCTGGCTGATCCCTGCTCGCCGAGAGAACGGACGTCACCATGACCTCGCACCTCCCCCGGTACCGACGGTGGCCCGGCATCGCGCTCGCCGCCGCGACACCACTGCTGCTCGTGACCGGCTGCGGTGAGACCGAGGACTCCCCCAGCCTGAACGACGACGAGGGCGAGGTCGTGACGGACGAGGGCGGCGAGATCGTCGGCGGCCCCGAGGCCCCGTCGGTCGACGTCAACACCGACGTCGAGGTCGTCGGCGTCGAGCTCGCCTACCCGGTCGACGGGCTCTACGAGGTGGGTGCGGAGGTGCCGCTCTACGCCGCGCTGACCAACATCGGCACCGAGCCGGTCACCCTGGTCGACGTCACCGGCCCGGACTTCGAGGAGGCCGTCAGCCTCGACGGGAGCGCGGAGCCGTTGGACGCGGTCGAGATCACTGTCGCCCAGAACGACAACACCTACATCGGGGCCGAGGGATCGCCGTCGATCGTCCTCGTCGGTCTGGAGACGGAGCTGCGCTCCTCCCAGTCGATCCCGGTGACGTTCGTGTTCGAGGAGGCCGGCGAGATCACCGTCGAGGTCCCGGTGTCCGCCGACGACAGCGACCCCTTCGAGCGGTTCAGCTTCCCCGACCCGGCCGAGGACCCGAGCAACGAGTGACCGGGCGGGTTGCGATCCGGTCACGTTCCGACACCTGACGGACTTCCCCTCGGTCACCGGGCACCCCTCCGGGGAGCCCACGCACACCGACCGAGAGGACACGAACCGATGACCGACCCACGGACGACGACCGGCGCGACCAAGGCAGCAGAGAAGAAGCGGCCGATGTGGCCGTGGCTCCTGCTGGCCGCCCTGCTCGCCGCGCTGCTGCTCTGGTGGCTCATCGCCGAGTTCACCGGAGACGACGACGCCGACGCCGACGCCGGCGCGGGCGCCGTGGTCGAGGAGACCACCACCGAGACCGAGACGGAGGTCACCGGCACCGAGACCGTGTCGCCTTCGGCGCCCGCGTCCGAGATCGGTCTGGGCACCGTGCTCGTCGGCGACCTGGACGTGCTGGACCCGTCCGTCGACCTGAGCGCCAGCGTCGGGGAGCCCGTCCAGGCCAACACCGTCGAGGTGGCGGCGGTCGTCGCCGACGAGGCGTTCTTCGTCGGCCCCGAGGCCGGCCAGACGATCCTGGTCCGGCTGGAGGAGTTCGGTGGCACCGACTCCGAGGAGTCGCCGTTCGAGGTGGCGGAGGGTGACACCGTGAGCTTCGGCGGGACCCTCGAGCAGGTCGACGACGAGTTCCTCGCCGAGCTGCAGCTCTTCGACCCGACGACGCAGTTCGAGACCGGCGACTTCTACGTGCAGGCCTCGGAGATCACCCTCGTCGAGTGATCCCACTCTGGACTCCCGATGGCGTCCCCGGCCCGCGACTGCTGCGGTCCGGGGACGTCGTCGTCCTGCACCCTGCAGAACCCGTCGGACCCCACTGTGGAGAGGCGCCGTCGTGCCGAACACCATGACCGAGCCGAACGCCCCGCGGGGGACCAGGTGAACGCACGTGACCACGGGGTGGCCGCCGGTGTGCTGACCACAGCGGTCCTCCTCGCCGGGGCCGCCGCACGCCGGGAGAACGCCCGCCGGCTGGCCAGCCGGACGAACGGGTTCTCGCCGTCCGTCCGCACCGACGACGGGGTGCGGCTGCACGTGGAGGTCGCTGACGAGGTCGACGCACCGACGGTGGTGCTGGTCCACGGCATCGGCGTCTCCGCGGAGATGTTCGACCCGCAGTGGACGGCCCTGCGCAGCCGCGCCCGCGTCGTCCGCTACGACCAGCGCGGGCACGGCTCCAGCGGCTGGGCCGGCGGGCGCGGGGCGACCGTGGCCGAGCTGGGCCACGACCTCGGCCAGGTCGTCGACCAGCTGGGTGGGAACGGGCCGGTCGTGGTCGTCGGGCACTCGATGGGCGGCATGGCCGTGCTCGCGCTGGCCGCTGAGCGGCCCGAGCTGTTCGGCACCCGGATCGCCGGTGCCGCCCTGATGAGCACCCGCGCCGCACCGCTCGACGGCGCCGAGCGGGCCAGCACCCCGATCACCGCACGGGCCCGCACCGGCCTGTCCACCGGGGGTGCGTGGCTGCTGTGGCTGGTGGCCCCCCTGGTGGGCGCGTTCCGCCCGTTCCGGACCCGGCCGGGACGGCGGCTCCTGCGCTGGCAGCTGTTCGCCGGTGACCCGCCCGAGGACGCGGCGCGTGCGCTGACCGGGATGTGGGCGGACACCCCGGTCGGGGTGTTGTCGGCCTACCTGCGGAGCCTAGCCACCTACGACCAGCGACCCGCGGTCGCCGCGCTGCGCACCGTGCCGGTCCTCGTCCTGGCCGGGACGTCGGACCGCACCATCCCCACCCGTTCGGCGCCTCGTATGGCGGCACAGATCGGCGAGGGGGCCGAGCTGGTCCTGGTGGAGGACGCCGGGCACCTGGTCAACGACACCCACCGCGACATCGTGAACGCGGCGCTGGGCGCCCTGCTGGACCGGGTCCAGGCGGGGGTCGGCGACTGACCCGCCCCTGTCCGGTCAGCTCTCGACGACGACCTCGATCACCGGGTACCCGGAGGCGCCGTCCGGGGCCACCGGGGTGCGCTCGTCGGTCTGGACCTCACCGAGCCCGTCGGTGGCCCGGGCGGTGATGACGTGGACGCCCGGGGTCGCGTCCCAGGGCAGGTACCACTGCCGCCAGCAGTCGACGTCGAGCCGTTCGGCCAGCTCTGCCTGCTGCCAGGGGCCGTCGTCGATGCGCACCTCGACGCCCTCGATGCCGCGGGTGGGCGCCCAGGCCACCCCGGCGATCGGACGCTCCCCTGCGGTGATGGTCCGCCCCGGGCCGGGGACGTCGATCCGGGTGGAGGTCTTGATCGGCCCCTCCTTGGCCCAGCCGCGGGGGACCCAGTAGCCGTCGACGTCCCAGTCGGTGAGCTCGATCGCAGAGAGCCACTTGGTCGCCGACACGTAGCCGTACAGCCCGGGCACGACCAGCCGCGCCGGGAAGCCGTGCTCGGCCGGCAGCGGCTCGCCGTTCATCCCGACGGCCACCATGGCCTCGGTGACGTCCAGGGCGGTGACGGTGGGGAACCCGGCGGTGAACCCGTCGACCGACCGGCCGACCAGCTGGGTCGCCCCCTCCTGCAGCCCGGCGCGCTCGAGCAGCCGGAACAGCGGGACCCCCTGCCAGCGTGCGTTGCCCACCAGGTCGCCGCCGACCTCGTTGGAGACGCAGGACAGGGTGATGTCGGCCTCGATCTGCGGCATCGCCATCAGCTCGTCGTAGGTGAGGGTGAACGGGTTGTCCACCATCCCCCGGATCTCCAGCTGCCACTCGGCCGGGTCGATGGTCGGCACCCGCAGCGCGGTGTCGATCCGGTAGAACTCCTCGTTCGGCACGAACAGCGGCGTCAGACCGGGGATCTCCAGGTCGGCACCCGCCGGCACCGGTCCCGCCGGCCGGACCGGCACGGGCAACCGGATCGCCGCCCGGAGCTCGGTCAGCCGTTCGCGCCCCATGAGCAGTCGGCTGCCGACGCCGCCGATCACCGCCACCGCGGCGGCGCCGCCGGCCAGCAGGAGGAAGTTGCGGCGGCCCGTCGTCCCGGGCCCGTCCGACGCCCGCGTCTCCGCAGCCGCGGCAGCCAGCAGGTGGTACAGGATCGCGACCCCCACCGCGGCGCCCAGCACCCCGGCCAGCACGGTGAGGACGGCGGAGGCGTCCGGCGCAGCGAGGCCGGCGGCGACACCGAGCGCGGTGATCAGCACGAACGCGACCGCACCCAGCACGAACCGGCGGCGTGCCAGCAGTCCGGTGCCGGCGCCCAGCAGCGCGGCGACCAGCCCGATCGAGGCCAGCAGCACCGGCTTGTCGTTGGTGCCCAGCGCGGCGATCGCGGCACGCTCCAACCAGCCGGGAACGCTGTCGATGACGGCGTCCCCCACCGAGATGACCAGCGAGGGCACCCCGTCGATGGCGCCGGCGGCCAGCTCGACCACCCCGATGCCCGCCGCAGCCGCCAGCAGCCCGGACAGCGCCGCACGGCCGGCCGGTGCCCGCCGCGCCGCGTCGTCGTCCCGCGGTCCTTCGACCGGTTGTGCGTCATCCATGCACCCAGCTTCACCCGACTCGGCGGGTGGGACACGCCGAGCCGGGGAACCGACGCAGGATCGTCACGGAACACCGGCTGGGCGGGCGTCGGTGCGGACCGAGCAGCGTCGCCGAGGAGCGTTCCGAGCGTTTCTCCTCGCCGAGGACTCGACCGATCGGCTCCCGTGCTCCACGATCAGCCGATGACAGAGTCGTCATCCGCCGTCCTGGCCGGCTGGGCGCCCGAGCCCTTCACCAACGCCGGCATCACCCACACCCTGCACACGCGCGGCTCCGGGCCGGGCCTGGTGCTGCTGCCCGAGCTGCCCGGCCTCACGCCGGAGGTGATGGGCCTGGCCGAACACCTGGTCGGTGCGGGATTCACCGTCACCGCCGTGGACCTCTTCGGCGATCCGGGCCGGCAGACGAGCCCGGGCTACGCGGTGCGCAGCTCCGCCGGGGTCTGCACCAGCCGGGAGTTCCGCGCCCTCGCCCGTCGGGCCGACCGGCCGGCGGCCGAGTACGTCCGGGCCGTGGCCCGCCGGGTACGTGACCGGGTGGGCGGCCCGGGGGTCGGGGTGATCGGGATGGGCGTCAGCGGGGGTCTGGCGCTGGCCTCCGCCGCCGAGCCGGCCGTGCTCGCGCCCGTCGCCAGCCAGCCGTCGACGCCGCTCCCGCTGACCCCGGGACGCCGGCGGGACCCGGGGATGTCCGACCGGGAGCGTGCGGCGGTCCAGGCCCGGGTCACGGCCGAGGGCCTGCGCCTGATGGGCCTGCGGTTCAGCGAGGACACCGCGGCGCCCAGCGACCGCTTCCGGGCCCTGCGGGCGGTGTTCGGCGACGGCTGGCTGCCGGTGTCGGTGAACAACCGGCCGGGCAACGAGGCAGGCATCGCCCAGCAGGAGCACCGGGTGCTCACCAGTACCGACGCGGCGACCCCCGGCCACCCGACGTACGAGGCCCGCGAGCAGGTCGTGGCGTTCCTGCGGGAACGCCTGGCCGCCCTGCCGGCGACCGCCCGGTCCCTGTGAGGGACCTCCCGGTGGCGCCGGCCGGCGCCACCGGGAGGGACCCACGGGAGCCCTACGCTGCGAGCGAACCGGCTGGCGTCAGGCTGACCTGACGAGGACCGTCGAGCGCATGACCAGCCCCGCAGAGCTCGCCGTCCAGCACACCCTGCGGACGGCGGTCGCCCGCTACGACGACCTCCGAGCCCGCGACTCGCTCGCCGATCCCACCGCCGAGGACTCCGTCGCCGCCGAGCACCTCACCCAGCCCGAGGCCCTGGAGCTGCTCGCACTGAGCCAGGTGATCACCAGGAAGGCGAGCTACGGACAGCAGCTGGCGGTGCGGTCCGCCCGGGAGACCGGGGCGTCCTGGTCGGCGATCGGCCGGGCGCTGGACATGACCAAGCAGGCCGCGTGGGAGGCGCACACCCGCTGGATCGAGGACCAGGCCGCCCAGCACCGGGACACCGGCGTGTCCGGCCTCGACGACCTGTCGGTCGCGCGGGCACGCAAGCTCGCCGGCCGTCCGGACGACCAGCTCTGAGCCGGGAGCCGCTGGCTCACTCCGGGAGGTGGAGGCAGAACGGGTGGCCGGCCGGGTCGAGCATCACCCGGACGTCGGCCTGCGGCTGGAACTCGGCGACGGTCGCGCCCAGCGACCGGGCGAACTCCACGGCCGCGTCCAGGTCGTCGACGGCGACGTCCAGGTGGGCCTGCATCCGCGGGTCTCCGGGGCCGGCCGGCCAGACCGGGGGCACGTGGTCGGCCTCCAACTGGAACGACAGCCCCGGCCCACCCGGGCGCAGCGTGGCCCACTCGGGGTCGTCGGTGGCGATCGGCCAGCCGAGCATCGTCGCGTAGAAGCGCGCGAGCCCGCGCGGGTCCGGGGTGTCGAGCACGGTGCCGGTCAGCGTCATCCGCGGTCGGTCCTGCACGTGGTCAGCCGTTCTGCTCGATGTAGGTGTCCGGGTCCTTGTCCTGGATCGGGATCCCGGTGACGTGCTTCGCCTCGTAGGTCAGGAACTGCACGGCGATGTCGTGGCGGGTCTGCAGGTCGGCGTGGTGCCGGAAGTCGAGCAGGTCCTCCCGCTCCTCCTCGGCCATGTGGTCGTCGTTGGCCTTGCGCGCCTCCCACACCGCCGTCCACCACTCGTCGGTGCCGACCTGGTGGTCCTGCGTCTTCCGGACGGCGTCCCGGATCTCGTTGTGGTCGGAGACCGCGTCCTCGACCTCGTCGCGCACGCCGCCGTCCGGGTTGCCCTTCCCCAGCTTCAGCACCTGGGGGTAGAAGTACTTCTCCTCCCCCTCGGCGTGCACCTCGAGGAAGGCCGCCAGCCGGTCCCACATGGCGCTCAGCGCCTCGTTGTCACCGCGCGGCATCTCGTCCAGGTAGGCGAACATGCGTCTCTGCTGGTGGTGCTGCTCGAGGATGATCTCGGTGATGTCCATGGGGCCAGCGTGCCCCCGATCCGGGCTCCCCGCGCGACGCCGAGGCGGGGCCCCGTGACGACGCCCCCTCCCGCGGACGGGAGGGGGCCTCGCCCGGTGCCCGGGTCGTCAGTCGGCGCAGATGCTCGCCGGGTCACTGACCCCGCAGTTGTTGCCCCGGAAGGTGATCCCCGGGCCGGCCTCCTGCAGCAACGTGTTCGGGATCGGCCGGGTCACCCAGACGTCCACCGGCTCGTTGTCCAGGATCCGGTTGGACTTGACCTCGATGTTCTCCACCAGGCCCGGCCCGGCGACACCGGGCGGGAGGGTGCCCGGCGGCGGGGCGAAGCTGACCAGCGTCAGCCCACCGGCCGGGTAGTTGATCGGGGCCGCTCCGGCCGGGGTGACCGGGCGGTTGCCGGTGATCAGGTTGCCGACGACCCGCACGGAGTCGGCGTTCGTGATGGACATGCCGACCCCGGAGACCAGCTGGGCGCCGTCACGCCCGGCGATGCAGTAGCGGTTGTTGGCGATCGAGGCGTTGGCCTTGATCGTGAAGTCACCGCCCTGGACCTGCCGGGTGGCGTCCGGGACCTCCGTCACCGCGTCGTCGAAGAAGAGCACGCCGACGCAGTTGCCGGTCACCTTGTTGGCGGTGATGGAGCCGCCGCGCGACTCGCGGACGAAGATGCCGAGGTTGTAGCCCTCGACGTAGTTGGCGGTGATCCGCGCGTTCGCGTTGTCGGAGTCACCGACCCCGACTCCGGCGGTGCCGGCGAACCACGGCGCACCCCGGTCGACGCCCTTGTACACGTTCCCGGCGATCGTGATGTCCGTGGACGCCGCGGCGAGCACGCCGTACCGCTCGTGGCCGATGCCCGAGGTGGCCTTGACGGTGAAGCCGTCGGCCTGCCACCCGACGACCCCGCTGGCCGGGTGGTTGCGGGTGCCGAGCTTCGCGACGGTGACCGGGCTGTCCGGGTTCAGGAAGAAGATCCCGGACACGTCGTCGGCCAGGGTGCTGGGATCGCCCTCGTTGTCCGTGCCCTCGCTGGCCGTCCAGCAGGCGTTGGGCGCCACGTCGGGCAGCGGTGCGCCCGGGCCCCACTCCGGCCAGGTGATGAGCGTCGTGTTGGGGCCGGACCCGATGATCTTGAGGCCCTTGCCCTCGACGCACACGGCCTCCTGATAGGTGCCGGGCGCGATCTTGATGGTGTCGCCGGAGGACGCCCGGTCGACGGCCGCCTGGATCGACTCCCCCGGGCGCACCACCAGGGTGCTGGGGCCGCCCGCGGCGGCGGTGCCCACCGGCAGGGCCCCGACGGTCAGGGCTGCGGCCAGGACGATCGTCCGGCTGCGGGTCCGCCAGCTGACCCGGCGTGCCCTCGTTGTGCTGGTGCTGCTGTCCATTCTCGCCCTCCTGGAAGGAACCGCGCTGGTGAGCCGCGCCGGTGCGGCGCCCACTCCGGCGTCCCGGTCCCGCTTCCGGTCCCGAGGCGAGGACAACCCTCTTCGACGCGCCGCACCGCGCGCAGCCGCCGCGGGTCGACAACTCTCCCCACCCGAGGTGGCAACCCGCGACCTGCGGAGGAGGCGACCTGCGACCGGGGTCGCATCCCGGGCCCGCCCCGGGTCGCACCCGTTGGTTGGCCCGCGCACCGCAGGTCTGCCGCCCGTCGAGGGAATTGCGGATCGACCCCGAGTCGCCGTCGACAGCACCGCAGCCGCAGGAGCACAGTCCCGCCATGCCCCCAGCGCAGGCCGTCGGTGTGCGGCCACTCGTCGAGTCCGGCCCCGGCGACGAGGTGGTGGTGATCGCCGGCCTCACCAAGCGCTACGGGCCACGCACCGTCGTCGACGACCTCTCCCTCACCGTGCGGCGTGGGGAGGTGTACGGCTTCCTCGGCCCCAACGGGGCGGGCAAGACGACCACGCTGCGGGCGCTGCTGGGCCTGGTGCGCCCGACCAGCGGGACGGCGTCGGTGCTCGGCCGGCCGGCCGGTTCCCCGTCGGCGGGCGTCGGCGCGCTGATCGAGGGCCCGGGGTTCTACCCGTACCTCTCCGGCCGGGAGAACCTGCGGGTGCTCGCCCGGTACGCCGGTGCACCCGCCGGCCGGGTGGACGCCGTGCTGGGCACCGTCGACCTGACCGACCGCGCCCGGGACCGCTACAGCACCTACTCCCTGGGCATGAAGCAACGGCTGGGCGTCGCCGCCGCGCTGCTCAAGGACCCCGAGCTCGTCGTCCTGGACGAGCCGACCAACGGGCTGGACCCGGCGGGCATCTCCGACATGCGCGCCCTGCTGCGGCGGCTCTCCGCCGACGGCCGCACCGTGCTGCTGTCCAGCCACCTCCTCGGCGAGGTCGAGCAGGTCTGCGACCGGGTGGCGGTCATCTCCTCCGGCCGGCTGGTGGTGGAGAGCAGCGTCGACGAACTGCTCGGGCTCCGCCGGCTGGTGATCGAGGCGGAGCCGCTGGGCGAGGCCGCCGCGGTCACCACCCGGCTGCTGGGCCCGGAACGGGTGTCGGTCGTCGACGGGGTCGTGCACGCCCAGGCGGGGCCGGAGGACGCCGCCCGGATCAACCGGGCGCTGGTGCTGGCCGACGTCGAGGTGTCCGGCCTCCGCCAGGAGGCGCAGACCCTCGAGGCGGTGTTCCTGCAGATGACCGGGTCCGAGCTGGCCGCCGCGGGCCCCGAACCGGACGGTCCTCCGGCGCGACGGACCGGACGGCTGTCCCGGGTCTCCCGGAGAGGAGCGGCGCGGTGAGCGCGACGACGCAGACCGATGACCCCGGGGTGGGGACGGCGGAGCCCGCACGCCCCGCCCCGACGACCGGCCGGGCGGCGGGGTCGCTGGGGGCCATGGTCCGGGCCGAGCTGACCAAGCTCCTCCGGCGGCCGGCCACCTGGGTGCTGCTGGGGCTGTGGCCGGCGCTGCAGCTGGTGTTCAGCACGGTCATCCCCTACGTGAGCTACCAGCGCGGCGCCACGTTCGAGGGCCTGCCGCCGGAGGTGCTGCTGGCGAGCATGCTGCCCGACCAGCTGGTGCTGAACTCGCTCTCCGGGCTGCCGCTGTTCGGTGGTGCCCTGCTGCTCACCCTCGGCGCCCTGCTGGCCGGCAGCGAGTACGGCTGGGGCACCCTGAAGACGCTGCTCGGCCAGGGCCCCCGCCGCCTCCAGGTGCTGGCGGCCCAGCTCCTGGCCCTGCTCGTGGTGCTGGCCGTGGCCGTGCTGGTGAGCTTCGCGCTGACCGCCCTGGCGAGCGGGGCGATCGCCGCCGGCGAGTCCGCCGCCGCCGACTTGCCGACGGTCGGCCGGCTCCTGCGTGGGCTCGGCGGCGGCCTGCTCATCGCGGCCACCTGGGGTGCGCTGGGCCTGTTGCTCGGGCACGCCCTGCGCAGCACCGCGCTGCCGATCGCGCTCGGGCTGGTCTGGGTGCTGGCCGTGGAGAACCTGATCGTGAACGTCGCCGCGCCGTTGCTCGGGGCCTTCGACACCGCCCAGGCCGCGTTGCCCGGGGTCAACGCCGGCTCGCTGGTCGCCGCGCTCGCCGGGCCCGATGCGGCGCTGCGCACCCCCGGGGTGGCGGCGATCGTCGATGGGACCCAGGCCGCCTGGGTGCTCGCCGGGTTCCTCGTGCTGTTCACGATCGTGACCGGCCTGCTGCTGACCCGGCGCGACGTCGTCTGAGGGGGTGCCGTCCGAGGCAGCGCGATGTCCCGCCACCTCTCAGACGGCGGAGCTCTCACTGATCAACTCGCCGAGCCGCCGGGCGGCGAAGGCGACCAGGCCACGTGCAGGTAGCAGGACGACTCGAGCGGTGCCAACCGTCGTCGGGCGGATGCCGGCACGCTCCTCGTACTGCCGGCCCAGGAGGGGGAAGTACGTCCCGTTGTCGTCGCCGACGTCGAGGGTCTCCCACCAGACCCGCTCGCCGTCCACCTCGACCGGGTACCGCCGTTGTTTGAGCCGCCGGTGCTGCACCAGCGATTCGGCGTGGTGCAGGAAGCTGTTCCGGTCGTGGCCCACACCCACCAACAGGATCTGGCCGTCCAGGTCGTGCAGCTGCTGGAAGGGTGAACCCGCGCCGACCGCGAAGTGCCAGGGCTGCCCGGCGACGATCTCAGCTGCGTGTGCGCCGACCGCAGCCACCGAGGCCTGCGGGTGCCGGCTGCGTACCGCGTCGGGCAACGTCCGGACCGCCTCCGCCACAGCCCCCATGGGCGAGGGCAGGTCGGGGGTGAAGAACGGCACATCGGCGCGGCGTGCGCGGACGTCACCCCCCGGGACACCGGTCACGGACGGCGCTGGATCGGCAACCTGCGGGGTGAACGCCGGCACGACGAGCGTCCCGTCCACTCCCACCGTCCGGCGGAGGCTCTCGGCCACAGTGACTGCTCCGCCGATGACCGTGCCCAGGCTGGACAGCGACGCGTGGACGATCACGTTCATCCCGGGGGCGACCCCGGCCCGCTTCCACCCGGCGAGCAAGTCGTCAGCAGACAGTGCGATGGGTGCGCTCACGTGTCCATTCGACCGGCTGTCCATTCCGGACTGCAGAGCCGGGGGCTTCCTCAGGCTGCCGGGAGGTCCTCCCGGTTGACCAGGATCGCCAGCTGGGTCCGGGTCCGGACGTCCAGCCGGCGCATCACCGCCGTCAGGTGGCTCTTCACCGTCGCCGAGCTGAGGAACAGCCGGCCGGCGATCTCCTCGTTGCTGAGCCCCTGCGCCACCAGCTCCGCCACCTCGCGCTGGCGCTCGGTCAGCCGGTCGAGGGCCCGGGCCACCACGGTCTGGCTGGGCACCTCCCCGGTCAGGTGGCGCACGAGCTGACTGGTCACGGCGGCGTCGAGGGCGGGCTCCTGGCGGGCGAGGGCGCGCACCGCCTCCACCAGCCGCTGGGCCGCCGCACGACGCGGCAGGAACCCGCGGACCCCGCACTGCAGGACGTCCATCAGGCCGGTCCGGCCACCGCCGCCGGCCTCGGCGAGCACGAGGACGCCCACCCCGCGCTGGCACAGGTCACGCAGCAACGGCAGCGCGGCGCTGCCCACCAGGCTCTGCCGGACGACGACGACGCGGGTCCCGGGGCCGTCGGCGACCGCCACGACCTCCATGAGGTCGGCGGTCTCGACGACGACCGCGATGTCGGGCTGGGCCTCGAAGACCGCACGGAGCCCGAGCCGGAAGACCTCCTGGTCCTCGCAGATCAGCACCTGGACCAGGTGCCGGGGCGTCCGCCGCGCGCAGGGCCGGAGGTCGGGCCGCGGTGGCGGGCCGTCGGGCACGACCACGACGTCGTGCAGCACCGCCCGGACGCTCGGTGGGTCGGCAGGCCGCGGGCGCGCATCGGTGTGCCCGGTCTCGGTCCGTGGGTCGGCAAGTCTCATGCGAACTCCCCCTGATGCCACCGCAAGGACCGCCCTCGACCGCCCGGTGGGCCGACGAGAGCAGCGGTGACAGAACGGTAACGGACAATCGAGTTCCTGTGTCGGTTCTCGTCCACGGAACTCACAGCAGGCGCTCAGGCCTGCAGGTCGCCGGCCGCACGGTGGAAGTGGATCGCCAGCTGAGTGCGGTCCCGCAGCCCCAGCCGACGCAGCGCCACCGTGATGTGGCCCTTGACGGTGGCCCGGCTGACGGCGAGCCGTTCGGCGATCTCGGCGTTGGTGAGGCCCTCGGCGACCAGTCGCGACACGGCCATCTGCCGCGCGGTCAGCACCCCGCTGAACGACATCCGAGCGCCGTCGGCCTGCCCCGGTGCGTCCAGCCGGTGCAGCAGCTCGCCGGTGGCCGCCGCGTCCAGCACCATCTCGCCCCGGGCCACCGCCCGCACGCCGTCGACCAGCCGCTGGGGGCTGACCGTGGTGTGCACGTAGCCGCACGCACCGGCCTGCAGGGCGTCGACCAGGTCGCTGCCCGATCCGGGCTCACCGAGCAGGACCACCCGGACTCCCAGTTCGCACAGCGCACGCACCAGCTCGGCCACGACCGGTCCCCACGCCCCGAGGCCGACGACGGTGACGTCGGGCCGGAGCCGGACGGCCAGGGCGAGGGCGTCGGCCGCCGATCCCGCGTCGGCGACCACGCGCAGGTCGGGCGCCCGGAGCAGCACTGCCCGCAGGCCGTGCCGGAGCACCTCGTGGTCGTCGCAGATGAGCACCCGGAAGGGGGCACCGCCGTCGTCCTGGACCGCGCCGTCACCGGCCGGGGCGCCCTGGCGACCTGCAGGTGCCCCGTCACCGGCCGACCGGGCGACCGCGCCATCGGGCAGCGCCTCGCGGGCCGTGCCGATGTACGGGTCGCCGGTCATCCTTGTCAACTCCGCTCGTGCGGCGCGAGGAGGCGTCCGCCTGGATCTCACCGGTCTCGGAAGTTAGGGGATGACACACGGTGAGCGCCACCGGCTTGGGCGCGTTGTCACCGAACGCACCCAGGGTTCATACCCGGGTCGTGGTCCCCCCGGCCCCGGGTGCACCACCCGACCGCGCCGGGCGGTGGAGGTGACCGACGACGGACGGGCGACCCCGGGCGTCCGGGCGATCCGGTCCCCCTCCTCGCGGTGGAGGCGGCGCCCCCATCCACGCCTCCGGGTGCGCCTGCAGAACCGCCCGTGCGGCCGATGCCGACCGGGCCGGCGCAGACCTAGCGTTCGCCTCGTTGGTCCGATCCCGACGCCCGCAGGAGCAGCCGTGCACGAGACGATGATCATCGCGAAGATGGACCCGGCCCACGCCGACGACGTGGCCGCCGTCTTCGGTCGCTACGACGCGACCTCGATGCCCCACGAGATCGGGGTGCGGCACCGGTCGCTGTTCCAGTTCCACGGCATCTACGTGCACCTGGTCGGCTTCGACCGCCCTCCGGCGGAGGCGATGCAGGTCGCCCAGTCGCTGCCTGCCTTCCGCGCCGTGAGCGATGACCTGAAGCCCTACATCGAGGCGTACAGCCCCACCTGGCGCTCACCGCAGGACGCGATGGCCCGCCGCTTCTACCACTGGACGTCCTCGCCCGAATGAGGCGAGCGACAGCACACGGTTGAGAGGCCGAGATGACACGCTCCTCGATGACCACGCCCGGGGTGTCCGCACCGCCGGCGCCGACGGACTGGACCTCCTGTCCCGCCTGCGGGTGGCTGCTCTACCGCAGACGGCTCGAGCGTGACCTGCACGTGTGCCCGGAGTGCGATGCGCACCTCCGGCTCGGCGCCCGGGCCCGCATCGACCAGCTCGTCGACCCCGAGAGCTTCGCCGAGACGGTCTTCCCGGAACGGGAGGGCGACCCACTCGGCTTCACCGACCTGCGCGCCTACCCCGACCGGCTGCAGGACGCCGCGCACCGCTCCGGGGAGTCCGAGGCGGTCGTCGTGGGGGTGGCCACGATCGGGGGCACCCCCGTGGTGCTGGCCGTCATGGACTTCGGCTTCCTCGGCGGCAGCATGGGCGTGGAGGTCGGGCGCCGGGTGAGCGGCGCCGCCGAGCTGGCGCTCGAACGGTGCCTGCCGCTGCTGGCCGTGTGCGCCAGTGGCGGGGCACGGATGCAGGAGGGCGTCTTCTCGCTCTTCCAGATGGCCCGGGTGAGCGAGGCATTCGGCCGGCTCCGCGAGGCCGGGCTGTTCTCGGTCTGCGTGCTCACCGACCCCACCTACGGGGGCGTGTCCGCCTCGTTCGCCACCCTCGCCTCGGTCCTCGTCGGCGAGCGCGGCGCGCACGTCGGCTTCGCCGGCCCCCGCGTCGTGCAGGAGACGATCCGGGCCGAGCTCCCCAGCGACTTCCAGACCGCGGAGTTCCTGCTGGCCCACGGCCTGGTCGACCGGGTGGAGAGCCGGGCCGAGCTGCGTCCGCTGCTGGTGCGGCTGCTGGCCCTGCACGCGCCGGACCGGCCCCGGGGGGAGGCCGACGAGGAGCCGGACCCCACCGCCCCCGACGTGACGCCGCCCCCGGACAGCGACCCGTGGGACGTCGTCCAGCGCGCCCGCGTGGTGGACCGGCCGACGACGTCGGACTACCTGCACACCGCCTTCGACGACTTCGTCGAGCTGCACGGCGACCGCGCCTTCGGTGACGACCCCGCCCTGATCGGGGGCGTGGCCTCGATCGGCGGCCACAGCGTCGTCGTCCTCGGGCACGAGAAGGGGCACTCGGTCCGCGAACGGGTGGCGCACGAGTTCGGGATGCCCCACCCGGAGGGCTACCGCAAGGCGATGCGGCTGCTCGGGCACGCGGAGGTGCACGGGCTGCCCGTCGTCACGCTCGTCGACACCCCCGGCGCCCACCCGGGACCGGAGGCGGAGGAGCACGGGCAGTCCCACGCCATCGCCGAGATCATCATGCGCAGCAGCCGGCTCCGCGTGCCGGTCGTCTCGGTGGTGACCGGGGAGGGCGGCAGCGGCGGCGCGCTGGCGCTGTGCACCTCCGACCGGCTGCTGGTGCTGGAGAACGCCTACCTGTCGGTGATCAGCCCCGAGGGCTGCGCGGCCATCCTGTGGCGGACGGCCACCGCGGCGCCGACCGCCGCCCGGGCCATGCGCCTGGGTGCGGCCCACCTGTACCGGTCCGGCATCGCCACCTCCGTGGTCGCCGAGCCCCCGGGCGGTGCGCACACCGACCCGGCCGAGGCGGCGCGGCTGCTCCGCGCCGCGGTCCGCCGGGAGCTGGACGAACTCGCCGGGCAGGACGTCGACGCCCTGCTGGCGGCCCGGTCGCGGCGGTTCTCCCGCATCGACGTGGACGACGGACGGCCGGTGCGGGCGCTCCAGCCCGTCCTGCCGGTGGAGCGGTGACGTGCGCCCCGGGGAGCTCGCCCAGCGAGCCGAGGTGACCGGCCCGCCCGCCGGCGAGGACGACGAGGTGCGCTCGCTGCGGGAGGACGTGCTGCAGCTGGCCCGGACCCTCCCCGGGGACCTGCGCCGGCTCACCGTGCGCAACGGGGACAGCTCGATCGAGATCGAGTGGGCCACCGAGGACCGTCCGCCCGCCGACGGCGCCGGCGTCGCCGGGCCGCGCGGCCTCACGCTCGCCGCGGACCCCTCCCCCGACACCGACGTGCCGGCGGACCTCACCGCCGTCCACGCCCCCCTGGTCGGCACGTTCTACGCGGCGCCGGCCCCGGACGCCGGGCCCTTCGTCCGGGTCGGCGACGAGGTCGAGGCCGGTCAGACGCTCGGGATCGTCGAGGCGATGAAGCTGATGAACCCGATCGTCGCCGACGAGGCGGGCGTGGTCGCCGAGGTCGTCGTCGGGGACGCCGAGTCGGTGGAGTACGGCCAGGTGCTGATGTACCTGCGCTGCGACGGGGGCCCGCGGTGATCAGCCGGCTGCTCATCGCCAACCGCGGGGAGATCGCCGTCCGCATCGCGCGGGCCTGCCGGGAGCTGGGCATCGAGGTGGTCGCCGCCTGCTCCACCCCCGACCGGGACTCCGCGGTGGTGGAGATGGCCGACGAGAGCGTCCACATCGGACCGGCCGCACCGCGGCACAGCTACCTGCACGTGCCCAACCTCATCGAGGCGGCACTGCGCACCGGCGCGGACGCCGTGCACCCCGGGTACGGCTTCCTCTCCGAGGACCCCGACTTCGCCGAGATCTGCGACAAGGAGGGCCTCACCTTCGTCGGCCCGCCGCCGGAGGTCATGCAGCAGATGGGCAACAAGGCGACGGCGCGGCGGCTGATGGCCGACGCCGGGCTGCCACTGCTGCCCGGGGTCGTCGAACCGGTCCGGACGGCGGACGAGGGCCGCGCCATCGCCGACGCGATCGGCTACCCGGTGATCATCAAGGCCGTCGCCGGCGGGGGCGGCCGCGGGATGACGGTGGTGACCTCGCCCGCGGAGTTCGCCGAGGCGTTCACCAGCACGCGGGCGGTCGCCCGGGCGGTCTTCCGCGACCCGACGGTCTACGTGGAGCGCTACCTGACCCGGGCCCGGCACGTGGAGGTCCAGGTCCTCTGCGACGCCCACGGCTCCGGGATCTCCCTCGGCGAGCGCGACTGCTCGCTCCAGCGGCGGCACCAGAAGCTGCTGGAGGAGGGCCCGGCCGGTCACCTCTCCCCCGAGCAGCGGGAGGAACTGGGCGCCCTGGCCGTGCGTGGGGCGCTCTCGGTCGGCTTCACCGGGGCCGGCACCGTGGAGTTCCTCGTCGACGAGGCGGGCGCGTACTTCATGGAGATGAACGCGCGGATCCAGGTCGAGCACCCGGTCACCGAGATGCTCACCGGGGTCGACCTGGTCCGCGAGCAGCTGCTGGCCGCCAGCGGCCGACGTCTGCAGCTGCGCCAGGAGGACGTCGTCCCGCGCGGGGCCGCGGTCGAGTGCCGGATCAACGCCGAGGACCCCACCCGCGGCTTCGCCCCCGCACCCGGGCACCTCGACGTGCTGCGCCCCCCGGGCGGCCCGTGGACCCGGTTCGACACCGGCTACCGCCAGGGCGACGACGTGAGCCCGCACTACGACTCACTGCTCGGCAAGCTCGTCGTCTGGGCTCCGGACCGGGACCAGGCGATCCGGCGGATGGACCGCGCGCTGGCCGAGCTGCGGGTCGAGGGCCCGGGCCTGCGCACCACCGTCGGCCTGCACCGCGCCCTGCTGCGCCACCCCGACGTGCGCGCCGACTGCCACGACATCGAGTTCCTCGACCGCGCACTGCCCGACCTGCTCGTGCAGTCGGCGGCCCTCGCCGAGAGCTCGACCACGGGGCTGCCCGTCCCGCACGGCCCCCTCCAACTCGTCCCGGCACCTGAGCAGCACCGGCCGGGACCGCCCGTCCCCGTCCCCGTCCCGTCCCGTCCCGTCCCTGGAAGGAACACCGCCATGTCCGACCCCGCCATGACCAACGCCCCGTTCACCCTCACCGACCTGATGGACCTGCTGACGGAGAAGGCCGGCCTCCCGCCGGAGTCGCGCACCACCGACCCCGACGCCCACTTCTCCGACATCGGGCTGGACTCGCTGGCCTTCCTCTCGATGCAGACCGAGCTGCACGACCGGTTCGGCATCGAGATGCCCGACGACGACGCAGAGCGCTACACGCTCGGCGACATCGTCGCGACCGTCTCCGCGGCCCAGTCCCAGCCGGCCTGACGAAGGGCCCCGTCCACCTCCCGCCGCGCGAGCTCGGCGCGAGCCCCTGGACGGGGCCGAACCCCACCGCCACATCCCCTCGACCACCGGAGGACCCAGATGAGCACGCCCGAGAACGACGGCCGGACCGTCGGCCACACCGACAACTCGATCTTCATCGACGCCGGCATCGACCACGTCTGGACGATGACCAACGACCTGCCGTCGTGGCCGGACCTGTTCACCGAGTACGCCGAGGTGGAGGTGCTCGCGCACACCGGCTCGACCTTCCGGTTCCGGCTGAAGATGCACCCGGACGAGAGCGGCCGGGTGTGGAGCTGGGTCTCCGAACGGACCCTGGACGAGGAACGGCACGAGGTGGTGGCGCACCGGGTCGAGCCCGGCCCGTTCGAGTTCATGGACATCCGCTGGAGCTACGCACCGGAGGGCGCGGGCACCCGGATGCGGTGGGTGCAGGACTTCCGGATGCGCCCGGAGGCCCCCATCGACACCGCCGGCATGACCGAGCGGATCGACGCCAACAGCAAGATCCAGATGGCGGTCATCCGGGACAAGGTCGAGGCGGCCGCCCGGCATCCGGAGCCGGCGCGGTGACCGGCCCGCGCACCGGGGCGGCCGTCGTCCTGCCGGGCGAGTGGACGGCCGCACCCGGTGCCCTGGAGGCGTGGCTGCCCGACCCGGCCGCCCGGGACGTCGTGGCCGAGGCCTCCGACGTGCTGGGTCGGGACGTCGTCGCGTGGTGGGGCGACCCGCTCAACCTGCACGACCCGGCGGTCGCCCACCTGGCGGCCCTCGTCGTCGGTGTGGCGGGCTGCCGCAGCCTCGCCTCCGCCGGCCTGCAGCCGGTCGCCGTCGCCGGGCACGGCGTCGGCGAGTACGCGGCCCTGGTGGCTGCGGGCGCCCTCCGGCTGGACCAGGTGGTCGACCTCGTCGACTGCCGGGCCGAGATGCTGGCCCACGGCCCGCGCCCGTCCACCGCGGGCATGGCCGCCGTCGTCGGGCCGGGCGCCGGCGAGGTCGCCCAGGCGGTGGTCGCGGACCTGGGGACCACCTCGGGTCTGGCGATCGCCGCGTACGACGGGCCGTCCCAGGTGGTGCTCTCCGGCTGGTGCCCCGAGCTGGCCCACGCCCGGGAGGTCGTCGTCGCCGCCGGCCTGGACCTGGTCCGGCTGCCGGGGCGGGCCGCCGGCCACGGTCCGCTGGTGCAGTCGATCGCCGATCGCCTGGCGCCCTCGTTCGACGAGCTGGACTGGTCCGTCCCGGACGTGCCCGTGCTGTCCAACGTCGACGCCCGGCCCTCCCGCGACCCGGAGCACCTGGCCCGGTGCCTGCAGGAGCACCTCACGTCACCGGTGCAGTGGGAGGCCACCGCACACGCCCTGGTGGCGGACGCGGGGGCGACCTGGGTCGTCGAGGTCGGCGCCGTCCCGACCCTGGGCCCGCTGATCCGCCAGGTCCACCCCGGCCTCCCGGTCCTCCTGGCCACCGGTCCGGGCCTGCCCGGCCCGGACCCCCATGCCGAACACGCGCTCACCGGCGCAGCCCCCAGCAGAGGAGAGAGATGACCACCATCCAGCACCCCACGACGAAGGTGCGGTGCGGACCCACCGTGTCCCGCTCGGACGCGGCCCCCAACCGCCGGCGCGGCGGTGACATCCGGGTGCTGCTCTCGCCGACCAGCGTGGGCGCCACCGCCGGCTTCATGGGCACCCTGACCCTCGAGCCGGGCGAGGTCGTGACCGAGCACTGGCACCCGTACTCGGAGGAGTTCCTGTACTGCGTCTCCGGCGACGTGCTGGTGACGCTGGACGGTGAGCAGCGCCGACTGGGCGGCGAGTCGGCGCTGCACATCCCGATCGGCGTGCGGCACCGGATCGTCAACGACGGCCCGGAGTCGGCGTTCTTCGTCTTCCTCGCCGGCCCGCTGGCCCCACGCCCCGAGCTGGGCCATGTCGACACCGAGCCCTCCCCGGGCTCGATGGGCGTCCGGTGAGCACGACCGGGCGCCGGGTGGTCATCACCGGCATCGGCGTGGTGGCACCCGGCTCGATGGGCCGCGAGGGGTTCTGGGAGATGATCACCGCCGGCCGGACGGCGACCCGGCGGATCACCTTCTTCGACCCCAGCCGCTTCCGCTCCCAGGTCGCCGCCGAGGTCGACTTCGACGGGCGGAAGCTGGGCCTGACCGCCCACGAGGTGTTCCGCAACGACCGCTTCGTGCAGATGGCGATGGTCGCCGCCGACGAGGCGGTCGCCGACAGCGGGCTGGCGCTCGGCGGCGGTGTCGAGGCCACCGACCCGGACCGGGTGGGCGTCGTCCTCGGCAGCGCGGTCGGGGCCACCATGCGACTGGAGGACGAGTACGTCGCGGTCAGCGACGCCGGCACGCACTGGCTGGTCGACCCGCAGTACGCCTCGCGGTTCCTGCACCACGCGCTGGTGCCCAGCTGCGGGGCGACCGAGCTGGCGGTGCGCTTCGGCGCCTCGGGGCCGGCCACCGTGGTCTCCACCGGCTGCACGTCGGGCATCGACGCCGTGGGGTACGGCAGCCAGATGATCGAGGACGGTGACGCCGACGTCGTCATCGCCGGGGCCAGCGACGCCCCGATCTCGCCGATCTCGATGGCCTGCTTCGACACGATCCGGGCCACCACCGGCAACAACGACGACCCCGAGCACGCCGCCAAGCCCTTCGACGCCCGCCGGGACGGGTTCGTGATGGGCGAGGGCTCCGCGGTGCTGGTGCTGGAGGAGCTCGAGCACGCCCGCCGGCGGGGCGCGGAGGTGTACTGCGAGGTCAGCGGCTACGCCAACCGCTGCAACGCCCACCACATGACCGGGCTGCGCCCCGACGGGGTGGAGATGGCCGAGGCGATCCGGCTGGCCCTGGACCAGGGCCGGATCGACGCCGACGAGGTGGGCTACGTCAACGCACACGGCTCGGGCACCAAGCAGAACGACCGGCACGAGACGGCCGCGGTGAAGCTCAGCCTCGGCCCGACCGCCCAGCAGGTCTCGATGAGCTCGATCAAGTCGATGATCGGCCACTCGCTGGGCGCCATCGGCTCGATCGAGATCGCTGCCACCGCACTGGCGGTGCAGCGCGGCGTGGTGCCGCCGACGGCGAACTACGAGGTGCCCGACCCCGAGTGCGACCTGGACTACGTGCCCAACACCGCGCGGGAGCAGAAGGTCGACGTCGCGCTGTCGGTGGGCAGCGGCTTCGGCGGCTTCCAGTCCGCGATCGTGCTGGCCCACCCGACGAGGAGGACCCCATGACCGGGCTGGCCGTCACCGGGATCGGCGTGGTCGCGCCGACCGGCGTGGGCGTGGAGGCGCACTGGTCCTCCCTGGTGCGCGGCGAGCCGGCCATCCGGCCGATCGTCGGCTTCGACCCGGCGCAGTACGGCGTCTCGCTGGCCGGGCAGGTGACCGGCTTCGTCCCGGCCGACCACGTCGACCCCCGGCTCATGGTGCAGACCGACCGCTGGACCTGGATGTCGCTGGCGGCGGCCACGCTCGCGGCGCAGGACGCCGGGTACACCGCACCCGAGGACGCCTACGCGACCTCGGTGTTCCTGGCCGCGGGCTCCGGCGGCAACGAGTTCAGCCAGCACGAGATCCAGGGGCTGTGGGCCAAGGGGCCCAAGTCGGTCGGCGCCTACCAGTCGATCGCCTGGTTCTACGCGGCCAGCACCGGCCAGATCTCCATCCGGGACGGCTACAAGGGCCCCTCGGGTGTGGTGGTGAGCGAGGGCGCGGGTGGGCTGGACAGCATCGGCTGGGCCCGCCGCGTCGTGCGCCGCGGCACCCCTGCGGTGCTGGTCGGGGGCACCGAGGCCGGGGTGACCCCCTACGCCCTGCTCTGCCAGGCGACCAGTGGGCGGCTGTCCACGGCGACGGCCCCCGAGGACGCCTACAAGCCCTTCGACCGGCGGGCCTCGGGCCACGTCGTCGGCGAGGGCGGGGCGATCCTGCTGGTCGAGGAGCCCGGCGCCGCCCGGGCCCGCGGGGTGGAACGGGTGTGGGGCGAGGTGGTCGGCCACGGCGCCACGCACGACGCCCACCACCACGCCGACCCCGCACCGGACGCCCGGCAGTACGCCCGGGCCATCCAGCTCTCCCTCGCCGACGCCGGGATCACCCCGGACGAGGTGGACCTGGTCCTCGCCGACGCGGCCGGGGTGCCGGAGCTGGACGCCCTCGAGCTGGAGGCGCTGCAGCGCGTGTTCGGCGGGCGCGCCGACCCGGTGCCGGTGACCGCGCCGTCGTCCTTCACCGGACGGCTGATGGCCGGTGGCTCGGCGCTCAACGTGGCCACCGCCCTGCTGGCCATGCGGGACGGGATCGTGCCCGGCACCGCGTACCTCGACGACCCGGTCGACGCCCCCGGGCTCGACCTCGTCCAGCACAGCCGGGCCCAGCAGGTCGAGACGGCCGTCGTCCTCGCCCGGGGGCTCGGCGGCTTCAACAGCAGCCTGGTGCTGCGCCGGCCCACCGAGGAGAGGACGTCATGACGACGTTGGAGGACGCGGCTCCCACCACCGCCGCCGAGCCGGGCGGTGCGGTCCGCACCCTGCTGCGGATGCGGGTGCGGGAGGGCTGCGAGGCGCAGTTCGAGGAGGCGTGGCGCACGGCGGCGGTCCAGATCGCCGGGGAACCGGGCAACGTCAAGCAGGAGCTGATGCGGGACGCCGACGACGCACGCACCTTCCTGATCGTCGGCGAGTGGGCCGACCGGGCGGCGGCGGACGCGTTCGGCCGGTCCGCCGCCCGGGAGGCGCTGACCGCCTCGCTCCGGGACCTGCGGGAGGACGCCGACCGCAGCACCTACGAGATCCGCTACGGCATCGCCGGCGGCGAGCAGGCCTCGCACGTCCGGGTGGACATCAGCACCCGGGTGGCCCCGGGTGAGGAGGAGGCGTTCGAGCGGGCCTACGCCGTCGTCACCGACCGACTGCGCGGGACGCCGGGCCTGATCCGGGAGGAGCTGCTCCGCGAACCGGGCTCGGACATCTTCCACATCTTCGCCGAGTGGGAGTCCGACCAGGACTTCCGCAACTGGGTGGACGACCCCTCGCACGCCGACCAGAGCGGGCCGCTGATCCGCTGGCTGTCGGTCTTCTTCGAGCGCAAGCTCTACGAGATCCGCTTCCGCCCGCAGGAGGCCGGGGTCCGCGGCGTCCGGGCCACCCGTCCCGCACCGGCCCCGGCGGCGCCGGAGACCACCAGCGTGCCGGCACCCCGGGCCGAGCCGGCGGTCGCGGCCGCTCCCCCGCCGGTGGACGTCCCGACCCGCACCGCGTGCGAGGTGCTGGTGGTCGGCGCGGGCCCGACCGGGCTGACCGCGGCGATCGAGCTGGCCCGGCGCGGGATCGCCGTCCGGGTGGTGGACAAGCGTGCCCAGCCGGCCGCCCAGGCGGACAAGGCCATCGGCGTGCACTGCCGGACGATGGAGATCTGGGAGGACCAGGGCATCGTCACCGAGGCGATGGACGCCGGCAGCTGGCTGCACGGGCAGACGGTGTTCGTCAACGGGAAGCAGACCCACCAGGTCGACTGGTCCGGCCTGGAGGAGCTGCCCTACGCCCACCTCGGGCTGCCGCAGTACGAGACCGAGCGGATCCTCGGGGACCGGCTGACCTCCCTCGGCGTCCCGGTCGACCGGGGGGTCGAGGTCACCGGGTTCAGCCAGGACGACGACGGGGTGACCGCCGAGCTGGTGGACGCGGCGGGCAACCGGTCGAGCACCCGCGCGCAGTACCTGATCGGCGCCGACGGGTCCGGCAGCGTGGTGCGGGAGCAGCTCGGGCTCACCTTCGACGGTGGCCTGTCGATGTTCCCGCAGCTGTTCATGCTCGGGGACGTCGACGTCGACTGGGAGATGCCGCCGGGCCACCTGGTGCGCTGGGTGCGGATCGAGGAGGACGGCGACTTCACCGGGATGCTGGTGTGCGTGCCGCTCAAGGGCGCCCACCGCTACCGGGTGGCGACGCTGGCCCCGCAGCGGCTGCAGAAGACGATCGGCAGCGGGGTGGTGCCGCCCGGGTTCTGGAAGGAGTACGACCCGCCGGGACTGGCCGACATCCAGGCCGCGATCGACGACCTCGGCCCGGCCGGGACGACGGCGAGCAACCTGCGCTGGTCGTCGATCTTCCGGGTCAAGCACGGCATCGTCGACCGGTACCGCACCGGCCGGGTGTTCGTCGCCGGGGACGCCGCCCACCTGCACCCGCCGGCCGGGGGCCAGGGCATGAACACCGGCATCCAGGACGCCTGGAACCTGTCCTGGAAGGTGGCCCTGGCCGTCCGCGGGCAGGCCTCCCCCGGGCTGCTGGACAGCTACGAGGCCGAGCGCCGGCCCGCCGGCAAGGCCATCGTCGACCGCGCCGTGGCCATCGCGTTCACCGACGAGATGGACATGGACGACGAGCGGGCGCAGTTCCTGCTCGAGATGCAGATGACGATGAACTACGCCGGCAGCCCGCTGGTCGGGGAGTCGGGCGGGTCGGCGGCGTTCACCGGTGGGCCGCAGCCCGGGCACCGGGCACCGGACGTGCTGGGGCTGCGCCGGTTCGGCGTCGCGCACGACCTGCGGCTGTTCGAGCTGACCCGGGGCACGCGCGCGACGCTGCTGCTGTCCGCCGGTGAGGGCGTCGGGGCCGAGGAGCTGCGCGCGCTGGAGGAGCTGGCCGCGTCGGTCCGGCAGGACACCGGGGGGCAGGTGCGGCCGTACCTGATCGCCGGCCCGGACGTCGCCGTCCCACCGCTGGTCGACCTGCCGGTGCTCCGGGACGCGCGGGGCGCCTACGCCGCCGCGTACGGCACCGCCGGCGCCGGGACGGCGGCGTACCTGGTGCGGCCCGACGGGCACGTCGGCTTCCGCACCCGGCCGGTGAGCGAGCCGGCGCTGCGCGAGCACCTGGCGGGGGTGTTCGCCGGCTGAGGCACCCGCGCGGTCGGCCTGCCGGCAGGCCGGCCGCGCCGGGTCCGGGAAACACGGAGTTCACCGGCGGGCGTCTTCCGGTGGAGGTATCTCAGCACTAAGATAACTCGGCATGAGCTCACGCCGGGTCCGCATCGGGATCGACACGGGCGGCACCTTCACCGACGTGGTCGCCGTCGACGAGGAGACCGGGGAGGTCGCGACCACCAAGACGCCGTCCACGCCGGGCGACCCGGCGGACGGCTTCCTCGCCGGCGTGCAGAAGGTGCTGGGCCAACTGGGCCTGGACGGGTCGGCGGTGACCGCGGTCAGCCACGGGACGACGGTCGCCACCAACCAGCTGCTCGAGGGGAAGCTGGACCGGATCGGGTTCATCACCACAGAGGGCTACGAGTCGGTGCTGGAGATCGCCCGGCAGTCGGTGCCCGACGGCTACGGCAACAGCTACTTCTGGGTCAAGCCGCCGCGGATCGTGCCGGCCGACCTGGTCCGCACCGTGGGCGGCCGGCTGGACGTCACCGGCGCCGAGGTGCGGCCCTTCTCCCGCGAGGACGCCGTCGCGGCCGCCCGGTTCTTCAAGGACGCCGGGATCACCACGATCGGCGTCTGCTTCCTGCACTCCTACGCGAACGACGCGCACGAGCGGGCAATGCTCGACGTGCTCCACGTGGAACATCCGGGCGCCGTGGTGTCGATCAGCTCCCAGGTGCTGCGCGAGTACCGCGAGTACGAGCGCTCGGTGACCACCCTGGTCGACGCCGCGGTGAAGCCCAAGGTCGGCGCCTACGTCAGCAACATCCGCCGCCGCCTCGACGAGATCGCCCCCGCCGTCCCCTTCTACGTGATGAAGAGCAACGGCGGCGTGCTCAGCGCCTCCGAGGTGGTGCACCAGCCGATCACCACGATGCTCTCCGGCCCTGCCGCGGGTGCGCTGGGCGCGGCACTGATCGCCGGTACCGCGGGCTTCGACCGGGTGCTCACCTGCGACGGCGGCGGCACCTCCACCGACGTCACCGTGGTGATCGACGGCGAGCCGACGCTGACCACCGAGGGCTCGGTCGGCGACTACCCGTCCAAGATCCCGATGATCGACGTCGTCACCGTCGGCGCCGGCGGCGGCTCGATCGCCTGGCTGTCGCCGGAGGGCACGCTCAAGGTCGGGCCGAAGTCGGCCGGGGCCGACCCGGGCCCGATCTGCTACGACAACGGCGGCGAGCAGCCGACGGTCACCGACGCGCACGTCGTCCTCGGCCGGATCCCCCCGCACCTGCTGGGCGGGGAGATCCCGCTGTCGGCGGACGCCGCCCGGGCCGGGCTGGAGCAGCTCGGCGGGAAGCTGGGGCTGACGGTCGAGGCGCTGGCCACCGGGATCCTGGAGATCTCGGCGTGGAACCAGGCCAACGCGCTGCGCCAGGTCACCGTCGCCCGCGGCCTCGACGTCCGCGACTTCACCCTCACCACCTTCGGCGGCTCCGGCTCGCTGCTGGCCTGCCGGCTGATGGACGTGCTGGGGCTGCCGCGCACCCTGGTGCCGCCGAACCCGGGCAACGTCAGCGCCTTCGGGCTGCTGACCGTCGACGTCCGCAACGACTACGTGCAGACGATGGTCGCCCGGCACGCCGACGTCTCCCCCGCCACCCTGGCCACCGCCTTCGCCGAGCTCGAGGGGCAGGCCGAGGTCGCCCTGGACGGCGAGGGCTTCGCGCGCAGCGAGCAGCGGATGCAGCGCACCGCCGACCTGCGCTACGTCGGCCAGGCGTTCGAGGTGCGCGTGCCGGTCGGCGACGGGGAGCTGGACGACGCGGCGATCGACGCCGTCGCCACCGCCTTCCACGCGGCGCACCACCAGCTCTACGGCTACGACTTCGCCACCGACCCGCGGCAGGCCGTGGAGTGGGTGAACCTGCGGGTGAGCGGGATCGGGCCGATCCGCCGTCCGGAGATCGTCGAGCCGGCGCCGTCCGACCGCGACGCGCGCCGCGGCACCCGTCCGGTGTTCTTCGACGAGTGGGTCGAGGCCCCGCTGTACTGGCGGCCCGACCTCTCCCCCGGCGACGTCGTCGCCGGCCCGGCGATCGTCGAGGAGTTCGGCTCCACCGTCCCGGTGCACCCCGGCTTCTCCGCCACCGTCGACCGTTTCGGCAACCTGCTGCTCACCAAGGAGACCGCCCGATGAACCACCACGATGGCCATCCTGGTGGCACGGACGCCGCCGACCCGGTGCTGGTGGAGATCGTCGCCGGCACGCTGGCCGCGATCGAGAAGGAGGTGGAGACGTCGATCGGGCGGACCTCCCGCTCCCCGATGATCCGGGACGCGCACGACTTCCGGGCCGGCATCCACGACCGGCAGCTGCGCAAGCTCACCGGCCGCTCGTACTCCGCGCTGGTGCAGCCGGTGGTCCGCGACCACCCGATCGACACCATGAACCCCGGCGACGTCTACTTCCACAACGACGTCTACCTCTCCGAGGGCGGGATCGGCCACCTGCCCGACCTGTGCGTGACGGTCCCGGTCTTCGCCGACGTCGAGGGGGCCCCGACCGTGGTCGCCTTCATCCAGGCGTTCGGCCACCACGACGACATCGGCGGCGCGGTGCCGGGCTCCATGCCGTCGGCGGCCACCAGCGTGTTCGAGGAGGGCCTGATGGTCCCCCCGATCAAGCTGTGGGACCGCGGCGTCCGCAACGACGCCGCACTGACGATCATGACCCGCAACTCGCGGATGCCCGACTCGCTCGCCGCCGACCTGGACGCCGAGTGCTCGGCCTGCCTGGCCGGCGCGCGCCGGCTCGGTGAGCTGTTCGACCGGTACGGCGTCGAGGCGGTCGAGGCGTGCTTCGAGTCGATCCTGAGCAGCTCGACCGAGGTGTACCGGCGCGAGATCCTGTCCCAGATCCCGGACGGCTCCTACGTCTGGGAGGACTACGCCGAGCACGACGGCGTCGACGAGCCCCAGCTGCACCGGCAGCGGATCACGCTGACCATGGACTCCACGAAGGACGTCCCGCTGGTCATCGACTTCACCGGCACCGGCCCGCAGGCGAAGGGCCCGATCAACCACTGCGGCGACTACGCCGACGGCAACTTCCTGAAGAAGTGGCTGGCGCCGATCCTGCGCAACCTGGCCGAGTCGCCGGAGCGGATGGCACAGCTGGACGTCAACGAGGGCGTCGTCCCGCTGATCGAGATGAGGTTCCCGGAGAAGGGGACGCTGCTCACCCCGATCTTCCCGGCGCCCACCAACGCCCGGACGTTCGTGATCCTGCGGCTGCTCGGCGTGCTGGCCGGGGTGCTGGCCAAGGCCACGGGCGGCCGGATGCCCGCCGACCAGGAGACGATCCGGTACACCGGCGTCTACGGCACCGACGCCAACGGCGAGCCGTACCTGATGCGCGAGGTGCTCGGCGGCGGCTCCGGCGGGCGGTACTACGCCGACGGCGAGGACACCATCCACGTCGTCCCGGACTCCCGGAACCTGCCCACCGAGTTCACCGAGTCCCGCTTCCCGCTGCGGATCGAGCGGCTGGCGCTGGCGAAGGACTCCGGCGGCCCGGGCCGGTACCGCGGCGGCTGCGGGTACGAGAAGGACATCCGGGTGCTGCGCGACGCGCACTTCATGTCCATCGCCGACCGGTCGATCCTGTCCTGCTGGGGCGTGAAGGGCGGCAGGGCCGGGCGGCCGTTCTCGATCACCGTCGACCCGGGCGGACCCGACGAGCACGAGGTCGACGCGCTGGCCGACGCCGAGCCGCTGAAGGCCGGCACCGTCGTGCGGGTGCGGACGACGGGCGGCGGCGGCTGGGGCGACCCGCTGGACCGGCCGGTCGACGAGGTGCTGCGGGACATCTCCTGGCACAAGGTCAGCGTCGCCGGCGCCCGCGACGACTACGGCGTGGTGCTCCGGGACGACGGCACGGCCGACGAGGCGGCGACGGCCAAGTTGCGCGAGGAGCTCCGCGCGGCCCGCCCGGAGGTGCAGCCGTTCTTCGACCGCGGCCCCGGCTACGCGCTGCTCTCCGGCGGCGAGTCGCACAACGAGTTCGACCTGCTCTGAAGGAGGACCCCGGCTGGCCGGTACCGGCCGGCCGGGGCAGGCTCGGCCGTGATGAGCGAGAGCGAGCACGAGACCGATCAGCCCAACCTGCACCCCGGCCAGTACGACGAGGGCGGCACCGGCGGCATGGCCACCCGTGAGCTGCAGGCCCGGCACGCCGACGACGAGGACGGCGACCGGGAGCACGGCTGACGAGGAAGCGGACCGGGCCGCACCGCGCGCCCCGTCACGTGTTGGCGTCGAGTTCTCGCCGGTGGGCATGCCGTGGCCGGCTGTGGCAATCACTGTGGTGTCCGGAACCTGCGGCGGGCGTCCCGCGCCCGGCTCGACGAGAGGAACCACCGTGCAGCAGCACACCCGTCCCATCGCGAAGCTCTGCCTCGCCGGCATCCTGGCCGTTGCGCCCCTCACCCTGGCGGCCTGCGGCAACGAAGGCTCCGGCGACGACTCCGCCGCCGGAGAGTCGGCCTCCGACAGGGTGCGGAGCGCCGGGGACCTGCTGGAGGAACGAGAGGGGGAGGACGGCGAGGCCGACGCCGGGGACGACGCGGACGCCGGTTACAACGGCAGCTACGACTCCGGGTTCCCCGAGCAGGCGAGTGCCCTCGTGGGCGAGGAGGTGACCGTGTCGGCGACCGTGGACCAGGTGGTCGACCCGAACTCCTTCTCCATCACCGGCATCGAGGAGACCTCCGCCGAGCCGCTGCTCGTCGTGGGCTCGGACATCGCCGGCGTCCTCGAGGAGGGGCAGGTCCTCCTCGTCACCGGGACCGTGCAGAGCGGGTTCGACGAGGCCGCCGTCGAGGAGGAGCTGGGCCTGGACCTGACCGACGACGGCTACACCGACTTCGCGGGCCAGGAGTACATCGTCGCCGACAGCGTCGACATCCAGGTGCCGGCCGAGCAGGAGTGACCCACCCGGGCACCGCGCGACCTCGTGCGGTGCCCGGGCGGGCAGCGCACGGTCGAGCCGGGTGGCCGGCGCCGGTCGTGCGGCGCACCCTCCACCGTGCTGGACGCGACCGAGCACCGGACCGGCCGGTCAGCCGGCCCGCCGCCCGAGCCACCGCCGGCGGCGGGGTGACGGCGCCGGCTCCGGCGCCGCGGGCCCGGGGACGACGACCGGGCGGCTGAGCCGCCACTCGGCGACCATCTCCTCGACGTCCGGCATCCCGACGGCGATCCACGGCCCGTCGACCGGCTGCCGGTAGTACCGGTCGACCCGGGCGACGTGCGCCTCGACGACCGCGCGGGCCAGCTCCTCGGTGGGCTGCCGGGCGACCCGGGCGGGCAGCTCCTCGCGCTCCTTCCGCAGGGCCAGCCCCGTGGGCATGATCGCGGCGACGTCGGCCTCTTCCCGCCGCGCCCACTCCAGCGCCCACTCGTAGGTGGTCTTCTCCCGGTCCCGCCGGGGCAGCGGCTTGCCGGCGCCGGCCAGCCCCTCCAGGTCTCCCCGCTCGCGGGCCTGCGCGATCTGGTGCTCGACCCAGCTCTCGAACGACACACCTTCCGGCTTGCGTTCCGTCATCGGCGTCCTCCTCCGCGCTCCTCTGCCAGTCTGGGCCGCATGCGGACGACGGGCACCCGAGAGGTCTACCGGAACCCATGGCTCCGGCTGCGCGAGGACGCCATCGAGCTGGACGACGGATCGCCGGGCGTCTACTCCGTCGTCGAGCGGCCGCACTTCGGCCTGGTCATCGCTGCCGAGCGGGACGGCTTCTGGCTGGTCGAGCAGTTCCGCCACCCGCTGGGCCGCCGCTCCTGGGAGTTCCCACAGGGCACCTGGTCGGCGGGCGGGACCGGGACGGCGGAGGAGCTGGCCCGCGCCGAGCTGGCCGAGGAGACCGGGCTGAGGGCGGCCCGGCTGAGCCACCTCGGGCACCTGGACCTGGCGCCGGGGCTCACGACCCAGGAGTTCGACGTCTGGCTGGCCGAGGGGCTGACGCCCGGCCCCACCGCCCGCGAGGCGACCGAGGCCGACATGCGCTCGGCGTTCGTCCCCGAGGCCCAGCTCCGGGCGATGGTGCGCGACGGCCGGTTCACCGACGGCCCCTCGCTGGCCGCCTACAGCCTGCTGCTGCTCGCCCGAGGACAGGCAGAGGAGTGAACCGCGCCCCGGCCGGGAACCGAGGAGCCATGGACGAACCTGCCCCCAACGTCGAGGTCACGGTCACCACACACGACGCGGAGTCCGCCGAGATCACGGTCGTCGGCGAACTGACCGAGCACGCCCGCCGACCGTTGGTGCGCGAGATGACCGACCTGATGCTGGCCGGTGCCACGCTGAAGCAGGTCCGGGTCGACCTGTGCGAGGTCACCTTCATGAACTCGGCCGGGATGGCGACGCTGGTGCAGTTGCAGCGGATGGCCCAGCCCCGGGGCATCGACACCCCGCTCGTGGTGCACACCGCCGCCGTCGCCCGCCCCCTGCAGCTCAGCGGCCTGTGGCGGCGCTTCACCATCGTCGACCGCCGTGACGGCCACCCGGAGGAGGTGCACGAGGCCACCCCGCACGGCCACGACCACAGCTGACCGCGCTCCCGCCGGCTCCGCTCGTTTGCTGCAGGCCTCACCGGGCACCTCCCTCCGGGCCACCATCAGCTTCGAGCCAGGAGGTCTCATGTCCCGCTCCACCCGTCCCCGGACCGTCCGCCGCGCCTTCGCTGCGTTCGCCATCGCCGCCGCGTCGTTGACGACGGCCGCCTGCGGAGACGACGTCGTCGACGACGGTGTCGAGCAGGAGGTGGACGAGGGCGTCGGCGAGGTGGAGCAGGAGCTCGACGAGGACACCGAGGGCTGACCCCAGCGCGACGGCCGGTTCGGCCGGGGTCCGCCGGACGATCAGTCCGGTGAACCCCGGCGGAGGCGAGGTCGGATCAGCTGGGGTCGGGCGTGCCGCCGGGCACGCGGCCCAGGCTGATCAGCCAGCGGCGCAGCAACCCGGCCAGCTGCGTGCGCTCCTCGGGCGAGAGGGCCGCCAGCATGTCGCGCTCGGTCTCCAGGTGGTCCGGCAGCGCCGTGTCCAGCGCCGTCCGCCCGGCGTCGGTCAGGGTGACCACGACGGCCCGCCCGTCGGCCTCGCTGCGGCCCCGGGTGATCAGGCCCCTCTCCTCCAGCCGGTCCAGCCGCTGGGTGATGGCGCCGGAGGTGACCAGGGCGGTCCGCATCAGCGCGGTCGGGGTCAGCTGGTAGGGCTCCCCCGCCCGGCGGAGCGCCGCGAGGACGTCGAAGGACGGCGCATCGAGCCCGTGCCGGGCGAAGGTGGCCCGCTGGGCGAGGAAGACCTCCCGCTGCAGCTGGCTGATCCGGCCGATGACGCCCATCGGCGAGCAGTCCAGGTCCGGCCGCTCCTGCGCCCACTGCGCCAGGATCACGTCCATCGCGTCCCCGGCCGTCCCGTTCCCGTCCTGGGCGCGCGCCGGGTCGTCCAGCAGGTCGCTCACGGCGCCGGCTCCCCAGGGCGCGGCAGGTCGGCGAGGTGCTCGGCGAAGGTGCGCGGCGGGCGGCCGAGCAGGCCGGTGAGCACCCGCGGACTGCCGACGAAGCCGTGCGCCCGGTAGTGGTCGAACATGGTGCGCTGGCAGCGGGCCGCATACCCGGTGGGGACCTCGCCCCCGGGGATGACGTCGTCGGCGACGACCTCGTCATCGAGCCACTCGCCGATCAGCTCGGCCAGCCGCGGTGCGGTCAGTGCCTCCGGACCGGCCGCCTCGAAGGTCCCGCCGTCCAGGCCGTCCTCGGTGAGCAGCACGGCTGCGGCCTCCGCCACGTCCCGCAGGTCGACCACGGACTGCGCCGTCCGCAGGCCCCAGAAGCTGCGGAGCACCCCGCTGGTCTGCGCCGCCTCGAGCTGGGTGTCCAGGTTGTCGGCGTAGGAGCAGGGCTGCAGCACCCGCCACGACGCCAACCCGCTGCTGTCGAGGGCCTCCTCCGCCAGGTCCTTGCCGGCGTGGTGCGGCATGACCCGCAGCTGCGGGCGCATCACCGAGTGGTAGACGACCCGGGGCAGCCCGGCCCGGCGGGCCTCGGCGAACAGCGCCGCCGCACCCTCGGCCTCGTCCGGGTCGAAGTTCGGCCAGATGAGGTACATGGCGTCCGCGCCCCGGAACACCGAGGACCAGGCCATCGGCGAGGTCAGCTCCGCGACGACCACCTCGGCGCCGAGCTCGGTCAGCTCCGGCCGGGGGCCTCGGCTGGAGACCACGGCGCGCACCGACTCCCCCCGGGCACGCAGCGCACGCACGACCGCCGTCCCCGTGGGCCCACCGGCCGCAGTCACCACGATCACACCGGACACCTTAGTTCTGAGAGACCGGTCCGGCCGGTCACCGTGCCCACGAGGGGCGGACGGAGCACCGGATGCGCGCGTCGGCCGACCCCGGGTCGCTGCGGCTCAGCGCAGCGGTGAGCTCAGCCGGACGGTCAGGCCGTCGGGCCCGGGGAGCAGGTCGACGTGGTCCCAGAGCTTGCGGGCCAGCCACAGGCCCATGCCTCCCTGGGAGAGGTCGTCCCCGTGCGCGGGCTGGAAGCCGGCGAGCGGGTCGGCGAACCCCGTGCCGCAGTCGGTGATGGTGCAGACCACCCGGTCGGCCGAGGCCCAGACCCGGGCCGACACCGGCGGCGTGCCGTGCCGGAACGCGTTGGCCGCCATCTCGCTGACCGCCAGGTGCAGGTCGGCGCCCTGGTCGTGGTCGGGGACGCAGGTGGCCAGCACCGCGGCCAGCTGGTGCCGCAGGGTGCCCAGTGACCGCGCTCCGTCGACGGCGAACAGGGGCGGACCGTCCTCCATCGGCTCGCGCGGCAGCGGCAGCGCCGGCAGGTACTGCGCCGGCGGCAGGTAGCCGGCGCTCGCCACCCGGACGCCGTCGACGAGCAGGTGGGGATGTGTCTGCCCGGCGCTCGCGACGACGTCGGGCGACAGCTGCCGCTGGTCGTAGACGCACAACGCGTCGAGCGGCTGGGCGGCGAGCAGGTCGTTCACCACCGACTCGTAGCGCTGCCCCTCCCGCCACGTGCGAGGTTCCGGGCCGAAGTCCGGTGTGCCCAGGACCCGGAGCGAGCCCGACGCCGACGCGGCGGCCCGTTCGAGCAGTTGACGGGTGGCGAGGACGGCGTCCGGGGCACGGGCGCCGCGCATCGAGACGCGGGGATCGCTGAGGAGCTGGGTGTCCCGGGCCCCCACCGCCGAGCGCAGCAGCTCGGCCGTCTCCTCCGCGCAGGACAGCACCGTCACGTCCCCGGCGGCGAGGCCGGCCTCCAGCCACGGGACGGCGTTCTGGAGCAGCGCGTCGTCGGAGCCGCACACGAGCGCCGTGTGGCCGCGCGTCCGCTCGGGCCCGGAGCCCGGATCGTCGTCGCGGGCGCGCGGCACCGAGCGCGCGACACGAGCTCCGAGAACGGACACGACACCTCTCGACCGACGGTGGACCCTGGAGACTGCTGGCATTGTCAATCACCCACCCCAGGTCTCGGCAACCGCCCCCGGGATCGGTACTCCCTCGTGTGGGTGACCCGCCGCACGCTCGCACCAGGCGCGACGACCCACAGCCGGAGCGTCAGGGCGGCGCGCGTGTCGGGCTCAGCGGCGGCGACCCGCCAGGGCGTCCAGCGCCGGACGGTCCAGCCCGGTGGCCGACTCCACCTCGGCGACGTCGAGGGCCCCACAGTCCAGGCCGCGGAGCACCACGGTGGCCAGCGCGCGTGCGGTGGCCGGCTCGTCGAGCACCCCGCCCTCCACCCGGCTGACGTACCCGGCGAGCCGCACCGCGGCGGCCGGCAGTGCGGCGCGGAAGAACGCGTAGGTGGCGACGTAGCGGGTGACGAGCTGCGCCGGGTGCAGGTCCCAGCCCTGGTGGAAGCCGCGTTCCAGCGCCCGCCGGACGAGCCCGGCGTGCAGCTGCCAGGCGGCGTGCACCTCCGCGGTGGTGCCGACGGGGAGCACGTTGGTCGAGCCGTCGACCGCGCACGCCCCGGTTCCGGCCACGGCCACCTGCATGGCCTGCTTGGCGGCGTCCGCGGCCGGGTGGTCGGAGGACTGGTGGGCCGCGGAGATGCCCAGGGAGGCGCTGTAGTCGTAGGTGCCGAAGTGCAGGCCGGTCACCCGGCCCCCGCCGGCGTGCAGCATCCGGGCCAGCGTCGTCGTGCCGTCGGCACCCAGCACCGCCTGCGGCGTCTCCACCTGCAGCTCCAGGTCCAGCGCCAGCCCGCTGGCCAGCTCCAGTGCGTCGAGCACCGGCAGGAACGCGGCGACCTGCTCGACCGCGGTCACCTTGGGCAGCGTGACGATCGCCCGGTCCCGGCCGGCCGCGGCCAGGCCGGTGAGGAACAGGTCCAGCGAGCGCACCCCGCGGCGGCGGGTCGGCCCTTCCAGCGACTTGGCCCGGATGCCGAGGGAGGGCGGCAGCCCCGTCTCGGCCGCGAGCACCGCAGCGGCCGTGGTGACGTCGCCGTCCTCCGCCTCGGGCGGGCCGCGGTAGCCGTCCTCGGCGTCGACCCGCAGGTCCTCGACCGGCTCGGTGGCCAGCTTCGCCCGCACCCGGGGCAGCACCTGCTCGACCAGGCCCACGTCCAGGCCGAGGTCGGGCAGGCCGTGCGCGTCCAGCGCGGCCAGCGCCGCGGCGCCCCAGTGCGCAGCCAACCCGGGGACGACGGCGTCGGCGGGCACGTAACAGGTGTGCACCGGCTGCCGCGCTGACGACTCGCCCGGATAGGCGGCGAGCCGCGCGGCGTCCACGGGCGCCAGTCGCCGATCGAGCTCGTCGTACAGCTCCGCAGGGATCATCGACTGGCATCCTGTCAGCCGTGCCCGACTCCCCGCTGGACAGATTCAACGCCGAACCGGCAGCGCGGGCCGAGGAGCTGCTGCGAGCCTGCAACGCAGCGCCGTCCTTCGCCAGCACCGTCGCCGCCGACCGCCCCTACGACTCGGCCGACGCCCTGGTCGCCCGCGCCGAGGAGGTCAGCCGCGCCCTCCCCTGGGCCGAGGTGAGCGCCGCGCTGGCCGCCCACGCGCGGATCGGCGACCGGATGCAGGGCCCCTCGGCGGAGGCGAGGACGTCGCGCGAGGAGCAGAGCGGGATGACCACCGCCGCGGACTCGGTCCGGGCCGCGATGGTCGAGGGCAACCGCGAGTACGAGGAGCGGTTCGACCAGGTGTTCCTGATCCGCGCAGCCGGTCGGTCGGCCGAGGAGATGCTCGTCGAGCTGCACCGCCGGCTGCGCAACGACCCGGAGACCGAGCGCGCCGAGGTCACCGAACAGCTGGCCCAGATCACCGGCCTGCGGGTCGCGGGGCTGCTCGCATGAGCGTCTCCACCCACGTGCTGGACGCCGTGGCCGGTCGCCCGGCGGCGGGGATGACGGTGCAGCTGCTGGACGACGCCGGCCAGGTCGCCGCCGGGGTCACCGACGCCGATGGCCGCTGCCGGCTCACCGAGGAGCCCACCGCCGCCGGGCCGCACCGGATCGTCTTCGGCACCGGCGAGTGGGCCGCCGGGCTGGGCCGGGAGACGTTCTGGCCGGAGGTGGTGCTGACCTTCACGGTCGCCGAGCCGGCCGAGCACCACCACGTGCCGTTGCTGCTCTCCCCGTTCGCCTACTCCACCTACCGGGGTTCGTGAACCTCCGGTTCCACGTGCAACATCCCCGCAACGCAGATGAGTGAAGGTGCGCGCATGGCGATCGTCCTCGGGCCCAACCAGTACGGGAAGGCGGAGGTGCGGGTCGTCGCGGTCGACCGCTCCACCGCGCGGCACTCCCTCGTCGACCTCGACGTCAGCACCGCCCTGCGCGGTGACTTCGCGGCCGCGCACACCGTCGGCGACAACGGCCACGTGCTGTCCACCGACGCGCAGAAGAACACCGTCTTCGCCTTCGCCCGCGACGGGATCAGCTCGCCCGAGGAGTTCGGCCTGCGGCTGGCCCGGCACCTGGCCGGCAGCTACGACTGGGTCACCGGGGCCCGGGTGGCGATCGAGTCCTACGGCTGGGACCGGATCACCGTGGGCGGGGCGCCGCACGACCACGCCTTCTCCCGCACCGGCGGCGACGTGCGCACCGCGGTGGTGACCGTGGACGGCGCGGACGTGCACGTGCTCGCCGGTCTCGGTGACCTCGTCGTCCTCAAGACCACCGGCTCGGAGTTCTGGGGCTTCCCCCGCGACCGCTACACCACCCTGCCGGAGACCACCGACCGGATCCTGGCCACCGCGGTCACCGCCCGCTGGCGGTACACCGGGCTCGACGTCGACTGGGACGCCAGCTACGACGCCGTCCGGACGACGCTGCTGGAGACCTTCGCCGCGACCCACTCCCTGGCGCTGCAGCAGTCGCTCTACGCGATGGGCGAGGCGGTGCTCGAGCAGCACGCCGACGTGGCCGAGGTGCGGATGTCCATGCCGAACAGGCACCACTTCTTGCAGGACCTCTCGGCGTTCGGGCTGGACAACGACCTCGAGGGCCCGGGCGCGGTGGTCTACCACGCCGCCGACCGGCCCTACGGGCTGATCGAGGGCACCGTGCTGCGGGACGACGTCCCGGCCGCGCCGGCCGCCTGGCTGGGCACCCCCGGCTTCTGCTGACCCTCCGCAGGTGTGGACGCACACCGCGCCTGGGTAGCAGGCCCTGGCGACACCCCCGGTCCAACCACGGCCGGCTCTGGGGTGCGCACTCCCGGAGAGGGAGGCATGGACCTCACGCAGGACTTCACTGCCCGCGTCACCGCCGCCGAGTCGGAGCTGCCCGGCCCGGAGCTGTTGCCCCTGCGGCTGGCCCGCGCCTGCGCTCAGGTGCTGCCGGTCGCCGGCGCCGGCCTCAGCGTCTACTTCTCCGCCGACCGGCGGTTGCCGCTGGGCGGCAGCGGCCAGGAGGCCGGCATCGCGGAGCGCCTGCAGTTCACCGTCGGTGAAGGCCCCTGCCTGACCGCACACGGCACCGGCAACCCGGTGCTCGCCGACGAGGACGAGCTGCACACCCGCTGGCCGGTGTTCCACGACGCGCTCGTCGCGCGCACCGCCTTCCGCGGTGTCATCGCCCTGCCGCTGCACGGCGGACTGCAGGGCATCGGCTCGCTGGACCTGTTCGTGCAGCCGCCCGGCTCCGTCCGGGACCTGAGCCTCGCCGACGCCCTGACGGTCACGACCGCACTCAGCAACAGCTTCGCCGCCGCGATGGACCAGGAGCCACGCAGCGAGTTCGGGCCAGCCTGGCTGGACGCGCCCGCCGCCGGCCGCCGGGCACTGGTCTGGCAGGCGGTCGGCTTCGTCAGCATCGGGTTGGAGCTGGACAGCACCGATGCGCTGGCCCTGCTGCGCGCCAGGGCCTACGGATCGGGCCGGGACCTCGACGAGGTGGCCGAGGCCGTGCTGGAGGACCGGCTCAGCCTGGCCGACCTGTCGGAGGCCGCCGAGACCGGGCACTGAGGCCGGTGCGGCCGGCACGTCCGGCCGCACCGGCAGGTCAGCGCTGGAAGGTGTCGACCGACCGCTGCAGACCCTCCGACATCCGCACCAGGTCACCGGTGGCCGTCTGCATCGCTGCCACGCCGCTGTGGGTCTCCTGTGCTGCCCGGGCGACCTCGGCGACCGTCTCGGCGATCGACCGCCCGCTCTGCGCGGCCTCACCGATGGCCCGGCTCATCTCGTTCGTGGTGGCCGTCTGCTCTTCGACCGCCGAGGCGATCGTCGTCTGGTAGTCGTTGATCTGGGCGATGACCGACGTGACCCCGCCGATGGCACCGACCGCGCTGTCGGTGTCGGCCTGGATGGCCTCCACCCGTCGGGCGATGTCCTCGGTGGCCTTCGCCGTCTCCTGGGCCAGCTCCTTGACCTCGTTGGCGACCACCGCGAAGCCCTTGCCGGCCTCCCCGGCACGCGCCGCCTCGATGGTGGCGTTCAGCGCCAACAGGTTCGTCTGCTCGGCGATCGAGGTGATCACCTTGACCACGTTGCCGATCTCCACCGAGGACTCACCCAGGCGGGCGACCGTCTGGTTGGCGCTCTCCGCCGCGGTCACCGCGCTCCCGGCGACCCGCGCGGCCTCGGCGGCGTTGTGCGCGATCTCCCGGATCGAGGCGCCCATCTCCTCCGCACCCGTGGCGACGGCGTCGATCGAACAGCTGACGTCCTTCGCCGCCGCGGTCACGGCGTCGGCCTGCCCGGTGGACCGCCCCGCCGCGCCGGCGATCGTCGCCCCCGTGGACGACAGCGACTTGGCGGCCCCGTCGAGCAGCCGGGAGGCCTCGGCCACCTCGTCGACCACGTCCGACACGCGGTCGAGCGTGGTGTTCAGCGCACCGGCGAGCTGGTCCAGCTCGTTGCGGCCGGCGCCGACGTCCAGCCGCTCGTGCAGCTCCCCGGCCGCGAGGACATCGGTCATCCGGCGCAGTGGCCGGGTGACGCTGCGGGACACCAGCAGCGAGATCAGGGCGATCACCAGCACCACCGGCGTGGCCCACAGTGCCAGGGAGAGCAGGTGGTCGAGGAAGGCGCCGTTCAGGTCGGTGACGTAGATGCCCGAGCCGACGACCCAGCCCCAGGGCTCGTAGCCCGCGACGAAGGAGATCTTCGCCTGCGGCTCCTCCTCGTCCGGCTTGGGCCACATGTACTCGACGAAACCGCTGCCGTCGCGCTCGACGACCTGCACCATCTCCACGAACAGCGCCTTGCCGGTCGGGTCGGTGTTGCCGGTGAGGTCCGTGCCGTCCATCTCGGGCTTGATGGGGTGCATGACCATCGTCGGGTTCATGTCGTTGATCCAGAAGTACTCGGTACCGGAGTACCGGAGCCCGCTGAGCGCGCTCCTCGCCTGGGCCTGCGCCTGCTCCCGGGTCAGCGCACCGGTGGCCTCCTGCTCGCCGTAGAAGGCGACGACGCCGAGCACCGCCTCGACCGCGGACTGCGCCTTGTTGCGCTGCTCGGCCTCGATGGTCTGGCGCACCTGGAGGGCCCCGATGACGGCGATGGTGCCCATGCCGACCACGGCCGCCAGCACCAGCGCCAGGAGTCGGGTGCTGATCCGGATCCGGCGCAACCCCCCGCCGGTGAGGACGTCCCGCAGTCGTGTGCCCATGCCGTGCTCCCGTCGTCGACGGCGTGGATGCCGTAACGGGGTTGTCGACCGGACGGCACAGAAGTGCAGCCGAGACGGTTAGCACAATCCGATCGCAACACTCCGACGACAGGCCGCGCACGCCCGTCTTGTGCATCACAAGTTGACCCGGCCAACCGGCAGGTCACCGCTGCCCGCACCTGCCACGATCGGGATGTGAGCGACGAGCGGGAGACCCTGACCTACGAGGACTTCGGCCGGGCGGCCCGGGAGCTGGCCCAGCAGGTCGCCGACAGCGGGTTCGAACCGGACCTGATCCTGTCCATCGCCCGCGGCGGGCTCTTCCTCGGCGGCGCACTCGGCTACGCGCTGGACGTGAAGAACCTCTTCGTGATGAACGTCGAGTTCTACACCGGCGTCGACGAGCGGCTGGAGCTGCCGGTGGTGCTGCCGCCGACGCTCGACGTCGTCGACCTGACCGGCACGAAGGTGCTGATCGCCGACGACGTCGCCGACACCGGCAAGACCCTGGAACTGGTCAAGGAGTTCTGCGCCGGCCACGTCACCGAGGTGCGCACCGCCGTGGTCTACGAGAAGCCGCGGTCACTGGTGCGGTGTGACTACACCTGGAAGCACACCGACGCCTGGATCGACTTCCCCTGGTCGACCCTCCCGCCGGTGGTCTCCCGCGGCGGTGCCGGCCACTGAGGGAGGACCCGGCCTAGCGGCGGGTGGATGCCGTGACGGTGAACGTGGGGTCGCGGGTCACCTGGCGGGTCGGTCCGACGATGCGGCGCAGCGCGTCGCGGTGCGGCAGGTGGCTGTTGTAGACGCACCACAGCTCGCCGCCCGGCCGCAGCACCCGGGCCGCCGCGTCGAACAGTCGTTCCGCCGCGGCGGCGTGCACGGCGACGCCCAGGTGGAACGGCGGGTTGCAGACGACGAGGTCGACGCTCCCGTCCGGGACGCCGGCGGCAGCGTCGGCGCGGGTGACCGTCACCCGCTCGGCCAGCCCGTTGGCGGCGACCGTCGCTGAAGCCGATGCGCAGGCCGCCGCCGACTGGTCCGACGCGAGGACCGACAGCCCCGGTCGGGCCGCGGCGAGCCCCGCGGCCAGCACGCCGGTGCCGCAGCCGAGGTCCAGCGCCGTCGCGGCGTCCGGCACGGCGCCGGGGAGCGAGCGGAGCAACGCCCGGGTGCCGCGGTCGACCTTCGCGCCGGCGAAGGCCGCGCCGTGGGCGCACACGGTCATCCCGAGGTCGGGGTGCTCCCGGCAGACGGGGAAGGACGACGTCCCCGGCTTTGGCCCCCGGGCGACCAGCAGCCGGGACTTCTGCCGGCCACGGGTCGCGTGCACGTCGCTGAAGCTCTCGGCCAGGACGTCGTTCATCGCGTGGGTCATGTGCTTGACCCGCCCGCCGACCAGGAAGGTGACGTCGGGGTCGGCGCCGGCGGCGACCACCTCGGCGAGCTCGCGCAGCGCGTCGAGCCCCTTGGGCGCCTGCGCCAGCACCACCCGGGCCCCGCGCACCAGCTCGGCCCCCAGGGGCAGCGACCGGTAGGTGCCGGCGTACCCGGTGCGCTCGGCGTTGCCGGCCAGGGCCAGCTCACCGACCAGCAGGTCCTGGTGCACCCGGACGCCCGTCGCCCCGTGCAGCGCCACCGCGCCCAGGGTGAGCGCGCCGTGCGAGTCGTCGAGCACGACCACGCCGTCCGGGTGCTGCCCGATCAGCTCGGCCGCCTCGTCGAGCAGCAGGCGGTCGGTCGCGTCGACGGCGACCAGTTCGGGCGCGTCGACGTCGGGCTCGCGGCGGAGCTGGGCGAACAGTTCGTCGGGGGCCACGTCCCCACTGTGCCGGGCGGCCCGCGTGAGCCCGACACCGGCCCGTGCACCTGATCGGGTGATCTCGCTTCGGAGAGGCGGCCACGATGCCGATGGGGGTACTGCCGATCGTGGCTCCACGGGCGGCGGGAGACACGCTCACGGGAGACCTCATGCCCCGCACCACGCGCCTGCCGGGCGCCCAGTGGTTCGCCGACCGGCCGGTACGGATCAAGATCCTCGCGTCCACGGCCGCCGCCGGCGTCGTCGCGTCGGTGATCGGCGGCCTCGGCCTGACCGCGCTCGCCGACTCGGCGGCGAACAGTGAGGCGATCTACGCCGACAACGTCCTGAGCATCGAGGAGATCGGCCTGATGATCGACGACGTCGAGCAGATCCGGCTGGCGATCAGCACCGCGACCGCCATCGACACCCACGCCCCACAGCTGTCCGACGTGCACACGCTGATCGCCGACTACGAGCACCAGGTGAGCGCCTACGCCGCGACCCACCAGACCGGGCGGGAGCACGACCTGCTCGTCGAGGCGACGGACGACCTGGCCCAGATCGACACGCTGACCAGCGCCGTCCTGGTGCCCGCCGCCGCAGCAGGCGGTGGGACGACCGCAGTGCCGCCCGGGGCCGAGCAGGTCGACCCGCTGCTCACCGAGGTGATCGCAGACCTCGACGAGCTGCGTGCCATCGACACCCGCGAGGCGGCGGCCGCGGCGGCCAACGCCCGGGAGTCCTACGAGCACCACCGGACCATCGCCCTCGTGGTGCTGGCAGTGGGGCTGGCGGTCGCCGTGGGCATCGGTCTGCTGGTGGCCTCGGTCATCACCCGGGGCATCCGCTCGGTGCAGCACGTGGCCGAGGGGCTGGCCCAGGGTGACCTGACCCGCAGCACCGGGCTGACCAGCAAGGACGAGCTCGGCCGGATGAGCGCCGCGCTGGACCAGGCGACCGGCACGATGCGTGGCGTGATGGCCGAGGTCGGCTCGTCCGCGGACGCGGTCGCCGCCGCCGCGGAGGAGCTGTCCGCCTCCGCGGCGCAGATCGCCTCCTCGGCCGAGGAGACCAGCACCCAGTCCCAGGTGGTGAGTGCGGCCGCCGAGGAGGTGTCCCGCAGCGTCAGCACCGTCTCGGCGGGCGCGGAGGAGATGGGCGCATCGATCCGGGAGATCTCGCTGAGCGCCAACGCAGCGGCCGGCGTCGCCGCCCAGGCGGTGGCCCAGGCCCGGGCGGCGACCACGACCGTCACCGCCCTCGGCGAGTCCAGCCGGGAGGTCACCGCGGTGGTCAAGCTGATCACCTCGATCGCCGAGCAGACGAACATGCTCGCCCTCAACGCCACCATCGAGGCCGCCCGGGCCGGTGAGGCCGGCAAGGGCTTCGCCGTCGTGGCCGGTGAGGTCAAGGAGCTGGCCGAGCAGACCGCCCGGGCCACCGAGGAGATCGTCCGTCGGGTCGAGGCCATCCAGGCCGACTCCTCGGGGGCGGTCACCGCCATCGACGGGATCAGCGGCGTCATCGAGCAGATCAGCGACCACCAGGCGACGATCGCCAGCGCGGTCGAGGAGCAGACAGCGACCACCGCGGAGATGGCCCGGTCGGTGACCGAGGCGGCCGGCGGCTCGAACGAGATCGCCGCGAACATCACCGGCGTCTCCCAGGCCGCGGACTCCACGACCCAGGCGCTGACCCAGACGACGACGGCGGTCGCCGAGCTCTCCCGGATGGCGACCGGCCTGCGCGGGGCGGTGGGCCGCTTCACCTGGTGAGCCCCGGGCCGGACGGGCCGAGGTCAGGAACTCCCGTCGGCGCGGGACCGCGGTGCGTGCGTCGCCCTGCGCCGGCGCCACAGGGCGCCTGCGACGTCGACCAGGGTGCTGAGCACGGTGGCGAGGGCGAACGCCTGGACCGCTTGAGGGGCCAGGTCCCGGGTGTCCGCGGCGAGCAGGACCACGAGGTACACCGCCCAGACCGGGGCCAGCAGCAGCCAGCGACGTCGGTCCGTCAGGCCGGAACGCCGCTTGACGAGCTCCGCGTAGCCGTAGCCCAGGCAGACACCGACGATCGTGACGAGCAGGTACACGCCTGGTCCCTCCTCCTGTCGACGGGGCGCAGCCTCGCGACCGGGCTACCGGGGAGTGGCCGCGATCAGGTCGACGGTCACCTGGGCCAACTGCGGGCCGACGTCTTCCTGGAGGAAGTGGCCGCCGCCGGCCAGCGTGGTGTGCGGCAGGCCCTGCGCCCCGGGCACCAGCTTCTGGAACACCGCGTCGCCGCCGCCGGTGATCGGGTCGCGGTCGGAGAAGGCGGTGAGGAACGGCTTCTCCCAGGTGCGCAGCACCGCCCAGGCCGCCCGGTTGGCCTCGGCCGCCGGGTCGTCGGGGCTGGTGGGCACCAGCGAGGGGAAGACCCGGGCGCCGGCCTTGTACCGGCCGTCGGGGAACGGGGCGTCGTAGGCGGCGACCACCTCGGGCGCCATCTCCGTCGCCGTCCCGTTGGAGACGATCCGGCCGACCTGCATGTCCGTCATGCCGGCCGCGGCCCGCTGCCAGGCCAGGAACGCCTCGCTCATCGGGTGGTCACCGGTGGGCAGGCCGGTGTTGGCGACGACGACCCGGACGAACCGGTCGGGGTGCTCGGCCACGAGGCGCAGGCCGAGCAGCCCACCCCAGTCCTGGCAGACCAGGGTCAGGTCGGTGAGCCCCAGCTCCTCCAGCAGCGCCTGCCGCAGCCACGCCACGTGCCGGGCGTAGCTGTAGTCGGTCAGCTCGGTGGGCTTGTCCGACCTGCCGAAGCCGACCAGGTCCGGGACGACGACGCGCAGCCCGGCCGCGGTCAGCACCGGGATCATCCGGCGGTAGAGGAACGACCAGGACGGCTCGCCGTGCATGAGCAGCACCGTCTCGCCGTCGTCCGGGCCCTCGACGAGGACGGCCACCCGCAGCCGGCCGCCGTCCCCGTCGTCCACCTCGACGTACCGGGGCTCGAAGGGGAACTCCGGCAGGTCGGTGAACCGGTCCTCGGGTGTGCGCAGCGCGTCCATCACAGGCCTCCTCGACTGGTGGGACGGCCCCCTGCAGGGGCCCGCCGCGAGCTTGCGAGCGGTGGGGGGCAGGGGGTGTTTCTTCAGACGCCGGGGAGGCCGACCGGGCAGCTCACGCCGGTGGAGTTCACCGGGCAGTAGCCGCCGGGCACCTTGTAGAGGTACTGCTGGTGGTAGCCCTCGGCGTAGAAGAAGTCGCCCAGCGGGGCGATCTCGGTGGTGATGTCGCCGTAGCCGGCCGCGGTCAACCGCTCCTGGAACAGGTCGCGGCTCACCTTGGCGGCCGCCTCCTGCTCCGGGCCCTGGGTGTAGACGGCCGAGCGGTACTGGGTGCCGATGTCGTTGCCCTGCCGCATGCCCTGGGTCGGGTCGTGCTCCTCCCAGAACTCCTTGAGCAGGCGGTCGTAGGAGAGGACGGCCGGGTCGAACACGACCAGCACCGCCTCGGTGTGGCCGGTGCGGGCCGAGCACACCTCCTCGTACGTCGGGTTGGGGGTGTGGCCGCCGGCGTAGCCCGCGGCGGTCGAGTACACGCCCGGGGTCTCCCAGAAGACCTTCTCCACCCCCCAGAAGCAGCCGGCGCCGAAGACGGCGGTCTGCAGGCCCTCGGGGAAGGGCGGCTGGATGCGGTTGCCGTTGACCGCGTGCACCTCGGGGATGCCGGGCAGCGGCTCGGTACGGCCGGTCAGGGCGTCCGCCGCGGTGACCGGCTGGGTCTTGGCGCGGGAGAAGAACATGCCTCGACTGTAGGTCCGTCCTGCAAGGCGTCCCGCCCTGCGCCAAGGTGGCGGGGGCGCAAGGCAGCGCCACCGACGTGGAGGAGACCGCAGACACATGGGGACAGACGAGCTGTCGGGCCGGGTGGCCCTGGTGACCGGTGCGGCCAGCGGCCTGGGCCGGGCGGTCGCCGTCGCCCTGGCCGAGGCCGGGGCGACGGTCGCGCTGGGCGACGTCGACACCGAGGGCGCGGAGAAGACGCGTGCCCAGATCGGCCGGGACGCCGAGGTGGTGGCGCTCGACGTCACCGACGACGACGCCCGCCGCCGGGTGGTCGCCGACCTGTTCGCCCGGTACGGCGACGCCTTCGACCTGCTGGTGAACGTGGCGGGCATCGACCGGCCCGGCTACATCACCGACATCGACCTCGCCGACTACCGGATGGTCCAGGCGGTGAACTGCGAGGGCCCGGTCTTCCTGACCAGCGAGTTCCTCAAGACCGTGCAGCACCGCCCGGCGGACACCGTCGCCGACGTGGTGCACGTGACGTCGCTGTCGGCGGTGACCTCCGGCAGCGGCGCGATCGCCTACAACAGCTCGAAGGCCGCCTTCCGCAGTGCCACCCGGTGCATCCAGCGGGAGCTGCGGGAGAAGGGGACGGTCAGCGCGGACGGCACCGAGGTGCCCTTCCCGGCGCGGGTGCACAGCATCGTGCCGGCCGCGATGGACACCCCGATGATGGAGCGCTGGGGCATCCCGGCGCACCGGATGATGCCGCCGTCCGACGTGGCCCGGATGGTGCTGACCATGGTCACCATGCCGGACACCAGCTTCGTGCCCGAGGTCTTCGTGATCCCCCGCAACGAGCCGGACTTCCCGCGATGAGCATCTCCACCCGCGAGTGGCAGCTGGTCCGGCGTCCGCACGGCGAGCCGGTGGCCGAGGACTTCCGTCTCGTGACGATGGAGCGGCCGGACCCCGCGGACGGCGAGGTCGTGGTGCAGACCATCGCGATGTCGGTCGACCCGTACATGCGCGGCCGGATGAGCGCCGCGAAGTCCTACGCCGCCAGTTGGGAGCTGGGCGAGACGATGCAGGGCGGGACGGTCGGCCAGGTGGTCGCCTCCCGCTCGGACGCCGTCCCCGAGGGCGCGCTCGTGCTGCACGGCCAGGGCTGGCGGGACGTCGCCGTCGTCCCGGCGAAGCACGTCTCCGTCGTCGAGCCGCTGCCCGGCCTGCCGTTGTCGCTGTACCTGGGCGTGCTCGGCATGCCGGGGCTCACCGCGTACGCGGGGCTGTTCCGGCTGGCCGACTTCCGCGAGGGGGACGCCGTCTTCGTCTCCGGCGCGGCCGGGGCGGTGGGCAGCCTGGTCGGCCAGTTCGCCCGGCTGCGCGGGGCGTCGCGGGTCGTGGGCAGCGCCGGGACGCCGGAGAAGGTGCGCTGGCTGCAGGAGGAGCTGGGCTTCTCCGCGGCGTTCGACTACCACGACGGCAAGGTCGCCGACCTGCTCGGCGCGGCCGCACCCGACGGGATCGACGTCTTCTTCGACAACGTGGGCGGGGAGCACCTGGAGGCGGCGATCGGCGGCTTCCGGACCTACGGGCGGGCCGCGCTGTGCGGGTCGATCTCCGGCTACAACGCGACCACCGCGCCCCCGGGGCCGCGGAACCTGGGGTTCGTCGTCGGCAAGCAGCTGACGCTGCGCGGGTTCATCGTGGGCGACCACGCCGACCTGCGGCCGGAGTTCGTCGGTGCGGTGTCGGGGTGGCTGCAGGACGGCTCGCTCGTCGCCCGGGAGACGGTGGTCGACGGGCTGGACTCCGCCGTCGACGCGTTCCGGGCACTGCTGAGCGGTGGCAACACCGGGAAGATGGTCGTCCGGCTGGCGCCCGACCCCTCCTGACCCCGCGGGTGATCACCACAGGCTGAGGGCTGTCTCCGCTCCACCGAGACCACCCTCAGCCCGTGGTGATCATGCGGGGCCCGCGGCCGCCGGTTGGCGACCGCAGGATCAGGGCAGAGTGCTGATCATGTGGCTCTTCCTCACCCGCCGTTTCCGCATGTGGGTCATCCTCACCGTCCTCGCGCCGCTGGCCACCAATGTGCTGCGCAAGCTGGGCCAGGCCCTGCAGAAGCGCAACGGCCCCTCGGCGATCAGCAACGGCCTGCTCAAGGCCGGCGACCTCGGCGAGAGGGCGCGTGTGAAGCTGGGCGGCAAGCGCCGCCGTTGACCGCCCCCACCCCGAGGACGACGTGACCGCATCACCCACCCCCGACGCCGACCGCCCCGACCCCCGCTCCCCCGAGCTGGAACAGCGGTCGGCGGTCGGGGAGACCCGGGGCATCGCCCTGTTCTGTCACGGCGGAACCCCCGCCAGCGTCGAGCCACCGAAGACCCGGGCGCTCTCGCTGGTGCGGATGCGGGCCTTCGAGCAGTACGTGCACGCCACCACCGCCGACCAGGGCATCGCCACCGCCGTGCTCCGGTACCGGGTCGCCGGCTGGAACGGGGAGGCGGCCGACGCCTACCAGGACGTCCGCTGGGCGATCGAGCAGCTGCGCGAGCAGCACGGCACCGACGTCCCGATCGTGCTGGTCGGGCACTCGATGGGCGGCCGGGCCGCGCTCCGCGCGGGCGGGGAGCCGTCGGTGACCGCGGTCTGCGCCCTCGCCCCGTGGACCCCGCCCGGTGAGCCGGTCATGCACCTGGGCGGTCAGACGGTGGTGATCCTGCACGGCCGCGGCGACCGCTGGGTGCCCCCGCGGCTGTCCGCGGAGTTCGCCGTCCGGGCCCGGCGGGCGAAGGCCCGGGTCGCCCGCTTCACCATCGTGGGTGGGCACGGCATGGTCCGCCGGTCCCAGCGCTGGCACCGCTTCGCGCGGGACGTCGTCCTGGCCGGGACCGGACTGGCGCCGATGCCCGAGGCGATCGCCGAGGCGCTGGCCCAGCCGAGCCCCGAGGGCCTCGCCGTCCCGCTCTGACCGGAGCCACCCGGCACTCGGCCTGGACGAGGGCGGGGTGTTCGGAGAGGGTGCCTGCGTGGATCGTTCCTACGTCACCTACAGCGCCCGGAGCCGACACCGCCAGGGCCGCTTCCTGCGCACCGCACGGCTGAACGCCGTCGGGTTCGGCGCCCTCGGTGGGGTGTGCCTGGTCGCAGCGGCCCTCTGCGCGCCGGCGCTGCGGAGGACGGGCTGGCCACTGCTCTTCCGGGCTGCGCCCGGACCGGTCGTCGTGGTGACGGGCCTGGTCGTCCTCGACCGACGGAAGTGGGCCGGGATGGTCACGAGCTCCTCGTTCACCGATGACCCCGCGGAGATGCGGGCGGTGGCCGACCGGCTGGGGGCCCTCGGCCTGCCGGTGAGCCTCGAGGAGCGTCCTCCGGGGACGCCTGCCCTGCGCTACGCCCACCGGCACGCCCGGCAGGTGCACGCTGCGTTGGCGGACATGGGGGTCCCCGCGCCCGTTCCCTGACCCCGACGACGGACCGCCGGGCCCTCGTTCGGGCGGTCTCCTCGGCCGTCCGCCGCGGTGGAGTTCCAACCAGCGCGACCGGTCTTCTGCTGACTGGAGTAGTAGCGGAGAGCGACTGGCGGAATGGGTGGGCGACTCCTACACCGCGCGGCCTCGCTCGACGAGCTCCTCACCCGGCAGGGCCGAGCCGATCTAGGCGAACGATGCGACGGGAAGGCCGAGGGCGCCGTCGTCGGGGACCACGCCGAGTCCGGGACCGGTCGGCACCTGGATGCGGCCGCCCTCGACCCGGACCGGGTGCGCCGAGTCGTAGTGGCGGTCCACGAAGGGTTCGGCGATCCAGACGCCCTCGAGCAGGCGGGGGTGCACGGTCGCGGCGACGTGGACGCAGGCCGCCGCGATGATGTCCCCGCCCCAGGAGTCGTCGCAGGTGTGGGGCAGCGAGCGTGCCTCGCAGACGTCGCGGACGGTGGCCATGGCTCCGAGGCCGCCCAGGCGGGTGACCTTGAGGCCGAACCCGTCGCACACCCCGAGCGAGATCGCCCGCAGCACCTCGCCGAGGTCCTCGGTGCTCTCGTCCAGGTAGACCGGGTGGTCCAGCTGGGGCCGGATCGCGGCGATCTCCTCCATGGTGTTGCAGGGCTGCTCGAACACGAACGGGATGTCGGCGCACTCCCGGTCGATCCGCAGGACGTCGCGCGTGAGCAGCGCCCGGTTGGCGTCGACGACGAGCCGTGTGCAGCCGGTCGCCTCCCACACCTTCCGGATCGCCTCGATGTCGACCTCGACCGGCCGTCCACCGACCTTCATCTGGAGGCGGGGGTAGCCCTCGGCGACCTTCTCCGCCGCGACGCGGGCGGTCTCGTCGGGGTCGTCGAGCGTCAGCGACCAGTACGAGTCGACCTGATCGGTCATCGCGCCGCCGAGCATGTCGCACACCCTCAGGCCGTGGGCCTTGCCGAGCAGGTCGTACACCGCGATGTCGATCGCGGCCTTCGCGTAGTTGTGGCCGTGGAGCAGGCCGTGCAGCGCGCGCTGGACCGCCGCGGGCCCGGTCACGGTCCGGCCGATCAACCCCGGGGCCATCTGGGTCAGGGCCGCGCGGGCGCCGAGGGCGTGGGCTGGGGCGTGGGTCGGGCCGATGGGGCACGTCTCGCCCCATCCGGAGAGCCCGGTGTCCGACACGATCTGCACGACCGTCGAGTCCAGGGCGGTGTGGGCGCCCTCGGACATCCGGTAGACGGTGCCGTTCAACGGCAGGTCGACCTGGTAGAGGTGGATCTCGGCGATCCGCATGGCGCTCCTCCCGATCCGCGTGTCGCCTCGGGCAGCGCCCAGTACGACATCTGAGCCTGCGCAGCCGTGAGGAAGATCGTACGGAGGCCCACGTGCCCGACCGCGACGTCGTCGCCCGCTCGGGCTGTCGACCATGAGGTGTCCGTGCAGGCCGGCCGATCAGTGCAACGGCCCAGAACCCGCGTCCGAGATCAACGACCCGAGACCCCGGCCGTCTACCGCTCGCGGGTCGCCCACTCGATGGAGCAGGTCAGAACGCGGTCGGCTCCGCGAGCAGATCGCTGACCAGCTCGAGCGTCAACTCGGGAAAGCGTTCAGCCACCGACTCCGACATCAACCGCTCCCCCTCGGGTTCGTCGAACCCGCAGCGCTCCCGGGTGGCCGCGTCGGGCCAGCGGGCATAGGCGACCCACGTGCCGTCGGCCGCACGGTGCAAGCGGGACCCGTAGCTGCCGCAACCGGCGTGGATCGCGCGGGTCACCCGTTCCCAGCCGTCACGGAACTGCTCCTCGCTGCCTGGCCGCAGCCGCCACCGATAGACCACCGCGTACACGTGTCCTCCTCGTCCGGCGACGCGCTGCGCGTCGTCCGGGACGACCCTCACACCTCAAGGGCACTCGAGATCAACCCTCGGATCAGGCGACGACGGCGCGGAAGGACTCGATCGTGCGCTCGAGGCCCTCGCGCAGCTCCACCGTCGGCGCCCAGCCCAGCTGCTCGCGGGCCCGGGTGATGTCCGGCTGTCGCCGGGTCGGGTCGTCGACCGGCAGCGGCCGGCGGTCCAGCCCCGAGGCGGAGCCGGTGAGCTCCACGACCAGGTCGGCGAGCTCCCGGATGGTGAACTCGCCGGGATTGCCCAGGTTGATCGGCCCGGTCACCTCGCGCGGGCTCTCCATCATCGTCACCAGGCCGTCGATGATGTCGTCGACGTAGCAGAACGACCGGGTCTGCGCCCCGTCCCCGTAGACGGTCAGCGGCTCGCCGTTCAGCGCGGCGACCACGAAGTTGGAGACCACCCGGCCGTCCTGCGGGTGCATCCGGGGGCCGTAGGTGTTGAACAGCCGGACGACCTTGATCTCCAGCTCGTGCTGCCGCCAGTAGTCGAAGAACAGCGTCTCCGCCGCCCGCTTCCCCTCGTCGTAGCAGGCCCGCGGGCCGATCGGGTTGACCCGGCCCCAGTAGTCCTCGGTCTGCGGGTGCACCTCGGGGTCGCCGTAGACCTCCGACGTCGAGGTGAGCAGGATCCGCGCCCCGGTCCGCTTCGCCAGGCCCAGCGCGTTGATCGAACCGTGCACCGCCGTCTTGGTGGTCTGCACCGGGTCGCGCTGGTAGTGGATCGGCGAGGCGGGGCAGGCCAGGTGGTAGATCTCGTCGACCTCCACGTACAGCGGGAAGGTGACGTCGTGCCGCATCAGCTCGAAGCGCGGGTGCCCGAGCAGGTGGGCGATGTTGGCCTTCGTCGACGAGTAGAAGTTGTCCACGCACAGCACGTCGTGCCCGAGGTCGACCAGCCGGTCGCACAGGTGCGAGCCGATGAAGCCGGCACCCCCGGTGACCATGACCCGCTTGCTCTGCGGCACGTCGTGCCCTCCTGTCGTCCTGCTGCGCACCCGGTCGAGTGGCCCCGCGGGATGCTCCCACGTCGGCCGCCGCCCGCTCCGCGGCGCAGGGAGCGGACGGCGACCGGAGCGGGTCAGGAGAACAGCGCGCTGTAGCCGTTGAGCGCCGGCTGGCCGCCGAGGTGGGCGTAGAGCACGGTCGACGACCGGTCGATCTCGCCCCGGCCGACGAGGTCGATCGTGGCGGCCATCGACTTCCCCTCGTACACCGGGTCGGTGACCATGCCCTCGGTGCGCGCGGCCAGCTCCATCGCCCGGATCGTCGTCTCGTCCGGGATCCCGTAGATGCCGGCGTGGTACCGCTCGTCCAGCTCCACGTCGTCCAGGGTCAGCTCGCGCTGCAGCCCGATCGCCGACGCCGTCCGCTGGGCGATGCGCAGCACCTGGTCCCGGGTCTCCGCGGGCTTCGCCGAGGCGTCCACGCCGAGCACCCGGCGCGGCCGGGCACCCTGCTCCTCCAGCTGCGCGAAGCCGGCGACCATGCCGGCCTGGGTCGAGCCGGTGACCGAGCAGACGACGACGGTGTCGAAGAAGACCCCGAGCTCCGCCTCCTGCTGCGCCACCTCGTGCGCCCAGTTGGCGAAGCCCAGCCCACCGAGCGGGTGGTCCGACGCGCCGGCCGGGATCGGGTACGGCTTGCCCCCGCGCGCCTCGATCTCCCGGAGCGCCGACTCCCAGCTCTCCTTGAACCCGATGCCGAAACCGGCCTTGACCAGCCGGACGTCGGCGCCGGCCAGCCGGGAGATCAGGATGTTGCCGACCTTGTCGTAGACGGCGTCCGGCCAGTCGACCCAGCTCTCCTGCACGAGCACGCACTTCAGGCCGAGGTGGGCGGCGACCGCGGCGACCTGGCGGGTGTGGTTGCTCTGCACGCCGCCGATCGACACGAGCGTGTCGCAGCCCTGGGCCAGCGCGTCGGCGACCAGGTACTCCAGCTTGCGGGTCTTGTTGCCACCGAAGGCGATGCCGGAGTTCACGTCCTCCCGCTTGGCCCACACCGCCGCGCCGCCCAGGTGCGCGGTCAGCCGGTCGAGCCGGTGCACCGGCGAGGGGCCGAAGAGCAGGGAGTGGCGGGGGAAGTCAGACAGACTGGGCATCGGGGGTCTCCTCCAGTTCGGACAGCAGCGCCGTCCAGATCTCGGTGGTGGTGGCGGACGCGGCGTCGACGTCCCCGGCTGCGCACGCGGCGATCAGCCGGTCGTGCAGGCCGACGGACTCGCGGCCGTGCGCGGCGGCGAACCGCTGCCGCTCCAGCCGGCGGATCGCCGGGGTGAAGCGGTCGATCGTGGCCCGGACGGCGCCGTTGCCGCAGCGGTCGAGCAGGACGTCGTGCAGCTCGTCGTCGGCGGTCAGCGCCCCGCCGGCGTCCCCGCGGTCGACGGCAGCAGCGAACCGCTGGTTGGCCGCCCGCATCACCGCCACGTCGTCGGCGGTCACCAGCGGCACCGCCTCACGGACGGCCAGCTCGTGCATCGCCCGGACGACGACGGCGGCGTCCCGGACCTGCCGGAGCACCAACGGGGTGACCCGGGTGTGGCTCTGCGGCTTGGCCTCGACCAGGCCCTCGTCGGCCAGCCGGGACAGCGCTGCCCGGACCGGGGCGACGGAGAGCCCCAGACTGCCGGCCAGCTCGACGTCCTTGATCACCGCGCCGGGCGCGAGGTCGCCGACCACGATCGCGGTGCGGATGCGGTCGGCCGCCTGGTCGCGGAGCAGCACTCGCGTCACCGGCCGCAGTTCCATGACTGACATCTGACATGTCAGTTGCCGTCCGCGTCAAGGGCGGGATCGCTGCGGTGGTCGGCAGTCGGGTGCCTGTCGGCCTGGCCCCACCCCCGCCAGCATCGTGATTCTTGGACTGGACGACCCCGCCCGCTGACGCCGCTGCCCACTTCGCCCGCCGGCTCGCCGTGGAGACCGACGTCTCCGACGTCTGAAAGGACCCTCCTGCCCCCCACCACTCGCAAGCTCGCGGCGGGCCCCTGCAGGAGGGCCGAGGACCAGGGGCATGTGCCGGGGGCGGTCCGCCTGTCGGGGCGGGAGATCGCCGGCCGAGCTCGACCCCGGCGTCCCGGTGGTCACCTACTGCTGGGGTCCGGGCTGCAACGGTGCGACCCGCGCGGCCCTGGCGCTGGCCCGACTCGGCCACCCGGTGCGGGAGATGATCGGCGGGTTCGAGTACTGGGCCCGGGAGGGCCTGCCGGTGGAGACGGCGACCGGGACCACCCGCCCGGCGGTCGACCCGCTCACCGCCCCGGCAGGGGTCAGCTGCGGCTGCTGAGCCTCAGTGCCGACCCGCACACGACTGCACGGGGAGGCTCTCGCGGGCCCAGGTGGTCAGCTGCTCGAGCACCGGCGTCAGGGACCGGCCCGCGTCGGTCAGCTGGTAGCTCACCGCCACCGGCGGCCCGTCGTCGACGGTGCGCTGGACCAGCCCCGCCGCGGCCAGCTCGGTCAGCCGGTCGGAGAGCACGGAGTCGCTGATCCCGCCCACGGCCCGACGGAGCCCGGTGAACGTCGCCGGCCCGCCGGCGAGCACGCCGATGATCAGCCCGTTCCACCGCTTGCCGAGGAAGCCGAACGCGCGTGCCAGCGCGTCGTCGCACGCCTCCGGCGTGTGCACCAGGTCCTCGGCCACCCGGTCATCGTAGGACCGCCACCCCTCGTGCTCCTGCGACCGAAGTGCTAGCTTTCCAGAAGTGCTAGCAATCAGCTAGCTACTAGCTCTGAGGGAGTACTTGCCATGTCGCTGTTCCGTCTGGACGCCAGCATCCGGGTCGAGGGGTCGGCCAGCCGCGAGGTCGCCGACATCGTCGAGCGCGAGTGGCGGGCCGGGAACCCCGACGCCCCGGTCACCCGCCGGCACGTCGGCACCGAGCCGCTGCCGGCCGACGCGTGGGGTGCAGCCGTCGCCGGCTCCTACCTCCCGGCCGAGCAGCGGACGCCGGAGCAGGCCGGCGCGCTGGCCCTCGCGGCGACGCTGACCGACGAGCTCGTCGACGCGGAGGCCCTGCTCTTCGCCGTCCCGCTGTACAACTTCGGCGTCTCCCAGCACGTCAAGACCTGGGTCGACCTGGTGATCACCGACCCGCGGATGGGCCCGCGGGCCGAGCCACCGCTGGCCGGCAAGCCCGCCGTGCTGGCGGTGGTGCGCGGCGGCAACTACAGCGCGGGCACCCCCCGCGAGGGCTGGGACCACGCCACCTCCTGGCTGCGGCGCATCCTGGCCGACGTCTGGCAGCTGGACCTCCGGGTGGTCGAGCGGGACTTCACCCTGGTCGGGGTCAACCCGGCGCTGGACTCCTTCACCGAGCTGGCCGCCGAGCTCAAGGCCACCGCCGAGCGGGAGGCCGCCGAGCACGGCCGGCTGCTCAGCAGCACCCGCGTCGCCGCCTGAGGCGCCCCCCTGGCTCAGTGCAGCGCCGGGGGCGGGTCGTCGGAGAGCCGGGACCAGAGCAGCTCGTCGTGCTTGACACCGTCCCCGTAGCGGTAGGACCGGCGCAGCCTGCCCTCGCGGGTGAACCCGGCCTTGGCCGCCACTCGGCCGGAGGCCGCGTTCTCCACCGCGTGGTAGAGCTCCACCCGGTCGATGCCCGCGGCGAAGGCCCAGCGGCAGACCGCATCCGCCGCGCGTGCCGCCACGCCTCGCCCCCGGGCGGCCGATGCGACCCAGTAGCCCAGCTGAGCATCGCCCTGCACGCGGTCGACCGAGTGCAGGGACACCGACCCGAGCAGCGTCCCGACGGCGTCGGTCACCGCCCAGGACGCCCGGTCGCCGCCGCTCCAGTCGGCCAGCCGGGCGACCATCTCGCGCACCTCGTCCGGGGAGCCGAAGCCGCGGGCGTTCCACTGCCGCAGCGCGGGGTCGGCGGCGAGCGCCCAGACCGCCGCCTGGTCCTCGCTCCGCCACGGCCGCAGCACCAGCTCGTCGACACCCAGGGTGCAGGGCTGCGGGTCGCTCACCCCTGCCCCAGCTCGACGGTCATCGCCACCTCGTAGCGGTCACCGCGGTAGGTCGACAGCGCGTGCTCGACCGGCCGGCCGGCGCTGTAGGAGACCCGGTCGAACACCAGCACCGGGCGGGACGGCGGCAGCCCCAGCAGGACGGCGGACTCCCGGTCGGCCTCCGCCGCCCGCACGGTCTGCTCGGCGCGCTCGATCGTGCAGCCGTACCGCTCGGCGAACAGCGTGTAGAGCGAGCCGGTGAGGTCGGCCTCGTCCAGGTCGGGCGCCACCGCGACCGGGTACCAGGCGTCGTCCACCGACATCGACTGGTCGTCGGCCAGCCGCAGCCGGCGTACGTGCCAGGCCCGCTCCCCCACGGCCAGCTCCAACGCGGCCCGGGTCGCCGGCGGCGGCACGGCCCGGGCGACCGCCAGGACGACGGTGCTCGGCCGCAGCCCGAGCCGGCGCATGTCGGAGTGGAAGGAGGCCAGGTGCAGCCGGGACCGCGCGGGCCGCTCGGCCACGAAGGTGCCCTTGCCCCGCACCCGCACCAGCACGCCCTCGCTGACCAGCTGGCCGATCGCCTCGCGCACGGTGATCCGGCTGACCCCGTGCTCGACGCACAGCTGGCGCTCGCCGGGCAGCGGGGCGCCCGCCGGGAGCCGGGTGGCCAGCTCGGTCAGCCGGCCGCGCAGCTGCTCGTGCTTGGGCACCACCCCGTCGACGATCAGCGCGGTCACCACCGCTGGTCGGTCAGCTTGTGGCTCAGCACGTAGCGGTAGTAGTCGGCCCGGTCCAGCTGGGCACCGGCCGCCTCGTCGACGACGAGGGTGACGTGCCGGTGCAGCTGGAGCACCGACGCCGGGCAGGACGCCGTCAGTGGCCCCTCCACCGCAGCGGCGATCGCGGCCGCCTTCGCCTCCCCGGTCGCCACCAGCACCAGGTGCTCGGCGCTGAGGATCGTGCCCAGCCCTTGGGTGATCACGTGCCGGGGCACCGCGGCGACGTCGTCGCCGAAGAACCGCGCGTTGTCGATCCGGGTCTGCTCGGTGAGCGTCTTGACCCGGGTGCGGCTGGCCAGCGACGAGCCGGGCTCGTTGAACCCCAGGTGCCCGTTGGCGCCGATCCCCAGCACCTGCACCGCCACCGGCCCGGCGGCCAGCAGCTTCGCCTCGTAGTCCAGGGCGGCCTGCAGCGGGTCGGCCGCCGCGCCGTCCGGGCCGTGCACCACCGCCGGGTCGAGGCCGAACTCGTCGGTCAGCTCCCGGCGGATCACCTCGCGGTAGCTCTCCGGGTGGCCGGCGGGCAGGCCCACGTACTCGTCGAGCAGGAAGGCCTGCACCCCGTCGAAGGACAGCCCCTCCTCCCGGTGCCGGCGCAGCAGCTCGCGGTAGGCCAGCAGTGGCGAGGACCCGGTGGCCAGGCCCAGCACCACCGGCCCGCCCCGGCCCAGCGCGGCCAGCACCGACCCGGCGACGGCGTCGGCGACGACCCGCCCGCAGTCCTCGGGGGTGGGCAGCAGGACGACCTCCACGGTCAGCTCTCCTCTCGGTGCACCCACGCACCGGCCCGCAGGACGGCGGTGGGGCTCAGGTCCAGGTCGGTGACGAGCACGTCGGCCCGCCGGCCCGGGGCCAGCTCGCCCACATCCTCGCGGCCCAGCAACCGGGCCGGGGTGGCGGTCGCCGAACGGACGGCGTCGGCCAGTGGAACTCCCGCAGCCACGGTCGCCCGGACGACGTCCACCAGGCGGGCGGTGCCGCCGGCGATGGCGGCCGACGCCCCGGTGAGCCGGGCGACACCGTCGCGCACCTCGACCGGCAGCGAGCCGAGGCGGTAGCTGCCGTCGGCCATCCCGGCCGCGGCCATCGCGTCGGTGACCAGCGCGATCGCACCCGGACCGACCAGGTCGAACACGGTCGCCACCGTCTCCGGCGCCAGGTGCACCCCGTCGCCGATCAGCTCGACCACCAGCTCGCCGCGCGCCGCGGCGGCCAGGCAGGCGGCGACCGGGCCGGGCGCCCGGGAGAGCAGCGGCGGCATGCCGTTGAACAGGTGGGTCGCCGAGAGCGGACCGCCGGGGGCCGCCGACCGGATCGCGGCGGTGACCTCGGCGGCGGCGGCGTCGGTGTGCCCGAAGCTGGGCACCGCGCCGTGCGCGCGCAGCAGGTCGACCAGCTCGGCCCGGTGCGCGGTCTCCGGGGCCAGCGTCATCGACACGACCGCCCCCCGCCCGGCGGCCAGCAGCTCGGCCAGCAGCGCGGGGTCGCCGGGGACCAGCGCGGCCGGGTCCTGGGCGCCGCAGCGGGCGGCGGAGAGGAACGGCCCCTCCAGGTGCACCCCGGCCAGCTCACCGGCCTCGACCAGCGGAGCCAGCACGGCCAGCCGCTCGCGCAGCACCGCCGCCGGGGCGGAGACCAGGCTGGCCACCAGGGTCGTCGTCCCATGCGCCCGGTGGTGGGCGGCCGCGGCGCGCACCCCGGCGGCGTCCGCGTCGGGGAAGCCGTGACCGGCGGCCCCGTGACAGTGCAGGTCGACCAGCCCGGGCAGCAGCAGCGTCCCCGGCGCGGGGGGCGGCAGCTCGCCGGTCCAGTCCGCGGCAGGCCCGGCGAACGCGACCCGGTCGCCGACCACGGCGAGCACACCGTCGTCGACGACCGAGCCGCCGGTGACCAGCCGGCCCCGAAGCACGGGGCCGGCCGGCGCTGTCCCGCTCAGGATCGGGGACCCTCCTCGACCGTGCTGGTGACGGCACCGGTGCCCGGCGTCGCGGCCGGCCGCGGCGCGTCGTCGGTGCTGCCCACGACGGCCTCCGCGTCCTCCTCGCGGCCCGGCGTGCGCAGGTTCCACTTGCGGATGACGAAGCGGAAGAGCACGTAGTAGATGACCGCGTAGACCAGCCCGATCGGGATCAGCCACAGCGGCCTGGTCGCGATGCCGAAGTTGAGCAGGTAGTCGATCGCCCCGGCGGAGAACGTGAAGCCGTCGTGGATGCCCAGCGCGTTGGTCAGCGCCAGGGAGCTGCCGGTCAGCAACGCGTGCACCAGGTACAGCGGCCAGGCCACGAAGAGGAAGGAGAACTCCAGCGGCTCGGTGATGCCGGTGAGGAACGCGGTGAGGCCGGTGGACAGCATGACGCCGCCGACGATCTTCTTCTGGTCCGGGCGGGCCTCGTGCCAGATGGCGATCGCCGCCGCGGGGAGCGCGAACATCATGATCGGGAAGAAGCCGGTCATGAAGGTGCCGGCCTCCGGGTCGCCGGCGAAGAACCGGTAGATGTCGCCCTGGGCGCCGTCGTACTCGCCCAGGGTGAACCAGACCACCGTGTTCAGGATGTGGTGCAGGCCGAGCGGGATGAGCAGCCGGTTGACCGTGCCGAAGATGCCGCCGCCGACCACCGAGTTCTCCTCGACCGCCTCGCCCAGGTTGGTCAGCGCCGAGTCGAACAGCGGGTAGACCAGCGACATGAGCACCGCCACGAAGATCATCGTGAACGAGGTGATGATCGGGACGAACCGCCGGCCACCGAAGAAGGCCAGGTAGGTGGGCAGTTTGACGCGGTAGAACCGCTGCCACAGCATCGCCGTGAGGATGCCGACGACGATGCCGCCGAGCACCCCGAAGTCGATCAGCTCCTGGGTCTCCCCCTCGGCCGCCTCCCCCAGCACGACCGGGCTGAGCGCCTCGAACACGTTGGACAGCACCAGGTACCCGACGACTGCGGCGAGCGCCGTGGAGCCATCGGCCTTCTTGGCCCAGCCGATCGCGATGCCGACGGCGAAGATCAGCGGCAGGTTGGCGAACAGGGCGTCCCCGGCCGCGGCCAGCACGGCGGCGACGGTCTCCAGCGGCTCGAAGCGGCCGAGCAGGTCGGGCTGCCCCAGGCGCAGCATGAGGCCCGCTGCGGGCAGTGCGGCAATCGGCAGCATGAGGCTGCGGCCCAGGCGCTGCAGGCCGGCGAGGCCTCGGCGTTCCTTCGGCGGCGCTGCGGTGGGAGCGGACATGTGCGGTCTCCTCGGGGGCGCGAGCTCTGCGTTGACCGGCCACGCCCGTGGGCGGCGTCGAACCGGTACGGTCCGGTCATGACCAGTTGACCGGGGAGGATGACGGGCACGACCGGCGCCTGTCAACACCCTGGACGCCAGCCGGTCGAGCCGCTTTCCTGGGCGCTTCGACAGCCAGTGCCGCGACCTCGCGGTCGCCGAGAGGAGATCCACATGGGCAAGGCCGAGCAGATCGTCGCCGGACTGGGCGGGGCAACCAACATCGAGGACGTCGAGGGCTGCATCACCCGGCTGCGCACCGAGGTGAAGGACCCCTCGCTCGTCGACCAGGCGGCGCTCAAGCAGGCCGGGGCGCACGGCGTCATGGTCGCCGGGTCGATCGTCCAGGTCGTCGTCGGCCCGGAGGCCGACTCGCTGGCCGACGACGTCAACGACCTGCTGTGACCGCCGCGGCCCTCGTCGTCTCGGCGCCGCTGGCCGGCACCGTCGTCCCGATGACCGAGGTGCCCGACCCGGTGTTCGCCGCGTCGCTGGTCGGGGCCGGGGTCGCAGTCGACCCGGAGCCGGACGCCGGGTCGGTCGAGGTGGTCGCGCCGGTGTCCGGGCGGCTGCTCAAGGTGCACCCGCACGCGTTCATCGTGCTGACCCCTGAGGGCCAGGGAGTGCTGGTGCACGTCGGGCTGGACACGGTGAAGCTGGCCGGCAAGCCGTTCACCCTGCACGTCACCGAGGGCGACGAGGTCACCGTCGGGGACCGAGTGGTGACCGTGGACCTGGCCGCGGTGCGGGCCGCCGGCCTCTCGCCGGTCAGCCCGGTGGTGGTGATGGACGCCGCCGCGGAGACGGTCCCGCCGGTCGCCGCGGGCCGGGCCGTGGTCGCCGGCGAACCCCTGTTCCGCTGGCCCGCGGAGGGCTGAGCGCTACGGTCCGGCGGTGACCGAACGGGAACGGACCTTCGCCTGGGGCGATCCGATGCAGACCGCGACGGCCGCCCGCACCGCCGCCGGGCTGGACGTGCTGCGCGCTGTTGCGGCCGGGGAGCTCCCCGGGCCGCCGATCGCCGACACCCTCGGCTTCGACCTGGTCGAGGTGGAGCCGGGCCGCGTCGTCTTCGCGTTCGACCCGGCCGAGTACCACTACAACCCGATCGGCTCGGTGCACGGCGGCGTCTACGCCACGCTTCTCGACTCGGCCACCGGCTGCGCCGTCCACTCGATGCTGCCCGCCGGGGTGGGCTACACGAGCCTGGACCTGACGGTGAAGTTCCTCCGCCCGATCACCCTGGACACCGGCCGGGTGACCTGCGTCGGCACGGTGACCCACCTGGGCGGCCGGACGGCGCTGGCCGAGGCCCGCCTGCTCGACGCAGACGAGCGGCTGCTCGGCACGGCGAGCAGCAGCATCCTGGTCATTCGCCCCCAGCCCGGTACCCAGGTCGGCTGAGGCCCCGCGCCGTCCTCGAGTGCGCAGTTCGGGTCGCCCCGCGCGGCGTGGCGCGCCGTGTCGGCGACCGGAACTGCCCACTCGACGGGCGAGGGGGCGGAGAGGTCAGGCCGGGACGCTGACGCCGATGCCGCCCTTCGTCTCCGCGCCGTAGCGGGCGATCTCGGCGTCCAGGTCCAGCGGCCGGGTGGTCGCGCCCTGCGCCTCGACGTCCGAGGTGATCAGGTCGGCCGGCAGCAGCCAGGAGACCTCGAACTCGAGACCGTCGGGGTCCTTGGCGTAGAGCGCCTTCGTGGTGGCGTGGTCGGAGGCCCCGGCCAGCGCGCCGGCGTCGGCCAGGGCGCCGCGGATCCGGGCCAGCTCGGCGAGCGTGTCGACCTCCCAGGCCAGGTGGTACAGCCCGACGGTGCTGCGCCCGGCGCCCGAGGGGCCGGCCTGGGCGCCGACCGCGAACAGGCCCAGGTCGTGGTCGTTGGTCGACCCCTCGGCCTGCAGGAACACCGCCCGGCCGGGCATCTCCGTCTTCACCCGGAAGCCGAGGACGTCGCGGTAGAAGGCGGTGCTGCGGTCGACGTCCCGGACGAAGAGGACGGCGTGGTTGAGGCGCTGGACGGGCACGGTGCACTCCTGCTGGTCGACGAGGACCCCAGTCTGCGCCCATTTACTTGATTCTTCAAGCAAGTGCACCCGGGAGTGCGGCTGCGTCGCGGAGCACGTGGTCGATGAGGCCGTACTCCCGGGCCTCGGCCGCAGTGAACCAACGGTCGCGGTCGGAGTCCCGCTCGACCTGGTCGACGTCCTGCCCGGAGTGGTGCGCCTGCAGTTCGTTCAGCTGCCGCTTGAGCCGCCCCAGCATCTCCGCCTGGATGGTGATGTCGGCCGCGGTGCCGCCCAGGCCGGCCGAGGGCTGGTGCATCATCACCCGCGCATGCGGCAAGGCGTACCGCTTGCCCGCAGTCCCCGCGGTGAGCAGGAACTGCCCCATCGACGCCACCATGCCCATCCCGTAGGTCGCGACGTCGCAGTCGACGAACTGCATGGTGTCGTAGACGGCCATTCCGCCGGACACCGAGCCACCCGGTGAGTTGATGTAGAGGTGGATGTCCCGCGTCGGGTCCTCGGCGGACAACAACAGCATCTGCGCGGCGAGTTGATTGGCGATCACGTCGTCGACCTCGCGCCCGAGGAAGACGATCCGCTCCCTCAGCAGCCGGTCGTAGACGGCGTCTCCCAAGGTCGACGCGGTGCTGGTCCCTGCTGCCCGGAGCTGTTCGCTGGTCATCGCTGACTCTCCTGCTCGACGTCGGAATGGACGAGACCACTCAAGTGCGCGGAGGTCGGAGAAGTCGAGGAGGAATGGCCGATTGCGCAGTCGGCGCAATTATTGCGCTCTCCGCGAATGGTGGTTGACGCACTCGCCCGGCGGCGGCGCGCCCGCCCGTGGTCTGATCGACCGGTGAGCGAACCCCCCGTCGTGCGCAAGGCCACCCGCGCCGACGTCCCCCGGCTGGCCGCCACGCTGGCCGCGGCCTACCCCGACTACCGCTGGACCTCCTGGGCGCTGCCCGAGGACGGCCGCACCCAGCGGCTGTCCCGCTGGGCGGAGCTGTGGGGCGCGCTGGTGCCGGTGCTGGCCGGGACGGCGTGGGTCACCGACGACGTCGACGCGGCCGCCGCGTGGGTGGCGCCGGACGCCCCGCCGCACGCCGCGGACCTGCAGGCGGTCATCGACCGGGACCTGCCGCGGGTGTTCGGTGCCCGCCAGCCGGTCGTGCTGGCCAGCGAGCGGCTCGGCGCGCTCGGCCGACCGGACGAGCCGCACTGGTGGCTGCACGCCGTCGGCACCCGGCCCGCCGCCCGGCACCAGGGGCTCGGTGCGGCGGTGCTGCAGCCGGTGCTCGATCGGTGCGACGCCGACGGGGTTCCGGCCGCGGCGACGGTCTACACCTCGACCGTCGTCCGCTGGCTGCAGCAGTCCGGCTTCGCCGTCACCCACTCGACCCGGACGGCGGTCGACCACGAGCTGCCGATCTGGACCTTGGTCCGCCAGCCCAAGCGGCGCTGACATCGACAGGTACACCGAGGTGAGCCTGACCTGACCCCCGGGGGCCACAGGTCGGCCCGGTTGGCCCCCGCGGGTCGGGCAGGACAGGAGCGACCACCCAGGCTCCAGCCCCCAGCGAGGCCCCCGTGTACCTGTCGAAGACCGAGGCCGCCGTCCTCACCAGCACGCTGCCGCGCACCCTGCCGCGGCCCACCCCACCGGCGCCGACGGTGAAGCGCCGGCTGTGGCCGATGCTCGGGCCGGCGTTCGTCGCCGCGGTCGCCTACGTCGACCCCGGCAACTTCGCGACCAACTTCTCCGGCGGCGCCTCGTTCGGCTACACCCTGCTGTGGGTGATCGTCGCGGCCAACCTGATGGCGATGCTCATCCAGACGCTCACCGCCAAGCTGGGGCTGGCCACCGGGCGGGACCTGGCCACCTGCTGCCGCGAGCGGTTCCCCCGGCCGGTCACCTGGGGGCTGTGGGCACAGGCCGAGGCGGTCGCGATCGCCACCGACCTGGCCGAGATCGTCGGCGGGGCGGTCGCCCTGAACCTGCTGTTCGGGGTGCCGCTGTGGATGGGCGGGATCATCACCGCGATCGTCGCGTTCGTCCTGCTGGCCGCCCAGTCCCGGGGGTTCCGGCCGTTCGAGCGGGTGATCACCGGGCTGCTGCTGGTGATCGGTGGCGGGTTCGTCTACACGCTGATCGGCGCCGGGGTCGACCCGGGCGGCGTCGCCTCCGGCATGGTGCCCAGCTTCGCCGGCACCGACAGCCTGCTGCTGGCCACCGGCATCCTGGGCGCCACGGTCATGCCGCACGTCATCTACGTGCACTCCGCGCTGACGCCAGGCCGGTACGGCGACACGGTCACCGCGGGGAGGTCGCACTCCGGACGGCGCGGGCTGCTGCGCGCCCAGCGGATCGACGTCTTCATCGCGATGGGGCTGGCCGGGCTGGTCAACGCCGCGATGCTGGTGATCGCCGCCCAGCTGTTCACCTCCGGCGACGGCATCGAGTCGCTGGAGAGCGTGCACGCCGGCCTGGGCGACCAGCTCGGCAGCGGCGCGGCCCTGGCCTTCGCCATCGCCCTGCTCGCCGCCGGGTTCGCCAGCTCCTCGGTCGGCACGCACGCCGGTCAGGTCGTGATGGCCGGGTTCCTGCGCAGGCACATCCCGGTGCTGGTCCGCCGGCTGATCACCCTCGCCCCGGCGCTGCTGGTGCTGGGCCTGGGCGGCGACCCGACGACGGCGCTGGTCTGGTCGCAGGTCGTGCTCTGCTTCGGCATCCCGTTCGCGCTGGTGCCACTGCTGTGGCTGACCTCCCGCAAGGACCTGATGGGCGGCTGGGTCAACCGGCGGGTCACCACGCTCACCGGCTCGGTCGTCGCCGCGCTGATCATCGCGCTGAACGGCTACCTGCTGGTGAGCACCTTCCTGGGCTGAGCGCGGCGCCGGGCGTCCGGTCAGCCGTGGCCCACGAGCCGGGCCGAGACGACCGCCATCTCCGCCCGCAGCTCGTCGGGTTCCACCTCCGAGACGTCCGCACCGAAGGTGGCGAGGATGCCGACGACCCCGGCCCACGACCACGCCCCCACGGTGAACCGGCACTGGCGGGCCGACACGCGCTCCACGACGGCTCCTGCCGGTGCCCAGCGGGCGGCCAGATCGGCGGGCAGCTCCATCAGGACGCTGCCCGTGCAGGGCCACCGGGCGACGGTGTCCCCTCGGTCGTGCCGGTTCACCACGTACTCGGCGACGTCGACCGCGGGGAGCGGCCGGCGCTGGAACGACGTCCCGGTCGGTGCGAGCGGGTGGACCCGGTCCACCCGGTGGACCACCCAGCCCGCGGCGGCCAGGTCGTAGGAGACCAGGTACCAACGGCCGGCCCAGACGGCCAGGTGGTGGGGCTCGACCCGCAGCGGCGGGCTGAAGTCGGTGCTCCCCGGCTCGGGACGGTGACCGTCGGGGCCGAGGAGGTCGAACCGCAGCACGTGGCCGCGGCGGACCGCGTCACCCACGGCGGCCAGGGTGGCGCGGTCGATCGGTGGGGCGGCGAACTCCCAGACGTTCGGGATGGCGGTGACCCGGAGCGCGTCCACCTGCGGCCGGAGGTGCACCGGGAGCACCTGGCGCAGGGTGGTCAGCGCCCGGGCCGCGCCGTCCCCGACACCGGCCACCGTGACGGGTGCGGTCTGCAGTGCCAGCGCGACGGCGACCGCCTGTTCGTCGTCGAACAGCAGCGGCGGGAGGGTGCCTCCCGCCGCCAGCCGGTACCCGCCGGTGGGCCCCGAGGAGGTGGTGACCGGGAAGCCGAGCTCCCGGAGGGCGTCGACGTCGCGGCGGAGGGTCCGGGAGCTGACGGCCAGCCGGCCGGCGAGCTCCCGCCCGGACCAGGCCCGGCCGGTGCTCAGCAACGACAGCAGGGTGAGCGCACGGGACGACGTGGTGGCCACGGCCCCACTCTGACCCCGATCGCGGACACCCGGCGTCCTCGATCGCTGCGACGGTCCTCCCATGACCGACAGATCAGGCTCCCGCATCGACCACCTCAACATCGCTGTGCCCGACCTCGCCGCCGCGATGGCGTTCTACGAGCCGGTCCTCGCCTCGATCCGGATCGCCCAGATGCTGGTGATCCCGGCCGGGGACCACGGCCCGGCGATGACCGGCTATGGCTGGTCCGACCGGAAGCCGTTCTTCTGGCTCGTCGACGACGGCACCGTGGGCAGCAACATGCACCTGGCCTTCACCGTCGACACCCGGGACGAGGTGCACGTGTTCCACCAGGCCGCGCTGGCCGCCGGCGCCACCGAACGGGAAGCACCCGCCGTCCGCCCGGAATACCACCCCGACTACTACGGCGGGTTCGTCGACGACCCGCACGGGATCAACCTGGAGGCGGTGTGCCACCACCCGGCCTGACGCCCACTGGGCTCGCGCACCACGGGGCGGCACGATGACGAGATGGAGCTGCGCGAGCCCGTTGCCTGGGCGCCGGGGCTGTCGGTGCTGGCCGACACGAGCCCAGCGGCGTGGATCGAGGCCGCACTGACACCGACGGCCGGGTCAGCGACGGTCGCCGGGCTCGTCCCGCCGGTCTTCGAGTCCTACGCCCGGGTGCTGCCGCCCAGCTACGGGGACGAGCACGAGGACGGCGAGCCGCGGTACCGGTGGCCGGAGATCGCCGCCGCCACCGGGGTGCAGCTGACCGCCGAGATCCGATTCGACGACCTGGTGGCCGGCTCCGACCGCTGGGGCCGGCCCTCCGACGGCGGGTTGGACGCCCGTGAGACGGCGATCCTCGCCCGCGTGCTGGGCGAGTTCACCGGGACGCCGGACGAGGCGTACTTCTGCCTCTGGGAGGGCTTCGGCCTGCCGGAGACCGAAGCCTGGGCCGACCGGCCGATGCGCGTCCAGGTCCCGCACCGGGCCTACCACCTGCTCAGCGGGCCGGTCGCCGTCGCCCCGGTGCTGCCGACGCCGGTGGAGTGGCGGTGCGCGAGCCTGTGGTGGCCTGCGGACCGGGCCTGGCTGGTCGCCACCGAGATCGACGGCTATCTGACCTACGTCGGCGGCAGCCGTGCGGCGATCGAGGCCGTCCTCACCGCCCCGGACCTGGACGCCGTCGCCGTCCAGCCCTCCACCGCGCTGGACCCCAGCTACGGCTGAGCGCCGGCCCGCCGATGAGGAACGGCGCCGGACGCCGTCTCAGCTACGACACCACCGAGCACCGACCGAGGAGCACGAGACATGGGCGCGATCAAGGTCCACGAGTTCACCACCGTCGACAACGTCGTCGACGCCCCGATGTGGACGATGGAGTACGGCTTCCCCGACGACCTGGCCGCCTCCATCGGCGCGCTGACCGGCTCGTCGACCGGCATCCTGCTCGGCCGGAACACCTTCGAGATGTTCGCGCCGGCCTGGTCGACCCGCACCGTGGAGGACGACGAGGGCGCCCCGTTCTTCAACGACACCCGCAAGCACGTGGTCAGCTCCACTGTGACCGACGCCGAGTCGGTCTGGCGGAACTCGACCGTGATCGGCGGCTACTCGGCCGATCGCATCCGCGGGCTCAAGGGCGAGTCAGACGGCGACCTGTACGTCAGCGGCAGCGCCACGCTGGTGCGCGCCATGCTCGCCGACGGGCTGGTCGACGAGCTGCACCTCTACGTCTACCCGCTGGCCGTGGGCACCGGCATCCGGCTGTTCCCGGAGGGCACGTCCCAGCCGCTGGCCCTGGTCGGCGTCGAGAGCCTGTCCAACGGCGTCGCCCACCTCACCTACGGCCCGGCCGCCGGCTGAGCCGGCTCAGGCCGGTACGACGGAGCCGGCCGACGGGAAGAGCGGGAACTCGCTGAGGATGCCGGCGTCGGCCACGGCCTGGTCCAGGCCCCCGGCGTCGGCCACCGCCTGCTCGGAGATCATGACGTCGATGCCGTCGCCGGCCGGCCGGGGCCCGACCGCGTTGACCACCCCGGGGTGCTCACGGATCAGCCGCTGGGCCTCCGCCTGCAGGTCACCAGGGCGGAACGGCACCTGCTCCACCACCATCACGAAGTCGCCGGCGGCGTGGGCGTCGACGACCTGCTGGACGGCGGCCGGCACCGGGCCGTACCAGCGGACGGTGATCCGGGTGCGGTCGGTGCTGATCTCCGGGTCGCCGAAGTCGGGGCTGCCGCCGGCTGCGGCCCGCACCTCGTCGAGTGCGGCCATCATCTCGGTCGTCACCGGTGGGAGGCTGAGATCCTCGAGCAGCTCGTCGGGCGGCACCACGTGCGGCGACAGCTCATCGGGCAACGGGCCGGGTGACTCGGGCATCGGACGCAGCTCGACGTAGCCGGGCGGCTGCTCTCCCGGCGCACCCGGCTGTTGCGGCTGCTCCGCGCAGGACGTCAGCACCACAGCACCTCCCAGCAGCAACCCCACGCTCAGCAGCCTGTTCGTCCACACGGCGGCGATGGTGCAGGTCGGCGGGGCCTCGTCCCGCCCGCCGACCGGTCCCGTGACCCAACGGTGACCCAGCCGAGGGGCCAGAGTCGCGACTTCGGCCCCTCTGTCGCTGGCTCAGGGTGGTGGGGCCTCGCCGACCTCGGCGAACAGGGGGACGTCGCTGCTGATCCCGGCCACTGCCTGGTCCGCGCCACCGGCGGGTTCGGCGACCGCCGGGGGCACGAGCACCTCGACGCCGTCCCCCTCCGGGCGGGCGGTGGCGGCGGCGAGGACGCCCGGGTGCTCCCGGAGCAGCCGCTCCGCCTCGGCCCGCAGGTCACCCGGGCGGTACGGGGTCATCTGGACGGTCACCTCGAACCCCGGGTCGGCCAGCAGGGCCTGCACCCGCCCGGGCAGCTCGCCGTGCCAGCGCACGGTCAGCCGCTTCCGGTCCAGGCTGATCCCCGGGGTGCCGAAGTCCGGCGAGTCCCCGGCCACCTCGCTCAGCCGCTCGAGCAGGTCGTAGATCGCCGTCGGACCGCCCGGGTAGGCCACGAACTCGCCGTGGCCCAGCCGCGGCGCCGGTCCGGCGGACGACTTCTTGCGTGCTGCCATGGTCGCCATCATCCAGGCTGGGCCGCATGGAGATCTCCGGTGCACGGATCTGGGTCACCGGCGCCTCGACCGGCATCGGCGCGGCGCTGGCGATGGAGCTGGCCGACCGCGGGGCCCGGGTGGCGATCAGTGCCCGCAGCGCCGAGCAGCTCGCCGAGGTGGCCGCCGGGCGGATGGTCGTCGTCCCGCTGGACGTCACCGACCGGGCGGCCACCGTCGCGGCGGGCGAGCGGGTGCGGGAGGCGCTGGGCGGACTGGACGTCGCCGTGCTCAACGCCGGCACCTGGTCGTCGTTCCACGTGGAACCGTGGGACTCGCAGCTGTTCGCCGACCACCTGCAGGTCAACGTGATGGGTGCGGTGCACACCATGGAGGCCGTCGTCCCGCAGATGCTGGCCGCCGGGCGTGGCCGGGTCGTCGGCGTCGCCTCGGTCGCCGGCTACCGCGGGATGCCCGGCTCGGAGGCCTACAACGCGGGCAAGGCGGCGCTGATCAACCTGCTGGAGGGCCTGCGCGGGTCGTTGGCGCCGCGGGGCGTCGTCGTGCAGATCGTCAACCCGGGGTTCGTGACCACCCGGCTGACCGACCGGAACACCTACCCGATGCCGTTCAAGGTGCCTGCGGACGTCGCGGCCCGCACGATCGCCGACGGCATCGCCCGGGACAAGGCCGAGGTCGTCTTCCCGGTGCCGATGATGATCGCCATGAAGCTGGCCCGGCTGCTGCCGGTGCGGGTGTGGACCCGGCTCACCGCCGAGCTCGCCCGCCGGGGTCTGCACGGCGGGCCGAGCCGCCGCGCCGACTGACGGCGCGGCGGCCCGACGGCCCCGCTGCAGGGTCCCGCCACGAGCCTGCGAGTGGCGGGGGGCAGCGGGGTCCTTCTTCAGGCGCGGGGGCCGCCGGCGACGTAGATGACCTGGCCGGACACGAAGCCCGCGCCCTCGCTGCACAGGAACGCGGCGGTGTGCGCGATGTCCTCGGGCTGGCCGACCCGGGCGACCGGGATCTGCTTGGCGGCCATCTCCTTGAACTGCTCGTACGGCACGCCCACCCGCTCGGCGGTCTGCGCGGTCATCTCGGTCTCGATGAAGCCGGGGGCGATCGCGTTGGCGGTCACGTTGTACCGGCCGAGCTCGATGGCGAGGGTCTTGGTGAAGCCCTGCATGCCCGCCTTGGCCGCGGAGTAGTTGACCTGGCCGCGGTTGCCCAGCGCCGAGACGCTGGAGAGGTTCACGATCCGGCCGTACTCGGCCTCGACCATGTGCTTCTGCGCGGCCTTGCTCATCAGGAAGGCACCCCGCAGGTGCACGCCCATGACGGCGTCCCAGTCGGCGACGCTCATCTTGAACAGCAGGTTGTCGCGGGTGATGCCGGCGTTGTTCACCAGCACGGTCGGCGCCCCGAGCTCGGCGGCGATCCGCTCCACCGCGGCCTCGACCGACTCCTCCTCGGCGACGTTCGCGCCCACCGCGAGCGCCTCACCACCGGCCTTCTGGATCTCCTCGACCGTGCCCGCGCAGGCCGCCTCGTCCAGGTCGAGCACGGCGACCGCCATCCCGTCCTGGGCGAACCGCCGTGCGATGGCCGCGCCGATCCCGCGCGCCGCTCCCGTGATGATCGCCGTCCGCTGCTGAGCCACTGCATCTCCTCGTCGAGTTCGTCGGCGGACACAGTCGTCCGGCCCGCCGTCCTGCCCCACTGCTTAGCACCACGCACGCAGGGCGCCCGCACCCGGCCGGGTCAGTCCGGGGGGCGGGCCGTCCCCGCGGCGAGCGCGCCCAGTGCCAGCGACCACAGCAGCCCGGCGCCGACCAGCCACCAGGGAGCGGTGCCGAGCAGCAGCGCCAGGGCGACCGGCACGGTGCCCAGCAGCCCGACGTCCGGCCCGCGCACCAGCGTGCTGCCCACCCCGACCGGCACGGCGCCCATCGGCGAGGCGAGCACCGGCCCGGACCAGTCCAGGTCCGGGCGGTAGCCGGCGCGCACGGCCGCTCCGGCCCACGCCGGTGCGGTGACCGCGCCCAGCGCCAGCCACGCCACCGGCGCGCCGGTGCCCTGGCCGACGAGCAGCGCCGAGGCCCCGCAGACACCCACGAGCACCGCGGCCGGCACGACTGCCCGGGCCCAGACGACCGCCGCGCCGCCCAGCGGCAGCCCGCGGTCGGCGGCCGGCGCCGCGGACGCCCGCCGGCTCGGCTCACCCAGCGACGTGGCGGCGGTCCACCAGCCGAGGACGACGGTCACCGCCACCAGCGCGGGCACCTCGGCCAGCCCCTCGGTGCGCGCAGCCAGCACCGGCAGCGCCGCCCCGACCGCCAGCTGCCCCCAGCGCCAGGGGGACCGGGCCAGCACCGCCAGGTCGCCGGCGACGACCGCCTGCCAGGGGCGCCGCACCCAGCGCCAGGCCAGCGGGCGCCGTGGCCGGTGCACCGTCGTCCCCAGCGCCCGGCCGAGCTCCCGGGTGTCCAGCGAGAAGACCGACGCGGTGGCGTACTGCGCGGTCTCCCCCGACGCACGGAGCGCACCGGCAGAGAGGTCGGCCAGCCGGCGGTCGGCCAGGACCAGGCAGAGGACGGCGACCCCCAGCAGCGCACCGAGCAGCCCCAGCGCCACCGGCGCCGGCAGCGACCAGGCCCGCCCCGCGACGTCCGGCAGGCCCACCCCCAGCCCGGCGACCACGCACCCGACGACGGCGGGACCGACCAGGGCCAGCGCGGTCACCGCCCCGGCGACAGCGGGCACCCAGCGGCCGCCACCACCGGCCTGCCGGACGACGAGCACCGCGACGGCGGTCACCGCCAGCAGCGCACCGCCCGCCAGCCCGGCGAGGACGCCGACCGGTGTCCGGCTCCAGGCCAGCACCACCGGGACGCCGACGACCAGCGCCGCCGCCACCGCCAGGCCGACCGCCCGGCGCAGCTCGCCGCGGAGCAGTCCGCGGCGCCCCGCGGGCAGGGGCAGCCACCACACCACGGCCGCAGGCGTGGCGCTGACCGGTCCCAGCCGGGCGAACAGCGCGGTCAGCCCGGCGGTCAGGGACAGCGCGACCGCCGCCGCGGTCAGCGAACCGGGGAGCACCGCCGCATCGGCAGCCGGGCGGGCGGCGATCTGCTCGCGGAGGCTGGAGACGGCGCCCCCGCAGAGCGCCACGAAGACCCCGGCGGAGGTGAGTCCGGACAGGGCGTCCCCGACCCGGGTCAGCCAGCTGGTGTCGGCCCGCGAGGCCGTCGCCCGGCGGGTGTACCGGCGGACGGCGGTGCCGCTCCACTCCTCCGCCGGCCGCGCCTGCAGCGGGGTCGTCGCCGCCGTGGCTCAGCCCTCCTGCAACGCCGCGACGGCGTCCTCGGGCGCGACCACCGGGCACTCGTCCTCACCGATGACCAGGGCGTGGTCGGCGAGGGTGCCGATGAACGTCGGGTCGTGGCTGGCGAACAGCACCGCGCCGCCGGCGTCCACCAGCGCCGCGAGCCGGTCGGCCAGCGCCCGGCGCATCGCGGTGTCCAGGCGGCGTTCCGGCTCGTCGAGCACCAGCAGGTCGGCCGGTCGCACCAGTGCCCCGGCCAGCGCCAGCCGCCGGCGCTGGCCGGAGGAGAGCGCCGAGGGCAGCGCGCCGGCCCGGTCGGTCAGCCCGAAGGAGACCAGCTCCGCCTCGACCACCTCCTCGGCGTCGGTGACCCCGTGGGCGCGGGCGGTGAGCAGCAGGTGCTCCGCACCGGTCAGTGACGGGAAGAACGCGTCGTCGTCCAGCACCCCGGCGACCGCCCGGCGGAAACCGGCGTCCCGCTCGTCGACCGGGCCACCGGCGAAGCGCACCGTCCCGGTCAGCGGCGGCAGCAGGCCGACCATCGTCTGCAGCACGGTGGACTTGCCCGCGCCGTTCGGGCCGACCAGCGCGACCGCCGTCCCGGGCGCGACCGACACCGTCACCGGGGCGCACACCGGCTCGTCGCCGTAGCCGACCGACAGCTGCTCGGCGGCCAGCAGGACCATCAGCCGGGCCCCGCACCACCGCGCCACGCGGCGTCGAAGAAGCCGATCTCCAGCTCCATGGCCCGGCGGTAGGCGCGCCGCACCGCGGGGGTGTCGGCCGCTGTGTCGTCCAGCAGCCGCTCCAGCGTGGCCGCCAGCTCCTCGAAGGCCGGGTCGGCGTAGGTGGTGACCCACTCGGTGTACGGGGTGGCGGGCCGGCCGGCCAGCGACTGCCCGAGGTGGGCGTACAGCCGCATGCACGGCGTCATGGCAGCGCAGGTCAGCCCTCCCCCGCCCAGGGCCGCCGTGGCGAGCAGGAACTCGGTGTAGGCCAGCGTGGCCGGCAGCGGCTCGACCACGGCCAGGTCGATGCCCCAGCGCGCCGCGTAGCCCTCGTGCAGCCGCAGCTCCTCGCGGACGCCGGCGAGCAGGTCGACGAAGACGTCCAGGCCGGCCCGGTCAGGGCTGTACGCGGCGCCGAGGGCGTAGGCGCGGGCGAAGGACTCGAGGAAGAACGCGTCCTGGGCGACGTAGCCGGCGAACCGGTCGGTCGGCAGGCTCCCGTCGGCGATGCCCTGCACGAACGGGTGCGCCAGCGCGACGGCGGCGAGGTCGGCGTTCTCGGCCCAGAGCCCGGCGGCCAGGCTCACGGCGCCTGCACCGCCGGATCGCTGAGTGCCCCGTCCCCGAGTGCCATGTCCCAGAAGGCCACCTCGGCGGCGACGACGTCGAGGAAGACCGCGTCCCTGCCCCCGCCGACAGCGTCGGCCGCCGCCTCCAGGCCGGCGACGTAGCCGGCGAAGCCCGGCACGGTCCAGTGCTCGACGAACTCCCGGTAGGCCGGGGCCCCGGGCAGCGCGGTGGTCCAGGCGTCGAGGTAGGTGCGCTCGATGGTCCACAGCGCCGTCAGCGCGACCGGCACCTCGGCGGCGTCCAGTCGCTGCAGCAGCTCGGCGTAGGCCGCGGTGGCGGGCAGCGCGGGGGCGGTGAGGTCCAGGCCGCGGGCGGCCGCCTGCTCCTCGAACCAGGCCAGCTCCTCGACCAGCGCGACCAGGCCCCCGGCCAGGACCGCCTGCGCGGGCCGCGGTGCGCGGGCCAGCAACCGCGCCTGGAAGCGCAGCAGGTCGGCGACGAAGCGCGCGTCCTGCACCAGCCAGGTGTCGAAGGCGCCGGCGGGCAGCGACCCGTCGAGCACCGCGGTGAGGAACGGGTGCGCGGTGGCCCCGCGCCAGATCTCGGGATGGCGTTGCAGCAGCTCGGCGACCGGCACGGCGCGGACTCTACGAGGTGGCTATGGTGGCCCCGTCATGGCGTCGAGCCATGTGCGGGAGCTCGGAGGACCGGGCTGAGAGGGCGGCTGACGCGCCGCCGACCGCTGGAACCTGACCGGGTAATGCCGGCGTAGGGAGCCCGTGATGAGCACATCTGGAACCGTCGGCACGACCACGTCCGGGGCGGACGCACCCCTCACCCTCACCGAGCCACCAGCCCGCACGCTGGGCTTCCGCGAGTCCGCGGGCCTGTGGGGCAACCTGGGCATCAGCCTGCTGCTGCCGGTGGCCGCCGTCTACGTCGTCCTGCCCGGGCGGCCGTTGTCGGTCACGATCGGCGCGATCGTCGTCGGCGCGGTGATCGGCGCCTCGCTGCTGGGGCTGGCCGCCGCGGCCGGCGCCCGCGAGGGGGTGCCGGCGATGGTGCTGCTGCGCGGCCTGCTCGGCCGGCGGGCGTCCTACCTGCCCACCGCGCTGAACCTGGTGCAGTGCATCGGCTGGGCCACCTTCGAGATCGTGATCATCGCCGAGGCCGCGTCCCGGGTGCTGGACGCGCCTCGCTGGCCGTTCGTGCTGGTCGCCGGCGTACTGGCCACCGCCATGGCGCTGCGCCCCCTCGGCGTGGTCAAGGTGCTGTCCCGCTACGCGGTGTGGGCCGCGCTGGCCGCGATCGCCTACCTGTTCGTCGAGGTGCTGTCCGAGCCGCGGGCGGCGCTGGACAGCGGCGGCGCCGCGTCGTTCTGGACGGCGACCGACATCGTGATCGCCCTGCCGATCTCCTGGTTCCCCCTCGCTGCCGACTACACCCGGCACGTGCGCAGCGGCCGGGTCGCCGGGACCAGCACCGCCCTGGGCTACGGCCTGGCCACCGTCGCGATGTTCAGCCTCGGCGTGCTGGCGCTGGCGGCCTACGGCAGCTCGGGGCTGGACGTCATCGACGCGCTGCTCGCCGTGCCGCTGGGGGCGCTGGCGGTGCTGGTGCTCATCACGGTCGAGCTCGACGAGGCGTTCGCGAACGTCTACTCCACGGCCGTGTCGGCGCAGAACGTGGTGGCCCGGCTGGACCGCCGGCTGCTCGCGCTGGGCGTCGGTGCCACCGCCACCCTGCTCGCGCTGAGCTTCGACATCGTGGCCTACGAGCCGTTCCTCTTCCTGATCGGCGCGGTCTTCGTGCCGCTGATCGGCGTCTTCCTGGTCGCCTACGCGCTGAGCGCCCCCGGCCGGTGGGACACCTCGGACACCGCTCCGGCCCGGCTGGTCTACCTGCTGCCGTGGCTGGCCGGGTTCGTCGCCTACCAGCTGACCCTGCCGACCTTCTTCTCCGGCGTCGGCGCCGGCTGGACCGCCTGGTGGACCGCACGCCAGACCGACCTGGGCATCGACCCGGCCAACGGCTGGTCGGCCTCGCTGATCAGCCTGGCCGTGGCGGCGTCCCTCACCGCGGTGATCGCGCTGCTCGGCGCCCGCCGCGGGCGGCAACGGGCATGACCCCCCCGCTGGGCCGGCTGCACGTGCTCACCGACGCCGACGGCGGACCGGCCGCGCTGGCCGCGATCGCCGCCGCGGTGGCCGCCGGTGCGCCGGTGGTGCAGGTGCGGGCGAAGGGCTGCAGCGACCGGGTGCTGTACGAGTTCGCCCGGGCCGTGGTCGAGCTCTGCCGGCCGGCGGGCACCACCTGCCTCGTCAACGACCGGGTGGACGTCGCCCTCGCCGTCGGCGCCGACGGGACGCACCTCGGCGCCGGTGACCTCCCGCTCGCCGCCGCCCGGCGGGTCGCCGGGCCGGGGCACCTCCTCGGCGGCACGGCGCGCGACCCGGAGCTGGCCCGGCAGCTGGTGGCCGAGGGGGCGGACTACCTGGGCGTCGGCCCGGCCTTCGCCACCACCACCAAGACGGGGCTCCCCGACCCCATCGGGGTGGCCGGGGTCGGCGCCGTGGCCGCCGCGGTGCCGGTGCCCGTGATCGCCATCGGCGGGGTCACCGCGGCGCGGGTCGGCGAGCTGCTGGCCGCCGGCGCCACCGGGGTCGCGGTGGTCGGCGCGGTCACCGCCGCCGCCGACCCGGGGGCCGCGACGGCCGAGCTGCTGCGGGCGCTGGCGGGCGCCCGGTGATCGACGTGGCGGTGGCCGGCGGTGGGCTGATCGGGCTGTCGGTGGCCTGGCGGGCGGCGCAGCGCGGCCTGTCGGTCGCCGTCGTCGACGACGCCCCCGGCGCCGGCGCCTCGGCGGCCGCCGCCGGGATGCTCGCACCGGTCACCGAGGCCGCCTACGGGGAGGAGGCGCTGCTGCGGCTGTGCCTGGCCTCCCTGCAGCGCTACCCGGCGTTCGCCGCCGAGGTCGAGGCGGCCAGCGGGCTGCCGGTCGGGCTGCGCACCGTCGGCACCCTGGTGGTCGGCTTCGACGCCGACGACGTGCGGGCGCTGGACGCGCTGCACGGCTACCAGCAGGAGCTCGGGCTGGCCGTCGAGCGGCTGACCCCGCGGGACACCCGCCGCCGGGAGCCTGCGCTCACCCCCCGCCTACGCGGCGGGCTGGCCGTCGAGGGCGACCACTCGGTCGACGGCCGGGCCCTGCACCGGGCGCTGACCGCAGCCGCCGAGGCCGCCGGGGTGCGCCTGGTCCGCGACCGGGTGGCCGGTGTGCAGGTCGCCGGCGGGCGGGCCACCGGCCTGCAGCTGACCGGCGGCGAGGAGCTGGCCGCCGGCACCGTCGTCCTCGCCCTGGGTGCGCACAGCAACACCCTCCCCGGGGTGCCGCCGCTGCCGATCCGGCCGGTCAAGGGGCAGATCCTGCGGATGGCCGGTGCGGCCGGGCTGCTCACCGGCACGGTGCGCGCGCTCGTCCGCAGCAGGCAGGTCTACCTGGTGCCCTACGGCGAGGACGGGTTGATCGTGGGGGCCACCACCGAGGACCGTGGCTTCGACGCCACCGTCACCGCCGGTGGGGTGCACGACCTGCTGCACGACGCGATCGAGGTGGTACCCGGGGTGACCGAGCTGGAGCTGGTCGAGACCCTCGCCCGCTGGCGGCCCGGCACCGACGACAACGCCCCGCTGCTGGGGCCCAGCACGCTGCCCGGGCTGGTGCTGGCCACCGGCCACCACCGCAACGGCGTCCTGCTCACCCCGGTGACCGGTGACCTCGTCGCCGAGCTGCTGGCCACCGGCGAGCTGCCCGAGCTCGCCGCACCGTTCACCGTCGAGAGGTTCCCCCACCGATGACCATCTCGCTGACCGTCAACGGCAGCCCGGTCGAGCTGGCCGACGGCACGACCGTCGCCGCGCTCGTCGCCGACCGCACCAGCGGGCACGACCGGGTCGCGGTCGCCCGCAACGGCGACGTCGTGCCGCGCAGCAGCTGGGCGACGACCGAGCTCTCCCCCGGCGACCGCCTCGAGGTGCTCGCCCCCACCGCAGGAGGCTGAGATGCAGAAGGACCGCGAACTGACCGAGGACCTGGCCCCCGCGCTGGAGCAGGAGGAGTCGGCCGACCCCTTCACCCTGGGCGGGGAGACGTTCACCTCCCGGCTGATCCTGGGCACCGGCGGCCTGCCCAGCCTGGAGGTGCTGGAGCGGGTGGTCCGCTCCTCGGGCACCCAGCTGGTGACCGTGGCGCTGCGCCGGGTCGAGGCGGCCGCGGGCAGCGCGATGCTCGAGGTGCTCAACCGCTGCGGGGTGCGGCTGCTGCCCAACACCGCCGGCTGCCAGACCGCCCGGGAGGCCGTGCTGACCGCGCAGCTGTCCCGGGAGGCCTTCGAGACGGACTGGATCAAGCTCGAGGTCATCGGCGACGACCGCACGCTGCTGCCCGACGCCGTCGAGCTGATGGACGCCGCCGAACAGCTGGTCGCCGACGGCTTCACCGTGCTCGCCTACACCACCGACGACCCGATCCTGGGCCGCCGGCTGGCGGACGTCGGCTGCGCCGCGGTCATGCCGCTGGGCTCACCCATCGGCAGCGGGCTGGGCATCCGCAACCCCTACAACATCGCGCTGCTCCGCGAGGAGGTCAGCGTGCCGGTGGTGCTGGACGCCGGCATCGGCACCGCCTCGGACGCCGCACTGGCGATGGAGCTCGGGTGCGACGCGGTGCTGTTGGCGTCGGCGGTGACCCGGGCCCGGGAGCCGGTGCAGATGGCGCTGGCCATGCGGCAGGCCGTCGAGGGCGGCCGGCTGGCCCGGGGCGCGGGCCGGATCCCGCGCCGCTGGCTGGCCGAGGCATCGACGTCGATGCAGGGGCTGCCCGAGCTGTGACCCTGCCGCGGCTGCTCGTGCTCACCGACCGCACGCAGTGCCGGGACAGCCTGACCGCCACCGTGGCCGCCGCCGTCGACGCCGGGGCCCGGGCGGTGGTGCTGCGGGAGAAGGACCTGCCCCTCGCCGAGCGGTCGCGGCTCGCCGGGCAGCTGCGGGCCCTGCTGGACCCGGTGGACGGCGTCCTGGTGTGGGCGGGGGCCGCCGGCAGCGCGGGACGCACCGCCGTCCACCTGTCGGCGGCCGACCCGCTGCCGGCGCCGCGGCCCGGCTGGCTGGGCCGCTCCTGCCACTCCGCCGCCGAACTGGCCCGGGCCCGGGCCGAGGGCGTGGACCACGCCTTCCTGTCCCCGGTGTTCCTGACCGCCTCCAAACCCGGCCACGGCCCGGCCCTCGGGCTCCCCGGCCTGGCCGAGCTGGTCCCGCACGGTCCGCCCGTCTTCGCGCTGGGCGGCATCGGCCCGGACGACGTCCCCGGCTGCCTCGCCGCGGGCGCCTGGGGGGTCGCGGTGATGGGCGGGGTGATGCGCGACCCGTCCTCCGTGCGCGAGCACCTGGCCGCGCTGGCCGGCTGAGCGGGCGACGCGCCGCTCGACTGGCGCGACCCACCCCGGACCGGTGAGGTGGGCATCACATCGGGTTCATGATTAGACCTGCCCCTGCCGAGACAAGACAGGGGTTCGCCGTGGAGCGAGAAATGGCCAGACAGCGAGGAGACCGGGTGACGGGCGAGCGCACCAGCCTTGCGTGGCCGTCGACCCCTCCACCACCCGCCGAGGACGGCTGGGAGTGGGCGCTGAGCAGCGTGGCCGAACTCCCCAGGGTGCGTGCCCAGTTGCGCAGCGGGCTGGCCGAGGAGTCCCGGGGCGACGGTACGGCCGCCGAACTCGACGAGGCCGTCGTCCTGGCGTTCGACGAGATGGCCTCCAACGCCCTCCGGCACGGTGGTGGCGGGGTGCTCGCCCGCGTCCAGCGGACACCACGCGCCTGGCTGATCGAGGTGCGCGACTCCGCAGCCCAGCGCCCTCCGCAGCCGGCGATCGGGCGTGACCCCAGCCTGGGCGGGCTGGGCCTGTACCTGATCGCCGAGATGGCCGACGCGCACGGCTGGCACCTCACCGGAGACCAGAAGAGCGTCTGGGCGTTGCTGCCCCGCCGCTGAGCCGGCTCAGGTCAGCGGCGCAGCCGGACGGCGACCAGCGCGACGTCGTCCTCCGACCCCTGCGGGCGCAACCGCGCGACGATCGCGTCCAGCAGTTCCTCCAGCGGCAGCTCCCCCAGCTCGGTGAGCAGGCCGACCAGCCGGGCGACACCGTCGTCCAGCGGCAGGGCGGGGCCCTCGACCAGGCCGTCGGTGTACAGGAGCACGGTGGACCCGGGGGCGAGCACCGTCACCTGTTCCCGCCGGGAGGTCGTCGGGTCGACCCCGAGCATGAGGTCGGCCCGTTCCGTGGCCAGCACCTCCACCCGGCCGTCGGGGGTGTGCACCAGCAGCGGCGGGTGGCCGGCGTTGGACCAGCGGAGCCGGGTCTCGCCGGGGACCTGGTCGACCTGGTCCTGCTCCAGCCGGGCCACGGCGGCGGTGGCCAGGGTGCGCACCTGCAGCCCCTCCATCGCCAGGTCCAGGTCGGAGAGCACCGCCGCCGGCCCGCCACCGCTGCTGTAGGCGATGCCGCGCAGCAGGCTGCGCAGCTGCCCCATCGCCGCGGCGGCGACCCTGTCGTGGCCGACGACGTCGCCGATGGCCACCACCGTCGCCCCGCCGGGCTGGAGGAACGCGTCGTACCAGTCACCGCCCACCTGGGCGGCCTGGACGGCGGGCACGTACCGCACGGCGATCTCGGCGAGCTCGGGCTCGGGCGGGTCGGTCAGCAGGCTGCGCTGCAGCTCCTCGGCCATCCGGCGCTGCTGCTCCTGCAGCGCCGCACTGTCCAGCGCGACCGCCATCCGGTCGGCGACCTCCCGCACCAGCTCGCGCTCCCGCGCGTCCATCGGGGCCCGGTCGCGGCCGCGGTAGAGGCTCACCGCCCCGAGCACCCGTCCCCGGGCGGCCAGCGCGAAGACCACCGCGGTGCCGGGGTCCAGCGTCCAGTAGGCCTCGCGCACCTCGCCGGCCGGCAGCCCGTTGCCCACGGCGGCCGCCATGTCGGGGACGACGGTGACCTCGCCGGTCGCCAGGGCGGTCACGATCGGGGCGGTGTTGGTGAGCGCAGCCAGCCGGAGCCGGGCGTAGTCGGCCGCCACCGGGCGCAGCGCGGGGTCGCGGTGCCAGCTGGCCACGTCGTGCAGCCGGCCCCCCTCCTCGACCAGGCTGGCGATCCCCCAGTCGCAGAGGACGGGCACCACGGCCTCCACCAGCTCCTGCAGCGCGCCGGCTGATCCCTGCCGGTCGATGAGGGCGGTGGACAGGACGTCCGACACCCGGGCGAGCGTCGCGAGGCGCTCGGCGTCCCGGCGGGTGGCCTCCTCGGCGCGGCGACGCTCGGTGATGTCGAGGAAGTAGACCGACAGCCCCTCGGCGCTGGGCCAGGCCCGCACCTCGAACCAGCCGTCCAGTGGCGGCGGGTACCAGGCCTGGAACATCGCCGGCTCATCGGTCTGCATCGCGCGCCGGTAGTGCACCTCGAAGTCGCTGCCGACCGCGGCCGGGAAGAGCTGCCAGAGATCGCCACCCAGGAGCACCTCCCGGCTGTTGCCCAGCAGCCGCTCGGCCTCGGCGTTGACGTAGGTGAACGCCCAGTCCCGGCTGAGGGAGAAGAACGCCGCCGGCATCGACTCCAGCACCTGGGTGAGCCGCGCGTCGGACCGCCGCCGCTGGGTGGCGTCGTGCGCCACCCCGACGACCCGGACCGCCGTCCCCGCGTCGCCCAGGACGGCGCGGCCACGAGCCCGCACCCAGCGGACGTCACCGCCGGGCAGCTGGACCCGGTGCTCCTGGTCGAAGCCCTCGCCGGTCACCAGCGCCGCGTTGATCGTGGCGGTGACGCCCTCCACGTCGTGCGGGTGGAGCCGCTCGAGCAACGCGCTCAGCGTCCCGGGGAAGACGGCGCGGTCCCAGCCGTAGAGGGCGAGCAGCCGGTCGTCCCAGACCAGCTGGTCGCCGACGGCGTCCCAGTCGAAGCTGCCGATCTCGGCCGCGTCGAGGGCCAGCCCCCACCGCCACCGGGCGGCCTCGGACTCCGCGCCGGCCTCCACCAACCGGAGCTCCGCCGCGACGCACTCGGCGATCAGTTGCAGCACGGCGACGTCCAGGTCGGTCCAGTCCCGGGGCGCGGCCCCGAAGACGCACAGCGCGCCGCGCCGACCGTCCAGCGGCACGCCCAGGTAGGCGCCGATCTCACCGACGGTGACCGGTGCCCGGTCCGCGACCCGGTGGTCGTTCGCCGCGTCCCGGACGACGAGGGTCTCCCCCGCCTCGACGGTGACGGCACACAGCGACTCGGCCAACGGGAGCTCGACACCTGGTCGCCCGGCGCCCGGGCCGCTGACGACGGCCGCCGTCTGCACCTCACCGATCAGCGACACCTGGGCCACGTCGGTTCCCAGGAGCCGGGCGGCCAGGTCGGCCAACCGCTGGACCACGGGGCCCGCAGCCGCCTCGACCGCGCGGGCAGCGGCCCCGGGAGCGGGGTCGTACAGCGTCATCCGTCCCCCGCCCTCGCTTCCGTCCGCCTCGGACGGGGCCCCTCGTCGCCGCGTACCGGAACCCGATCATGCCTGCTGGCGTCGGGAACGGTCGCGGGGGCGTGCCGCGCGGATCCCCCGCCGGCGAGGGACGATGGCCGGGTGCAGGGAACCGCCGGCCCCCGGTCGCCGAACCGGCGGCCGAGCCGATGGGACCCCCGGTCCTGGTCCGGCGCCCTGGAGCGCACCTGGGCCCGGAACCCGCAGATCGGCCTGGCCCTGCGGGCCGCCATCGCGGCGACGATCGCCTGGGCACTCATCCAGCTGCTGCCCCAGCCCGCGCAGGAGTACCCCTACTACGCGCCGTTCGGCGCGGTGATCGCCATCTCGACCACGCTCGCCGGGTCTGCCCGGACCACCGCGCAGTCGGTCGCCGCCATCGCGATCGGCGCCGCGGTGGCCCTGGCCGTCGACGGGCTGCCCGTGCCGATCGTGGCCAGGGTCGGCCTCGTGGTGACCGCCGGGATGCTCCTCGCCGGATGGCACCGGCTGGGGGGCTCCGGCAGCTGGGTGCCCACCTCGGCGCTCTTCGTGCTGATCATCGGCGGCGGCGACCCGGTGGACTACGTGCTGGGCTTCGCCGGGCTCACGTTCCTCGGCGCGCTGATCGGGACCGCCGTCCTCGCCGTCTTCCCGCCGCTGCCGCTGGCGCCCTCGCAGACCGAGCTCGGCCGGCTGCGCGACCTGCTGGCCGCCCAGCTGGAGGACCTGGCGGACGGCCTGCAGCAGGAACACCCGCCCACCGAGGACGAGTGGCGCGAGCGCATCCACACCATCGACCCCGTGCTGGCCCAGATGCGCGCGGCGGTGCAGCAGACCGACGAGGCCCGCCGGGGCAACCTCCGGGCCCGCCGGCACCAGCAGGTCGCCGACCGGCAGTACGCCCAGGCCCGGGCGCTCGAGCGCCTGACCCTGATGGTGGAGGACCTCACCCAGCTGATCGCCGAGACCGAGACCGCCGACGTCTCGCACGTGGCGCTCGGCCCGGCGCTGCGGCCGTCCGCGGCCTCGGCACTGACCGGCCTGGCCGACGTGCTGCGCTCGGTGGAGGGGCCGGCCGCTGAGCCGGACACCACCCGCGCCGCCTACGACGAGCTGCACGCCCTCGAGGTGCAACTGCGGCGCGCCCGGCAGAGCACCGACGACGACCTGTTCGCTGCCAGCAGCGTCGCGCTGGCGATCCGGCGCTGCCTGGCCGCGGTCGTGCCCGAGGAGCTGGCCGAGGAGGAAGCGCCGGACTGACCCGACCGACGGCCCAGCGGCCGACGGCTCAGCGACCCACTGCGTACCCCTGCATCCCCCGCGGGTTGGCCCCGGCCCGCAGCACGCCGGTCTCCGGGTCGACCGAGACCGCGGACAGCCGCCCCAGCGACCAGGGGCCGGAGACGGTGACCGCGTGGCCGCGGCGGCGCAGCTCGTCGATGGTCTCCTCCCCGATCCGGGACTCGACCACGACCTCGTCCGGCGTCATCTCCCGCGGGAAGAACGACGACGGGAAGGCGGTGGTGTGCCAGGTCGGCGCGTCGATGGCCGCCTGGAGGTCCAGCCCGCCCAGCACGTGGGCCAGCCAGAAGCACAGCTGCCACTGCTCCTGCTGGTCACCGCCGGGGGTGCCGAAGGCGAGGGTCGGCACGCCGCCGCGCAGCGCCAGGGACGGGGTGAGCGTGGTGCGCGGGCGCTTGCCCGGCTGCAGCGAGTTGGGGAGCCCGGGCTCCAGCCAGAACATCTGCGCCCGGGTGCCCAGCGCGAAGCCGAGCGAGGGGATGACCGGCGAGCTCTGCAGCCAGCCGCCTGAGGGGGTGGCCGAGACGAGGTTGCCCCAGCGGTCGACGACGTCGACGTGGCAGGTGTCGCCCCGGGTGGTGCCCCGCGTGTCGACGGTGGGCTCCCCGACGCCCGCGATCGGGCCGGAGGAGGCGCGGCCGCCGGCGGTGACGAACTCGGGGAGCCGGGGCGGGCGCCCACCTGGCGAGCCGGGCCGCAGCTCGGTGCTGGCCCGGTCGCTGATCAGCGCCCGCCGTTGCTCGGTGTAGCCCGTGGACAGCAGGTCGTCCACGGGCACCTCGGCCGTGTCCCCGTACCAGGCCTCGCGGTCGGCCATCGCCAGCTTCACCGCCTCCACGCTGGCGTGGACCAGGTCGGCATCGGCGGTGCCCGATGCGTACCCGGCCCCGGCCCCTGCTGCCGGGTGGCCGTCCAGCATCGCGAGCGCCTCGAGCAGCGCCGGGCCCTGGGACCACGGCCCGGCCTTCGCGAGCGTCCACCCCTGCCAGTCGAGGGTGACCGGCGGCTCGTACCTCGGGGCCCAGCTGGCCAGGTCCTCACCCGTCAGGAAGCCGCGGTGGGCACGACCGGAGTCGTCCATCACCGGGGAACGGGAGAACTCGTCGATCGCCTCGGCGACGAACCCCGTGTACCAAGCCGCGAGTGCCGCGTCGATCTGCGCCTCTCGGGAGGGTCCGCGCGCTGCGTCGAGCAGTCGGCGGTAGGTCGAGGCGAGGACCGGGTTGCGGAACAGGCGGCCGGCGGTGGGGGGTGCTCCGTCGGGGGCGAGCCAGGTGGCGGCCGAGGTCGGCCAGTGGGTGCGGAAGTGCTCGGAGACCGAGGCGACGGTCGCGGCGACCCGGGGGTGGACCGGGTGGCCGTGCTCGGCGTACTCGATGGCGAAGCGGAGGACGGCGCCCAGCGGCAGGGTGCCGTGGTCGCGCAGGAGGGTCAGCCAGGCGCCGAGAGCGCCGGGCACGGTGGCGGCGAGGAGACCGGTGCCCGGGACCAGGTCGAGACCGAGGTCCCCGAAGGCGTCGATCGTCGCGCCGGCGGGGGCGACCCCCTGACCGGACAGGACCACGGGGACCCCCGCGCCGGCGGCTGCCCGCGGGCTCCGGGCGAAGAGGATCGGGACCTCGCCCCCCGGGCCGTTGAGGTGCGGCTCGACCACCTGCAGGGTGAGGCCCGCAGCGACCGCGGCATCGAACGCGTTCCCACCGGCCTCGAGGGTCGCCATGCCCGCGGCACTGGCGAGCCAGTGCGTCGAGGCGACCATCCCGAAGGTGCCGGCGAGCTCCGGCCGCGTGGTGAACATGTAGCCACCCTAAAGAAGTGTGGCCGGTTCGCACTGCGAGGCGACGGCGGTGTGGCAGGGGTGCTGGGCGCCTCTCGGAGCGGCACGACCTCGTCGTCGTCCGGCGCTCGATGCCGGAGGTCGATGTCCGACTGCCGTGGCTCGGGGAGCGCCGGCAGCGTCAGCTGGTGCATCCGGGGCGCGACCGGCCTGTCCCAGCTGAGGGAGGCGCCGTTCGCGCCACTGCCCCAGGCCGCGGCCCGCCGGGTCACGTTCCGCAGCCGGCTGACCAGCTGCCGCCCCGGGGCGGTCAGCCGCGAGGGGGGCGCGGCCAGCCGGGTGGGAGTGGTGAGCAGGTCGACGGAGAAGTCGGTGGCGAACTCGATCGCCGCCTCCAGCTCGTGGTCCACGGCCGGCAGCGCGGACGGAGCGGGGGCACGCTCTGCCACCGGGGCGGCCGCCGGGACGGACACCGGGCTCGGGACGGACCGGTCCGACCCGTCGGTCAGCCGGTAGAGCGGCAGCGGCGTCGCACGCCAGGCGAGGTGGGCCCCGTCCCCGCCGGCGCCCCAGGTGGCGGCGCGGCGGGCGAGCTGACGCCGCCGGGAGCGGGGCAGGCGCACCGGGACGTCGTCGTCCGCGATCGGGCCGGGGCCCATGCCGAGCACGCCGATGGCGAGGCCGATCGCCAGACCGAACGCCAGGTCGGTGGTGTTGGGCGCCGGGGTGTCGGTGCCGAACAGCCCGAGCCGGCCGGTGTCCCGGGCAGCGGGCAGCTCGGTCGGCCGGACCGGTGCCATCTGGATCGCCATGTGCTGCCCTCCCGGGAAGTAGTCGCCGCGGCCGGGGAAGGGGCCGCGGGCAAGGAAGAAGTTACGGACGACGGAGCCCCGGGACCCCCGTTCGGGACACCCCCTCCCGACCGCGTGACCCAACCGTTGCCCGACCCCTCCACAGCGGTCGATGACCCCCCTCCGGACCCGGGCACTTGTCGACAGAACCGGACGAAATCGCAGCTCAGCGCGGCAATCGCCGGCCGATGACCTCGGCCGCCGATCCGACGCACCGGCGTGTCGGGCCGTCTGGTGGGATGGGCGGATGCGCACCCCGCTGGTGATCGACACCGACCCGGGCATCGACGACGCACTGGCCGTGCTGCTGGCGCTGGCCAGTCCCGAGGTCGACCTGCAGCTGGTGACGACGGTGCACGGCAACGTCGGCCTGGCCCAGACCACGGAGAACGCGCTGCGGGTGCTGCACCTGGCGGGACGGTCGGACGTGCCGGTGGCCGTGGGCGCCCGCACCTCGCTGGTCTTCCCCCAACCGGAGCGGGCCGGCCACGTGCACGGGGCGGCGGGCCTGGGCGGCGTCGTGCTGCCCCCGTCCCCGGCCGCGGTCGACCCCCGGCCCGCGGTCGTGGCGCTGGCCGAGCTGCTGCTGGCCAGCGAGCAGCCGGTGACCGTGGCCGCGATCGGCCCGCTGACCAACATCGCCCTGCTGCTGGGGGTGTACCCGGAGGCGGCGGCGCGGATCGGCCGGCTGGTCGTGATGGGCGGCTCGGCGACCCGCGGCGGCAACGTCACCGCGGCCGCGGAGTTCAACGTGTGGGCCGACCCGGAGGCCGCCGCAGCGGTGTTCGGTGCGGGCCTGCCGACCGTGCTGGTGGGGCTGGACGTCACGCTGCCCACGGTGCTCACCGCGGCGGGGATCGCCCGGTTCGCCGCGGCCGGCCCGGTGGGCGCCCAGGCGGCGGCGGTCCTGCAGCAGTACGTCGACCACGCCCGCAGCAGCTACGGCGTCGAGGGCGTGGTGGTGCACGACGCCCTGGCGCTGACCGAGGCGATCGTGCCGGGCACGCTGACGGCCGTGCGCCGGGACGTCGTCGTCGACACCGGGCACGGGGCCGGCCGCGGGCAGACCTTGGTGGACCGCCGGACGACGTCGTCCTCGGCCACCGCGGTGGCGGTGGCCGAGGACGTCGACAGCGAGGCGGCGGTGGAGTTCCTGGTCAGCCGGTTGTGCGGGCTGGCGGAGCGGAGCTGATCAGGCCGGCTCGACGAGCCCCGCGGAGACCATCCACTCCAGCGCGACGTCCCCGGGCTGCTCGCCGGCCACGTCGACCTGGGCGTTCAACTCCTGCAGCACGTCGTTGGTGAGCAGCGGGGTGATCTGCCCGAACAGGTCGGCGAGCTCGGGGTGCTCCTCGAAGGTCTCGGTGAGCAGCACCGGCGAGATGTTGTAGTTGGGGAAGAACGCCCGGTCGTCCTCGAGCACCGTCAGGTCCAGCGCCGTGATCCGGCCGTCGGTGGTGAACACCTCGCCGAAGTTGCACTGCCCCTGGTCGGTGGCCTCGTAGACCGCGCCGGTGTCCAGCGTGCTGACGTTGTCCCGCGGCACGCCCTGCTCGTCCCCGAGCTCCAGGCCGTAGGTCTCCAGCATCGGGACGAACCCGTCGTTGCGGCTGGCGAACTCGCTCTCCACGCAGAAGGTCCGCTCCTCCACGGGCAGCTCGGCGATCTCCGACAGCGTGCTGATCCCGCCCAGGTCGTCTACTGCCTCGCTGCGGACGGCGAAGGCGTAGGTGTTGTTCGCCTCCGCGGGCGGCAGCCAGGTCAGGCCGTTGGCCAGTTCGGCGTCCCGGACGGCCTCGTACTGCTCCAGCGGGTCCGCGATCGGTGCGGTCTCGCCGAGGTAGGAGAGCCACGCGGTGCCGGTGTACTCCCACTCCATGTCGATCTCGCCGTTGACCATGCCCTGGCGAGCCGGCACGGAGCCGGGGATGTTGGTCCGGTCGACGACGTCGAACCCGGCGGTCTGCAGCGCGATCACGGCGATCTTGCCGAGGATCAGCTGCTCGGTGAAGTTCTTCGACCCCACCACGATCTCCTCGCCCGCCACCCCCTCGATCGGCTGGATGTCGGCCGGCGCGGAGGCCGGGGTGTACTGCGTGGCGGCCTGCAGGCCGCACCCGGTGAGGAGCGTGGCCGCCGCGAGGGAGAGGGCGGTGGTCGCGCGCGTGCGCATCAGAGTCCCTTCGGTCGGGCGACGTGCTCCACGACGCGGCCGAGCCAGTCGATGGCCAGCGCCAGGAGGGCGACGAGGACGGCACCGCTGAACAGCAGGCTGTCCAGCGAGAGGTTGATGCCGGTGGTGATCAGCTGGCCCAGCCCGCCGCCGCTGATGAAGGTCGCCAGCGTCGCGGTGCCGACCAGCAGCACCAGGGCGGTGCGGACGCCGGCCAGGATGACCGGGACGGCCAGCGGCAGCTCCACCCGCAGCAGGACGGCGAGGGCGCTCATGCCCATCCCCCGGCCGGCCTCGACCAGGCGGGCGTCGACGCCCTGCAGCCCGACCATGGTGTTCCGCAGCACCGGCAGCACCGTGTAGAGCACCAGGGCCACGACCGCGGACCGGAAGCCGAACCCCAGCCAGGTGGCCAGCAGCACGAACAGCCCGATCGCCGGGGCGGCCTGGCCGGTGTTGGCCACGCCCAGCACCAGCGGCGTGGCCCGGCGGAACGGCCCGCGGGTGAGCAGCACGCCCAGCGGGATGCCGATCAGCAGCACGATGACGGCGGCGAACAGGGTGAGCTGCAGGTGCTCCACGATGCTGCGACCCAGCACGCCCCAGCCGAGCTGCCGCTGCTCGGTGTCGGCGAGCTCGGCGGTCGACCGCCAGACGACGAAGGCCAGCACCCCGGCCAGCACGAGGACCGGCTGCACGAGCAGTCCGCGCCAGGCACCGCGGGCCTCGTCGGCGGCGCCGCCACGGGCCGGCGTCTGGGTCTGGGCGAGCGCGTCGTCGACCTCGGTGTCGGGGTACGCCTCGGTGGCCGCGGGGCGGGGCGCCGTCATCCCTGCACCTCGTCGCGGGTGCGCTGGATCGCGGCCATCACCGTCTCCACCACCATGACGCCGGCGACGCCGTCCCGGCCGGTCACGACGACGCCGCCCTGGCTGGCGGCGAGCATCGTGTCCAGGGCGTCGTTGAGCGTGGAGCGCAGCCCGACCACCGGGAGCTTCTCGTCCACGGTGTCCGGCACGGTGGCCGCCCGGGACAGCTCCGCGAGCGACGGCCAGCTGATCGGCCGGCCACGGCGGTCGGTCACCACGACGTACTTCTCCCCGGCGGCCGACGCGCGGCGGACGACCTCGGCGGCGTCCTCGCCCACGCTGGCCTGCGTGGGGTGGATCAGCTCGACGTCGCCGACCCGGGTCAGGGTCAGCTGCTTCAGCGTCGCGCCGGCACCGACGAAGTCGGCCACGTACTCCTCCGCCGGGTCGGCGAGGATCGCCTCCGGGGTGTCGTACTGCACCACGCGGGCGCCGACGTCGAAGACCACGATCCGGTCACCGAGCTTCACCGCCTCGTCGAAGTCGTGGGTGACGAAGACGATCGTCTTGCCCAGCTCCTCCTGGATGCGGATCAGCTCGTCCTGCAGGCGCTGTCGGGTGATCGGGTCGACCGCGCCGAACGGCTCGTCCATCAGCAGCACGGGCGGGTCGGCGGCGAGCGCCCGGGCGACCCCGACGCGCTGCTGCTGGCCACCGGAGAGCTCGCGGGGGTAGCGGTCCCGGTACACCTCGGGGTCCAGGCCGACCAGCTCGAGCAGCTCGTCGACCCGGGCGGCGATCCGCTTCCGGTCCCACTTGAGCATCCCCGGGACCAGCCCGATGTTGGTGCCCACGGTCATGTGCGGGAAGAGCCCACCGGCCTGGATGACGTACCCGATCCGGCGGCGCAGCTGGTCGGCGTCCTGCCCGGTGACGTCCTCGTCGCCCAGGAAGATCTTGCCGCTGGTGGGCTCGACCAGCCGGTTCAGCATCTTCAGCAGCGTGGTCTTCCCGCAGCCGGAGGGGCCGACGAACATGACCATCTCACCGGCCGGGATGTCCAGGTCGACCGAGTCGACGGCCGGCGTCCCCTGACCGGAGTAGCTCTTGGTGACGCCCTCGAGCCGGATGGAGACGCCGCTGACCTGGCGCTCGGTGCCGGCGGGTGCGGTGGCGCCGCTGCGCTCGGCGGTGGTCTCAGACACGGATGCCCCTCGAGGTGGTCAGGCGACCGACCAGCACCAGCACCACGTCCAGGACGAGGGCCAGCAGGACGATCGCGATGGTCCCGACGAGCGTGGCGTTCAGTGCATTCGCACCGCCCAGCCGGGAGAGTCCGGAGAAGATGAAGCTGCCCAGGCCGGGGCCGAGCACGTAGGCGGCGATCGCGGCGATGCCCATGACCATCTGGGTGGAGACCCGGATGCCGGCCAGGATCACCGGCCACGCCAGCGGCAGCTCGATCCGCAGGAGCGTGCTCATGCGGCTCATCCCGATGCCGCGGGCCGACTCCACCAGCGAGCGGTCGACGCCGGCCAGGCCGACGACGGCGTTGCGCAGGATCGGCAGCGCGGCGTAGAAGGTCACCGCCAGCACGGCCGGGGTGATCCCGAACCCGAAGGGCGCCAGCAGGATGCCCAGCAGCGCGAAGGACGGGATGGTCAGCCCGATGGCCGAGAGCCCGTTGGCCAGCCCGGTGAGCCGCGGGCTGCGGTAGGCCAGCACCGCCAGCCCGATCGCGATCACGGTGGCCAGCAGCACGCACTGCACGACCAGGCTGACGTGCTGGAAGGCCTGGAAGGCGATCAGCCCGCGCCGGTCGACCAGGTACTCCCACATCGGCCCACCCCCTCTCCGCACCCAGGCCACGCTGGGCCGGGTGGTCGTCGTCCTGATGGAGCCGCACTCGGTCCGGCGAGGACTCAGGCGGCCTGGTGGGCGTGCGCCCCCGGCGCGCACGGCGCAGCTGCGGGGTGCTCCACCGCCGGACACGGGCCGTACCGCGCCGGCGGCCTCATCTCGGCCGTGTGACACGGTGTCACACCCGTCACGCGGATGGCGAGCTCGCCAGGTGACGAAGTGATGACTTTCCTGACCGGGTACGGGGACTGGCGTGCCTCGATCGGGGTAGTGACCCGGCCCGGTCCGCTCCGCGGGCAGGTGCCGACGGGAGACGATCGGCGGCGGACACCACGAACGTGTCCCGGTCTGGAGGAGGACCCATCAAGACGGTCAGGTCGGCAGCCGACGAGGCGCCGTTCCAGGTGCGGCTCGCGGACGGCCCGGAACCGGGGCAGGTCATCGCCTCCGTGTCCGGCGAACTGGACGCCGCCAGCAACCCGCTGCTGCAGCAGACCCTGCTGGCTGCGCTGCGCCAGGCGGAGCGCCTGCTCACCATCGACCTGTCCGGGGTCACCTTCTTCGGGTCCGCCGGGGTCACGGCGTTGGTGTGGGTCAGCCAGCACCCGGAGGCCGCCGGCAAGCACGTCGGGGTCATCGCGACCAGCCGCATCGTCACCGGGCCGCTGGAGCTGACCGGCCTGCTCCTGCGGCTGGACGTCCAGGGGATGCCGGGCGTCGCCGCCGGACCGCAGGACAGCGAGGACCGGGCGCGGCGCTGACCGCGCCGAGCCGACACGTGACCCCCCGTGCTGCACGCGCCCTCTGCGTCCGCCACCATGGTCCCGGCGGACACACCGGCCGGCGGGAGGCCCGAAGAGTGAGTGCACTGGTCTGGCCGGCGGCCGACGTGCCCCGCGAGGACGGCGACGTCTGGCGGTGGGAGCTCCCGACGGTGCACGACGCGTCCCGGGTCCGGATGGACCTGCGGGCCCGGCTCGCCCACCCGTCCCTCGCCGCCCGGTCCACCGAGGACGCGCGCGAGGGACTGCTGCTGGTGTTCGAGGAGCTCAGCTCGAACGCACTGCGGCACGGTGGTGGTGCGGTGGTGGCGCTGATCGTCGCCGTCCCGACCGGCTGGCTGATCGTGCTCACCGACGGCTCGCCCGACGCCCCGCCGCGCCCCGCGGTCGACCGCGACCCGGCCTACGGGGGGATGGGGCTGCCGATGGTGGCCCAGCTGTCGGTCGACTACGGCTGGTGCAGCGACGCCGACCGCAAGCACGTGTGGGCCCGGCTGCCCTCCGGGCTGCCCACCGCCGCGGTCCCCCGGCCCCGCTCCTCCTCCGGCCCGGCAGGGGCCTGACGGAGCGCCTCGGTCCGGAGTTCAGCTCCGTACCACCGTCACGTCGCTGAACCCCTCTGCGGTGCTCGGCACGGTGAGCCGCCCGGCTGCGCTGTACAGCCCGACCAGCGGCACCCTCGCCCGCCCCTCGCGGGCCTCGTTGCGGGCCCGGCAGGTCTCCAGCGGTACGTCGAGGAACACCGCCCGGGCCGGGACGCCGGCGGCCGCCGCCAACGCGATCAGCGGCGCCCGCTCGGCCGGCGACGGCGAGGTGTTGTCGACGACGACGCTGGCGCCCTCGGCGAGCAGGGCGGCCACGGTCCGCTGCTGACGGGCCTCGCGACGCCGGGCGTTCGGCCAGTGGTCCTTGCTGACCACCGCGTGCGTGCCGGCCAGGTGCTCGGTGACCCACCTGGACTTGCCCGACCCCTGCAGGCCGACCATCACCACGAGCTCCTGGCGTGCCATGGCCGATCCGGTACCCGCCCCGGCCCACGCAGTCGCTGCGGGGGTTGCGCGGCCACGGCACCGGGCATGGAGGGGCATCTGTCCCGAGACCCGAGGAGGGCCCCGTGTTCCCGGCCGAGAACATCCGTGACTGGCGCACCCTGAACGTCGTCGACCCGGACGGGAGCAAGATCGGGACGTTGGAGTCGGTGTACGTGGACACCACCACCGACCAGCCGTTCTTCGCCGCGGTCATCACCGGCTTCATCGGTCGGCGCCAGTTGACCTTCGTGCCGCTGACCGGCGCCACCGTGGCCCCCGACCACATCCGGGTCACCGTGTCCAAGGACCTCACCAAGAACGCGCCGTCCATCGACACCGACGGCGAGCTCACCGTCGAGCAGGAGCCCGACGTCTTCGCGCACTACTCGATGCCCTACACCGGCGGCGTGCGCCGGCTGGCCCGCCGCTAGCCGTACCGACCGGGGAGGTCGGTGCGGTCCACTCCGGGACCAGCACCGGTTGGTCACTTACTGTTCACGCAGAAGTCCCCCAGTTGTCAGCTGTTCGTCGCCCGACCTACTGTGCTCGAGGACCTGGGTCGCCGCTGCGCTCGGGGCGTCGACTGCAGGGACTCGCCATGCTCACCGTCATCCGGCCGCGCCGTCTGCTCGTGGTCCTGGCCGGGATGAGCCTCCTGCTGGGAGCCGTCAGCCTCGTGCTGAACCTCGTCGTGCTCGGCGCCGACACGCCGGGCCAGCTGGCGGCGGGGATGCGCTCCGGGGTGCTCGACCTGCTCAGCGTCAACCGGGAGGCGAACCTCCCGACGTGGTTCTCTTCGGCCCTGCTGCTGGCGGCCGCCGCCTCGGCGGCCGGAGTGGCCGCGTGGGCCCACCGGAACCGCGACCGCTGGCGGTGGCACTGGTCGGTCCTCGCCGCGGCGTTCGGCTACCTGTCGGTCGACGAGCTGCTGCGGTTGCACGAGCGGGCCAACCACCAGGTGGGCAAGGTCGTGGAGACGAGCGGGGTCTTCACCTTCGGCTGGTGGGTGCTGGCCGCCCCGCTGGTGGTCGTCTTCGCCGCCGCCTACCTCCGCTTCCTCCGCGGGCTCCCCGGACGGATCGGTCTGCTCATCGTCGTGGCGGGGACCCTCTACGTCGGCGGCGCCATCGGCATGGAGGTGGTGGGCAGCTGGCTGGCCGACGACCGCGGGACGCTGTCCGCTCCGTACGTCCTGGCCACCACGGCCGAAGAGGTGCTCGAGATGCTCGGCGTGGTCGTCTTCCTCTACGCCGTGACCACCTACGCGAACTCCCGGATGAGCGTCGTCGACGTACCCGTCGCGAGCGCCGCCACGAGCCTCGACGAGGCTGCGGACCGCGGTGGTCGGGGTCGGCACGATGACGCTGCGCGCCGGACCGCCACTGCCCCGGGCGTCTCGGAGTTGAACGACGACACCGGGATCGGCGGCGCCCGCGCGGCCTGACCGGCCCCTTCGTCAGCCGCGGCGGGCGGCGAAGAGACCGGCCGCGTCCCGCAGGCTCTTGGTCGGGCGCAGCCAGGCGCCGTCCGTCGGCAGGGCGTCCAGCCGGACGCGGTCCAGCGGCTCGACGAACGCCCCGGGCACGTCCTCGATGTCGACGAACTGCAGCAGCTCGGAACTGATCGCGTAGCCGGCGACCTCGCTGAACGCGACGACGACCACCTCGGTGCCCGCGCGCGCCAGGTCCTCGAGCGGCTCGGCGAAGTTCCGGCCGTCACCGGAGAAGACGACCAGGCGGCGCAGCTGGTGGCTGTGCGCCCGCACGCTGATGTGGTCGAGCATCGACTGGTCGATGTCGTCGTCGGGCTGGAGCTTGGGCCGGGCGAAGACGGCGTAGCCGAAGCTGCGCAGCGCCTCCACCCAGCGCTGCAGGGAGGTGGCGTGCTGCGGCGGCACGTTGGCGAAGACGCAGGCCTCGACCTCCGGCGGCTGCACCGCCCCGAGCTCCTCGGCACCCTCGACGAACCACGCGGCGATCGCGTCGAACCGCGGCCGGGACGCCGCGGTCGGGCGCGCGCCGATCACGTTCGCCAAGGTCATGTCGATGTTCGGTGCGTCCCACACCAGCAGGTCCAGCGACGGGCGCGGCCCCTCGGACGAGAACCCCTCGTGCCCGTCCACCGATCCGGTCGCGTCGTCGAGGATCTCGGTCATCGGCCCAGTCTGCCGGTCGGGGTCCACCGGCGGGACCGGTGGGCGCGCGATCGCGGTGGGCGTGCCGCCCGGGGCGGTCGCCCGACGCCGACGGCGGCCGGTCACCGGACCGCTCCGACGCACCGACGACGGCACCGCGACCAGCTCATCCCGGCACCGTACGAGACGCACCGGACGCTCAGGTCGTGATGGTCACCAACCGCTTGATCGCCAGCAGGGCCAGCGGCGCGTAGCCGAGCACCAGGGGCGCGAAGCCGCTGATCCGCAGGCCGGTCGTCGTCCCGCCGTCCGGGCCGGTGCTCACCCAGTGCGCCAGCCCGAGCCGGGTCGGTCCGACGGTGACCTGCCAGCTCCACGACCGCGCCGCGTCGGACACCTCGTCGACGACGAACGGGACGGAGGTGCGCAGCGGGTCGTGCACCCGGCCGGTGACGCCCTGGGCGATCCGGGGGGCGGTGGCCTCCACCCGGCTGATCTGCGGGGACCACTCCGGCCAGCGAGCGGGGTGGACGAAGCGGTCCCACACCTCGCCGGGGTCGACCGGGCCGGTGGCGTGCAGGGTCACTGTGGTCACCCCGGACGGGTGCCCGCCCAGCTGCCGACTGACACCCGGGCGGGCTGATGGCCGGGATCCGCCCCCGAGAGTGACCCAGGCCGGTCCATCCGCGCCCGACCAGCATGCCCCCGGCCCGCCCACCGCGCAGGTCCGGTTCCACGTGGAACCCCCGACCAGCGCCGTCCGGACCGGACGCGAGGATGGCGGCGTGCCCGGGTCCTCCCCCTCACCGGTCCTCCGCGCGATGACGCCGGCCGACTGGCCCGCCGTCCGCGAGATCCACGCCGCCGGCATCGCCACCGGCCTCGCCACCTTCGAGACCGAGCCACCGACCTGGGCGGCCTTCGACGCCTCCCGCCTGCCCGGTCACCGGCACGTGGCCACCGACGGCACCGGCGCGGTCCTCGGCTGGGTGGCGTGCAGCCGTGAGTCGCCGCGGGCGGCCTACGCCGGCGTGGTCGACCACTCGGTCTACGTCGCACCGCACGCGGCCGGCCGGGGCATCGGGCGGCTGCTGCTGCAGCGGCTGATCGACTCGACCGAGGCCGACGGCATCTGGACGATCCGGGCCGGGGTGTTCCCCGCCAACACGGCCAGCCTCGCGCTGCACGAGCGGCTCGGGTTCCGGGTGGTCGGCCGTCGGGAACGGATCGGCCGCCGGGTCGTCGACGGGCGGGCGAGCTGGCACGACGTGCTGTTCCTCGAGCGCCGCAGCCGGGTGGTGGGCCGGGACGGCGACCCGGCCTGACCCCGTCAGGCCGCGGGGCCGCCGAGCAGGAGCTGGCGCAGCAGGTGCAGGGCGAGCGTCGTCGTCCGCTGGCGCACGGCCTCCCGCGACCCGAACAGGGTCAGTGAGCGGGCGACCGCGCCGTCCGGGCCGGCGGCGGCCAGGTGGACGGTGCCGACCGGCTTCTCCGCCGTCCCGCCACCCGGACCGGCGACCCCGGTGACGCCCACCCCGACGTCGGCACCGAACCGGCGCCGGGCGCCCTCGGCGAGCGCGGCGGCGACCTCCGGGCTGACCGCGCCCGCGGCGGCCAGCGTGCCGGCCGGCACGTCGAGCAGCTGCGTCTTGGCACTGTCGGCATAGGCCGCGACCCCGCCGAGCACCCGGCGCGACGAGCCCGGCGGTGCGGTGAACCGCGCGGTGAGCAGCCCGCCGGTGCACGACTCGCCGATGCCCACCGTCCACCCACGCTCGTCCAGCGCGGCAGCGACCAGCTCGTCCACCGTGGGCCCGTCGCTGAACAGCGTGTCGCCGAAGTCGGCGGTGACCGCCTGCACCAGCCGCTGGTGCGCCGGTTCGGCGTCCGGGCCGTACCGGGTCACGATCTCCAGCTCGCCGTCCCGCAGGCAGGTGGTGATCTCCAGGCCGGTCACCTGGTCGTCGACCCGGCGCAGGGTGGCCGCCAGCTCGGACTCCGGTGTGCCCCACAACCGCAGCGTCGACTGGCGCAGCTCGGTGGCCCCGGCCAGCGCCCGGCGCACCGGCTCGGCCGCCAGCGCCGCCGGCCACATGCCCTGCAGCTCCGACGGCGGCCCGGGCAGCACCAGCACCGGGGGCCCGGTCCGGCCGTCGGCCATCGGGACGACGAGGCCCGGTGCCGTGCCGACCGGCTCCAGCACCGTGGCGCCCGCCGGGACCTGCGCCTGCTTGGCGACCCCGGCTGCGGTCGCCGCCGGGTCCATCCGCCAGCCGCGGCGGGCGCTGAGCCGGGCGACCACCTCGGCGATCCGCTGCTCCAGGGCAGGGTCCAGCGCCGAGGGCCGGCCCTGGAAGTCCCCGACCAGGGCGGCGGTCAGGTCGTCGGCCGTGGGGCCCAGCCCGCCGGTGGTGATCACCAGGTCGGTGCCCGCGCCGGCCAGGAAGGCGAGGGCGGCCCGCAGGTCCTCGGGCCGGTCCCCGACGACGACCACCGAACCGACGTCGACGCCTCGGGCGCGCAGCGCCTCGGCCAGCCACGGCCCGTTGCGGTCGGCCACCCGGCCGGTGAGCACCTCGGTGCCGGTGACGACGATGCCCGCGCGTGCTGCCACGGGACCGACCCTAGGCGGGACGCCGGACCACGGCGCGGGGGCAGGATCCCGGTGGCCTCCCGCGGCTACGGTGTCCAGCGCCCTGCCCCGCCGTCCGGCCGGAGTAGACCAGGCCGCCGGCGCCTCGGCGCACCCCACGAGGAGGACACGTGAGCCAGCCGCACCCGCCGATCCCCGAGCCACAGCCGCAGCCGGCACAGAGCGGCGCGACCCGGCACCCCGCCGACGATCCCGCCGGGGACCAGCACGCCCCCACCCAGCACCCCGTCACCGAGCACCCGGCCACCGAGCCCGCGGTGACCGGCACGACCGACGATCCCCGCACCCAGTCGATCCTGCTGCCGCCCAGCCAGCGCGAGACGGTCGAGCCGGACGCCGGAGCGCACGGCAGCCACCAGCCGTACCAGCCCTCCTACGACCCGCCGACCGCCGTGCACGGGACCGGCCCGGTCGACGTCGGGTCCGGGTCCACGCCCACCCCGTCGCCCACCCCGCCGCCGGTCCCGGGGCCGGCCACCACCCCCGGCACCGCGCCCGGCACGCCGTCAGCTGGGGCGCAGGACGGCGGGTCGTCGTCGTCCTCGGTCCGTTCCCGTCTCGCCGCCGTCCGCTCCTCGGGCCGGCCCGGGACGGAACTGGTGGCCCTCCTGCTCGGCGTGCTCGGGCTCGCCCTGCTCGAACTCGGGCTCAACCTCGACTTCGTCAACCAGTCGCTGTGGGACGTCGTGCCCACGTGGTCGGCGTTCGCCACCGTCGCCGCCCTCGTCGCGCTGGTGCCCTCGGCCGTCGCCCTGGCCGGGCGGCGGGGGTCCGCCCGGACGGCGTGGCGGGTCGGCGCCGGTGGCCTGGTCGCCCTCGCCGCCTTCTGGGTGCTGATCGCCCTCCCGCTCGTCGCCAGCGACCGCGGCTTCTGGCTCACCGCCGCCCTGGCCGCCACGGGCGCCGCGGTGGTGCTGGCCCCGGGCCGCCCCGAGTGACCCGGGGTCGCGGCTGGTTCCTCGGCGCCGGGGCGCTCGCCCTCGCCTCGCTGGGGCTGCCGTGGGCCGGGCAGCTGTCCGGCACCGGGCACCCGGCGCGGGTCGCCGTCCTCGCCGCCCTGGCCCTGGCGGTGGTGGGGCTGCGCCGCCGGCAGGACCAGTGGCTCACCGCCGCGCTCGCCGCCGCCGGCGTCGGGCTGCTGCTCGGCGGGATCGACGCGTCGTCCGGCCGGGTGGCGCTGGCCGCCGCGGCGACCTGCCTGGTCCTCGGCTGCCGGGCCGCCGGGCACCGCATCGTCCCGTCCCGGTGGGCCGGGGGCACGGCGGGCTGAGCACGGGCACTACCCGCGCACCCGCACCGCCAGCACCGCGACGTCGTCGTCCACGGACCCGTCGAGCCCGGCGAGCAGCCGGTCGCACAGCTCCTCCAGCGGGAGGTGCGCCCACCGGGCGAGCGCCCCGGCCAGCCAGGCCGTGCCGTCGTCCAGCACCGCACCCCGGCGCTCCACCAGCCCGTCGGTGTAGAGCACGACCGTCGAACCGGGCACGAGCAGCTGGGTGTGGTCGCTGCGCAGCACGGACGGGTCGACGCCCAGCAGCAGGTCCGGCTCACGCTCCAGCACGGTGACCGTGCCGTCGGGGTCGAGCAGCAGCGGCGGCGGGTGCCCCGCGTTGCTCCACCGCAGCAACCGGTCGCCGGTGCCCACCTCCTCGACCGTGGCCAGGACGCCGGTGGCGAGGGTGGCCACCTGCAGGTCCCGCAGCGCCCGGTCCAGCGCGCTGAGCACCGCCCCGGGGGTCCCACGCCGGCTGTGGGCGACCCCCCGGAGCACGTTGCGGACCTGCGCCATCGCCGCCGCCGCGTGCCGGTCGTGCCCGGTGACGTCACCGATCACCAGGGCGAGCCGGCCGTCGCCCAGCAGGAAGGCGTCGTACCAGTCCCCGCCCACCTGGGCCAGCGACGCCGCCGGCAGGTACCGGACGGCGACCTGCAGGTCGTCGGCCTCGGGCGGCTCGGTGAGCAGGCTGCGCTGCAGCGCCTCCGCCATGCCCTCGACCACGGCGTGCTGCGCTCGCTCGTCCGCCCGGGCCCGGATCCGCTCCAGCGCCAGCGCGGACTGGCCGGCCAGTGCGTGCAGCAGCTCGAGGTCGCTCTCGGCCAGTGCCGGGGAGTGCATCCAGCCCACGCTCAGCGACCCGATCCGCCGGGAGCCGCTCTCCAGCGGCACCGCGGCCCAGGCCTGGACCCCGGTCACCGCGGCCACCCTGGCCAACTGGGGCGAGAACGCCTCGGTGGCCGCGCGGTCGGGCAGGACGACGCGCTGCCCGGTGCGGGCCGCGACGCAGCCGGGGTAGGGCGCGTCCAACGGCAGCACCGTCTCCGGGCCGACGCCGACCGGGGCGATCCCGTCGGTGCGCACCAGCCGCAGCCGGTCGGCACCGTCGCACACCCCGATCACGCCGCCGTGGGCGCCCAGCACCACCAGACCGCGCTCGTTGACCACCCGGGCGAGGTCGTCGAGGGTCTCCGCGCGCCCCAGGGCCAGGGCGACGCCGGAGAGGGCGGCGAGCCGGCGTGCGGTGTCCGCCTCGGCCTGGCGGGCGACGCGGAGCTCGGCGCTGCGGGCGAAGAGGTCGCTCTCCACCTCCAGCACCCGGCGGTGCCAGCGCTGCCCCCGGCCGCTGGGGTGGTCGGACATGGCCTGCTGGCGCACGTAGTCGGTGATGTCCTCGACCCGCTGGAGCAGGTGCCGGCAACGCCCCTCGTCGTCCAGCACCGGGACGCTGATCAGGCTCCAGAACCGCTTGGTGAAGCCGCCGGAGCCGTCGGGGATGTCGAACTCCTGCACGGGCAGGGTCTGTGGGCGGCAGCTGTCCCGGGCACGCTCGAGGGAGGCCCGGATGCGGCTGCCACTGGCGTCGGGGGCGGTCGAGTCGGGGTTGCCGGGGAACGCCTCGAAGACCAGCTGCCCGACCAGCTCGGCCCGGGTCCGACCGGTGTTGGCCAGGTAGGCCGGGTTGGCGTCGACGATGACCAGCTCGGGCGTCAACACCAGGTAGGGGGTGGGCATCGCGGCGAAGAGCGCCGCGTGATCAGGGGACGACGCCGCCAGGTCCGCGACAGGACCCGCGATGCCGGTCGGGTGGTCCGACCCGTTCGCCGCCACGCTCACGACCCTGGATGCCCCCCATGGCCACTGCCTCGTCGGACCGGGCCTGTGGCGGGCAACATACCGGCGCTGGGCACCGCCGGGGGCCGCTCGGCTCAGTCCTTGTCGGGCTTGCCGTTCCCGCCGCCGTTGCCGCTGCCGTTCCCGTTGCCGCCGCCGTTGCCGTTCCCGGAACCGCCGCCCGCCCCGTTGCCGTTGGACGTCCCCGGGTCGGGAAGGGTCTCGCCGTCGTCGGTCTCGCCGTCGTCCGTCTCGCCCTCGTCGGTCTCGCCCTCGTCGGTCTCGTCCTCGGTCGCCTCGTCCTCGGCGCCGTCATCACCCTCGGCCGACTCACCCGCGTCGGCCGGGGCCTCCTCGACCGGCGCCCCCGTCGGGCGACCGCCGGTCGTCGCGGTGGGCGTCGGGGTGGTGACCCGGGTCGGCTTCGGTGCAGGGGTGGTCGCCGGGGCAGGAGCCGGCTGCTGGACCACGGTGTCGACCGTCCGCTCCCGGCTCGGCCGGACCGGGGCCGGGGTGTCGCTGGGCGCCACGGCGTAGCTGATCAGGACCGTCTCCCCCGCGCGCAGCTCGGTCGCCAGCGGCGCGACGTCGACGACCGTGCCGGGGTCGGCGGAGTCGGTCTCCGCGGGCTGGTCCTCGACGACCAGGTCGAGGGCCTCCAGCTGGGCACGGACGGCGTCGACCGGGCGGCCCAGGTAGTCAGCGGCGTCCAGGACGACGGTGGCCGGGGAGGCCACCACCTCCCCGGGGACCTCCACGGCGGCCGCGATCGGCGTCGTCCCGGTCGGGGCGAACGCCTGCAGCACGACGGCCGCCAGACCGGCCCCGACCAGCAGCGCGACGAGCGGGACCAGCAGCCGGCCCAGGCCGCCCTGCGGGGCGGGACGGCGGGTGGAGCGCTCGGTGGCCGACGACGCGCCGGCCAGCGCGGCCGCGTCCGGCAGCAGCCAGAAGCTCTGGGTGTCGGTGCGCTGCACCGCCGGCAGCTCCCGCCCGGCGAGCACCTCGTCGATCGCCGCGACGACGGCCTCGCCGTCGGGGTAGCGCTGGGCAGGGTCCTTGACGATGGCGCGCTCGACCAGCCGCCGCACGCCCTCGGGCAGCTCCGCGGGGAGCGGGGCGGGCTGGTCGCGCAGGTGGCGCAGCGCGATGGTCACCGAGTTGTCACCGTCGAAGGCGCGCCCACCGGTCAGGCACTCGTAGCCGACCATGCCCAGGGCGTAGACGTCGCTGGCCGCAGTGGCGTGTGCACCCGAGGCCTGCTCCGGGGAGAGGTAGGACGCGGTGCCGACCACCTGGCCGGTCTGGGTGAGCGGGACGCTCCCGGCCGACCAGGCGATCCCGAAGTCGGTGATCTTGACGGTGCCGTCCCACCGGACCAGCACGTTCCCCGGCTTGACGTCCCGGTGCACCACGCCGGCAGCGTGGGCGACGGCCAAGGCGGAGGCGGTCTGCCGGAGGACGTCGAGCGTCCGGTCCGGCGACAGGCGCTCCTCGCGGGCCAGCACGGTCGACAGCGACTGGCCCTCGACCAGCTCCATGACCAGGTAGGCCAGGTGCTCACCCGAGCCGTCGGCCGCCTGCTCCTCGCCGTAGTCGTAGACGGCGGCGATGTTCGGGTGGCTCAGCGCAGCCGCGTGGTGTGCCTCGGCGCGGAAGCGGGCCAGGAACAGCTCGTCACCGGTGTACTCGCTGCGCAGCACCTTGACCGCGACGGCCCGGTCGAGCAACTGGTCGTGCCCGCGCCACACCTGGCCCATGCCGCCGGAGGCCAGCAGGGTCGCCAACTCGTAGCGGTTCCCGAGGCTCCTCCTCGTGGGCTCCACCACCGTGCGCCGTCCCCTCGTCCTGCCTCGTCATCACGTACGAACCCCAGCCGGCCGGCGCTGGCGGGCTGGACGCACCGAGGGGGTTGATGCCCCGCCAGAGCGTTCGTACACATGCCGACGACCGGCTCGTCGGCCGACGAGACCAACGTCAGGTCGAGACGGACTGTTCCCGCGCGAGGCGCTCCCCCGCCGCCGCCAGCCAGTGAGCCGGGTCGGCCATCGCGCCCTCGACCGAACCGGCCAGCTCGGTGAGCGAGAGCGCGCGGGCCACCGGCAGCTCCTCGGCCGCCACGACCCGGCCGGCGACCACCGCCACCGGCACCGCCGCACCGCGCGCCCGCTCGACCAGGTCGCCCACCACCTTGCCCCGCAGCGACTGGGCGTCGAACTGCCCCTCGCCGGTCACCACGAGAGCCGCGCCCCGCAGTGCCTCGTCCAGACCTGCGGCAGCGGCCACCGCCTGCGCGCCACTGACGAACTCCGCCCCCCAGCAGGCCGCGAAGCCGTAGGCGGTCCCGCCGGCCGCCCCGGCCCCCGGCGCCTCCCGGTCGCCCCCGAGCAGGTCGGCCAGCCGGGCCAGCGCCGCGTCGAGCTCGGACACCTGCGCCGGGTCCGCGCCCTTCTGGGGCCCGAACTGGCCGGCGGCGCCCAGCGGCCCGAGCAGCGGTGCGGTGACGTCGACCAGGCACTGGACGCCTCCGGCCGGCGGCGGGACCAGCCCGGCCAGGTCGACCCGGGCCAGCCGGGACAGGGCGCCGCCGCCGGGGGGCAGCGGGGCCCCGTCGGCGTCCAGGAAGCGGGCGCCCAGCGCAGCCAGCGCACCGGTGCCGCCGTCGGTGGTGGCGGAGCCGCCCAGGGTGAGCATCACCCGGTTGACGGCCGGATCGGCGAGCACGGCAGCCAGCAGTTGCCCCAGCCCCCGGGTGGTGGCGCCCAGCGGGTCGGGCTGCTCGAGCAGCGGCAGCCCGGCCGCCCGGGCCATCTCCACCACCGCCGTCCCGTCGGGGAGCAGCAGCCAGGCGGCGTCCACCGGGCGCCCGTCCGGCCCGGTCACCGGCGCACTGCGCCAGCAGGCGGCCGGCAGGTCGTGCCCGAGCGCCTCGAGCGTGCCCTCACCGCCGTCGGCCAGGGGGACGGCGATCAGTTCGTCGCCCGGCCGCACCCGGCGCCAGCCGGCGGCCAGCGCCTCGGCGGCCGCCGCCGCACCGAGCGTGCCCTTGAACGAGTCGGGGGCGATCACCACCCGGGTCACCCTCGGTCACCGTCGCCGTCGTCGCCGCAGCACATGACCGGCAGCCTCGCCGGTGCCGGGGGCGGGCGGCAAGCCGGGGGGTCGGGCCGGCGAGGAACGTGCCGCCAACAGGTACCGATCGGCCCGGGACCTGCCGAGGAGGACCGCGACGGCCGCTCGCGCAAGCCCACGACCAGGAGTGCAGGTCCGATGATCGGTGCCACGTCCACCTCCGCCGCCCCCGCCCGGGCACTGCGACCCGTCACCGTGGGCGCCACACCGGCGCGCTGGCGGCGGAACACACTCGCCGCCCTCACCGCCGAGGACCGCGCACTGCTCGCCGAGGCGACCGGCGTGCAGCTGACCGCGGACGGCGAGCGGGCCGACGGACGCGTGCTGGTGCCAGCCGTCGCCTCCGCCGTCGCCCGGGACCGGCTGACCGGGCTGCTGCCCACCGGCCGACCGGTCAGCCGGGTCTACCTCGAGCAGATGTGGGCCGCCCTGCCCCTGGGGCCGGGCTCGGCCGGGACGATCAGCGACATCACCGCGCTGCTGGACGTGCTGGCCCGCCGGGACGCGCACCAGGCCCTGGCCCGCCCCGCCTGAGCAGACCGCACCGACCTCGCGTGGGCGTCGGCGTGGGCGTCGGTATCGGCGTCGGCGTCGGCGTGTCGTCGAGCGCGTGGCCGGCCGCACCGTCCGGGCGAGTCGACCTGCGGGCGCTTGTGCTCTGGTGCATCAGTGCAGCCAGAGCACAAGCGGACCGGAGGGGCACCACCCGGTCAGCCGCGCACGGTGGCCGGACGCGCCCGTACCGCTGAACAGTGCCCGGCCCCACCGGTCGCCGGGTCGACGGGGTCGGACTCGCCCTGCTGCCCTCGCGGCGCCCCGGCTCGCGGCGCGGGAACGGCGGTACCAGCAGAATGGGCCGCGCCCGGAACGCCGTCAGCAGAGGAGCTGTCGATGCACCCCCAGGACGCGCCGCCGACCAGCGACGGGACCGGCACCGACCGGACCAGCAGCGAACGGACCAGCACCGCACTGCCGGAGCAGGTCGGGGTGATCGGCGGCGGTCGGATGGGCGCCGGGATCGCCCAGGCGTTCCTGGTCGCCGGCGCACGGGTCGAGGTGGTCGAGGCCGGTGACGAGGCAGCCGAGGCCGCCCGTGGCCGGGTGTCGGCCGGCCTCGAGGAGGCCGCCCGACGCGGGAAGCTCCGCGGTGAGGTCGCCGAGGTCCTCGACCGACTGACCCTGGTCGACTCGCCCACCGACCTGACCGCGGACGCCGGCCTGGTGGTGGAGGCGGTGCCCGAGCGGGCCGACCTCAAGGTCGCCGTGCTCACCGCCGCGGAGGCGGTGCTGGGGCCGGACGCGGTCCTGGCGACCAACACCTCCTCGCTCTCGGTCACCGAGCTGGCCGCGGCGCTGCAGCGGCCGACCCGCTTCTTGGGCCTGCACTTCTTCAACCCGGTGCCGGCCTCGAAGCTGGTCGAGGTGGTCGTCGCGCCGGAGACCGCCGAGGACGTCGTCGCGGCCTCCCGCGACTGGGTGCGGGCGCTGGGCAAGACCGACGTGGTCGTCCGCGACTCCCCCGGCTTCGCGTCGTCCCGGCTCGGCGTGCTGCTCGGGCTGGAGGCGATCCGGATGCTGGAGGAGGGCGTCGCCGACGCCGAGGCCATCGACGCGGCGATGGAGCTGGGCTACCGGCACCCGATGGGCCCGCTGCGCTCGACCGACCTCGTCGGTCTGGACGTGCGCCTCGCGATCGCCGAGTACCTCGCCGGCACCCTGGGCGAGCGCTTCACCCCACCCCAGTTGCTGCGTGACAAGGTGGCCGCCGGAGAGCTGGGCCGCAAGACCGGCCGCGGCTTCCACGACTACGCAGAGGACTGAGAGGACGACGATGTCCGCACCCGGCTCCGAGCCCACCGTCACCCGCGCCGACGCCGACGGCGTCGCCACGCTGACCCTGCAGCGACCGGCGCTGTCCCACCGGCTGCGCACCGAGCTGCTGGCCCACGTGCGGGACGTGGCCGCGGACGAGTCGGTGCGCGCCGTGCTGCTCACCGGCAGCGGCCGGGCCTTCTGCGTCGGCCAGGACCTCGCCGAGCACGTCGAGGAGCTCCGCTCCGAGCGTCCGGACGCCGGGCCGTCGCTGTCGGTGGTCGAGGCCGAGTACAACCCGCTGATGCTGGCCCTGGCCGCACTGCGGGTCCCCCTCGTGGTGGGGGTCAACGGCGCCTGCGCCGGCGCCGGCCTGGGCATCGCGCTCGCCGGCGACCTGCGGGTCGCGGCCGCCGGCGCGAAGTTCACCACCGCGTTCACCGGCATCGGGCTGTCCAGCGACTCCGCGCTGGCCTCGCGGCTGGTGCACTGCGTCGGCGGGTCCCGCGCCACGGAGCTGCTGCTGCTCCCCGAGCCGTTCCTCGCCGAGACCGCCGCCGAGTGGGGCCTGGTGCACCGCGTCGTCCCGGCCGCGGACGTGCTCGCCGAGGCGACCGCGCTCGCCACCCGGCTCGCTGCCGGGCCGACCCGGGCCTACCGGGCGGTCAAGACGGTGCTGGCGACGGCGGCCACCGACAGCCTCGAGGACACCCTGGCGCTGGAGGCGAGCCTGCAGACCGACCTGGGGGCGACCGCCGACCACCGCGAGGCCGTCGAGGCGTTCCTGGGCAAGCGACCGGCGGTCTTCACCGGCCGCTGATGGATCGAGGCCCTCTCCCTGGAGGAGGCCCGCATTCCACGTGGAACCGCTAGCTGGCGGCGGTGCAGGCGGAGCAGACGTCGACGCCGGACACCGGCCAGTGCGCCTCGGTGGTCACCCGGGCCAGGGTCCCGCAGACGGTGAGCTCGCAGGCGCCGTCCAGGTCGGCGGGGGCCCGGTGCACCTCCACGGCGTGCCAGAGCGCGGTGGTCGGCCCGTGCGCACGGCTGCGGGCGGCGGCGAACGTCAGCGTCTGCGTGATCACCCCGGGGTCGTCGGCAGCACCGGCCCGCCGGTGCAGGTGCCACGCCGCCCGGCTCACCCCATCGGATGACCCGGCCCGGTGCCCAGGTGTGGACCCGGCGTGGCAGCGTGCACGGCGACGTCCCACCGCCTGCGAGGAGACCCTGGTGCAGCTCACCAAGCACGGACACGCCTGTGTGGTCCTGTCCGACGGCGACCGACGGCTGGTGATCGACCCGGGTGCGTTCACCGCCGACGACGCCTGGCACGGCGCCTCGGCCCTGTTGGTCACCCACCAGCACCCCGACCACTTCCTGCCCGACCGGGTCCGCGCCGCGCTGGACGCCGACCCGGCGCTGGAGGTGTGGACCAACTCGGCGGTGGCCGAGCAGCTGGCCGGCGCGGGCCCGCGGGTGCACGTGGTCGGTGCCGGCGACGCGTTCACCGCCGCGGGGTTCGGGGTCACCGTGCACGGGGAGTGGCACGCGGTGATCCACCCGGACGTCCCGCGGGTGCGCAACGTCGGGTTCCTCGTCGAGGAGCGGGTCTTCCACCCCGGCGACGCGCTCACCGTGCCCCAGGCCGCCGTCCCCACCCTGCTGCTGCCGGCGCACGCCCCGTGGTCCAAGACCGGCGAGCTGATCGACTACCTGCGCGAGGTGCGCGCCGAGCGGGCGCTGGCCGTGCACGACGGCCTGCTCAACGACACCGGCCTCGGTCTCGTGGCCGGGTTGCTCGGTGAGCGTGGCCCCGGCCAGCCGGTGCCCTACGCGCGCCTGGCCCCCGGGGAGTCCGTCGAGGCCTGAGGTCCGTCGGCCGGCGGCGCGAGGGACAGCGGCACCGTGACCCGCGGGTCCAGCTCGGCGATCCGGGCCGCGTAGCGCCGCACCCGGTCTCGCTCGGTGAGCAGCGCGCGCTCGGTCTCCACCTGGTCGGTGACGTCGGCCTGGATCCCGATGTACTGGACGACGGCGCCGGTCTCGTCGGTCACCGGGGTGAGCGTGCACTCGTTCCACCAGGTGCTGCCGTCGGCCCGCCGGTTGAGCAGCACCTCCCGGCACTCGGCACCGGCCGCGATCGCCGCGCGGATGCGGCCCACGGCGGCCGGGTCGGTGTCGGTGTCCTGCAGGAAGCGGCAGTTGCGGCCCAGCAGCTCGGCAGCGGGCTGCCCGGCCAGCCGCTCGAACGCGGGGTTGACGTAGACCAGCGGCTGGTCGGGCAGCCGCAGGTCCACGATGGTGACGCCGGTGCCGACCGCGGCCAGCGCCCGGTGCAGGAGCGCCTCCCCCGGATCCCCGGCGGACCGCCCGGTGAGCAGCGAGACCACGCCGGCCGGGACCGCCGACACCTCGCCGTCCTCCGTGGCCGCACGCCGCACCGTGTTCGGCGCCACCCGGGAGAGCAGCGCCCGGGCGGCCCGCACCACCGTGTCGCGCTCGTAGGTGAGGGCGAAGGCGAACCGGCGCGCCATGTCCGGCCCGTCGTCCCCGAGGTCGCGGGCCAGCAGCGCGGCACTGAAGTGCGGGCTGAGCACCACGACGTCCCACTCGCCGCGCACCGGGTCGCCGGGCGCCAGGTCCGCTCCGCGGAGGCCGGGCATCGGCTCCACCGGCAGGTCCTCGCCCAGGGCGGCGACGAACCCGACCCGCTCGACCAGGTCCCGGTAGCGGAGCCGGGTCGCCGGCGTCACGTGCCGTGCCTCCTGGAACGTCGAGGCGACCACGCAGGTCTCCCCCAGTCGCAGCGCCTGCCGTTCCAGTTGCTTGCTGAGTTCGATCAGCAGCGCCTTGGGCGCCTCCCGGACCGGCACGCGCGCCGGCAGGCAGGCGAACGGGGACACCAGCTCGCCCCGGGGGTCGACGGGCTGGACGGCGGGCAGCCGGAGCGTGCCCGGTCGCGCACCCGAGGCGGCACCGGGCCCCGGGCGCCCGAACAGCCAGCCCTGCCCCAGCGTCGCCCCCAGCGCCCGCGCCATGGTCAGGTGCGTGCCGTTCTCGATGCCCTCGGCGAGCACGAAGGCCCCGGTGGACTCGGCGTAGGCGTTGACCGCGTTCATGATCTCCGCGATCGCCGGGCCCGGACGTTCCTGCACCAGGCGCAGGTCGAGCTTGACGACGTCGGGCCGCAGCAACGGCATGAAGGCCAGCGAGAGGGACTCGGCACCGACGTCGTCCAGGGCGATCGCCCAGCCGAACTCCCGCACCCGTTCGACGGTCCGCAGCAGTTCCGCGGGGCGGGCGGCCAGCGCGCGCTCGGTGATCTCCAGGACCACCCGCAGGTCCCCGGGCACGGGGAGCTCCGGGTCGAACAGCGCCTCCACGGGTGCGTCGTCGAGGACCTCGGGCTCGACGTTGACGAAGACGGTCGAGGGAGCCAGCAACCCCTGCGCCACCGCGCCGCGCAGTGCGGCGGCCCGGCACGCCTGGTCCAGCTCGGTGAGGCAGCCCGCGTCGCGCGCGGCGGCGAACAGCGCGTCCGGCGCCTCGAACGGGCCCTCCGGGCCGCGGGCGAGCGCCTCGTAGGCGACCACCCGTCCGCTGTCCAGCTCGACGATCGGCTGGAACACGCTCCGGACCGCACGGTCCGCGATCACCGCACGGATGTCGGTGGTCGACTGCTCCTCGTACTGCGCCACGTCGTCCCCCATCGGAGCCGGGCATCGACCCCTGGAGTCTGACAGCATCGTCGTGCTCCCGATCGGTGAGCACACCGGTGGGGATCGGCGGACAGGGGGGCACGGTGACCGTTGCGTACGCGCTGCCCACCTGGGCCGTCCTGCCGGCTCTGGCCGATGCGGCCCTCGACCGGGTCGCCCGGTCGGTGGCCGAGGAGCTGGCCGCTCCCCGTGCGCTGGTCGTCCTGGTCTCCAAGGCGGGGCAGGTCTTCCCCGGCGCCTTCGGCCTGCCCGAGCCGTGGGCCAGCCGCCGCTCGATGCCGCTGAGCCACTCGATGAGCAGGTGGGTGGCCACCAGCGGCAGTCACCTCGCACTGCGCGACGCCCGGGAGCACCCCGAGTTCGCCACCGGCCCCTCCGTCCGGGAGCTGAGCGCCGTCGCCTACGCCGGGATGCCGCTGTGGGACGTGCACGACCAGCCCATCGGCGTGCTGTGCGTCATCGACACCCGCCCCCGGGACTGGACCGAGCAGGAGCTCGACACGCTGCGCCGGATGGCCGACGAGACCTCGCGACAGCTGCGCTTCCGGGCGATCGAGCTGGCCGAGCAGGAGGCACGCGCGGTCGCCCTCCGCGACGACAGCGCCGCCCAGAGCGCCGCGGAGGCGGCGCGCGCAGCGTTCGTGCTGGCGGAGGCCGACGCCGACCGGGCCCGGGTGGTCGCCCGGCTCAGCACCGCGCTGCTGTCGGCGGAGACGCTCCCCGACCTGCTGCACACGGTGGACCGGCTGGTCCGGTCGCCGCTGGGGGCCACCACCGTGCTGCTCGGCGTCGCCGAGGTGGGTGGCCCGGAACTGCGGGTCTGGTCGGCGACGGCCGGGGTGCCGAGCGGTCCGGACCCCGTCGCGTGCCTCCGGGTGGACGACGCCCACCCGCTGGCGGCGGCGATGCGCGAGCGGCACCTGGTGGCGGTCGCCAGCCCCGAGGAGTCCAGTGCCTTCCCTGGGCTGACCGAGCTGCCCGGGGCGGGACCGGTCCTCGCCATCCACCTCGCGCTCGGTCAACACCACTCGGACGCGGCGCTGCTGGTCGGCTGGACGCAGCCCCGGCAGCTGGACGCACCGGTGCGTGCCGTCGTCACCGACCTGGCCCGGCCGGTCGGCCACGCGCTGGACCGGGTGCTGCTGCGCGAGCAGCGCCTGCGGCTCACCGAGCTGCCGCCGGGGCCGGCCCAGGCCTGACCCGGCCCGGCTCAGCGACCGCCGACGGACACCTCGAACTCGACCTGGCTCACGTCGGGCCGCAGCCGGCTGAACGAGTGCACCAGCGGGTGCCCCGACGTGTCCCGGACGGTGGTGCGCACGACGAGCAGCGGTGAGCCCGCGGTCACCTGCAGCACGTCGGCCTCGTCCGCGGCCGCCGTCCCGACGTCGACGAAGAGCCGGGCGTGCGCCAGGTCGGCGGAGTACTCCCGGCGCAGGAACTCGTAGAGCGAGCCGTGGCTGAAGTCCTCGGTGGCCGCCTTCGGGTAGCGGGTGGCCGGCAGGAAGCTGCGGACGACGTGGTTGGGCAGCCCGTCCACGCTGCGCAGCCGGACCAGCTCCACGACGTCGTCGGCGGTGCCGACCGCCAGCTCGGCGGCGATCGCCGGAGCGGCCGGGACGACGCGCTGGGTGAGGACCGTGGTGCCCACCTGGGCGCCCTGCTCGGTCATCACCGAGTGGAAGCCGGCGATCCGGTGCACGAAGCTCTCGCGGTACTCGTGCCGGATGCCCGGCCGGCTGACGAAGGTGCCCCGCCCCTGCTCGCGGACCAGGTGCCCGTCGGCGACCAGCCCGTCGACCGCGCGGCGCAGGGTGATCCGGCTGACGCCGTACTCGGCGCACAACACCGGCTCGGGAGGGAGGAGGGTGTGTTCAGGCAGCGCGGAGGCGCGTCGCCGCAACGCCTCGCGCACGGCGAGGTACTTGGGCCCCGCCTCCGAACTCGCCACGCCCAGAAAGGTACTGCACCATGAGACGTCTAGACGTCATGACGTACGGTTCATCCGCCCGACCCCCTCGTCCGGAGGAGAGCACGTGCGCATCGGAGTCCTGACCGGCGGCGGAGACTGCCCCGGCCTCAACGCCGTCCTCCGGGCGGTGGTCCGCACCGCGGAGAAGCAGTACGGCAGCGACGTCGTGGGGTTCCGCAACGGCTGGCGCGGCCTGCTCGACGACGACGCGATGCCGCTGGACCGGCCCATGGTCCACAACCTGCTGACCCGCGGCGGCACGATCCTCGGCTCGGCCCGGGTGGCGCCGGAGAAGCTGCACGCCGGGCTGGGCCGGATGCGCGAGGTGCTCGACGCCCACGGGGTCGACGTGCTGGTGCCCATCGGCGGCGAGGGCACCCTCACCGCCGCGGCCTGGCTGTCCTCCGAGGGCGTGCCGGTGGTCGGCGTCCCGAAGACGATCGACAACGACATCGACGGCACCGACCTCACCTTCGGCTTCGACACCGCGGTCAGCATCGCGACCGAGATGATCGACCGGCTGCACACGACCGCCGAGTCCCACCAGCGCGTGCTCCTGGTCGAGGTGATGGGCCGACACGCCGGCTGGATCGCGCTGAACTCCGGGATGGCCGCGGGCGCGCACCTGGTGATCACCCCCGAGCAGCCCTTCGACATCGAGGAGGTCTGCGAGATGGTCACCGCCCGGTTCGAGCGGGGCCACCGGCACGTCATCGGGGTGATCAGCGAGGGGGCCACGCCCAAGCCGGGCACGATGCCGCTGCGCGACGGCGGGCTCGACGAGTTCGGCCACCGGCGGTTCACCGGGGTCGCCCAGCAGCTGGGCGAGGAGCTGGAACGGCGCACCGGCAAGGAGGTGCGGACGACGGTGCTCGGCCACGTGCAGCGCGGCGGCACCCCGACCTCGTTCGACCGGGTGCTGGCCACCCGCTTCGGGCTGCACGCCACGATCGCCGCCCACGAGGGGCACGTCGGGCAGATGGTCGCGTTGCAGGGCACCGAGATCGGGCTGGTCCCGCTGGCCGACGCCGTGGCGCGGCTGAAGACCGTGCCCCCGTCGCGGCTGGGCGAGACCACCGCCTTCACCGGGTAGCGGCCTCACCACTCCCAGCGGTAGCCGAGCACGCACCGGCCGGGCGGCACCAGCTCGAACGACGCCTGACCGTCGACCAGCGCGACCGGCTCGGCCTCCTCGGCCGTCTCGGACTCCACCGAGGCCCAGCGGCCGCGCAGCAGCTCCCGCGGCCGGGCCGCCGGATCGAAGTGCACGGTGATCGCCAGGTGGCGGACCGAGGCGGAGACCCCGCGCCGGAACTCCGGCGCCGGGGGCTCGGGGTAGGCGAACACCGTCTGGTACTCCAGGTGCGTCGTCTGCCCGGGCAGCAGCGGCCGGGACAGCAGCACCTCGACCACGTGGATCGGGGTGCCCCGCACCCGGAACGCCCGGACCGGGTCGCCGCCCTGCAGGACCGACACAGCGGCGTGCGCGGTGTCGAAGGCGTACGTGTACCGATCGGTCGGCTCGACGGCCTCCAGCAGCTGCCGGGTGTGGTGCAGCCGGGGGCTCCGGTCGGGCCCCACGTGGTGCTCCTCGGCCAGCTGCAGGGTGCGCCACGGCCGCGGCGGCATCGGGCCCTCGGCACCGAGTGCGCTGGCGACGACCAGCTGCCGGGCGGTGCTCCGTCCGCTGCGCAGGCTCCGCAGCTCGTCGGCGTGCTCGTCGGTCAGCTCGAAGGCCCGGATGAAGAGCTCGAGGGTCGCGTCGGAGATCCGGTCTCCGTTCAGTGCGCGGCCGACGCGGTTCTCCAGACTCCGTGACCGGTGGCCGTCGTCGACCTCACCGGCGTCGAACAGGTGCTCGGCCAGGACCGCGGCCACCGCGGCCCGGGACAGCTCACCGCGCCGCACCACGCTGTGCACCTGCCAGCGCCGCCGGTACCGCGGCTCACCCAGCAGCTCGGTCAGCCGCCGGGCCGCCAGCCGCAGGCCCCACGCAGGGTCCACCACCGCCCCACCCCCGTCGCGCCCCCCGGTCGCCCGCGCGGGCGGCAGCCCGCGGCGGACACGTCACGGCCACGTCCGTTGTGTACCAACGCGGAGCGGCGGCCGCGAGGCGCGGGGGGACTCACGGCCGCCGCCGACCGGCTCGTCAGCACGCGCCGGTCGGGTCCACACACCGCCCTGTCCCCGCGGGTGGGGACCGGCGGAGGTCACCGCGGCGGCGCGGTGGGAGTGCCCGGCTGCAGCTCGATCACGGTCACCTCCGGGCGGGCGCCCACCCGCATGGGCGGCCCCCAGTAGCCGGCTCCGGAGGAGACGTACAGCTGGGTGTCCCCCTGCTGCGACCAGCCCTCGACCACTGGCTGGTCCAGCAGGACGGCGTAGTCGAAGGGCCAGAGCTGGCCGCCGTGGGTGTGTCCGGACAGCTGCAGGTCGACCCCGGCGGCGCGCGCCTGCTCCACCTGCACCGGCTGGTGCGCCAGCAGGACCACGGGGACGGAGTCGTCCCGGCCGTCCAGCGCGGCGTCCAGGTCGGCGCCGTGGCCGGGCAGCCCGGAGGCGGCCGCCGTCCGGTCGTCGATGCCGGCCAGGTCCACCGTCGAGGCCCCGCGGCCGATGGACACCCGCTCGTTGCGCAGCACGTCGACCCCGAGGGTGGACAGGTGCCGCAGCCACTGCCCGGTGTCGACGAAGTACTCGTGGTTGCCGGTCACGAAGTAGACGCCCTGGTCGCTGACCAGGTCGGCCAACGGGGCGACGTCCTCCCGCAGCTCGCTGACCTCGCCGTCGACCAGGTCACCGACGATCGCCACCACGTCGGGGCGCTGGGCGTTGACCGTCTCCACGAGCCGCTCGAAGCGCCGCCCGCCGTAGGTCGAGGACAGGTGCCCGTCGGAGAAGGTGACGATGCGCAGCCCGGCCAGCGCAGGGTCCAGCCGCGGGATCCGGATCGGCACGCGGCGGACGACCGGGGCCGAGTTGGCCAGGACGACGCCGGTGCCCGCCGTCCCGACCGCGACCGCACCGGCTCCGACGGCCAGGGTGCGGGCCAGGAACAGCCGGCGGGAGGGGTCCGGAACGGGGCGGTCCGCCCGGACCGCACCGCTGCCCGGCTCCGTTGACACCGTCTCGTCGGGCCTGTCCGGGACCGTCCCGGCCCCGCTCGGCTCGCTCACCGTGCCCGCTGCCACTGTGCCCGCTGCCACAGCCACGTGCTCCGGCCGGCGCCCGCGCTGCACCAGCCGGGCGACCACCCGGACCGGCTCGGTCGCCAGCGTGGCGAGGAACAGGTAGAACGCCAGGCCCAGCCAGGTGTACCCGACCCAGTCCAGCACCCCGTCACCGACCGACAGCCGGCCGCGCAGCAGGACGACGAGCACCGGCAGCACGGCCAGGACGACGAGCAGCACCGTCAGCCGGCGCCGGACACGGCCGGGCCGGGTGGTGCTGCGCACCAACCGCCACCAGAGGTAACCGTGCAGCAGGACCATGACGAGCAGCACGGTCAGGCCGAAGCCGAGCAGGCCGATCAGGGACACCGGCGCGCTCCTGGGGGTCGGGGTGGTGCGCCCGACGCTACTTCGACCGGGTCTTCAGCACCGAGCGCAGCTCCGGCCAGCGCAGCCAGAACTCCCGCTCCGCCTGCTGGCACCGCGCCTCCTCCAGGGCGTGCAGCCGGCCCCAGGTGAAGGCGTTCTCCCCGGCTGCGAACGCCGCCCGGCCGAGCTGCGCGCAGAGCGGCCGGGTGACGAAGGTGTCCTGCCGGTCGCCGAGCACCTCCTGCACGCCCTTCAACGTCGAGACCAGCTCGGCCACCGGTGCGCCCAGCACCGACACCGCCGCCTCCGAGGTGTACCGCAGCCGCTTGGCGGCCTTGCGCACGTCGTGCAGCGCCTCGGCCTCGTCGGTGTCCTGGGCCGCCTCGACGCTGCGCCGCAACCGGCGGCCGGCGCGGGCGACGACCTCGCGGAGCACCTCCTCCGCGGGCCGGCTGGCGGCCTCGGTCAGCGGCGGCTCCTCGACCAGGGCGTCGAGGTCGTCGCGGAGCTGGAGGTACGCGGCTGCGTTCAGCGCCTTGCGCGCCCGGACGTCGCCGGCCTGCTCGTCCCGGGTCGTCGCCTGCTGCAGCCGGGCGGCGACCGGACCGAGCACCAGCTCCGCGGGCTCGGCGGCGACCAGGTCGCGCAGGTGTGCCAGCGCCACCTCGGCGTCCCGGCTGGAGGACAGCGCCGACCCGACCTGGGCCAGCTCCTCCCGCAACGGGTCGGTCCGGGTGCGGTCGAGCACCGGACGGAAGGCGGCGAGCGTGCTGCGCAGCCGTCGGCAGGCCACCCGGACCTGGTGGACGCCGTCGGGCTGCCCGGTGCGGACCATCAGGTCGGCGTCCTGCAGCGCCCGGACCTGCGCGGCCAGCGCGGAACGGACGACGTCGCCGGCCGGCGTGCCCGGTGCATGCCGGTGCTTCTTCTTCTTGCCCTTCTTTCCGGCCCGCTCCGGGGCCGCGGCCGGCGACTCGACCGCTCCGTCGGCGTCCGCCAGCCGGTGGGCGAGCACGCGGGTCAGCTTGGCCGGCGACGACGCCGGCCGGGCGCCTGCCGTGACGAGCAGCCCGGCGACGTCGGCGAGCAACTGCTCGTCGCCGTCGACCAGCTCCACCTCCACCTCACGCCAGGTGGTGACCACGGCGGCCTCCCCGGGCGCGGCCGGCAGCGCGGTGCCCGTGACGAGGTCGTCGGCGACCTCGACCAGCACCCGGCCGTCGGCGTCGACGAGCTCGATGACCACCCGGCGGGTGCGCAGCGAAGCCACCTGGGCCGCCGGGGCGCGGCGGACGATGCCCAGCACCGGCTCCAGCACGGCCTTGGGCGGGGTCTTGGTGGCCCTGCCGAGGGGGGAGTGCAGCTCCCGGCGCGCGCCGGCGACGGCCGGCAGCTTCACGTGCCAGCCGGCGTCCGGGCCGCCGGTGCGGCGCCGCATCGTGACCCGGGCCCGGGCCAGCCGCAGGTCGGTGGTGTCGAAGTAGGCGGCCTCCAGGGCGTGCTCGACCGGCTCGCGGACCTCGACCACGCCCGGTGCACCGCCGAGGTCGGGCAGTTCGAACGCCTCGTCGACGTCGAACTTCCGCTCGATCTCCACATGCTCGACAGCCACCAGCGTCACTCCTCCTGCACCGGGCCACCCTCTGCTGGGCGCCCCGCTGTGAGCCCTCCGTCCTACCGCACGCGGGTGAACGGCGCACCCGGCGGTGATCACCGTCTCGCGCTGGGCACCATGGACCCGTGCCCCGCCGACCTGCCGCGCGCCGCCGCTGGACCCCCACCGTCTTCGCGGTCCCGTGGGCCGTGGCGGCGGCGCTCCGGCTGACCGGCACCGAACGCGGCTTCCCCCTCGTGCCCGCACTGGCCTTCACGCCGTACGTCGCGGCCACCAGCGTGCTGCCGCTGACCGCCGCGCTGGTGTCCCGTTCGCGCGGTGCCACTGCCTTGTCGGCCGCCGCAGCCGCGGGGCTGGCGGCCGCGGTGCTCCGGCCCACGGCCCACGCCGCGCCGGCGCGGCAACCACAGGGGCCACGGCTGCGGGTCGTGTCGGCCAACATGCTGCACGGCCGGGCCGACCCGGCAGCGCTGCTGGCCCTCGCGGCCGACCAGCACGCCGACGTGCTGGCCCTGATGGAGGTCACCCCCGAGGCGGTGTCCGGCCTGCTCGCCGCCGGGGTGGCCGACCTGCTGCCCGCCGGTCACGTGGTGCCCGCCGGGGAGGGTCAGCCCGCCGGCGCCGGCGGGGCGCTCTGGACCCGGCTGGAGATCCGGGCGCGCACGGTGGCGCCGGGGCGCTTCGGGCAGCCTGCGGCCCGGCTGGTCGTGCCCGGTGCACCCGACGTCGAGCTGACCGCGGTGCACACGCACCCGCCGACCAGCTCCCCCGCCCAGGTCGCCAGCTGGGCAGCGGACCTGCGGCTGCTGCCCGACCCGGAGCCGGGGGTGCTGCGCGTGCTGGCCGGCGACTTCAACGCCACCCCCGACCACGCCGCCTTCCGACAGCTGCTGCGCCGGGGCTGGGTGGACGCCGCGGCGGCGGTCGGCGCGGCCCGGCGGGCCACCTGGTGGCCGATGCGGGTGTCGCACCCGCGGCTCACGCTGGACCACGTCCTGGTCGACCCTCGGATCGCGGTGGACGGCCTGCAGGTGGTGCACGTGCCCGGCACCGACCACCGGGCCCTCGTCGCCGACCTGCGGTTGCCGGCGGTCAGCTGATCATCGGGAGGGAGTGTCCCGGGCGGCGGGTTCGCGGCACCGCCGCCCGGGCACTGCATCTCATGCCCGCATCCCGACCGGGTGCACGCGAGTTGTGTGACATCTGCGTTAACTCACCCGATCGCCCGCGCGGGGTGACCGCATGCGCACGGGCGCACACCCGATCGGCAGGTCAAGCGATGCGGACGTCGTCCTGCCCGGCCACCGAGACGACGTCGCCGCGGTGCAACTGGCGGCCGCGACGCTCCTCCGGCTCACCGTTCACCTGGACGTCCCCGGCGACCAGCACGTCCTTGACCTGGGCCCCGGTGGGGACGGCGTCGACCAGCTTGAGCAGCTGACCCAGCCGGATGGTGTCCTCGCCGGAGCGGAGTTCGATGGTGCGCACGGCACTGATCCTCCCCGCCGCACGCCGGGGTCAGCACATCGCCCACCGTGAGGTCGCTGCTCAGGCCGGGGTCCACCCCACGGTCCAGGTCCCCGACCAGGTCTCCCCCGGCGCGAGCACCAGCACGTCCACGTCGTCGGCCAGCGCGTTCGGCGGGCAGGTCATCGGCTCCACGGCCACGCTGCGCCGCCGCTGGTCCGCCGGCAGGGTGTCGCCGGTGTAGACCTGGAGCCAGGGCCAGGTCGGGTCCACGGCCACCTCGAGTGCACCGGCCGGCCCGCTGAGCCGGGTGCGCGCCCAGCCGTCGTCGTCCCGGACCAGGTCGGTCACGGCGGTGTCGATCGACCGGTCCCCGATCCGGCCGACCGCGCCGTCGTACGGGCGTCGCTCACCGGTGGGCAGGCCGCCGTCGAGCACGAGGGCGGTGCGGGCAGGCACGGTCAGCTCGGCCGCGGCCACGTCGCCCGGGGCCGGCGCGCCGACCGAGAAGTAGGGGTGCATCCCCGCCCCGAACGGCGCGTCCTCGTCCCCGGCGTTGCGCACCCGCACGGTCACGGTGAGCTGGTCGGCCGTCAGCGTGTGGTCGACGGCGACGGCCAGCCGGAACGGCCAGCCGGTGCGCGGCTCGATCGTCGTCCCGACCGTGACGGCGTCGGCGCGCTGGGCCAGCACCTGCCAGGGCTGAGCGGTGACCAGCCCGTGCACCGCGTTCGGGGAGGACTCGCTGACCACGTCCAGCTGGAGCTCCCGGCCACGCCAGGACCAGCGCCCGCCGCGGAGCCGGTTGGGCCAGGGCAGCAGGACGCCGCCGCGCCGCCCGGCCGGGACGGTGCCCGACGCGTACCCGTCCAGCACGTGCCAGTCGCCGACGACGAGCTCGCGCAGGGCTCCGCCGCGCAGGTCCACGGCCAGCCGGGCGGGGCCGGCGGTCACCTCGACGTCGCGCGGTTCGGTGGCCGGCCAGCGGAGGTCGGTGGACGAGGGCTCGAGCGGCATGCGGTCCTCCCGGGGAGACGGTTCGCGGACAGCTCACCACAGCGCAGGCGCCGCCGTTCCACGTGGAACCTGCCGCCTGACCCAGGTCACCGACGGGTCGTGACAGACGTCAGTGGCCTCGGCGGGCCGTGCAGCGACAGACTGGACGGGCACCGACGACGAGGAGCAACCGATGCCCGAGCCCCACCTGCGCGCCGCCGATGCCGACCGGGCGGCGGTCGCCGACGTCCTCGGCCGGCACATGTCCGCCGGCCGGCTCACCGTCGCCGAGTACGACGACCGGCTGGCCCGGGCCTACGCGGCGCGCACCTACGGCGAGCTCGCCGAGCTGACCACCGACCTCCCCGCCACCGAGCCGGCCGGGAGCCACACCCCCGAGGCCCCCGCCGTCGCCGGCCCGCCGGCCGGCCCGGCCGGGGGTGGCCCCTGGGCAGCCCACGGCTGGCACGGCAGCTCCGTCCCCTGGGCCGGCGGCGCGAGCATGCGCGCGGCCTGGGCGAGCTGGCTGAGCACCGCGGTGATCGTGGTGAGCATCTGGCTGATCACCTCGCTGGCCACCGACGGGTGGCTCTACCCGTGGCCGATCTGGGTGATCGGGCCGTGGGGGCTGGTCCTGCTCGCCCAGACCGTCGGCGGGCAGCGCGGGACCAGCTCCGACGACCAGGGCCGGCTGCCACACGGCGACCGGCGCTGAACCCGGGCGTGTCCCGGGTCAGCCGGGGACGGTGGGGGTAGCGGACGGGTCCGAGCCCAGGACCTCCGGAGGACCCCGTGCACACCATGACCGACCGCTTCGCCGATGCTCTGCACCGGCTGGACGCCGACCGCGACCCCGGCCCCCTCGTCGAGCTCGCGGGGGAGGACACCCAGCTGGTCAAGCTCGACGAGCACCACGAGACCCGGGGCCGGGAGGGCGCGCAGACGTTCTGGACCGACTACCGCGACGTCTTCGACGAGATCGAGACGACGTTCACGCACACCGTGGTCGGTGAGTCGAGTGCGGCGCTGGAGTGGACCTCCACCGGCACCCTGCGCGACGGGAAGCCGTTCACCTACCGCGGGGTCACCCTGATCGAGGGCGACGAGGACGAGCTGTCCGGCGTCCGCACGTACTACGACTCGGCCGCCTTCATCCAGGGCCGCAGCGGCACCGCCTGACCTCAGCACCACAGCAGCGCCCCGGTGACCACCTGGCCACCGGGGCGCTGCTGTACCGACGTCGGTCGGCCGTGAACCGGATCGCCGGGTCCGGCCATGAAGGGGTGTGACGAGCCCACCCTCCGCTGCCGGAGAATCACCACCCGTGGTCGGACTCCGCTCCGTGCGCCGGTCGATCGACCCTCCGCCGGGTCCGGTGCCGCTGCGGGCCCTGCCCTCGGCCCTGCCCACCGACGCCGAGCTGATCGCCCGCTCGACCGCCGAGCCGGAGCAGTTCACCGCACTGTTCGACCGGCACGCCGCCGCCGTGCACCGCTACCTCGGCCGACGGGTGGGCGACCTCGCCGACGACCTGCTCAGCGAGACGTTCCTCATCGCGTTCCGCCGGCGCGCGGCCTACCGCCCGCAGCACGTGGAGGTCCGCCCCTGGCTGCTGGGCATCGCCACCCACGTCGTACACGGGCACCAGCGCACTGAGCGACGCCGCTACCGGACGCTGGCCAAGGCCGCCGGGCAGCCGGAGGAGCACGCCGCCGACCCCGCGGACACCGTCGACCGGCTGGACGCCCAGGCGCTGCGCGGCCCGCTGGCCGGCGCGCTGGCGGCGCTGGCGCCCCGGGACCGGGACGCGCTGCTCCTGCTCGCCTGGGGCGACCTGACCTACGAGGAGATCGCCGCCGTCCTCGACGTCCCGGTCGGGACGGTCCGCTCCCGGCTGCACCGTGCCCGCCGGCAGACCCGCACCGCGCTCGGGGACGTCTCCCCGTTCGCCGACACCCCGGAGGAGACCCGATGAACGAGCTCACCGCACTCCGCGAGGCCGGCCCCGAGGCGCCGGCCCTCTCCCCCGCCGCACGCTCCGCCGCCCGGGCCGCCCTGCTGGCGGAGATCGACGGTCCCGTCCGCCGCCGGCGGCCCAGCCGGCGGACGACGTGGCGGCTGGGTGCCGCGGGGGTCGCCGTCGCCGCGGCCTGGACGGCGGCCGTCGTCATCGCCGCGCCGGACGGTCCGGGGACGCCGGCCGACAGCGTCAGGCTCGTCGACTTCCAGATGCCCACGTTCCCGCTCTCGCTCGAACCGGTCCCCGACGGGCTCCGCCCGGCCTTCGACGGCGACGCCGACGGCGCCTCGATCGCCGCCTACGACGACCCCACCGGTGAGCACGGCTTCACCCTGTACGTGGGCGACGACGAACCGGAGCTGGGAGACCGGGACGTCACCGCCACCGAGGAGGTCACCGTCGACGGCGAGGACGCCGAGCTGGTCCGCTACTCCTCCACCTGGTGCACCGGCGACGACCCCGTCGAGGACTGCCCCCGTCGCTCGTCCACCTGGCTGAGCTGGGAACGGTCGGACGACCAGTGGGTGACGCTCGACGCGTACGGGCGCTATGGCACCAGCACCCGGATGCTGCAGATCGCCGGTTCCCTGGTCGACCGACCGCAGCCCGCGACCCTGGACATCGGGCTGGCACCGGCCGGCTGGTCGGTGCAGTTCTTCAAGATGGGCCGGGTGCTGACGCTGGTCAACGACGCGTACGAGCAGCAGGAGATCACCGTCCACGTCCCGCTGCCGGAGGACGTGGCCCCGGCCGACCAGGTGCGCGACAGCATCATGGGCCCGATCGGCCCGCAGCTGGACGTGGTCGTGCACGACCGGCCGGCCCAGCTGGTGCTGGTCGACACCGGGTACCTGGACCAGCGCGGCTGGTTCCTGCAGGCGCAGTTCGCCGACGGGACGACGTTCACCCTGCAGGTGCCCGACGCGTTCACCCAGGAGCAGGTGCTCGAGTTCGCCGAGCAGGTGACCCACCGCCCCTGAGCACGACGAAGGCCCCCTCTCGGATCGGGAGGGGGCCAACGTGCGGGTGGGCAAGGGGGGAGTTGAACCCCCACGTCCTCTCGGACACACGGACCTGAACCGTGCGCGTCTGCCATTCCGCCACTTGCCCTGGCGAGGAAGGACAGTAGCAGCCCCCGGCGCAGCCCCTCGCAGCCCCCCGCTCGGCACGGCACCGACCATCGCCGGCGGCGCGCTGGTAGAACGGTGTGTCGACACGGCACGGACGAGATCGTCCGGGGCGTCCTGTGCTTCCCGACCGTTCCGGCGACTCTCCCCCGGTTACGATCGGCACTCAGGGCAGTGGGAGGTCGACCGAGCGCAAGGGAGCGACTGTGGGTGCGCTGCAGCGCTTCGAACGACGCCTCGAGGGCATGGTCGGGCTGGCCTTCGCCCGGGTGTTCAAGGGGAAGGTGCACCCCGCCGAGATCGCCCATGCCCTCCAGCGCGAGGCCGATGAGCAGCGCTCGGTGCTCAGTGGTGACCGGGTGCTCGCCCCGAACGTCTTCGTCGTGACCCTCGGCCCCACCGACCACGAGAACCTGGTCGAGTGGTCCGAGCAGCTGGCCGCTGAGCTCGCCGACATGGTCGCCGAGCACATCGAGCGCGAGGGCTACCAGACCTTCGGCGACATCGAGGTCCGGCTGGAGCTCGACGAGGAGCTGCGCACCGGGGTCTTCGAGGTCGGCTCGCACGTCACCGGCGGGGCCTCGCAGCGCTCGCCGGCCGCGCCACCGCCCCCGCCGCCCGGCCTGCCGCCGCTGCCGCGGCTGCCCGGCGCCGCCATGGGGGCCACCGACACCGGCGCCCAGGACCCCTCGGTCGTGGGCCGCCCCGGCCAGCGGGTCAGCCACGTCCTGGTCGTCGACGGCCCGGGCACCAAGCACGTGCTCGAGCAGGGCAGCAACGTGCTGGGCCGCGGCACCGAGGCCGACGTCCGGCTGCCCGACACCGGGGTGAGCCGCAAGCACGCCGACGTCCAGCTCGTCGGCAGCGCGGTCGTCGTCGAGGACCTCGGCTCGACCAACGGCACGCTGGTGAACGGTCGCCGGGTGGGGCGGCAGGAGCTGGCCGACGGCGACGTCCTCCGCATCGGTCACTCGGTGCTGGTGTACCGACAGGACGGCGCGTGAGCGCGGTCCCCGGGGGTCGCTGTGCCGGCTGAGATCGTGCTGCAGGCCTTCCGCTTCGGGTTCCTGATCCTGCTCTGGCTGTTCGTCTTCGCCGCCTTCCGGGTGGTCCGCGCCGACCTGTTCGGCGGCCGGGCCGGCCGGGTGGCCTCGGTGCCGCCCCGCGCCGCCGCCGCCCGCAAGCGCGGTGGCCGCGGGCCCCGCCACCTCGTCGTGACCGCCGGCCCGCTGTCGGGCACCCGCATCACCTTGGGGGAACAGGCCATCCTGATCGGCCGCGCCGACGACTCGACCCTGGTGCTCACCGACGACTTCGCCTCCTCCCGGCACGCGCGGCTGACCAACCGCGGCGGCCAGTGGTATGTGGAGGACCTCGGGTCCACCAACGGCACCTACCTCGACCAGCAGCGGGTACAGGGCCCGCTGCTGGTGGCCCCCGGTCAGCCGATCCGGATCGGGCAGACCGTCCTGGAGCTGCGTTCATGAGCTTGGTCCTCCGCTATGCGGCGCGTTCCGACCGCGGTCTGATCCGCGGCACCAACCAGGACTCGGTGTACGCCGGGCCGCGGTTGCTGGCCGTCGCGGACGGCATGGGCGGGCACGCGGCGGGCGACGTCGCCAGCAAGGTCGTCATCGCGGCGCTGGAGCACCTCGACGAGGACGCCCCCTCCGGTGACCTCCTCCAGGCGCTGCGGCACGCGGTCTTCGAGGGCAGCGAGCACCTGCGCGAGGTGATCCGGGAGTCCCCGCAGCTGGAGGGCATGGGGACGACGCTGACCGCCGTCCTCTTCGCCGGTGGCCGGCTGGGGCTGTGCCACGTCGGTGACTCCCGCGCCTACCTGATGCGCGACGGCGAGCTGCACCAGATCACCCACGACGACACCTTCGTCCAGACGCTGATCGACGACGGCCGGATCACCGAGGAGGAGGCCAACAGCCACCCGCAGCGCTCGTTGCTGCTGCGCGCCCTCAACGGCCAGGACGTCGAGCCGGACCTGTCGATGCGCGACGCCCGCGCCGGCGACCGCTACATGCTGTGCTCCGACGGCCTCTCCGGCGTGGTCAGCCACGAGACGCTCGCCGGCGCGCTGCGCGAGCCGGACGCCCAGGCGACCGCCGACCGGCTGATCGAGCTCGCGTTGCGCAGCGGCGGCCCGGACAACATCACCTGCATCGTGGCCGACGTCGTCGAGGACGACGGCCGTGGCGTGCTCGTCGAGCCGGTCGTCGACGGCGCCGCCGGCGACCACATCGGCCAGCGTGAGGTCGACCCCCGGTCGGCCGCCGGTCGCGCCGCGCTCGCCGACCCGCAGGCCACCGGGCCGTCCACCGCGCTGACCACCAACTCCCCACCGCCGCGCCGTCGCCGGCCGCTGCGCACCGCGCTGTTCGCGCTGGCCGCCGTCGTGGTCCTGGGCGCCGCGACGATCGGCGCCTACCTGTTCGTGATGGGCCACTGGTTCGTCGGGGTCGCCGAGACCGCCGACGGCGACCGGGTCGGGGTCTTCCGCGGGCTCAACGCCTCCGTCGTCGGGCTGGACCTCTACCGCCTGGACGAGGCGACGGCGCTGGCCACCACCGACCTCACCCAGGCCGCCCGCAACCGGGTCAACGACGGGATCCCGGCCGACGACCCGGACGACGCCGCACGGATACTGTCCAACCTCCGCGGCCAGCAGCTGCCGCTGTGCCGGACGACGTCGGCGCTGGCCACCGCCACCCCGTCACCCACCCCGGCCCCGCCGGCGGAGCCCGCCCCCGCCCCCGTCCCGGGGCAACCGGACGCCGCCGCGGCCACGACGACCGTCACCACGACCGTGCCCGGCACGGACGCCACCGAGCCGACGACCTCAGCGCTGTCCCGTTCCGGTGAGCCGGGAGTGGACTGCCGGGAGGCCGACTAGTGGCTGCGCCGGTCAACGGCCCCGGCACCGACCCGCGCGCTGCCATCGCCCCCGGCACGGCCATCCCCACCCGACGGGGCACCGAACTGCTCCTGCTCGGCTTCGCGGTGCTCATCACGATGGCCGCGCACCTGATCATCGACATCACCGTCACCGGTTCCCCGGGCACGGAGCTGGCCACCTTCGGCCTCTGGTTCTCCGCGCTGTGGGTCGTCGCGCACGTCGTCGTCCGGCGGTTCGCGCCCTACGCCGACCCCCTGCTGCTGCCCTGCGTCGCGGTGCTGTCCGGGCTGGGCCTGTCGATGATCCACCGGCTGGACATCGCCGGTACCCAGCTCGGCGGCAGCAGCTCCGCGAGCGTGGACGCCCCGGTCCAGTTGGTGTGGGCCACGGTCGGGCTGGTGCTGTTCGTCGCCGTCCTGGTGATCGTGCGCGACCACCGGGCGCTCGCCCGCTTCGCCTACACCCTCGCCCTCATCGGGCTGGTGCTGCTGGCGCTCCCCGCGGTGCTGCCGAACTCGGAGATCAACGGCGCCAAGCTGTGGATCCGGTTCGGTGGCTTCTCCATCCAGCCCGGTGAGTTCGCCAAGATCTGCCTGATCGTCTTCTTCGCCGCCTACCTGGTCGACAAGCGCGACGTGCTGGCGCTGGCCAGCCGCCGGGTGCTCCGCCTGGAGCTGCCGCGTGGCCGCGACCTCGGCCCGGTGCTGCTGGCCTGGGTCGCCTCGATCCTGGTGCTGGTCTTCGAGCGCGACCTGGGCAGCTCGCTGCTGCTGTTCGGCATCTTCGTGGTGATGCTCTACGTGGCCACCGAGCGCGCGAGCTGGCTGGTCATCGGCCTGCTGCTGTTCGCCGGCGGTGCGTTCGTCGCCTACCAGCTCTTCAGTCACGTCCGGGTGCGGGTGGACACCTGGCTGGACCCCTTCGCCTACGCCGACACCGGCGGCTACCAGGTGGTCCAGTCGCTGTTCAGCCTCGGCACCGGCGGTCTGTTCGGTGCCGGCCTCGGCGGCGGGCGGCCGGACCAGGTGCCGGTCGCCAAGAGCGACTTCATCGCCGCCGCGATCGGTGAGGAGCTGGGCCTCTTCGGCCTGGTCGCCATGATCGTGATCTACCTGGTGCTGGTCGAGCGGGGGCTGCGCACCTCCCTGGTGGTCCGCGACGGCTTCGGCAAGCTGCTGGCCGCCGGGCTGGCCTTCTCCCTCGCCTGGCAGGTCTTCGTCGTCCTGGGCGGGGTCACCGGCCTGCTCCCGCTCACCGGGCTGACCACGCCCTTCCTCGCCTACGGCGGATCGTCCCTGGTCGCGAACTTCGGACTGGTGGCGCTGCTGGTGCGGATCAGCGACGCCGCCCGCCGGCCGGCCGCCACGGCCGCGGCCACACCGCCGAGGCTCACCGATGCCCCGACCGAGGTGGTCCAGCCGTGAACGCCCCGCTGCGCAAGGTGGCGATCAGCGTGCTGGTGCTGTTCACCCTGCTGATCGTCAACGTCAACGTGATCCAGGTGCTCCGCGCCGACGACCTGCGCGCGGACGCCCGCAACACCCGCGTGCTCACCGAGGAGTACGGCCGGGAGCGCGGGGCGATCGTCGTCGGCGGCAACGAGATCGCCTCCTCCGTCGAGACCGACAGCACCCTGCGGTACCAGCGCACCTACGCCAACGGACCGCTGTACGCAGCGGCCACCGGGTACTACTCGGTGCTGTTCGGCAACCGCGGGATCGAGCGGGTCGAGAACGAGGTCCTGCGCGGCACCGACGACCGGCTCTTCGGCCGGCGGCTGGCCGACCTGTTCACCGGCCGGGATCCCTCCGGCGGCAACGTCGAGCTCACCCTGGACCCGGCCGTGCAGGAGGCGGCGATGGCCGGCCTGGCCGGTCACGTCGGCGCCGTCGTCGCCCTCGACCCGTCCACCGGGGCGGTCCTCGGCCTGGCCAGCACGCCCACGTACGACCCGGGCCAGCTGGCCGGCAGCGACACCGCCGCGGTCCGCGCCTACGCCGAGCAGCTGGACGCGATGGAGACCGACCCGCGGACCAACCAGGCCATCTCCGAGCGCTACCCGGCCGGGTCGATCTTCAAGGTCGTCGTCGCCGCCGCAGCGCTGGCCAGCGGCGACTACACGCCGGAGACGGTCATCCCGGCCCCGCAGGACTACATCCTGCCGGGCACCTCCACCGACCTGCAGAACTTCGGCAACGAGCCCTGCAGCCCGACCGGCGAGCAGCCGCTGATCGACGCGCTCACCATCTCCTGCAACACCGCCTTCGCCCAGCTCGGCATCGAGCTGGGCGAGGACGCGCTCCGGGAGATGGCCGAGGCGTTCGGCATCGACGGAGAGCGCATCGAGATCCCCCTGACCGTGCAGGGCAGCACGATCGGCGACATCGAGAGCGACGCCGCCCTGGGGCAGACCTCGATCGGACAGCGGGACGTCGCCCTGACCCCCATGCAGGGCGCGATGATCGCCGCCGCGGTCGCCAACGACGGCGACCTGATGAAGCCGTACCTGGTCGAGTCGATCCAGGCCCCGGACCTCTCGGTGCTGGACCAGACCGAGCCCGAGCAGCTGTCGGAGCCCTTCTCGGAGGAGGTCGCCGACCAGCTCACCGCGATGATGACCAACGTCGTCGACGAGGGCACCGGCCGCCGCGCCCAGATCAGCGGCATCGAGGTGGCCGGCAAGACCGGCACCGCGGAGAACGCCGGCCCCGACCACAACTGGTTCATCGGCTTCGCGCCCGCGGACGACCCGAGCATCGCCGTGGCGGTCTTCATCCGCAACGGCGGCGGCACCGGCGGGGACGTCTCCGCCCCGATCGCGCGCGCGGTCATCGAGGCCCACCTGCAGGGCGGCGGCTGATGGCCGTCCACGTGGGCAGCCAGCTGGCCGGCCGCTACGAGATCACCGCCCCCATCGCCACCGGCGGGATGGGGGAGGTCTGGCAGGCCCGTGACCGCACCCTCGGCCGGATCATCGCGGTCAAGGTGCTGCGCAGCGAGTACACCGGCGACTCGAGCTTCCTCATCCGGTTCCGGAACGAGGCCCGGCACACCGCCGCCCTGTCGCACCCGAACATCGCCTCGGTCTACGACTACGGCGAGACCACCCAGGACGGCCAGCGCCTGGCCTACCTGATCATGGAGTTCGTCGAGGGCAAGCCGCTGGTCACCATCCTGGCCGAGCGCGGGCGGCTCACCGCCGAGCAGACCCTCGACGTCCTCGGGCAGGCCGGTGACGGCCTCTCCGCCGCGCACGACGCCGGCATGGTGCACCGGGACATCAAGCCCGGGAACCTGCTCGTGCGGCCGGACGGCGTGGTCAAGCTGACCGACTTCGGCATCGCCTACGCCCGCGACGCCGCCCCGCTCACCCGCACCGGGATGGTGGTCGGCACCGCGCAGTACCTCTCCCCCGAGCAGGCCCAGGGGCACGTGGTGACCGCCGCCTCCGACGTCTACTCGCTCGGCGTGCTCGGGTACGAGTGCATCGCGGGAGTGCGTCCCTTCGACGGCGAGTCGCAGGTGGCGATCGCGCTGGCGCAGATCAACCGGCCCCCACCCCCGATGCCCGCGGACGTGCCGTGGCAGGTGCGGGCGCTGATCGAGCGCGCCCTGGCCAAGGACCCCGCGGCCCGCTTCCCCGACGGCGCGGCCTTCGCCGCCGCGGTGCGGCAGGTGGCGGCCGGTGGCCCCGTGCCGGCCGCCACCGCCATGACCCAGGTGGTCGGGGACGACGGCACGGCGACCACGATGTTGCCGGCGACCGGCCCGGGCACCACCGTGAACCCCTCGACCGCGCCCCGCACCATGCCCCCGCTGCACGGCCCCCCGGTCGACGGCGACGGGGCGAGCAGCTGGACCGGCGACGAGGCCGACCCGCAGGACCAGCGGCGCACCCGGCTGCTGTGGGCCGCTGCGGCCCTGGCCCTCGTCGGGCTGGTTGCCGCCGGGGTGTTCCTCGTCATGTCCGGGAACGGCGAGCAGGACGACTCGGCGGCGCCGGGTGGCGCCGGCTCGCCCTCGGCATCCGCATCGGCGTCCACCAGTGCCTCCGGCGCCATCGCGTTCGACGTGGCCGACTACGTCGGGGACGACGCCGACCTCGTCAGGGCCCAACTCGTGGGCCAGGGCTTCACGGTGCAGCAGGAGGACGCCACCGCGGAGGAGCTGGAGGAGGCCCAGATCGCGCTGGCCGAGAACGCCGTCGTGACCGCCGACCCCGCGCGCGGTCCCCTGGCGGAGGGGGCGACGATCACGCTGGCCGTGGCCGCCCAGGCCTACGCCCCCGAGGACGACGAGGACGTCGAGCAGAGCAGTGCCCCGACGCCGGCGGCACCCGCACCCGACGACGGGGACGAGGGCGAGGACGGCGGCAGGCCCACCCCCCCGACGACCGCCACGGTGACCGCGACGGTCACGCGGAGCAGCCCGACGAACACGAACCCGCCCACGTCGTCGGCCCCACCCCCCGCAGCCCCCACCACCTCGACAACGCCGCCGGCGGAGGCCCCGACCACCACGGCCGTCCAGGAGGACGCGTTGGGGTCGGCCAGCACCGTAGGCAACCAGTGACACACGCGTCCCCCGGCGCTCGCGTCGTGCCTGCCGCGAGCCCGCCAGCGATTAGGCTCCGCGACGGCGTACCGCTCCCCGGTCCAGCCACCCCGGAGCCGCGACCGCCGCACCGCACCACCCGAGAGGACCACCGATGACCACCCCCCAGGTGCTCGGCGAGCGCTACGAGATCGGCGGGGTGCTCGGCCGCGGTGGCATGGCGGAGGTGCACCGGGGACGCGACCTCCGGCTGGGCCGGGAGGTCGCGGTCAAGGTGCTGCGCCAGGACCTCGCCCGCGACCCGTCGTCCCAGGTCCGGTTCCGCCGCGAGGCTCAGGCCAGCGCGTCGCTGAACCACCCGGCGATCGTCGCGGTCTACGACACGGGGGAGGACCGCACCGCCACCGGCGCGACCCCCTACATCGTCATGGAGTACGTCGAGGGCGACACCTTGCGCGACGTCCTGCGCCGCGAGCGGCGCCTCCCCCCCGAGCGGGCCATGTCGCTCACCGCCGACATCTGCGCGGCGCTGGACTTCAGCCACCGGAACGGCATCGTGCACCGGGACGTGAAGCCCGGCAACGTCATGATCACGCCGCAGGGCACCGTGAAGGTGATGGACTTCGGCATCGCCCGGGCGGTCTCCGACTCCGCCGCGACGATGACGTCGACGGCCGCCGTGATCGGCACCGCCCAGTACCTCTCCCCGGAGCAGGCCCGCGGCGAGGGCGTCGACGCCCGCTCCGACGTCTACTCCGCCGGCTGCCTGCTCTACGAGCTGGTCACCGGCACCCCGCCCTTCACCGGCGACTCCCCCGTCGCCGTCGCCTACCAGCACGTGCGGGAAGACCCCCGGACGCCGTCGTCGATCAACCCGGAGATCACCCCGGAGCTCGACGCCATCCTGCTCAAGGCGATGAGCAAGAACCCGGCGAACCGCTACCAGTCCGCCGCCGACATGCGCGCGGACCTGCTGCGCGCCGTCGCCGGCCAACGGGTCGAGGCGACGCCGGTGATGAGCGACGCCGAGAAGACCACGATCATCGGCGTGACCCCCGGCGGGTACGGCAACGACGAGTGGGACGACGGGCAGACCGACGACAAGCGCCGGCGCAACCGGATCATCGCCATCGTCGTCGCCGTCCTCGTCCTGATCGCCGCCGGCATCGGCCTGGCGGTGGCCCTGACCTCGAATCCCGACGAGCCCGAGGCCCCCGTGGTCGAGCAGGTCGCCGTGCCGGACCTGGTCGGTGACCCGCAGGCCGACGCCGAGGCCGAGATCCTGGCCGCGGGCCTGCAGGTCGGCACGGTCAGCCGCGAGCCCAGCACCCAGGCCCAAGAGGACACCGTGATCAGCTCGAACCCGGCCGCGGGCACCCCGCTGGACCCGGAGGAGCCGGTGGACCTGGTCGTCGGCGGCGGCCCCAACACCATCGCCGTGCCCGACGTGCTGGGCGACGACCAGGACGAGGCGATCGACCGGCTGGAGGGCGCCGGCTTCACCGGGAGCACCAGCACCGACCAGGTCCCCAGCCTGCAGCCCGCCGGCACCGTCGTGGCCCTCGACCCTGCGCCGGGCAGCCAGGCCGCCCCGGACGTGTCCTTCCGGCTGAGCATCTCGACCGGCTCGATCACCCTGCCGGACGTGCGCGGGCTCACCGAGCCCGCCGCCCGTGAGGCCCTCGTGGACGCGGGGCTCGACAACGGCGTCATCGTGCCGAACAACGTCGAGCGGGACGACGCCACGCCGGGCACCGTCGTCGACACCGACCCGGGGCCGCGGGCCTCCGTGTCGGCCGGCGAGACGGTGACGCTGCTGATCGCCGTCCCGACGCCTGCGGAGCCGACCCCGACCCCGACCCCCACGCCGACGCCCACCCCGACCACCCCGGCGGCTCCGCCGACGACGGAGCCCACCCCACCGGCGCAGCCCAACGGCTGAGCACGGGCCACCCGCGGGGTGGCCAGCTCAGATCGTGACGGTGGTGAGCCGGCGGGCAGTGGCTGCCGCCGCCTCGACGCGGGCGGGGTCCGGTGCCAGCCCACAGCTGGACAACCAGTTCGCCAGCAGCCGGTGCCCGCCCTCGGTGAGCACCGACTCGGGGTGGAACTGCACCCCCTCGATGGGCAGCTCCCGGTGCCGCAGCGCCATCACGATGCCCGACGGCGTGCGGCCGGTGACCTCCAGCTCGGCCGGGACGCTGTCGGACTCCACCGCGAGCGAGTGGTACCGGGTGGCGGTGAACGGGCTGTCCAGCCCGGCCAGCACGCCCACACCCTCGTGCACGACCTGGCTGGTCTTGCCGTGCAGCAGCTCGGGCGCCCGGCCCACCACGCCACCGAAGGCCTCGGCGATCGCCTGGTGCCCCAGGCAGACCCCGAGGACCGGCAGCCCGGCATCGGCGGCGGCCCGCACCATCGGCACGGTCACGCCGGCATCGACCGGCGTGCCGGGGCCGGGGGAGAGCAGCACCCCGGCGAGGTCCAGGTCGGCGAGCTCGTCGACGGTCACCGCGTCGTTGCGGCGCACCAGGCTGGGCACCCCGAGCTGGCCCAGGTACTGGACGAGGTTGTAGACGAAGCTGTCGAAGTTGTCGACGACGAGCACCGGCCGGACGGCGGGCAGGCTCATCGCTGGACACTCACGTCGGTGCGGGACACGAGGGGCTCGATCTCCAGAGGGCGGTGTCGGGCGGCCCGGATGGGCCCCCACGGGCTCAGGTGTACACGGAGGAGTGCGCCGTCACCATGTTCGGGACGGCCGGGCGCAGGACGGCTCAGCCGACCCTGGCGTACTGCATGTCCAGGGCGCCGTCATAGGCCGACAGGGTCAGGTGGTCCTGCTCCTCGACGTCGAAGGTCAGCCCGTAGTCGTCGGCCGCCTCCTGGAAGACCTGCACCCCCGGGGAGGCGGCGAGCTCGTCCCGCATCTCGTCGGCGTCCCCGACGGCGGTGATCACGTACGGCGGTGAGTACGTACGGCCGTGCAGCAGCAGGGTGGGCCCGACGCAGATGACGGCGCTGGTGGAGATCAGCCGCTGACCCATGATGGCCACGCCGTCGGCACCGGCGGCCCACAGCGCGTTCACCACCCCCTGGACATCGGACTGGTGGATCACCAGGTTGTCCGGGTTGCCCTCGGTCGGCGTGGTGCCGGCGGACGGGCGCGGGGCGTCGTCCAGCTCGATGGCCAGGCCCGGCCCGGTGATCTCCGCGAGCCCGGCGGAGCTGACCCCGGGGGCGGCCCCCTGCTGCACGGCGGCGACCTCCCCGTTCCGCGAGGCCGCCAGGTCGGTGAGCGCCTGCACCTGCTCCTGCAGGGCGGCCAGCTCGGCCTGCTGACCGGCGACGGTGGAGTCACGCTCCTCGATCAGCGCGGACAGCTCGGTGACCTCCCCGCCCCGCAGGTCGGTGCCCTGTGCGGTCGTGCTGGAGGTGGCGAACAGCAGACCGGCGGCCAGGGCGACGACGGGCACGAGCCCGACCCACGGGTCGAACCGGCGGGGGCGCCCGATGCGGGTCATGCACACCTCCTGGTGTCGCCGCCCACCCCCGGAGGGGCGAACAGGGGTGACGCCGCCGCGCGACGGGGCGGGACTGCTGGCCCTCTCAGCTTAGGCTGGTGGGCGTTCACGCCGGGGCGTCAGGCCACCGGCCCGGGAGGGAGTCCGCCAGGTGCCGAAGTCGAAGGTGCGCAAGAAGTCGGTCTACACGCCGCCGGAGGGCGTGCTGCCCGCGAGCGCGGCCCGGGCCCAGGCCGCCCAGCCGAGCCCGCGGTGGTACGCCCCGGTGATGGTCGCGCTGATGCTGCTCGGCCTGCTGTGGATCGTCGTCTACTACGTGGCAGGCGACCGGATCCCGCTCATGACGACGTTGGGCCCGTGGAACTTCGCCATCGGCTTCGGCGCCATGGTCGCCGGGTTAATCATGTCGATGCGCTGGCGCTGACGCCCGCGCACGGCTCGACCGACAGGCCCTCGTCCCTCCGGGACGGGGGCCTTCGTCGTGTGCGCCCTGTCCGCCCGGGCGACGCTGACCGGTCGGTACTCCGCTCGGTGACCAGTGCACAGCGAGCCGTGACCGGCTCGCTGGGTCGACAAACGGTCAACGTGCAGGTCAGGGGCTCGCCGGAAGATCGTCTGTGCACAGCGGGTCGCGCCGTCCACAGGCGGGGTGCTCCGCCATCCACCGGGTTGTCCACGATCTGTGGGTTCTCCGGACCGCAGCTCCCCCGGCTGACCTGCGGGAATGCCTGCGATGTGACCACTGGGACGAAAACGGCACAGGGGTAACTACACCCGTGGAACTCCGTCCCCAGCTGTGTACACACCTGTGGGAAAACTGCTCGCTCGAGTCGCTCGCCCGGAGGCGGTCGGGCGCTTACTACCCGGCTCACCGAAGCGCAAACCAGCAGCGTGACGGGCCGTTCCCGCGCGTGTCCGGACGAGTTGTCGACATCCCCACCCCGGCGGACTGTCCCGGAACGCCCACAGCCCCCGTCCGCGTGGACGGGGGCTGTGGACGGCGGGCACCGGGTCGGTCAGCGGTCGAGGAGCTCCAGGATCGTGGCGTTGGCCATGCCACCGCCCTCGCACATCGTCTGCAGCCCGTACCGGGTGCCGGTGGCCTGCATGTGGTGGACCAGCGTGGTCATGATGCGTGCGCCCGAGGCGCCCAGGGGGTGCCCGAGCGCGATCGCGCCACCCAGGGGGTTGACCGCCTCGGCGGCGGCGCCGATCTCCCGGCGCCAGGCGAGCGGCACCGGGGCGAACGCCTCGTTCACCTCGAAGACCCCGATGTCGGCCAGCGCCAGCCCGGAGCGGTCGAGCACCTTGCGGGTGGCCGGGATGGGTGCGGTCAGCATGATCACCGGGTCGTCACCGGCGACGACCGTCGTGTGCACCCGGACCACGGGGGTGAGCCCCAGCTCGCGGGCTCGTTCGGAGGTGGTGACCAGGAGCGCGGCCGACCCGTCGGAGATCTGGCTGGCGTTGCCGGCGCTGATCACGCCGTCGGCCTGGAAGGGGGTCGTGAGCGCTCCGAGCGCCTCGAGCGTGCCGCCGGTGCGGATCCCCTCGTCGGCGGTCACCACCGCGCCCTCGGGGGTGTGGACCGGGACGAGCTGCGCCTCGAAGGCCCCGTCGGCCTGGGCCTTGGCGGCCCGCTCGTGCGAGGCCAGCGCGAACTCGTCGAGCTCGGCCCGGGACAGGCCCCACCGCGCCGCGATCATCTCCGCGCCGACCCCTTGGTTGGGCGCGACCCCGCCGTAGCGGGCCAGGTACTGCGGCCCCAGCGGCCGGCCGGCCGACCCGTCACCGGCCGAGGAGCCCATCGGCACCCGGCTCATCGACTCCACCCCACCAGCGACCACGACGTCCGCCTGACCGCTGATGACGGTGGCGGCGGCGAAGGCGACCGCCTGCTGCGAGGAGCCGCACTGCCGGTCGATGGTCGTGCCGGGCACCGTCTCCGGCCAGCCGGCCGCCAGTGCCGCGACCCGGCCGATGTTGCTGGTCTGCTCGCCGACCTGGCTCACGCAGCCCCAGAAGACGTCGTCGACGACGGCGGGGTCGAGGCCGGTGCGCTCCACCAGGGCCTGCAGAACGGTGGCGGACAGGTCGGCGGCGTGCACGCCGGACAGCCCGCCGCGCCGCTTCCCCACCGGTGTGCGGACGGCGGCACAGATGACGGCATCGCGCATGGACCACTCCTCATCGCAGACGGTGACGTCTCAGACGTCCGGTTGCTCGATGCTAGGCGCCGCGCACCGGCCCGCGGGCGGTGCTGACAAGCTGGCCCCGTGCACTGGTCGCCACGGATCGGCGAGGCGGTGGCGATGGCCGCCGCCGGCGTGGCCCTCGCGCTGGCCACCCTGCTGGTCGACCCGGTCGGGCGGTTCCTCGTCGGTGGCGGCGCCGTCCTGCTGCTGGGCCTGGCCGCCCGCGACCTGCTGCTGCGCCCCCGGCTGCGTGCCGACGAGCACGGGGTGACCGTGCGGGCGCTCAGCGGCGGGACGACGATCGCCTGGCCCGCGCTGCGCGCCCGGGTGCGGACGTCACGACGGTGGGGGTTGCGCGCCCGCACGCTGGAGCTGGAGGACGGTACGGACGAGGCCGTCCTGGTCGTGCTGGGCCGCCGGGAGCTGGGGCAGGACCCGGAGGCGGTCGCCCGGGCCCTGCACGCCGCCGGCGCAGGGCGCTAGCGCAGCCCGCCGAACACCAGCACCAGCAGCACGACCACGAGGGCGGCGACCCCGCCGACGACGACCGGCCGCCGGCGGCCGCCCAGGACGAGGATGCCGGCCGTCAGTGCCCCGACGACGAGCCCGCCGAGGTGCCCGAGCAGGGACACCCCGGGCAGGAAGCTGATCGCCAGGTTGATCACCAGCAGGGTGAGGAGCCCGCGGACGTCCTGCTTCTGCTTCAGCAGGACCACGCCGAAGGCGCCCAGCAGGCCGTAGATCGCCGCCGAGGCGCCGACCACCGCACCGAGGTAGTCGCCGAACAGCTGCAGGGCGGCCACGCCGCCCAGCGCGGAGACCAGGTAGACGGTCAGGAAGCGGCCCCGGCCCAGCATCCGTTCGAGCTCGGAGCCGAACAGCAGCAGGGCGAGCATGTTCAGCGCCAGGTGCACCGGCCCGACGTGGGTGAAGGCGCTCGTGACCACCCGCCACCACTCACCGACGTCGACCAGGTAGGGGACGATCGCGAAGTCGTCCTGCAGTGGTGAGCGGAAGCTGCGCAGCGGGTTGACGCCGACGCTGATCGCCGAGCCGGCGGTCGCGAGGGCGACCAGCAGGTTCAGCGTGATGAGGGAGAGGGTGACCGGCCCCCACCGCCGGACTTGGCTGCGCAGCCCGGTGGTGCGCTTGGGACGACGGACGGTGGCGTTGCCGGCCCGCACGTCGTCCGGGCACTGGAAGCCGACCGCGGCCGGGTTCATGCACTCCGGGCAGATGGGCCGGCTGCAGCGGACGCAGCGGACCCCGGTGGGCCGGTCCGGGTGCCGGTAGCAGGTGGCAGGGGGCGCCGGCTGCGGCTCCGCGCCGGCGCCCCCGCTGCCCTCAGGGGTGCTCAGCTGCGCTGCACCTCGACGGAGGTGATCACGATGTCCTCGACCGGGCGGTCGCCGCGGGCGGTCGGGGCGGTGGCGATCGCGTCGACGACCTGGCGGCTGGCGTCGTCGACCACCTCACCGAAGATCGTGTGCTTGTTGTTCAGGTGCGGGGTGTTGGTGACGGTGATGAAGAACTGGGAGCCGTTCGTGCCGGGGCCCGCGTTGGCCATGGCCAGCAGGTAGGGGCGGTTGAACGACAGGTCGGGGTGGAACTCGTCGCCGAAGCGGTAGCCGGGGCCACCGGTGCCCTGACCCAGCGGGTCGCCACCCTGGATCATGAAGCCCTGGATGACGCGGTGGAACACCGTGCCGTCGTAGAGCTTGTCGGTGGTCTTCTCGCGGGTACGCGGGTCGATCCACTCGCGGCTGCCCTCGGCGAGCTCGGTGAAGTTCGCGACCGTCTTGGGGGCGTGGTCGGGGAACAGGTCGACGGTGATGTCGCCGTGGTTGGTGTGCAGGACGGCGCGCCGTGCGGCGGAGGTCTGTTCAGTCACGACGACCACTCTCCCACTGCTGACCGGGAGGCTGCTGGGCGCCCGGTGCGTCCGGGCTGTGCCCGGCGGTCGGCGAGGGCCCTCGAGGGGCCGGAGTGGAGACGAGGGGAATCGAACCCCTAACCCCCGCCTTGCAAAGGCGGTGCTCTGCCAATTGAGCTACGTCCCCGGAGGGCATTTCTACGCTGTCCCCGAAGGGCATTTCCACGCTGTCCCCGGGGGACTGCGGTGGTCGGTCGACCGCAGTCCCGGGATCAGGCGCCGGGCGTGCTGACCGAGCCCGGACCGCGGGTCGCCTCCGCCCACAGGTCGGCCTCGCCCTTGCCGGAGCTGCGCTTGCGCACGGCCGCCAGGGCACTGGCCGCGAGCGCTGCCATCGCCAGCTTCTTCAGCACGCGGGACCTCCTCGAACGGTGTGGGCCACCGCGGTGCCGGTGACCGCTGCCGGGACCCAACGACGGGCGACCGTGATCCCCGTGGAGATCGCCGTCGCCCGCCGTCGGTGCACGGGTGGGCCTGGGAGGACTTGAACCTCCGGCCTCATCCTTATCAGGGATGCGCTCTAACCGTCTGAGCTACAGGCCCGTGGACCGGTGAACAGCTTACCTGCCCGGCTGAGGCCCCCCGACGCGGGGGGCCTCAGCGGGTGCGGCTCGCTCAGTCGCGCTCGGCGAGGGTGACCTCGAGGCCGCCGACCAGGTCGGAGCAGAGGTTGTAGACGAACGTCCCGACGGTGCACAGCGCCGTGAGCAGCACGATGTTGATCGCCCCGATCACCGCGGCGCCACCGAAGACGACGCCGGCGGTGATCACCTCACCGCCCCCGTCCGTGGCGTCGGTGGTGGTGGCCAGCTGCCCGATCAGGTCGTTGACCGTGTCGAAGACGCCCAGGCTGCTGAGCACCCCGTACAGGATGCCGACCGCGACCATCCACACGAAGAACAGCGCGATCGAGAGGACGAGCGAGATCTTCAGCGCCGACCAGGTGTCGATGTGGCGCAGCTGCAGCCGCGCCCGGCGCGGGCCTCGGTTGACGGCGCCGCGCGCCTTGCCGGAGGGGGCCCGACCGGCGCCCTGGCCGGCCGGCCGGGCCGCCGGCCTGGCCGAGGGGCGCGCGGGGTCGGGTCGGGCCGCCGGGTCGATCGGGCGCGCAGCCGCCGGGGGCAGGCCGACCGCCTGGGTCGAGTCGACCGGGACCGAGCCGGCCGCCGGCACTCCGCTGCGCGGTGCGGCGCCCGCCGGCCGGTTCGCCGGAGCGGACGGCGTGCCGGCACCGGCAGCACCGCCCCGACCCGGGCCACTGGCCGGGGAGGACGCTTCCACCGGCGGGGTGCCGGCCACCGAGGGCTTGCTCGCCGGGGACGCACCGGCCGAGCGACCGGTCGTCGCAGCCCTGGCTGCGCCGCCGGCCGAGGACGCACCACCACCCGCCGGACCGCCGTCAGCGGCCTTCGCGGGGGCAGCCGCCTTCGCCGGGCCAGCTGCAGCCGGCGCGGCCGGCGAGCCGGACGACGGCTGGCCGCCGTCCTCCGTCGAGGGCGCGGTGGCCGCACCGGCCGACTGGGGCCGGTCGGCGACCGGGGGGGCGCCCTCCGGTACCGCGTCGGCGGTGCCGTCCCCCTCACGGGAGTCGGTACGCACCGAACTGCGTGCCCGGTCGCTCATCCCAGTCTCCTGTCGCCCTGCGGCCCTCGCCGCGTCGGTGCACCCACCGGGTCCGCCATGGTGCAGAGGGCGGTGGGCCGGTCACTGCGGTGGTCGTCGCACAGCCCGGGGCGCGGACGTCGTCGTCCGCAACACCGGTCTGGCATCCGCCCCACCCTAGGCGTCGGGTTCGTCGTTGTCCGTCGTACGCGCGATAGCCACGATGGAGACATCCTCCGGCAAGTTCATGAGCTTGACACCCATGGTCGCCCGGTCCCGGGTGTGCCGGACCCCGTTCACCGGCGTACGGATGACCCCGCCGCCGGAGGTGATGGCGTACAGCTCGTCGCCGAGCACCACGGCCAGCGCACCCACCAGGGCGCCCTTGCGGGCCTTGGGGTCGGCGGTGAGCACGCCCTTGCCGCCCCGGCCCTGCTCCGGGTAGTGCTCGATCCCGGTGCGCTTGGCGTAGCCGCCCTCGGTGGCCACGAGGACGTCGACGCCCTCCTGGACGACGATCATCGACAGCAGCGTGTCGTCCGGCGCCAGCGAGATGCCGCGCACACCCTCGGTGGCCCGGCCCATGGGGCGCAGCTGCTCGTCGTTGGCCTTGAAGCAGATCGACATCGCCTTGCGGGTGACCAGCAGCAGGTTCTGGTCCGGGCTGATCATCGCCGCACCGACCAGCTCGTCGTTGTCGCGCAGGTTGATCGCGATGACGCCGCCGGAGCGGGGGGAGTCGAAGTCGGTCAGCCGGGTCTTCTTCACCTGACCACGGGCGGTGGCCAGCACCAGGTACGGGGCGACCGTGTAGTCCTTGATCTGGATGACCTGGGCGATCTTCTCGTCCGGCTGGAAGGCCAGGATGTTGGCCACGTGCGCGCCACGGGCGGTACGGGCCGCCTCGGGCAGCTCGTAGGCCTTGGCCCGGTAGACCCGGCCCTTGTTCGTGAAGAACAGGATCCAGTCGTGGGTCGACCCCACGAAGAACTGCTGGACCAGGTCGTCCTGCTTGAGCTGGGCGCCCATGACGCCCTTGCCGCCGCGCCGCTGCGAGCGGTACAGGTCGGCCTTGGTGCGCTTGGCGTAGCCGGTGCGGGTGATCGTGACGACCACCTGCTCCTCGGCGATGAGGTCTTCCATGGAGACGTCACCGTCGTTGGCCACGAACTGGGTGCGCCGGTCGTCGCCGTACTTCTCCACGATCTCGGCGAGCTCGTCGTGGACGATCTGCCGCTGCCGCTCGGGGGAGTCCAGGATCGCCTGCAGCTCGGCGATGCGGGCCTCGATCTCGGCCAGCTCGTCCAGGATCCGCTGCCGCTCCAGGGCGGCGAGCCGGCGCAGCTGCAGGTCCAGGATCGCGACGGCCTGGATCTCGTCGACGTCCAGCAGCTCCATCAGCCCGCTGCGGGCGGCCTCGGCCGACTCGCTGCGGCGGATGAGGGCGATGACCTCGTCCAGGTGGTCCAGCGCCTTGGCGTAGCCGCGCAGGATGTGTGCCCGCTCCTCGGCCTTGCGCAGCCGGTACCGGGTCCGCCGGACGATGACCTCGATCTGGTGGGTCACCCACAGCCGGATGAGCTCGTCCAGCCGCAGGGTGCGGGGCACGCCGTCGACGATGGAGAGCATGTTGCAGCCGAAGGTGGTCTGCAGCTGGGTGTGCTTGTAGAGGTTGTTCAGCACGACCTTGGCGACGGCGTCGCGGCGCAGCGTGATGACCAGCCGGCGACCGACCCGGTCGCTGGACTCGTCGGCGATCTCGGAGATGCCCTGCAGCCGGCCGTCGCGGACGCCCTCGGCGATCGACTCGGCCAGGTTGTCCGGGTTCACCTGGTAGGGCAGCTCGGTGACCACGAGCTGCACCCGGCCCCGGCTGTCCTCCTCGACGGTGACGACGGCGCGCATCCGCACCGAGCCGCGGCCGGTGCGGTAGGCGTCCTCGATGCCCTCGCGGCCGACGATCAGACCGTGGGTCGGGAAGTCCGGGCCCTTGACCCGCTCCATGCACGCGGTCAGCGCCTCCTCCGCCTCGGCCTCGGGGTGCTCGAGCACCCAGAAGACCGCGGCAGCGACCTCGCGCAGGTTGTGCGGCGGCATGTTGGTGGCCATGCCGACGGCGATGCCGGCCGAGCCGTTGACCAGCAGGTTGGGGATCCGCCCGGGCAGGACCAGGGGCTCCAGGTTCTTGCCGTCGTAGTTGGGCTGGAAGTCGACGGTCTCCTCGTCGATGTCCCGGAGCATCTCCATGGCCAGCGGGGTGAGCCGGGCCTCGGTGTACCGCATGGCCGCGGCCGGGTCGTTGCCCGGCGAGCCGAAGTTCCCCTGGCCGTCGATCAGCGGGTAGCGCATCGACCAGGGCTGGGCCAGCCGCACGAGGGCGTCGTAGATCGACGAGTCACCGTGCGGGTGGTAGTTGCCCATCACCTCGCCGACCACGCGGGCGCACTTGACGGTCGCCCGGTCGGGCCGGAACCCCTGGTCGAACATCGCGTACAGCACGCGGCGGTGCACCGGCTTGAGGCCGTCCCGCACGTCGGGCAGTGCGCGGCCGACGATGACCGACATCGCGTAGTCGATGTAGCTGCGCTGCATCTCCTGCTGGAGGTCGACCGGCTCGACGCGGTCGCGGCTGGGTGTCTCTGTCACGTCTGGTTCTCCACAAGTCGATACACAGCGGTGGATGAATGCGCATTACAGGCCGCAGCCCGATGGCCCCCTCGCAGGGACCCAGCGTCGGCCCCGTCCAGAGGCTCGCCCCGAGCTTGCGAGGGGTGAGGAGGACGGGGTCCTTCGTCAGACGTCGAGGAAGCGGACGTCCTTGGCGTTGCGGGTGATGAAGCTGCGGCGGGCGACGACGTCCTCGCCCATCAGCACGCTGAACAGCTCGTCCGCGGCGGCGGCGTCATCGAGGGTGACCTGGCGCAGGATCCGGCTCTCCGGGTTCATCGTGGTCTCCCACAGCTCCTTGGCGTCCATCTCACCGAGGCCCTTGAACCGCTGGATCGCGTCGTCCTTGGGGAGCTTGCGGCCCTCGGCAGCGCGGCTCTTGAGCAGCTCGTCCCGCTCCCGATCGGTGTAGACGTAGTCGTCGGCGTGCTTGTTGCCCCACTTGATCTTGTACAGCGGCGGCTGCGCCAGGTAGACGTGGCCGGCCTCGACCAGCGGCCGCATGAAGCGGAACAGCAGGGTAAGCAGCAGCGTGGTGATGTGCTGGCCGTCAACGTCGGCGTCGGCCATCAGGATGATCTTGTGATAGCGCAGCTTCGACAGGTCGAACTCGTCGTGGATGCCGGTGCCGAAGGCGGTGATCATCGACTGGACCTCGGTGTTCTTCAGCACCCGGTCGATGCGCGCCTTCTCGACGTTGATGATCTTGCCGCGGATGGGCAGGATCGCCTGGTACATCGAGTCGCGGCCGGACTTCGCCGACCCACCGGCCGAGTCGCCCTCGACGATGTAGACCTCGGAGTTCCGCGGGTCGGTCGAGCGGCAGTCCGCCAGCTTGCCCGGCAGGCCACTGACCGTGAGCAGGCTCTTGCGGGCGAGCTTGCGGGCGTCCTGCGCCGCGCGGCGGGCCCGGGCCGCCGAGGTGGCCTTGGTGATGATCGTCTTCGCCTCGGCCGGATTGGCCTCGAACCAGTGCCCGATCTGGTCGTTGCAGACCTTCTGCACGAAGCCCTTGACCTCGGTGTTGCCGAGCTTGGTCTTGGTCTGGCCCTCGAACTGCGGGTCGCCGAGCTTCACCGAGACGATCGCGGCCAGGCCCTCCCGGATGTCGTCACCGGTGAGCTTGTCGTCCTTCTCCTTGAGCAGCTTCTTCTCGATCGCGTACTTGTTCACGATCGAGGTCAGCGCCGCTCGGAAGCCCTCCTCGTGGGTGCCGCCCTCGTGGGTGTTGATGATGTTCGCGAAGGTGTGCACCGACTCGGAGTAGGCGTCGGACCACTGCATGGCGACGTCCACCGACATCGCGGTGTCGTTCTTGCCCACGCCGTCGGCGGAGAAGCCGATGACCGAGCGGTGGATCGCGGTCTTGCGGCGGTTGATGTAGGTCACGTAGTCGACCAGGCCGCCGTCGTAGCGGTAGGTGACCTCGGTGGGCTCGAAGGCCTTGTCCTCCGCACCGACCGTCGGCGCGGCCTCGGCCAGCGAGGCCTCGTCGCCGGCGCCGGTCTCGGCCTTGCTGTGCCCGGGGCGCTCGTCGCGCAGCACCATGGTCAGGCCCTTGTTGAGGAAGGCCATCTCCTGGAGCCGGCGGTTGATCGTGTCGAAGGAGTAGACCGTCGTCTCGAAGATCGTCGGGTCGGCCCAGAACGTGATGGCCGTGCCCCGCTTGTCCGTCGGGCCGACCTCGGTCAGCGCGCCGGGCTTGGCCACGTCGTAGTGCTGGGTCCACTCGGTCCCGTTGCGCCAGATGCGCACGTCCAGCGCGTGGGACAGCGCGTTGACCACGGTCACGCCGACGCCGTGCAGGCCGCCGGAGACGCCGTAGCTCTTGCCGTCGAACTTGCCGCCCGCGTGCAGGATGGTCATGACGACCTCGACCGTGGGCCGCTTCTCCACCGGGTGCATGTCGACCGGGATGCCACGGCCGTTGTCCTCGACCTTGACGCCACCGTCGGCGAGCAGGGTCACCCGGACGGTGTCGCAGTAGCCGGCCAGCGCCTCGTCGACGGCGTTGTCCACCACCTCCCACACCATGTGGTGCAGGCCCCGCTCACCGGTCGAGCCGATGTACATGCCGGGGCGCTTGCGGACCGCGTCCAGCCCCTCCAGGACGGTGATGGAGCTGCCGGAGTAGGCGTTCTCGGTCTGCGGCTGAGCGACCACGTGGGGCCCTTCTCTTGCGCAACCTCGCGGCCGCGGCGCCACGTCGACGACGATGTCGAGGCGCGCAGGACGGCTCTCAGCGGGCTGCTGGGGGTGTGTCCTCTCCAGAGTACCGGGTGGGTACACCCCAGACCGGCCGTCCACGGCCTGACGTGGCGCCAGAGCCTCTCCCGACTCACCAGCCACCACCTGTGTTGCCCCCCAGGTCGACACGCCGTCCTGCGGCGACTGGTGCCGACGTTCCACGTGGAACGCGGCTACTGGACCAACAACTGGGCGGTGGCCAGCTCGCGGTAGAGCGGGCTGGTGTCGACCAGCTCGGCGTGCGTGCCGACCGCCACCACCCGGCCGGCGTCCAGGACGACGATCTGGTCGCTGTCGATCACCGTCGACAGCCGGTGGGCCACGACCAGCAGCGCCCGGTCGGCCGCCGCGGCGGCGAGGGTGTCGCGCAGCAGGCCCTCGTTGCGGGCGTCGAGGCTGGCCGTCGGCTCGTCGAGCAGCAGCAGTGCCGGCCGGGCCAGCAGGGACCGGGCGATCGCCAGCCGCTGGCGCTCACCACCGGACAGCAGCACCCCGTCGTCCCCGACGGAGACGTCCAGTCCCCGGGCGGAGCGCTGCACGACGCCGGTGAGGCCCACGTCGGCCAGCGCCTGCCACAGCTGCTCCTCCCCGGCGTCCGGCGCGGCGAGCAGCAGGTTCTCCCGCACCGTCCCGGCCAGCACCGGCGCCTCCTGCTCGACGTAGCCCATCCGGGCCCGGAGCGCGGCGCGGGGCAGCTCGCGCACGTCGGTGCCGGCCCACCGGACCGTCCCGGCCGACAGCGGGTAGAAGCCCTCGACCAGCGCCAGCACCGTGGACTTGCCCGCGCCCGACGGCCCGACGAGGGCCACCCGGCTGCCGGCCGGCACGGTGAAGGAGACGTCGTCCAGCACCGCCGTGCCGTCCGGGTAGCCGAAGCCCACGCCGTCCAGCTGGAGCAGCGGCACGGGGTCCGCGCCGGTCGGGGTGTGGAGCAACACCGGCGACCGGCCGGCTGCCGGTCGCTCCGGCTCCTCGTCGTGCTCGGGTTCCAGCGCGAGCACCTCCTGCACCCGGGCGAGCGCGCCCAGACCGGTCTGCAGCTGGGTGTAGGAGCCGATCAGCTGTCCCAGCGGCATGACCAGGAGGAACAGGTAGAGGATGAAGGCGACCAGGTCGGCGACGGCGATCGAGCCGGTCGCCACCCGGTAGCCGCCCAGCCCCAGCACCGCCAGGAACGCGCCCTGGACGGCGATCGAGCCGGCCGGTGAGACCAGCGCCTCCAGCCGGGCGACCTGCACCCCGGCGGTGAACGCCCGCTCGGCGCTGGTGCCCACCGTGGCCACCTCCCGGGCGGTGGCCCCGCTCGCCCGGATGGTGCGCACCGCCGACAGCGCGCGCTCCACCGCTGCGCTCATCGCGCCGACCTGCTCCTGCGCCTGCCGGGACAGCTCCCGGACCCGGCGGGAGGCCAGCACGGCGGTGGTCACCCCGACGCTGACCGCCAGGACGGTGACCAGCAGCAGCCAGACGTCGACCAGGGCCATCGCCACCAGCGCGCCGACGCCGACGACCACCGACCCGACGATCTCCACCACACCGCTGGTGACCGCGGCGCGCAGCAGCGTGGTGTCCGAGCCCACGCGCGACATGAGGTCGCCGGTCCGGCGCCGGTCGTACTCGGCGATCGGCAGCCGGAGCAGCCGGTCGACGAGCAGCCGCCGGGTGCTGAGGACGACGCCCTCGGCGGTGCGCTGCAGCAGGTACTGCTGCCCGGCCCCGAGCACGGCGGCCAGCACGAGGACGACGACCAGCGCGACCACCCCGGGCAGCACCGCACCGCCGGAGCCGACCGCGCCGATCACCTGCCCCACCAGCGCCGGCTGGGCCAGCGCGGCCGCGGCCGAGAACAGCGAGAGCACCGCGGCCGCCCCCAGCGCTCGGCGGTGCGGGCGCAGCAGCGGCAGCAGCTGGCGCAGCCCGGCGGACGGCGCGGGCTCCTCCGTCGCCGGCCCGCCCGAGGTCATCGCGGTGGTGCCGCTCAGGCCGCGGCGGCGAGGGCGCCGACCACGGCGGCCAGCAGCCGGGCGTGGTGCTCGATCAGCTGCGGCCGGTTGGCGTCGGGCCGGATGGCGGCGACGAAGCCGGCCGCCGACCAGACCTCGTCGCCGTCGTCGGTGCCCAGCAGCGACTGCCGGACGACGGGGTCCTCGGCGATCCGGCGGACCTGCGGGCCGTCCTCGGCGGCGAGCAGCACCCAGCGGCGGTCGAACTCGGGGTCCGGGCTGGGGATCTGCAGCATCCCGCCGGTGCCGTGCCGCCACATGCGGGCCGGGGACAGCCGGAAGGCGGGCACCGAGCCCAGCACCGGCGCCGCGGTGATCGCGTGGGTGCTCACGAAGCCGCGCCCGACCGGGGAGACGATGTCGAAGGCGACCAGGTCCAGGCCGTTGCCCCGGCCGCGCACGACCCGGCTCGCCTGGTCCTCCTTCCCGGGGCGGACCGGCGCCGACCGCACCAGCGCGGTGAGCGGCTCGTCCTCCGGGGCGGTGCCGTCGGAGAGCACCCAGCCGAACTGCTGCGCCCACAGCTCCGTGCCGTAGGGGTCCGCGGCGACGGCCGGGTCCGGCTGGACGTCGCGGTACCCGGCGCCGGCGTCGTCCCCGGACCGGGAGCGCCCGCCACCGAACAGGCCACCCAGCCCCCGGCGGGGACGGTCGGTCTGCTCGGGCGGTGGTGCATCGGACCGCTGCTGGTCGGCACCCGGCGGCTGCCAGGCGGCCTCGTCCCGGGTCGTGGCCGGCGGGACGGACGCCTGCGGGGTGGACGGAGGTGGGGACGTGGCCGGGGGCGGGGAGGTGGCCGGGCGGTCCGGCTCCACCGCCGGCAGGTCCCAGCCCGGCGGCTGCCAGGCCTGGGACCCGGTCCGCTCGTCGTCGGGGCGGGGAGCGGCGGGGTCGGGCTCACCGCCGCCGGGCGTGTCCCCGCCGAGGTGCGCGGGCTCCTGCCACTGGCCGCCGGCGCCGTCGTCGAACCCGTCCCGGTCGCGGTCGCGCGGGCTGCTCATCGCTGACTCCTCGTCTCGCTGGTCATCCGTACGTGTCCCGCGGCCCACGGCCACGGACGGTGCGCGGGCCCTTCTTCCAGCTCGGCGCCGTCGGACCGACAACGCGCAGCTTGGTCACGACGTCCCCGCCGACCCCGGCACGCAGCTTGCCCAGGATGCTCGGTGCCAGCAGGCGCAGCTGCGTCGCCCAAGCCGTGGACTCCGCGACCACCAGCAGCTCGCCCTCGTTCAGCGACTCCGGCCGGCAGTGCGCGGCGATCTCCGGCCCGACCAGGGCGTCCCAGCGCCCGAACACCGCACCGACCTTGGTGCGGGCGGTCCAGTCCTGCTGGGTGACCAGCGAGTCGACCAGTGAACCGAGCAGCTGGGGGTCGTCGGCGCCGGGTCCGGGGCCGGTCCAGCGGCGCCGCGGGCCGGCCACCCGGCGACGGGTCGGCTGCGGCCGGGACGCCGAGGCCGCACGGGCGGCCTCCAGCGCCGCGCGGGCGATGTCGGAAGGTCGTGCCGGCCGTTCCTCAGCCACCGTCCACCCCTGCCTCCCCCGTTGCCGCGCTCTCCTCGGTCGGCTCCCCGGGCAGGATCCGCGCCTGCCCGTCGGCGATCTGCACCCGGGTGCCCAGGAGCACCGCCGGGACGTCCTCGGCGACCGCCGCGGTGATCAGGGTCTGCTCGGCACTGCGGGCGACCTCGGCCAGCGCAGCGCGGCGGCCGGAGTCCAGCTCGGCGAAGACGTCGTCCAGCACCAGGATCGGGTCGTCGCCGTCGGCGCGCAGCAGCGCGAAGCAGGCCAGCTTCACCGCGAGGGCGAAGGACCACGACTCACCGTGGCTGGCGTAGCCCTTGGCCGGCGCCGGGCCCAGGTGCAGCACCAGGTCGTCCCGGTGCGGACCGACCAGGGTCACCCCCCGGTCGACCTCGTCCTTGCGCCGCTCGGCGACCCGCTCGCGCAGTGCCGCGGCGAGCTCCTCGGCGCCGGGCAGCACCCGCGCCGGGTCGACCGGCGCCCCGTCCCCGGCCAGCGGCACCGAGCTGCTGTAGCCCAGCGCCGCCCGGTCGGCGCCGGGACCGGCCACGCCGGCGTAGGACTCGGCGACGTAGGGGGCGAGGTCGGCGACGAGCTGCAGGCGGGCAGCCAGCAGCTGACCGCCGAGCTCGGTCAGGTGGCCGTCCCAGACGTCCAGGGTGGCCAGCGCGTTGCCGCGGGCGAGCTTCGCCGTCTTCAGCAGGGCGTTGCGCTGCTTGAGCACCCGGTCGTAGTCGCTGCGCACCCCGGCCAGCCGCGGGGTGCGGCTGACCAGCAGGTCGTCGAGGAAGCGCCGGCGTTCGGCCGGGTCGCCGCGCACCAGGGCGAGGTCCTCGGGGGCGAACAGGACCGTCCGGACCAGCCCGAGCAGCTCCCGTGGCCGGGGCAGCGGGGCCCGGTTGACCCGCACCCGGTTGGCCCGGCCGGGGTTGATCTCCACCTCGACCAGCAGCTCGCGGTCGTCCCGGCGCAGCGCCGCCCGCACCACCGCCTGGGTCGCGCCGTGCCGCACCAGCGGGGCGTCGGCGGAGACCCGGTGGCTGCCCAGCGTGGCCAGGTAGCCGACCGCCTCGACCAGGTTGGTCTTGCCCTGGCCGTTGCGCCCCACCAGCACGGTCGGGCCCGGCGTCAGCGCCAGGTCCGCGGACTCCCAGCTGCGGAAGTGCCCGACCTGCAGGTGCCGGAGGTACACGGGTCAACCTCCCCGTGACGTGATGGAACGGCCCCCTTGCAGGGTCCCGCCACGAGCTTGCGAGTGGTGGGGGGCAAGGGGGTCCTTCATCACGCGGGGTCCTCGGCCTCCGCCGGCTCGGCCGCCTCGACGGCCTGGACGGCGTGTCCACCGAACTGGTTGCGCAGCGCGGCCACCGCCTTCATCGTCGGGGAGTCGCTCTGCCGGGAGGCGAAGCGGGCGAACAGCGAGGCCGAGATCGCCGGCATCGGGACGGCGTGCTCGATCGCCTGCTCGACGGTCCAGCGGCCCTCGCCGGAGTCCTCGGCGTAGCCGGAGATCTTCTCCAGCTCCGGGTCGTCCTGCAGCGCGCGGACCAGCAGGTCCAGCAGCCAGGAGCGGATGACGGTGCCCTGGGTCCAGGAGGCGACGACGCCGGGGACGTCCTCGATCAGGTCGACCGCGGCCAGCAGCTCGTAGCCCTCGCCGTAGGCCTGCATCATCGCGTACTCGATGCCGTTGTGGACCATCTTGGCGAAGTGGCCGGCGCCGCACGGGCCGGCGTGCACGAAGCCCGCGCCCTCGATCGGCTGACCGGCCTCGTCCTTGGGTGCCGGCGGCTTCAGCGCGTCGAAGACCGGCTGCGCCTTGGCGACGTCCTCCTTCGAGCCACCGACCATCAGCGCGTAGCCGTTCTCCAGCCCCCACACGCCACCGGAGACCCCGGCGTCGATGTAGCCCAGGCCCTTGGCGCCCAGCTCCGTGGCGTGCTCCTGGTCGTCGGTGAACTTGGAGTTGCCCCCGTCGATGACCACGTCACCGGGGCTGAGCAGCTCGCCCAGCTCGCGCACCGTCGCCCGGGTGGGCTCACCGCTGGGGACCATCACCCAGACGATCCGGGGCGCCTCCAGCGCCTCGACGAGCGCCTCGAGGCTCTCCACGTCCCGCTTCTCGGAGAACGAGTCGTACCCGACCACGTCGTGACCGGCGCGACGCAGCCGCTCGGCCATGTTGCCGCCCATCTTGCCCAGTCCGACCATCCCCAGCTGCACGTCTTCTCCTCCGTCGTCGATGTCTCGCTCGTGGGCCGCGGTCCTCCCGCAGCAGGTCTCGGTGGGCAGCCGCACCGTCGCGGCGCACCCGTCGCGCCAGGGCGCGGCCCGGGGCACGCGCCGTCGCCCATCGTGCTCGCCCTCCCCGGCGCTCGCGCGCCGGGAACCGCGCCTAGCCGGGCAGCCGCACCGGCATGATCAGGTACCGGTACGAGCCGGCCCGCTCGGCGGGCCTGCCGTTGTCCTCGTCGTCGGCAGAGGGCTCGTCGACCCCGGACAGCACGGCCGGCTTCAGCGCCGTCGTGAAGTCCATCCGGGCGCGGTCGGTGTGCACCGCGGCCAGGCCGTCGAGCAGGAACGTCGGGTTGAAGCCGATCGTCAGCGGCTCCCCGTCGAACTCGACGTCGCAGCGCTCCTCGGCCTGGCCCTCGTCGTCGGTGCCGCCGGCGCGCAGCGTGACCTGGCCGGGTGTGAACTCGCAGCGCAACGGCGTGCCGCGCTCGGCGACCAGGGCCACGCGCTTGGCGGCGTCGGTGAACAACCCGACCGGCAGGGTGGCGAAGGACGACGACTCGCTGGGCATGATCGCGCGGTACTTCACGAACTCCGCGTCCAGCAGCCGGGTCGTGGTCCGACGGTCCTTGCCCGACATGCCGAGGATGCCCTCCCCGGAGCCACCCGACGCCAGCGAGAGCACCACCTCGGGGCCGCTGGTCAGCGTCTTCGCCGCGTCGGCGAGGGTGCGGGCCGGCACCAGGACGGCGGCGGACAGCCCCGGGGTCTCCGGACGCCAGGCGAACTCCCGGACGGCGAGCCGGTAGCGGTCGGTCGCGGCGAGGGTGACCAGGTCGTCCTCGATCTCCAGCCGGACGCCGGTCAGCATCGGCAGGGTGTCGTCCCGGCCGGCGGCGACGGCGACCTGGCCGACGGCCTCGGCGAACGCGTCGCTGTCCACGACCCCCGCGGTCGACGGCATCGACGGCAGGGACGGGTAGTCCTCGACCGGGAGCGTGGGCAGGCTGAACTTCGCGTTGCCGCAGGAGATGGCCAGCCGGGCCCCCTCGGCGACCACGTCGACCGGGTGCGGCGGCAGGGCCCGGGTGATCTCGGCGAGCAGCCGGCCGGGGACCAGCGCACGGCCTGCCTCGGTGGACTGCACGTCGACCTCGGACCGGGCCGAGACCTCGTAGTCGAAGCCGGAGACCGCCAGCTGGCCGCCCTCCACCTCCAGCAGGATCCCGGCGAGCACCGGCACCGACGGCCGCGGCGGCAGGCTGCGCGCCGTCCACGCCACGGCCTCGGCGAGCACCTCACGTGCCACCCGGAACTTCATCTCGTCATCCACCCCAAGCTCGTCTGCGCCGGCTGCTCCCGCGCGGTCTGCGGCGCCCATCCTCTCCTGCCGGCCCCCCGCTGTGACCAGTCCCCTGGTCACAGCTGCGCTGGAGGGTCACCGGACCCGTTCTGCAGGTGCTCCTCGGGGCGGAGGGCGCAGCCCCCGCACCGGCCCGTCCCCACCGAGAGTGTGGTTCGAGAACACCTGGGAGATATAGCTCATCTTCGTCATCACAGGTGTGGATCCTGGGGACGGGACCCCTTCGTGCAGTTCACCCCCGGAATGGGCCTGTTGGCTCGCTGTGGGCCGGTGGGCGTCCGCCTGTGTCGACACGTGGACAACTCGACCGCCGTGCACTGTCGCCGTGCCCTCTCCACCCCGCATCCCCCCTCCACCCGCAGGTCCGTCCCCACCCGGTGTGGGTCCCGTGGGCTGTCCACCGGCACCGGTGGGCGACTTGTGGACACCTGGGGGACGGCGCCGTGCCGGGTGCACCCGCTGGACCTGCGCAGATGCGGCTGGTCGCGGGACGAGGGCGGCCGTGGGCAGTGGGTCCCGGCTCTCCCCAGGCTGTGTACAGATCTGGGGACAAGGAGACACGGAGGCCGACTCGACGCCGGCGGAGCCACTCCGGTCGGGCACCGCGAGGGCGCGCCGGAGCCACCGGACCGGCGGGCGGTCGGTGTCCGGACGTGCGACGGCCGAGCCCCAGCCGGTGGGACCGGGACTCGGCCGGAGGATCAGGAGCGGGCGCGGCTCTTGATCCGGGCGGTGAGCTCGGTGACCTGGGTGTAGGTCGCCCGGCGCTCGCTCATCAGGCCGGTGATCTTCTTGACCGCGTGCATGACCGTGGTGTGGTCCTTGCCGCCGAACGAGGCCCCGATCCGCGGCAGGGAGAGCTCGGTGAGCTCCCGGCACAGGTACATGGCGATCTGCCGGGCGTTGACCAGGGTGCGGCTGCGGTTGGCGCCCTGCAGCTCCTCCATCGTCACGGAGAAGTACTCGGCGGTGGCGGCCATGATGATCGCCGCGGTGATCTGCGGGCCCTGCTCGTCGCTGATCAGGTCCTTGAGCACCATCTCGGCCAGCGCGAGGTCGACCGGCTGCTTGTTCAGGCTGGCGAAGGCGGTGACCCGGATCAGCGCGCCCTCGAGCTCGCGGATGTTGGTCTGCACCTTGCTGGCGATGAACTCGAGCACCGCGTCGGGCGCCTGCAGCCGCTCCCCGTAGGCCTTCTTGCGCAGGATCGCGATCCGGGTCTCCAGGTCGGGTGCCTGGACGTCGGTGATCAGGCCCCACTCGAAGCGGGTGCGGAGTCGGTCCTCCAGCGTCGTCAGCTTCTTCGGCGCGCGGTCGGAGGTGATGACGATCTGCTTGCTGGCGTTGTGCAGCGTGTTGAAGGTGTGGAAGAACTCCTCCTGGGTGCGCTCGGCGCGCTCCAGGAACTGGATGTCGTCGATCAGCAGGAAGTCGATGTCCCGGTAGCGACGCCGGAAGTCCTCGGCCCGGCCGGAGTGCACCAGGTTGATGAACTCGTTGGTGAACTCCTCGGTGCTGACGTACCGCACCCGCACGTTGGGGAACATCCGCGCCGCGTAGTGGCCGATCGCGTGCAGCAGGTGCGTCTTGCCCAGCCCGGAGTCGCCGTAGATGAACAGCGGGTTGTAGGCGCGGGCCGGGGCCTCGGCGACGGCGACGGCGGCCGCGTGCGCGAACCGGTTGCTGTTGCCGATGACGAAGCTGTCGAAGACGTACTTGCCGTTGAGCCCCGGGTCCAGGCCGCCGGGGCGCCGGTCGGCGAACAGGGGGACGGCGCCGCCGCCGCGGCCCGAGCGCTCGGCGGGGCGGTCAGCGGTGCTCTCGTTCCCCGGCGCCTGGTCGCGGCCGGCGTCCCCCGGGTCCCGGTCCCACGGGGCGAGCCGGCGGGGGCCGCCGTCGGACTGGTCGTCGGAGGCCGATCCCCGCGACCAGTCGCGACCGTCCCCGGACTCGGGCAGCCAGGCCTCGGCCCGGGCGGCATCGGTCCGCACTCCGAAGGCGCTCCGCCCGTCGTCGACCCGGTCCCGGTCGGCGCGGTCCTCGGCGGCCCGGTCGTGCGCCGCACGCTCGCGGGCAGCCAGCTCCTCCGAGGCGCGGTCGTGGGCCAGCCGGTCCTGGGTGAGACGGTCCTGGTCCAGCCGGTCCTGCTCCGCTGTGGGCCAGCGACGGACCTCCGGCTCGGCGCCGAGCCGAGGTGCCTCGGGGGCCGGTGGCGGCACCGGCATGTCCTCCAGTTGCACCGCCACCCGGATGTCCCGGCCGATCTCCGCGGACAGCGCCTCGGCCAGCACCATGCGCATGCGGGACTCGAGCACCGTCTGGGTGAACTCGTTGGGCGCGGCGAGCACGGCGGTGTCCTCGAACAGGCCGAGCGGGCGGGTGAGGTTGAGCACCGCCTTCTGCTGCGGGGTCAGGCTGCTGGCGAGTCTCTCGCGGGCCTGGTCCCAGACCGTCGCCAGGTCGACCGGATCGTCGGCCATCGACTGTGTCCCTTCCCGTGCCTTCGGTGCTCTGCCTCTGGTGTGACGCCTCTGGTGTGACCCTGGAGCCGCGGTGCGGCCCCGGAGCCGTCGTCCACAGGTGGGACGGAGGTCGGGGACCCGCTGGATCCCCCGTCGGTTCCCCAGCTGTGGACGTCCGGCGGTGCTGCGTCCACATGAGTGTCCACAGTCTGTGCACGCTCGGCGACACGTGGTCCGATGACCGGCGTCCGCGCTGCCGGGCACGACGTCATGGCTGGTGAGCGCCCCGGCAGGGGCGATCGGAGGGGGGTCCGGCGAGCGATCGGCCGACGGGGTCGGCAGGAGAACCGGCGCCCGGTCGTCCGACCCGGAGCGACGGCGACGCTAACAGCCCCGTCCACAGGCGCACAACGACGACGGCGCCCGGCACGCTGATCGGCTGCGGCGTGTCCGGCGCCGGGTGGCCCGATCAGCGGTGCACCATGAGCGGTCCGGCCAGCAGACCGGGACCCGTCGGGTCTCGGCTATGCTGGTCGGAGTCTGTGCACGGGAGTCGGCGCATGCCCTGAGGTCGTGGGGTGTGACCACCGGGTCCGTCGCACAGCAGACCAGCCTCGGGAGACCGGGACGGTCGCAGGTCCCGGGAGCACCGGGGCCGATGACCTGCCCGGCCCCGCGCGTGCGCTGCCCGACCGGGTGCGCGCCGCATCGACGTCGTCAGCAGTGGGAGTCCCTCGTGAGCAAGCGCACGTTCCAGCCGAACACCCGTCGTCGGGCCAAGACCCACGGCTTCCGGCTGCGGATGCGCACCCGGGCCGGGCGCGCGATCCTCGCCGCTCGCCGTGGCAAGGGTCGCAACAAGCTCTCCGCCTGAGGTGCTGCCTGCGCAGGCACGCCTGCGCCGGCGGCCGGAGTTCACCGCGGTCATGCGGTCCGGCCGGCGTGCCGGGCGGCCGACCCTGGTGGTGCACTACCTCTCCGAACGGCCCGTCGCCCGGGTCGGGGGTCCGCTGGACCCTTCGACCGGGCCGCGGGCCGGTTTCGTGGTCGGCAAGGCCGTCGGCAACTCCGTCTGCCGGCACCGGGTCACCCGGCAGCTCCGCCACCTGGTCGGCGACCGCCTGGACCGGCTCCCCGCGACCGCGGACCTCGTCATCCGGGCCCGCCCGGAGGCGGCCGACGCCGGTTCCGCCGTGCTGAGCCGCGACCTGGACGCCGGTCTCGACCGGGTGCTCGGCGGACACGGCCCCCGGGCACGGCGGCCGTGACGATCGCGCCCGCCCGCGGGTTGCTGGCCGCCGTCCGCTTCTACCAGCGGGCGATCAGCCCCGCGTTCCCGCCACGGTGCCGCTTCGAGCCCACCTGCAGCGCCTACGCGGCCGAGGCCATCGAGGTCCACGGCGCCGGCCGGGGCAGCTGGCTGGCCGTGCGCCGGCTGGCGAAGTGCGCGCCCTGGCACCCCGGTGGCGTCGACTTCGTCCCGCCGCGGCGCGGGGGCGCTGCGGCCGGCGACGGACCGCCCGACCCGGGCTCAGGAACCGCTGGGCCCACCCACTCGTCGTGCACAGCGGCGCACCCGCCCGAACCGTCCGCGGCGACCGCGTCGACGGCTGACGGCACACGTCGTCCCGACCGTGCCACCCCGCCGGCTCCGCGCCGGTCTGCGCAGCAGGAGGCTGGCGTTGCTTGACTGGCTGTACACCGCGATCGCGTGGGTGATGAAGCAGTGGCACTCACTGTTCTCCACGTTCCTGGACCCGGCGAGCGGGATCACCTGGGCGCTGTCGATCGTCTTCCTGGTCGTCACCATCCGCATCCTGCTGTTCCGCCTGTTCGTCAAGCAGGTGAAGAGCCAGCGGGCGATGCAGGAGATCCAGCCGGAGATCCAGAAGCTCCGCAAGCAGTACGGCAGCGACAAGCAGGGCTTCAGCCAGGCGATGATGGCGCTGAACAAGGAGCGCGGGGTCAACCCGCTGGCCGGCTGCCTGCCGATCCTGCCGCAGATCCCGATCTTCCTGTCGCTCTTCCACGTGCTGCGCCGGATCGCCCCCGGCAAGGACGGCCTCTACAGCTGGTCCGACACCCTCACGAACCAGGCCGCCTCGGCCCAGCTGTTCGGTGCGCCGATCTCCGCCTCGTTCAACATGACCGGGGCGAAGGAGCAGGCGATCCTCGGTCTGCCGGACGTCGGTTACACCAACATCCGGATCGTCGCGTTCCTGCTGATCGTGATCATGTGCGGGACGACCTTCTTCACCCAGAAGCAGATCATGCGGCGCTCGGGCCCGGTCGAGGGTCAGGCCGCCATGGTGCAGAAGCTGCTGCTCTACGGCATGCCGCTGAGCCTCTTCGTGTCCGGCTTCTTCTTCCCGATCGGCGTGCTCCTCTACTGGTTCACCAACAACCTGTGGACCCTGGGCCAGCAGTTCTACATCCTGAAGAAGCTGCCCCCGCCCGGGTCGCCGGCCGCGCTGGCCAAGGCCGCCGCCGACAAGCCGCAAATCGACCCGAAGTCCCTCGCCCCCAAGCCGGGCGCGAAGCCGGTGCGCCCCAAGTCGGGCACTCGCGGGGCGACCGCGGCCCCCTCCCCCACGGTGGACGGCGACGGCGCCACCCCCGACGCGCCGCCGGCCGGTGCGACCCCCGCCGAGGGGACCGGACCCGCGGAGGGCGGCTCGGCCAACGGCCGGCCCCCGGGTGGCGGAGGTCCCCGCCCCCGCACGGGCTCCTCGGGCAGCCGGTCGTCGGCCGGGCCCGCCAACCGAGGCAAACGCAAGCGCCGCTGACCGGCTGCGGCACCCGGGTGCGAGCCCGCGGCGTGCCCGCCCCCTGACCACCGGGCTCGCCCGGCCGCCTGCACGACCCTGGAGGACTCCGTGAGTGCATCCGACAACGACACCGTGGCCACGTCCGAGGCGACCTCGGACGCCCTGCTGACCCCGGCCGGCGGGAGCGGTGACCCCGCGCTCCCCGACGCCGACCCGGCGTCCTCCGACGCCGTCGTCGAGCCGGTCGACGTCGAGGACGAGTCCGACGACGAGGACGGCGGGGACGGCCTGCTCGTCCGCGAGGGGGACGTCGCCGGCGACTACCTCGAGCGGTTGCTCGACATCCTGGACGTGGACGGCGACATCGACCTGGACGTCGAGGGTGACCGGGCCTCGGTCGCGGTCGTCGGCGGCCAGCTGAAGACCCTCATCGGGCCCGACGGCGCCACGCTGGAGGCGCTCCAGGAGCTGACCCGGCTGGCGGTGGCCCAGTCCACCGGTGTCCGCAGCCGGCTGATGCTCGACATCGGGGGCTTCCGGGCCAAGCGGCGCGCAGACCTCACCAGCCTGGCGTCCGCAGCGGCCGAGCGGGTCGCCGAGAGCGGAGCACCCGAGCGCCTCTCGCCGATGAACCCGTTCGAGCGGAAGGTCGTGCACGACGTCATCGCCGCAGCCGCCGGTGTGCGCAGTGAGTCGGAGGGCGAGGAGCCGAACCGGCGCGTCGTGGTCCTGCCGGACCGGTGACCGAGGAGGAGGGCCAGGCCGAGTGCCCGCCGTCCGCAGCTGATCCGTCCGGTCCCGTTCCGGAACCATCGGCGGCGGCCATCGCTCTGTTCGGTCCGGCTGTGGAGCAGGCGGCCCGCTACGTCGGGATGCTCGCTGGTGACGGTGTGGTCCGAGGGCTGATCGGGCCGCGTGAGGTGCCCCGGCTGTGGGACCGCCACGTGCTGAACAGCGCTGCGCTGGCCGAGGTGGTGCCGCAGGGCAGCCGGGTGGTCGACGTGGGCAGTGGCGCCGGGCTCCCCGGCGTGCCGCTGGGGCTGGCCCGGCCTGACCTCACGCTGACGCTGGTCGAGCCGATGGCCCGTCGGGTGGAGTTCCTCCAGGACGTCGTGACGGAACTGGGCGCTCCCTGGCGGGTGGTGCGCGGGCGTGCCGAGGAGCGGTCGGTCGTCCGGGCGGTCGGGCCGGTGGACGTGGTCACGGCGCGGGCGGTGGCGCCGCTGCCGCGACTGGTGGGCTGGTGCCGTGGGCTGCTGGCCCCGGGGGCCCAGCTGATCGCCCTGGTCGGCGCCCGGGCAGCAGCCGAGGTGCCGGATCTGGTGCCGGAGTTGGAGGCTGCGGGCATGCGGGACGTGCACACGCGGGCAGTCGGTGTCGAGCTCGGTGCCGCAGCCACTACCGTGGTGCTCATGACGCGCGCTGGCATCTCCCGGTCCGGGCGCTCGGCAGGGTGAGCCGGTTTCACGTGGAACTCGCCGTAGCGACCGCGCCCTGTTCCACGTGGAACACGGTGGTGAGGAGGACGCACCGATGACGGACCCGGGCGAGCGCCTGCGCAACAGCCTCGCCGCCGATCTCCCGGTCGGTCCCGACTTCGACAGCCCGATCGCCATGGAGGCGATGCGGGCCACGCGCGTGCTGCACGCCGCTGACCAGGAACCCTTCCCGGCGCCGGGGCGGATCCGGGTGGTCACGGTGGCGAACCAGAAGGGTGGCGTCGGGAAGACGACGTCGACGGTCAACCTGGGCGTCGCCCTGGCCATGTACGGGCTGCGGACGCTGGTCATCGACCTCGACCCCCAGGGGAACGCCAGCACCGCCCTCGGTGTGGAGCACACCGTGGGCACCCCCTCGATCTACGACGCGCTCGTCGGCGACAACACGCTCGCCGAGGTCACCCACCCGACGACAGCGAGCCCGAACCTCTTCTGCGTCCCGGCGACGATCGACCTCGCCGGCGCGGAGATCGAGCTCGTCTCCGTGGTCGCGCGGGAGCACCGGCTGCGGCGCTCGATCGAGACCTATCTGCACGAGCTCCCCGCCGAGGAGCGCCCGCACTACGTCCTGATCGACTGCCCGCCGTCCCTGGGGCTGCTCACGCTGAACGCGCTGGTGGCCGGGGACGAGGTGCTGATCCCCATCCAGTGCGAGTACTACGCCCTGGAGGGCCTCGGGCAGCTGCTGTCGAACATCGACCTGGTGCGCGCCCACCTGAACCCGGGCATCTCGGTGAGCACGATCCTGCTCACCATGTACGACGGTCGTACCAAGCTCGCCGACCAGGTGGCCGACGAGGTGCGCAACCACTTCGGTGACCTGGTGCTCGCGGCGGTCATCCCGCGGAACGTCCGGGTGAGCGAGGCGCCGGGCTACGGGCAGTCGGTGCTCACCTACGACCCTGGCTCCCGTGGCTCGACCAGCTACGTGGAGGCCGCGCGGGAGCTCGCCCGCCGGGGAGCGGCCCTGCCGGCGTCGACGCCTCAGCCGATCAGCCAGCCTCCTCCCCCACCACCGGTCGCCGCACCGGTCTACCCGCCGCCGGTGGGCGGGCCACCGCCACCGGTCGCCGGTCCGCCGTCGGTAGCAGCGCTGGTGCTCGGTGAGCCGGCGACGGCTCCGGCCCAGCGCGGACGGCACGCGACGTGACCCCGGTGCGCTCCATTCCCACCCCCGAGCCGCGTCTGCGGACACCGGGCATCTGCGAGGAGGACCAGTGACCAAGCGCGGCGGTCTGGGGCGGGGCCTGGCGGCTCTGATCCCCACCAGTGCACCGGCTCCCACGGCGACCCCGGCGGCTCGTGCGGCGGAGGCAGCCGAGGTCGCCGCCACGGCGGTCGACCAGGCCGGGGCCACCCCTCCGGAGGCCACTCGGACGGCGTCGGTGCACGAGCTCCCGAGCCGGGCGCTCGAGGAGGTCGCCGGCGTCCCCGGCGCGCAGTTGCGCGAGCTGCCGGTCGACGACATCGTCCCGAACCCCAAGCAGCCGCGACAGGTCTTCGACGACGAGGCGCTGGAGGAGCTCACCCACTCGGTGCGCGAGTTCGGTCTGCTCCAGCCGATCGTGGTGCGGGAGGCCGGTGACGGCCGCTACGAGCTCATCATGGGCGAGCGCCGGCTGCGTGCGTCGCGGGCGGCCGGCCTGGAGACCGTGCCCGCGATCGTCCGGGACACCACCGACGACGCCATGCTGCGCGACGCCCTGCTGGAGAACATCCACCGGGTCCAGCTCAACCCGCTGGAGGAGGCAGCCGCCTACCAGCAGCTGCTCGAGGAGTTCGGCGCCACCCACGAGGAGCTGGCCAGCAAGATCGGGCGCAGCCGCTCCCAGGTCACCAACACCATCCGGCTGATGAAGCTGCCGGTGAAGGTGCAGACCCGGGTGGCCGCCGGCGTCATCTCGGCCGGTCACGCCCGGGCTCTGCTCGGTCTGCCGGAGGCGGAGGCGCAGGACGCCCTGGCCACTCGCATCGTCGCCGAGGGCATGTCGGTCCGGGCGACCGAGGAGGCCGTCGCGATGGCGGTCGCCGACTCCCCCACCGCGGCCCGCCGTTCCGCCCGGAAGATCAGTGCCCCCGGGGTCGAAGATCTCGCCGGCCGGCTGTCGGACGTGTTCGAGACCAAGGTGAAGGTGCAGATCGGCCGGGCCAAGGGCCGGATCGTCGTGGAGTTCGGCTCGGTCGACGACCTGCAGCGGATCGTCGGGATGATGGCGCCCGACATCACCGGGCGCAGCCAGCAGGAGTGAGCGCCGCAGTTACGTCACAGACGTAACTCGGTGGGAGGTGGTCATCCGTCCGGACGACCACCTCACCCGGTGATCGGCCCTTCGGCCGCCGCGCGCGCGAGCAACCGGCCGAGGACGTCGCCGAGCCCGTACCCGGCCGCCTCGACCGCCATCGGGAACATCGACGTCTCCGTCAGCCCCGGGGAGACGTTCACCTCGAGGAACTGCACCGCGCCGTCGGGGGTGACGATCGCGTCGGTGCGGGACAGGCCGGCCAGCCCCAGCACCTCGTGCACCCGCAGGGCCACCTCCGACGCACGAGCAGCGACCTCGTCGGAGACCCGCGCCGGGGAGTGGTACTCGGTCATCCCGGGGGTGTAACGGGAGGTGTAGTCGAAGACCCCGGACTCGGGGGCGATCTCGACCGCAGGAAGGGCTTCCGGACCGTTCCCGAGGTCGATCACCGAGAGGGCCAACTCGACCCCGTCGACGAACCGCTCCACCATCACCGTGTCGCCGTAGGCGAAGCAGCTGACCATCGCGGCCGGCAGGTCCTCGACCCGGCTCACCCGCTGCACGCCGAGCGACGAGCCACCCGAGGCCGGCTTCACCATGAGCGGGAGTCCGAGCCGGGCCACGATGAGGTCCAGGACGGCGCCGGCGCCCAGCTCCCGGAAGGTGCTGTGCGGCAGGGCGACCCAGTCCGGGGTCGTGACCCCGGCGGTGCGCACGACCGACTTGGCGGCCGGCTTGTCCCAGGCCAGCCGGCAGGCAGCGGCCGGGGAGCCGACGTAGGGCACGCCGGCCAGGTCCAGCACGGCCCGGAGCGCGCCGTCCTCGCCGGTGGCGCCGTGCAGCGCGATGAACACCGCGTCGGACGGCGAGGCCGCCAGACCGGGCAGCAGCCCGGCGTCGGCGTCCCGCATCTCCGCGTCCACCCCGGCCCGGGTCAGCGCCTCGACCACCTGCCCGCCGGAGTTGATGCTGACCTCGCGCTCGAAGGTGAGCCCACCGGCGAGCACCAGGGCCCGCAGCGGGGTCGTCGGAGCGTCGGGTGCCGCCTCCGCTGTGGCCGCCTGGTCGGTCATGGCTGACGGTCCTCGCTCTGGTCGCTGTTCGCCGGCCCGATGACCGGCGGCGGGGTCGTTCGGCTGCTCTCCGGCCGGGTCGTGGCCGGGCCCACCGCGCGGAACGTCCCGGTGTCGACGGCGTCGAAGGTGGAGTGCAGGTCCAGCTCGGCCTCGATCACCCGAGCCAGCCGGCGCACCCCCTCGCGGATCTGGTGCGGCTCGGGATAGCAGTAGGACAGCCGCATGTGCTCCCGGCCACCACCGTCGGCGTAGAAGCCGATCCCGGGCACGTAGGCGACGTGGGCGGCGACCGCACGGGGCTGCATGAGCTTGGCGTCCAGGCCGTTCGGCAGCTTCAGCCAGACGTAGAACCCGCCGTCCGGCTTGGTCCAGGTGGTGCCCGGCGGCATGAGCGCGGTGAGCGACTCCAGCGTGGCGTCCCGCCGCTCGCGGTACAGCTCGGTGAAGACCTTGATCTGCTCGCGCCAGGGCTGGGTGTCCAGGTAGCGGGCGACCGCGTACTGGGTGAGCGAGGGCGGGCAGAGGACCTGCGCCTCGGTGGCGAGCACCAGCTTCTCCCGCACGGCCAGCGGGGCCAGCACCCAGCCCACGCGCAGGCCCGGGGAGAAGGTCTTCGAGAACGACCCCAGGTAGATGACCCGGTGCTCGTTGCGGGCGCGCAGGGCGCGCATCGGCTCCTTGTCGAAACCGAGCAGCCCGTACGGGTTGTCCTCGATGACCAGCAGGTCGTACTGCTCGGCGATCGCCATGATCGCCTCGCGGCGGACCTCGGTCAGCGTGACGCCGGCGGGGTTGTGGAAGTTCGGCACCGTGTACAGGAACTTCACCCGGTCACCGCGGGCCCGGCACTCCAGCAGGGCCTCCTCCAGCGCCTCGGGGATCAGCCCGTCGTCGTCCATGGCGACGTGCCGGACCTGGGCCTGGGCGGCCTGGAAGACCCCGAGGGCCCCGACGTAGGAGGGCGCCTCGGCGAGGATGACGTCACCGGGGTCGACGAAGACGCGGGTGACGAGGTCGAGCCCCTGCTGGGAGCCGACGGTGACGACCACCTCGCTGGGCGAGGCGTCGGTGATGCCCTCCAGGGCCATGACGTCGCAGATCCGCTCCCGCAGCCGGGGGTCACCCTGGCCGGAGCCGTACTGCAGGGTCTGGGCGCCCATGCCGGACACCAGCTCGCCGATCATCGACCCGACGGCGTCCAGCGGCAGCGCGGTGACCGCGGGCATGCCCCCGGCGAGCGAGACGACCTCGGGCCGACTGACCACGGAGAACAGTGCCCGGATCTCCGAGCTCTTCATGCCGTGGGTGCGTGCTGCGTACCGGTCGGCCAAGGGGTCCAGCCGCGGGTGCCGCGGGGAGACGTGCGGGGACGCACCGCTGGAGTGCGCCCCGGCCTGACCGGTTCCGACCGACGGGCCGGGCACAGGAGGGGTCACCTCTCGGAGTCTATGCCCGCCTCACTGCCGGCCGTTCAGCCGCGGGCGGGCAGCAGGAAGGTGCCGGTGGCCGGGTCGGCGTCGGCGGGCAGGAAGAGCCGCTGGACGGCGGCCACGACGGCCTGGGCGACGGTGCTGCGCAGCCGGGCGTCCAGCAGCAGCAACCGGTCGACCGGGTGGGAGAGGTAGCCGCAGTCGATCCGGACCGCGGGCATCCTCGTCATCCGCAGGATGTCCCAGGTCTTGGGGTGGGAACCACAGTCGAGCATGCCGGTGCGGGCGATGACCTCGCGGCGCACCAGGTTGGCGAACTCCTCGCCGACCGTGGAGCTCGCCCCGGACCCGGTGCCGTAGTAGTAGCTGGCGACGCCGCGGGCGTGTGCCGACCCGTGCGCCTCCATGTGCAGGGAGAGGAAGAGGTCGGCACGAGCCTGGTTGGCGAAGGCGGTGCGGTCCTCCGCGCTCTGGTCCACGGTGCGGCCGCGGGTGAGGTACACCGTGGCACCCGCGGCGGCCAGCCGGCCCTCGATCCGGGAGGCGAGGTCGAAGACCAGGTCGGCCTCGGTGGTCTCCCCGGCCGTGTACCCGCTGTCCGTACCGCCGTGGCCGGGGTCGATGACGATGACCCGGCCGATGAGGTGTGGCCCGGAGTCGACCAGCGAGGCGCTCTGCCGCAGCAGCTGCGGCCGGCCACCGGTGACCCGGCGACCCAGCTGCTTGAGCGCGCGCAGCGTGGCCGGACCGCACGTGCCGTCGGCGGTCAACCCGTAGTCGCGCTGGAACGCCCGCAGGCCCAGCTCCGTGTCGGCGCCCAGCATGCCGTCGGCCCGGCCGGCGTCGTAGCCGAGCTCCAGGAGCAGCTCCTGCAGCCGCCGGACGTCGTCCCCCCGGGTCGGCCGCTCGGGGTCGAACCGCAGCAGCCGGTCGCCCAGGGACCAGCGTGCCTCGTGCAGTGCCCGGTAGGTCTCGTCACCCACCCGGCCGTCGACGGAGAGCCCGCGCACCTGCTGGAAGTGTCGGACGGCGAGCTCGGTGGCTGCGTCGTAGCCCGCGTCGTCCGGACGCTCTGGTCGCTCCGGCTCATCGGTCAGCAGGCCGAGGGAACGGAGCATGGTCTGCACCTCCGCCACGGCGGGACCGGTGCTGCCAGGTCGCAGGACGTCCATGCGCAGGTCGTCGCTCCTCGCTCGGGTCAGGACGGCCGGTCGAGGCCGCTGGAGACGATTGTGGCGGGTGTGCACGACCGGACGGTGCACCGGGTGACCCGGTGCCCCCTCCGGGTGACCGTCGCCCGGAACGGGCGAGGCCCGCCGGTCCGGGGGGACGGGCGGGCCTCACCATGCGATCCGCACCGCAGCGGAGGGGCTGCGGTGCCGCGTCGGCCGGTGGCCGGCCCGACGGATCAGAGGTAGTCGGACAGGTCCGACAGGATGGCGCCCTTGGGCTTGGCGCCGATGATGCTCTTGACCGGCTTGCCACCCTGGAAGACCGTCATGGTCGGGATCGACATGACCTGGTAGTCGCGGGCGATCTGCGGGTTCTCGTCGATGTTGAGCTTGGCGATCGTCAGCTTGTCGGCGTGCTCGGCCGCGATCTCCTCCAGCACGGGGGCGACCATCTTGCACGGCCCGCACCACTCGGCCCAGAAGTCGACCAGCACGGGCTTGTCGCTGCCCAGGACGTCAGTGGCGAAGCTCGAGTCGGTGACGGTCACGGTGTTCTTGCCTGCCATGGTGCTGCTCCTTGCTCAGAGGGGACGGTGCAGTCTGTGGTTTCAGCGCAGTCTGTGGTTCAGCGCTCGTCGAAGGTCTCGGCGAGCCAGCGCTCGGCGTCGATCGCCGCGGCGGCGCCGGTGCCGGCCGAGGTGATCGCCTGCCGGTAGATGTGGTCGACCACGTCGCCGCAGGCGAAGACGCCGTCGACGTTGGTGTCGGTCGTCGGGTGGGAGACCACCACGTACCCCTCGTCGTCCAGCTTCAACTGCCCGACGAAGAGCTCAGTGCGGGGGTCGTGGCCGATGGCGACGAACATGCCGGAGACCGGGAGCTGCTCCGTCGCGCCGGTGGCCACGTCGGTCAGCTCCACCGCCTCGACGGTGGTGTCGCCGTGCACCTCGGTGACCTGCTTGCCCAGCGCCCAGCGGATCTTCTCGTTGTCCTGCGCGCGCTTGACCATGATCTTCGACGCGCGCAGCTCTTCGCGGCGGTGCACCACGGTGACCGACTTGGCGAAGCGGGTGAGGAAGGTGGCCTCCTCCATCGCCGAGTCGCCGCCGCCGACGACCGCGATGTCCTGGTCGCGGAAGAAGAAGCCGTCGCAGGTGGCGCAGGCGGAGACACCGCGGCCGAGCAGTCGCTGCTCGTTGTCCAGCCCGAGGTACCGGTACTTGGAGCCGGTGGCGACGATGACGGCGTGCGCGCGGTGCACCTCGTCGCCGACCTTGATGATCTTCGGGTCGACGGTGAGGTCGACCTCGGTGACGTCCCGGGCGACCAGCTCGGCGCCGAAGCGCTCGGCCTGGGTGCGCATGTCGTCCATCAGCTGCGGGCCCTGGACGCCCTCGGGGAAGCCGGGGAAGTTCTCGACCTCGGTGGTGGTCATCAGTGCACCGCCGAACTGGGACCCCTCGAACACGAGGGGGTGCAGGTTCGCGCGGGCGGCGTACGTGGCAGCGGTGTACCCGGCGGGACCGGACCCGATGATGATCAGGTCGCGGATCCCGTCGTGCTCGGCCGGAGGGATCTCCGGGGCGGCAGCGGTCGGGACCGTCAGGCCGGGAGTGGGGTCGTTGCTCGTCACAGGCGGCACAACGGACAGCCTAGGGCGGTCATTCCCTGGGGGCGGCCGGGTCCTTCGTCAGCCGGCTGCGGTGACGCTGACCTCGGCCAGATCGGCGCTGAAGCCCTCGTCGACGGGGACGAGGCCGGTCACCCACACCAGCACGTACCGGGTGGTCGCCGGCTCGGCGAACTCCAGCACGTCCTCGCCGGTCAGCTCCGCGGAGGCGGCGACGTCGAACGCCTCCAGCCCAGCCTCCGGTGAACCGCCGGTGCGCACCTCCACGGTCGCCCCGGGCCGGGTCGTCTGCAGCGCGACGCTGCTCACCGGCTGCGCGCTGCCCAGGTCGTACAGGACGCCGACGCCGGGCTTCAGGTTGCCGAAGTCGGCCGAGCCCCGGTAGTTCAGCGTCGACCACGCGGTGCTCGGGTCGCCGTCGAAGGACAGCGGGACCTCGTCGTCGTTCTCCGGCTCGCCGTCACCGAACGGGTCGAAGACCGTGGCGCCGGTGAGGAGCACCGGGGCGCCGGCGGCCGGCGGGGCCGGTGCCGGCTCCTCACCGGGTGCCGGGGCGGCCGCGGCGGTCGTGCTGGACTCCGGCGTCGACCCGGTCGGACCGCCCTCGACGCTGCCGGCCACGGAGAGCACGTTGGTGCCGAACCACCAGCCGATGGCCACGACGAGGGCCAGCGCCAGCACCGGCAGCCCGATCACGGCCAGTCGCCGCCGGGCGGACGACGACGCCTCGCGCTCGGCGACGCCGTCGTCCTCGGCCACGAAGGTCCCGTCGAGGACGAGGTCGCCCTCGGCGCCGTACCCCGCCGGCCCGGCGGACAGCGGGCGGGACAGCGACGCCCCGGGGACGGGCGGCAGGTGGTTGCGGACCAGCCGGACCGGCTGGTCCTCGTCGCCGTCGTCCTCGGCGGCCTCGTCAGCATCGGCCAGGTCGCGCCGGTCGCGCAGGCGGCGCACCCAGCCGCTGTCGGTGAGGCCGTCGGGCCGGGCGGCCTCCTGCGGGCCGGTACGCGGACGCTCGACCAGCAGCGAGACCATCGTGGTCACGCTCGACAACCCGGTGGCCGGGTCGGTCGACCGGGCCCGGCGCACCAGGGCGGCGAGGTCGGGCGAGGAGATCTCGGCGGGCCGGGCGCCGGGCAGGCCGGTCAGGCACAGCTCCAGCAGGGCCCCCAGGGCGGTGATGTCGCCCTTCTCGGTGCCGCTGGCCGCCGGCACCGACAGCAGGCCGACCAGGCCGCCGGGACGCAGCACGACGTGCTCGGGCGTGAGACCGCCGACGGCCAGGCCCACCCGATGGGCCTCCGCGACCCCCTCGGCCAGCCGGCGGACCACCGCGCGCGCCTCGCGCTCGGACAGCGGGCCCTCGGTGGCGAGCCGATCGGAGAGCCGGATGCCCTCGATCCACTCGTTGACGACGTAGGCGGCGCCGCCGGGCTCGGTGCGGCCGGTGCCCTCGGCGGCGTCGTAGACCATCGCCAGCGCGGGGGTGGCCAGCCCACCGGCGGTCAGCGCGCGGTTGATCCACTCCCGCGCGGCCGGGCCGCCGGGGGTGTGCACCCGCAACGCCACGTCACGGTTGAGCACCCGGTCACGGGCGCGCCAGGTGCGGATGACGCCGGTGGGCGTCTCCTCGTCGGGGGCCACCTGGTCCAGCGGGCGGTAGCGGTCGGGCAGGCCGGTTGTCGTCGACGTCACGGACGCTGCCGACCCCCTGCTCGTTCACGGCCGGGAACGGCGCCCCCGGTTCTGGCCCGAGACCGCCTGGTCACCGTGAGCGCCCGAGTCGAGCCCGGATCCCGGCCAGTAGCCCCCGGAGCTCCGGGACACCGGCCATCACGGCACCCGCGACGACCGCGCTGCCGATGACCACGGTACCGAGGACGACCGTCCCGAGCGAGCCCGGCACCGAGGTGCCCAGTGACCTGCCCGCGAGCGACACGGCCGCCCAGCCGAGGGCCCCGGCGACGGCCGAGACCGCAGCCATCCGCAGCACCGTGGTGCCTGCCTCGGCGCTGGCCCGCACTCCGAGCTTGCGCTCCAGGGCGATCGCGCCCACCACCCAGCCGGCCACGTAGGTGGCGCTCGTGGCGATCATCAGCCCGGCCACGACGTGCTCCGGGTCGACCAGCACCGGCACGAGCAGCAGCAGCGGCACCCGGACGGCGACCATCGCCACCTGGATGAGCGTCGGGGTCCGGGCGTCCTTCATGGCGTAGAACACCCGCAGCTGCAGCAGGGTGACCGCCATCGGCAGCAGCCCGAACGCGCCCACCGCGAGGGCGACGCCCACCCCCCGGGCGTCGTCGACGTCGGCGTTGCCGCGGGCGAAGGCCACGATGCCCACCGCGGGTCCCAGGACCACCAGCAGGGCGGTCACCGGCAGCAGCCCGGTCGCCGACAGGCGGGTGCCCAGCGAGAGGTCGGCGACGACGCCGTCCATGTCGTGCCGGGCGGCCGCCCGGCTCATCCGGGGCAGGAGGGCGGTCAGCAGCGCGACGCCGATGATCCCGTAGGGCATCTGGAACAGCAGGCTGGCGTTGCTGAACGCCAGCGGGCCGAGGCCGCCGGCGTCGGCGGCCTCGTTGGCCACGATGCTGGCGACGACGACACCGACCTGGCTGACCAGCACGTAGCCGATCACCCAGAGCCCGAGCGTGCCGGCCTCGCCCAGCCCGGTGCCCCGCAGCCCCCACCGCGGCCGCAGCGGCACCCCGTGCCGGCCCAGCAGCGGCAGCAACACGAACGCCTGCACGGCGATGCCCAGCGTGGTGCCGATGCCCAGCAGCCAGACCTGGAAGGCGGTGATGGTGACCGGCGTCAGGTCGCCCGGCCCGGCCGCCAGGAGGAACACCGCCCCGGTGGCGATCACCACGACGTTGTTCAGCACCGGCGCCCAGGCCGGCGGCCCGAACACCTGCCGGGCGTTGAGCACTGCTGTCGCCAGCGCGCCGATCCCGTAGAAGACGATCTCCACCAGCAGGATCCGGGCCAGCCAGTTGGCCAGCTCCACCTGCCCCGGGTCCTCCCGGATGCCCATCAGCCAGGTCAGCGCGGGTGCCGCGAGCACGGCCACGACGGTGAGCGCAGCCAGGCCGACGGTGGCCAGGGTGAGCAGCCGCTGGGTGTACCGCACGCCCCCGTCGGCGTCCCGCTCCTGCGCGCTGACCAGCAACGGGACGACGACCGAGGTCAGCACCCCGCCGAGCAGCAGCTCGTAGACGATGTTGGGCAGCGTGTTGGCCACGGTGTAGGCGTTGCCGACCAGCCCGAAGCCCAGCGCGGCGGTGAGCACCACGGTGCGCAGGAAGCCGGTCAGCCGGGAGACCAGGCTCGCCACGGCCATCGTCCCGGCCGCGCGCAGGATGCCGCCGCTGCCACCGGAGCGACCCTGGCGGACCTCGGGGTCCTCCGGCTCGTCCTCGAGGTAGCGCGGCACCGCCGGGATGACCGGGATGAGCTGGGTGTCGTCCGGGCCGGGCACGAAGCGTCGGGGCCGCGCCGGTGGCGGCACCGGGGGCAGCACGGCACGCCGGCGGGCGGCGTCGGCCGGACGGTTCCCCGTCGGCCGCGCCGCCGGGTAGCCGGCGGGCGGTGGCAACGGTCGCGGGGAGAGCGACGGGGCCAGGCTCTCGGGCTGGTTGCCGACCACCGGCGCCGGGACGGCGGTGGGCGGAGTGGGCGGCGGACCGGGCTGTGCCCCGCGGTACGGAGGCGGGGGCAGCGGTGCGGGCGTCCGGGGCCGCGCACCGGATGAGCCGGTGCGCTGGTCCTCCGACCCGGCCGGTGGGCCGCCGCTCACACCGGGCTCCGGGTGGGCGGCAGGCCGACCGCCTCGTCCGCGGTGGGGGCCGGCTCGCCGCGCCGGCGGCGCAGCACGAAGCGCACCGCCCGGCGGAGGAAGAGCAGGGCCAGCAGCGCGGCGGCGCCGAGGGTGATCGCCAGGGTGACCGGGCCGTACGCGGTGCTCCGCACCTGCAGCTGCACCGGCTCGCCCAGCGGGACCTCGGTGGGCGTGGTCAGCCGTGCGGTGACGGTGAACCCGCCGGACTGCTGGACGTCGGCGGGCACCTCGATCTGGGTGAGCGACTCCGGCCCCAGCGTCTGCACGCCGATGTCCTCGGTGGTGAGCTGGACGTTGCTGCGGGCCTGGAGGTCCAGCCGGACCTCGACGGCGAAGGGCAGGTCGTTGCGCACGGTGAGCACGAGCGGGGCGTCACTGGAGGCGAGGGTGTAGGTCCCGTCCGCAGGGGTGACCAGCGTGACCTGCTCCCGCAGACGGGCGACCGTGTCCCGCAGGTCGGTGACCGCGGCCTGGGACGCCGCCGGCTGGCCGCGCCACTGCGCGGACGCCGCCCGGGCGATCGCCGCGTCGTACCCGGCGAGCGCCGCGTCGGCGTCGCCGACCACGGCGGCGGCGAAGTCGTCCCGCACCCGCGAGGTCTCCACGATCCCGGCCATCGTCGCGGCCGGCAGCCGGACGTCCGGGTCGGTGCCGGTCAGCTCCCCGACGTCGGCGGCCGGGCCGTCGGCCGCTGCGGTCACCGAGAACGGGACCAGCCACGGTTGGGTGTACGTGTCGGTCATCATCGCGGCCACGGTGCCCGGGTCCGGGTCCACCCAGCGGGGTGGGGCGACGAGCACGGTGGAGCCGACGCCGTCGGCCTGCTGGGCGTGCAGCGCCGCGAGCTCGGCCAGGTGGCGCTGTTCGACCAGTCGCCCCGCCCCCGGCTGGAGGGTCGCGGCCTCGACGGCCTCGGCCAGTTCCCCGTCGGCGACCAGCGTGGTGACCGGCCCGCCGTCGGTCGTCAGGTCGCCGCGGGCGGCGGCCGGGTCGCCGTCGTCCCCCACCGCCCGGCTGCCGCCGGTCAGCCCGTCCTCGGCCAGCACCACGGTGCCGACCCCGCCGTCGGCCAGGGTGGCCAGGGTGGCCTCGTCGACGGTGCCACCGGCCGGCCAGGCCAGGTCGGTGCGCGGCTCCACGCCGAGCACCTCCTCCACGATCGCGGCCCCGGCGCCGGTCTCCCCCGACGGGCCGGCCGCGGGCGCCGGGACCAGGGCCCCGTCTGCGGTGCCGGGCTGGCGGGCGGTGCCCGCACCGGGCAACGTGCGGAGGAGCGCATCGGGCCGGCCGGCCGCGACCAGGGCGTCGGCGTCGGCGTCGGCGTACGGCAGGGCCACCACGTCGTGGTCGGCGGCCAGTCGGCGCAGTCGCTCGAGGAGTGCGGCCGCGTCGGCGGTGCCGGTGCCCTCCTCGCCGTCCACCAGGTAGGGGCCGGCGGCCATGGCCGACAGCTCCTCGAGCAGCGCCGGGTCGACGGCGAGGGTCACCGGCACGACGGGCTCGGTCTCCGCCGGCGTCGGAGCCGTGGTGCGCGGCAGCTGCTCCACGGTCTCCAGGACCCGGTCCAGCCGGCCGCCCTCGGCCACCTGGGCGGCGAGCGCGTCGTCGGTGAAGGCGCCGGTGGCGTCCCGGTGCGGGCGGTCGGTGATCGGCCAGAGCCACGCCACCCCCGTCCGGGTGGCCGGCTCCGCCGGCTGGACGACGAGGTGGGTGGACAGCTCGGCCACCCGCTCGGTGACCCCGTCGGCACGGGTGCCGTTGACGTTGACCAGGAACGGGTACACCCCGTCGGCGGTGAGCTGCAGCCCGTCGGCGGTGCTGGGGTAGGTGAACGTGACCTCCTCCCCTGGCTCGAGCTCGTCCGAGGACACCTCGAGGAAGGGCGTGGTCGCCGCGGTGTGGTCACCGGGCCGGGCGAGGTCGGCGGCGAGCCGGCTGCGCGAGGTCAGCACCTCGCCCCGCTGCAGCCGCACCTCCAGGTCCTCGTAGGTCTCGGTGCTGTCGTTGCGCAGGGTGGCGGTGACCTCGACGGCGGCGCCCGGCGTGACGGTCCGCGGCTCCAGCCGGTCCAGGGTCAGCTCCAGGGGCCGGTCGGCCGACGAGCCGGTCGCGCGGCCGGCGTCGCCGGGCGCTGCGGACGCGGCCGGGACGCCCAGCATCCCGCCGACCACGGTCACGAGGGCGCCGAGCAGCACCTGCCGGCCGCCGGCGCGGCCGGCGGCCCGCCGGGTCACGCGCTGTCGGCCAGGAGGCCGGGCGCGCGCTCGACCAGCGCACGCTCGTCGGCGTAGGCCAGACGCCCGCCGAGCTCGGTCAGCGGCACCCAGGCGACCTCGGTGACCTCGACGTCGGCGTCGGACAGGGCGCCGCCGGTGGCCCGGAGCAGGAAGTGGTGGACCGTCTTGTGCACGCGGCGGCCGTCGGCGACGAACCAGAAGTCGATGATGCCCAGCGGGGCGACGACCTGGCCGATGATGCCGGTCTCCTCCGCGACCTCACGGACGGCGGTGTCCTCCGGGGTCTCGCCCTGCTCGATGTGCCCCTTGGGCAGCGACCAGAGCAGGCGACCGCGGCGGTCGGTCCGGCCGATCAGCGCGGCGCGCGGCCCGGTGACCTCGTCATCTGCGACCACCAGCCCTCCCGCCGAGGTCTCGTCGACCCGACGCAGCCGGCGGCCGGGGCGCTGCCGCCCGCCCGTCCCAGCCATGTCAGCAGGGTAGCGCGCGACACGGCACTACCCTCGACCGTCGTGTCAACCGAGCCGTCGCGTCGCGCCCCCTCCGGCCCGACCCCACCACCCCCGCCCGTCCCCGCGGCGGTGCAGCAGACGGTGCGCGAGCTCGTCGAGGTCTCCCCCGTGCTGGTCGCCCTCGGCGAACGGTTCTCCGCAGCCGGCCACGAGGTGCACCTCGTGGGCGGTTCGGTGCGCGATGCCCTGCTGGCGTCCGGGACGGGACGGCCGCTGCCCACCGGCGACCTGGACCTGACCACCGACGCCCGGCCGGAGCAGACCCTCGAGGTGCTCCGGGGCTGGGCCAGTTCCACGTGGAACACCGGCATCGCCTTCGGCACCGTCGGCGCCGAGGTGCGCGGTGAGCGGGTGGAGATCACCACCTTCCGCGCCGACCGCTACGACCGGGAGTCCCGCAACCCGGAGGTCGCCTGGGGCACCTCGCTCACCGACGACCTGGCCCGGCGCGACTTCACCGTCAACGCGATGGCGGTCTCGCTGGGCCCCGACCGCACGGTCACCGACCCCTTCGGCGGGCTGGGCGACCTGCTGGCCCGGCGGCTGCGCACCCCGGGCCGGGCGGTCGACTCCTTCGCCGACGACCCGCTCCGGATGCTGCGGGCGGTCCGGTTCGTCGCCCAGTTGGGCCTGACCCCGGACGACGAGGTGGTCGAGGCGATGACCGCCCTCGCCCCCGAGCTCGGCCGGATCACCGCCGAGCGGGTGCAGCACGAGTTCTCCCGCACGCTGCTCAACGACGCCCCCGGCCCGGCGCTGGACCTCTTCGTCTCCACCGGGCTGGCCGACGTCGTCCTGCCCGAGCTGTCCGCGCTGCGGATGGAGATCGACGAGCACCACCAGCACAAGGACGTCTACGTCCACTCGCTGACCGTGCTGGACCAGGCGATCGCGCTGGAGAAGGCCGACCCCGGAGCGCAGTCCCCCGACCTGGTGCTGCGGCTGGCGGCGCTGCTGCACGACATCGGCAAGCCGGCCACCCGGCGGCACGAGGACCGCGGCCGGGTCTCCTTCCACCACCACGAGGTCGTCGGCGCCAAGCTGGTGCGCAAGCGGCTGCTCGCGCTGAAGTACCCGAAGGACGTCGTCGAGGCGGTCTCCCGGCTGACCTTCCTGCACCTGCGCTTCCACGGGTACGGCCGCGGTGAGTGGACCGACTCCGCCGTCCGCCGGTACGTCACCGACGCCGGTGACCTGCTGCCGCAGCTGCACAAGCTGGTCCGCTCCGACTGCACCACCCGCAACCGGCGGCGGGCGGCAGCGCTGTCGGCGACCTACGACTCGCTCGAGGAGCGGATCCAGGTGCTCTCGGAGGAGGAGAACCTCTCCCGGATCCGGCCGGACCTGGACGGCAACCGGATCATGGAGCTGCTGGAGATCCCGCCGGGCCGCGAGGTCGGCGAGGCCTGGCGCTTCCTCAAGGACCTGCGCCTGGAGCGAGGGCCGCTGGAGCCCGAGGAGGCCGAGGCCGAGCTGCTCGCCTGGTGGCGGGCCCGCGACCAGGGCAGCTGACTACGGGGTGAGCGACACCCGCAGGGCGAGCGGGGCGTCGTCGGTGCGCCGGGCCTCGGCGCGGGCCCAGCGGCTGAACGCCACGGCGGTGAGCAGGTAGCCGGCGGCGATGCCGACCAGCAGCACCCAGCTGACGCCGGACGCCGGCATCAGGAACGCCCCGGCCAGCAGCGCCGCCACGAAGGTGGCGTTGAACAGGGTGTCGTAGACGGAGAAGACCCGGCCGCGGAAGTCGTCGTCCACCGCCTCCTGGAGCGTGGTGTCGACACAGATCTTGATGCCCTGGGCGACGAACCCCAGGACGAGGACGGCGGCCACGATGGCCGCCGGCCGGAACAGCCCGCCCAGCACCAGCTGGCCGGTGCCGCCGAGCACCAGCAGCCCGACCACCCAGGCGGCCTTGCCCCACCGGCGCACCGCCCACGGCGTCACCGCGGCCGCCAGCAGGGTGCCGGCGGCGCCGGCCGCGAGCACCTGGCCCAGCCCGGCCAGCCCGCCCGGGAAGAGCCCGGTGTCGCCGGCGAAGGAGTTGCGGTAGAGCAGCAGCGTCATGAGGGTCAGCAGCCCGTACATCAGCCGGTGCACCGCCATCACCGACAGGATGGCCGTCGCCGGTGGGTGCGCCAGCATGTGCCGCGCGCCGGCCACCATCCCGTGCAGCACGTCGCGAGCGCTGACCGTGGCGGCCAGGCTGAGGTGGTCGGGGCCGAGGTGGCCGCGCGGGAAGCGGGAGACGACGGCGGAGGCCACCAGGTAGGGCACCGCCGAGGCCAGGGCCAGGCCGGCGTAGCCGCCGCTGCCGGAGCCGATGATCGCGGTCGCGCCGATGGCGACCCCGCCGCCCAGCACGCCGGCCACCGCCCCGGACGTCGTCGACAGCGCGTTCGCCGAGACCAGCGAGGGTGCGTCGGTGGTGTGCGGCAGCCCGGCGGAGAGCGCAGAGAGCACGAAACGGTTGACCGAGAACACCAGCAGCCCGGCGACGTAGAACCCGATCCCCTGGATCCCGGCCAGGATGAGCGCAGCGACCGCGACCACGAGGACCGCGCGGACCACGTTGGCGACCAGCAGCACCTGCCGACGGCTCCAGCGGTCCAGCCACACCCCGGCGAACGGACCGACCAGCGAGTACGGCAGCAGCAGCACGGCGAACCCGGCCGCGACGTCGATGGGGTTGGTGGCCTGCTGGGGGTTGAACAGCACCGTGCCGGCCAGCGCGGCCTGGAAGACGCCGTCGCCGAACTGCGAGGACAGCCGGGTGGCCAGCAGGCGGCGGAAGTCGGCGCGCAGCAACAGATGACGCACGGTGGTGGGCGCCTGCTGCATCCCAGCCACACTACGTCGCCGGTGGCCGGGCGGCAGCCGAGGTCGGGCGGTCAGGAGGCAGGCCGATGGGCCACCCCTCCGGCTCGTCCCTGATGCACACTGGGAGGCGATGAACCCGGTGCCCTCGTCACCCGACCCCGAACGTCGTCCCGCCGCCGGCCAGGCTGCGGGGCGGGGCCGGCGTACCGGCGTACCGGCCCTGTCGGTCGGCTCGCTGGACGACGTCCGGCCGGGATCCCTGCTGGTCGCGATGCCGGCCCTGACCGACCCCACCTTCGCCGGGGCGGTCGTCTACGTCCTGGACCACGCCGACACCGGCACCATCGGCGTCGTGCTCGGCCGGCCCAGCGAGGTCCGGATCGGCGACGTGCTGCCGGGGTGGTCGGAGCTGGCCGTGGAGCCGGGCGTCTTCCACGTCGGCGGGCCCTGCGAGGCCGACACCGCCCTGTGCCTGGCCACCCGCCGGGGCAGCACGCCGCTGCCGGACGACAGCGGGCTCCGTGAGGTCGCCGGCGCGGTGCACCTGGTCGACCTGGACAGCGACCCGGCGGAGCTGGACGGCGAGATCGGCGGTCTGCGGGTGTTCGCCGGGTACGCCGGGTGGTCGGCCGGGCAGCTGGCCGGCGAGCTGGCCGAGGGCGCCTGGGCCTGCGTCACCGGGATCCCCGCCGACGTGCTGACCGGCGCGTCCGGGCCGGAGCTGTGGCGGTCGGTGCTGCGCCGCCAGTCGGGCCGGCTGGCCGTGCTCTCCACCGCCCCGGCGGACCCCTCCGCCAACTGAACCGGCTCCTGGGCCGCTATGACCGCGTGTCGACTCCCGGATCCGGTCGCGGCCTGGTAGGAAGGGGACCGCAGGAGGGGGCGACCTGGGGAAGAGGCCGCCCCCTCCTGCTCTGTCTTCAGCCCGGCGCGGCTACAGGCCTAGCGCCGCCGCGAGGTCCGGGTGCTCGGCGAGGCTCACCGTGTCGCTGTCGGCCGGGAGCGTGATCTCCCGCTCGCCGTGGTCGGCCAGGGTGATGGTGACGGGGACGTCCTGCAGCGTGGTGGAGTACTGCACCAGCAGCTCGCTCTCGGCGGCCACGGCGATCGTCGTCCCCGTCGGGTTCTGGAAGACCGAGGCCAGCTCCCCGTTGATCGACTGGCTGCCCGCCCAGGTGTAGCCCGCGAAGGACCGCGGGTCGTCGGCCGTCGGGGCGGCGAGCTTGGGCACCATCTGGACCAGCACGTCCAGCAGCGAGGCGGTTCCGCCGGCCTGCGTGGTGGTGATCGGGCGGCGCACGTAGGTGGCGGGCGGGAGGCCGGCCTCCTCCAGCGCCTCGGCCAGCCCGGGGACGTCGCCCTGCCAGAGGTCCTCACCGGTGAAGAAGAGGGTGCGGGTGTCCTCGGGGCGCCCGTCGGCGTAGCTGGTGACGGCCTGCGCCCGCCCGATCCCCTCGGCGAAGTCGATCTCGCCGGTGAGCGTGAGGACGGCGCCCTCGGCGTAGGGGGCGGTCACCTCGAAGTCGGCGCCGCCCTCCTCGAGGTCGGCGGCGAGCACCTGACCGAGGACCTCGGCCTCCTGGGTGGTCACCGGGTCGCCGGGGACGCGCTGGACAGTCTCGTCGTCCCCGCACCCGGCCAGCAGGGCCAGTGCCACCAGCAGGGAGGGCACGACCAGGGGCGGGCGACGCAGCTGCATGCCCCAACACTAGGAGCCGGGCCGGGCCCGGACGCGGAACGGCCCGCACCCGGTGAGGGGTGCGGGCCGTTCGGTGCTCCTGCTGTCAGCGCTCGATGTCGCCGCGGATGAAGGCCTCGACGGCGTCCCGGGCCTCGCTGTCGCTGTACTGCTCCGGCGGGCTCTTCATGAAGTAGGACGACGCGGACAGGATCGGCCCGCCGATGCCGCGGTCCAGGGCGATCTTCGCGGCCCGGACGGCGTCGATGATGATGCCGGCCGAGTTCGGGGAGTCCCAGACCTCGAGCTTGTACTCCAGGTTCAGCGGGACGTCGCCGAACGCGCGGCCCTCCAGGCGGACGTAGGCCCACTTGCGGTCCGAGAGCCACGGCACGTGGTCCGACGGGCCGATGTGCACGTTGCCCTTGCCCATGTCCCGGTCGACCTGGCTGGTGACCGACTGGGTCTTGGAGATCTTCTTGGACTCCAGGCGCTCCCGCTCGAGCATGTTCTTGAAGTCCATGTTGCCGCCGACGTTGAGCTGCATCGTGCGGTCCAGCTGCACGCCGCGGTCCTCGAACAGCTTGGCCAGCACCCGGTGGGTGATGGTGGCGCCGACCTGGCTCTTGATGTCGTCGCCGACGATCGGCACCCCGGCGGCGGTGAACTTGTCCGCCCACTCCTTGGTGCCGGCCAGGAAGACCGGCAGCGCGTTGACGAAGGCGACGCCGGCGTCGATCGCGGCCTGGGCGTAGTGCTCCGCGGCCTGCTGGGAGCCGACCGGGAGGTAGCACACGACGACGTCGGCGCCGGACTCCCGGAGCGCGGCGGCCATGTCGACCGGCTGTTCGTCGGACTCCTCGACGATCTCGCGGTAGTACTTGCCCAGCCCGTCGAGGGTGGTGCCGCGCTGCACGGTGACGCCCAGCGGCGGCACGTCAGCGATCTTGATGGTGTTGTTCTCGCTGGCGACGATCGCCTCGGAGAGGTCGCGGCCGACCTTCTTGGCGTCGACGTCGAACGCGGCGACGAACTCGACGTCGGAGACGTGGTAGTCGCCGAACCGGACGTGCATGAGGCCGGGGACCGACGCGGTCTCGTCGGCGTCCCGGTAGTACTCGACGCCCTGGACGAGCGACGCGGCGCAGTTGCCGACGCCGACGATGGCGACCTTGACCGATGCCATGGACTGACTCCCTCCGACGGACCCGAGCCGGGTCCGGACTGTGTGCGATGGGTGCGGTGCAGTGGTTCAGGTGGTGCAGCTCAGGTGGTGACGTCGTTCGGTGGTGAGGGCGGGGTGGGCGTCTGCGCTGGGGGGGTACGGGTGGGCGACTGCTCAGCCCGGGCCGCTTCGGCGCGTGCGTCGTCGCGTTCGCTGTCGATGAGCTCGGTGAGCCAGCGGACCTCGCGGTCGACCGAGTCCAGGCCGTGCCGCTGCAGCTCGAGGGTGTAGCGGTCGAGCTTCTCCTGGGTGCGGCGCAGCGAGTCCATGAGCCGGTCGCGCTGGCGCTCAACGGTGCGCCGGCGGCCCTCCAGGATGCGCAGCCGCACGTCGGCGGCGGTGTGCCGGAAGAAGGCGAGGTGGACGCCGAACCGGCCCTCGTCGTCGTAGGCCTCTGGACCGGTCTGGCTGACCAGGTCGGCGAAGCGCTCCTTGCCCTCGGCGGTGATCGCGTAGACGACCTTCCCGCGCCGGCCGGTGAGCGCCGGGGCGTCGGCGGGCAGCAGGGACCGCGGGGTCGGGTCGTCGCTGGCGATCAGGCCGGCCGCCTGCAGGCGCTTGAGCGCCGGGTAGAGCGAGCCGTAGGAGATCGACCGGAGCCCACCGAGGACGGCGGCCAGTTCCTTGCGGAGCTCGTAACCGTGCATCGGCGACTGCTGCAGCAGGCCCAGGATGGCGAACTCGAGCACGGCGCCACCTCCTGGTCTGCCGGCGTTCACCGGATCGATGTATCGGCACGATACATCTGAGCGCTGCACTGCGCGCAAGTCGGACAGCCAGTTGACGGGTGTCCCATCCGTCCCATGTCGACCTGTGGAGGAGGTCGTGAACCGCTGGTCAGTGCGTACATTGGCGGCCGTGCCCGGACGTCGTTCGGTGGTGGACCACGCACTGGGTCGCCGGGACGCGCACCACGCGAGGACCGCCGCCAGGCGTCGTCCCGCCCGGCTGAGCTGACGCGCTCCCAGCCGACACACAGCTGAAGACGCCACCCTGGGCGCGCAGGCACCGCGAGCAGTCCGGCGCCTGAGCACCCCACGACCTGCAGGAAGGGGCCCACCGCGTGCCTCCCCACGACGAGACCGCCCGCGTCACCCCCGGTGGCGGCGCGGTCCGCCGTCCCCCGCCGGCCCGGGCCCGCGCCGGCTCCGGCGGCAGTGGTGCCGGCGGCGTCCGCCGCCCACCGGCCGCCCGGGCCCGGACGACGGCGGCCCGTGACGGTGGGGGGCGTCCGGCGGCCCGGTCCGGTGGCGGCAGCGGTGGTGGCCGTCCCCCGGCGAAGCCGCCGACGGGCGGTCGGCGGCCCGGGGGCAGCAGCCGGCCGCCCGGTGGTGGCAAGAAGAAGGGTGCGAAGCCGAAGCGCCGGCGCTGGCTGAAGGTGCTCGCCGGGCTGTTCCTGAGCATGCTGGTGCTGCTCGGCGTCTTCGTCGGTGTCGTCTACGCCACGACCGAGGTGCCCACGCCGGAGTCGGTGCAGAACGACCAGACGACGGTCGTGTACTACGCCGACGGCGTCACCGAGATGGCCCGGCTGGGCAACGAGAACCGGACGAACGTCACCCTGGCGCAGATCTCCGAGCCGGCCCAGAACGCCATCCTGGCCGCGGAGAACCGGGCCTTCTACACCGACCCGGGCATCTCCTTCACCGGGATCGTGCGGGCGGCGTGGAACAACCTGACCGGTGGCTCGACCCAGGGTGGCTCCACCATCACCCAGCAGTACGTGAAGAACGCCTTCCTGACCTCCGACCAGACGTTCAGCCGGAAGTTCAAGGAGCTCTTCCTCGCCGTCAAGCTGGACAACGAGTACTCAAAGGAGCAGATCCTCGAGAACTACCTCAACACCATCTACTTCGGGCGCGGGGCGTACGGCATCGAGGCGGCGGCCAACACCTACTTCGGGGTGCCCGCCGCGCAGCTCACCCCCGAGCAGGGCGCGGTGCTCGCCGTGCTCATCCGGAACCCCAGCGCCAACGACCCGGAGACCAACCCGGAGGGCGCCAAGCAGCGCTGGGGCCCGGTCCTGGACGCGATGGTCGAGCAGGGCTGGCTGGACGCCGCGGCACGCGAGGCCGCGGCCTACCCGGCGGTGCTGCCCAACACCGGCAGCAGCTCCGGCATCCCGGAGGGCCCGCTGGGGCTGATCGTGCGCCAGGTCCTCGACGAGCTGGAGCGGCAGCCGTTCAGCTACTCGCGCGACGACATCTACTCCGCCGGTCTGCGGATCACCACGACCGTGGACAAGGCCAAGCAGGACGCCGCGGTCGCCGCGGTGAACGAGGTGATGGCCGGTGAGCCGCAGAACCTGCAGGAGGCACTGGTCGCGGTCGACCCGGCGACCGGCGGCGTGCTGGCCTACTACGGCAACGCGTTGAGCAGCAGCGAGGACCCGGCTGTCGACACCACCGACTACGCGCAGGCGCTCAAGCCGCCGGGCTCGTCGTTCAAGCCGTACACCCTCGCGGCCGCACTGGAGAACGGCTTCAGCGTCGGCACCCGTCGCGACGGCAGCTCGCCGCAGGAGTTCGAGGACCGGCCCGGGCTGCCGGTGGTCAACTCCGGCAACGCGCAGTGCGGCAACTGCACGCTCAAGGAGGCGATGACCAGGTCGCTGAACACCACGTACTACGGGCTCGCCTACGAGGTCGGCCCCGAGGTGGTCGCCGAGACGGCCCGGGAGATCGCCGGTCTCCCGGCGACGTGGGACCCGAACCAGGACGACCCCACGGTGCCCGAGGATTTGACCGGGTTCGAGACGCTCAGCATCCCGACGACCAACACCACCGGTGGCTCGATCGGCATCGGGGAGTACGCGGTCCGGCCGATCCAGCAGGCCGCCGGCTTCGCCACCTTCGCCGCCGGTGGGGTGCACCACGCGACGCACTTCGTCGCCTCGGTCGCCGACAGCGCCGGGACGGTGCTGGGCACGGGGACGACCGCCTCCACGCAGGCGATCTCGCCCGAGGTGGCGAACGACGTCACCTTCGCGTTGACCGATGTGGCCGAGAGCTCGGAGCTCGGGCTGGACGGCAACCGGCCGGTCGCGGCGAAGACCGGAACCCAGGGCCTGGACCGCACCGACAACTCCGACGCCTGGATGGTGGGGTACACGCCGTCGATCTCCACCGCGGTGTGGATCGGGGCGAAGGGCACCGAGGCCATCACGAACGCCCGGGGCAACATCATCTACGGGTCGGGGCTGCCGGGGGAGATCTGGCAGCAGTTCATGAACACCGTGCTCGAGGGCACGCCGGAGCAGCCACTGCCGTCGAAGGCGCTGATCGAGGGCAACCCCGGCAGGGGGATCCCGGAGCCGACGACGGAGGCCCCGGCCCCGACCACGAGCGAGGCGCCGGCGCCGGAGCCGGCACCGGTCACCAGGCAGGCTCCGGCCCCCAGCAGGGCGCCGAGCAGCAGTTCGGCTCCGGTCACCAGTGAGGCGCCCGTGGTGGAGGAGCCGGTCGCACCGACACCGGTCACCCCGGCCCCGTCGACGACGGCACCGTCCACCACGGCCCCGAACGGCTGATCGGGGCAGCAGGCAGACTGACCCGGTGAGTGCGACACCGACGGGCCCGTCCGTCCCGGCCGACCAGCCGGGGGGCGGGCCCGAGGTGTCTGCACCGCCGGGACCCGACCGCATCGTGCCGTCCTGGACCGACCCGGTGGCGATCCAGGCCAGCGAGGCGGTGGGCGGCCCCTGGGGTCGGCACGCCGTCACCGGGCGCGCCCGCTTCTGGACGCCGCTGCGGGTGAGCCTGCTGTTCACCGTGGTCGTGCTCGGGCTGGCTTGGGCCAAGCAGGCGCCGTGCGCCACCGGCAACTGGACGGGCAGCAAGCAGTACACCCACTTCTGCTACAACGACGCCGTCCCGCTGTTCTTCACCCACGGGATCGGCGACGGGCAGGTGCCCTACCTGGACTCCGCCGTCGAGTACCCGGTGCTCACCGGTGCGCTGATGCAGCTCGCCGCGGTGGTCGCGCGGGGCTGGGACGGGCTCGCGGCGGGCATCTCCACCGTGCCGGTGGCCAGCTTCTACGTCGTCACCTGTCTGCTGCTGTCGGCACTGGCGCTCCTGGTCACCCGTGGCGTCCTGGGTCTGGCCGGCCGCCGGCCCTGGGACGCCGCGATGGTCGCGCTGTCGCCGCTGCTGCTGGTGCACGCCTTCACCAACTGGGACCTGCTGGCCATCGCCCTGACCACCCTCGGCATGTGGGCCTGGGCGCGCCGGCACCCGGTGATCGCCGGCGTGCTGATCGGGCTGGGGGTCGCGGCGAAGCTGTACCCGGTGATCGTCCTCGGCGTGCTCTTCGTGCTGTGCCTGCGCGCCGGCCGGCTGCGGGCGTGGCTGTCGGCGATCGTGGCCGCCGGGTCGGCCTGGCTGGCGGTGAACCTGCCCGTCGCCCTCGTCGCGCCGGAGAACTGGGCCCGGTTCTTCACCTTCAGCGACGTCCGGCCGGCGAACCCGGAGAGCATCTGGGCGATCGCCCTGGACCTGACCGGCGACCGGATCCTGGACGGTCCGCTGGCCGAGGGGCAGACGCCGTCGGTGCTCAACACGACCGTCGCGGTGGTGTTGCTGCTGTCGGCCGCGGCCGTGGCCTGGCTGGCCCTGGCGGCCCCGCTGCGCCCGCGGCTGCCGCAGCTGGCGTTCCTGCTGGTCGCGGCCTTCCTGCTGCTGAACAAGGTGTGGAGCCCGCAGTTCTCGCTGTGGCTGCTGCCGCTGGCCGTGCTGGCCCGTCCGCGGTGGCGCTCGCTGCTGCTCTGGCAGGCGACCGAGGTGCTGGTCTGGATGACGACCATGCTCTACTACCTCGGGGCGGACGAGAACGGCCTGGACGTGGAGTGGTTCTACCTCGCCGTGGTGGTGCGCGACGTCGCCGTCCTCGTCCTGATGGCGCTGGTCGTGCGGGAGGTGTGGTCCCCGGACCGGGACCTGGTGCGGCGCAGCTGGCCGGGCACCGACGACCCCGCCGGCGGCGTCCTGGACCAGGCTCCCGACCGGTTCACGCTGCGGCGCAGGCCTCAGCCGGCGAGCGCTCCGCGCAGCAGGGTGATCTCCTCGGCGTGACCCGCGGTGTCCCCGGGGGTCTCCAGCACGACGGGAGCGCCGGCGGCGCGGGCCACGCCCACCAGCAGCTCCAGCGGGATCTCCCCGGCGGTCAGCGGCGCGTGCCGGTCGCGACCGGAGCCGGCGGGGTCACGGCTGTTGTTCAGGTGCACCAGGTCGATCCGCCCGGTGATCGCCCGGACGTCGTCCACCACCCGGGCGAGGTCCCAGCCCGCGGCCCAGGCGTGGCAGGTGTCCAGCACGAACCCCGCGCCGAACTCCCCCACGGCCTCCCACAACCGGGCGACGGCGTCGAGCTCGCGGGCCATCGCGTTGTCCCCGCCGGCGGTGTTCTCGATGAGCACCGGGACGCCGAAGCCGCCCTCGTCGGCCTGCCGGGCGAAGGTCTTGCGCCAGTTGTCGACGCCGGCCGCCGGGTCGTCCTTCGCCAGCACGTGCCCGCCGTGCACGACCATGCCCCGAGCGCCGACCGCGGCCGACGCCTGGGCGTGCTGGCCGAGCAGCTTGCGGCTGGGGATCCGGATCCGGTTGTTCGTCGAGGCGACGTTGAGCACGTAGGGGGCGTGCACGAACACGGCGACGTCGGAGCCGAGCAGCGCCTCGGCGTCCGGGCGCGGCTTCGGCGCCTTCCAGCCCTGGGGATCGGCGAGGAACACCTGCACCGCGTCGGCGTCCAGCTCGGCGGCGCGGGCCAGCGGGCCGCCGTCCAGCAGCTCGTTCTCCTCGGTCAGGCCCGGTCCGACGTGCACGCCGATCAGCTGCTCAGCCACCCGCAGGAGACTAGGCCTCCCGCTGCCCGGGCACAGCGGGTGGAACCCACTGGTAGCCTGGCCGGTGCGCGTCCTCTCCTGCTCCGTGCAGGTCCGGGCGCGCGACGCATGTACGACCCTCCTGCTGCAGACACCCTGCGGCCGCTGAGACCAGAGGAGGTGGGGTTCTCCGTGCGTAACTACGAACTGATGATCATCCTCGACCCTGAGCTCGAGGAGCGGACCATCGCTCCCAGCCTGGATCGTTTCCTGACCGTCGTCACCAACTCCGGTGGCACCGTCAAGACCGAGATCTGGGGCCGCCGCCGGCTGGCCTACGAGATCGACAAGAAGGCCGAGGGCATCTACGCCATCGTCGACATCCAGGCCGAGCCGGCCGCCGTCGCCGAGCTGGACCGTCAGCTGAACCTCAACGAGTCCATCCTGCGCACCAAGCTGATGCGCCCCGAGGCTCACTGACCATGGCCGGCGAGACCGTCATCACCGTCATCGGGAACCTGACGGCCGACCCGGAGCTGCGGTTCACCCCGTCCGGCGCCGCCGTCGCCAACTTCACCGTCGCCTCGACGCCCCGCACCTTCGACCGTCAGTCGCAGGAGTGGAAGGACGGCGAAGCGCTGTTCCTCCGCTGCAACGTCTGGCGTCAGGCGGCGGAGAACGTCGCCGAGTCGCTCACCCGCGGTTCGCGGGTCATCGTGTCGGGCCGGCTGAAGCAGCGGTCCTTCGACACGAAGGAAGGCGAGAAGCGCACCGTCATCGAGCTGGAGGTCGACGAGATCGGCCCCTCCCTGCGGTACGCCACCGCCAAGGTCACCCGCGCTGCGCGCAGCGAGGGTGGCGGCGGCGGGTTCGGCGGCGGCGGCGGCAACAGCGGTGGCAGCGGTGGCGGTGGTGGTGGCTTCTCCGGTGGCGGAGCGAGCGACCCCTGGTCCACCCCGCCGGCGTCGTCCGACGAACCGCCCTTCTGATGAAGGACCCCGTCGCCCCCCACACCACGCTCCGCGCGGCGTGGGGCCCTGTGACGGGGCCGACAAACTCCCTGTACTGATCTCTCAGGAGAACCCCAAGTGCCCAAGCCTCCCCCCCGCAAGATCAAGAAGAAGGTCTGCCAGTTCTGCAAGGACAAGGCGACCTACATCGACTACAAGGACACGACCCTGCTGCGGAAGTTCATCTCCGACCGCGGCAAGATCCGTGCCCGCCGCGTCAGCGGCAACTGCAGCCAGCACCAGCGTGACGTCGCCGTGGCCGTGAAGAACAGCCGCGAGATGGCACTGCTGCCCTACACCTCCACGGCGCGCTGATCATGAGCACCATGAAGCTGATCCTGACGCAGGAGGTCACCGGTCTCGGTTCCTCCGGCGACACCGTCGAGGTCAAGGGCGGTTACGCCCGCAACTACCTCCTGCCCCGCGGGCTGGCCATGCTGGCCACCCGTGGTGCCGAGAAGCAGGTCAACAGCCTGCGCCGGGCGCGCGCTGCCCGGGACGTGCGTTCGCTCGAGGAGGCCCAGGCGGTCGCCGGTCAGCTCTCGAAGCTGACCGTCACGCTGCCGGCCCGGTCCGGTGACGGTGGTCGCCTCTTCGGCCGCATCACCACCGCCGACGTCGCCGCCGCGGTGACCTCGGCCGGTGGCCCGGAGCTCGATCGTCGCCGGATCGAGCTGCCCAGCAGCATCAAGAGCCTCGGCACCCACACCGTCACGGTGCGGGTCCACCCGGAGGTCTCCGTGCCGGTGACCGTGGACGTCGTCGCCGGCTGATCCACAGCACTGTCCCCACGAGGGGCGTCGGACTCCGGTCCGGCGCCCCTCGTGGCGTTCCCGGGGTCTGCTGGGCGTCCTCCCGTGTCGACACGGGCGCCGTCCCGCCGTGGACGGCAGGTGAACGGCGCCCCCGACCCGTGCGGCACCGCGCAGCGCCGCCGAGCCTCGACGACGGCGTCCCCACCGCCGACCCGTTACGCGTGTGACCTGCGGGGATCTGCCGACACGCCCGGGCGGCGAGTTCTGCGACGAGTTCCCGGATTTCTCCTGTCCACACCCCGGGAGAGGCTCCGGCGCAGGTGACGAGGGGGTGGCGGGGACGCGACGTCCGCGGGTCCACCACGGTCTCCACACGGTGACCGCCTCTGTCCACCGACTTGTCCACAAGTTGTGCAGATCGGCGTGCACAGCGGTGTTGGACGCGCCCCCTCCCGGGTTCCTAACGTCACCCCCAGCTACCGCCGGGCACGAACTGTCGGCGCCCGGTGGTAGCTGTTGTCCGAACGCACGTTCGAACGGCAGCAGGAGCAGGGGACGAGGAGAACATCAGCGTGGCGGTCGTCGACGACATCAGCAGGCCGAGGGCCACGGCTCCGGAGTACGACCGGCAGCCCCCTCAGGACGTCGCTGCCGAGCAGTCGGTCCTGGGCGGCATGCTGATGAGCAAGGACGCGATCGCCGACGTGGTCGAGGTCCTGGCGGGCCCGGACTTCTACCGCCCGGCCCACCAGGTCGTCTTCGACGTCGTCCTCGACCTGTACGGCCGGGGTGAGCCCGCCGACGCGATCACCGTCGCCGCGGAGCTGAACCGCACCGACCAGCTGTCGAAGATGGGCGGCGCGGTCTACCTGCACACGCTCATCGCCTCCACCCCGACCGCGGCGAACGCCGGGTACTACGCGGCGATCGTCGCGGAGCAGGCGGTGCTGCGGCGGCTGGTCGAGGCCGGCACCCGGGTCGTCCAGCTCGGTTACGGCGCGGCCGGCGGGAAGGGCGACGTCGACGACATCGTCGACCGCGCCCAGCAGGAGATCTACGACGTCACCGAGAAGCGGATGAGCGAGGACTACTCCCGCCTCGCCGACGTCCTGCAGCCGACGATGGACGAGCTGGACGCCATCGCCTCCCGCGGTGGCACCGCGCGCGGCGTCCCCACCGGCATCCGCGACCTCGACGAGCTCACCAACGGCCTGCAGGCCGGCCAGATGGTGGTCATCGCCGCGCGCCCCGGTGTCGGCAAGAGCACGCTGGGGCTGGACATCGCCCGCTCGGCCACGGTGAAGCACCACATGCCGGCGGCGATCTTCTCGCTCGAGATGAGCAAGCACGAGATCACCATGCGTCTGCTGTCGGCCGAGGCGAAGGTGCCGCTGCACCACATGCGCGCCGGCACGCTGTCGGACGAGGACTGGTCGAAGCTGGCCCGCCGGATGGGTGAGATCGCCGACGCCCCGCTCTACATCGACGACTCCCCCAACATGACGATGATGGAGATCCGGGCCAAGGCGCGGCGGCTCAAGCAGCGCAACGACCTCAAGCTCATCGTCATCGACTACCTGCAGCTGATGACGTCGGGCAAGAAGGTGGAGAGCCGCCAGCAGGAGGTCTCGGAGTTCTCCCGTGCGCTGAAGCTGCTGGCCAAGGAGCTCGAGCTGCCGGTGATCGCGATGAGCCAGCTGAACCGTGGCTCGGAGCAGCGGCAGGACAAGAAGCCGATGCTCTCCGACCTCCGCGAGTCCGGCTCGATCGAGCAGGACGCCGACATGGTGATGATGATCCACCGCGAGGACATGTACGAGAAGGAGTCCCCGCGGGCCGGCGAGGCCGACATCATGCTGGTCAAGCACCGCAACGGCCCCACCGCGAACGTCACCGTCGCCTTCCAGGGCCACTACAGCCGCTTCGTCGACATGGCCAACTGATCCCCGTGCCCGACCTGGTCGAGCCGACTCCGCGGTTGCACGTCGCCTGGCTCGCCGCGCACCGCGAGTGGGGCGCCGGGGTGCACGAGGACGGCGCCGGCCTGCGGCCCGAGGACGACGTCGAGACGCCCGAGGGCTTCGCCGCCTGGGTCGAACGGCTGCGCGAGGAGTCGGACCCGGGGCGGCCCATCGCCGAGGGGCTCGTGCACTGCACCTACTGGTGGATCGTCGAGGGCGACACCGTGCTGGGGGCCATCGCGCTGCGCCACCAGCTCAACGACTTCCTGCTCCGGGCAGGCGGTCACATCGGGTACGGCGTCCGCCCCTCGGCCCGCCGGCGCGGTGTGGCGACCTGGGCACTGGGCCAGGTGCTGAGCCGGGCCCGTGCTCTGCGGCTGGACCAGGTGCTCCTCACCTGCGAGGAGGGCAACCAGGCCTCGGCGCGGGTGATCGAGCGGGCAGGTGGGCTCCTGGAGGACGTCCGGGACACCGAGCTGGGCCGCGCCCGGCGGTACTGGATCCCGCTCCCCCGCTGACCGGCGTTCACTCGATCGGGGATACGAGACCCGGGCGACTCAACCATGGGCACCCGGCTGCCGATGCTCCAGGCAACGCTCGATCCACGACCTGGAGGTCACCTGTGCTCTCGCTCCTCTCCGGCCTGCTCACCAAGGCCGTCTCCGCCTCACTGGCCGCCAAGGTGGCCGCCGGCGCGACGGCCGTCGTCGTGGCCGGCGGTGGCGCTGCCGTGACCACCCAGGTGGTCACCGCCGCGGCCGAGCCGACGACGTCGGAGGTCAGCACCACGGAGGACACCGCCGTCACCGAGCCCACAGGCGCCGTTGACCCGACCGAGGCCCCGGAGACCTCGGAGCCGGCCGCCCCCGAGGCGCCGGAGACCGAGGAGCCCACGGCCGAGCCGACCACCGAGCCGACGCCCGAGCCGACCCCCGAGCCGGAGCCGGAGGAGACCGAGGAGCCCACGGCCCCCGAGGTGCCGGCCGAGCCGTCGGCCCCGGTGAACCACGGACAGGTCGTTTCGTCGGTCGCCAAGTCCAGCTTCGCGACGGGCCGGGAGCACGGCCAGGCCGTCTCCTCCGCCGCGCGCAACAAGGCGAGCAAGAACGAGCCCGCCCCTGCCCCCGCTCCCGCCCCCGAGGCCGACAGTGCCGAGGCCGTGGAGGTCGCCAGCACCGCTGACGCGACCAGCAACGGCAACGGCAACGGCAACGGCAACGGTCGGGGTGGCCGGGGCTGATCCCCCGCGCCGGGCGGCGACACGTCGCCCGGCGCGCCCGGCAGGTCCGCCGATCCGGGCCGCACGGAACCTACCGTCGGGGCTGGCCGACTCCCCGGGGGCTCCACGTGAAACACCGCATCACCGCGCTGGCCGCGCTCGCCGTCTTCGGCACCGCCGCCTGCGCACCGGCCGACACCCCGTCCGCCACAGGCGCGGACATCGTCTCCGAGGCCGCCCAGCAGTCGCCCTCCGCCGCCCCCACGTCTGGCCAGTCCGCCGCCGACGTGCTGGCCACGCTCCCGGTGAAGGGCCGCGCGGCGAAGACCGGCTACGACCGTGACGAGTTCGGTGCCACCTGGGCCGACGTCGACCGCAACGGCTGCGACACCCGCAACGACGTGCTGGCCCGCGACCTGACGCAGGAGCAGTTCCGGCCGGGCACCCAGGACTGCGTGGTGGTCAGCGGCACCCTGGTCGACCCGTACACCGCCCAGACCATCGCGTTCGAGAAGGGCGATGGCAGCAGCGTCGACATCGACCACGTCGTCGCGCTCAGCAACGGCTGGCAGACCGGCGCGTTCGGCTGGGACGAGGCCCGGCGCACCGCCTTCGCCAACGACCCGCTCAACCTGCTCGCCGTCGACTACGCGGCGAACCGGCAGAAGGGCGACGGCGATGCCGCCACCTGGCTGCCGGGCCACCGCGGCTACCGCTGCGCCTACGTCGCCCGCCAGGTCGCGGTGAAGGCCACCTACGGCCTGTGGGTCACCCAGGCCGAGCACGACGCCATCGCCCGGGTGCTGGACACCTGCCGAGGTGAGCCGGTCCCGACAGCGGCCGCGCCGGTTCCAGTCGACGTTCCCGCGGGAACGTCCACCGCGGTCGAGCCCTTCGCGAACTGCGACGCCGCCCGGGCAGCCGGCGCGGCACCCCTGCACCGCGCCGACCCCGGGTGGTCCGACCGGATGGACGGCGACGGGGACGGCACCGCCTGCGAGTGACTCACCCCGGCCGGTGCACGGTCGGGCTCAGTCCCGCAGGTTCAGCTGGTCGTGCCGGAGCGCGAACTCGTCGATCTCCGCAGGTGTCGGGGTCCGGCCACCGGCGTGCAGCTCCAGCAGCCCCTCGAAGTACTCCTCCCGCGGGATGCCGGGGGTGAAGAGGATCTGGAACCGGGCCCCGACGTCCGGGCCGACCGACCGGAACGCGTGCACCCCGGAGCGCGGCACGTAGACCAGGTCACCGGCGTGCGCCGTCGTCCACTCGCCGTTCGCCAGCACCGCCAGCGACCCCTCCAACACGTGGAACGACTCGCTGAACGTGCGGTGCAGGTGCGGCCCGGGACCGCTGCCGCCCGGGGCCATGGTCACCTCGAACAGCCCGAAGTCGCCGCGGGTCTGGGCGCCGGTGGCGACGAACCGGGTGCGGCCCGCCGAGCGCTGGTCGTCGCGCCGGGAGAAGGTCGCCGGGTCGGGCAGGAGGGTCATGCCGGACGCAGGACGGCGACCAGGAAGTCGGCGTCCGGGGACCAGGGTCGCAGGTCCCAGGTGGACAGCAGCACGTCGGGGGTCAGTCCGGCGCCGTCGGCGTCGGCGAGGAACTCCTCGAAGGCGTAGCCGCGCCCGGCGCCGAAGCCGATCGCCGCCCGCCCGTCCGGGCGCAGGTGGGTGCGCAGCCGACGGAGCACCTCGCTCCGGGTGCTCGGCGCGAGGAAGGCCATCACGTTGCCGGCGCAGACGATCCCGTCGAACCGGTCGGGCAGGTCCAGTTCGGCGAGGTCACCGACCAGCCAGCGGGGCCCGGGGTGGTCGGCCTCGGCGGCGGCGATCAGCACCGGGTCGGCGTCCACCCCGACCACCTCGTGCCCGGCGGCGAACAGGACGGCGCCGACCCGGCCGGGACCGCAACCGGCGTCCAGCACCCGGGCGCCGCGGGGCAGCAGCGCGTCGACCAGCCGCGCCTCCCCCGCCAGGTCCGCGCCCTCGGCGGCCAGCCGGCGGAACCTCTCGACGTAGGCGGCGGAGTGTGCCGGGTCCTCCTGGGACATCCGGCTCCAGCTGCTCTGTTCGACCATGCGGTCATCATGGCGCGGCATCATGGAGGGCGTGCGTCGGGAGCCCAGCATCCTGCACCTGGACCTCGATGCGTTCTTCGCCGCCGTCGAGCAGCGGGACAAGCCCTCCCTGCGCGGCCGGCCGGTGGTCGTCGGGGGCACGGGCGGCCGCGGCGTCGTCTCCACCGCCTCCTACGAGGCCCGGGCGTTCGGCGCCCGCAGCGCCATGCCCACCGCCGAGGCGCGCCGGCTCTGCCCGCCGGGCACCGCCTTCCTCGGTGGCCGCTTCGCCGCCTACCGGCGGACGTCGGAGGTGGTGATGGCGCTGCTGCGGGAGCTCTCCCCGCTGGTCGAGCCGGTCTCCATCGACGAGGCCTACGTCGACCTGGCCGCCGGTGGGCACGACCTGTCGGTCCCCGGGGTCACGGCGCTGGCCGCCGAGCTCAAGGCCCGGATCGCCGTCGCCACCGGCGGCGTGACCGGGTCGGTCGGGATCGGCACCTCCAAGGCGGTGGCGAAGATCGGCTCCGAGCTGGACAAGCCGGACGGGCTGACCGTCGTCCCGCCCGGGGAGGAGCTCGCCGTCCTGCACCCGCTGCCGGTGCGCGCCCTGGGCGGCGTCGGGCCGGCGACGGCCGAGCGGCTGGCCCAGATCGGGGTGAAGACCATCGGCGACCTGCACCGGCTCTCGCTGGTCGACCTGACCAGCCTGGTCGGCCAGGCGCACGGCGCCGGGCTGTACCGGCTTGCCCGCGCCGACGACGACCGGCCGGTGGTCACCGACCGGGAGGCCAAGTCGGTCAGCGCCGAGGAGACCTTCGCCCGCGACCTGACCGACCCGGCCCGGCTGGCCACCGAGATCGAGGCGCTGGCGACCCGGGTGGGCAGCCGGCTGCAGCGCTCGGGCACCTCCGGGCGCACCGTGACGCTGAAGGTCCGCCGCTACGACTTCAGCACCCTCACCCGGTCGCAGACCCTGGCCCACGCCGTGGACGACCCGCGACAGATCGCCGAGATCGCCCACCGGCTGCTCGGCGCCGTGGACCGCAGCGGTGGACTGCGGCTGCTCGGCGTCGGCGTCTCGGGGCTGTCGCCGTACGCGCAGGGCGACCTGTTCGCCGAGCCCACCGAGGTGGTGGAGCCCGTCGAGCTGGTCGAGCCCGCGGAGCTGCCGGCCGACCCGGATCCGGGCCCCGTCGTCGTCGCCTGGTACCCGGGGCAAGACGTCGTCCACCCCGACCTCGGCTCCGGCTGGGTGTGGGGCAGCGGGCTCAACCGGGTGACCGTCCGGTTCGAGGGCCCGCGCACGACGCCCGGTCCGGTGCGCACGCTGGCCGCCGACGACCCGGCCCTCCAGCCGGCCGACCCACCGGACTGGACCCCCTGAACGGGTGGACCCGCCCCTTCGGGGCATGCGCCGGACCCGGTGATCACGACAGACTGCCGACGTGCCCCTGGACCCGGAGAACGGCCCCGATGTCGACGCCCTCGTCGACCGCGGCTGCGCGCTCGCCGAGCTGGGTGACCACGAGCAGGCGGTCGAGCTCCTGGGGAGGGCGGCAGCGCACGGCGACCCGGTCGCCCTCCGCCACCTGGGCTCCTGCCTGGGCGTCCTCGGACGCTGGGCAGAGGCCGCCGTGGCGTACCGCCGGGCGGCCGACGCCGGACAGGACGACGCCTGGCTGGACCTGGCCCGGGCGCTGCTGCGGCTGGGGTGCTGGTCGGAGGCGGAGACCGCCGCCCGGACCGCGGTGGACCGGGGAGAGCCGGGAGGCTGGGCCGCGTTGAGCGTGGCGCTGCAGGGCCAGGACCGGGCGGCCGAGGTCGAGCGGACGTTCCGGGTCGCGGCCGAGCGCGGCGCGCACCCGGCGGCGCTGGAGCTGGCGTACCTGCTGCGGTCGTCCGGGCGGCAACTGGCGGCCTGGCACTGGGCGCAGGTCGCCGCGGACGCCGGCAACCCGGTGGCCCGCGCGACCCTGGCCTGCTGGCGCTGGCAGGAGAGCCACGACCGGGCTCTGGAGCCGGAGCTGCGGGCGGGCGCCGACCACCACCAGCACGCCCGTACCGGCCTGGCCGACCTGCTGCGCAGCACGGGGCGGGTCGAGGAGGCCCGGGCGGTGCTGGAGCGGGGCGCGGCCCGTGGTGAGGTCGCGACCTGGCTCCCGCTGGGCAACCTGTACCGCGACGAGCTGGACGACGCCGTCGCCGCCGAGGCCGCCTACCGGGCCGGGGTCGAGGGCGGTGACCTGCACGCCCACCACAACCTGGCCGTGCTGCTGCTGGAGACCGGCGACGTCGACACCGCCGTCGAGCACTTCTCCATCGCCGCCGCCGGCGGCGACGAGCTGGCCGCCCGGGTGTTGCGCGAGGTCCTCGGCGACAGCTGAGTCAGCGCGGCCGGCTCACCAGCGCCCGGCGAAGTGGTGCACCGGCCCGTGCCCGGAGCCGACGCCGAGGGACTCCCCCGCCTCGAGCGCGGCCTGCAGGTAGTCCCGGGCCCCGTCGACCAGCGGCGCCCAGTCCAGCTCGTCCCCCGCGAGCCGAGCGCGGGCGGCCAGCGCCGCGAGCGCCGAGGACAGCGTGCAGCCGGTGCCGTGGGTCGACGACGTCGCCACCCGCGGCCGCCGGGTCTCCAGCACCCCGGCCGCCGTCGCCAGCACGTCGACGCTCTCGTCCCCGCCCAGGTGCCCGCCCTTGAGCAGCACGGCCACCGGCCCGAGTTCCAGCAGCGCGCGGGCCTGCGGGGCCAGCTCCTCGACCGTCGTCGCCGGCGCCACGTCCAGCAGGGCCGCCGCCTCGGGCACGTTCGGGGTGAGCAGGTCGGTCACCGGCAGCAGATCGGTGCGGACGGCGTCCACCGCCTCCTCCGAGATCAGCCGGTCGCCGCTGGTCGCCACCATCACCGGGTCGCAGACCACGGGGCCGCCCGGGCGGTCGGCCAGCGCGGCGGCGACCGTCCGCACGACGTCCGCGGTGCCGAGCATGCCGAGCTTGGTGGCGTGCACGGTCACGTCGTCCAGCAGGGTGGCCAGCTGCGCGCCGACGAAGTCGGCCGGCACCTGGTGCACCCCGGTGACGCCGCGGGTGTTCTGTGCGGTGAGTGCGGTGAGCACCGCGGTGCCGTAGACGCCGAGCGCGCTGAAGGTCTTCAGGTCGGCCTGGATGCCGGCGCCGCCGCTGGGGTCGCTGCCCGCCACGGTCAGGGCCACTGCTGCGGTCATCGGGCCACCAGCTCCCCGGCCATCGCGGCGCGCAGCGTGCGGGCGGCGGCCGCCGGGTCGGTGGCGGCGCAGATGTCGGAGACGACGCAGATGCCGTCGACCCCGGTGCCGGCCACCGCAGCGGCCGTGGCGGCGGAGATGCCGCCGATGGCCACCGACAGCAGGCCCCCGGCGCGGGCCCGGGTGGCCAGCGCGCGGGTGCCCGGGAGCTCCAGGGCGGCGCCGGCGTCCGGCTTGGTCGGCGTCGACCAGACCGGGCTGAGCCCGACCAGGTCGGCGGTGCCGGGCGGGAGGGCGAGCACGTCGTCGAGCTCGGCCGCGCTGCCGACGGAGACGCCGATCAGGGCGTCGGGCCCCAGCAGCGTCCGGACGTCGGCGGCCGGCAGGTCGTCCTGGCCCAGGTGCACGCCGTCGGCCCCGGTGAGCAGGGCGACGTCGACGGCGTCGTTGACGAAGAGCCGGACGTCCGGGGTCGGCCGGAGCACCTCCTGCACCGCGCGGGTGAGGGCCAGCAGGTCGCGGCGGCCGGCGGCCTTGTCCCGCACCTGGACGGCGGTCACCCCACCGGAGACGGCGGCGGCGACCACCTCGGGCACCGACCGGGGCGCGCAGAGCAGCGTGTCGGTGACCAGGTAGAGCCGGGGGTCGAAGCCGGCCCTCATGCGCTGCGGACGTCGGCGCGGGCGAGCGCGTCGCCGTCGACCGCGTCCAGCGCGTCCAGCCACAGCGCGGCGAACGTGCCGGGCCCGGCGGCGAGCCCAGCGGCGGCCTCGGCGGCCAGCGCCACGTGCGCGTGGGCGGCGACCACGGCGATGAGCGGGTCACCGGTGGTGGCGGCGTAGGCGGCGACGATGCCGCCGAGCGCGCAGCCGGCGCCGGTGGTGCGGGTGAGCAGCGGGGAGCCGCCCCCCACCCGGACGACCCGGTCCCCGTCGGTGACGACGTCGACCGGACCGCTGACCGCGACGACGCCACCGGTCCGGCGGGCCAGCTCCTGCGCCGTCTCCAGCGCCGCCTCCGGGGAGTCGGTGCTCTCCACGCCACGGCCGCCCTTGCCCGCGCCGGCCAGGGCCAGCACCTCCGAGGCGTTGCCCCGGAAGACGGTCGGGCGCAGCTCGACCAGGTCGGCGGCGAGCTCGGTGCGGAAGGTGAGCCCGCCGACGGCCACCGGGTCCAGCACCCACGGGGTGCCCACCTCGCCGGCGGTTCGGGCGGCGAGCCGCATCGCCTCGGCGGTGCGCTGCTGCACCGTGCCCACGTTGACCAGCACCGCGGAGGCGACGGCGGCGAACTCACCGGCCTCGGCCGGGTCGTCGACCATGGCCGGTGCAGCGCCGATCGCCAGCAGCGCGTTGGCGGTGATCGTCTGCACGACCGTGTTGGTCAGGCAGTGCACCAGGGGTGCGGAGTCGCGCAGCGCCGTGCCGGCAGCGCGCAGATCGATGGCGTCCATCGCCGTGACATCCCTTCGCCAGTACCAACTGGAGCAGGTTCGACGGGTGTGCTCTCAGTCCCCGGTGGGACACCCCGTGTCAGCTCCCGACGCTAACACCGCCCTGCTCACCCGGGAGGGTGACGGGGGAGCTCAACGTCCGGTCCGGTCCCGCCGATGGAACGGGGTGAGGTCTCATCGTGCGCGCCGGGTGCGCCTCGGCACGGCTGTCTCGGCCGGCACCGCGCTGGTGCTGGCCGCAGCCCTCGTGTGGCACGGCGCCTACGCCGGGTTCAGCGACACCACCGTCAGCCGGCCGTTGCCCACCGTGAGCACCGGCACGCTCACCCTGACCGACGACGACTCCGCCGTCCGGATGTTCACCGCCACGGGGCTGCGGCCCGGGGCCACAGCCACCAGGTGCATCGCCGTCGCGGCCGCCGGGTCGCCGGCGACCGTCCGCTTGTACGGCACCGGCCGGAGCAGCACCAACGGGCTGGCCGGTCAGCTCGACCTCACCATCGCCGTGGGAACGGGAGGCGGCAGCGGCAGCTGCACCGGCTTCCAGCCCTCCGCCACGGCCTACACCGGCACCCTCGCCGCATTCCCCACCGACGGCTGGACCGTCGGCGTGGGCAGCTGGACCAGCTCCGGGGCAGCGCCGACCAGCCGGGTCTATCAGATCGGCTACACGCTGCGGGCGAGCGCACCCGCCAGCACTCAGAACGGCACCGCGACGCTCAGCCTCGTCTGGGAGGCACGCACCCGATGACCGCCACCCGCGTCGCCGCCTGGCGTCAGCACGTCCGCGCTGGTGGTCAGCAGCCTCGCCCGGGCGCTGCTCGGCACCGTGGCGCTGCTGCTGCTCGCCTCCGTCGCGCCGACCGTGGTCGGCTGGCAGACCACCGTCGTCCTGTCCGGGTCGATGGCACCCGGCGTCTCCTCCGGGGACGTCGCCGTCGTCCGGCCGGTGCCCGCCGCGGAGCTCGCCGTCGGTGACGTGCTCCTCGTCGACGACCCCGACTCCCCCGGCCTGCTGCGCCTGCACCGGCTGGTCGCCGTCGAGGACGGCGGCCTGCGCCTGCAGGGCGACGCCAACCCCACCCCTGACCCGCAGCTCGTCGACCCGTCCGCCGTGCACGGCGTCGGGGCGCTCCGGCTGCCCGGTCTGGGCCTACCGGTGCTGTGGGCCGCCGAGGGCCGGGCGCTCCCCCTCGCCGGCGGTGCGGCCCTGCTCGCACTCGTCGTCACGCTCGCGCTGGCCCACCGCACGCCCGAGGACGACGAGGAGCCGGCGACGGGGAACCCGTGGCGGGCCGCCCGGACCGCCGTCCCCGCGGTCGCCGTCGGCCTCACCGCCCTGCTCGGCACCCTGCCCGGGCTCTCGGTGGCGGGCGCCGTCTTCACCGCGACCACCGCGAACGACGCCAACTCCTGGGCCTCGGCCCGCTACTACACCTGCACTCCGCCGGCGCGAGCGCGCCCGGCTACCTGGCTCTGCAGGAGACCGCGGGGCCGGTCGCCGCGAACAGCGGGCTCTACGCGAGGTCGGTCAACGGCTGGTACAGCGGCAGCGGGGTGACCTACCGGGTCCCCGGCCCGGCCTGCGGCGGCGACGGCAAGGCGGTCAGGCTCGACGGTGGCTCCGGCTTCATCTACTCCACGACGGCGCTGGCCGATCCGCAGACGTTCACCGTCCAGGTCTGGTTCTCGACCACCACCAGGGAGGGCGGCAAGCTGATCGGGTTCGGCAACGGCACCAACGGGGCCGCCTCCAGCCAGTACGACCGGCACGTCTACATGACCCACTCCGGCAAGCTCACCTTCGGTGTCTACAGCGGGTCCCCTCAGACGGCGACGTCCCGCGACGGCTACAACGACGGCGCCTGGCACCAGATGACAGCCACCTTCTCCCCGGGCACCGGCCTGCGGCTCTACGTGGACGGCGCCCTGGTCGCCGCGCGCCCGGAGGCGACCTCGGCCGAGCCGTTCACCGGCTACTGGCGGGTCGGGTACGACTCGATCGGCCCGGCGTGGCCGGCGAACCCGCGGAGCGAGCACTTCGCCGGGTCGGTCGCGCACGTGAGCGTCTACGCGAACGTGCTGTCCGACGCGGACGTCGCCGCCCAGTACCGCGCCGCCGGCTGAGCCGCGGACCCGCTGAGGCGTTCCCGCGGGAACGTCGCCGGGTCGCTGAGCTGCGGTTCCTGTCGTACCTCGGCCCTAGCGTCGGGTCATGGGTGCAGTCGCGGCGGTGCGTGGGATGTCGGAGCAGCGGTCGGTCGAGGAGCTGGCCCGGGAGATCCGGTCGGGGGCGGTGCGGCTGGCGGCGGCGACCGCTGCCTGGCTGCGGCTGGTCGCGGAGTTCGACGCCCGCGAGGGCTGGGGTGAGGTCGGCGTGCAGAGCTGTGCGCACTGGTTGGCCTGGCAGTGCGGGATGAGCCCGGGTGCCGCGCGGGAGCACGTGCGGGTCGCCCGCGCGCTCGGCTCGCTGCCGGTGACGGCGGAGGCGTTCGCCGCGGGGCGGCTGTCCTACTCGAAGGTGCGGGCGATCACCCGGGTGGCCGATGCCGGCACCGAGGTCGAGCTGGTCGAGCTGGCGCGGCACGCCACGGCGTCCCAGGTGGAGCGGGTGGTGCGCGCCTGGCGCCGGTCGGACGCCGTCGACGAGGAGCTCGTCGCGGAGAAGCGGTCCTTCCAGTGGCACTGGGACGCCGACGGGATGCTCGTGCTGCAGGTCCGGATGGACGGCGAGGCCGGCGCGGCGCTGCTGGCGTCGGTCGAGTCGCTGGCCGAGCGCGACGCCCGCCGGGACCGCGCCGCCGCGACGCGGGCCGCCGCTGCCGCCGACTGCCCGGCAGACCCCGAGACGTTCCCGCGGGAACGGATGAGCGCGCGGCGCTGCCGGGCGCTGGCCCAGCTGGCCGAGGTCGCCGCCGACACCGGACGGCGGGCGGGCGACCCGCCGCGTCGGGAGGTGGTGGTGCACGTGGACGCCGACGTCCTGGCCGACGACGCCGCCGCGGGGCGGGCGCACCTGGAGGGCGGCCCGGCGCTCACCCCGGCCCAGGTGCGGCGGATGGCCTGCGAGGCGGCGCTGACGGTGATCGTCGAGCGGGACGGTCAGCCGCTGGCGCTCGGACGGCGCCGGCGGCTGGCCACCGTGACGCAGCGGCGGGCGCTGCTGGCCCGGGACGGCGGCTGTGCCCGGCCGGGCTGCACCGAGACCCGGATCGAGCGGCTGCACGCCCACCACCTCACCCCGTGGCGGCTGGGTGGCCGCACCGACGTGTCGGCGATGGTGCTGCTCTGCGACGTCGACCACGGCCTGGTGCACGACGAGGCTCTGGTGCTGGAGCGCCGGGGTCGGGAGCTGGTGGCCCTCGACCGGGCCGGGCAGCGGGTCTGGGGTCCGCCCGACCCGGCCTTCGCCGTCGGTCTGCCCGCGAGGGAGGCCACGTCGCCGCGGCCGCTGCTGACCCTGGTGCCGGACGCCGCACTGCCGGACGCCTGGCCGGCCGGTGGGGAGCGGATGGACCTCGGGCACGTCGTCTGGGCGCTGCTGGCCCACCGCGAGCACCTGCGGCGAGCGGCGTCCTGACCGCTTGCGACGATGCACCGGTGACCGATGCACCCGCCCTGCGCGAGGCGGCCTTCGCCGAGCTGACCCCGGCGGAGCTCTACGGGATCCTGCGGCTGCGGGTCGACGTCTTCGTCGTGGAGCAGGCCTGCCCGTACCCGGAGCTGGACGGCAGGGACGCCGAGCCGACCACCGTGCACCTCTGGCACGAGGCGGACGACGGCACGGTGCTGTCCACGATCCGGGTGCTGACCAACGGCGAGGACCGGGCGATCGGCCGGGTCGCCACGGCGGAGGGTGCCCGGGGTCGAGGGCTGTCTGCCCAGCTCGTCGCCCGCGGCATCGAGCTGTGCGAGGGCCGCACGATCGACATCGGCGCCCAGGCGTACCTGGAGTCCTGGTACGAGCGGTTCGGGTTCCGTCGCTCGGGGCCGGACTACGTCGAGGACGGCATCCCGCACCTGCCGATGCGGCTAGAGCCCCGCTAGTCGGCTCCGGTCAGCGAGGTCGTGGGCAGCCAGTCGGCGTCGAGCAGTTCGGCGATCTGCTGCAGCCCGGCAGTGTCGCCGCCGGCTGTCGAGCCGGTGACCGCCAGCCGCTCGACCATCACCCGGGCCACGTCCTCCTCCACGGTGTCCTGGGCGAAGGCCACCCGCCACGGTGAGACCTGGTGGTCGCGGTGCGTGCGGCCGGTGACCTGCCGGGCGGCGATCCCGGAGAACCGCGGCTGGTGGAACAGCCCGACCCGCGGCGTGGTCGACGCGGTGTGGCCGCCGGGCAGCACCTCCCCGGCGTGCAGGCTGATCGACGCGGTCACGGTGAACACGCACACCGGCGCCTCCCCCGTCTGGAAGCGCAGCCGCTCGGCCTCCACGTCGAAGCGGTCCCGGCCGTAGATCGAGGCGACGGCCACCCCGCCGTCCAGCAGGGACTCCCGGATCGGGTCGGCGGCGGTCTCGACGAACTCCACCGACACGGCCACCTGCCGGTCGGCCTCCACCTGGGCCTTGACCCAGTCGACCGTCGCCGCCGCCCGGATCAGCCCGGCCTTCTGCCGGAACCGCAGCAGCGCCGCCCGGCCGCGCGCGGTCTCCCGCTTCCGGCGGGCCAGCTGCATCTCCGCACGGAACTCCGACCACTCGGCCTCGTACTGCGCGCGCTCGGCCGGAGTCAGCTCGACCGGGGTGCCGGTGACCGACACCGGCCCCCACGGGGCGGGGCGGTGCAGCGTGGCCGGCGGGTCGGTGTCGGCCAGCCAGCTGCGCAGCCGGGTCAGGTCCGCCCGGCGCTCCTCGGCGTCCTCGGTCCAGCTCCAGCCGTACCGGGCACGTTCCACGTGGAACCCGTGCGCCGCGAGCCGGCTGGGCAGGTCGGCCCACTCCTTCAGCGGTTCCCCGTGGACGGCGGCGAAGTGCGGCGCGAGGTAGGGCAGCTCCAGCGGGGTGTGTGCCGGGGTCGCGGTGGCCAGCAGCACGTACGGGGCGTCCTTGACCCGGCCGGCGCCGGACACCGACCGCCAGTGCTTCCACCGCTGCGTGGTGGTGTGCCGGACCATGTGCGCCTCGTCGGCGACCACGACGTCGAACCGCTGCCCGGTGGCCTTGGTCAGCCCGGCGACCTTGCCCAGCCGGTCCCAGGTGGTCACGCACCAGCGCAGCCCGCTGTCGCCGAAGGCCGCGATCGAGCGGGCCCAGTGCGGCACCGTGATGGCCGCCGGCCGGTCGGCGACGACCAGCACCGTGCGGACCGGCCGCTGCTGGTCCGCCCGCCGGGCTGCGATCTGCGCGACGGCCAGGACCGCGGTGCCGGTCTTGCCCACACCCGGGTCGTCGCCGAGCAGGAACATCCGCCCGCCGGCGGCCTCGTGCGCGGCGATGACCGCCGCCCCGGTGACCTGCTCCGGCCGTGGGGACATCGGGCGGCCCGCCGGCACCGGTCGGGGCTCGGCGTTCAGCTCGTCCTCGAGGAACCGCTCCAGGCTGTACGGCGGCGGGTCGTAGGGCGCCAGCGCCGCGGGCAGGGTGGCGCCCACGTACACGTGCGCGGACAGGCCGGCGTGCCAGCTCGCCCCCGGTGCCGGCGCGCGGAACGGGACGGCGAGCACCCAGACCCGCTCCCCCGGCCCGGCGACCGGCAGCTCGGCGCCCGCCTTCGGCGCGGCCTTCCGGGGGGCCGCCTTCCGGGCGGCTGCCTTCCGCGGCGCCGCCGTCCGGGTGGTCGTCGTGGTGGTGCGGGACGAGCTGGTGGGGCGCCGTCGGCGTCCGGGCACGGGGGAACTCCTGGGGGTCGACGACCGGTCCGCCCGACGTTACGGGCGCCCACCGACACCCAGGCGCAACGACATGTGCTGCGATCAGCGCATGACCGAGGACATCCGCCTGTCGGCCCGCACGCTCGGCGACACCGGGCCCCACGTGGTCTTCGTGCACGGCCTGTTCGGCCAGGGCCGCAACTGGACGACGATCGCCAAGGCGCTGGCCGCCGACGGGCACCGGGTCACCCTGCTCGACCTGCCCAACCACGGGCACTCCCCGTGGACCGACCGGGTCGACTACGTCGACATGGCCGAGTTCGTCGCCGCCGAGCTGGCCCAGCTGGGCGAGCCGGTGACGCTGGTCGGGCACTCGATGGGCGGCAAGGTGGCGATGCAGCTGGCGCTGCGCCGTCCCGAGCTGCTGCGCGCCCTCGTCGTCGTCGACATCGCCCCGACCGACTACCCCGAGTCCGGTGGCCGGACCGAGGACCCCGACGAGGAGGCCTCCCCGTTCGCCGCGTTCATCACCGCGATGCAGGGCATGGACCTCGACCGGCTGGAGACCCGCGAGGACGCCGACCAGGCGCTGCGCGCCGCCGTCCCCAGCACGATGGTGCGGTCGTTCCTGCTGCAGAGCCTGGTCCGGGACGGCGTCGGGGAGGGTGACGGCTGGCGCTGGCGGCTGAACCTGGAGACCCTGGCCCGCGACCTGGGCGAGCTGCGCCGGTTCCCCGATCCGCCGCCGGGGGCCACCTACGAGGAGCCGGTGCTCTGGATCGCCGGGGCCAACTCCACCTACGTGCTCGACGACGACCGGCCGCGGATGGACGAGCTGTTCCCGACGACCCGGCTGGTGCGGGTGAAGAACGCCGGGCACTGGGTGCACTCCGAGCAGCCCGAGGTCTTCCTGGAGACGGTCCGCCGGTTCCTGCGGCAGGTGGAGGGATGACGTACCCGCGGCCGGTGCCACTGATCGGCGACGGCACCGCGGCCACCGAGCGCGCCGCCGACCCCGCCGGCTGGGCGCTGCCGGAGGCCGACCGGGCCGGGCTGTACCGCACGGTCGAGGCCCGCCGCGACGTCCGGCGCTACCGCCCGGACCCGGTGCCCGACGAGGTGCTCACCCGGGTGCTCACCGCCGCGCACCAGGCGCCGTCGGTGGGACACAGCCAGCCGTGGCGGTTCGTCGTCGTCCGGGACGCCGGCATCCGGGACACCGCCGCCGTCCTCACCGACCGGGAGCGGCTGCGCCAGGCCGCCCGGCTCGACCCGGACGCCGCCGCCCGGCTGCTGGACCTGCAGCTGGCCGGCGTCCGGGAGGCGCCACTGGGCGTCGTCGTCTGCTGCGACCGGCGGGCGCCGGCGGCCGGCGTGCTGGGCCGGGCGACCTTCCCCGACGCCGACCTGTGGAGCTGCGCCACCGCCGTCCAGAACCTGTGGCTGGCCGCGCGGGCGGAGGGCCTGGGCGTCGGCTGGGTGACGCTGTTCCGCCCCGACGAGCTCGCCGGCCTGCTCGGCCTGCCCGACGGGGTGGTCACGCTCGGCTGGCTGTGCCTGGGCTGGCCCGACGAGCGCCCGCCGGTGCCGGGTCTGGAGCGGGCCGCCTGGTCGCGTCGGCAGCCGCTGTCCGACGTCGTGCTGGCCGACCGGTGGCCGGCCGAGGAGGCCGCGCCTGCACCGCCGCCGTCCCGGCTGCGCAGCCCGGCGCCCGAGCAGGTCGTCGGGGCTCGGGACGACGCCGACCGGCTGCTCACCCCGCCGGGGTCGCTGGGCGTGCTGGACGGCGCGGTCGCCCGGGCGGTGGCGCTGGGCCGGGGCGGTCTGACCGGTGGTGTGCTGCTGCTCGCCGCCGCCGACCACCCGGTCACCGCGCACCGCGTCTCGGCCTACCCGGCGTCGGCGACCCGGGACGTCGTCACCGCCGCGGTCGCCGGGGTGGCGATGGGGGCGACCGCCGCCCGGTCGGCGGGGCTGGACCTGGTCGTGGTGGACGCCGGGGTAGCCGGGCCGGCGGTGCCCGGTGCGGTCGTGGCCCGGCCGTCGGGAGCCCGCGGCGACCTGGTGACCGGGCCGGCGATGACCGCGGCGGACGCCGCTGCGCTGCTGGCGGCCGGCCGGGCACTGGGCGTCGAGCACGGCCGAGCAGGGCTGGTGGCCGTCGGTGAGGTGGGCGTCGGCAACACCACGGTCGCCGCCGCCCTGGCCGCCGCGCTGATGCACGTGGAACCAGCCGTGGTGGCCGGGCTCGGGTCCGGCGCGGACGCGGCCATGGTCGAGCGCAAGCGGGACGTCGTCGCGGCGGCGCTGGCCCGGGCCGGCCCCGACCTGGACCCGCTGACCGCGCTGGCCGAGCTGGGCGGACCCGAGCTCGCCGTGCTCGCCGGGGTGGTGCTGGGGGCGGCGGAGGCAGGGGCGGTCGTCGTCCTCGACGGGTTCGCCACCGCGGTCGCGGCGCTGGTCGCCGTGCTGCTGGAGCCCGCGGCGCAGTCGGCGCTGGTGGCCGGGCAGCGCAGCCGGGAGCGGGGCAGCGACGCCGTCCTGCAGGCGCTCGGCTGCGAGCCGCTGCTGGACCTGCGGCTGCGCGCCGGCGAGGGGGTCGGGGCGGTGCTCGCCGCCGGCCTGCTCCTGCACGGGCTGCGGATGCGCCGGGAGACCGCCCGGGTCGAGGCCTAGGTCCCAGCGGTGGGTGGTGCGACCCGGACGGCGATGAGGGCCACGTCGTCGTCGGCGCCGGCGGCGGGCAGCAGCGTGTCGACCACCCGGTCGCACAGCTCGTCCAGGCCCAGCGCGGCGGCGCCGGTGAGCACCCCGACCAGGCGCTCCAGGCCCTGGTCGAGGTCCCGGGCGCCGGCCGGGCCGGCGCCGTGCTCGATCAGCCCGTCGGTGTAGAGCAGCAGCGTGGACCCGGCGGGCAGGGAGCACAGGTGGTCCGGGCGCAGCTGGTCGGGCAGCACGCCCAGCGGCATCCCGACCGGGTCGGTGAGCACGTCGACGCGGCCGTCGGCGTGCAGCAGCAGCGGAGGCGGGTGCCCCGCCGAGGACCAGCGGATGCTCCGCTCTCCACCGGGGGAGGTCGCCGGGTCGCCGTCGATCTGGGCGACCAGGACGGTGGCGAACACCCCGTGCGCCAGGGTGTCGCAGGCGGCGTCCACGGCGGCCAGCACGCTGCCGGCGGTCGCGGTGCCGTCGTGCCCGGCCATCCGCAGCATCGTGCGCAGCTGGCCCATCGTGGCCGCCGCCTCGATGTCGTGGCCGGCGACGTCGCCGATGACCAGGCTGGTGGTGCCCCGGGCGTCCAGGTAGGCGTCGTACCAGTCCCCGCCGACCAGCTGGGCATCGCCGGCCGGCTGGTACCGGGCGGCCAGCTGCAGGTGCTCGGGGCGGGGCAGCACCGGGGGCAGCAGCGCACGCTGCATCGTCTCCGACATCGAGCGCTGCCAGGCGTAGGCCAAGGCGTTCTCCACCACCAGTGCGGCTCGGTCGGCCATCGCGGTGACCAGTTCCTGCTCGACCCCGCTGTACGGCGGTGCCGCCCCGGTCCGGGCCACCACCAGGACCGCGACCACGCCACCGCGGCTGCTCAACGGCGCGACGAGCGCGCTGCTGACCCCCAGCCGGGCGGCCGCGTCCCGCTGGGCGGGGGTCAGCGCGGCGTCCGCCGGGACGTCGATCAGCTGGACCCGGCCGGTCACGGCGACGTGGCCGGGACCGGAGGCCTCGCCGATCCGGCGGCCCACGCCGTGCACCCACTCCTCCAGGACCGCGAGCTGGTCGTTGTCGGCGTGCCGGACGGCCACGGGGGCCAGGCTGCCGTCGCGCTCCACGGTGCAGACGTAGGCGAGGTCGCCCAGTGCCGGGACGGCCAGCCGGGCGATCGCCTCCCAGACGCCGGCGGGCTCCAGGCCGGCGGTGAGCAGGTCGCCGATGCGTGCCAGCAGGGCAGCGCGGTCCGCCTCCGCCCGCGCCTCGGCCCGGGCCTGCTCGGCCCGGAGCATGGTCACCCGCAACGCGACCTCACGGGACGCGATGGCCGCCAGGTCCTCCAGCAGCTCGATGTCGTCCGTGGTCCACTCGTGGGCGACGGTGTCGACCACGCAGAAGCTGCCGAGCACCTCCCCGTCGGGGGTGTGCACCGGGAAGCCGGCCCAGGCGCGGACGCCCAACTCCTCGACGTGCGGGTTCCGCTTCGTCCGCTCGTCGGCGGTCACGTCGTCCAGGACCAGGGGATCCCCACCCAGCACGTACTGGCAGAAGGACTCCTCGACGGTGCTCTGCACCGGGCCACCCGGCTCCGTGCCCTGGCGGCTCAGCCAGTAGGACCGCTGGTCGTCGACGACGGTGAGCAGGGCCACCGGTGCCCCGGTCAACCGCCGGGCGAGGGCGGTCAGCCGGTCGAAGGACTCCTCGGCGGCCGCGTCGAGCAGCTCGGTGGCACGTACCGCGGCGAGCCTCGCCCGGGCACCGGCGCTCTCCGCAGCGGTCACCGGGTGGGGCACGGACGAGCCGTCGGGTCTCCGGGGTGCACGGCACCATTGAACACAGCAGGGACGACGACCGGTGGCCGGTGCCGCGAGAGGGTGACGTGCCGGACCGGGACGGCCATCCTGGTGCGGTGTCCGACGAGTGGGTGCACGTCCGCCCGCACCCGGCGCTGCGCCCGTTCGTCCCGAGTGCGGTGGGCTACCGGTACGGCGGGTCCGCCTCGGGGGTGCACCGGGGGCTGCCGTCCCCCTTCCTCACCTTCGTCGTCACCGTCGACGAGCCGCTCGTGCTCGCCGCGCACCCCGACCCCCAGCAGGCGCCGGGCCGGTACGACGCGCTGCTCGGTGGGCTGCACACCCGCCCGGCGCTGATCACCCAGACCGGGCGGCAGACCGGCCTCCAGCTGGCGCTCACCCCGCTGGGCGCCCGGGCGCTCCTCGGCCTGCCGGCCGGAGAGCTGGCCTCCCTCGACTGCCCGGTCGCCGACGTGCTCGGGGCCGACGGCGCGGAGCTGACCGAGCGGGTGCGGTCCGCGCCGGACTGGGCGGGACGGTTCGCCGCCGTGGAGGACGTGCTGCTGCGTCGGGTGCGGGCCGGGGCCGGACCCGCGCCCGAGGTCACCGAGGCCTGGCGGCTGACCCTCGCCTCCGGTGGGCGGCTCCGGGTCGCCGACATCGCCGGGCGGGTGGGCTGGTCGGAGCGGCACCTGCTCGCCCGGTTCCGTGCCGAGACCGGGCTGACCCCGAAGGAGGCGGCCCGCGTCGTCCGGTTCGACCGGGCCCGCCGGGCGTTGACCGCCCGGGTGACCGGCGGCGGCCCACCCGACCTGGCCGCCCTCGCCGCGGCCACCGGCTTCGCCGACCAGGCGCACCTGACCCGCGAGTGGCGGGCCTTCAGCGGCCTCCCGCCGACCCGGTGGCTGGCCGCGGAACTCGGATTCGTCCAAGACGGCCGGACGCCCGGGTCGACATCCTGATCCCATGACCGAGACCACAGACACCCGATCGACCACCGCTCCCCCGCCCACCGTCTGGCCCGCCTTCCGGGCCCGGGACGCCCGCGCCCTGATCCGGTTCCTCGTCGACGCCCTCGGCTTCGAGGAGACCGCCGTGTACGGCGAGGGCGACGTGGTGCAGCACGCCCAGCTGTCCTGGCCTCCCGGCGGCGGGGTGATGCTCGGCTCGGTGCGCGACGACGAGGGCTGGACGGTCGCCCCGGGCGGCACCGGCTGCTACCTGGTCAGCGACGACGTCGACGCGCTGTTCGATCGCGCGGTCGCGGCCCGCGCCGAGGTCTTCCGGCCGCTGCAGGACACCGACTACGGCGGGCGCGAGTTCGCCGTCCGCGACCCGGAGGGCAACCTGTGGAGCGTGGGCAGCTACCGGGGCGAGCCGCGGCGCAGCTGAGCCGGACTCACCCGTCGGGTGGGTGGGTGCTGGTCGTCGCCCCGATCGGCTCCTAGGGTCGGGCAGATGAGCCAGGACGACGGCGACCAGTACCCGCAGCCGCAGCCGCAGGGGAACGTCCCTCCGCCTCATGGCAGCTCGGTGCCGTACGGGCAGCAGTACGGCCAGCCCTTCGGGCAGCAGCCCTACGGTCAGCCCCCGTACGGCCCGCCGCCGTACGGGTACGGCTACGCGCCGCCGCGGAGCACGAACGGGCTCGCCATCGCCTCCATGGTGCTCGGGATCGTCTGGCTGTACTGGCTCGGCAGCATCCTCGCCCTGGTGTTCGGCTACGTCGCGAAGAAGCAGATCCGCGAGCGCGGCGAGAACGGTGGCGGCATGGCCACGGCCGGCATCGTCCTCGGCTGGGTCGGCGTCGGGCTGTTCGTGATCGTCGTGTTGTTCGGCGTCGCTGCCAGCACCGGCTACAGCTGACCATCCCCCCGTCGCCGGTCAGCTGAAGAGACCACGCACGTCGTCGGCGGTGAGGGCGCCTGAGGCGAGCGCGCCGTCGTCGACGACGCGGGAGAACAGGGCCTGCTTGCGGGCCTTGAGCTCCATCACCTTCTCCTCGATGGTGCCGACGGCGACCAGCCGGTAGACCATCACCGTCTTGTCCTGGCCGATCCGGTGCGCCCGGTCGACGGCCTGGGCCTCGCTCGCCGGGTTCCACCACGGGTCGAGGACGAAGACGTAGTCGGCCTCGGTGAGGGTGAGCCCGAAGCCGCCGGCCTTGAGGCTGATCAGGAACACCGGGGCGCTGCCGGTGCGGAACGCCTCGATCCGGGCGTCCCGGTCCCGGGTCCGCCCGTCCAGGTAGACCCAGTCGATGCCCTCGGCGGTCAGCCGGTCACGGATGCTGCCCAGGAACCGGGTGAACTGGCTGAAGACCAGCACCCGGTGCCCCTCGGCGACCACCTCGCGCAGGTGGTCGAGGAACGCGTCGGCCTTGCTGGCGCGCACGTCGGCGTACGCGGGGTCGATCAGTGCCGGGTCCAGGCTGAGCTGCCGCAGCAGGGTGAGCGACCGGAAGATCGTCATTCGGTTCTTCGACATGTCCTCGACCAGCCCGAGGACCTTGCTCCGCTCCCGCTGCAGGTGGGTCTGGTACAGCTTCTCGTGCCGTGGGTTCAGCACCACCTCGAGCACCTGCTCCTGCTTGGGCGGCAGCTCCGCGGCGACCAGTTCCTTGGTCCGCCGGCGTACCAGCGGGCGGATCCGGCGGCGCAGCAGGGCCAGCTTCTCCGCGTCGCCGTCCCGCTCGATCGGGATCCGGTAGAACTCGGTGAACCGCTCCGGGTCGGGGAAGAGGCCGGGCGCGACGATCGACATCAGCGCCCAGAGGTCCATGACGCTGTTCTCCAGCGGCGTCCCGGTGAGCGCCAGTTTCACCGGCGCCGGCAGCATCCGGGCGACCTGGTAGGTGCGGGCCTGGTGGTTCTTCACGAACTGCGCCTCGTCGAGCACCAGCCCGCGCCAGGACAGCGACGCCCAGGAGTCGGCGTCGATCCGGAACAGCGCGTAGGACGTGACGACGACGTGCGCGCCGGCCACCCGGTCGTGCAGCGCGGTGCCCGCCTTGCGTTCGGTCTCGTCGACGGCGACCACCCGCAGCCCCGGGGCGAACTTGGCCGCCTCCCGGGTCCAGGTGGAGACGACGCTGGTCGGCGCCACCACCAGCACCGGTGCGGCGTCCAGCTCGCCGGCCTCGTGGGCCCGGCAGAGCAGGGCGAGGGTCTGCAGCGTCTTGCCCAGCCCCATGTCGTCGGCGAGCACCCCGCCCAGCCGGTGGTCCCAGAGGAACGCCAGCCAGCCGTAGCCCTCCCGCTGGTAGGGCCGCAGCTCCGCGTCCAGCCCGGCCGGTGGCGGGGGTGGCTCAGCCGTCTCGACGTCGATCAGGCCCCGCACCTCGCGGGTCCAGCGGTCGCTCTGCTCGGTGACCACCCCCAGCCCCAGCAGCTGCTCCCACAGACCGGCGGAGAAGCGGCTGACCTGCACCTCGTCGCCGGGCAGGTCCCGCAGCTCGCGGGCCTCCTCGATCAGCAGCCGCAGCTGCTCGAACTCCGGGCGCTGCAGGGAGAACCAGGTGCCGCTGATCAGCGCCAGCCGGGTGCGGCCGGCGGCCAGCGCGGAGAACAGCGTCGCGAACGGCACGTGCTGGCCGTCCATGGTCACCGAGATGCCGAGGTCGAACCAGTCGGACTCCCGGCTGTCCCGCGCGGTGAAGCTGATCTGCGGCGCCGAGGTGGTCTGCCGGTAGGACGTCGGGGTGCCCACCACGGTCACGTCGACGTCGGGGTCGGCGCGCAGGGCCGGGAGCACCTCGGTGGTGAACTCCAGCGCCTCCATGCCGGCCAGCTCCACCCGCTCGGCCAGCCGGCGCTCCGGCGTCCACAGCTCCGGCAGCCCACCGACCGGGCCGGGCAGCGCCTCGACCAGCAGCTGCTCGGCGGCCGGGTCGCGGCCATCGGCCGGGCCGGCCGTCGCCGACGGGGCGAACGACCGGTCGCCGTACCGAACCGACCAGGCCACCGTGACCGTCGCGTCACCGGGGTAGGTCACCTCGGCGGCCAGCCTCGGGGGTGCGACGTCGGGCAGGTCCACCGAGCCGTCGGCCGAGATCACCGGGACGGCACGTCGCAGCCCCGGGTAGAAGTCGCGCTGGAAGCGGTCGACGTCGCCGGCCGGGATGCCGATCACCCCGCCCCGGGCCACCAGGCCGGCCAGCACCGGGGGCACCGGGGAGTCCAGCCGCGCGAGCACCAGCCCCGGCGCGCCCTCGGGCGCCTCGTCGCGGGCCGGACCGTCGACGGTGACCCCGTGCGGGGGCATGCCGAGGAAGGAGAGCGCCGCCGGGTCGACCGCCCGCCCCGCCACCCGCAGCACGGCCGACAGCTCGGTGCGGTCGCCACCGTCGCGCAGGTCGACGGCCACGTCCGCCTCGCCCTCGGCGAGCACCACCGGACGGGGCTGGCGGTCGGCGGTCACCAGGGGGACGCCGTCGGCCACCGCCTCGGCCAGCAGCCGCCAGAGCCCGGGGCCGAACTCGTGCAGGTACACGTCGACCGGGGCGTACGAGTAGAACTGGTTGCGCGCCGCCTGGTGGGTGGCGTGCAGCGCGCGCATCGCCGCCACGTGCGCCGGGTCCCAGCCGGACCGGCTGTTGTCGTACTGCAGCTGACGCCAGGAGATCCCGCTGCGCACCCACTGCCCCCGCTTGCCCGGGACCACCGGCCGCAGCCGCACCAGCCGCTGCAGGGTGCCCGGCGCGCCGACCGAGCTCCGGCCCCGCCCGGGCGCCTGCTCGACCAGCTCGAACTGCAGCCCGATCGGCACTGCCGTGCGCGGTCGGCGGTCGGCCGCCGCGGCCACCAGCTCCTCGAGCTCGGCCTCCCAGCCGGCCGCCACCGGGGACGCCTTCAGGTTCGAGCGCAGGGACAGCAGGACGGCGACCGCGTGCTTGCAGTCGTCGCCCACCGGGCAGGTGCACGCACCGGCCCAGCCCACCCGGCCGCCGTCGGTGCGCACCACCGTCGTCCGGTAGGGCTCGGGCGCGCCGCCCTGGACCAGACCGGTCAGCCGACGTGCGTCGTCGGCCAGCCGGAGGTCGAGGACGCCGCGGGCGACGTAGCGGCGGGCGCGGTCGAGCACGTCGGCGCCGACGGCGTCGACCAACGCCGCGTCGGTGACCATCTCCCGCCAGTCACCGAGCACCCGGCCAGGTTACGGCGGGGCACCGACAGGGTGGCCCAGGTCGCGGTGACCGGGCGTGCGGCGCGAAGATCAACGCATGAGCTCCGACCGCGCCGGCCAGCCCGCCCAGCCCTCCGACCTGGTCGACGTCCCCCACCTGCTGACCGCGTACTACACGGTCGAGCCGGATCCGGACGACGTCGCCCAGCAGGTCACCTTCGGCACCTCCGGGCACCGGGGCTCCTCGCTGGACGGCGCGTTCAACGAGCCGCACATCCTGGCCACCACCCAGGCGATCTGCGAGTACCGCGCGCAGCAGGGGTACGACGGGCCGCTGTTCGTCGGCCGGGACACCCACGGGCTGAGTGAGCCGGCCTGGGCGAGCGCCCTGGAGGTGCTGGCCGCCAACGACGTCACCGTGCTGGTCGACGCCGCCGACCGGTACACGCCCACCCCGGCGGTCAGCCACGCGATCCTGCGGGCCAACCGGGGGAAGACCACCGGGCTGGCCGACGGCATCGTCGTCACCCCGTCGCACAACCCGCCCCGGGACGGTGGCTTCAAGTACAACCCGCCCTCGGGCGGCCCGGCCGACACCGACGCCACCGGCTGGATCGCCAAGCGGGCCAACGAGCTGCTGGCCGCCGGCCTGGACGGGGTGCGGCGGGTGCCCTTCGCGCGGGCCCGTGCCGCAGCGCAGTCCTACGACTTCCTGGGCACCTACGTCGACGACCTGCCGAACGTGCTCGACCTGGACGCCGTCCGGGCCGCCGGGGTCCGGATCGGTGCCGACCCGCTCGGCGGTGCCGCCGTCGACTACTGGGGGGCGATCGCGGAACGGCACCGCCTGGACCTCACCGTGGTCAACCCGTTGGTCGACCCCACGTGGCGGTTCATGACGCTGGACTGGGACGGCAAGATCCGGATGGACTGCTCCTCCCCCTCGGCGATGGCCTCGCTGATCGGTGCGAAGGACGAGTTCCAGATCGCCACCGGCAACGACGCCGACGCCGACCGGCACGGCATCGTCACCCCCGACGGCGGGCTGATGAACCCCAACCACTTCCTCGCTGTGGCGATCTCCTACCTGTTCAGCCACCGCGACGGCTGGGGTGCCGAGACGGCGGTGGGCAAGACGCTGGTGTCGTCGTCCCTGATCGACCGCGTGGTCGCCGACCTCGGCCGGCGGCTGGTCGAGGTGCCGGTCGGGTTCAAGTGGTTCGTGCCCGGGCTGCTCGACGGGTCGGTCGGGTTCGGCGGCGAGGAGTCGGCCGGGGCGTCGTTCCTCCGCCGCGACGGCGGCGTGTGGACGACGGACAAGGACGGCATCCTGCTCGCCCTGTTGGCCTCGGAGATCCAGGCCGCGACCGGGAGCTCGCCCTCGGAGCTGCATGCGTCACTGACGCAACGGTTCGGCGAGTCGGCCTACGCCCGGGTCGACGCCGCGGCGACCCGGGAGGAGAAGGCCGCGCTCGGCAAGCTCTCCCCCGACGCCGTCACCGCCACCGAACTGGCCGGCGAGCCGATCACCGCCAAGCTCACGAAGGCGCCCGGCAACGGTGCCGCGATCGGCGGCCTGAAGGTCACCACCGAGAACGCCTGGTTCGCCGCCCGCCCGTCCGGCACCGAGGACGTCTACAAGGTCTACGCCGAGTCCTTCAAGGGCCCCGACCACCTCGCCCAGGTCCAGGAGGAGGCCAAGGCCGTCGTCTCCGCCGCTCTCACCCCCTGACCCCCACCGGGGCAGAAATGGCCATTTTTGCCCCGGTTGTGGACGACGCCAGCGGCGCTTGCCCCTGATTCGGCACGCTGCCGGGATGTCCAGTCGTCTCAGCCGCCTGACCGGGGTCTTCGTCGGGAGCCACGCGATCGCCCAGGGCGCGGTGACGGCGAAGGAGCTGCGCTCGCTCGGGTACCGACGGCTCGTTCAGGGGGTCTACGCAGATCCGGCACTCGACGTCGACCACCGGCTCCGCTGTCGCGCGGTCGCGCTGCTCCTGCCGGCAGGTGCGGCCATCGGCGGCCACTCCGCGGCGGCCTGGCACGGAGCTCCGTTCGCCGGGCTGTCGGAGCCCGTGACGGTCATCCGGCCGCCGGACGTCGACTGGCGAGGGCCGCAGCAGGTTCGTGTCCATCGGTCGCCGCTGGCCGCGGGTGACGTCCTGGTGGAGGGCGAGGTGCCGGTCACCTCCCCCCTCCGGACGGCCTGGGACGTCGCCGCCCTGGAGCCGGTGGGCACGGCCGTGGCTGCGCTCGACGCCATGGTCCGGGTCGGTGCTGTGCAGACGGCAGCCATGTCGGCGATGGTCGAGGCCGGCGCCGGGCGCTGGGGAGTGAGCAGGGTGCGGCGGGCATTCGCGCTCGTGGACCCGCGGGCGGAGTCTGCGCCGGAGTCCAAGGTGCGGGTGGCCCTGCTGCTCGCCGGACTGACCCCGGTCCCCCAGCTCGTGGTGACTCACGCTGGTCACTTCCTCGCGCGGGTCGACCTGGGCTGGCCGGAGCAGAAGCTGGCCGTCGAGTACGAGGGTGCACACCACTTCGAGGGCGAGCAGATCGTCCGCGATGACCACCGCTACGCCGCCCTCCTCGCCGCAGGATGGCGCGTCATCCGGCTCAGCGCCGCCGACCTGCGGGACCTGGACGGCGTCGTCCGTCGGGTCGAGGCCGCTCTCGGTGCCTGACGAGAGGGCAGAAATGGCCATTTCTGCCCCTGGGGTACGGGGGCGGACGCACCGCAGGCCCGGCGGAGCGGACTCCGGCGGGCCTGCGGTGGTCAGTGGTCCGGCGTCAGCTGACGTCCTCGTCCACCCAGTCCAGCGACTTCGTGACCGCCTTCTGCCAGTTGCGGTAGTAGCGCTCCCGCTCGTCGGTGGGCATCTGCGGGTCCCAGCGCTTGTCCTCGGCCCACTTGGCGGTGAGCTCGTCGAGGTCGGACCAGAAGCCGACGGCGAGCCCGGCGGCGTAGGCCGCACCGAGTGCGGTCGTCTCGGCGATCTTCGGTCGGATCACCGGGACGCCGAGCAGGTCGGCCTGGAACTGCATGAGCAGCTCGTTGCCGACCATCCCGCCGTCCACCCGGAGCTCGGTCAGGTCGACCCCGGAGTCGGCGTTCATCGCGTCCAGCACCTCGCGGGTCTGGTAGGCGGTCGCCTCCAGGACGGCGCGGGCCAGGTGCCCCTTGTTGACGAACCGGGTGAGCCCGACGACGGCGCCGCGGGCGTCGGAGCGCCAGTGCGGGGCGAACAGGCCGGAGAACGCCGGCACGAAGTAGGAGCCGCCGTTGTCGTCGACCGAGCGGGCCAGGTCCTCGATCTCCGGGGCGCTCTTGATCATCCCCAGGTTGTCCCGGACCCACTGCACGAGCGAGCCGGTGACCGCGATCGAGCCCTCCAGTGCGTACACCGGCTTGGCGTCCCCCAGCTGGTAGCACAGCGTGGTGAGCAGCCCGTTCTGCGACGGGACGGCCTCCTCGCCGGTGTTGAGCAGCATGAAGTTGCCGGTGCCGTAGGTGTTCTTGGCCATGCCCTTGGTGAAGCAGACCTGGCCGAACGTCGCCGCCTGCTGGTCGCCCAGCGAACCGGCGATCGGCACCCCGGCCAGGAAGCCGGCCTTGCGGCCCTTGCCGTACTCCTCGGAGTTGGAGCGGATCTCCGGGAGCATGGACATCGGGATGCCCATCTCCTGGGCGATGTCGGCGTCCCAGGCGAGCGTCCGGTAGTCCATGAGCATGGTGCGGGAGGCGTTGGAGACGTCGGTGAGGTGCAGTCCGCCGTCCGCGCCGCCGGTCATGTTCCAGATCAGCCAGGAGTCGATGGTGCCCATGAGCAGCTCGCCGCGCTCGGCGCGCTCCCGGGCGCCCTCGACGTTGTCCAGGATCCAGCGGACCTTGGGGCCGGCGAAGTAGGTGGCCAGCGGCAGGCCGACCTTGTCCTTGTAGCGGTCGGCGCCGCCACCGAGGGCGCCGAGCTCCTCGATGATCTTCGTCGTGCGGGTGTCCTGCCAGACGATCGCGTTGTAGACCGGCTCACCGGTGCTCCGGTCCCAGACCACCGCGGTCTCCCGCTGGTTGGTGATCCCGACGGCGACGATGTCGGAGGTGCCGGCGTCGCTGCGGGCCAGCGCCTGGCCGACCACCTCGCGGGTGTTGCGCCAGATCTCCATCGCGTCGTGCTCGACCCACCCGGCGCGCGGGAAGATCTGCTCGTGCTCCTTCTGGCCGACGGACACGACGGCGCCGTCGTGGTCGAAGATCATGCACCGGGTGCTCGTGGTGCCCTGGTCGATCGCGGCTACGTACTGGGCCATGGGGTTCCTCCTGCAGTCGGAGGGGCTGGAGTCGCGACTCCGGCCCCGGCGGGTGGGGGTCAGACGTTGACGTGGGAGAGCAGGCCGGCCAGGACGGCGCCGATGACCGGGCCGACGATCGGCACCCAGGCGTAGCCCCAGTTGCTGTCGCCCTTGCCCCGGATGGGCAGGACGGCGTGGGCGAGGCGCGGACCGAGGTCGCGGGCCGGGTTGATGGCGTAGCCGGTCGGCCCACCGAGCGAGGCGCCGATGCCGACGACGAGCAGGGCGACGGCCAGCGGGCCGAGCTGGCTGGGGGTGTCCCCGAACCGCAGGATGATGTAGACGAGCACGAACGTGCCGACGACCTCGGTGATCACGTTGTCCTTGACCGTGCCGATGGCCGGGCCGGTGGCGAAGGTGCCCAGCTGGGTGCCCGCAGCCTCCGGGTCGTTGTAGTGCCCGTAGTAGGCCAGGTAGGCCACGACCGCACCGATGAAGGCGCCGACCAGTTGCCCGGCGAAGTACACCAGCGTGCTGGCCACGCTGACCTCGACGCCCGGGGCGTACTCCTCGGTCCCGCTGACCAGCAGGCCGACGGTGACGGCCGGGTTGATGTGCGCCCCGGAGGTCGCCCCGGCGAAGACGCCGGCGAAGACGGCGAGCCCCCAGCCGAAGATGATGACGATCCAGCCGCTGTTGTTGCCGTTCGTCTTCGGCAGCACGACGTTGGCGACCACGCCGACGCCGAGCAGCAGCAGGATCCCGGTGCCGAGTACTTCACTGCCGAAGACGGTCCACAGACCGACGGTGTCCACGAGTAGGCGCTCCTCACGACGGGCCCGCGTCGTCGCGGGCCGTGCTGATCCAGGACGGGCCTGTGGCGGTGGTCACCACGCGTCCCGTCGTGCGAGGACCGTAGGAGCAGGCTGTGAGCTGGACAACAGTCGGGGTGCGACATCGTCGGACGACGACGTCAGGGAGCTCCCCAGGCGATGCTCAGCTCGACCGCCCGCTCCCAGCGGGGGTACTCCGCGGTCAGCGCCCGCGCCCGCTCCGGCGTGGGCGTCCACTGCGCCGACCGGTGCCAGTTCCGGCGCAGCGTCTCGACGTCCGACCACACCCCGACGGCCAGGCCGGCGGCGTAGGCGGCCCCGAGCGAGACCGTCTCCCCCACCATCGGTCGCACCACCGGGGTGTCCAGAGCGTCGGCGACGAACTGCATGAGCAGGTTGTTGGTGGTCATGCCGCCGTCCACCCGCAGGGCCGGCAACGACAGGCCGGAGTCGGCGGCCATGGCCTGCACCACGTCGCGGGTCTGCCAGCCGGTGGCCTCGAGCACGGCCCGGGCCAGGTGCCCCTTGGTGACGTAGGAGGTGAGCCCGGCGACCAGGCCGCGGGCCTCCCCCCGCCAGTGCGGGGCCAGCAGCCCGGAGAACGCCGGGACGACGTAGCAGCCGCCGTTGTCGCCGACCGTGCGGGCGAGGGTCTCCACCTCCGCGGCCGAGCTGATGAGGCCCAGCCCGTCCCGCAGCCACTGCACCAGTGCACCGGCGACGGCGACCGACCCCTCCAGCGCGTACCGGACCGGCTCCCCGGCCAGCTGGTAGGCCACCGTGCTGATCGACCCGGAGCGGGTGCGCACCAGCTCGGTGCCGGTGTTCTGCAGCAGGAAGCTGCCCGTGCCGTAGGTGCACTTGGCCTCGCCGGGGGCGAAACAGGCCTGGCCGAACAGCGCCGCCTGCTGGTCGCCCAGCGCCCCGGCGATCGGCAGGGCCCGGTTCAGCGCGGTGGCCGTGCCCAGGACGCCGACCGAGGGGCGGATCTCCGGCAGCATCTCCGCCGGGATGTCGAAGAAGGCGAGCAGGTCGGGGTCCCACCGGCAGCTGCGCACGTCCATCAGCAGGGTGCGGCTCGCGTTGGTCACGTCGGTGACGTGGACGCCACCGTCCGGCCCGCCGGTGAGGTTCCAGATCAGCCAGGTCTCCATGGTGCCGAACAGCAGCTCACCGCGTTCGGCGCGCTCCCGGGCGCGGGGCACGTGGTCGAGGATCCAGCGCAGCCGCGGGCCGGAGAAGTAGCCGGCGATCGCCATCCCGCTGCGCTCGGCGACCAGGGCGGCGTCGGGGCGGGCGGCCAGCTCCGTCACCAGGTCGGCGGTGCGGGTGTCCTGCCAGACCAGCGCCCGGGTCACCGGCCGGCCGGTGACCCGGTCCCAGACGACGGTGGTCTCCCGCTGGTTGGCGATGCCCAGCGCCACGACGTCCCCGGCGTCGGGCACGTCGCCGAGCACCTGCGCGGCGGTCCGCTGGGTGTTCGCCCAGATCTCCATCGGGTCGTGCTCGACCCAGCCGGGGCGGGGGAAGTACTGGTGGTGCTCGCGCTGGCGGACGGCGACCATCCGGCCGCCCCGGTCGAACACCAGTGACCGCGTCGACGTCGTCCCCTGGTCGACGGCCAGCACGTAGCGGTCAGCCACCGCCGTGCCCCAGCTCGCGGGACACCGCGTGGGCGGCGTCGACGACCATGGCCAGCAGCAGGCTGCGGGGTACTCCGCGGGCGTCGAACAGCGAGGTCAGCGCCCCGCTGACGCCCAGGGCGGCGACCACCAGGCCACCCGCGTCGCGGACGGGGGCGGCGATCGCGCCCAGGCCCGGCTCCTGCTCGCCCCGCTCCGCCGCCCAGCCGTGGGCGCGCACCTCGGCCAGCTCGGGCGGGTGGGTGGCCCCGTACGCCAGCAGCACCTTGCCCAGCGCGGTGCTGCGCGCAGGGAGGGCGGTGCCGACCTCGAGCACCTGCGCGGAGTCGTCGGGGCGGAAGACGTGGTGGACGACGACGACCTCCGTGCCGGCGAGGGTGGCCAGCCGCACCGCCTGCCCGCTGCGGGAGGCCAGGGCGTCGGCCCAGTTCGAGGAGCGGGCCCGCAGCTCGTTGACGTCCAGGGGCGTGCCCAGCCGGAGCAGCCCGGGGCCCAGGGCGTAGCGGCCGGTGGCCGGGTCCTGCGCCACGAAGCCGACGTGCAGCAGGGTGCGGAGCAGGCTGTGCGCGGTCGTCTTGGCCAGCCCGACCGCCGCGGCGATGTCGGTGACGCCCAGCGTGCCGCCGGAGCCGGCCACCACGCGCAGGATCGCCGCTGCCCGCTCGATGGACTGCACGGTGCCCGGCACGGCGCCCGACGCTAGGCCATCGCGGGCCCCGATGGTGACCCAGCGCACGTGAGTTGTCCGACCATGTCAGACAGCCGCCGTCGACGGTCCGTCGCGCACCGACCTACCGTGGGTGCATCGTGCGCCGTCGTCGGCGATGGCCCGTACCGAGGAGTTCGCAATGACGGCAGTCCGCCCACTCGGCCCCGAGCAGCGCGCCCAGGCCTGGGCCGACCTCGCGGCCGGTGACTTCGAGGTCCTGGTGATCGGCGGCGGGGTGACCGGCGCCGGGGTCGCCCTGGACGCGGCCACCCGCGGCCTCAAGACGGCGCTGGTCGAGGCCCGTGACTTCGCCAGCGGCACCTCCTCGCGCTCCTCCAAGCTGTTCCACGGCGGGCTGCGCTACCTCGAGCAGTTCGACTTCGGACTGGTCCGGGAGGCGCTGCACGAGCGCGACCTCTCGGTCAACCGGATCGCCCCGCACCTGGTCAAGCCGGTGCCCTTCCTCTACCCGCTCACCCACCGCGGCTGGGAGCGGCCCTACGTCACCGCCGGGCTCGCGCTCTACGACGGGCTCGCCCGGCTCGGCTCGCTGGCCGACCCGATGCCCGCGCAGAAGCACCTGACCCGCACCGGTGCCCGCCGGATGTTCCCGGCGCTCAAGCCCGATGCGTTCGTCGGCGCCGTCCGGTACTACGACGCCCAGGCCGACGACGCGCGGCACACCCTGACCGTGGCCCGCACCGCCGCGGCCTACGGGGCCACCGTGCTCAACTCCGCCGAGGTCGTCTCCTTCGAGCACGCCGGCGGCCGGGTGGTCGGGGCGAAGGTGCGCGACGTCGAGACCGGGAACGAGGTCGACGTCTGCAGTGAGGTGGTCGTGAACGCCACCGGGGTGTGGACCGACGACGTCCAGACCATGGTCGGCGGCCGCGGCCGGTTCCACGTGCGCGCCAGCAAGGGCGTGCACATCGTCGTCCCGCGCGACCGGATCAACGGCGAGGCCGGCCTCATCCTGCGCACCGAGAAGTCGGTGCTGTTCGTGATCCCGTGGGGCAGCCACTGGATCATCGGGACGACCGACACCGACTGGGAGCTGGACAAGGCCCATCCGGCCGCCAGCAAGGCCGACATCGACTACATCCTCGAGCACGTCAACGAGGTGCTGTCGGTCCCGATCACGCACGACGACATCACCGGGGTCTACGCCGGGCTGCGCCCGCTGCTGTCCGGTGAGCAGGAGTCGACCAGCCAGCTCTCCCGGGAGCACGCGGTGGCCCGGCCGATGCCCGGCGTCATCGCCGTCGCCGGCGGCAAGTACACGACCTACCGGCCGATGGCCGCCGACGCGGTGGACGCCGTGGCCGAGGACGTCACCCGCCGGGTCCCGCCGAGCGTCACCGAGAACATCCCGCTGGTCGGCGCCGAGGGCTACGCGGCGATGGTCAACTCCCTCGATGGGCTCTCCGACCGGTGGGGCATCCCGCGCTTCCGCGCCGAGCACCTCCTCAACCGGTTCGGGTCGCTCACCCCCGAGGTGCTCGACCTGGCCACCGACGCCCCCGAGCTGCTCGAGCCGGTGCCCGGCGCCGAGGAGTACCTGATGGTGGAGATGGTGTGGTCGGCCGCGCACGAGGCTGCGCTGCACCTGGACGACCTACTGGCCCGGCGCACCCGCATCTCCATCGAGACCCCGCACCGCGGGGTCGACTCCGCCGCGCCGGTCGCCCGCGCCGTGGCCGGGGTGCTGGGCTGGGACGACGAGCGGATCGCCAGCGAGGTGGAGAGCTACACCGCCCGGGTGGAGGCCGAGCGTCGCTCGCAGGAGGCCGCTGACGACCAGGAGGCCGACGCCGCCCGGGTCGCCGCACCGGACACCCGCGCCGTCGCCGTCGGCCGCGCCCTGGGCTGAGCTCGTCGCGCACACCGCGTGACGCCGGTGCCCGGCGCTCCCCCGATGGGGGGACCGGGCACCGGGCGTGACGCAGTTCGCATGTCGATGCACGGCTGTATCCAATACAGTCCTGCATCGTGACCGACGTCGACCTGCAGCGGCCCAAGCGCCGTCGTGAGGCGACCGTCGAGCGGCTGCTGGACGCCGCCCTGCAGACCTTCGCCGAGCAGGGCTTCGCCTCCGCCAGCGTCGAGGACATCTGCAGCCGCGGTGGGTTCACCCGCGGTGCCTTCTACTCCAGCTTCAAGACCAAGGACGAGCTGTTCGAGGCGTTGATGACCCGCGAGGTCGAGCGCGACCTCGCCCGGGTGGCCGAGCTCCTCACCGGCCTCGCCGACGAGCCGGACCCCCTCGCCGCCGCGGTCGACCGGGTGCTGGGTGCCTTCCGCTGCGACCGCACCTGGGCCCTGGTGGTCACCGAGTACACGCTGCACGCCGCCCGGAACCCCGAGGCCGCCGAGGTGCTGCGCCGGCACGACGACCAGCTCGGCAGCCGGCTCGCCGAGCTGGTCGACCGGATGGCCGCCGAGGCGGGGCTGACCTTCACCCTGCCCGCGGCCGACCTCATCGGGGCGGCCACCGCGCTGCTCAGCGGGCTCACCGTCATGTCCCTCACCGCGCAGGGCGACCTCGAGCCCCTGCGCCGCACCGCCCTGCTCTCCCTCGTCCGCGGTGCCGTGTCGAGCACCCCGACCACCCCCTGACCCGGCTGAACCCAGGAGAACCGATGTCCACCCTGCTCTACCGGATCGGCCGCGCGGCCTACCGCCGCCGCGGGCTGTTCTCCGTGGCCTGGCTCGCGGTCCTCGGCCTCGTCGTGACGCTCTTCCTCACCATCGGCGGGGAGTTCGACGACGAGTTCACCATCCCCGGCTCGGAGTCCCAGGCGGCGCTGGACCGGCTCGACGAGGTCTCCCCCGCAGCCGCCGGCGTCGGCGCGCAGCTGGTGTTCATCGCCCCCGAGGGCGCCACGGTGGCCGACCCGCAGTACGCCGCCGCGATCGCGGAGACCGTGGCCGCGGCCGGCCAGGTCGACCAGGTGGCCGGGGTGCAGGACCCCTTCGCCGCCCAGTCGATCAGCCCGGACGGGCGCGCGGCCCGGGCGCCGGTGCAGTACTCGGTGCAGGGCCCCGAGCTCGGCGAGACCGCCCTGGAGGACCTGCAGGCGGCCACCACCGCGGCCACCGACGCAGGCCTGGAGGTCGAGGTCGGCGGGGCCGCCTTCAACACCGGGGCGGTCACCGTCGGCCCGCTGGAGCTCATCGGCGTCGTGGTCGCCGTCCTGGTCCTCGTCATCACCTTCGGCTCGCTGCTCGCCGCCGGCATGAACCTGCTGACCGCGCTGGTCGGCGTGGGCATCGGGCTCACCGGGCTGCTGGCGACGTCCGGGCTGATCACGCTCTCCTCGACCGCCCCGACGCTGGCGCTGATGATCGGCCTGGCGGTCGGCATCGACTACACGCTGTTCATCCTGTCCCGGCACCGCGCGCAGCTGGCCGCCGGCATGGACCCCGAGGAGTCCGCGGGGCGGGCCGCCGGCACCGCCGGGTCCGCCGTCGTCTTCGCCGGCCTGACCGTGATCATCGCGCTCTCCGGGCTCGCCGTCGTCGGCATCCCCTTCCTCACCGTGATGGGCCTGGGCGCCGCCGGGACCGTGCTGGTCGCCGTCCTGGTCGCGCTCACCCTGCTGCCCGCACTGCTGGGCTTCGCCGGCTCCCGGCTGGTGCCCAAGCCGGGGTCCCGCGCCGACCGTCGCGAGCGCGCGCTCGCCGAGCACGACGGTGTACCGGCGCGCACCGGTGGCGCCCGCTGGGGCGCCTTCGTCACCCGCCGGCCGCTGCTCACCGTGCTGGTCACGGTCGTCGGCCTGCTGGTGATCTCGATCCCGGCGCTGCAGCTGCGGCTGGCCCTGCCCGACGCCAGCACGGCCCCCGAGGAGAGCACCACCCGGCAGGCCTACGACGCGGTCAGCGAGTTCTTCGGCCCCGGGGCCAACGGCCCGCTCATCGTCTTCCTCGACGGTCTGGAGCCGGCGACCGCCGAGCAGACGGCCGGCCAGGCCGCCGCCGCGATCGGCGGCACGCCGACCGGGCAGCCCGGGGAGTTCACCGGCGGGCTGGACGACGTCGCCTTCGCCGCGCCCCAGGTGCTGGCCGACGGCACCGCCGCGATCGTCCAGGTGGTGCCGGAGAGCGGTCCGCAGGACGAGGCGACCACCGCCCTCGTCGCCGAGCTGCGCGACCTCGCGGACGACCTGGGTGCCGACACCGGCGCCGACGTGACGGTGACCGGGCAGACCGCCGTCGCCATCGACGTCTCCGACCGGCTGGGCAACGCGCTGCTGCCGTTCACCCTGGTCGTCGTGGGCCTGGCGTTGGTCCTGCTGCTGCTGGTCTTCCGCTCGGTCCTGGTGCCGGTCAAGGCCGCGCTGGGCTTCCTGCTGTCGGTCGGCGCCTCGTTCGGCGCCGTCGTCGCGGTCTTCCAGTGGGGCTGGCTGATGGACGTCTTCGGCGTGCCGGCCACCGGGCCGGTCATCAGCTTCATGCCGATCCTGCTGATGGCGGTCCTCTTCGGCCTGGCCATGGACTACGAGGTCTTCCTCGTGTCCCGGATGCGCGAGGAGTTCGTGCACGGGGCCGCCCCGCAGGTCGCGGTGGTCGCCGGCATGCGGCACGCGTCCCGGGTGGTGGTCGCGGCGGCGCTGATCATGTTCTCGGTGTTCGGCAGCTTCGTGACCATCGAGGACGTGACCGTCAAGGCGATCGCCTTCGGGCTCGCGGTCGGCGTCCTGGTCGACGCCTTCGTCGTCCGGATGACGCTGGTGCCCGCCGTGCTGGCGCTGCTGGGCCGCTCGGCCTGGTGGCTGCCGCGCTGGCTGGACCGGCTGCTGCCCGACCTGGACGTCGAGGGCGCCAAGCTCGGCCGGACCGTCGAGGCCGAGCGCACCCCGGAGCCGGTGGGCAGCTGAGCGGCGGGCAGGGGCGCGGGCCATGATCGGTCCATGAGCGCCCCTGCCCTGGACGTCGCCGAGCTGATCCGCGAGCTGGTGCGGACCCCGACCATCTCCGGCGACGCGGCCGGTCAACGGGGCCTGCTCGGCCTGGTCACCGACGTGGCGACGGAGGCGGCCCCGCACCTGCAGCGCACCGAGGGCCCCGACCGCGAGCAGCCCTGGACCCTGCTCACCTCCGCCACCGACCCGGCGAGGCCACGGCTGGTCATCGCCTGCCACGTCGACACGGTCCCGGCCAGCGACCCCGACGGGTGGCAGCGGGACCCGTTCGGCGCCGACCTGGACGACGGCCGGATCTGGGGTCGTGGCGCCTCGGACATGAAGGCGGGGGTGGTCGCTGCGGTCGCGGCGCTGGCCGCGGCGGACCCGGAGACGCCGCTCGCCCTGCTGCTCACCAGTGACGAGGAGATCGGCTCGCGGGGTGCCGCTGCCGCGGCAGGGGCCGTGGCGGACCTGTCGGTGGGCGCCGTCGTCGTCCCGGAGGCGACGGGCAACCGGGTGGTCCTGGGCCACCGGGGCGCACTGTGGCTCGCCGTCCGGACCCGGGGGGGCGCCGCCCACGGGAGCACGCCCGAACGCGGCCACAACGCGCTGCTGGACCTGGTCGCGGTGCTCGGCCGGGCGGGCCGGGAGCTGCCGCTGACCAGTGCGCCGTTCCTGGGCGCCGAGACCTGGAACCCCGGCGTGCTGCACAGCGGCACGGTGCCCAACGTCGTCCCGGACCGGGCGGAGGTGCTGATCGACCAGCGCACCGTGGGCACCGGTGAGCGGCTGACCGCCTGGTGGCGCTCCCAGGCCGAGGTGGCGGAGGTCGACGTCCTGGTCGACCTCCCGGCGGTGCGGACTCCCGCCGACGACCCGTGGGTGGCCACCCTGCCCGTCGAGGTGCAGGACGCGCCGGCCACCTACTTCACCGACGCCTCCGTGCTCACCGCGGTCACCGGCGGGGCGCCGATCGTGGTGTGGGGGCCGGGAACCCCCGCGGTGATGCACGCCGTCGACGAGCACGTCGAGGTGGCTGAGGCCGAGCAGGCCGCCGCCGCGTTCGCCGACGTCCTCGCCCGCTGGCCGCGCTGACCGGTTCCACGTGGAACCGGTCAGCGGCTGGTGCTCGACCGGATGGTGAGCGAGGGCCGTAGCGCCACCCGCGAGGGCGGGGCCTCCTGCGCGCCCAGCACCCGAGACAGCAGGCGCACCGCCTCGGCCGCGATCTCCGCCTGCGGCTGCCGGACGGTGGTCAAGGACGGATGGCTCAGTGCGGCGAACGGGATGTCGTCGAACCCGGTGACCAGCAGGTCACGGGGGACGTCGACGCCTGCCGCCGCGCACGACTGCAGCATCCCCAGGGCGATCAGGTCGTCGGCGCAGACGACGGCGTCCGGTCGGGGGCCGTCGGCCAGCAGTGTGCGGGCGGCTTGTCGGCCCCACTCGATCGAGTACTCGCCCAGCAGGACGTCCCTCTCGCGCACGGCGATGCCCAGGCGTTCGGCGTGCCGGCGGAACCCCGCGACCCGCAGTTCCGTCGAGGAATTGGTGAGCTGCGAGCTGACGAACGCGGCGGAGCGGACACCGCGGTCGGCCAGGTGCTCCATGACCAGTTCCAGTGCGGCGTCGTCGTCGACCCCGACCCAGTCGCTGTCGACCCCGGTGACGTAGCGGTCGACCTGAACCAGGGGCAGCTCGTCCGCGGCCCGCCGCACCGCCGTCGTGCTCAGGCTGCCGTGCACCGGGCTGATGATGATGCCGTCGACCTGGCGGGCGACGAGGCTGCGCAGTCGCTGCGCCTCCAGCTCCGGGTCCGAGCGGGAGGAGCACAGGAAGAGCTGTCGGCCGGCGTCCTGCAGGGCGTGCTCGACGTGCTCGACGAGGCCGGTGAAGAAGGGGTTGGCGATGCTGGGGACCACCATGCCGACGGTGTCGGTCCGGCTGCGACGCAGTGCGCTGGCGATGCCGTTCCCGGCGTAGCCGAGTTCGTCGGCGGCGCGACGGACCTGGTCGACGACGGCCGGGGAGACCGGCTTGGCCCCGGACAGTGCGCGGGAGACGGTCGCCGTCGACACCTGCGCCAGCTCGGCGACGTCGCGGATGGTCACCCGCCCCACGCGCCCTCCTCTGTCGGCCCACTGACCACGTCATCATCGCCGACCGCGCGTGCGGGAGCGTGCCGCACGTCCGTGTCCAACGGATGACGCACGGCTGACCAGCGGAAACATGAATGTAAACGATTGCCTATTGACGGGACAGTGGGGTTCGCCACTACCGTCGACCTCGTTGTGCAATCGATTACCTGGATGGGCGTGGACATGGCAGCGCAGCTCGGTGTGTACCCCCGCAAGCCCTCGGCGATGGCCGAGCTCTTCGGCACGGAGAAGACGCTCGTGGGTGCTGTGCACCTGCCTCCGCTGCCCGGCAGCCCCTCCTACCGCGGTCAGTCGGTGGCCGAGCTGTGCCGGTTCGCCGTCGAGGAGACGCAGGCCTACGTCGGCAACGGCTTCGACACCGTGATCGTGGAGAACCACTGGGACCTGCCGTTCCTCAAGCCGGGGGAACACGGGTACGAGGTGGCCGCGACGATGGGCGTGATCACCGCCGCCGTCGTCGCCGAGCTCGGCACGAAGGTGGGGGTCAGCGTGCTCTCCAACGCCGGCCAGTGCTCGGTCGCCGCTGCCTGGGCCGCCGGGGCAGGCTGGATCCGGGTCAACCAGTGGGCCAACGCCTACGTGGCCAACGAGGGGATCATCGAGGGCCAGGCGGCCAGTACCACCCGGTACCGGCACGCGATCGGGGCCGACCCGGTGAAGGTCTTCGCCGACGTGCACGTCAAGCACGGCGCACACGCCATCGTCGCCGACCGCACGCTGGCCGAGCAGACCGAGGACGCCGAGTTCTTCGACGCCGACGTTCTGATCGCCACCGGCTCCCGCACCGGTCACCCGACGTCCGTGGCCGAGGTCGTCGGCATCCGCGACCACACTCAGCTCCCCGTGATCATCGGCAGCGGCATCGACCCGACCAACGTCGGTCCACTGCTCGCCGAGTGCGACGGCGCGATCGTCGCCTCCGCCGCCAAGGAGAACAGTCGGTGGTGGGGACGGGTCGACCCCGAGAAGGTGCGCGCCGTCGCGCGGGCAGCCGGCCGGTGATCGTCTTCTGCGGGTACGCCAACCTCGACGTGGTCGGCCGGGTGCCCCACGTCCCGCGTCCCGACGAGCGGGTGCACGCCGTCACCGTGGAGCACCTGCCGGGCGGGATGGCCGCCAACGCGGCGGTCGCCGCTGCCCGCGCCGGTGCGCAGGTCGCCTTCGCCGGCGTGGTCGGCGACGATCCGCTGTCCGCCCGGTTCCTCGCCGAGCTCACGGCTGAGGGCATCGACACCGGGTGGACCGACCGCACCGGTTTCCTGTCCACCGCGATCGTGCTGGTGGACGCCGACGGCCGGCGCTCGGTGGTGAGCGAGGACGACGCCCTGGGGCCGGCCCACGTGACAGCGGTCGCCGACCGGCTGGCTGCCGACGGTGGGCTGCTCTACCTCGACGGCTACCGCGCGGCAGAGCTCGAGCAGGCTGTCCGGGCGGGGGTCCGCCTGGCCGTCGACCTCGACGGCTGCGACGACCGCGACGTCGCCGTCGCCGCGATGCAGGCCGCCGACCACGTCGTCGTCGGGCGCCGGCGGCTCACCGAGCTCCTGGCGGTGCCGGCTGCCGAGTGGGCCGCGCTGGCACGAGCCGCCGGGGTGACGCTCGTCGTCACCGACGGGGCTCGGGGATGGTCACTGCACCAGCCCGACGGTCCGGTGGCGGCCCGGCCCGCGCTCGAGGTCGAGGTCGTCGACGACACCGGGGCCGGCGACTGCTTCACCGGCACCTACCTGGCCGCGCTGGCCGCCGGCTCCTCCCCGCCCACTGCGGCGACCCGTGCCGGCGTCGCCGCCAGCCTGTCCTGCACCGTCCCGGGCGCGCGCGCCGCGCCCGCCCCGGCACTCGTCGACGCAGCTCTGGCCGGGGCTCCGGTCGGCTCGTCTGCCACCTGACGCACCACCTGCACCGCCGCTCCCCAGCACCGCCGTTCCCGCGCACCGCGATCCCGCAGCATCCGGCACCGCACCCTGGAGGACCCATGAAGCGCCCCCTCGCCCTAGCCGCAGGCGCGTGCCTGCTCGCCCTGGCCGCCTGCGACAGCGCCCCTGCGCCGTCGGCCGACGGCGAAGCCGAAGCCAGCGGCAGCTCGTCGGCCGGCTCGCTGCCGGAGCCCAGCGTCCAGCCGGTCGGCTGCGAGACCGACGAGCCCCTGGAGATCGGCCTGGTGACGATCAACCTGCAGGCGCTGTTCTTCAACCAGATCAACGACGCCGCGCAGGCGATGGCCGACGAGTACGACGTCGACCTGCAGATCATCAGCGGCAACGACGACTCGGTGACCCAGGCGAACGCGATCAACACGCTGGTCGCCGACGGGGTGGACGCGGTGATCGTGGCCGCGGTCGACACCGAGGGCATCAAGCCCGCGATCCGGGCGGCGGACGCCGCGGGCATCCCCGTGGTGGCGGTGGACGCCATCGTCGACGACCCGGCAGTGGACGCCCAGGTCGGCACGGCGAACGCCGAGGGCGGGGCGCTGATCGGTGCGGAGCTGCTGGAGATCTCCGGTGGCGAGGGCGAGGTCGGCATCGTCAGTGCCCTGAACAGCACCATCCAGCTGGAGCGCCAGCAGGGCTTCGAGGAGGCCGTCACCGCCGGCGGGATGACCATCGGCACCGTGGTCGACGGCCGCAACGTCCAGGAGAACGCTCAGGCGGCCGCGGAGAACCTGCTCACCGGCAACCCGGACCTGGAGTACGTGTACGCCACCGGTGAGCCGGCGCTCATCGGCCTGGCCGCCGCGGTGCGCAGCCAGGGCGCGCAGGACCGGGTGACCGCCGTCGGCTGGGACCTCTCCGATCCTGCTGTCGAGGGCCTGGAGGAGGGCTGGATCGCCGGCGTCGTCCAGCAGAACACGTTCGAGTTCGGCTACCAGGCGATGGCCGCGGCGATCGACCTGGCGTGCGGCAACCCGGTGGAGAAGGAGAACCCCGTCGACATCCAGATCGTGACGCCGGAGAACGTCTCCGACTACCTCTACTACCTGGAGGGCTGAGGCATGGCTGACGAGACCGGGGACCTCCTCGTCGAGCTCGAGGGCATCACCAAGTCCTACGGGCCGGTGAAGTCACTGCGCGGGGTCGACCTCACCCTGCGTCGCGGGGAGGTCCTCGGCCTCGTCGGCGACAACGGTGCCGGCAAGTCCACGCTGATGAAGGTGCTGGCCGGGGCCGTGCAGCACGACGCCGGGGAGATCCGGGTGCACGGCCGGCCGGTGCGCTTCAGCAACCCCTCGGCCGCACAGGACGAGAAGATCGGCATCGTCTACCAGGACCTGGCGCTCTGCGACACCCTCGACGTCGCCAGCAACCTGTTCCTCGGCCGGGAACCCCGCAAGGGCCCGTTCCTCGACCGGAAGGCGATGCACGAGCGGGCCGCGCAGATCCTGGCCGACCTGCACGTCAAGGTCACCAGCACCCACCAGGAGATCGGCACCCTCTCCGGCGGTCAGCGGCAGACGGTGGCCATCGCCCGCGCGGTGTCCTTTGCCCCCGACGTGCTCATCCTCGACGAGCCGACCGCCGCGCTCGCCGTCGCCGAGGTCGAGTCGGTCCTGCGGCTGATCACCGACGTCGCGCGCCGCGGGGTCGGGGTCATCCTGATCACCCACCGCCTGCAGGACCTCTTCCGGGTCTGCGACCGGATCACCGTGATGTACGAGGGGCAGAGCGTCGACGACGCGCTCATCAAGGACCTCGACATCGAGAAGCTCGTCGGTCTCATCACCCGTTCCGCCCCCGGGCAGGAGGAAGCAGCGTGACCACCACGACCACCACCGCACCGCCCGGGGAGTCGGCCACCCGGCTGGCCCAGCAGCAGTCCTGGTGGGAGCGGGTGAACAAGGCCACCTTGGTCATGGCCGGGGTCACCCTGGCCGTCTGCGTCTTCTTCGCCGTCGCCTCCGACGCCTTCCTGACCTTCGCGAACATCTCCAACGTGGCCACCCAGGTGGCGCCGGTGGTGATCATCGGGGTGGCGATGACGTTCGTGATCACCTCCGGCCAGATCGACCTGTCGGTCGGCTCGATCGTCGCCTTCGTGTCCGCGGTCTCCGCCCAGCTGCTGCAGACCGGTTGGGACTCCTCCCTCGTGCTGATCGCCGGGGTGCTCCTGGGCGCCGGGTGGGGCCTGGTGAACGGGTGGTTCACCGCCTACGCCGGGATCCCGGCGTTCATCGTGACGCTGGCGACCCTGTCGGTGATCCGGGGCATCGCGCTGCTGACCACCGAGGGCTTCTCGGTGCCGATCGAGCGCTCGACGTTCGTCGCGCAGCTGGGGACGGCGCGGTGGCTCGGCTTCTCCAGCAGCGCCTGGATCGCCCTGGTGTGCGTCGTCCTGGGGATCGTGGTGCTGCACCGGACCCGCTTCGGTCAGTACGTCATCGGCATCGGCTCGGCCGAGGAGTCCGTCCGCCGGGCCGGCGTGAACGTGCGGCGGATCAAGATGCTGGCGCTCTGCCTGAGCGGGCTCGCCGCCGGGGTCGCGGGCCTCCTCATCGCCGCCCGGCTCGGCTCCGGCTCGGCGAACGCCGCCCAGGGCTTCGAGCTCACGGTCATCGCCGCGGTCGTCATCGGCGGGACCAGCCTCTTCGGCGGACGGGGGACGGTGGTGGGCACGCTGATCGGGGCGATCCTGACCGGCGTCATCGCCAACGGGCTCACCCTGATGGGGGTCAGCCCGTTCCTGACGCCGATCATCACCGGGACGGTGCTGCTCGCCGTGATCTGGGTGAACCTCCGCGGCAAGGACATCGGCGGGGCACTGCGTGGCCTGGTGGGCGGCCGGTGAGCACGGTCCGCACGGTCCTCGGCGACGTCGACTCGGCCGACCTGGGCGTGGTGCTCCCCCACGAGCACCTGGTCAACGACAACACGGTGGCCTTCCGCCCGGCGGCCGACCCCCGCCTGCGCCGGCTGCTGGACGCCCCGGTGTCGGCGGGCCTGGCCTGGCTCCTGGCCGACCACCCCTACGAGAACGCCGACAACTGCCGGCTGGACGACCTCGACGCCATCGCCGCGGACCTGCAGGTGTTCGCCTCCGTCGGAGGACGGACCGTTGTCGACCTGACCCCACCGGGGATCGGCCGCGACCCGGAACGGCTGCGGGCGCTGTCCGAGCGCACCGGCGTGCAGGTGGTCATGGGCTCGGGCTGGTACCTCCAGGCCAGCCACCCGGCCCACCTGGCCACGTCCACGCCCGATGAGCTGGCCGCCGAGCTGGTGGCCGAGTTCGACGCAGCGCACGACCTCCGGCCCGGCGTCATCGGCGAGATCGGGGTCTCCCCCGCCTTCACCGACGACGAGCGGACCGCGCTGCGGGCTGCCTGCCGGGCGCAGCGTGATGTCGGGGTGCCGCTGTTCGTGCACCTCCCCGGCTGGCTGCGGCGCGCCCACGAGGTGCTCGACGTCGTGCTCGACCAGGAGGGGGTCGACCCGGCCGCCGTCGTCCTGTGCCACATGGACCCCTCCGGAGGGGACCCCGACCACCAGCGGTCGGTCGCCGCCCGCGGGACGTTCCTCGAGTTCGACATGGTCGGCATGCCCTTCGACTTCCCCGGGGAGGGCCGGTCGCCGTCACCGGCGGAGACCACCGCTGCCGTCGTGACGCTGGTCCAGGCCGGGCACGGCTCCCGCGTCCTGCTCTCGCACGACCTGTTCCTCAAGGCGATGCTCAGCCGCTTCGGCGGCAACGGGCTGGCCTACGTCCCCGTCGTCTTCGCCGACCGGCTGCGCACTGCTGGCCTCGCCGATGACGTGGTGGCCGCACTCATGACCGACAACCCGCGGACGTTGTTCGACGGCGCCGCACGGAAGGAACGCTGACCGATGGCCCGGATCCTGATCGCCGGTGAGAGCTGGATGACCACCTCGACGCACGTCAAGGGGGTGGACGAGTTCTCCGTGCACTCCTACGTGGAGGGCGTCGGACCGTTGCGTGACGCGCTCACCGGTCGCGGTCACGTGGTGGAGCACCTGCCGGCGCACCTCGTGCCGACCCACTTCCCGGGGGACGCCGCAGCACTGTCCGCCTACGACCTCGTGGTGCTCTCCGACATCGGCGCGAACTCCATCCAGCTGGCCCCCCAAGTCTTCGAGCGGTTCCAGCCCGGTGAGGACCGCCTCGGGGCGCTGCGCGACTGGGTGGGCGACGGCGGTGCGCTGCTGATGATCGGCGGCTACCTGTCCTTCAGCGGTTTCCAGGCTCGGGCGGCGTTCCGGCAGACGGCGATCGCCGAGGTGCTCCCGGTGACGATGCTCCCCGAGGACGACCGGGTCGAGAGCCCGGCCGGCATCGCACCCACCGTCGTCGACCCCGGGCACGCCGCGCTGGGCGGCGCTGGCGCCGACTGGCCTGGACTGCTCGGGTACAACCGGACGGTCGCCAAGGACGGCGCCGAGGTGCCCGCCCTGGTGGGCGAGGACCCGCTGGTCGCACTCGGCCCTTTCGGCGCCGGCCGGGCCGGGGTCTTCACCTCCGACTGCTCGCCGCACTGGGCGCCGCCGGCCTTCTGCGAGGAGTGGCCGGGCTACGCGGACCTCTTCGACGGCCTGGTGCGCTGGCTGGTCCGCGGGTGACCGGCGGCCGCTCGGCGCGGCTGGTCGAGCGGCACGCCGCCCTGCTGGACCGGGCCTGCGACATCCGGTTCGTCCGGGAGGCGACGGCGGGCACGCTCCCGGCCGGGGACTTCGCCCGGTACCTGCTGGTCGAGGAGGCCTTCGTGCTGACCGCGGCCCGGGTCCTCGGCCGGGTCGTGTGGGAGTCGGAGGGCTGGGCGGAGCTGCTGCCGTCCGCTCGGTCGCTCACCAACCTCGTCACCGAGCAGCGCGACTACTTCGCGGGCCTGCGCCACCGCTGGCCGGTCGAGGACGCAACGGCGACGCTGGCGCGCGCCGCGGTGCTGTCGGAGCTGGTGCTGCGACAGGTGACCGAGGCCGGCCGCCCCGCCGCGCTGACCGGGATGCTCGCCGCCGAGACGATGTACGCCCGCTGGTGCGCCGCGGCCGCCGCGCAGCCTGCCGACCGGCACCCCGACCTGCAGGCCTGGATCGACCTGCACGCCGAGCCTGCCTTCCTGGGACAGGTGGCGGCGTTGCGCGCCGACGTCGATGCGCTCCCGCCGGAGCTGGCCGACGACACCGCGCTGGACCGCTGGTTCGCCGCGGTGTTGGAAGCGGAGATCGTCTTTCACGACGCGGTCCACGGCTGACCCGGGTCCCGGTTCCACGTGGAACCGGGACCCGGGGGCAGGATGGGGGTCGAAGGCGAGGAGGCCTGGCGTGAACGAGTTCGACCTGGTGCTGCCGACGGCGGTCGACGTCCGTGAGGTCGGGATGCGGGACGGGCTCCAGCTGGAGGACCCGGTCCCCCTGGCCGGCAAGCTGGCCATGCTCGAGTCGCTGGTGGCCACCGGCGTCCGGCGGATCGAGGTGACCTCCTTCGTCTCGCCGAAGGCGGTGCCCGCCCTGGCCGACGCCGACCAGGTCGCCGCCGAGCTGCACCGCTTCGACGGCGTGCACTTCTCCGCCCTGGTGGCGAACCCGCGGGGCGCGGTCCGGGCGGTCGACGCGGGGATCGCGCACCTGGAGTACGTGGTCTCCGCCGCCGACTCGCACAGCCGCGCCAACGCCGGCCGCTCGACCGCCGAGGCCATCGCCGCGGTGGGGCAGATCGCCGAGCTCGCCCACGGCGCCGGCGGCTCCCTGGAGGTCATCGTGGCCACCGCCTGGGACTGCCCGTTCGACGGGCGGACGCCGGTGGCCCGCACCGTCGACGTCACCCGGGCCGCGGTCACCGCCGGCGCCGACCAGCTGTGTCTGGGCGACACCATCGGCACGACCACCCCGGCGCGCGTCGTGCGGCTGCTGGACGAGGTCCGCCGGGCCTGCCCGGGCGTGCCGCTGGGCGTGCACTTCCACGACACCCGCGGCACCGGCCAGGCCAACGCGCTGGCGGCCCTGCAGGCCGGCGTCACCCAGCTCGACGCCTCGGTCGGCGGTCTGGGCGGGTGCCCGTTCGCGCCGGGCGCCAGCGGCAACATCGCCACCGAGGAGCTCGTCTACTGGCTGGCCGACGCCGACGTGGCGACCGGCATCGACCTGGACGCCGTCCTGGCCGCGGCCGCGGTCACCGAGCGGGCCGTCGGTCGTCAGCTGCCCAGCTCCCTGTACCGGGCCGGTGGGCGCAACGAGCCCCGCGGCGCGGTGGTCAGCGGTGGGTGACCGGTCGCACGGTGCCCCACCGGGTCGCGCGTGATGGGATCGACGGCGTGAACCCAGGAGCGGACGTCCCCCCGGCAGTGGTCGACCCCTCGGTGATGCGGAACGTGCTCGGGCACTTCGTCTCCGGCGTCACCGTGGTGACGGCGATGGCCGCCGACGGCCCGGTGGGCTTCACCTGCCAGTCGTTCAGCTCGCTGTCCCTGGACCCGCCGCTGGTCGCCTTCGCCCCGGCCCGCACGTCCCGCACCTGGCCGTTGCTGCGCGGGGCCGGCCGGTTCTGCGTCAACGTGCTCGCCGACGAGCAGAGCGGCCTGTCCCGGCAGTTCGCCCGCTCCGGCGCCGACAAGTACGCCGGCGTGCAGTGGTCGCCCAGCCCGCACGGCTCCCCCGTGCTCGCCGACGTCGTCGCCTGGATCGACAGCGAGCTGTGGGCCGAGTACGACGGCGGCGACCACATGATCGTCGTCGCGCGGGTGCTCGACCTCGGCGCCGACGCCTCCCGCACGCCACTGCTGTTCCACCGCGGCGCCTACGGCCTCCAGCAGGCGCGACTGGCCCCCGAGGAGCGGTGACGTGCTGGAGCGGCCCCGCCCAGAGGCGCGCCCCGGGCCCGCGAGGGGTGAGGGGGGCTTCCTCAGCTGAAGCGGAGGGCCATGACCGCGACGTCGTCGCGGCGGTCGGGGTCGTCGCCGACGGCGTGCACGCACAGCGCAGCGGGGTCGTCGTCGACCGGGGCGTCCTGGAGCCGCTGCACCAGCGCGGCGATCCCGTGGTCCATGTCCTCGCCAGGCCGCTCGATCAGCCCGTCGGTGTAGGCCACGAGCGTCGCCCCGGACGGGATCTCCACCGACCGGGACGCCCGCCGGTGCGTGACGTCGACGCCGATCAGCATCCCGGTGACCCCGTCGAGCATCTCGACCGTGCCGTCGACGTGCCGCAGCAGCAGGGGCGGGTGCCCGGCGTTGGCCAGCTGCAGACGCCAGGGCTCCCCCTCGGCGCTGGGTCGCTCGACCCGGCCGTAGGTCATCGTCGCCATCGGGGCCACGTCCAGGCCCTGCACCAGCCGGTCGACCCGGCCGAGGATCTCCCCCGGGTCGCCGTCGCCGGCGTCCCACGCGCAGGCCCGGAGCAGGCCGCGCAGGTGTCCCATCGCGGCGGCCGCCGCGACGTCGTGCCCGACGACGTCGCCGATGGCCAGCCCCACACTGCCGTCGGGCAGGTGCAGCAGGTCGTAGAAGTCGCCGCCGATGTCGGCGGCGCTCGACGCGCTGAGGTAGTGGGCCGCGGCGGTGATGCCCGGGATCTCCGGCAGCTCGGGCAGCAGTGACCGCTGCAGCGTCTCCGCGACGGTGTGCTCCTGCTGGTAGAGCCGCACGTTGTCCATCGCCATCGCCGCCCGGCGGGAGAGGTCCCGGGCCAGGTCGACGTCCTCGCTGGAGAACGCCCGGCCCTCCTCGGCCATCACCAGGGCCATCGCCCCCAGCATCCGGCGGCGGGCCACCAGCGGGACCGTCACCGCAGAGACGCCGCCCAAGGTGCGGAAGAGCTCCGCGGTGGCCGGCAGCGGGAACACCTGCTCGATCCACTCCGGGGTGACCTGCTCGACGAGCACCGGCTCGTTGGTGACCAGCGACCGCCGGGTGGGCGAGGCCTCCGGCAGGTTGGACGCGTGCAGCAGCGCCATCTCGGCGAGCTCGGCGTCCCGCCCGTCGCGGTGTCGGTGGGCGGTGGCCCGGACGACGCCGTGCTCGTCGACCAGGGTCAGGAAGACCCAGTCGGCGAGCAGCGGGACGCACAACGAGGCCAGCCGGCCGAGCAGGTCGGACATGTCCAGGGTGGCGCTCATCGTGCTGGTGGCCTCGGCCATCAGGGCCAGCCGGCTCTGCGCCCGCTCGGCCTCCACCCGGGCGGCGTCGGCGGCGGCGTGCGCCTCCTCGGCGTCCCGGCGGGCGGCCCGCTCGGCGGCGAACGCGGCCTTGCGGTCGTCCTCGACCCGCACCCGTTCGGTCACGTCGGTCTGCACGCCCACGAAGCTGACCAGGGTGCCCTCGCCGTCGAACACCGGGGTGATCGACAGCTGGTTCCAGAAGGCGGTGCCGTCCTTGCGGTAGTTCAGCAGCGTGGTGGTGACCGGCTGCTCGTCCTGCAGCGCCTGGCGCAGGTCGGCGACGGCCTTCTGCTCGGTCGCCGGCCCCTGCAGGAAGCGGCAGTTGCGCCCGACGCTCTCCTCGTAGCTGTAGCCGCTGATCCGGCTGAAGGACGGGTTGACCCACACCAGGGGGTCGTCCTCCTGCCGCGGGTCGGTGATGCTGAAGGCGATGTCGGTGGCGACGACGGCGCGTTCCCGCAGCGCCTGCAGCTGTGCCTCGGGGTCGGACCCGCCAGCGGGCCCGTCGAGCTTGAGGAAGACCACCAGCGACATCCGCTGCCCGCTGTCGTCCCGGGACAGCGGGAAGCCGCTCACCCACAGCACCTGGTCGCCGGCCAGGTCGGTGTCGGCGGCGCGCTGCTCGTCCGAGCTGCGCCGGGGGTTGAGCCGGACCGCCTCGCCGGTGACCAGCCGGCCGGCGGCGACGTCGGACAGCGGCCCGGCGGACCGCGCCAGTGGTGCGCCGGACAGGTCGGTGAGCCCGGCCGAGGCGCCCCAGGTGTCGACGGCGATCGGCAGGCGCACGTTGCCGGCCAGCTCGATCGCCGCGGTGTTGGCATAGGTCACCGTGCCGGCGGCCTGGTCGATCACCAGGACGGCGACCGGGACGTCGGCGAGCACCCCGGGGAGCGCCGCCTGGGCACTGCGCTGGGTGTCGGTACCCGAGAGGACCGCCTCGGCAGCTCCGACGACCGATGCCTGCTGGCGGCTCTGCTCGTCCTGGTCAGGGTGGGGCGGGAGCACCTCGGCCAACGCCACGGCTGCCTCGGTCGGCACCCGGCTGGTGCCCGGGCCCCCGGGACGTCTGTCTGACGGCACCGGCTGATGTTATGAGACGGGCTTCCGTTGCGCACCACAGACCAAAGTCCCGACCCGGCCCGTGTCCCCCGCGCAGGTCACCCGGTGCGGGCGGGCCCGTCGTCCGGGGAGCCGACGGCGACCTCGGACTGGTGGCGCAGCCACCACAGGCCGAGCACCGGGAGCAGCAGCGGGACGAACCCGTAGCCCTGCCCGTAGCCGGACCACACGGTGGCGTCCGGGAAGGCCGCTGGGTCCAGCAGCGACAGTGTGCCCACCACCAGCACACCGGCCAGCTCGACCGAGCAGGCGACCACGGCGGTGCGCCGGCCGCTGCGGCCACCGCGGGCCAGCCCGACCGTGGCGATCACGTAGACCACCGCGGCGACGGCGGACAACAGGTAGGCCAGCGGCGCCTCGTCGAACTGCGTCGACAGCTGCACCGCCGCCCGCGCGCCCGCGGCGAGGGCGAACACCCCGTACAGCGCCACCAGCACCCGGCCGGGGCCGCGGATCGTCCCCGGGTCGGCGCCGGTCGCCTCCCGGGCGGGCCGGCCCAGCGCGCCGCGGTCGGCTGCCCGGTCGTCGTCAACCACGGGTGACCTCCCACAGGTCCAGCAGCCGCCAGAGCATGACGGCGACGGCCAGCGCGGCGACCCCGAGCACCGTGCCCGCCCAGCGGGTGGGCTCCGTGCGCGCCCACAGCACGCCGGCCACCGGCAGCAGCACGACGCTGAACAGGTACGCGAGGAAGGTGGCCAGCTCCTCGGGGCGGTCACCGCCGGCCAGCGCGGCGACCGCGACGCCGAGCTGGACCAGCAGCAGCAGTTCGAGCAGCCCGGTACCGGCCAGGTGGGCAGCGCCGATCCGGCGGCGCAGCACCGTGCTCAGCCCACCCAGGACGGCCAGCACGACGGCGACGACGGTCGCGGCGACGACGAGCGGGGTGCTCACCGGTGGCGGCCGGTCAGGGTGGGGAGCACGTCCCCATCCTGCCCGGCGGCCGGATCAGCGGTGCACGGTGGACATGTCCGGGTACCGGTCGCCGGCCGTGGCCCCGGCGGGCGCGGCCTCGTCCAGCGCCCGCAGGTCGTCCTCGGTGAGGACGACGTCGGCCGCGGCGGCGTTCTCCTCCAGGTACCGGACCCGCTTGGTGCCGGGGATCGGCACGATCGCCGGGGCGCCGTCCCGGCCGGACCGGGCCATCACCCACGCCAGTGCGAGCTGGGTGGCGGTGACGCCCTTGGCCTCGGCGAGCTCGCGGACCCGGTCGACGAGCTCCAGGTTGCGGGCGAAGGCCTCCCCCTGGAACCGGGGGTTGCGCCGGCGGAAGTCGTCGGGCTCCAGGTCGTCGACGCTGCGGATCTGCCCGGACAGGAAGCCCCGGCCGATCGGCGAGTAGGCGACGAACCCGATGCCCAGCTCCGCGCAGGTGGCCAGGACGCCGTCCTCCTCCGGGTCGCGGGTCCACAGGGAGTACTCGGTCTGCAGCGCCGTGACCGGCAGGACGGCGTGCGCCCGGCGGATGGTGTCGGGCGCGGCCTCGGAGATGCCGGCGTGCCGGATCTTCCCGGCCTCCACCAGCTCGGCGAGCGCGCCCCACGTCTCCTCGATCGGCACGGCCGTGTCGACCCGGTGCTGGTAGTAGAGGTCGATGACGTCGACCCCCAGCCGCTGCAGGGAGGCGTCGCAGGCGCGGTGCACGTACTCGGAGCGACCGTTGATCCGGATGAAGGAGCCGTCCTCGCCGCGCTCGTTGCCGAACTTGGTCGCCAGCACGACCTCGTCGCGCCGGCCGCTGATGGCCTGGCCGACGAGGCGCTCGTTGGTGAACGGGCCGTACATGTCGGCGGTGTCCAGGAAGGTGACGCCGAGGTCGAGCGCCCGCCGGACCGTGCGCTCGGCCTCTGCCTGGTCGCCGGTGCCGTAGAACTCGCTCATCCCCATGCAGCCCAGTCCCTGGGCGGAGACGGTGAGATCACGGAGCTGTCGGGTCTGCATGACCCCCTCCTGCCCGTGGCTCGCGGGTCGCAACCGGAGGGGCGGGCGCCCCTTTCCACGGAGTGGGAGATCAGATCGACTTTCCACGGAGTGGACGATCCGATCGACTTGGTCACAAAAGGGTCACGGCGAGGTGACAGCGGGCCATCCGCCTGATTGGTTAGGCGTGCCTAAGTGAGGGCAGCCTCTCCTTCCTGATCTCCCCCGAACCTGGAGTCCCGCATGCGCACAACCTCCCGGCCGCTCGCCGGCGCCGCCCTCTCCCTCTCGGTGCTCCTCGCCCTGGCCGCATGTGGGGACGACGCCGCGACCGATGCCGCCGCCGCCGACGAGTCCGCCGCCGTCTCCTTCACCTGGGACCGCAACACCGCCGCGGAGGATCAGGACCCGCAGTACGAGGAGACGACGGTCGAGGTCCCCAAGGACCCCGAGGACATCGTCGTCTTCGACATGGCCAGCCTGGACACCATCGGCGCGCTGGGCGGTGAGGTCTCCGGCGCCCCGTTGGACGACGTGCCCGACTATCTGCAGGACAGCCTGACCGAGGACGCCTACGACGTGGGCACCCTCTTCGAGGCCGACCTCGTCGGGATCGAGGCGCAGCAGCCCGACCTCATTGTCGTCGCCGGCCGCTCCGCGGCGCTGTACGAGGACCTCAGCGAGATCGCGCCGACCGTCGACCTGAGCATGCGCGGCTCGTTCACCGAGACCCTGGAACGCAACACCACCTTCCTGGGCGAGGTCCTCGGCGCCGAGGACGAGGCGGCCGCAGCGGTCGAGGAGATCGAGGCGGGCATCGAGGAGGCCCGCCAGGCCACGGCCGACGCGGGCACCGGCCTGGGTCTGATGGTGTCCGGCGGCAAGCTCAGCGCGCTGGCCCCGGCGGGCGAGGACTCCGGCGGGCGCGGCGCCCGGGGTGGCCTGATCTACGACACCTTCGGCGTGCAGCCCGTGGTGCAGGACGTCGAGGCGGCCACGCACGGCGAGCCGGTCTCCTTCGAGTTCCTGCTGGAGACCAACCCGGACCACCTGTGGGTGATCGACCGGGACGCCGCCATCGGTGAGCAGGGCGGCCAGGCGGCTGCCGCAGTGCTGGACAACGGGATCGTCGCGCAGACGACGGCTGCCCAGCAGGACCAGATCCACTACCTGGACCCGCAGGCCTGGTACATCGTGTACGGCGGCATCGAGACCACGCGGATCATGATCGACGACGTCCTGCAGATCGCCGACTGACCATGACGGCCCTGACCGAGCGCCCCGCCGGCTCCCGTTGACGGCGCTCGCCACCACCCCGACGAGCACCTCCACCCCGGTGCGGCCACGCCGCACCTGGGTGGGGGTGCTCATCGCGGTCCTCCTGGTCACGCTGGCGGTCACCGGCCTGTTCGTCGGGGTCTCCGACGTGTCCCCGAGCTCGGTCGCCAACGGCGGCGCGGACGGGGACGCCGCCTTCCTGCTGGTGGCCAGCCGGATCCCGCGCACGGTCGCCGCGATCCTGGTCGGCGCCTCGCTGGGCATCGCCGGCCTGATCATGCAGATGCTGGTGCGCAACAAGTTCGTGGAGCCGGGCACCACCGGCGTCAGCGAGTTCGCGACGCTGGGGATGCTCGTCACGATGGTCTTCCTCCCCGGCCTGGCCGTCGTCGGGAAGATGGGCGTGGCCGCGGTCTTCGGCCTCTTCGGCACCTGGGTGTTCCTGCGGGTGGTCCGGGTCGTGCCGGTGCGCCAGCTGGTGCTCGTCCCGCTGGTCGGCATCATGCTCGGCGGTGTCGTCGGCGCCGTCACCACGTTCTTCGCCTACCGCCTGGACCTCCTGCAGCCCCTCGGGCAGTGGTCCCAGGGCAGCTTCGCCACGGTGATGCAGGGCCGCTACGAGTTCCTCTGGATCGCCGGGCTCATGGTCGGGATCGCCTGGTTCGCGGCCGACCGGTTCAGCGTGATCGGCCTCGGCGAGGAGTTCGCCACCAACCTCGGGCTGGACTACCGGCGGGTCGTCGCGGTCGGCATGGTGATCATCGCGGTGATCACGGCCGCGGTCCTCGTCACGGCGGGCATGGTCCCGTTCCTGGGACTCGTCGTCCCCAACATCATCAGCCTCATCATCGGCGACAACGTGCGCCGGGCGATCCCGTGGGTCGCCGGCCTCGGGGCCGTGTTCGTCCTCGCCTGCGACCTGGTCGCCCGCGTCGTGCGCTTCCCCTACGAGATCCCGCTGTCGGTCATCGTCGGCATCGTCGGTGCGGCGCTGTTCCTCTGGCTGCTGCTGCGGAGGCGGAGCCGTGCTCACTGACCCCACGCGCACGGAGTCCGGCGTCCTCCCCGCCGTCGGGCTGCACCGCACCCGGCTCGCCGCCTCCTGGGCGAGCCCCGCGTTCCGGCTCGCCGTGCTCGGCGCGGTGGTCCTGGCCCTGACCGCCGGCTACCTGTTCACCGGCATCCCCGGGTCGCTGGCCTTCGCGCTGCGGATCCGCGGCCTCACCGTGCTCGCGATGGTCGTCGTCGCGACGGCGGTCGGCGTCTCCACGGTCGTGTTCCACACGATCACCCAGAACCGCATCCTCACCCCCTCGATCATGGGGTTCGACGCGTTCTACGCGCTGATCTCCACCCTGATCGTGTTCTTCTCCGGGTCGGCGGCGTTCCTGGCGTTCGACCAGGTCACGCTGTGGCTCGTCCAGGTCGTGGTGATGGTCGCGTTCAGCGTGCTGCTGTTCACCTGGCTGTTCGGGGGCAAGCGGCGTTCCATCCACCTGATGTTGCTGGTCGGCATCGTGCTGGGCACGTTCTTCCGCAGCTTCACCGAGTGGATGCAGCGGATGCTCGACCCGCTGGACTTCCAGGTGCTCACCGATGCGATGTTCGCCTCTCTCACCCGGCCGGACGAGACGTTGCTGGCGCTCACCGCAGGCCTCGTGGTCCTCGGCTGCGCCGTCGTCGTGCCGCTGCTGCGCACCCTCGACGTCCTGACGCTGGGTGAGCCGGCCGCCGTCGGCCTGGGGGTGGACCACAAGCGTGTGGTGATGGTCCTGTTCGTCGGCGTCTCGGTGATGATCGCCGCCTCGACGGCGCTGGTGGGGCCGATCCTGTTCTTCGGCCTCATCGTCGCCAACCTCGCCTACTCCTACGCCGGTTCCTTCCGTCACGTGTGGACGCTGCCCGCCGCCGTGCTCATCGGCATGGTCTGCCTGCTGGGCGGCCAGCTGGTCCTGGAGAGGCTCTTCGGCTTCGGCGGCACCCTGTCCACGGTCATCGACTTCGCCGGTGGCCTCTTCTTCCTGTACCTCGTGCTGCGGAAGGGGGCGCGGTGATCGCGCTCGAGAAGGTCACCAAGCGCTACGGCGGACAGCCGGTCGTCGACGACGTCTCGATCGCGTTCGGCCGCGAGGGCGTGACGGCGCTGATCGGGCCCAACGGGGCGGGCAAGTCGACGCTGTTCGGCCTGGTCGGCCGCCTGATCTCCCCCGATGCGGGCCGGATCACCGTGGACGGGCTCGACGTCACGTCCACGCCGTCCAGCGAGCTCGCCAGGAGGCTCGCGGTGCTGCGCCAGGACAACCACGTCGCGGCCCGGCTGACCGTGCATGACCTCGTGGAGTTCGGCCGCTTCCCGCACTCGCGGGGGCGCCTCACGGGGCACGATCGCGAGCACATCGAGAACGCGATCGGGTACCTCGAACTCGGCCCCTACCGGGACCGGTTCCTCGACGAGCTCTCCGGCGGGCAGCGCCAGCGGGCCTTCGTCGCGATGGTGCTCGCGCAGGACACCGAGTACGTCCTGCTCGACGAGCCACTGAACAACCTCGACCTGCGGCACATGACCGAGATCATGCGGCTCATCCGGAGGATGGCCGACGAGCTCGGCAAGCGGGTGGTCATCGTGCTGCACGACATCAACTTCGCGGCCACCTACGCCGATCGCATCGTCGCCATGCGCGAAGGCCTCGTCGTGGCCGACGCCGCCGCGCGCGAGGTCATGCGCCCGGACGTGCTCGCCGCCGTCTACGACACCCCGGTCGACGTCCGCGAGATCGACGGGAAACCGGTCGCCCTCTACTACGGCTGAGGCGACCCGACTGGCGCGCCGTGGGTGACCGAGCGCCGGTTCCACGTGGAACCACCCCGGAAACACCGGTCGCCTACGGTGGACCGGTGACCAGCGCACCCCGTCGGTTGGCCGGCCACCGCACCCGCCGTGATGTCGGCGCGTCGTCCACCAGCCGCTCCTGGCAGCGGCCCGCGGCGCACGAGCGGGCGGGCATGGAGACCGACGTCGTCCTGGACATGGGCTGGGGTCGGCTGGTGTTCGGCCAGACCTTCGCCGACCTCTCCGGCGTGCTGGCCGCGCTGCGGGCCGAGGAGTCCGGGCGGCGGGACATCTGCGTCTACCCGTGGGACCCGCAGGTCCTCGTCGGGATGGCCCCCGACGAGCTGTTCATCGACCCCTCCTTCGTCTACCGGCTGCCGCTGCACCGCTACCGGCCGCGTGAGGAGGTCATCCGCGGCGTCTTCGTCCGGACCGTGACCTCGGCCGCGGAGATGGACCGGATCAACGAGCTCTACGCCCGTGCGGGCATGGTCACCGGCGACGCCGCGACCATGTGGCGCAACCACCGCACCCGCACCTTCACCTACCTGGTGGCCGAGGACCGGCGCACCGGGCAGGTGATCGGCACGGTCACCGGCGTCGACCACCAGCTGGCCTTCGGCGACCCCGACGGCGGCGCCAGCCTGTGGTGCCTGGCCGTCGACGCGCAGGACGCGCCCGCCGGAGCCGGCGAGGCGCTGGTGCGGGTGCTCGCCGAGCGGTACGCGGCCCGTGGCCGCGCCCACCTGGACCTCTCGGTCATGCACGACAACCGCGCGGCGATCGCGCTCTACCGCAAGCTGGGCTTCTCCCGGATCTCCGCGGTCTGCGTCAAGCGGAAGAACCCGATCAACACCCCGCTGTTCGCCGCTCCCCCGCCCGGCCTGGGCCAGCTCAACCCCTACGCGCGGATCATCGCCGACGAGGCGCTGCGCCGCGGGATCCGGGTGGAGGTCACCGACGCCGAGTTCGGCGAGCTGCGGCTGGCGCTGGGCGGGCGCACGGTGCTGACCCGGGAGTCGCTCTCGGAGTTCACCTCCGCGGTGGCGATGAGCCGGTGCGACGACAAGCGGGTGACCCGCCGGATCATGGACCGCGCCGGCGTCCGGGTGCCCCGCGGCGCCGTGGTGGCCGACGGCGCGGACGCGGCCGCCCGGCAGCTGCTGGCCGACTGCGGCGCCGTGGTGGTCAAGCCCGCGCGCGGGGAGCAGGGCAAGGGCATCACCGTGGGCGTCCGCGACGAGCCGGCCCTCGAGCGGGCCCTCGCGCTGGCCGTGCAGTACTGCCCCGACGTCCTGGTCGAGGAGCTGGTCGCGGGCGACGACCTGCGGGTCGTGGTGATCGACCACCGGGTGGTCGCCGCCGCGCTCCGCCGGCCGGCCGAGGTGGTCGGCGACGGCCGGCAGGACGTCGCCGCCCTGGTCCGGGAGACCAGCCGCCGCCGGCAGCGGGCCACCGGCGGGGAGTCGAGCATCCCGCTGGACGACGCCACGGCCGAGGTGGTCGCCGACGCCGGGCACACGCTGGACGACGTCCTGCCCCGGGGCGAGCGGCTGCGGGTGCGGCGGACGGCGAACCTGCACACCGGCGGCACCATCGACGACGTCACCGACCGGCTGCACCCCGACATCGCGGCGGCGGCCGTGCGGGCCAGCCGGGCCATCGGCATCCCGGTGACCGGGCTGGACTTCATGGTCCCGGACGTCGAGGGCCCCCAGCACGTGTTCATCGAGGCCAACGAGCGGCCCGGGCTGGCCAACCACGAGCCGCAGCCGACCGTGGCCCGCTTCGTCGACCTGCTGTTCCCCGAGACGCGCGGGGCGAGCCGCTGACCGGCTACGTCGCCGCCGCCCTCGGCGGGGTGCTCGGTGCGCTGGCCCGCTGGGGCGTGGCCGAGGCCCTCCCCTCCCCCGCCGGGAGCTGGCCGTGGGCCACGCTGCTGGTCAACCTCACCGGGTGTGCGCTGATCGGCGCCCTGCTGGCCCTCTTGCTGGCCCGGCACCCGGACTCCCCGTGGCTCCGGCCGTTCCTGGCCACCGGCGTGCTCGGTGGGTACACGACGTTCTCCACCTTCGCGGTCGAGACCGTGCAGCTGGCCGAGGACGGCGCCGTCGCCCTCGCCGTCGGCTACGTGCTGGTCTCGGTCGTCGGGGGCGTGCTGGCGGTGGTCGCCGGGCTGACCGCCGGCCGCGCGGTGGTGAGCCGGCCGTGACGGCGCTGTGGGTGGCGCTGGGAGCGCTGGCCGGTGCACCGCTGCGACTGCTCGCCGACCGGGTGGCCACCGCCCGCCGGGGCCCGGGCAGCGTGCTGGGGACGCTCACGGTCAACGTGCTGGGCAGCGCCCTCCTCGGCGTGCTGCTGGGCCGGTCCGACGTCTCCCCCGCCGTCCTGGCGCTGGTGGGCACCGGCTTCTGCGGCACGCTCACCACCTTCTCCACCTTCGGCTGGGACGTCGTCCGGCTGGTGGAGGAGCGCGCCGTCCTGCGGGCGCTGGGCTGTGTCACGGCGTCCCTGCTGCTCGGGCTGGGCGCCGCGGCGACCGGTTTCCTGCTCTCCCGCTGAGCCGCGACGCGCACGTGGTGGGCCCCGTCACCTAGGGTCGGGGCGGGATGAGTGGATCAACGCGCACCGGAGGAGACCAGGTGGAGGCCGACAGCCCGGTGGTGGTGGTGGCGAACCGCCTGCCCGTCGACCAGGTGACCGACCCCGACGGGACGACGCGCTACCAGCGCAGCCCCGGCGGCCTGGTCACCGCACTCGAGCCGTTCGTCGCCGGTCGCGGCGGCGCCTGGGTCGGCTGGTCGGGCGCGGCGGGTGACGCCCCCGAGCCCTTCGAGTCCGGCGGCATGTCGCTGGTGCCGGTGGCGCTGACCGAGGAGGAGGTGGACCGCTACTACGAGGGGTTCTCCAACGCCTCGCTGTGGCCGCTCTACCACGACGTCGTCGAGAAGCCGGAGTACCACCGCAAGTGGTGGGACGCCTACGTCCAGGTCAACAAGCGGTTCGCCGACCGGGCCGCCGAGGTGGCTGCCGAGGGCGCGATCGTCTGGGTGCACGACTACCAGCTGCAGCTGGTGCCGGCCATGCTGCGGCAGCAGCGCCCCGACCTGACCATCGGCTTCTTCCTGCACATCCCGTTCCCGCCCTACGAGCTGTTCACCCAGCTGCCGTGGCGCTCGGCGATCATCGAGGGGCTGCTCGGTGCCGACCTGATCGGCTTCCAGCAGCCGTCGGCGGCCAGCAACTTCGTCAACCTCGCCCGGCGGCTGCACGACCTGCAGTGCAAGGGCAACGCCATCTCGTACGAGGGCCGCACGGTCACCGCCAAGGCGTTCCCCATCTCCATCGACGTGGCCGCCTTCGACGAGCTCGCCCGCACCCCGGAGGTGCTGGCCCGGGCCGCGGAGATCCGCGAGGAGCTCGGCCAGCCGGACAAGATCGTGCTCGGCGTCGACCGGCTCGACTACACCAAGGGCATCGGGGTGCGCCTGGAGGCGTTCGAGGAGCTGCTCGAGGACGGCGCCCTGGAGGCCCCCTCGACGGTCCTCGTGCAGGTGGCCACCCCCAGCCGCGAGCGGGTCGAGCACTACGTGACGATGCGCGAGACCATCGAGCAGCAGGTCGGGCACATCAACGGCGTCTACGGCTCGATGGCCGGGCCGGCCGTGCACTACTTCAACCAGTCGATGCCCCGCGAGGAGCTGGCCGCGATGTACCGCGCGGCCGACGTCATGCTCGTGACGCCCTATCGCGACGGGATGAACCTGGTCGCCAAGGAGTACGTCGCCGCCCGCGGTGACGACGGCGGCGTGCTGGTGCTCAGCGAGTTCGCCGGTGCCGCCGCCGAGCTCAAGCAGGCGCTGCTGGTCAACCCGCACGACATCGCCGGGGTGAAGGCGCAGCTGCTGCGCGCGCTGCGGATGGAGCCGGCCGAGAGCGCCAAGCGGATGAAGGCGATGCGCCGGTACGTCACCAAGCACGACCTCGACCACTGGGCGAACTCGTTCTTCGAGTCCCTGCAGGCGCAGGCATGACGACCGCCCTCGACCAGGCGCTGGACGAGCTGGCCGGACGCCGTCCGCTGCTGCTGGCCAGCGACTACGACGGCGTGCTGGCCCGGCTGCGGGACGACCCGGCCGCGGCGGTGCCCGAGCCCGGCGTCGGCGAGCTGCTCGCCCGGCTGGCGGCCGTCGACGGGGTGACCGTCGCGCTGGTGAGCGGCCGCGGGGTGGCCGACCTGCAGGCGACCAGCGGGCTGACCGGCCCGTTCCGCTGGGTGGGCAGTCACGGCGCGGAGTTCGACGGGCCGCTCACCGGTGACCTCGCCGTCCGGCGTGACCAGCTCGCCGCGGCGCTCGCCCCGCTGGTCGAGGCCGTCCCCGGTGCCCGGCTGGAGCACAAGCCGGCCGGTGCCGCGGTGCACGTGCGCACCGTCGCCGACCGTGCGGCGGCCGCCCGGCTGCTCGCCGACGTCGCCGCCGGCCCGGGAGCCGACCCTGCGCTCACCGCGAAGCCGGGCAAGGACGTGCTGGAGCTGGCGGTGACCGACGCCGACAAGGGGTCGGCCCTGCTCCGGCTGCGCACGGAGCTGGGCGCCCAGGGGGCGCTGTACCTCGGCGACGACGTCACCGACGAGGACGGCTTCCGCGCCCTGGCGCCGGACGGCGTGACGGTCAAGGTCGGGGACGGCGACACCGCCGCCGCCCACCGAGTGCCCGACCTGGACGGTGTGCGCGCCGTCCTCGAGCGGTTGGCTGCGGCCCTGCGCGCCTGAACCGGACGCCCCCACCGGCCTCACCAGGCCCTTCCCGTTCCCTGCTCCCCCACTGTGACCGTCGGCCCCCCGGGTCGGCGGTCACGGTCGTCTCCGGGGCTGCCGATTCGTCACATCACGCCGCGGTCTCACGTCCTGACCAGGTCGGACGCTGATCCGCGGCCATTGTCGACATGGGCATGAAACACCAATTCAGACCCATGGAATGGCAATTGTGAAAAGGCGAGCGCTCGCCTGGAATTCACCTTCAGGTGGTCCGGCGGGCGCCGATGAAGCCATCGCTGTGTGGGGCAGGCCCCACGGCGCACCAAGGGGAAGAGGCAGGCGTGGAAGGTCTGGACGACATCGTCGAGGAGTTCCTCGTGGAGAGCCACGAGAACCTCGACCAGCTGGACCAGGATCTGGTCGCCCTGGAGCAGGACCCCCGTTCACGGGACCGGCTCTCGAGCATCTTCCGGACCATCCACACGATCAAGGGCACCAGCGGCTTCCTGGCCTTCAACCGGCTGGAGGAGATCGCGCACGTCGGGGAGAACCTGCTGTCCCGGCTGCGGGACGGCGCCCTGGAGCTGACCCCGGTCCGCACCGACGCACTGCTGCAGATGGTGGACACCATCCGCGCCCTGCTCGCCGCGATCGAGGCCACCGGCGGGGAGGGCTCCGTCGTGGTCGCCGACACCGTCGCCACGCTCAGCGCCGTCCTCGAGGACGCCCCCGCCCCGGTCGCCGTGCCCGAGCCGGAGGCCGCGCCGGCCGTGGCTGAGGTGCCGGCCGAGGAGCCGGTCGAGGCCCTGGCGGCCCCGGCCGAGCCGGCCCCCGCCAAGCGCGCCGCTGCCAAGAAGGCGCCGGCCAAGAAGGCCGCGCCGAAGACCCCCCGTGTCACCAAGGCCGCCGTGCCGGTCGTCCCGTCGCCGGCCCCGGTGCCGGCCGCCGAGATGCTCCCGGCCGCACCGCCCGCGCCGGCTCCGGCCGTCGACGTCCCGAAGGAGGTCCCCATGGAGGTCCCGGTGGCCCAAGCCCCCGTCGAAGCCCCCGCCTTCCCCCCGGCCGCGGCCGAGCCCGCCCCGGAGCCCGGTGAGGAGCGCGCCGGTGCACAGCCGGGCCGCCGGGCCGTGGCCGACAGCACCATCCGGGTCGACGTCGACCTGCTCGACGCCCTGATGCTGCTCGTCGGCGAGCTCGTGCTCACCCGCAACCAGATCGTCCAGTACGTCGGCCGGCAGACCGACCAGGACCTGGTCCGGGCCTCCCAGCGGCTGAACCTGATCGCCAGTGAGCTGCAGGAGGGCGTCATGAAGACGCGCATGCAGCCGATCGACCACATCTGGAGCAAGCTCCCCCGCGTCGTCCGCGACCTCGGTCTGCAGTGCGGCAAGTCGGTCCGCCTGGAGATGGAGGGCCGGGAGACCGAGCTGGACAAGACCCTGCTCGAGGCGGTCAAGGACCCGCTGACCCACCTGGTCCGCAACTCCGTCGACCACGGCGTCGAGCCGGCCGGGGTCCGCACGGCCGCCGGGAAGCCGGCCGAGGGCGTGCTGACCCTGCGGGCCCGGCACGAGAGCGGCCAGGTCGTGGTCGAGGTCGCCGACGACGGCGCCGGGATCGACCCGGTGAAGATCGGCGCCAAGGCCGTCGAGCGCGGGCTGCTCACCCCGGACGCGCTGTCCCGGATGAGCCCCGCCGACATCCTGCAGCTGGTCTTCCTGCCCGGTTTCTCCACTGCCGCCGCGGTCACCAACGTCTCCGGCCGCGGCGTCGGGATGGACGTGGTCAAGACCAACATCGAGTCCATCGGCGGCACCATCGAGGTCGAGTCGGTGCCCGGGCGCGGCACCTGCACCCGGCTCCGGATCCCGCTGACCCTGGCGATCGTCCCGGCACTGACCATCGAGTGCGCCGGCGACCGCTACGCCATCCCGCAGATCAGCCTGCAGGAGCTCGTCGCCCTGGACGCCGAGAAGGCCGCAGCCGCCGTCGAGGAGGTCGGTGGGGCGTCGGTCTACCGGCTCCGTGGCGAGCTGCTCCCCCTGGTGCACCTGGCCGACGTCCTGGGCCTGCCCTCGGACCGGCACGACGGCCACGTCGTCATCGCGGTGCTCCGCTCGGAGGGACGCCGGTTCGGGCTGGTCGTCGACCGGGTCATCAACACCGAGGAGATCGTCGTCAAGGCGGTCGGCGGCCAGATGAAGGCCATCGGGCTGTACTCCGGGGCCACCGTGCTCGGGGACGGCGCCGTCGCGCTCATCCTCGACGTCCAGGCGCTCGCCCGCCGGGCGCTGCGCGCCGAGACCGCCGAGCGCCAGGAGGCCCGCGTGGCCGCCAGCGTCACCATCGCCGTCCAGGAACGCCAGCGGATGCTGCTCGCGGCCATCGGCGGCGGCCGGCGGGTCGCCATCCCGCTGGACACCGTCACCCGGCTGGAGCAGGTGCGCAGCGAGACCGTCGAGCGGGTGGGCTCCCGTGAGGTGGTCCAGTACCGCGGCGCGATCCTGCCGATCGTCCGGCTCGACCGGCACCTGGGCGCGTTCGGCGACACCGAGCGGGAGACGCTGGAGGTCATCGTCTACGCCGACCACGGGCGCAGCGTGGCGATCGTGGTCGAGGAGATCCTCGACATCGTCGACGGCGAGGCCTCGGTGCACAGCGACATCGACGACCTCGGCCTGCTCGGTTCGGCCGTCATCGGCGACCGCGTCACCGAGCTGCTCGACGTCCGGGCGGCCATCCTCGCCGCCGACCCGGCGTTCTACACCACGGCCCCGGCCGCCTTCCCCTCCCCCGATGCGTTCGACGTCGACGGCGCCGGGTTCCCCGCCCCCCTGATGGAGGTCTGACATGAGCACCGCGACCGAAGCCTGGACCGTGCCGGCGACCAGTCAGCTCGCCACCTTCTGGCTGGACGGCGACCTCTACGGCGTCGAGGTCGAGCACGTCCAGGAGGTGCTGCGCAGCCAGAGCATCACCCGGGTGCCGCTGGCACCGCCGGCCGTCGCCGGCCTGATCAACCTCCGCGGCCAGGTCGTCACCGCGATCGAGCTGCGCGAGCGGCTGAGCCGCCCGGCCCGGCCGGAGGGTGAGCAACCCGTCGTGATCGTGGTCCGGTTGCACGGCGAGGCGGTCAGCCTGCTGGTCGACAGCATCGCCGACGTCGTGGACGTCGACGTCCGCGACTTCGAGGCCCCGCCGGACACGCTCGACGGTGCGGCCCGCGACCTGATCCGGGGCGCCTACAAGCTGTCCGGCCAGCTGCTCCTCGCCCTCGACGTGAACCGCGCCGTCGGTACCTGAGCACGGGGCCCCGTCCTCCCCCGGACGGGGCCCCACCCCTCGCACCACTCCCCCCACCCGATCCGCCCCCTCTCCCTGGAGAAAGACCATGAGCACCACAGCACTCCCCTCTCGGCGGCTCGGGTGGTTTGCCGACCGACCGATCGGCGTCAAGATCGGGGCGGTCGTCGCCCTGCTCGCCCTCGTCGTCCTCGGCACCAACGCACTGGCGATCAGCCGGATCACCGAGATGCGGGACGGCCAGCAGGCCATCTACACCGAGAACCTCAAGCCGCTGAACGCCCTGTCGGCGGTGCAGCGGGCCACCGCGGCGCACCGCGCCCGTGTCCTCGAGTACGCCTTCTCCGACGTGGCCCGGCAGCAGGAGCTGATCGGGCAGATGGAGGAGAAGCAGGCCGACGTGGACGCCGCCCTGGCCGAGTACCAGCCGCACATCGTCGACCAGGCCGCGATGGACAAGTACCTGGACGCTCGGGCGTCGCTGCTCCAGCTGTTGACCTCCACCGCCTTCCCGACGGGCGCCACGGGCAACATCGTCGGCTACGCCCAACTGGTGCGCGAGACGATGCAGCCGCTCTTCGACGACATCGCCGACGGACTGGAGGAGGAGGGCATCGCCCAGTCCGAGCAGGCGGCGGCGCGCAACGCCACGGCCGCCGACGAGGCGAGCAGCTCCATCACGCTCCTGCTGACCGTCTCGATCGTCTCGATCGTCGTCGCAGCCGGGCTGGCCTTCCTGGTCATCCGCCGGATCCTCGCGACGGTCGGCTCCGTGCAGCGTTCCGTGCAGGCGATGGCCGACGGTGACCTGACCGTGCTGCCCGAGGCGCGCGACCGGGACGAGGTCGGCCAGATGGCCGAGTCGCTCGCCGCCGCGCAGATCAACCTCCGCTCGGTGATGGCCTCCGTCGTCGCCTCGTCCGATGCGGTCGCGGCCGCATCGGAGGAGCTGTCCGCCTCCTCGGCCCAGATCTCCGCCTCGGCGGAGGAGACCTCCGCGCAGTCCGGCGTCGTCTCCGCCGCTGCGGAGGAGGTCAGCCGCAACGTCGCCACCGTCGCGGCCGGTGCCGAGCAGATGGGTGCCTCGATCCGGGAGATCAGCCAGAACGCGAACGAGGCCGCCCGGGTCGCGGCCCAGGCGGTGGCCGAGGCGGAGACCACCAACGCCACGGTGATGAAGCTGGGTGACTCCTCGCGGGAGATCGGCAACGTGATCAAGGTGATCACCTCGATCGCGGAGCAGACGAACCTGCTGGCGCTGAACGCCACGATCGAGGCGGCGCGTGCTGGTGAGGCGGGCAAGGGCTTCGCGGTGGTGGCGAACGAGGTGAAGGAGCTGGCGCAGGAGACGGCGCGGGCGACGGAGGACATCGCGCGGCGGGTGGAGGCCATCCAGGGCGACACGACGGGTGCGGTGTCGGCGATCGGTCGGATCAGCGAGATCATCGGGTCGATCAACGACTTCCAGCTGACCATCGCCAGTGCGGTGGAGGAGCAGACCGCCACCACCAACGAGATGTCCCGGTCGGTGCAGGAAGCCGCCGGCGGGTCCACCGAGATCGCCACGAACATCACCGGTGTCTCCACGGCAGCGTCGTCCACCACCCAGGCACTGGGCCAGACCCGGCAGGCCGTGGACGAGCTCTCCCGGATGGCCAGCGACCTGCGCACCACGGTGGCCCGCTTCTCCTACTGAGAGGAACCGCAAGACTCCCGCGGCCGCTGTCTCGCCCCCTTCCCCGGGCGAGGCGGCGGCCGCGGTGCTTTTCCCCTTCTCACTCCCGAGTCGACAAAGAGCCGGCCGCGTGCGTTCGTCGACCATTCTCGGCGCCGTTCCACGACACGTGCGTCACAGCGGTACCAACCATTACCGGATCCACCACGATTGCTCGAGCAGCACCCTCGGGAGAAGCCAGGACGACGATGTGCGGGCTGATCCGAGAATGCGGTCCACCGTCGACCCGGAGAACGCAGCGCACCTCTGCCGGACCGGTGCAATCGTTCTCATCCGCGCTCCACCGCCGTTCCCGACCAGGAGACCCGCCATGCACTCCCCCGCCCCGACCGGCCCGCTGAGCTGGTTCGCCGACCGCCGGCTCGCCGTGAAGTTCGGCATCATGATCGGCGTCGTCGTCCTGGCCTTCGGTGCCCTGCTGACCGCGACGCTGACCTCGAACGCCACCGTCCGCAGTGCCAGTGAGCACCTCGACCGGCTCGACCAGGCCGCGGAGCTGGTGCTCCAGCTCGACACCCGGGCCAGCGAGCTGAAGGTGGACGGCCTCAAGGCCCTGGTGAGCCCGTCGCCGTCCGACCAGCTGGCGGACGTGGCCGACGACATCGCGACGGCGGAGGCACTGCTGGCCGAGCTGCAGGACGTCCCGCTCGGCGGCGCCAGCGCTGCCGCCGCGGCCGGGGTGCAGTCGACCTTCGGCGACTACCAGGAGGCGCTGGCGGCCTTCGTGGAGGCGGCCGTGGCCGACCAGGTCGGCATGCGGGCGCGGTTCGAGGAGATCCAGGCCGCCAACGACCTCACCGACGGGGCGGTCGGCGCCGCGAAGGACGCCCTGGCGGCGGAGTCCGACGCAGCCCACGCCGAACTGGAGGCGGCCATCGCCCAGGCGGCCCGCAGCAGTGAGATCGCCGCGGCCCTGGGGTTGGTGGCCATCCTGGTCATCTGCCTGCTCACCCAGCGCTCGCTCAGCCGGCCGCTGCGACGGGTCCAGACCTCGCTGGAGGCCATGGCCACCGGTGACCTGACCGTGGACGCCGACGTCTCGTCCCGGGACGAGGTGGGCCAGATGGCGGTCGCGCTGGGGACGGCGCAGGAGCACCTCCGGTCGGTGATCGCCTCGGTGGCAGCGTCCTCGGATGCGGTCGCGGCGGCGTCGGAGGAGCTGTCGGCGTCCTCCGCGCAGATCTCCGCCTCGGCGGAGGAGACCTCCGCGCAGTCCGGTGTCGTCTCGGCGGCGGCCGAGGAGGTGTCCCGCAGCGTGGCGACGGTGGCGGCGGGTGCCGACGAGATGAGCTCGGCGATCCGGGAGATCAGTCAGAGCGTGAACGAGGCCACCCGGGTCGCCGCCCAGGCCGTGGGCGAGGCGGAGACCACCACGCAGACCATCACCAAGCTCGGCACGTCGTCGCAGGAGATCGGCGCGGTCGTGAAGGCGATCACCAGCATCGCGGAGCAGACGAACCTGCTGGCGCTCAACGCCACGATCGAGGCGGCGCGTGCCGGTGAGGCGGGCAAGGGGTTCGCGGTGGTGGCGAACGAGGTGAAGGAGCTGGCGCAGGAGACGGCGCGGGCGACGGAGGACATCGCGCGGCGGGTGGAGGCGATCCAGGGCGACACGACGGGTGCGGTGTCGGCGATCGGTCGGATCTCGGAGATCATCGGGTCGATCAACGACTTCCAGCTGACCATCGCCAGTGCGGTGGAGGAGCAGACCGCGACGACGAACGAGATGTCCCGGTCGGTGCAGGAGGCCGCCGGCGGGTCGACGGAGATCGCCACGAACATCACCGGGGTGTCGGCGGCGGCCAGCTCGACGACGCAGGCGCTGGGTCAGACCCGGCAGGCGGTGGACGAGCTGTCCCGGATGGCGAGTGACCTGCGAGGGAGCGTGGCCCGCTTCACCTACTGACGCCACTCGGTCCCACGGCCGGCACCCCTCCCGTTCGGAGAGGTGCCGGCCGTCGTCGTCGGTGCGTCGCGAGGACCCGCGACGACCATTCCAGGATGTCGACACGAACACCCCGATCATCCGTGAGCGCATCTCCTGGCGGCCCGAGCGGCGCTTTCTTCTCGCCGCCCAGCCTGTCCGGGAATGTCGACAAAGGCGCACCGGTGATCGGTTGGTGCACTTTGTGTTGCACGCCATGCGACACGCCAAGAAAACGGCACTTCGCATTACCGCATCGATCACGATGGTCCTCATCCACCGAGCGCAGACGAATGCGATCGATGGAGCGAACGGCCAGGTCGCCCCCTCCCCCGCACAGTGAACGAACCCAGGAGCAGAACATGTCCGTCAGCCAGCTGGCCCGTACCACCTCGTGGTGGGGCGACCGAGGAGTGAAGACCAAGATCCTCACGGCCGTGGCCGTTCCCGTGGTCGCCGCAGGCGCGATCGGGGTCCTCGGCATGCAGTCCATGTCCGAGGCCACCTCGAGGGCCGAGGTGCTCTACGAGAACAACCTGAAGAGCATCGCGGCCGCGGGGGACATGAACCGCAGGATCAGCGACATGCGGGTGCTCGCTCGGGACGCGATCCTCTCCACGGACCCCGCGGACGCCCAGGTCAACCTGGACGAGCTGGACCCCTTGCTCGCGGATTTCGACTCGTTCGCCGAGGCGTACGCCGCCGGCGGGCTGGGGGAGGGGCGAGCGAAGGCCTACGACCACCTGGTCGCGACCGTGGACGAGTACGTCACCTTCCAGAAGACCGTGCTGGCGCCGCTGGCCCTGACCGGGGACGTCCAGGGGTGGATCGTCGCGAACGACACGGGCGGTAGGCCGATGGTCGAGGCGATGACCGAGGACATCCGTGACCTCCGGGAACGGGAGGACGCGGCCGCCGCGGAGCGGTTCGAGGAGATCAGCGCCTCCGCCAGCTCCCAGGCGACGACGTCGATGGTCATCCTGGCGGTCGCAGTGCTGGTCGCGCTGGCGGTGGGGTTGTTCGTGGCGGTCGGGATCGCCCGGGCCACCCGCAGGGTCCAGCTGGTCACCGAGGCGCTGGCCGGTGGTGACCTGACCGTCACGAGTGGCTTGACGACGCAGGACGAGCTCGGCCAGATGGGGGCCTCGCTGGACGCGGCCGTGAGCGAGCTGCGCGGGGTGATGGCGGCGGTCGTGGCCAACGCCGACGCGGTGGCAGCGTCCTCGGAGGAGCTGTCGGCGTCCTCGGCGCAGATCTCGTCCTCGGCGGAGGAGACCGCAGCGCAGTCCGGGGTCGTCTCGGCCGCCGCGGACGAGGTCAGCCGGAACGTGGCCACGGTGGCGGCGGGTGCGGAGGAGATGGGCGCGTCGATCCGGGAGATCTCGCAGAACGCGAACGAGGCGGCGCGGGTGGCGGCGCAGGCGGTGGCGGAGGCGGAGGCGACGACGGTGACGATCACCAAGCTGGGCACCTCCTCCAAGGAGATCGGTGCGGTGGTGAAGGCGATCACCTCGATCGCGGAGCAGACGAACCTGCTGGCGCTCAACGCCACGATCGAGGCCGCGCGTGCTGGTGAGGCGGGCAAGGGGTTCGCGGTGGTGGCGAATGAGGTGAAGGAGCTGGCGCAGGAGACGGCGCGGGCGACGGAGGACATCGCTCGTCGGGTGGAGGCGATCCAGGGCGACACCTCGGGTGCGGTGTCGGCGATCGGGCGGATCAGCGAGATCATCGGGTCGATCAACGACTTCCAGCTGACCATCGCCAGTGCGGTGGAGGAGCAGACGGCCACGACGAACGAGATGTCCCGGTCGGTGCAGGAGGCGGCCAGCGGCTCCACGGAGATCGCCAACAACATCACCGGCGTCTCGACCGCCGCCGACTCGACCACCGAGGCGCTGTCGCAGACCCGCCAGGCCGTGGACGAGCTGTCCCGGATGGCCAGCGACATGCGGGGGAGCGTGGCCCGCTTCACCTATTGAGCGAACAGTTTGAACAGTCTGTGACGGGGCACTGACCGTCCGGCTGCAACGCGCGGAGGTCATCCGCTCGCCGTCCCGCGAGCGGGTGACCTCCGCATGGCGTTGTGGCCCGGGCCCCCAGCACGATGGCCTGACCACTTCCTTGGAGGCGACGTGCCCTACTCCCTGGTCAGCGCTGCGACGCTCGGCTTCGACCTCGTCCGACTGCCCGCCGGTGGCCAGGTCGCCGACGTCCTGGTGACCGGCATCGGTGCCGACGCCGCCACCCTGCACCGGATCGCGGCGGCCCACCCCGCCGCCGGCCGCCCCGACGACGAGCGCGCGGCCCTCGCCGTCCGCGCCCGCCGGGCCCACGAACTCGCCGCCGGCGGCGTCCCCCAGCTGCGCGACCTGACCGACCCGGGTGGCGGCGAGGACCGGCCCGCCCGGCTGGTGGCCCTGCTCGAGCGGGGCACGATCGGCAACACCCCGGCCCTGGAGCGGCTGGTGCGCGACGACGTCCTCGGCCCGGAGCACCCCGTCGTGGCCGACCTCGACCCGGCCGTGGCCGCCCAGGCCGCCGACGTGCTGGCCGACGCCGCCACCGGCTGGTGGGCCTCGGACGCACTCGACGCCCCCACGCGGCAGGAACTGACCGGCCCGTTCGCCACCGCGACCGCCTGGGAGCCCGGCCCGCGGCCCGACCTGGGCCCTGCTGCCCCTGGTGTCGCCGCGTTCTTCGCCGAGCTGCGCGACATGGACGAGGCCGGCCGCCGGCGCTGGCGGATGGCCGTCGACGCCGGGCGCGCGCAGCGCCGTCCCTGGGCCGCGGCGATGCACGGCGCCGCGTGGGCCGCGCACGTCTCCGGCCGGACGCGCACCCTCGCCGCGGTCCAGCTGATGACCGTCGGGGTCTTCGCCGAGGCCGGCTTCTCCCCGCGGGACGGCGCCGAGGGCGTGTGGAACGCGCTGGCCGGCTGCGTGCAGGGCCTGGCCATGGCCGACCTGCTCGACGAGGAGTCCCTCGCCGTGCTGGGTGGCCCGTGGAGCGCGGTGACCGGGCGCGACCTGCCCATCGGCTGATCGTCCACGGGCTCCAGCGCCGTCCGGCGTGTCGCCCCTGCGTGTCACCGGAACCTGTGCATGGGCTTTGACGCCGCGCGGTGAGCGGTCCACGATCCGTGGGCGCAACCGTCCGACGGCCGAGACCGAGCCGATCCGTGCACCGCAGCACACGAGGACCGCAATGACGCACTCCTCCTTGCCCCGTCGCCGCACCCGCACCCGCAGGGCCGCAGCCGCGCTCTCCGTCGCAGCCGTGACCATCACGGTCGTCCCGGCGCTGGCCACCGCGGCCTCTGCCGCCACCGGCGACGCCACGCTCGCCGCCACCAGTCCCATCGTGACCACCCCGGACGGCGGGACGGCGACCGTCGTCGTCCAGCTCGACGTCGAGGGTGGCGGCACGTTGCCCGCCGACGTGACGGCGCAGTGGGCGACGGGAGCCGGCAGCGCCACGGCCGGGGAGGACTACGCGCCGGTCAGCGGCACGATCACCTTCCCGGCGGGTACGGCGTCCGGCGCCACTCAGCAGCTCACGGTGCCCACGGCCCCGTCGGCCGAGGGCGAGACGGCCGAGACGATCTCGATCGACCTCGCAGCCGACGACGCCTCCATCGGCACCAGGCCCACCGTGGTCATCGACGCCCACGGGCTGCCCTACCTGGACGCGTCCCTGCCAGTGCCCGCGCGGGTCGACGACCTGCTCGGGCGCATGTCGCTGGCGGCCAAGGTCGGCCAGATGACGCAGGCCGAGCGGGCCGAGGTCGACGACAGCCAGGCCCAGATCGCCGACCTGATGCTCGGCTCGCTGCTGTCCGGCGGAGGATCCGGTCCGGAGGAGAACGACCCCGAGGCGTGGGCGGACATGGTCGACGGCTACCAGCTGTGGACCCGGCTGACCCCGCTGCAGATCCCGCTCATCTACGGCGTGGACTCCGTCCACGGCCACAACAACGTCGTCGGCGCCACCGTCTTCCCGCACAACATCGGCCTGGGCGCCACCCGCGACCCCGCGCTGGTCCAGGAGACGGCGCACGTCACCGCGGAGGAGACCCGGGCCACCGGCATCCCGTGGACCTTCGCACCGTGCCTGTGCGTCGCCCGCGACACCCGCTGGGGCCGCACTTACGAGGCCTTCGGCGAGGACCCGTCGCTGGTCGTCGAGATGGAGACGTCGATCGACGGCTTCCAGGGCGGCGACGTCAGCGCGCTGGACGACCCCGACCGGGTGCTGGCCACGGCGAAGCACATCGGTGGCGACGGCGACACCGAGTACGGCACCGGGGACGACCTGGGTTCGGGCCCCAGCACCTACCCGATCGACCAGGGCATCACGGTGACCAGCCGCGAGGACTTCGAGCGGATCGACCTGGCGCCGTTCATCCCCGCCGTGCAGCAGCACCACGTCGGTTCGATCATGCCGTCCTACTCCAGCACCGACTACACCGAGGACGGCCTCGGCAACCCGATCAAGGCGCATGCGGACGCGAGCGTCCTGACGGAGTTCCTCAAGGACGAGGTCGGCTTCGACGGCTTCGTCATCAGCGACTACCACGGGATCGACCAGATCCCGGGCGACCGGGCCAGCGACGTCCGCACCTGGGTCAACGCCGGCGGCGACATGGCCATGGAGCCCGACGACTACGCCTCCTTCGAGATCACGCTGATCAACGAGGTGCTGGAGGGGCGGGTGCCGCAGGAGCGGATCGACGACGCCGTCCGCCGCATCCTCACCAAGAAGTTCCAGCTGGGCCTGTTCGAGCAGCCCTTCGCCGACCGCACCAACCTCGACCAGGTCGGGTCGGCCGAGCACCGCGCGGTCGCCCGGCAGGCGGCCGCCGAGTCGCAGGTGCTGCTGAAGAACTCCGACGACGCGCTGCCGCTGGCCGACGACGCCCCGCTGTACGTGGCCGGGCGCAACGCCGACGACCTGGGCAACCAGATCGGCGGCTGGAGCATCACCTGGCAGGGGCAGTCGGGCCGGCACACCGAGGGCACGACGATCCTGGAGGGCATCGAGCAGGTCGCACCGGACGCCGACGTGACCTTCAGCGTCGACGCGTCCGCCCCCATCGACCCGGACGCCACCGGCGTCGTCGTCGTGGGGGAGACCCCGTACTCCGAGGGGTACGGGGACGTCGGCGGGCCGCTGTGGGCCTACGACCCGGCCGACGAGGGCATGCCCCGGGAGCCCAAGACCATGGACCTCAGGGCTGAGGACCGGGCCGTCATCGAGACGGTGTGCGCGCAGACGGCGACGTGCGTCGTCCTCGTCGTCTCCGGCCGGCCGCTGGTGCTCAGCGACCAGCTCGGGGACATCGATGCGCTCGTCGCCTCCTGGCTGCCGGGCAGTGAGGGCACCGGCGTCGCCGACGTGCTGTTCGGCCGCACCCCGTTCACCGGGCAGCTGCCGCAGAGCTGGCCGCGCACGGTCGAGCAGGGCGAGCTCAACGTCGGGGACAGCACGTACGAGCCGCTGTACCCGTTCGGCTGGGGGCTGAGCACGTCAGCGGACCTCCCGCTGTCCGACGCCCAGGTGAGCCGGCTCGCCGAGACACTCGCCGGCGGGGACGCGGGTCGGTTGACCGGGCCGCTGGCGGCGCTGCAGAACGCCCAGGGGCTCGATGCTGAGGACCCGCGGGTCCGGGAACTGGTCGGGGCGCTACGCCAGGTGGTCCAGCAGCTCGTCGCGGACCCGGTGACCGGTGTGGCGGCCCCGGCGGCAGACCGGATCGCGCGTGCCGACGTGGCCCTGCTCGAGGAGGACGTCGCGACGACCGTGCGCTTGCTGGTGGAGGCCGCCACGGTCTGACCCGTTCCGCCGAGGGCGCCCCCGCACCACCGTGTGCGGGGGCGCCCTGTGCGTGTCCGCCCTTCTCCGGATTACCGCTCAAGGCCCGGCCCCCGATGCCGATACAGCTCTAGAGCGGCCCACCGGCCGGCACATCGGCTGCGGGGGAACGCGTGGAACAGATCAGGGTGATGGTCGTCGACGACTCCGTCGTCGTCCGCAAGATCGTGACGGACGTGCTGTCCGAGGACCCGATGATCACCGTCGTCGGCACAGCGCCGAACGGTCGGCTGGCCGTGGCCAAGCTCGAGCAGCTCAAGCCCGACCTGGTCACGATGGACATCGAGATGCCGGAGATGAACGGCATCGAGGCGGTGCGCGCCATCCGCAGTCGTGCGGGCGGCCAGACGTACAGCCGGGTGCCGATCATCATGTTCAGCACGCTGACCGAGCGCGGTGCCTCCGCGACCCTGGACGCGCTGTCCGCCGGCGCCAACGAGTACGTGACCAAGCCGGCGAACGTCGGCAGCGTCGCGCAGTCGATGGAGAGCGTGCGTCAGCAGCTCATCCCCAAGATCAAGGCCCTCACCGGCCGGCCGCAGACCAGTGGCCCCGCGGCCGCCCCGGTCGCGGCGCCGGTCGCCGTCCGCCCGCCGGCGGCGCGCACCCGCGCCCCGAAGGAGCCGGCCGTGCTCGTGATCGGCTCCTCCACCGGTGGCCCCGAGGCGCTGACCAAGGTGCTGCCGCTGCTGCCGGCCTCGCTGCCGGTGCCGGTGCTGCTGGTGCAGCACATGCCCCCCGTCTTCACCCGCCAGTTCGCCCAGCGGCTGGACCGGCTCTGCCCGCTCACCGTGGTCGAGGCCGCTGACGGCACCCCGCTGGTGCCCGGCACCGTGCACATCGCCCCCGGTGACTTCCACCTGACCGTGGGCACCAGCGGTGCCAACAAGCGGACGGCGCTGAACCAGGCGCCGCCGGAGAACTTCTGCCGTCCGGCCGTCGACGTCCTCTTCCGGTCGGCCGTGGCCGCCTACGACGGCGCCGTGCTCGGCGTCGTGCTGACCGGCATGGGCTCCGACGGGCGCATCGGCGCCGGGCAGATCCGGGACGCCGGCGGCACCGTCGTCGCCCAGGACCAGGCCACCTCCGTGGTCTGGGGCATGCCCGGTGCGGTCACCCAGGCCGGCTTCGCCGACGAGGTGCTGCCGCTGGCCCGGATCGCCGAGGCGATCGTCCGACTGCTCCCGACCCCACGCCCGGCCGCCAGCTTCGCCGCTGCCCGGGCCGCTGCCCCGATGGGAGGCCGGCGATGACCCTCACCGCCACCAGCTTCGACTGGGTGCGCCAGCTGGTGCACCGCGAGAGCGCGATCGTCCTGCAGCCCGGCAAGGAGTACCTGGTCGAGGCCCGGCTGCTGCCGATGGCCCAGCAGCGCGGCCTCTCCGGGGTCAGCGAGCTCGTCGAGTCCGTCCGCAGCCGGCCGGACCCGGCGACCACCCGGCGGATCGTCGAGGCGCTCACCACGAACGAGACGTCCTGGTTCCGCGACGGCGACCCGTTCACCGCGCTGACCAGCACCGTGCTGCCGCAGCTGCTGGCCGCCCGCCGGCCCGACGAGCGGCTGCAGATCTGGTCGGCGGCCTGCTCCAGCGGGCAGGAGGCGTACACGATCGCCATGCTGCTGTCCGACGCGATGCCCAACGCCGCCACCCGGGTGTCGATCACCGCGACCGACCTGTCCCGGCAGATGGTGGAGCGCACCCGCGCCGGCCGGTTCAGCCAGCTGGAGGTCAACCGGGGGCTGCCCGCCACCATGCTGGTGCGGCACTTCACCCGCAGCGGGAACGAGTGGGAGATCGCCCCGGCGCTGCGCCGGATGATCACCGCGACCGAGTGCAACCTGGCCGCGCCGCTGCCCCGGATGGGCCCCTTCGACGTGGTCTACCTGCGCAACGTCCTCATCTACTTCGACCTGCCCACCAAGCAGGCGATCCTCACCCGAGTCCGCCAGCTCATGCGCCCCGACGGGTGGCTGTTCCTCGGAGCTGCGGAGACCACGCTCGGGGTCGACGAGAACTGGGAGCGGGTCGTCCTCGGCCGCGGCTCCGCCTACCGCCCGCGAAAGGGAGCCTGACGTGCGAGCTCTGGTGATCGACGATTCCCGCGCCATGCGGCGCATCGTCGGCAGCATCCTCAAGGACTTCGGATACGAGGTGCGTGAGGCCGGAGACGGCCAGCAGGCCCTCGACGCGCTGCAGGGGGGCAAGGCCGAGGGCTGGGTCCCCGACCTGTGCTGCATCGACTGGAACATGCCGGTGATGGACGGGCTGCAGTTCGTCATGGCCGTCCGCGCCAACCCCGACTTCCGCCAGGTGACGCTGATGATGGTCACCACGGAGAGCGAGACCGGCCAGATCGTCAAGGCGCTGGCCGCCGGTGCCCACGAGTACCTGATCAAGCCGTTCACCGCCGACGCGCTCCGCGACAAGCTCGCGCTGCTCGGCCTGCTCCCCGAGGGGGTGTCCGCGTGACCCTGCAGGAAGCCCAGCCGATCAGCGCGCTGCTGGACCAGGCGACGGTGCAGAGCATCGCCGACGAGATCTGGCCGGCGCTGGTCGGTGACGGCGAGGCGTTCGTGCCCGTCCCGGTCGCACCGCCGGCCGAGGTGGTCAGCGCCTGGGTGACGATCAGCGGCCCGTGGGACGGCGCCGTCGTCCTCACGTGCGCGCCGGCCACCGCCGAGGCGCTCGCCGAGAGCGTCCTGATGACCCGGCCGCCCACGGTCGTGGACGACGAGGACGTCGCCGACGCGCTCGGCGAACTCGCCAACGTGCTCGGCGGCAACATCAAGTCCGTCCTGCCGGGGCCCTCCAGCCTCGGCCTCCCCCAGATCGGTTCCGCGCCCACCACCGGGCGGCTGGACGACGTCTGCCGCGTCAACGGTCAGTGGCGCGGACAGAGCCTGACCATCACCGTGCAGGGCGCCACCGAGGCGCTGCACCCGAGCGGAACTGAGGTGCCGCAGTGAAGATCCTGGTGACCGACGACAGCCGTGTCATGCGGCAGATCGTGATCCGCACCCTCCGTCAGGCGGGTTACGACGACCACGACATCGTCGAGGCCGTCGACGGACGCGACGCGTTCGACAAGGTCGGGTCGGAGAAGCCCGACCTGGTCCTCTCCGACTGGAACATGCCCGAGATGACCGGCATCGAGTGCCTGGAGGCGCTGCGCGCCTCCGGCTCGCAGGTGCCCTTCGGCTTCGTGACCTCGGAGGGCTCGCCGGAGATGCGCGAGAAGGCGGCCAACGCAGGCGCCCTCTTCCTCATCGCCAAGCCGTTCAACGAGGACACGTTCAAGGAAGCCCTGGACGGGGTGATCGCATGACCGCCCCCGCACCGGCGCTCCTGCCCAACCCCAAGGACGTCCGCGACCTGCTGGAGGGGCTGTTCGGCAAGGACGTCACCGTCGCCCCGGGCGACCCGGTGTCGCTCAACGACAAGCCGGCCGTCGCCGTCTACGTCGACCCGACGATGGCGACCACGGCCCTCTGCCTGGTCGACATCCGGCTCGCCGCCTGGCTCGCCGGGGCGCTGGCCCTGCTGCCCAAGGGCGGGCTCGAGGACGCCATCGACGAGGGCGAGCTCTCCGAGATGCACCTGGAGGTCGTCTACGAGGTGGTGAACGTGGCCGCCGCGCTGTTCAACGGCGGGGGCGTCAACCACTCGAAGCTGTACAAGCTGCACGCACCGGGGGAGTCGATCCCGGGGGACATCGCCGGCCTGGCCGCGGCGTTCAACCGGATCGACCTCAAGGTCGACGTGGCCGGCTACGGCTCGGGCAACCTGTCCATCGTGATGGCGCACTGAGCTCCACGTACGGCCAGCAGGACCCGGACGACCAGGGGAGCGGGACCGGTGCGCGAGCACCGGACCCGCTCCCCTGGTCGTTCGTCCGTGGTCAGCGACCGCGGGCGGCCGCCTCCCGCACCGCGTCGGTGATCGCCCGGATGCCCTCCGCCGTCCAGAGCAGGGAGTCGTGGTCGGTGCCGGGGACCTCGCGGGCGGTCACGTGGGTCTCGCCGAGCTGCATCGGCTCCAGCCGCACCTCGTCGTAGAGGCCGGGCACCTCACCCTGCATGCCGCGGGTGGCCCAGAGCAGGGTCGCCGGCACCGGGAGGTCGGTGGTGGCCTCGAGCACCACCTGGTTGCGGAGCATGTCCGCGCCGTCGACCCGGACCGCCTCGTGCACCACCGCGCTGCGCAGCTCCGGGGGCGTGCCGGTGAGGTCGCGGACGAAGAACGCGGACACCGGCGGGTCGTCGACCCACCGGCCCACCGTCGGGTGCCCGGACCAGAAGTCCCGGACGGCGGGGAGGTCGGGGAACGTGCGGTCCAGCCGGTCCAGGGTCGGCCCGAGGAAGGCGCCCAGCATCGCGTCGGTGTCCGCGGCCGGCGGGACGGCGAAGGGCAGGCCGCCGTCGACCAGCACCAGCCCGTGCACCATGTCCCGGGCCACCCCGGCGGTGGCCAGCGCGGCGACGAACCCGCCCATCGAGTGGCCGACGAGCACGGTCGCGTCGGCCCCGGCCTGGGCGTCGGCGCCGAACCGGTCGAGCAGCGCGGCGAGGTCCGCGGCGTGCACGGACAAGCCGTAGGGGCCGGGGAGGCCGGCGCTGCCGGCCCGCCCTCGCAGGTCGGGGGCGACCACCTCGCACTCACCGGCCAGGGCCGTTGCGACCGGGCCCCAGACCGCGGCGTTCCCGGTGATGCCGTGCACCAGCACGACCAGTGGGGCCCCCGGGGCGTCGGCCGCCCAGTACAGGGCGGCGAGCTCACCGCCCTCGACCGGGACGGTGATCTCCTCGGGGGAGCGGACGTCGGCAGGGGTGCTCACCCCGGCCACCCTGCCGTCCCGGCGTCGAGGTTGCACGTGGAACACGACTCGATCGGGTGCGGGACTACTCCGGGGCGTGCCGGAGCAGGTAGCGGCCGAAGTGCGGGACGGTGAAGGCGATCTGGCCGCGCTCGGCGGAGTAGACCAGGCCCTTCTTGATCAGTGAGTCGCGGGCGGGGGAGAGGGAGGCCGGTTTGCGGCCGAGGGTGACCGCGACGTCGGAGGTGCCCACCGCGGCGCCGGTCGGGCCGCCGAGCTCGGCCATCGCGTGCATGTACTCCCGTTCGGCGGGGGTGGCCCGGTCGTAGCGGGAGCCGAAGAAGCCCACCGCGAGCTCGGCCTCGGCGGCCGGTGCGGCCATCGCCACGTCGTCGGCGGTGATCGGCGAGGCGGCGGCGACGTCCCAGGTGACCTTGCCGTAGGCCTGCACGAAGTAGGGGTAGCCGTCGGCGGCGGCGTAGAGGGCATCCAGGGCGGCGGTGTCGAACTCGACGTCCTCCCGCTCGGCCGGGGCCAGCAGCGCCCGGTCGGCGGCGGACCGGTCCAGCCGGTCGATCCGCAGGTAGCGGAAGAGCCGTTCGGAGTAGCTCTTGGAGGCGCTCAGCACGGCGGGCAGGTGGGGGAGCCCGGCGCCGACGACGATCAGCGGCGAGCCCTGCTGGGAGAGCTCGTGGCAGGCGGCGCAGATCGCCGAGACGTCGTCGGTCTGCACGTCCTGCATCTCGTCGATGAACAGCGCGACGCCCTTGCCCACGTCGGCGGCGAGGCCGGCCACGTCGCTGAGCAGCTCGACCAGGTCGATCTCCATGTCGCCGGAGTCGGCACGGCCGGTGGTGGCCGGCACGTCGATGCCGGGCTGCCAGCGGTCGCGCACCTTCGCATCAGCAGGTGCCTGGCGCTGGGCGAAGGCCTTGAGCGTCCCCAGGACGGCCTCGGTGGACTCCTGGTCGGGGTGGCGCAGCTCGCGCAGCGCCATGTGCAGCGCGGCCGACAGCGGCCGGCGCAGCGACTGGTCCGGGCGGGCCTCGATCTTCCCGGTGCCCCAGCCGCGGGTGATCGCCGCGGAGCGCAGCTGGTTGAGCAGCACGGTCTTGCCCACCCCGCGCAGCCCGGTGAGCACCAGTGAGCGCTCCGGCCGCCCGCGTGCGATCCGTTCCAGGACGACGTCGAAGGCCGACAGCTCGGTGTCCCGGCCGGCCAGCTCGGGCGGGCGCTGGCCGGCGCCGGGGGCGTACGGGTTCCGGACGGGGTCCATGTCGAGCACCCTATGCCGGTGTCTTGCTGTCGGGTTAGAGACCGTTAGACGACGGCATCGACCGCCGTCTCGACCTCCGTCTGACCGTGTCTAGCAGCCACGCTAGACAGGCCGATACGGCGTCAGACGGACCTCGAGGAGTCGCGGCGACGGCGATGACGCTACCACGGTGTTCGAACACGCGTTCGAACGCGCCTGTCCTCGTCAGGCTCCCGGCCGACCGGCGCCGGCCGTCCGCCGACGACGGTGGGTGGCCACGCCCAGGACCACGAGGGCCACGGTCAGCGGGACCAGGCTCGCCAGCAATGGGACCCCGCCGCGCCCGGCCGCGCCCACCGTCGCCCCGATCGACACGTGCAGCACGGTGCCCGGCACCAGGCCCAGCGCGCTGCCGGCGAGATGGTCGCGCCACCGCATGCCGGACAGCCCGGCGGCGTAGCTGACCACGGTGAACGGCACGATCGGCGTCAGTCGGCCGATCAGCACGGCGAGGAACCCGCGCTCGGACAGCAGCGCGTCGGCCCGGGCCAGTCGCGGCCCGGCCAGTCGGGTGACCACCTCCCGGCCGAGCCCGCGGGCGAGCAGGAACCCGGCGGCGGCGCCGAGGACGCCGCTGGTCAGCGCCAGGGCGAGGCCGCCCCAGAACCCGGCGAGGACGCCGGCGAGCAGGGAGAGCGCGGTGCGGGGCACCGGCGCGAGCGTGGCCAGCGCCAGGCCGGCGACGAGGGTCGCCCAGCCGAGGGGGCCGACGTCGGCGAGCCAGTCGCGCAGGGTGGCGACGTCGGGGAGGTCGGCCGTGAGCGCGATGGCGCCACCGGCCACGACCAGGGCGACCAGCAGCAGGGCGCGTCGCAGCGTCCGGGCGGGCAGTCGGCGCAGCCTGGCGGTCAGCCGACGGGGGAGCGGCGCCGCGGCTGGGTCCTGCGGCGGCGCGCTCACCGGCCCAGTCTCCCAGCGCAGCGCCCCGCCGGGGGGCGACTCCCGGCGGGGCGCGCGATGACCGGTCCGGGCGGGCGCCTCGCGGCGACCGGGCCGGCAACCGGGTCAACGAGCGGCGGGCTCGGTTGTTCCCCACCGGATCGTGTGACATGCGGCTCTGTCGGGCCGTCTGTCGATGTCTAGCGACGACGCGAGAGTCGATTAGACGGGGGGAGTCCCGCCCATCGTGATCAGTGCGCGTTACCGTGCCGCCGTGGCCACGATCGGCAAGTTCGCCGTCCGCGTCGTCGTGCTCGCGGCGATCATCTTCGCCGTGACCCGGCTCGTCGAGGGGATCGAGGTGATCGGCAACCCGACCGGCTTCTTCGGCGAGACCGGCACCTACCTCTGGGTCGCGCTGCTGTTCGCGCTGGTCAACTCCATCGTCGGGCCGATCGTCCGGCTGCTGGCCCTGCCGTTCGTGATCCTCACCCTCGGCCTGTTCCTGCTGGTGATCAACGCGGCGATGCTCGGCCTCACCGCGGCGCTGTCCGACCGGTTCACCGTCGACGGCTTCCTGGCCGCCCTGTTCGGCGGGTTCCTCATCGCCCTCTTCAGCTGGATCGCCGAGCTGGTGCTGCCGTTGAAGGTGCGCGCCCGCTGAGTTGGCCCGCTCTGGGCCTAGCAGTCGCGGCGTTCGATGTGGCTTCGAAGCTCCTGAATGTACTCGAACGGGTTCATCGCTTCCTTTAGAGACATCGCTTCTCCCATTTTTCCGTGAGCCCATAGGAATGCGGGACGCTGAGATTCCGGCATCTCAGTCACTTGCGATGCCAGGCGTAGCGCATCCCCGTCACGGCTCAGTAGGTGCAGGGCGAGCATTCGATTGGCAACGTTAACCAACGGGTTGGTTCGCTCGTATAGGGAGGCGCGCTGCAACTGCTCGAGAGCCGCGTGGGGGTCGCTTGCAAGGAGGCAGAAGCCTAGATTGTTTAATGCATCCCCGTCGGCTGGTCTAAGATCCACGAGGCCAGCAAATACGTCGGCCGCCTTCTCCCAGTCGCCTCGGGTTAAGTGGTCAGCGGCCACCTTAGCGAAGGTTGCTGCGTCCAGTCCCCTCGCGGGTGCGGCTTGTCCTCGCCTCTGCGCAAGTCTCTCGAGGGCCAACTCGGTTATGCCTTCTGTTGGCACTCGACGTTCGGCCACAACGCGACCAGGAACATTTGAGAATTGCTCACCACGCATTGATCGCCACTCAAGCAAGAGTGACGACGTGGACCATTGCTGTAAATGCGTTTGAGTGAACCTATCCCAGACCCACAGGCCGATCTCATCCCGGGTCTGCCTGGGGATGGGTAGCGCCATCAGGACAGAAGGTGGCGGCACTGCACCGCTTAGAAATTCGACGAGGCCCTCTTGGAGAAGTCGCGAGAGCCACTCCTCCACGCGGCCGGCGAAGGGCGTTGAGAAGGCGAATAGTGTGCGGGCACTGGCGGCAACTTTTGCAACGACAGACGCATCGGGCCGGCCAGAATCGAACGGAAGTGATGCTAGAGCCTGTTCGCGACCGTTTAGGACGGCGGCATAAGTGTCATAGCTGCCTGCCTTCTTCAACTCTTCTTCGCTTCCGTACGCTTCGGCTACTTCGCGGAGCACGGAGCACCAGCCGCGATCCTCCATCTGAAGAATGGACTCACGCAGGTCGCGACTCATGTCGGCCGAGACCGCTTCTTGGCGGACCATCTCCGGGAGTGTTGCCTTGACGGCAACAGAGAGGGCAAGCTCTGGCAGTAAGGCGCCTCGGACGACGCCTTCAACGATCATTCCCCGCCGCTCTAGCTCAGCCCAAATATGCAAGGCGCGGTCGACGTCGACTGCCCGATCGTCCGTAAGCGGCTGCCGCAAAGAAGCGCGGAGGCCGAGTAGAAGCGATGCGGTGCTTTGCATCCTGGCATCCAGGGCGCGCTCTGCCACATATCGTTCGCCAGCGTCGTATGGCGTCGTCCCTGATACGACTCGCGTAGGGAACTGGCGGCCCGTCATCACTAGACCGCCCACGTTATGCTCTCGCACGGGTCGCGATTCCCCGCCGTGCACCGTAGCAATGACGCGGCATTGTTCGCCACAGCTAGGGCCCTGGTCGGTAACGACGTAGTAGGGACAACTAGGCGTCAGGTTGGGAAGGGTGCACGCGTCGGCGTAGGAGACGATGGCATCAACGATAAACCGACGCTCGTCTTCATCATACTGTTCAAGTACCACGCATGCCCCATGGTTGCCGTCCGCCTTGGCGTATCAGCCTACGCGTCGAGGCTCACGGGTGTGGGGTGATGAGCAGGATTGTAATCGTGTCCGCCCCTGGGCCGTAGTGCCAGAAGATCCTCCAGGCGGACGGCGTGTTGTTCTCAACGTACGAGTCCCAGACCTCCTCCCCCTGTTGTCCTCGCAGGGACGAGTACTTGTGCGACTGTAGGCCGGGGTAGCGAGGATCCGTCTGCAGCCTTCCCAGAGCCCGTCGCACCTTTTTGAGCTTGGCGGCGTACTGAACGGCAGACTCGAGCGAGTCCAAGGTTGAACTCGCCTCCGACGTGAAAAGTAGCGTGAAAGGCACGCTCAGGCGTCGCCTTCTTCAGGCTCGTCGCCCTGTGCGTACTGGCTGAAGTCGCCCCGGTCCACGGTGTCCCCTGCTGCGCTCTCGGCTAGGGCCCGCCCCAGCGATGCCCGGACCATCTCGTTCTCCCAGACCAGCAGCTCGCGCTTGGGGATGCTCACCAAGGGAGTTAGCAGTATCTGGCCCTCCTCGTTCGTCGCAACGGCGTACCGGTCGTCGCGGCGTACCCCCGCCTTGCCGAAGGCGATCCGGGCGCGCTCGTCCGCGCTGACCTCGCCGATCATCTTGAAGTTCTCGCTGCGCGTCACTCTTCCCCTCCCCTAGCTAGTCGCGACACTACCCCGACTCGCCAGCGGGGCAAGTGGGTGTTGCCCCGAAGCATCGGTCGCCGACGGGAGGAACTCAAGTCGTCCGACGCCTCTTGTTGAAGTTCACCCGACGGAGCTACGGATAGATCACGCTTCGTCTCGTCCAGATCACTCTGCGTATTGCGCGCCGTGCCGGGACACGCTGCTGTACGTCCGGGCGACGGCTGGCCACTAGCGTCGGTGAGCATGGCTCGTCTGGGTTCGGAGTCCGAACGGTCCACGCCCATCCCGGCCGGTCCGGGGGGCGACCCCGCCCAGGTGCCCCCGGGTGGGGGGACCGGTGACGCTCCCGTCGACGGCCTCGTCGAGAGCCCTGTCGACAGCCCTGTGGACATGGCCTCGCTGGAGGCGGCGCAGGAGGAGAAGCGCCGGCTGCTGGACCGGGCGGCCACCGCGGCACGCGGGCTGCTGACCGACCAGGTCGCCCTCCCGGCCGGCGTCCACTCGGCCGACACCCCGGTCCTGCTGCACCGCTTCTACGCCGGTGAGCCGGCCGCGGAGGTGGTCGGCCACGACCCCGCGGACCTGGCCGCCCTCGCGCTGGGGCACCTCCGGCTGGCGGCCTCCCGCCGGCCGGGCACCCCGGTCGTCGACGTCCACCGCACCGACGGCGGACGGGCCGTGCTCCGCGTCGTCGTCGACGACATGCCGTTCCTCGTCGACTCGGTGACCGCCGAGGTGACCCGGCAGGGCATCGCCCCGGACCACGTCGTGCACCCGGTCGTGGTCGTCCGGCGGGGCGCCGACGGCACGCTGGTCGACTTCTGCGACAGCGCCGACGCCGCCACCTGCGGTGCCGACGCGATCGCCGAGTCCTGGATGTCCGTCGTCCTCTCCGGGCAGGTCGACGAGGAGGCCGCCACCGACCTGCTGGCCGGCATCGGGACGGTGCTCGACGACGTCCGCCGCGCGCACACGGACGCCGCCGCGCTGGCCGGGCGGGCCGGGGAGATCGCCGACGCACTGGACCGCCTGCCGGCCCCCGAGGACGCCGGCCACCCCGCCGACGACCCGGCCGAGGCCGCGGCGCTGCTCCGCTGGCTGGCCCGGGGCAACTTCCTCTTCCTCGGCGCCCGCGCCGTCGAGCTGGTCGGGGACTCCGCCGAGCCGGCGGTCGACGTGGTCGCCGGCTCCGAGCTCGGCGTGCTGCGCAGCTCCCCCGAGCGCGCCACCTCGGTGGCGCCGGCCGCGCTGGCCGCGCCGGGTGCGGGGGCCGTCCGCCGGGTCCGGGTCACCAAGGGCGACGCCCGCTCCACGGTCCAGCGCCCGGCCTGGCTCGACCTCGTCGTCGTCGACCTGCCCAGCGACTCGCCGGGCAGCCGTGGCCGCCTGCACCTGCTGGTGGGCCTGTTCCCGAACGAGGCGTACACCAGCAGCGTCCGGGACGTGCCGCTGGTCCGGCGGACCGCCGAGGCCGTCCTGGCGCGCTCGGGGGTGCCCGCCGACAGCCACTCGGGCAAGCAGCTGCTCGACGTCCTGGAGACCTACCCGCGCGACGAGCTGCTGCAGGTCGACGTGGACGAGCTGCTGCCGGTGGCGCTGGCCGTGCTGCACCTGCGCGAGCGCCGGCAGACCCGGTTGTTCCTGCGCCGCGACCCGTTCGGCCGGTTCTTCTCCGCCCTGGTCTACCTCCCCCGCGACCGGTACACGACGCAGGTCCGGCTGACCATGCAGCGGCTGCTCCTGGAGCAGCTGGGCGGCACCCACGTGGAGTTCACGGTCCGGTCCAGCGAGTCGGTGCTCACCCGCCTGCACTTCATCGTCCGGGTGCCGGTGAGCCGGCGGGGTGGCCCGTCGCTGCCCGACGTCGACGTCCCGGCGCTGGAGGAGGCGCTGGCGGCGGCCGCCCGCAGCTGGACCGACGACCTGGCCGACGCCCTGGTCGCCCGGCACGGGAGCGACGCACCCCGGCTGCTGGCCCGGGTCGCCGACGCCTTCCCCGCGGCCTACCAGGAGGACTTCCCGGCGGAGGTCGCCGTGGAGGACCTCGCGCGGCTGGACCGGCTGGCCCCCGGTGGGCTGGACCTGCGGTTGCGGGCGCCGGCCGGCCCGGAGGGGGAGCGCCGGCTGACCGTGTACCGGGTGGGGGAGCGGCTGCTGCTGTCCGACGTGCTGCCGGTGCTGCAGCACATGGGCGTCGACGTGCTCGACGAGCGGCCCTACGAGGTCGACCGGATCGGCGCCCCGATGGCCTGGGTGTACGACTTCGGCCTGGCGTCGCCGACCGTCGAGGTGCCCTTCGCCGGCACGCTGCCCGAGCGCTTCACCGACACGATCACCTCGGTCTGGGCCGGCCGCGCGGAGGACGACGCCCTGAACTCCCTGGTGCTGCTGGCCGGGCTGACCTGGCGGCAGGTGGCCGTGCTGCGTGCCTACGTGCAGTGGCTGCGCCAGGGTGGGCTGCCCTTCGGCCAGTCCTACGTGCAGGAGACGCTCGCCGCGCACCCGGGGATCGTGGCCCGGCTGGTCGCGCTGTTCGAGACCCGGTTCCACCCCGACCGGTCGGCGGGCCGCGAGGCGCGCACCACCGCCCTGGTCGAGTCGCTCACCACGGCGATCGGCGAGGTGGCCTCGCTGGACGCCGACCGGGTCCTGTCCTCGCTCCTGGCCGCCGTCCGGGCGACCCTGCGGACGACGGCGTACACGGCCGGCGTCTTCACCGAAGGCGCCCCGCTGGCGCTCAAGCTGGACCCCTCCGCTGTCCCCGACCTGCCCGAGCCCCGCCCGGCGCGGGAGGTGTGGGTCAGCTCGCCGCAGGTGCTCGGGGTGCACCTGCGCTTCGGCGCGGTGGCCCGCGGCGGGCTGCGCTGGAGCGACCGGCGGGAGGACCTGCGCACCGAGGTGCTCGGCCTGGTCAAGGCGCAGACCGTGAAGAACACCGTGATCGTGCCGACCGGGGCCAAGGGCGGCTTCGTGGTGCTGCGCGGACCGGGGGAGGGCGCGTCCCGCGACGAGGTGCTCGCCGAGGGCAAGGCCTGCTACACCCAGTTCATCGGCGCGCTGCTGGCCCTCACCGACAACCTGGTCGACGGAGAGGTCGTCCCGCCGGAGCGGGTCGTCCGGCACGACGGCGACGACACCTACCTGGTGGTCGCCGCCGACAAGGGGACGGCGACCTTCTCCGACCTGGCCAACTCGGTGGCGATCGAGCGCGGGTTCTGGCTGGGCGACGCGTTCGCCTCCGGCGGCTCGGTCGGCTACGACCACAAGGCGATGGGCATCACCGCCCGCGGCGCCTGGGAGTCGGTCACCCGGCACTTCCGCGAGCTCGGCGTCGACGTGCAGGCCCAGGAGGTCACCGTCGTCGGCGTCGGCGACATGTCCGGCGACGTGTTCGGCAACGGCATGCTGCTGTCCGAGCAGCTGCGGCTGGTGGCTGCCTTCGACCACCGGCACGTCTTCGTCGACCCGACCCCGGACGCCGCCGTCTCCTTCGCCGAGCGCCGGCGGCTGTTCGAGCTTCCGCGTTCCTCCTGGGCCGACTACGACCGCTCGCTGATCAGCGCCGGCGGCGGGGTGTGGCCCCGGACGGCGAAGTCGGTGCCGGTGTCCGCGCCGATGCGCGCGGCGCTGGGGCTGGCCGACGACGTGGCGGCCCTGAGCCCGCCCGAGCTGGTGCGCGCGGTGCTGCTGGCCCCGGTCGACCTGCTGTTCAACGGCGGGATCGGCACCTACGTGAAGGGCGCCGGGGAGAGCGCGCTGGACGTGGGGGACAAGGCCAACGACGCGGTGCGGGTCGACGGCGGCCAGCTGCGGGTCCGGGTGGTGGGCGAGGGCGGCAACCTGGGCCTGACCCAGCGGGGGCGGATCGAGTACGCGCTGGCCGGGGGGCGGGTGAACACCGACGCGATCGACAACTCCGCGGGCGTCGACACCTCCGACCACGAGGTCAACATCAAGATCGCGCTGAACCGGGTGGTCGACGAGGGGCGCCTGGAGCCGGACGACCGGGCTCGGCTGCTGGAGGAGATGACCGACGAGGTGGCCGCGGCCGTGCTCGGGGACAACTACGCGCAGAACGCGACGCTGGCCACCGAGTGCGCCGCAGCGCGAGGGCTGCTCGACGCCCACCAGCGCTACCTGCGGGCCCTGGAGCGGGCCGGCCGGCTCGACCGTGCGGTGGAGGCACTCCCCGACGACCGGGCGTTGGCCGAGCGCCGCCGCGACGGTCAGGCCCTGACCGGGCCCGAGCTGTCCGTGCTGCTGGCCTACTCCAAGATCGAGGCCGGCGACGCGGTGCTGGACTCGGGGTTGCCCGACGACCCGGCGCTGGCCGAGCTGCTCCAGGACTACTTCCCGACCGCACTGCGTGCCCGGTTCCCCGCCGCGCTGTCCAGCCACCCGCTGAGCCGGGAGATCGTGGCCACGGTGCTGAGCAACCGGGCGGTGAACACCGCCGGGGTGACCGGGCTGTTCCGGCTGGGTGAGGAGACCGGTGCCCCGGTCGCCGCAGTGGTGCGGGCGCACACCGTCGCCCGGGCGGTGTTCGACGTCGACCGGCTCTGGGACTCCCCCCGGGACCTGGACAACCGGGTGCCGGCCGCCACCCAGGTGCACCTGCGCACCGAGGCCACCCGGCTGGCCGAGCGGACCACCCGCTGGCTGTTGCGGATCCCCGAGCTCACCGCGGAGCCGGCGGCCACGCTGGCACCGGTGATCGAGCGGTTCGCCGGTCCGGTCGCCGAGGTGCGGGCCGGGCTGCCCGGCTGGCTGCTCGGGGCCGACGCCGAGGCCTACGCCGAGCGGGCCGCGGAGCTGCGGGCCGCCGGCGTCTCGCCGGAGCTGGCCGCCGAGGTCGCCGCAGCGCCGCTGCTGCCGACAGCGCTGGACCTGACGGTGGTGGCCGAGGACACCGGTGCGCCCATCGCGCTGGCCGCGCAGGTGTCGCAGTGCCTGGCCGAGCGGCTGGCCCTGGTGCCGCTGCGGGAGCTGGTCATCGAGCTGCCCCGGGACCGGCGCTGGCCGTCGATGGCCCGGGCGAGCCTCCGGGACGACCTGGCCACCGAGCAGGCGACGCTCACCGCCGACGTGCTCGGCCTGCGGAGCTCCGACGGCGAGGAAGCGGCCGAGCTGGTCGAGCGGTGGGTCGACGCCTGGGACGTCGCCCAGCAGCGGGCCGCGGCGCAGCTGGCCGACCTGGCCTCCGGTGACCGGCACGAGCTGGCCGAGCTGCTGGTCGCCGTCCGCACGCTGCGGGGGCTGCGCCGACGCCGCTGAACCCAGCGAAATGGTGCGACACGCCGAAGGGACTGAGTGTGCAGCGGATAGATGGGGCACAACCGGCCTCGTGAAGACCGCTGTGATCGCCACCCTCGGTGGCCTGCTGACCCTCGCCGGCATCGGGCTGCTGGTGCTGCCCGGCCCCGGGTTCGTCCTCGTCGCTGCCGGGCTGGCCGTGCTGGCCACCCGGTTCGCCTGGGCGAAGAAGCCGCTGGACTACGCCCAGGACAAGGCCGTGGCGGGCGTCGAGGAGGTCGGCCGCAGCCCCTGGCGGGCCGCCCTCGCCGTCCTCGCCGCCCTCGCCCTGGTCGCCGTCGGGGCGCTGGTGCTCGCCGGGGTGGAACTGCCGTTCACCAACGCCTTCACCGCCCTCGTCCTGGTGATCTCCGGGCTGTTCCTCGTCGGCACGGTGGTCTTCGCCCGCCGGCACGAGAAGGTCATGGTGGCCCGGGCCCACCGCCCGGCCGGGGTGGCGGGCACCGACGGCGCCTACCGCGTCGCCCCGTCCAGCCAGGACTGACGCCCGGGCTCAGCCCAGGTCGGGACGGCGCCGGCCGAAGCCGGTGGCCTGCTCGAACGCGTGCCCGACCTCCAGCACCCGGCGGTCGGCGCGCGGTGCACCGATGACCTGCAGGCCCACCGGGAGCCCGTCGGGGGTGAACCCGCCGGGAACCGACAGTGCGGGGCACCCGGTCGCCGAGATCAGCGTGCAGGAGCGCATCCAGCCCAGGTAGTCGTCCTGGGGCACGCCGGCGACCTCGGTCGGGTACTCCTGCTCGACCGGGAACGGCAGCACCTGGGTGGTCGGCGCCAACAGCACGTCGTAGCGCTCGAAGAAGGCCACGACCCGCTCGAAGAGCGCCGTGTGCGCCACCTCCGCGCGGCCGACGTCGGCGCCGGTCAGCGCGGCCCCGCGGGCGGCGTTCCAGCGGATCGTCTCCTTCACCTGGTCCGGGTGCTCGCGCACCAGGTCACCGAAGCTCGCCTCGAACAGCCAGGCGCGCAGCACGCCGAACGCCTCGTCGGCGCCGGCCAGGTCGGGGCAGTCCTCCTCGACGGTGGCGCCCAGGTCGCGGAACACCCCGAGCTGCTCCATCAGCACGCCGGTGATCGCCGGGTCGACCGGCACCTGACCGCCCAGGTCGGGGGCCCACGCCACGCGCAGGCCGGTCAGCTCGGTCGGCAGCGGCGCGGCGAACGGGGCGCCGGGGTCGCTCAGCGAGATCGGCACCCGCGGGTCCGGACCGGCCAGCGCCGACAGCCCCAGGGCGACGTCGGCGACGGTGCGGCCCATCGGCCCCTGCACCGACAGCTGCGACCAGCCGATCGCGGCCGGGTGGGTGGGCACCCGGCCGGGGGTGGGGCGCAGGCCGACGACGTTGCAGAACGCCGCCGGGTTGCGCAGCGAGCCGCCCATGTCGCTGCCCTCGGCGATCGGCACCAGGCCGGCGGCCAGCGCTGCGGCCGCACCGCCGGAGGAGCCGCCGGCGGTCAGCCCGTGCCGGTAGGGGTTGTGCGTGGCGCCGAAGAGGGTGTTGAAGGTGTGCGAGCCGGCTGCGAACTCCGGCACGTTCGTCTTGCCGACCCGGATCGCCCCGGCAGCCCGCAACCGGGCGACCACCAGCTCGTCGCGGGCCGGGACCGTCTCGGCGTGCAGCGGGGAGCCCCAGGTGGTGCGCATGCCGCCGGTGGCGTGGGTGTCCTTGTGCGCGACCGGCAGGCCGTGCAGCGGACCGATCGGCCCACCCGCGGCGAGCCGGGCGTCGGCGGCGTCGGCCGCGGCCCGGGCGCCCTCGGCGTCCAGGGTGACGATCGCGTTGAGCTCCGGGTTCAGCCGCTCGATCCGGTCGAGGTGGGCGTCCATCAGCTCCCGGGCGGAGACCTCCCGGTCGCGGACCAGCGCGACCAGCTCGGTCGCCGGACGGGTACACAGCTCATCGAGGTCGCTCACCCCGGCGACCGTACTGGGTCTCTCACCGTTGAGGAACCTCGGTCAGCGGGTCACGGAAGCCGCCGGGACGACGAGGGTGAGCTCGGTGCCGCCGTCGTGTTCCACGTGCAACCCCGCGCGGCGCAGCAGTGCCCGCAGCCGGACGACGGAGTCCGGCTCGGCCGTGGTGGTGGCCAGCAGCCGGGCCAGCCGGCCCTTGTGCGCCTTGTTGAAGTGGCTGACCACCGCCCGGGTGCCGTCGGGGCGTTCGCTGAGCACCTGCACGGTGACCGCGCCCGGGACGGGGGCCAGCTCGGCGTAGGCCCCGGACCGCAGGTCGACCACCAGGTCGTCGACGCCGGCCAGCACGTCGGTGAGCACGGGCTTCCAGAGCGACCGCAGCGTCGGCAGTCCGGGCAGGGAGCTGCCGGCGGAGAGCCGGTAGGCGGGGACGGCGTCGTCGGCGCGGAGCAGGCCGAACAGCGCCGACCCCACCGCCAGCCGCCCGGCGGCCCGGCGGCGCTGCGCCCGGGTGAGCGACCGGACGTCCAGGGCGTCGTAGAGCACGCCGGTGTAGCGCTCGATCGCCGGCACGGTCGGACTGGTGCGCAGCGCGGCGTTGCGGGCGATCTCGCCGTCCTGGGCGGGGGAGAGCCCGAGCGCGGCCCGGGCGGCCGGGACGTCGGCAGCGAGGCCCACCACCGCCGCCACCAACTGCTCCCGCAGGGGGTTCAGCTCCGGGGTGCCGAGGGCACTCAGGTCCAGCGGGGCGCCGCCCCCACCCGGGTGCTTGGTCTCCGACGGCGGCAGCAGGACGAGCACGAGGAGGAACGGTAGGTGACCGCGCCCGTCGTGTTCGTGGGCGGCCCCGGGGTGCGTGATCTACCGTTCGGCGACCGCTGCGTTCGCAGTGCAGGTCGGTGGGCCGGTGAGGACAGGGGGTGACGGCAGGTGCTCGTGCTCGACAGTGCTGCCGTCTCCACCCGTGGCCCCCGCCCGGACAACCAGGACTCCGCGGTCGCCGGCCCTCAGCTGATCGCCATCGCCGACGGGGTGGGCGGCAACGTCGGTGGAGCGGTCGCCTCCTCGCTGGTGGTGAACTGGCTGGCACCGCTGGCCACCGGCAGCACCGGCGAGGGCGCCGACGACCCGGTGCGGATCGTGGCGAGTGCGAACGAGCGGATCCGGGCGGCCTACACCGAGCGTCCCCGGCTGCGGACGATGGCCACCACGATGACCGCGCTGCACGTCGACGCCCAGGGGCTGGCCCTGCTGCACATCGGCGACTCCCGCGGCTACCTGCTGCAGGACGGCGAGCTCCAGCAGGTCAGCACCGACCACACGCTGGTCCAGGCGCTGATCGACGCCGGCTCGCTCACCCCGGCCGAGGCGAAGGTGCACCCGCAGCGGTCAGCGGTCTACGCCGCACTGCACGGCGCGGACGACGACGTCGCCGCGGTCGACGTGCTCCGGCTGGACGCCCGCCCCGGCGACCGGGTGATGGTCTGCTCCGACGGGCTGTCCGACGTCGTCCCGCCTGCCGTGCTGTGCGACCTGCTGGCCTCCGACGGCACGCCCGCCCAGGCCGCCGCGCGGCTGCGGGACGCCGCGCTGGCCGGGCCGCCGACCGACAACATCACCGTCGTCGTCGCCGACGTCCTGGAGGCCGGGCCCGACGGCGGTCCGGTCCGGGTGTGCACGTTCGGCGCCGCCACCGAGCTGCGTGAGGAGACCGCGGAGGCGCTGGAGGCCGTCTGGCCCGGCCCGGTGCCGGTCGGCCTGGTCCAGCACCGCCCCCGCTGACCTAGGTCCAGTAGAGCAACTGGGCGGCGGGCAGCCGGTCGGCGATCGCGCCGGTGAACCAGCTGCGCAGCTCGCCCATGGTGTCGCGCGGGTAGACGTGCTTCACGGCCCCGTACTTGCCGCGCTTGGTGGTCCGCGCGGCCTCGTCCATCTCCAGCTTGGTCCGCGGGTACCAGTCGGTCAGCGTCGCCTTGCTGCCCGGCGTGAACCGGTGGGTGATGCACTCGACGGTGAGGTCGGTGCCGGTGGGGAGCGCCGCGGCGACGTCGGCCAGCAGCTGGCCGTACTCCTCGCGCCAGCCGTCGGTGGGCATGATCGGCGCGATGGTCAGCCCGACCGGGTACCCGGCGGCGGCCACCGCGCCCAGGGCGGCGATGCGGCCGGCGACGGGCGAGGTCGCACCCTCGAAGCGGCGGGCCACCGATCCGGCGTTCACCGAGAAGCGCAGCCGGGTCCGGCCGCCGTGCGGCAGGTCGAGCAGGCCGGCGACGTCGTCGAACTTGGTGGTGGCCCGCAGCTGCACCGGCCCGGCCCAGTCGCGGGTGCCGAAGTGCCTGATCGCCGTGGCCAGCCCGCTGGTCAGGTGCTCCAGCGCGAGCGGGTCGGTGTAGCAGGAGGCCTCGAACGTCGTCCCCTCGCTGGCGCGGGCGGCGGACCCGGAGGTGACGGTGCCGTGCCCGACGTAGCCGTCCAGGCTCGCCAGTGCCTCGTCGAGATCGGCGTACACCCGGGTGATCGGCGGCCCGGACAGCGAGCCAGCGAGGTAGCAGTACTGGCAGTGCGCCGGGCAGCCCTGCGCGAGGTCGAAGCGCCAGTCGGCCGAGGGGGCGATCGGCTGCAGCCGGCGCAGCGAGGGTGGCGGCACCACCAACGCCAACGTCTGCTTGGCCGCCATGAACGCCGCCCGGTCGCCGTCGCCGCGCAGGGCGGGCAGCCGGTCGCCGCGCAGCAGTTCGATGTCGCTGACCCCGGCGGCCTCCAGCTGGGCCAGCACCCGCAGCCCGTACGGGCGCTGGGCCGCGGAACGGGTGACGAGGACCCGGGACGGCGTCCAGAGCCGGGTCGGCATGGGAGCCGTGACGGGTCGAACGGCCGGGAGCGGGGGGCTGACGGGAGCGGTGCGCGCGGTGGGCATCGCCTGGTGCAACGGCTCCCGGACGGCCGTCCTTCCGGTCAGGCGGCGCGTCGCCGGACGAGGTCGCGATGTGCCATCAGCGCCCAGACGACGTGCTGCAGGTCCATCCGTTCGCCGTCGGAGGGGAGGGCCGCGGGCAGCAGGTGCGGGGACGGGAGCAGCGGTGTCAGCCCGTCGGCGGCGGTCCCGCGGAACCGCTCCCCGGCGTCGGACCACGGCCGCCCGCCGTCCGGGGCCACGGCGATCAGTCGGCCGCCGCGCCGGCTGAGCACCAGGTCGTGGTCGTGGACCAGCCCGTGGTCGACGTCGCAGAGCAGGACGAGGTTGGAGACGTCGGTGCGGCCGCCGTGCAGCCAGTGCCGCAGGTGGTGGGCGTGCAGACGTTCCGGCCTCGTCTCCTCGCAGCCGGGTCGCGCACAGCCGCCGTCGCGGAGCAGCAGTGCCCGGCGCTGGGCGCGGGTGGCGTATCGCCGCGACCGGCCCTGGGCCAGCACCTCGGGGCCGTCGGTGACGATCGCGGTGACGGCCGCGTCGCAGGCCAGCCGCCGGGCCTGCGCCGGCGTGAGGGCCGGGCCGCCCTCCAACGCGGCCCGCCCGGCGGCCTCGTCGTCGGCGAGCACCGCGGCGTCCACGACGACGACCACCTCGCGACGGGGCGGGTCCCCAGCGCGGCGGTCGGCGTCGGCAGCCGCCGCGGCCAGCTGGGTCATCGCCCGGCAGCGGCGCTCGGTGGTCACCGCCAGCGGCTCCACCTCGTCCTCGACCGGGGGATCGCCGGCACGTCCTCCCACGGCAGGGACGTCGGTGGGCGTGGTCTCCCCGTCCCCGGCCCGTTGTGGAGCCCCTGCGAGGGCAGCCTGATCGCGGCGACGGGCGGCCCGTTCCCGGCGGGCGTCCCGTTCGGCGAGCGACTCGATCGCGGCGAGGAACTCGGCGCCCTGCTCGGCTTCCATCCGCACCTGCAGCGAGACCATCCCGTCGTCCTCGATCCACCAGGAGAACCGTCGCCGGTCGGCGACCCGGCCCGCGTCGACGTCGTCGGCCCGGCGCCAGGCCCGCACGGTGCGCTCGACCTGGGATGCGGTGGCGTGCCGGGCGAACTCGACGAGCTCCGCCTCGGTGCCCGGCTCGGCGACCCGGGTCAGCGCGCGCACCTTCGAGTAGGAGAGCTCACCTGCGGAGAAGGCGGCGCTGGTGAGGGGCAGTCCCCGTAGTGCCCGCGCCACCCGGACGTGCTGCCGGGCCGTCCCCGGCGTCAACGAGCACTTCCAGGCCAGCCAGTGCGCGCACGAGGTGATGCCGACGCCTCCCCAGCCCTCCCGCTCGTCGAACTCGGCGACCAGTCGCAGCCAGGACGCCGTCGCGGCCGCCAGCTGCACCGCACCGGCGCAGATCCGGTCACCGAGCGCGTCGATCGGCTCCACCGACTCGACGGACCCGACGGACCCGAACGGCTCGACCGGCTGGGCCGGCTGGACCGACCCGGTGGCGGCGGGGGCGACGACGGACAGCGGCAGGGCAGAGACCAACGCATCGATCATGTGTTCGAACGTATCGGGGACCACTGACGGGAACGCCGGGTCGGTCGCGCGGGACGGTTCCGCGGAACCGTCCCGGCGACGTCGGCGGGGCTGCACCACGTCGGACCCGTGCCGCCGGCACCGCGAGTGGGGTGGGTCAGTCGGCCAGGTCGACGACGACCGGGGCGTGGTCGCTGGCGCCCTTGCCCTTGCGCTCCTCGCGGTCGATCCGGGCGCCGGTCACCCGCTGGGCCAGCGCCGGTGAGCCGAGTACGAAGTCGATCCGCATGCCCTCGCGGCGGGGGAAGCGCAGCTGGGTGTAGTCCCAGTAGGTGTAGACGCCCGGCCCCGGGGTGTACGGCCGGACGACGTCGGTGAACCCGGCCTCGACCACACCCCGGAAGGCGGTCCGCTCGGGCTCGGAGACGTGCGTGGAGTGGCTGAACACCGAGATGTCCCAGACGTCGTCGTCCTGCGGGGCGATGTTCCAGTCGCCGACCAGCGCGACCTGCGCCTCGGCGTCCTCGGTGAGCCACCCGCCGGCGTGCACCCGCAGCGCCTCCAGCCACTCGAGCTTGTACTGCAGGTGCGGGTCGGTGAGCGTGCGGCCGTTCGGCACGTACAGACTCCACACCCGCACGCCGCCGCACGTGGCGCCGAGCGCCCGGGCCTCCTGGGCGGGCTCGACGCCCTCCTTCGACGACCACGAGGGCATCCCCGGGAAGCCGACCTCGACGTCGCTGAGCCCGACCCGGGACAGCAGGGCGACACCGTTCCACTGCGAGTGGCCGACGTGCGCGACGTCGTAGCCCAGCGCCCGGAACCGGTCCTCCGGGAACTGCTCGTCCTTGCACTTGGTCTCCTGCAGCGCCAGGACGTCGACGTCACTGCGCTGCAGCCAGGCCTCCACCCGGTCGACTCGGCTGCGGATGGAGTTGACGTTCCAGGTGGCCAGGCGCACGGACGCCGAGCCTAGGCGAGCGTGCTCCTCCCTCAGGCCTGGGGCAGGGGGGTGAGCGCGGTGTCCTGGCGGGCCTGCATGCGGGTGCGCATCCGGTCCCGGCTCTCCACGAACTTGGTGGCCTGGGCGTCCAGTCCGGCCAGGAACTGGGCCAGCTCCTCGCGGGCCTGCTCGCCCTCGGGGCCCAGGTTGGTGCGCTCGAACACCTTCCACGCGCGCAGCACGGGCTGGATGACCTCGTCGTGGTGCAGCCGCAGGTCGTAGATGCCGGCCTTGGCGATGAGCACGGAGTTCTTCCGGAAGCCGGCCATCGTGGCGCCGGGCATCTCGAAGCGCATGACCTCGTCGGCGACCGCCCGCATGGTCTTGTCCGGCTCGATCTCGAACGCCGCGGAGACGATGTTCCGGTAGAAGACCATGTGCAGGTTCTCGTCCTTGGCGATCCGGGCGAGCAGCTTGTCGGCGATCGGGTCGCCGGTGGCCTTGCCGGTGTTGCGGTGGCTCACCCGGGTGGCCAGCTCCTGGAAGGAGACGTAGGCGACCGCCTCCAGTGGGGTCTTGTCCCCGGAGTCGTAGCCGGAGGTCATGTAGTCCATCCGGGCCCGCTCGAGCTCGACGGGGTCGACCCCGCGGGTGACGACGAGGTAGTCGCGCAGCGCGATGCCGTGCCGGTTCTCCTCCGCCGTCCAGCGGCCGACCCAGGTGCCCCAGGCGCCGTCCCGGCCGAAGCGGGTGGCGATCTCCCGGTGGTAGCTGGGGAGGTTGTCCTCGGTGAGCAGGTTGGTGAACATGGCCGCCTTGGCGGTCTCGTCCAGCCGGGACTGCTCCGGCGACCAGTCCTCGCCGCCGAGGAAGGCGAAGTCCCGACCCTCCGACCACGGGACGTAGTCGTGCGGGTGCCATTCCTGGGCCAGTCCGATGTGCCGGTTCAGGTTCTCCTCGACCACCGGCTCGAGCTCGGTGAGCAGTGCTGCCTCGCGCGACGTGTGGGACACGATCGACCTCCTCGGTCTGGTACCTGCGGTGGGGTGACCTGCGGGACGGTGACGGCGGCGCAGCCGATCGCGATCACACCTGACCCTCCCGTACCCGAGGACGCCCAGGCCAGACATCCGGGTGTGACCGGCCTCACGACCTCGCTCTCCCGGGGGGTGAGACCGTCCCGCAGCCCCGTGATGGGTGGCCGAAACGGTGCGATCATGGCCAGATGACCGGATCCGGGACGCGTGGGGCTGCCGCGTGAGCGACGACTCAGCGACCCAGCAGGGCCGACGGCGCGGCCGGCACACCGTCCGCGGCTTCGGGCCGGCCCTGCTGCTCACCGTGGTCGGTGCCCTGGTGCCCGGTTCCGCCTTCCTGGCCACCGGACGGCGACGCCTCGGTGCGGTGGTCGTCGTCGTCTTCATGGTGCTGCTCGGCGCAGTGGCCTACCTGGCCACCACGGGCCTGCGCGACGTGATCCAGGTGGCCGTCGACTCCGCGGCCCTGCGGTGGGTGGTCGGCGGCATCATCGCCCTCGCGGTGGCGTGGCTGCTCGTCCTCCTGATCGGTTACGCCCTGTTGTTGCCGCGCCGCACCCGGGGCTGGCAGCACGTGGTCGGTGCGGTCGTCGTGCTGGCCCTCTGTGCGGCGGTGGTCGTCCCCGCCGTGTGGGCGGTCCGCATCGCCAACGCCCAGGCCGAGCTGCTCGACAGCGTGTTCGCCGACCGGGACAGCGCCACCGTCACCGACTCGCCCGACGGGGCCGACCCGTTCGGCGACCGGGAGGAGGTCAACTTCCTGCTGCTGGGCGGGGACGGCGGCGAGGGTCGCGACGGGGTCCGCACCGACACGGTGATCGTCGCCAACGTGCAGACCGACACCGGCGAGACCACGCTGTTCAGCCTGCCCCGCAACCTGCAGGAACTGCCCTTCCCCGAGGACAGCCCGCTGGGCGAGGTGTACCCCGACGGGTTCGACGCCGGCAGCGAGAGCGAGAGCCTGCTCAACGCCGTCTACCGCAACGGCCCGGCCTGGTACCCCGACGTCCTGGGCCCCACCGACGACCCGGGCGCCGACTTCCTGAAGCTCGGCGTGGGCGAGGCGCTCGGCCTGCAGATCGACTACTACGTGCTGGTCAACCTGGACGGCTTCAGCCGGCTGGTCGACGCGCTCGGCGGCATCGACGTGAACGTGAACTACTACGTGCCGATCGGGGGCGAGCCCACGCTCGAGATCCTGCCCGACGACTACATCGAGCCGGGCCCGGACCAGCACATGGACGGCGAGCGCGCACTCGACTTCGCCCGTGGCCGGTTCGGTCTCACCGACTACCAGCGGATGGACCGCCAGCGGTGCGTGATCAGCGAGATCGTCGAGGCCGCCGACCCGATGACCCTGCTCAGCCGGTTCCAGCAGCTGGCCGCGACCACGCAGGACATCGTGTCCACCGACGTGCCGCAGTCCCGGTTGGACGACCTCGTCGACCTGGCGTTCAAGGTGAAGGACGCCGAGATCCGCAGCGTCGTCTTCGACGACACGGTGATCGACCCGGCCTACCCGGACTACGACCGGATCCGCGCGCTGGTGCAGCAGGCGCTGGGCAACTCGTCGGACACCCCGGCCGCGGACACCTCGCCGGCCCCGAGCACCCCGGCCGAGAGCACCCCGGCCGAGGAGGACGCGACGGAGGACGGGGCTGCGCCGTCCCCCACGTCGTCGGCCGGTGCGACCAGTGCCGCGCCGGCGGAGCCGGATCCGGCCGCCGAGGTCGGCGACGCCTGCGCCTACGACCCGGCGCAGGCGCGGGCCGCCCGCGCGGAGGGGGAGCCCCCGACCCGCAACGGCTGACGCCGTCAGCCGGCCAGCACGACCAGCAGGGTGCGCGGGCCGTGCACGCCCTCGACCCGCTGCAGCTCGATGTCGCTGGTGGCCGAGGGGCCGCTGACCATGGTGAGCGGGCGCAGCGGGTCCAGCCGGGCCAGCCCCTCGGGCACGCTGCCCACCACCTGGTCGGCGGTCACCACGCAGACCAGGCAGTCCGGCAGCAGCGACAGCGCCCGCCGCCCGCAGGCCGGTGAGCCGTCGAGCACCAGGGTGCCGGTCTCGGCGATCGCCACCGCCACCGCGGTGACCGAGGCGGCCCGGTCGGCGAGCTGCACCGCGGGGCGGTCGTCGTCGACGTCGCAGCCAGCCGGCCGCCAGTCCTCGGCCAGCCCGGGGGCGACGACGACGTCGCCGGCCGCCCACCCGGTGCCCAGCCCCTGGTCCAGGGCGGCCCGCACGGTGGCGCCCACCTCGGCGGGGGAACAGCGCAGCACCGTGGCCCGGTAGTCCTCCACCCGGTCGACCAGCAGCTCCAGCAGTTCCGGGTCGCCGGCCGGGCGGCCGTCGGCCTGCCGGTAGTCGCGGACCACCTCGTCGGGCGTCGTCCGGTCCGCGCCCAGGGCCTGGCGCACCCGGGACAGCACCTCGTCGCGGGCGCTCACCGTCGTCCTCCCGTCGTGTTGCACGTGGAACGTCGCCCGGTCACGACCCGTGCTCCCGGACCCAGGACTCCACGAACGTCTCCTTCGGCGGGGTGGGCAGGTCGCGGCTGCGGGTCCAGCCGGAGACCGGCGGGGGCAGCGCGTTGGGCAGCGTGGGCTTCCCGCGGGCGATCAGCCGGCCCAGCCGGGACGCCCGCTGGGCCAGGTGCCACAGCCGGGGGTGCGACATGACCTTCGCCAGACCGCGGAAGGCCACCGCCTCCGCCGTCGGCCGTTCCTGGGCCTCGACGTGCTCGGCGCGCAGGTGCACCAGGATCGAGGGGATGTCGATCGCCACCGGGCAGACGTCGTAGCAGGCGCCGCAGAGCGAGGAGGCGAACGGCAGGGAGGCGTTGTCCTCCACCCCGGTCAGCATCGGCGAGAGCACCGCGCCGATCGGCCCGGGGTAGACCGAGCCGTAGGAGTGCCCGCCGGCCCGCTCGTACACCGGGCAGACGTTCAGGCAGGCCGAGCAGCGGATGCAGTGCAGCGCCTCCCGGCCCACCTCGTCGGCGAGCACCGCGGTGCGGCCGTTGTCCAGCAGCACCAGGTGGAACTCCTGCGGCCCGTCGCCGGGGGTCACGCCGGCCCAGGTCGAGGTGTAGGGGTTCATCCGCTCGCCGGTGGAGGAGCGCGGCAGCAGCTGCAGGAAGACCTCGAGGTCGCGCCAGGTGGGCACCACCTTCTCGATGCCCATGACGGTGATCAGCGTCTCCGGCAGGGTCAGGCACATCCGCCCGTTGCCCTCGCTCTCCACCACGGTGAGCGTGCCGGTCTCGGCGACGGCGAAGTTCGCGCCGCTGACGGCCACCCGGGCGCGCAGGAACCGCTCGCGCAGGTGGGTGCGGGCGGCCATCGCCAGCTGACGGGGGTCGTCGGTGAGGTCGGGGTCGACGCCGGGGATGGTGCGGGCGAAGATCTCGCGGATCTCGGCGCGGTTCTTGTGGATCGCCGGCACCAGGATGTGCGAGGGCTTGTCCTCCCCCAGCTGCACGATCAGCTCGGCCAGGTCGGTCTCGAAGACGTCGAGCCCGGCGGCCTCCAGCGCCTCGTTCAGGCCGATCTCCTGGGTGGCCATCGACTTGACCTTGACCACCTCGGACGTCCCGGTGGCCTGCACCAGCCGGGTGACGATCTCGTTGGCCTCGTTCGCGTCCCGGGCCCAGTGGACGACGCCGCCGCGGGCGGTGACCTGGCGCTCCAGCTCCTCGAGGTGCTCGTCGAGCCGGGCCATGGTCGCGGCCTTCAGCGCCCGGCCGGCCTCACGCAGCTGCGCCCAGTCGGGCAGCTCGTCGACCACCTTGGCCCGCTTGCCGCGGATCGTGCTGGTGGCGTGGCCGAGGTTGGCCCGCAGCTGGCCGTCGCGCAGCGCGCCCCGGGCGGCGTCCGGGAAGGACTGGTCGCCGCGCAGGTGGCCCACGCCGCGGGGGGCGGTCGGGAGGCCGAGGAACGTGGGCGCCTTCGGGGGCACGGTGGCGGTCATGCCGACACCGTCGGGGTGGTGGGGCGGGCGACTGCTGGACGGGTCTGCTGGTCGGGGGTCACGGCTTCCTCCGTCGAGGCGAGGATCTCGGCCAGGTGCACCGTGCGGGTGCCGGCCCGGAGCCGGGAGAGGCCGCCGCCGATGTGCATCAGGCAGGAGGCGTCCCCCGCGGTGCAGACCTCGGCGTGCGTGCCGAGGACGTTGGCCATCTTGTCGGTGAGCATCGCGGTCGAGGTGTCGGCGTTCTTCACCGCGAACGTGCCGCCGAAGCCGCAGCACTGCTCGGCGCCGGGCAGCTCGACCAGGTCCAGCCCGCGCACCGCCCGCAGCAGCTGGTAGGGCCGGTCGCCCACCTTCAGCAGCCGCAACGAGTGGCAGGTCGGGTGGTAGGTGACCCGGTGCGGGTAGTAGGCGCCGACGTCGGTCACCCTCAGCACGTCGACCAGGAACTGCGACAGCTCGTAGGTGCGCCCGGCCAGCTCCTCCGCCTCGTCGGCCAGCCGGTGCTCGCCGGCCCGGCGGGCGACGGCGGCCTGCTGGTGATGGATCGAGGCCACGCAGGACCCCGACGGCGCCACGATCGCCTCGGCCCCGGCGAAGGCCCGCACGTGGTTGGCGACGATCGGGACCGCCTCCCGGCGGTACCCGGTGTTGACGTGCATCTGTCCGCAGCAGGACTGCCCCGGCGGGACCACGACCTCGTGTCCGAGCCGCTGCAGCAGCGTGGCGGTGGCCCGGGCCACCGAGGGGGTCAGGGTGTCCACCAGGCAGGTGGCGAAGAGCGCGACCTTCACGGGCGGCTCCTCCTCTCAGCTCGCGACGGTCGGGCGGAGTCGCCGGACCGCACTGGACTCGCGGACGACGAGCATCGGCTCGAAGACGGGTTGGTCGTGCTGGTGGCCCTCGGCTGCAGCCTCGTCCAGCAGCAGCTCCGCCGCGCGGCGACCGAGTTCCTGGCGGGGCTTGCGGACCGAGGTCAACGGGACGGCGGCGGCCGCGGCGTAGTCGATGTCGTCGTAGCCGACGATGGCGAAGTCGTCGGGCACCCGGACCTGGTGGCGCACCATCTCCTGGAGCACCCCCATCGCCAGCAGGTCGTTCGCGCAGACGGCGGCGGTGGGGCGCTGCCCGGCCGGCAGTCCGATGATGCGGGACGCGGCCTCGCGGCCACCGGCGACGGTGAGCGTCTCGGGGGTGATCACGGCGAGCGCGTCGTCGGACCCGGTGCCCTCGCGGACGGCGGCGACGACCCCCTGGTAGCGCTCCTGCAGCTGGGGCAGCCCCGTGGGGCCGCCGATGAAGGCGATCCGGCGGTGCCTGCGCTCGAGCAGGTGGTCGGCGGCCAGCCGGCCGCCGAGGACGTCGTCGACGGCCACGGCGCACTGGTCGGGGCCGGGTGCGCGGCGGTCGAGCAGCACGACCGGGACGCCTCGTTGCCGCAGCGTCTCGATCTGCGGGGAGAGCTCCGCGGTGGGGGTGAGGACGACGCCCCGCACCCGTTGCTCGGTGAGCACGTCCAGGTGGGCGGCCTCCTTGGCCGGCCGGCCGTCGGAGTTGCACAGGATGACCGACAGCCCCTGCGCGTTGGCCACCTCCTCGACCCCGCGGGCGACGTCGGTGAAGAACGGGTTGGCGATGTCCAGCACCACCAGCCCGATCGTGCGGCTCCGGCCGGCGCGGAGGTGCCGGGCCGACTCGTTGCGCACGAAGCCCAGCGCGGTGATGGCGGTGACCACCCGCTCGCGGGTCCCGGGGCTGACGGTGTCGGGCCGGTTGAGGACGTTGCTGACCGTGCCGACCGAGACCCCGGCGTGGACGGCGACGTCGCGGATGCTGGCGGTCAGCGCTGCCCCCTCGGTTCCCGGCCGGCCCGTTGACCGCTCGCACGCAGCATCCTACTGTGGCTCACAGCACCTTGTGAATCGTTTCAGCGAGGAGGGGTCGTGCCCCGCGTCTGCTTCACCCTGCAGGTCCGGCCCGACCGGCTCGACGAGTACCGCGAACGGCACGCCGCCGTCTGGCCGGAGATGCTCCGTGCGCTGCGCGACGCCGGCTGGCGTGATTACCAGCTCTTCCTGCGCGACGACGGACTGCTCGTCGGCACCGTGCTGACCGACGACCTCGACGCCGCGCAGGCCGCCGTGGACGCCGCCGCGGTCAGCGCCCGCTGGGAGACCGAGATGGCCCCCTTCTTCGAGACCGGGGACGGCCGCGGCAAGTCCTCGCTCGACCTCGTCTTCGACCTCGACGCCCAGCTGCGGGCCGCCGGGGAACACACCACGACGAACGGAGAGACCCCGTGACCACCGACTTGCGCGCCCAGGCGCTCGCCGCCCTCGCCGAGCAGACCATCGAGCTGCCCTCCTGGGCGTTCGGCAACGCCGGCACCCGGTTCAAGGTCTTCAGCACCCCCGGCGTCCCGCGTGACCCGTTCGAGAAGATCAGCGACGCCGCCCAGGTGCACCGGCACACCGGCGCCGCCCCCCGGGTCTCGCTGCACATCCCGTGGGACCTGGTCGACGACTTCGGGAAGCTCGCCCAGCACGCCACCGACGAGGGCGTCTCCATCGGCGCGATCAACTCGAACCTGTTCCAGGCCGACGAGTACAAGCTCGGGTCGCTCACCCACGCCGACCCGGCCGTGCGGGCCAAGGCCGTGGCCCACCACGTGCAGTGCATCGACGTCATGCGGGCCACCGGCTCCACCGACCTGAAGATCTGGCTGCCCGACGGCACCAACTACCCGGGCCAGGACGACATCACCGACCGCCAGGAGCGGCTCGCGGAGTCACTGCAGCAGATCTACGCCGAGCTGGACCCCGAGCACCGGCTGATCCTGGAGTACAAGTTCTACGAGCCGTACTTCTACACGATGGACATCCCCGACTGGGGCACCTCGCTGCTGCACTGCCTGGCCCTCGGCGAGCAGGCGAAGGTCGTGCTGGACACCGGCCACCACGCGCCGAACACCAACATCGAGTTCATCGTCGCCCAGCTGCTGCGGGTCGGCCGGCTCGGTGCCTTCGACTTCAACTCCCGCTTCTACGGGGACGACGACCTGATCGTGGGCGCGGCCGACCCGTTCCAGCTGTTCCGGATCATGAACGAGATCGTCCGGGCCGACGCGCTCCGCCCGGACTCCGGCGTCAACTTCATGCTCGACCAGTGCCACAACATCGAGCCGAAGATCCCCGGCCAGATCCGCTCGGTGATGAACGTCCAGGAGGCCACCGCCAAGGCGCTGCTGGTCGACCGCGAGGCGCTGCGGACGGCGCAGCGCAGCGGGGACGTGCTCGGCGCGAACGGCGCGCTGATGGACGCCTACAACACCGACGTCCGCCCACTGCTCGCCGAGCTGCGCGAGTCCCAGGGCCTGCCCGCCGACCCCTACCGGGCCTACACCGCCTCCGGGCACCAGGAGCGGATCGCCACCGAGCGCGTCGGAGGCCAGCAGGCCTCCTGGGGCGCCTGAAGAACTGGAGGACGACGAGATGACGAACCCCGTGGTCAGTGACCTGCTCGCCCGCTCCAACCGGCTGGGCGAGGACCCGCGCAACACCAACTACGCCGGCGGCAACACCTCCGCCGCCGGCACCGAGACCGACCCGGTGACCGGGCAGCCGGTCGAGCTGCTCTGGGTGAAGGGCTCCGGCGGCGACCTGGGCACGCTGAAGGAGCCCGGCCTGGCCGTGCTCCGGCTGGACCGGCTGCGCTCGCTGGTCGACGTCTACCCCGGCGTCGACCGCGAGGACGAGATGGTCGCCGCGTTCGACTACTGCCTGCACGGCCGCGGCGGAGCCGCGCCGAGCATCGACACCGCGATGCACGGGTTGGTCCGCGCGGCCCACGTCGATCACCTGCACCCCGACTCCGGCATCGCGCTGGCCACCGCCGCCGACGGCGAGGCGCTGACCCGGGAGTGCTTCGGCGACCGCGTGGCCTGGGTGCCGTGGCGCCGTCCCGGCTTCCAGCTCGGCCTGGACATCGCCGAGATCGCGGAGAAGAACCCGCAGGCCATCGGCGCCGTCCTGGGCGGCCACGGCATCACCGCCTGGGCCGACACCAGCGAGCAGTGCGAGGCCAACTCGCTGGAGATCATCCGGACGGCGGAGCGGTTCCTCGCCGAGCGCGGCCGCCCCCAGCCCTTCGGTGCGCCGCTGCCCGGGTACGAGGCGCTGCCGGAGGTCGAGCGCCGGGCGAAGGCGGCTGCCCTCTTCCCGGTGGTCCGCGGCCTGGCCTCGACCGACAAGCCACAGGTCGGGCACCTCACCGACTCCGACGTCGTGCTGGACTTCCTGGCGTCGGCCGAGCACCCGCGGTTGGCCGCGCTGGGCACCTCCTGCCCCGACCACTTCCTGCGCACCAAGGTGCGCCCGCTGGTGGTCGACCTGCCGGCGTCCGCCCCGGTCGAGGACGTCGTCGCCCGGCTCAAGGAGCTGCACGAGGCCTACCGCGCCGACTACGCGGCCTACTACTCCCGGCACGCGAGCCCGGACTCCCCCGCCATGCGCGGCGCGGACCCGGCGATCGTGCTGGTGCCCGGCGTCGGCATGTTCAGCTTCGGTGCGAACAAGCAGACCGCCCGGGTCGCCGGTGAGTTCTACGTCAACGCGATCAACGTGATGCGCGGCGCCGAGTCGGTCTCCACCTACGCGCCGATCGACGAGAGCGAGAAGTTCCGGATCGAGTACTGGGCGCTGGAGGAGGCCAAGCTCGCCCGGATGCCGAAGCCCAAGCCGCTGGCCACCCGGGTCGCGCTGGTCACCGGCGCGGCGAGCGGGATCGGCAAGGCGATCGCCCAGCGGCTGGCCGCCGAGGGTGCGTGCGTCGTCGTCGCCGACCTGGACCTGGCCAAGGCCACCGACGCCGCTGCGGAGATCGGCTCGGCCGACGTCGCGGTGGGCGTGGCGGCCGACGTCAGCGACGCCGAGGCGGTGGCCGCGGCGTTCCGGGCGGCCGTGCTGGCCTTCGGCGGGGTCGACCTGGTGGTCAACAACGCCGGGCTGTCGATCTCCAAGCCGCTGCTGGAGACCACGGAGCAGGACTGGGACCTGCAGCACGACGTGATGGCCAAGGGCTCGTTCCTGGTCTCCCGCGAGGCGGCCCGGATCATGATCGAGCAGGGCATGGGCGGCGACGTCGTCTACATCTCCAGCAAGAACGCGGTCTTCGCCGGCCCGAGCAACATCGCCTACTCCTCGACCAAGGCCGACCAGGCCCACCAGGTGCGGCTGCTGGCCGCCGAGCTCGGCGAGCACCAGATCCGGGTCAACGGCATCAACCCCGACGGCGTCGTCCGCGGGTCGGGGATCTTCGCCGGCGGCTGGGGCGCCAAGCGGGCCGCGGTCTACGGCGTCCCGGAGGAGGAGCTGGGCAAGTACTACGCCCAGCGCACCCTGCTCAAGCGCGAGGTGCTGCCCGACCACGTCGCCGACGCCGTCTTCGCGCTGACCGGTGGCGAGCTCACCCGGACGACCGGGCTGCACGTCCCGGTCGACTCCGGCGTCGCCGCCGCCTTCCTCCGCTGACGAAGTCGACAGAAATGGCCATTTCTGCCGCTGCGGGGGGTGGGGGTCGGGAGCTGACGCTTGCCGCTGTCGACCTGGGGGCCTCCAGTGGCCGGGTGATGACGGCGCGGGTCGGCCCGGGGCGGTTGGAGCTGCACGAGGTCAACCGGTTCGCCAACCGGCCGGTCCGGGTCGCCGGCACGCTGCACTGGGACGTGCTGGCGCTCTACGCCGGGGTGCTCGACGGCCTGCTGGACGCCGGCCGGGACGTCGGGCCGCTGGACGGCGTCGGCATCGACAGCTGGGCGGTCGACGTCGGGCTGCTCGACGGCGACGGCGCGCTGCTCGGCAACCCGGTGCACTACCGGGACGCCCGGCACGCCACCGCCGTGCCCGGGGTGCACGAACTGGTGTCCCCGGCCGAGCTCTACCGGGTCAACGGCCTGCAGCACCTGCCGTTCAACACGGTCTTCCAGCTCGCGGCGATGCGGCAGCTGGCCGGCTTCGGGCTGGCCCGGCACGCGCTGCTGATCCCCGACCTGCTGGCGTACTGGCTCACCGGCGCCGTCGGGGCCGAGCTCACCAACGCGTCCACCACCGGGCTGCTGGACGCCACCACCCGGCAGTGGTCGACCGACCTCATCGACCGGCTCCGCCTCCCGCACGAGCTGTTCCCGCCGTTGCGGCACCCCGGGGACCGGCTCGGTGAGCTCACCGGTGACGTGCTCGCCGAGACCGGGCTGACCGGGCCGGTGCCGGTGACGGCGGTGGGCTCGCACGACACCGCCTCCGCGGTGGTCGGGCTGCCGGCGGAGTCCGAGCGCTTCGCCTACGTCTCCTGCGGCACCTGGTCGCTGGTCGGCGTGGAGCTGACCGACCCGGTGCTCACCGAGGCCAGCCGGGAGGCCGGGTTCACCAACGAGCTCGGGGTGGACGGAACGGTCCGTTACCTGCGGAACGTGATGGGGCTGTGGCTGCTGCAGGAGTCGCTGCGCACCTGGCAGTCGGCCGGGCTGCCGGCCGACCTCACCGAACTGCTGCACGCCGCGGCCCGGGAGCCTGCCTTCGGCGCGGTCGTCGACTGCGACGACGACCGCTTCCTGCCGCCCGGTGACATGCCGGCCCGGATCGCGGAGCTCTGCCGGGAGACCGGGCAGACGCCGCCGCAGAGCCAGGCCGCCACCGTCCGCTGCATCCTGGACAGCCTGGCGCTGGCCTACCGGCGCACGGTCCGCCAGGCGGCCGAGCTGTCCGGGCGGTCGGTGGACGTCGTCCACCTGGTCGGCGGCGGCGCCCGCAACACGCTGCTCTGCCAGCTCACCGCCGACGCCTGCGGCCTGCCGGTGCTGGCCGGCCCGGTCGAGGCGGCGGCGCTGGGCAACGTGCTGGTCCAGGCCCGCGCCGGGGGCGCGCTCAGCGGGGGGCTCGCCGCGCTCCGGACGCTGCTGCGGGCCACCCAGCAGGTCGCCCGGCACGACCCCACCCCGTGCCAGGAGGCCGCGTGGCAGGCCGCGGAGGACCGGGTCCGGCGCACCCGCTGAACGCGGCCAGGAGCCCCGCCAGGAGACCGGCCCGGCTACCGGGCTCCTGGCGGCCAGCGCCTCACCCCGGTGCGCCCCGCCGCGCCGCCGCCCCGGCCAGCCCGGCCTTGGTGAACGCCAGGGCGTCCCGGGCCAGGGCGTGGTTGTCGGTCCACAGGTTGCGCCAGATCGCCAGGTCGTTGGAGAGCGTCCGGTGCACGACCTCGGAGGAGAACGACTCGAACGTCACGATGCCGTCGTAACCGACCTCGTCCAGGGCGCCGAAGAACTCCGCCCAGGGGATCGAGCCGGTGCCCAGGGCCCCGCGGTGGGACTCCCCGACGTGCACGTAGCCCAGTCGCCCCGCCGCTGCGGCCGCCCGCACCGCCTCGGTGAACGAGTGCTCCTCGATGTTCATGTGGTACGTGTCGAGGTGGGCCATGACGTTGGGCCGGTCCACGGCGGCGATGAACTCCAGCGTCTGCTGCGTGGTGTTGAGGACGTTCGTCTCGTACCGGTTGCAGAACTCCAGCGCGAGGGTGATCCCCGAAGCGGCGGCCTTGTCCGCCAGCCAGGCGATCGCCTCCTGGGAGTTCGCCCGGCCGCGCTCGGTCGCCGGCGCGTCGTACTTGCCCAGCTTGGAGTAGAGCACCCCGCACAACGTCGTCCCGCCGCTGTCCCGCAACACTCCGAGGGCGGTGGCCAGCCGCTCCCGGCCACGGGCCACCGTGTCGGGGTCCTCGCTGGACACGTCGGTGTCCGCGCCGAGCCCCAGCGAGGCGCTCACCTGCAGCCCGTGCTCCTGCAGCAGCCGCGCGGTCAGGTCGGCGTCGTACCCGGTCGGGTCGATCGGGGCGATCTCGATCAGGTCGTACCCGGCCTCGGCGCTGGCGGCGACGGCCCGGCGGGCCTCCTCCGGGGACCAGCCCCCGGTCCAGACCAGTGCGTGGACACCGTGGGTGACAGGCATGGGACTCCTTCCTCGTGCCCCGGGACCGGGGCGTGCGACAGGTGGTGCGTCAGCTCGTCCTCGCCAGGTCAGGAGCCCGGCCCGGAGGCCGGGCTCCTGACGGTCAGCGCAGGAACGCCGCGGCGACCCCGGAGTCGACCGGGACGATCAGCCCGGTCGTCACCGCGAGGGTGCCGTTGGTCAGCGCGAGGACGGCGCCGGCCACGTGCTCGGGGAGGACCTCCTCCTTGAGCACGGTGCGCTGGGCGTAGAACTTGCCCAGGTCCTCCTCCTCGACGCCGTAGGTCTTCGCCCGGGAGGCGCCCCAGCCGCCGGCGAAGATCCCCGAGCCGCGGACCACGCCGTCGGGGTTGATGCCGTTGACCCGGATGCCGTCCTCCCCCAGTTCGGTGGCCAGCAGCCGCACCATGTGGGCCTGCGCGGCCTTGGCCGAGGAGTACGCCAGGTTGTTCGGCCCGGCGAAGACCGCGTTCTTCGAGCAGATGTTGATCACGTCGCCGCCCAGCCCCTGGCCGCGGAGCACCCGGGCCGCGGCCTGGGTGACCACGAAGCTGCCGCGGGTCATCACCGCGAACTGGGCGTCCCAGTCGTCGAGGGTGGTGTCCTCCAGCGAGCCCGGCTTCACGAACCCGGCGTTGTTCACCACGATGTCGATGCCGCCCAGCCGCAGCACCGCCTCCTGCACCGCGGCGGCGACCGCAGCGGGGTCGGAGACGTCCATCCGCACCGCCACGGCCCGGTCCGGGCCACCGAGCTCGGTGGCCACCTCCTCGCTGCGGGCCAGGTCGAGGTCGGCGATGACGATGTCGGCGCCGTGCTCGTGCAGCAGCCGGGCGGTGGCCAGGCCGATGCCCGACGCGCCGCCGGTGACCAGGGCGACCCGGCCGGACAGTGCCTTCGGCTTCGGCCGGCGCTTGAGCTTGTCCTCCTCCAGCTGCCAGTACTCGACGGCGAACTTCTCCGCCTCGCTGATCGGTGCGTAGGAGGAGACGCCCTCGGCGCCGCGCATCACGTTGATCGCGTTGACGTAGTACTCCCCGGCCACCCGGGCGGTCTGGTGGTCGGCGCCGAAGGAGAACATGCCGACGCCGGGCACCAGCACGATCGCGGGGGCAGAACCGCGCATCGCGGGCGACTCCGGGCGTGCGTGCCGCTGGTAGTAGGCGCTGTACTCCGCCTGGTACTCCGCCAGCAGCTCGGCCAGCCGCGCGTCGACGTCGGCCAGCGGGGCGTCGACGGGGACGTCGAGCACCATCGGCCGGATCTTGGTGCGCAGGAAGTGGTCGGGGCAGGAGGTGCCCAGCGCGACCAGGTCGGCCAGCTTCTCCCGGGACAGGAAGTCCAGGACGACGTCGGAGTCGGTGAAGTGCCCGACCTGCCGGCTGCTCGCCGAGGCGATCCGGCGCAGCGACGGGAACAGCTCGGCCGCCCGGGCCCGCCGCTGCCCCTCCGGCAGTGCCACCCGGTCGGGCACCACGGCACCGAACGGCTCGGGTACCGACCGGCGGGCCAGGAACTCGGCCGCCTCGTCGATGATCCGCAGCGCCCGCTCCTGCGCCTCCGCCGAGGTGGCGCCCCAGCTGGTCAGCCCGTGCCCGCCGAGCACGGCGCCGATCACGGTCGGGTCCTGGGCGAGCTGCGACACCTGCCGGCCGAGCTCCCACCCGGGCCGCTTCCACGGCACCCAGGCCACGGCGCCGCCCCAGAGCTCCTGCACCAGGGCCGGACCGTCGGCCGCGCAGGCCAGCGCGGTCACCGAGTCCGGGTGCAGGTGGTCGACGTGCGGGCAGTCCACCAGGCCGTGCATGGGGGTGTCGATCGAGGGGGTCGCCCCGCCGGTGCCGAACGCGGCGTGCGGGAAGAGGCCGACCATCTCGTCCTCGTGCTCGACGCCGCGGTAGACGTCGTCCAGGGCCAGGAAGGGCTCCCGCCGCAGGACGGCGAGCCCTTCCGCGCGCAGGGTGCCCAGGTCGCCGCCGGAGCCCTTCACGTAGACCAGCTCGACGTCCTTGCCGGTGGCCGGGCTGGGGACCGTGACCTTGACCGACGTGTTGCCGCCGCCGTAGTTGGTCACGGTCGGGTCGCTGCCGTAGCGGTGCGACCGCTCGAGCAGCTCGCGGACGCCCTCGGGCAGGTCGGTGTCGCTCATGGGACGGGGTCTCCGTTCTGGCAGCCGGGCTGCCGCTGGTGCTGATCCGGGGTGGTCATGCCGCGCCGGCGGCGGGCAGGAGGGCGCGGCGGCGGAGCTCGGCCAGGAACCGCTGGTAGCCCTCCTCCAGCTGCGGCACCTCGGCCGGGTCGGGGTCGACGACGAGGTCGGGGTGGACGGCGCGGGCGACGACCTCGGCCAGCAGGTCGCCGAGGTCCTCGGTCCGCGTGGTCGCGGTCCAGCCGGTCGCGGCCAGCAGCGCGGCGCCGACGCCGCTGCTGGGGTCGCGGGGCCGGGCCACCGGGCGGGCCAGGGTGCTGGCGCGGACCTGCAGCCACGGGAGGGAGCGGCTACCGCCGCCGGCCACCCGGTGGTCGGTCGAGGGCACGCCCAGCGCGGCGAGCCGGTCCAGGCCCAGCCGCTCGACGAAGGCCACCCCGTCCAGCTCCGCGCGGTGGCGCTGCGCCGGCGACGGTGGAGGTCCCGGCGGCCGCCGGGGGTCGACGAGGAAGCCGGTCGTGTCGGGGTCGGCGAAGGGGAAGCGCTCGCCGGTGCGCGGCGGCGGGGGCAGCGGGTAGGCGACCAGCGGCGACGGGCCGTCGGCCAGGGCCGCGGCGTCCAGACCGGGCAGGTCGCCGGTGGCGGTCAGGACGCCGGCGCCGGAGTTGGAGGCGCCGCCGGGCCACCAGCGGCCGCCGGGGGCCAGGTGCGAGTAGACCGGGCCGGCGTCGATCCGGTGGTCGCTGACGCCCTTGAGCACCAGGGTGGTGCCGAGGACGCCCATCGTCTGGCCAGGGCGCACGGCGCCGGCGGCGACCTGCGCGGTGCAGCCGTCGGTCATCCCGGCCACCACGAGCACGCCGGGGGGCAGCCCCAGCCCGGCGGCGACGTCGGGCAGCACGGTGCCGATCACCGCGCCCGGGTGGACCAGGGGAGGCAGCGTGCCGGCCGGGACGCCGCCGTCCGCGAGCAGCTCCGGCCAGCGGGCGGCGGCGGGGTCGATGCCGGCCTTGAGGGCGTGGGAGGTGTCGCTGACCAGCTGCCCGGTCAGCGCGGCGACCACGACGTCGGCGCTGTGCAGGTAGTGCCGGCCCGGGGCGGGCGCCGTCTCCGGCTGGCCGGCGAGCCACAGCAGCCGGCCGACCGTACCGGCCGAGCCGAGACGGGCGCCGGTGCGCTCGGCCAGCGCAGCGGTGAGCGCGCGGCCGCGGTCGTCGGAGTAGAGCAGCGCCGGCCCGACCGGCCGTCCGGCGGCGTCGGCGGCCACCACCGTGCCGGAGGTGCCGGTGACCGACAGCGCGCACACGGCGGCGGCCCGGCGGCCCAGCGCAGACACCACGTCGGCCGTCGACCGCAGCGCGGCGGCGGCGTGCTCGGGACGCTGCTCCACCCAGCCGGGCCGGGGGGTGACCGGCGCGGGCAGCGCGGTGTCGGCGGTGGCCAGCACCTGGCCGGTGCCGGCGTCCACGGCGACCACCCGCACCGCTGCGGTGGCCAGGTCGATGCCGAGGACGGTCGGGTCGGTGCCCACGGTCAGACCGCCGTGCCCGCCAGCAGCCGGGCTGCCAGGCCGTCCAGGCTGCGGACCGCGAGGTCCGGCTCGGCCAGCTGCTCCGGGGTCGGCTCGTCGGGGGCCTCGCCGCGCAGCACCCAGACGGTGCCCAGGCCCAGGGCCGCGGCGGGGCGGACGTCGGTGTCCAGCCGGTTGCCGATGTGCACGGCCTGCTCCGGGCGGGCGCCGGCCTGCGTCAGGCACCAGGTGAACAGCTCGGGGCTGGGCTTCTCGTGTCCGACGATGGCCGAGACGCCCCAGACGTCCACGGAGTCGGCCACCCCGTCGCGGGTGAGCGCGTCGACGACGGCGCGCTCCTGGTTGGCCAGCACGCCGACGGTCACCCGGCCGCGCAGCTGGGCCAGGAACGGCAGCACGTCGGCGTACAGGGTGCCCGCGGGGTGGTGCCAGTGCGCCCGGGTCCGCTCGTGCAGGGCGTCGCGCAGCTCCGGGTCGCCCAGCAGCTCGGTGGCCAGCGCGCGGCGCAGGGAGCCGCCCTGCTCGGCCCGGATCCGGTCGTAGACGGCGCGGAACACGCTGCGGTCCACCGGTCCGCGGCCCTGGTCGGCCCGCAGCTCGTCGAGCGCCTGCAGCACGGCGACGACGAAGTTCTCGTCGTCGTAGACGGGCCCGCCCACGTCCAGGAAGACCGCCCGCAGGTCCTGCGGGAGGGTCATCGGGAGCCGCCGGCCAGGATCCGGCGCCGCTCCTCGATGTCGTCGCGGGCGAAGAACGTCTCCACCGACGCGGCCGGCAGCGGCACCACCCCGCCCATGGCGTAGGCCGCCGAGCGCACCTGGGCGCCCTTGACGGCCATCTGCGAGACGCCCTCCACGCCGGCGGCGCTGGGGGCGTTCACCACGATCCCGTGGTTGCCCAGCAGCACCAGCTGCGGCAGCTCGCCGTGGGTCTCCCAGTGCCGGGTGAGGCCCTCCAGGTAGACCCGGCCGAGCTCGACGCCCGGCTGGGCGTAGGGCACGAACAACGGCCGGCCGATCACGACCGCCTCGTCGGAGTAGACGTAGGTGTCGTACGCGGTGGCCGCGTGCACGCTGGCCAGCAGGGCCACCACCGCGGTCGGGTGGGTGTGGCCGACGAACGGCGTGGGGGTGAACGCCTGGGCGGCGACGTGCACCAGCGTCTCGATGGAGGCGCGCCGGCGCCGGCCCTCGTGCTCGCCGGCGTCCAGCGCCGCGGTGAGGTCGGCCTGGGTGCTCCGCGGGTCGCGGATCAGCGCGACCAGCGGGTCGACGTCGACGACGACGAAGTCCTCCGCGTCGACGTCCCGCATGCCCGACCCCGAGGCCTTGACGACCACCCGGCCGTCGTCCAGCAGCTGCGAGGTGTTGCCCTCGGCGAGGATGGCCAGGTCCCGGCCCGGCTCGCCCAGGGCCCGGGTGAGCTGGACGAGCTCGGTGCTGACCAGGGACGGGTCCCAGGTGGCGGTCATGAGGTTCCTCCGTAGCGTCGGTTCGAGAAGCCGTTGAGCAGGGCGGCGAAGATGAGCACGACGCCCAGGGCGAAGAGCTGGAGCTGGCTGCCGGCGTTGCCCGGGACGGCCAGCAGGATCCCGGCGTTCAGCCAGACGATCAGCAGCGTGGCCAGCACCACGCCGGCGACCCGGCCGATGCCGCCGGTGATGGCGACCCCGCCGAGGACGGCGATGGTGATGGCCGGCAGCGCCATGCCGTTGCCGGCCACCCCGGAGTCGGGGCGGGCGGAGGCGAACTGCGCGACGGTGACCACCGCGACCAGGCCGGAGATGGCCCCCGCGGCGACGTAGGCGGTGAACCGGGTGCGGGCGACGTTGATGCCGGTCCACTCGGCGGCGACGTCGTTGGTGCCGATCGCGTACAGCCGCCGGCCGTAGGTGGTGCGGGCCAGGACCAGCCACACCACGAGGGCGGTCGGGATCAGGAAGGTGAACACGCCCAGCGGGATGCGGGGGAACGCCTCGGGCAGGAAGGGCAGGGAGACCGCCGAGGCGGTGGAGTACAGGTCCTGGACCGGCTGGCTGTTGATCGGTCGCTGGTCGTTGACCACGAGGGCCAGCGAGCTGAAGCCGTAGTAGGTGGCCAGCGTGGTGATCAGGGCCGGGAAGCCGAGGTAGGCGATCAGGCCGCCGTTGACCGCTCCGCACAGCCCACCGAAGACGACGGCGAGCACCAGGGCCGCGGGCAGCGACCAGCCCCACTCGCCGTAGGCGAAGCCGAAGACCATGCCGGTCAGCGAGACGATCGCCCCGACCGAGAGGTCGATCCCGCCGCGGCCGGAGGTGATCACCAGCAGCTCGGCGAGCCCGAGCATCACCAGGGGCACGGCGTTGATCAGCGTCGCCGCCAGGTAGGAGGTGCTGTACGGCGCGCTCAGGTAGTTGTTGGCGCTGAGCTGGCTCATGGTGATCAGCACGGTGGCCAGCAGCAGCACCAGCAGGGCGATCCGCTGGGTGAGCAGGATGCGCAGCACCTTGGCCGGCAGGCTCTCCTTGCGGCCGGCGACCTCCGCGACGGTGCTGCCGGAGTCCGCGGCGGGCTCTGTTCCGGGCGTGGTCTGGGTGCTCACGAGGCCCTCCGGGTGCGCTGGCGGATCAGGTCGGCGCCGACGGCGATGAGGATGAAGAGCCCGACGAAGAGGTCGGACAGCTGAGAGCGCCAGCCCAGCTGGGTGACGCCGGTGGCCACCGTCTGCACCAGCAGCGCACCGAGCACGGTGCCCAGCACCGAGCCGCGGCCGCCGATGATCGACGTCCCGCCGATCACGACGGCGGCGATGACGGCGAGCTCCAGACCCGATCCGACGTTCGCCGCCAGGCTGGAGGTGCCCTGGGCGAGCACGAAGCAGGAGGCGAGTCCGGCGAGCAGCCCGGTGACGACGTAGGCCATCAGCACCCGGGTGCGCACCGAGATCCCGGCCAGCCGCGCGGCCTGGGAGTCCCCGCCGATCGCGTAGAAGTGCCGCCCGCCGGCGGTGTGCCGCAGGTACCACCAGGCCAGCGCGGCGATCACCAGCATGATCACGAAGCTGTGCGGGATCCCCAGGGTGCGCCCGGCCTCCCCACGGCCGAAGAAGTTCAGCGTGCGGGGGATGCCCTCGACGGTCGAGGAGCCGAACACCTGCAGCCCGATGAACCGGAAGAGGTTCAGCGTGCCGAAGGTGATGATGATCGCGTGCACCCGGCCGTAGGCGATCAGCACGCCGTTGACCAGGCCGAGGACGCCGCCGATGGCGACCGCGAGCAGCACGGCCAGCGGCAGCGGGAGTCCGCTGCCGACCATCGTCTGGGCGACGATCACCGAGCAGACCATCACGATGCTGCCCACCGACACGTCGATGCCGCCGGTGATGATCACGATCGTCATGCCCACGCCGATCAGCGCGATCGGCGTCATCCCGACCAGCAGCGGGACGATCGAACCGGAGGTGAAGAACGCCGGGGTGGCCAGGCTCAGGGCCAGCCACAGCAGGGCGATGACGACGATCAGCACCATCTCCTGCCCGGTGACCGGGGGCGGGAGGAGGCGCTGCCTGCCCCGGTCCGCCGGCGCTGCAGCGGCCGGTTCGCCGTCCGGCCGTCCGGCGGGGGTGAGGGTCGAGCTGCTCACGCCGTGACCTCCTGGTCTTCCTCGGCGCCGGCCGCGGCGGCCAGCACGTCGACCTGGGTGGCGCCCGGGCCGAACTCGGTCGTCGTGGTGCCGGCTCGGACGACCTGCAGGCGATCGGCGATCCGGATCGCCTCGGCGAGGTCGGAGGTGACGATCAGCACGGCGGTCCCCTCGTCGGCGAGCTGGGTGATGATGCGGTGGATCTCCTCCTTGGCGCCCACGTCCACGCCCTGGGTGGGCTCGGCGAGGACCAGGACGCGGGGTCGGTCGACCAGCTGACGGGCCAGCACGACCTTCTGGGCGTTGCCGCCGGAGAGGGCGGAGACGGGCTGCCGCTCGTGCGGGGTCTTCACCGACAACCGGCTGATCATCGACCGGGCGACCTCGCGTTCGCGGCGCCGGTCGACCCAGACCCGCAGCTTGGACAGCAGCGGCAGGTGGCCGGCGGAGATGTTGAACGAGATGGGCTGGAAGCTGAACAGCCCCTGCTGCTTGCGGTTGGCCGGGAGCAGGGCGATGCCGAGGTCCTTGGCCTCCCGTGGTGAGCGGGGCCGCACTTCCTCCCCGTCCACGAGGATCGTGCCGGCGGTCGCCTGGGCCATCCCGTAGACGGTGGCGCCGATCTCGGCCACCCCGGAGCCGATCAGGCCGTAGAGGGCGACGATCTCACCGGGCCGGATGCTGACGTCGACGTCGTGGAAGTGCCCGGTGAGCCCGAGGCCGCGCAGCTCCAGCCGCGGGTCTCCCGGGGGCACGGTGCGGTCGGGCCGGGCGTCGTCCAGGATGCCGCCGACCATCAGCTCGACGATCTGGCGGACGTCGAGGTCGGCGATCGGGTGGGTGCCGATGGTCTGCCCGTCCCGCATGACGGTGACCTCGTCGGCGATGACGAACAGCTCGTCGAGGCGGTGCGAGATGTAGATGATCGAGACGCCGGCGGCGGTCAGCCGGCGCACCACGCTGAACAGGACCTCGACCTCGCGGTCGGTCAGGATGGCGGACGGCTCGTCGAGGATCAGCACCTTGGCGTCGCCGGCCAGCGCCTTGGCGATGGAGACCTGCTGCTGCTCGGCGATGGAGAGCCCGCCGACGGTGGCGGTGGCGTACCGGGCAGGGAGGCCGAGCAGGTCGAGCAGCTCGACGACCTTGGCGTTCTGGGCGGCCCAGTCGACCCGGCCGCCGCGGGTGAGCTCGCGGCCGGTGAAGACGTTCTCGGACACGGTCAGCTCGGCGAACAGCTGTGGTTCCTGGTAGACGGTCGCGATCCCGAGGGCCATCGCGTCGTGGGTCGAGGTGATGGACACCGGTGCGCCGTCGAAGGTGATCGTCCCGGCGTCGGCGGTCTCGGCGCCCGAGAGGATCTTGATCAGGGTGGACTTGCCGGCGCCGTTCTCCCCGACCAGGGCGTGCACCGTGCCCGGCTGGACGGCCATGTCGGCGTGCCGGATGGCCCGGACCGCACCGAAGCGCTTCGAGACGCCGGACACCGAGAGGCGGGCGGGCGTGGCCCGGTCCCTGCTCGGGGTGCTGGGCTGAGGAGTGGTCATGACCTCACGGCTTCCACGGGTCGAGGGGGGTGGCGGAGGGGTGCTGCGGGCGGGCCGGCCGGCCCGCCCGCAGCGGGGCTCGGTGGCTCAGTAGTCGAACTCGCCGACGTTCTCGGTGGTCAGGACCAGCGGCGGGCCGAGGAGCAGGGTCTTGGTCTCCTCGTCGTACTCGACCGCGGACAGGTCGGAGTTGACGTCGTTGGTCGCCTCGAACTCGGCGCCCTCGGCCAGCTGCATGCCGGCCCAGACGGTGAGGTAGCCCAGCGCCTCGACGTCCCACAGCACGCTGGAGGAGGCCGAACCGTCCTCCAGGTACGGGGCGATCGAGTTGGGGGTGCCGAGGCCGACGGTGGAGACCTGGCCGATCCGGCCGGCGTCCCGCACGGCCTGGGCGACGCCCGGTGCCGAGGAGGTGCACTCGCCGACCAGCCCGGTCAGCGTCGGGTCGGAGTTCATCAGGTCGGTGGCCATCTGGGTGGCCGCGGCCTGGTCCTCACCGGCGTAGACGACCTCGGTGATCTCCACCTCGGGGTACTCCGACGCGGTGTACTCCCGCTGGACCTCGATCCAGCTGTTCAGGTTCTCCGCCGTCTCACCGCAGGACACGATGGCGTAGCGGCCGGCGCCGCCCATCGCCTCGACCATCTGGTCGGTCAGCGTCTGGCCGATGCCCTCGGTGGAGGCCTGGCTGACGAAGACCTCGCGGACCGAGTTCGGCGCGTCGGTGTCGGTGGTGCCCACCGCGATGCCGGCGTCGGCGGCCTCCTGCAGCAGGGGGGCCATCGAGTCGGGGTCGTTGGGCGCGACGAAGAGCACGTCGACGTCCTGCTGGATGAAGGAACGGACGATGTCGGCCTGAGCGGCAGCATCCGCCTCGACCGGGCCCTGGTACAGCCACTCGCAGCCCAGTTCCTCGCAGGCGGCCTCGCCGCCGGCGTTCATCGCCTCGAAGTAGGGGATGCCCTGCAACTTGGGGACGAAGGCGATCGTGGGCATGTCGTCCCCACCACCGGATCCGCCGCTGCCGCCGGCGGACCCGCCGCTGCCCTCGCCACACCCGGCAAGGGTGAGGGCCATCCCGACACCGACCACGGCGACCGTGGCCCTGTTACGCCTTGCGCTCATCTTCACTCCATCGTGATGCGGGGTGTTCCCCGCGGTGAGCCCGCCGCTCGGGAGAGAGGCGGGGACCGGGCACCTGCCCGGGAGTCGTGGATCAGCCGCCGCGGAGGCCGCGGGCCTGGTCGTCGGCGGTCATCAGCTGCCGCAGCCGGGCCGCGGCGTCGTCCCACGCGGAGGACGACCTCGGCTCGTACGTGCGCAGCCGGCCCGAGGCGGCGACGACCCGGCGGAGATCGGCCAGGTCGGCGAGCTCGCCCAGGGCGATCAGCTGGACGCCGGCGTTGCCCAGTGCGGTGGCCTCGACGGGCCCGCAGTGCACGGGCAGGCCGGTCGCGTCGGCCGTCGCCTGGGCCAGCAGGGCGTTCTGCGAGCCGCCTCCGGTGACGTTGATCGAGGTCGCCGGCTGCCCGGTCACCGCCACCAGGTCCTCCGCCGTGGCGCGGTAGGTCAGGGCCAGGCTGTCGATCACGCAGCGGACGACCGCGCCGACCGTCTCCGGCACCGGGTCACCGTGCCGCGCGCAGTAGGCGCGCAACCGGCTGGGCATGTCGCCCGGGGCCAGGAAGTCGGTGGCGTTGGGGTTCACGATGCTGCGCAGCGGCGGCTCGGCGGTGGCCAGCTCGACCAGGTCGGTGTAGCTGAGGTCGGCCCCCTCGCGTGCCCACTGCCGGCGGCACTCCTGCAGGATCCACAGCCCCATGACGTTGCGCAGCAGCCGGACGGTGCCGGCGTAGCCGCCCTCGTTGGTGAGGTTGGCGGCCGACGTCGCCGGCGTCACCAGGGCGTCGTCCCGCTCGACCCCCATCAGGGACCAGGTGCCCGAGGAGATGAAGAGCCCACCGGGGCCGCTGAACGGGGTGCCCACCACCGCCGCGGCCGTGTCGTGGCCGGTCGGGACGACGACCCGGGTGCCGGCCAGCGGCCCCTCGGCGAGCGGGCCGACCACCGGGCCGACGTCGGTGCCCGGCGCCACGACCGCCGGCAGCAGGTGGGTGGGGACCTGCAGGGCGTCGAGCAGCCCGGTCGCCCACCTGCCGGTCGCGGTGTCGTACATGCCGGAGGTGGAGGCGGCGGTGTGCTCGGTGGCGCGGAGGCCGGAGAGCCGGTGGTGGAAGAGGTCCGGGACCATCAGCAGCGTCGCCGCACCGGCCAGCCGGTCGGTGTGGTGGGCGTCGTCCAGCAGGGCGAAGACCCCGTTGATCTCCATGGTCTGGCAGCCGGTGGCGGCGTAGAGGGCCTCCTGCCCGACCATGCCGATGGCCTCGGCCATCGCCCGGACCTGCCGGGGGTCGCGGTAGCAGGTCGGCTCGTCCAGCAGCGTGCCGTCGGCGCGCAGCAGGCCGTAGTCCACGCCCCAGGTGTCCACGCCGACCGAGGCGATCGACCGGTCCTGCCCGAGTGCGGCCAGCTGGTCCTCGACGTGTCCCCACAGCCGCTCGAACTCCCAGCGGAGCACCCCGTCCACCGGGCGGGCCCCGTTGGGGAACCGGCCGACGACGTCGAGGTCCAGCCGCTGTCCGTCGAAGGTGGCCGCGACGACCCGACCGCTCTCGGCGCCCAGGTCGACGGCGGCGACGGTCTGGCCGGTGCCCGGCCGGCCGCTCATGACCGACGCTCCATCGCCACGGCGTGCACGGGGACGCCGGCGGCCGTGATCGCGGCGGCCTGGGCCGGGTCCACCCCGTCATCGGTGTAGACGGCGGTCAGCCGGCCGATCGGCACGCACGGGTGGATGGAGAAGCCCCCGAACTTGGCGGAGTCGACGAGCCCGTAGACCTCGGTGCAGGCGTCGGCCAGGTAGCTCTTGGCCTGGGCCTCCTCGTTCGCCAGGTCGAGCAGCCCGTGCTCGACGGAGATGCCGTGGCCGCCGAGGAAGCCGCGGTCGATCCGGCCGCGGCCGGCGAGGACGTCGCCGACCAGCCCGACCAGCGAGCGGGCGGAGCGGCGGACGACCCCGCCGGGGAGCAGCACGTTCGCGTCGGTGCGCTCGGAGAGCAGGGTGGCCGTGGGCAAGCTGTTGGTCACGACGACGAGCCCGCGACGGTCGAGCAGCTGCTGGGCCAGGTAGTGACAGGTGCTGGAGGAGTCGAGGGCGATCACGTCGCCGTCCCGGACCAGCGGGGCGACCGCGTCGGCGATCGCCTCCTTCTCGGCCCGCCGGTGCCGCAGCCGGCTCTCGAACGAGCCCTCGTCGGAGACCGCGGCCGGGACCGCCCCACCGCGGACCCGGCGCAGCACCGACCGCTGCTCCAGCGCCTCGAGGTCCTTGCGGATCGTGACCGTGGACACGCCCAGCTGGTCGGCCAGGCTGGCCACGAGCACACGGCCGTGGCTGTCGAGCTGCTCGAGGATCGCCCGGGAACGGGCGAACTCGTCGAGTGAGGTCACGGGTCGTTCCTTCCTCGGCGTCAGCGGCGAGTGGGTGGAGCGTTGTGATGCAGGCCGCAAAGCTAAGGAGAACGAAACTGAACGTCAACAAGTGAAGATGATCCGAAACCGTGATCGCGTCGAACGAAAGCAGGCGGGCGCGGCGGGCCACGATCGTGTCGCGCCCCGCCCATCGGATCGACCCCCGGAGGGGACGGCGGTCAGCCGCCGAGGATCGGCTCGTAGACCTCCTGGGTGCGGTCGAGCAGCTCTTGGAACTCCTCCGCGCCCTGGAACTCCTCCGGCACGTACTCCTCGCCGATCTGCTCGACGACCGCCGGGTCCTCGGACGCCGTCTGCAGCGCGTCCTCCAGCTGGGTGACGATCTCCTCGGGCAGCTCGCCGGGCCCGATGAGGCCGAACGTCGATCCGGCCAGCGTCAGCTCCGGGAAACCGGACTCGGCCAGCGTGGGGGTGTCCGGCAGCCAGGACAGCGGCTCCGCGGAGGAGACCGCCAGCGGGCGGAACTGGCCGGCGTCGATGTTCTCGGTCACGTCGGAGGAGGCGTTGATCAGCACCGCGTCGACGTTGCCGCCCAGCAGGGCGGTGGTCATCTCCGCGTTGCCGTTGAACGGCACGGCGGTGACCTCGACGTCGTACTCCTCGGCCAGCCGCTGCAGCTCGATCGCCTGCGGGGTGGAAGCGCCGGGGGTACCGACGTTCAGCGTGCCGGGCTGCTGGCGGGCGGCGGCGAAGAAGTCCTCGGCGGTGGCGTACGGCGAGTCCGCACCCACGGCGAGCACCGAGGGCACCTCGGTCATCACCCCGATCGGCGTCACGTCGTCCTTGGTGTAGCCGACCTCGTTGGCCAGCGGGGTCACCACCAGGGTCCCAGCGGTGGCCAGGGAGAGCGTGTGGCCGTCGGGATCTGCCCCGATCAGCTCCTGGGTCGCGAGTGCACCCGAGCCGCCGGGCAGGTTCTCCACCACGACCGTCTGCCCCAGCTGCTCCTCCAGGGAGGCGCCGTAGGCGCGGGCGGCCAGGTCCGTGGGCCCGCCGGCCCCGTAGGGCACCAGCAGCCGGATGTCCTCGGTCGGGTACTCCTCGGCCGAGTCGGCGGAGCCGGACGACGTCTCCTCCGCCCCACCGCAGGCGGTGAGCAGGCCGAGCGTGGTCACGGTGGCGAGTGCGCGGGCGGTGCGGGACAGGGGCATCGTTGCCTCCGGTGGTGGGGTGGGGCCGGTCAGTGCGGGTCGAGCTCGACGATGTCGTCGGCGAAGGTGAGCCGGGCGGCGGTGACCGACTGCAGCTCCGCGCGGGTCAGCCCGGGGGCCATCTCCCGGACGACGAACCCGTCGGGGCCGACGTCGAGGACCGCCAGGTCGGTGTAGACCCGGTCCACCACCCGCGCGGCGGTGAGCGGGTAGGTGCACCGGGGCAGCAGCTTGGGCCGGCCGTCCCGGGTGGTGTGCGTGGTCATCACCAGCACCCGTCGGGCGCCCACGGCCAGGTCCATCGCCCCGCCGACCGCGGGCGGCATGGTGGCGACGTCGGTGATCCAGTTGGCCAGGTCCCCGCCCTCGGAGACCTGGAAGGCGCCGAGCACGGAGATGTCGATGTGCCCGCCGCGCATCATCACGAAGGCGTCGGTGTGGTGGAAGTAGGAGCCCCCGGGCAGCAGGGTGACCGGCTGCTTGCCCGCGTTGATCAGCTCCCGGTCCTCCTCGCCGGGTGCCGGGGCCGGTCCCATCCCCAGGATCCCGTTCTCGCTGTGGTAGACGATCTCCTTGTCCGGGCCGACCACGTCGCCGACCAGGATCGGCATGCCGATCCCCAGGTTCACGTAGGCGCCGTCCGGGATGTCCTGGGCCACCCGGCGGGCCACCGCGACGTCGCTCAGCGGGTCGATCACGACGCCGCCACCTGCACGACCCGGTCCACGAAGATCCCGGGGGTGACCACCGTCTCCGGGTCCAGGTCGCCGAGTTCGACGAACTCCTCGACCTGCACCACCGTCAGCGTCGCTGCGGTGGCCATGGTGGGGCCGTAGTTGCGGGCCGCCTTGCGGTAGACCAGGTTGCCCCACCGGTCGGCCCGGTGTGCCTTGACCAGCGCGACGTCGCCGGGCAGCGGGTGCTCGAACACGTGCGGGCGCCCACCGATGGTGCGCACCTCCTTGCCCTCGGCCAGCAGGGTGTCCGCGCCGGTCGGGGTGAAGAAGCCGCCCAGCCCGGCGCCGGCGGCCCGCATCCGCTCGCTGAGCGTCCCCTGGGGCACCAGCTCCAGCCCGATCTCTCCGGCCCGCCACAGCTCCTCGAACCAGATCGAGCCCATCGACCGGGGGTAGGAGCACACGATCCGGCGGACCCGGCGCTCCCGGATCAGCGCCGCGACGTCGCTCTCCCCCGCCCCGGCGTTGTTGGTGACCACGGTCAGGTCCCGGGCGCCCTGGTCGAGCAGGGCGTGCACCAGCTCCACCGGGACGCCGGAGTCCCCGAAGCCCCCGACCAGCACCGTGGCGCCGTCGGAGATCCCGGCGACGGCGTCGGCGAGGGTCGCCACCCGCTTGTCGATCACTGCGGACCCTGACGCCGGTACCAGCGCGGGGACGTCGACGGCGGCGGGGTGAGGGCGGCCCGGACCACCAGCACGTTCGGGCCGGTCGCCGCCAGGGCCGCGGTCAGCTGCCGCTCGAACTCCGGCCCGAAGCCGTCGACGGACTCGGCGGGGACGCCGAAGGAGCGGGCCAGGGCGACGAAGTCCGGGGTGACCAGGTCGACGCCGCGGGTCGGTGTCCCGCTGTGCACCTGGTCGAAGCGGAGCATCCCGTAGCCGCCGTCGTCGACGATCACCACGGTCAGCTCCGGCTGCTCCTGGGCGACCGTCGCGAGCTCGCCGCAGGCGAAGAGGAAACCGCCGTCGCCCACCAGGGCCAGGGTGCGGCCCTGCCCGGCCAGCGCCGCACCCAGCGCCGCCGGGAAGGCGTAGCCGAGCGTCCCCCAGCCCATCGGGAAGGCCAGCCGGCGCGGACCGGGGATCCGCCCGAAGGCCGCGACCCAGTAGCCGGCGATGCACATGTCGGCCACCAGCACCCCGTCCGGCACGGCCACCCGGTCCAGGACGTCGAGCAGCTGGGCGGCCTGCGGCTCGTCGGCCGCCACCAGTTCGCGCACCCGGCTGCCCAGGCGGGCCAGCCGTGCCCGCAGCTCGGGCAGGCCCTCGCGCTGGGGGGCGCCGTCGAGGAGCTGGCCGACCACCGCGGTGGCGTCGCCGACCAGGGTGAGGTCGGCCGGGTAGTTCTTGCTCGCGTCGGCGGCGTCGACGTTCACCGCCAGCAGGGTGGCCGGCTGGGGCATCGCCCAGTTCTGCGTGGACAGACCGTCGAGGTCGCTGCCGACGGCGACCACCAGGTCGGCGTCGTCCCACAGCGCCCCGATGTCGGGCACGTGGGCCAGGCCCGGTGCCAGGCACGGGTGGTCGGGCGGGAGCACGCCGCGGGCGTTGTAGGTGGTGACCACCGGTGCGGCGAGCTGCTCGGCGAGCCGGCCCAGCACCTCACCGGCGCCGCTGCGGAGCGCACCGCCACCCACCCAGAGCAGCGGACGTCGGGCGGCGGCCAGCAGCTCCAGCGCGCGGGCGACGTCCGCCTCGGGAGCGGGAGCCGGTGGCGGGACGGTCGGGGCGGCCGGCCGGTCGCCGTCCACGGGGGCGCTGAGCAGGTCGGTCGGCACCCCCAGGTACACCGGGCCGGTGGCGGGGGTCAGCGCGATCGCGCCCGCCCGCACCGTCTCCGCCGCCAGCTGATCGGCTGCGTCGCAGGTGACCGTCGTCTTGGTGACCGGGGCGAACATCGCACCCTGGTCCCGGGTCTCGTGCAGCACGCCCCGGTGGACGCCGGGGCGGCGCAGCGTGCTGGGGATGTCGGTGGCGACCACCAGCACCGGCACGCCCGACGCCATCGCCTCACCGGTGGCGCCCAGGGTGTTGGCCGCCCCGGGGCCGGTCGTGACGACGGCGACGCCCAGCCGGCCGGTGGCGCGGGCGTACCCGTCGGCGGCGTAGACCGCGGTCTGCTCGTGCCGCACCCCGATCAGCCGCAGCCCTGCGGCGGCCGCCGCCTCCCAGATCGCCAGGTTGTGCACCCCGGGCAGGCCGAAGGCGATCTCCACGCCCAGTTCCTGCAGGGCGGCGACCAGGTCGTCGGCGCCGGTGCGCACGCCGGTCGCCCGCGGCACGACCTCAGTCGCCGAGGACATCGCCGAACGTCTCCTCGGTCTCGACGAACAGCTCGCCCAGCCCGTCCGCGCCGATGAACTCCTCCGGCACGTAGCGCTCGTCCAGCGCCTCGACGACCTGGGGGTCCTCCGTCGCGCTGCGCAGCGTGTCCTCCAGCGTCTGCACCACCTCCTCCGGCGTGCCGGCCGGGGCGATGACCCCGAAGGTCGTGGTGCTCTGCACCAGCTCGGGGTAGCCGAGCTCGACGAAGGTGGGGGCGTCCACGTAGGGCAGCGGCTCCGGGCTGCCGACGGCCAGCACCCGGAGATCGCCGGACTCGATCGCGGGCAGGATGTCCTGGGACAGGTTGGCGAAGCCTGCGGTGACGTTCTCGCCCAGCAGTGCGGTCTGCACCTCCGCGTTGCCGTTGAACGGCACCACGGTGAGCGGGACGTCGTAGAGCGCGGTGATCCGCTGGGTCTCCGCGGCGTGGGTGTTGGTGGCCCCCGGCGTGCCGACGGTGACCGCCTGGGGGTCCTCCCGGGCGGCGTCGAAGAGGTCTTCGAGCGACTGGTACGGCGAGTCGGCCGGGACGAGGATCCCCGAGGGCACCTGGGTGACCACGCCGACCGGCGCGAAGTCCTCCCGGGTGTAGCCGACCTCGTTGGACAGGTAGTTGAGCACCGCCGTGGGCAGCGCCGTCATCGACAGCGTGTAGCCGTCGGCCTCGGCGTTGATGAGCTGCTGGTAGGCGGTCGCCCCCGAGGCCCCGGGCGCGTTCTCCACGACGACGCTCTGGTCGAGTTCGCCCTCCATGTGCAGCGCCAGCGCCCTGGCGGCGATGTCGGTCGGGCCGCCGGCCGTGTAGGGCACCAGCAGCCGGATGTCGTCGGTCGGGTACCCGTCCGCGGACCCGCCGGCCTCGGTGGTCTCCTCCGCGCCGCCGCAGCCGGTCAGTGCGACGCCGGTGACGAGCAGGACAGCGAGGGTGCGGCGCGTGGTCATCGTTCTCCTGGGGTGGTGGAGGCGGACCCCGAGGGGCCGTCGGTGGGGGTGTCAGCGGCGGTGTCGGTGGTCGAGTCGGCGCCGGGGCTGCCCTCGGCGGCCACCTGTCGGTCGGCGTCCGGGGCCGACTCGTCGGTCTCGTCGACGTCGGCGGGGTCGACCCGGCCGAAGACCGCCTTGCGCCGCCGGCTCATGATCGCGCTGACGATGATGATCAACGCCATGAAGGCGAACATGCCGCCGGAGATCGGGCGGGTGACGAAGATGTCGAGATCGCCGCCGGAGAGCAGCATCGACTGCCGGAACGCCCGCTCGAGGATCGACCCGAGCACGAAGGCGAGCACCAGCGGGCCCGGCTCGAAGCCGGTCTTCTTCATCAGCCAGCCGATGATCCCGAAGCCGAGCACGACCCACATGTCGAACGCGTTGTTGTTGACCGAGAAGACGCCGACCATGGTGACCAGCAGCGCGAACGCGGCGAGGATGCCGGCCCGCACCCGGAGCATCTGGACGAAGATCCCGACCAGCGGGATGTTCAGCGCCAGCAGCATCAGGTTCCCGATCACCATCGAGGCGATGACGCCCCAGAAGATCTCCGGCTCCTGCTCGATCAGCTGCGGCCCCGGGGTGATGTTCTGCTGGATCAGGGCGCCGAAGATCAGCGCCAGCACCACGTTGGGCGGGATGCCCAGGGTGAGCAGCGGGATGAACGCCGAGGTGGAGGAGGCGTTGTTCGCCGTCTCCGGGCCGGCGACCCCCTCGATGGCGCCCTTGCCGAAACGGCTCGGGTCCTTGGCCCGGCGCTTCTCCATCGCGTAGGAGGCCAGCGAGGAGACAACCCCGCCGCCGCCGGGCAGCACCCCGATCACGAAACCGAGCAGCGAGCCGCGGCCGATCGCGCCGGAGGAGTCGCGGAAGTCCTTCCGGGTCGGCCAGATGCCCTTGATCTTGGAGGTGACCGCCTGGACCTTGTCGGTGCGTTCGAGGCTGTGCAGGATCTCCCCGACACCGAACAGGCCCATCGCCACCGCGACGAAGTCCAGGCCGTTGAACAGTGCCACCTCGCCGAAGGTGAAGCGCGCCGTACCGGTGATCGGGTCCAGGCCGACCGTGGCGAGCAGCAGCCCCAGGGCGGCCATGCACAGGCTCTTCAGCACCGAGCCGGTGCCCAGGTAGGTGACCAGCAGGATGCCCAGGATGGTCAGCGCGACGTACTCCGGTGGCCCGAAGGAGACCGCCAGGTCGGCCAGTGGGGGCGCCAGCAGGATCATCCCGATAACGGAGACCGTGCCGCCGATGTACGAGCCGATGGCGGCGATGCCCAGCGCCGGCCCGGCCCGGCCCTGCTTGGCCATCTGGTAGCCGTCGAAGGTGGTCACCACCGACGCCGCCTCACCGGGCAGCCGCAGCAGCACCGAGGTGATCGTGCCGCCGTACATCGAGCCGTAGTAGATGCCGGCCAGCAGGATGACCGCGGTCACCGGCTCGACCGTGTAGGTGATCGGCAGCAGCAGGGCGATCGACGCCGTGGGCCCGAGGCCGGGCAGCACCCCGATGACGGTGCCGATCAGCACGCCGAAGAACACGTACAGCAGGTTGGTCGGGGTCAGGGCAACGGAGAAGCCCTGGAGGATGCCGTCCCAGCTGTCCACGTCAGCCCCCGATCACGGTGTCGACGAGGCCGTCGGGGAAGGGCACGCCGAGCAGCTCGACGAACAGCAGGTACATCACGGCCGTGCCGCTGACGGCCAGCCCCAGCGTCCACCGCCAGGACTCGCCGCCGAAGACCCGCAGCCACAGCACGAGCATCAGGAACGCCGAGACGACGAAGCCGAAGGCCTGGAACAGCAGGATGAAGACCCCGAGGCTGACCAGCCCGGCGATGATCCGCACCGTGCCGCCGGTCCACCGCTCGTAGTCCTCGGCCGAGTCGATGAAGACCAGCACGGCTGCGGTGCCGGTCAGCAGCACCGAGACGATGAAGGGCCACAGCCCCGGCCCCGGGGCCGTGAGCTCCCCGAGGCCCAGCCGGCGGGAGCCGATGACCGCGGCCACCCCGAAGGCGAGGAGCAGCAGGGGCGCGATCCGGTGCAGCTGGCGCCATCGGTGCCCCCGGTCCGCCGTCCCCTCGGTGGGGGCGCGGGACGCAGATGTCGAGCCGTGCACGTGCTCACCTCGTCCTCGTTGACGCCGCGTGTGAGCCAGGACACTAGGGCCGGCTTTGAGAGTGGTCCAATACGGAATGACCCGCTGATCGAGAGCGGCTGTGCATGAGTGGCGGAGGGGTTCGATGGAGCTGCGACACCTGCGTGCGTTCGCCGCCGTGGCCGAGGAGCTGCACTTCGGGCGGGCGGCGCTCCGGCTGCACACTGCCCAGCCGGCGCTCAGCCAGCAGATCAAGCAGCTCGAGCAGGACGTCGGCACGCTGCTGTTGGAGCGGACCACCCGGCAGGTGCGACTGACCGCGGCGGGCGTGGTGTTCCTGGAGCACGTGCACCGGGTGCTGGCCGAGGTCGACCGGGCGCGGGAGTCGGTGCTGGCGGCGGAGCGGGGCGCGCGCGGTGAGATCCGGGTCGGGGTGACCGGTGCGATCACCTGGCGACTGCTCCCGCGGATGGCCCGCGCCTACCGGCTGCGCTACCCGCTGGTGCGGCTGGACCTGCACCCGGCGGTGTTCAGCGGCGCCCAGGTCAGCGCGCTGCTGGACGGGCGGATCGACGTCGGGTTCCTCCGGGCGCCGGTGCCCGACGGACCGCTGGCCAGCCGGGTCATCCTCAACGAGCCGCTGATGGCCGTGCTGCCGATGGACCACCCGCTCGCCGGTGCGGACGCCGTGGACCTGGCCGACCTGTCCGGCGAGGGCTTCGTCACCTACCCCTCGCGGCACGGCTCGGCGCTGCGCGACGCCGCGGTGCACGCCTGCTTCTCCGCCGGGTTCACCCCGCGGGTGGTCCAGGAGGCCCCGGACACGCACACGGTGGTCGCCCTGGTCGGAGCCGCGGTCGGCGTGACGCTGATGCCCGCCTCGGCCGAGCGGCTCCAGCTGGAAGGGGTGGTCTTCCGCCCGATCGCGGGAGGTGTCGACGTGCGGGTGCCGATCGCGCTGGCCTGGCGACGGGAGGACCCCTCCCCGGTGCTGGCCGGGTTCCTGGCCACCGCCGAGGAGGTGCTGCCCAGCCCGCCACCAGGCGAGCGGTGACCGGCGCCGTCCCCAGCTGCGGACGCGCCGGCCACCGGGGCTCACTCCTGCAGGATCGGCCCGTACGTCTCGACGATCTCGTCGATCCGGTCGGCGAAGGCGTCCGTGCCGATGAACTCGTCGGGCACGTACTGCTCGCCGAGCCGCTCCATCACCTCGGGCTGCTCCAGGCAGTCGTTGACCGTCTCCTCCAGCGTGGTGACGACGTCGTCGGGCGTGCCGGCCGGGGCCGCGAGACCGAACACCGACACGCTGTTGGTCAGCTCCGGGAAGCCCGACTCGGCCAGCGTGGGCACGCCCTCCAGGTAGTCGACCTGCTCGGGCGGGCTCACCGCCAGCGGCACGAACTCACCGGCCTCGATGTTCGCCAGCACGTCCTCCGAGGCGTTGATGAAGACGGCGTCCACGTTGCCGCCGAGCAGCGCCGTGGTCATCTCGGCGTTCCCGGTGAACGGCACCGCGGTCAGCTGGACGTCGTACTCCTCCGCCATCCGCTGCACCTCCATCGCCTGGGACGTCGTCGCCCCGGGGACGCCGATGTTGAGCTGGCCGGGGTTCTCCTCGGCGGCCTGGAAGAACGCCTCGGCGTCGGCGTACTCGGAGTCCGCGCCGACCGCGAGGACGGAGGGGATCTCGGTGACGGCGGCGACCGGGAGGTAGTCCTCGTTGGTGTAGCCGACGTCCTGCTGGAGCGGGTTCGTCGCGGTGGCCGGGACGGCGATCAGCGACAGGCTGTAGCCGTCGGCGCCGCCGGCGAGCATCGCCTGCATGCCGATGGCCCCGGAGGCGCCCTCGCGGTTCTCCACCACGACGGTCTGCCCGAACTCCGTGGACAGGCAGTCGCCGATCGTCCGTGCGGCCAGGTCGGTCGGGCCGCCCGCGGCGTAGGGCACGTACAGGGTGATGTCGTCGGTCGGGTAGTCCGCCGCGGCGGCGTCGTCCCCCCCACCACCCCCGGTCGTGGGCTCGTCCTCGGCGCCGCCGCAGCCGGCCAGGGTCAGTGCGGATGCGGCGAGGAGTGCGGGAAGGGTGAGCCGGCGTCGTTGCATCGGTTACCTCCGTCGTGTTCGAGGGCGCGTGTCCCAGGGCAGTGGCCTGGCTCACTGTGCCCTGACTCACCGGGGGTCGCCCGGCCGCTGGATCACGGTCGAGCAACGATCCCGGAGCCCGTGTGAGCCAGTTCACTCTCCAGACGTCCAAGACGACTGGCAGAGTGCCGCCATGGCTGCCTCGTCGTCGCCCCCCGCCCTGCACGTCAAGCCCGGCACCGAGTGGGCCGCGGTCCTCGGCCGTGCCGCAGACCTCGCGCCCGAGGCGTTCGGCACCGACCGGCTGCACAACCTCGTGGACGGCGCCTGGCGACCGATCGGCAGCCCCGAGCCGCTGGTCACCCCGGTCGACGGCACCAAGCTGATCGGCCTCCCCCGCCTGTCGGCCGGCGAGGCGCAGCACGCCGTCCTGGCCGCGGCCGCCGCCCACCGCGAGTGGGCGCAGACCCCGCTCGCCGAGCGCAAGGCCCGGGTCACCGCCGCCGTCGAGGCGATGGCCGCCGCCCGCGACGAGCTCGCGCTGCTGCTGGCCTGGGAGATCGGCAAGCCGTGGAAGCTGGCCTGCGCCGACGTCGACCGGGCGCTGGACGGCGTCCGCTGGTACGTCGAGGAGATCGACACCATGCTCGGCGACCGGGCTCCGCTGGCCGGACCGGTGTCCAACATCGCCAGCTGGAACTACCCGATGTCGGTGCTGGTGCACGCCGAGCTGGTGCAGCTGCTCGCCGGCAACGCGGTGCTGGCCAAGACGCCGTCGCAGGGCGGTGCGGCCTGCCTGACCCTGGCCCACGCGCTGATGGCCCGGGAGGGGCTTCCGGTCACCCTGCTCTCCGGCGGCGGGGCGGAGCTGTCCAGCGTGCTGGTGCGCTCCCCGGAGATCGGCGCACTGGCCTTCGTCGGCGGCCGCTCCAACGGCGGGAAGGTCGCCGCCGACCTGCTGGACACCGGCAAGCGGCACATGCTCGAGCAGGAGGGGCTCAACGCCTGGGGGATCTGGGAGTTCTCCGACTGGGCCGGGCTGGCCGCGCACCTCAAGAAGGGCTTCGAGTACGGCAAGCAGCGGTGCACCGCCTACCCGCGCTACGTCGTCCAGCGCGAGCTCGTCGACCAGTTCCTGGCCACCTACCTGCCGGTCGTGCAGTCGCTGCGCTTCGGGCACCCGCTGGCCGTCGAGGCCGACGGCGACGACCTCCCGACGCTGGACTTCGGGCCGGTGATCAGCGCGGCCAAGGCCCAGGAGCTCGGCCGCCAGGTCTCCGACGCGATGCACCGGGGCGCGGTGCCGCTGTACCGGGGCAGCGTCTCCGACGGCCGGTTCATCACCGGCCAGGACACCTCGGCCTACGTCGCGCCGGCCGCGCTGCTGTCCCCCGCCGGCGCCAGCTCCCTCATGCACGCCGAGCCGTTCGGGCCGATCGACACGATCGTCGTCGTCGACTCCGAGGCGGAGCTGCTGGCCCAGATGAACGCCTCCAACGGCGCGCTGGTCGCCAGCCTGGCCTGCGACGACGAGGACAAGGCCCGCCGGCTGGCCCGGGAGGTGCAGGCGTTCAAGGTCGGGATCAACAAGCCCCGCTCCCGTGGTGACCGGGCCGAGCCGTTCGGTGGCCGCGGCGCCTCCTGGCTGGGCTGCTTCGTCGGTGGCGAGCTGTTGGTGCAGGCGGTCACCCAGGGCGCGGAGAACGAGCTGCTGTACGGCAACTTCCCCGAGCACTCGCGGTACCCCGCCGCGAGCTGAACGCCCCGCTCAGGCGCTCTGCCGGACCACCAGCTCGGAGGGGAACAGGGTGACCGGGGTGCGGTCCCGGTCGATCAGGCTGCCCGCAGCCCGGGCGGCGATCTGCTCGACCGGGTGCGTCGCCGTGGTCAGCGTCGGCCCGCTGAAGGCCGCCAGCGGCAGGTCGTCGAAGCCGGTCACGGCGACGTCGTCCGGCACCCGGCGGCCCAGCGCGCGGACCGCCTGGATCGCGCCGAGCGCGGTCTCGTCGCAGATGGCGTACAGGGCGTCGGTGTCCGGCCAGCGGCGCAGTGCCTCGACGGCGCCCTGCCGACCGCTCTCGGTGGTGTAGTTCCCGGCCAGCACCCGATCGGGCAGGCCCGCGGCGCGGACGGCAGCCCGGTGCGCGGCGACCGGGCGCTCGGCGCAGGGCAGCCACGGCGGCCCGGCCAGCATCGCGATCCGCCGGCGACCCGAGCGGAGCAGGTGTGCGGTGAGCGCCGCTGCGGCGGCGCTGGTGTCGACGTCGACCAGGGGCACGGTGGGGGAGCCCGCGCCGATGGAGGCCACCCGCCCGGCCAGTCGGGGCGGCACGGCGGCGAGCACCCGGCGGGTGGTGTTCACCAGCACCACCCCGGCGACCGAGCGGTCCCGGGCGAGCGCTTCGAGGGTGGGCTCCGGTGCGCCCAGGGGCAGCCACTGCAGCGCCACCCCGAGCCCCTCGCCGGCGCACCGCTGCGCGGTGGAGCCGACCACCCGGGAGACGTAGGGGCAGTCGACGAGCTCGGTCGGGGATGCGCTGGTCACCGCCACCACCAGGCGCGTGCCCCGGCCGTGGACCAGCGCGCGGGCCACCGGGTCGGCGGTGTAGCCCAGCCGCTCGGCCGCGGCACGCACCCGTTGCCCGGCGTCGGCGGAGGACGGGCCGGAGCCGGTGAGCACCCGGGAGACGGTGGCCCGGGAGACCCCGGCAGCACGGGCCACGTGCTCGATGGTCACCGCAGGCCGGTGGTCCTCACGCATGCCGCCCACCCTGTCACCGGCCGGCTGGTGCTGGGGCGATCAGCGCACTGGAACCGTTCTCAGCCGGGTCTGAGAGGGTCGGCGGCATGACGTCACCGGAGCCGCGCGCCAATCGACAGCGGCTGATCGGCCTGTTCCTGCTGGGCGTCGCCCTCGTCCTGCTGGTCTCCAGCGTCACGTGGTTCGGCAGCGACCGCGGCGGGATCGGCATCGCCCAGGTGGCGGTCGCCCTGGTGGCGGCGGTGGTGGGCGCCGTCGTCGTACGCCGGGCGCCACCGCGCTGACCCCCGCCGTCCCCACGCCTCGGCGGCCAGCTGCCGCATCGCGGTGACCGACGCCGGCTCCCCGGTCACCGGCCGGTCTCGCTGACCGGCGTCTCGGCGAGCACGGTGTCGTCGGCGGCCAGGAACCGGACCGTCGCCGCTGCCGGCCCGTCGCCCGCGCTCCCGACCCCGGTGCCGTCGACCAGGGACAGGGTGGTCAGCGGCGTCCCGTCGGTGTCCAGCACCTCTGCCCGCACGGCGTCGCGCGGGCCGCTCAGTGCGAGCTCCCCGTCCAGCGGCACCGCCAGCAGCTGGTCGGTCAGCGGGGTGCCCGCCGGCTGCGGGTCGAGGGTGGACATCGAGCTGGTGGTGGAGCCGTTGGTGGCGCGCTGGGTGGAGCCGCTCACCAGGACGGTCGCACCGGAGCGGAACGTGAAGCCGGCCAGCACCACCTCCCCCGGGCCATCGGTCGGTCCGGCGGCGAGCAGCGTCGCGGTCGCGCCGTCCAGTCCGGTCCCGTAGGTGCTCACCGCCATGTGCAGCACCTGCTGCACCGCCTGCTCGGAGACCCGGGCGCGCAGCCCCCGCGGGTCGGTGAGCCCCTCGACCGGGGCCCGCGCGATCGCCGAGGCGCGGTCGCTGGCCACGTAGCTCATGGAGCTGAGCTCGCGCCCGTTCCTCGAGACGATGGCCCGCACGCTGTTCGCCAGCCCACGGGAACCGCTGATCTCGCCCGCTGCCACGCCGTCCTGCCCGGGCAGCGGCCGCCGGTCGACCAGCTCCTCGCCGGCCGCGCTGACGGTCGTGCCGTCCACGTACTCCACCGTGTCGCCGGGCAGGCCCACCACGACGAGGACGCCGGACGACGCCCTCTCCGGGACGTCGACGAACGCCAGCGGCTGGTTCCGGACCAGGTGCTGGACGCCGGTCGCCTGGGTCATCTCGCCGGGCTCGGCGCCGGCCGGTCCGGTGAACCAGACGCCGCTGAGCCGGCCACCCACCTCGGTCAGCACGAGGGCGATCCGGGTGCCGGCCGCGTCGCCGGCCCAGGCCACCCGGTGGGTCGCGGTCGGCGAGGGCGCGTCCGGGTCGAACGGCTCGACCCGCCACGGCAGCGCGGCCACCGCCTGCAGCCACGGCTCGTCGTCGGCGAGCGGCCCCCGGACCGGCACGTCGTACAGGCTCTGGGTCGTCACCCCGCGGGACGGGGCCGCGGTGTCGGAGGAGCCGACCTCGGGCAGCAGGCCGCGCAGCACCGGCACCGAGCCGAAGACCAGCACCACGGCCAGCCCGATGCCGACCACCGCCGCCTGCTGGCGGCGCTGCCGCCGGTGCCGTACCCGGGTGCGCTCGGCCAGGTCGTCGGGGGCGCGGAGGGCCGGGCGTGCGGCCAGGTGGGACCGCAGCTGGGTCTCGACGTCCATCAGGTCCATCTCAGCGCTCCTCGAAGGCGGGCATCGGCAGCTGGTCGGCCAGGACGGCGCGCAGCCGGGCGAGGCCGCGGGTGGTCTGGCTCTTCACGGTGTTCACGGAGCAGCCCAGTGCGGCCGCGGTGGCGGCCTCGCCGAGGTCCTCGCCGTAGCGGAGCACCAGGACCGCGCGCATCCGCGGCGGCAGGGCGGCCAGCGCCGTCGCCATGACGTCGCGCTCGGCGAACACGTCGGTCTGGTCGGGCTCAGGGGCGTCGTGTGCCGGGAGGGAGACGATCTCCTGGGTGGTGCGGCGGCGGCGCCAGCTCGCGGCGCTGGTGACCAGCACCTTGCGCACGTAGGGGTAGGCGTCCTCGCCGGAGATCCGGCCCCAGTGCCGGTAGGCCTTGAGCAGGGCGGTCTGCAGCAGGTCCTCGGCGTGGCCGCGGTCGGCGGTCAGCAGGAAGCCGACCCGCAGCAGGTCGTGGGAGCGCGCGGCGACGAACGCCTCGAACGCTGCCTCGTGCTCGGCTCTCACCGGTCTCCCCCCGTCGTCACCCCCTAGGACGCGATGAGCCGTCCGGGAGGGGTGCCTCCGTGACCTGATCGTGACCATCTGGCGTTCTCGGCGGCCAGACGGCACTGTGACCCACGACACGTCGAGCAGTGGAGGTGGCCGTGCAGATCAGCAGGGAGCAGTTGGTCCAGGTGCTGCGCACCGAGGGCGACAACGACACCGCGGACAAGGTGGAGGGAGACCTGCCGGAGCAGATCGACACCGACCGGGACGGCGACGCGCTGGCCGCAGCCGGGCTGGACCGCACCCAGCTGATGGCCAAGCTGGCCGGCGGTGCGTTCGGGGGCACGCTGGCCCCGTGACCGGTGGGCCCGCCGGTGTGCGGCGGGCCCACCGGCATCAGCCGGCGAAGGGGCGCTCGCGGGCCAGTTCCTCCTTGGCGACCCCGCGGATGTGCACCGCGTCCGGGCCGTCGACGATCCGCAGGGTTCGGGCGCTGGCGTAGAACCGGGCGAGCACGGTGTCGCCGCTGACCCCGGCGCCGCCGTGCAGCTGGATGGCCCGGTCGATGACGTCGAGGGCCACCCGCGGTACGGCCACCTTGATCGCGGAGATCTCGGTGCGGGCGCCCTTGGCACCGAACCGGTCGATCAGGTCGGCGGTCTGCAGCACGTACAGCCGGGCCTGGTCGATCTCGATCCGGGACAGCGCGATCGACTCCCGCACGGTGCCCTGCTCGGCCAGCGGCCGGCCGAAGGCGACCCGGGACTTCGCCCGCTCCACCATCAGCGCCAGCGCCCGCTCGGCCATGCCGATGGCGCGCATGCAGTGGTGGATCCGGCCGGGCCCGAGCCGGGCCTGGGCGATCATGAAGCCGTCGCCCTCGCCGGAGAGGATGTTGGACACCGGCACCCGGACGTCGGTGAACCGCAGCTCCGAGTGGCCGTGCTGGTCCTGGTACCCGAACACCGGCAGGTGCCGGACGATCTCCAGGCCCGGGGTGTCCCGCGGCACCAGCACCATCGACTGCTGCCGGTGCGGCGGGCCGTCCGGGTCGGTCTTGCCCATCAGGATGAAGATCTCGCAGCGCTCGTCGGCGGCGCCGCTGGTCCACCACTTGCGGCCGTTGATGACGTACTCGTCGCCGTCCCGGACGATCGAGGTCTGGATGTTGCGGGCGTCGGAGCTGGCGACGTCCGGCTCGGTCATCGCGAAGCCGGAGCGGATCTCCCCCTCCAGCAGCGGGGTGAGCCAGCGGGCCTTCTGCTCCTCGGTGCCGAAGAGCATCAGGGTCTCCATGTTCCCGGTGTCCGGGGCCCCGCAGTTGGTCGCCTCCGGCGCGAGCACCGGCGACCAGCCCATGATCTCGGCGATCGAGGCGTACTCGAGGTTGGTCATGCCGCCGAGCTCGTGGTGGAAGAGGTTCCACAGGCCGCGCTTGCGCGCCTCGGCCTTGAGGTCCTCCAGGATCGGGGGGTGGGCGTGGTCGTCGTGGCCGCGCGCGGCGCGCCAGTCCTCGTACACGGGCTCAGCGGGGAAGACCTGTTCCCGCATGAAGTCCCACATCCGGCCACTGACGTCCTCGGCCTTGGCGGAGAGGGTGAAGTCCATGGACGGACGTTAGCGCCGGACGTGACGCAGGACGCATCGGGGTCGGCACTGGGTGCCACACGCGCGACCGCCCGGACACCAGGTGGTGTCCGGGCGGTCGAGGTGGTGCTGGTGTACCGGGTCAGGCCCCGGCCGCTGGGCTCAGCGGCGCAGGGACTGGTCCGACCCGTGCGTGGTGTCCACGGTCTTCACCGGGCCGAGCGCGATCGCCAGGCCGGCGATGACGCTGGCCAGGTGCAGCCAGTTGTCGGCCCAGTTGATGCTCAGGAAGTTCAGCGGCTCGTCCTCGCCCGCGGCGAACAGGCCGTAGACGAAGGCCGCCCCGTAACCGACGGCCAGCAGCCACCCGTACGTGCGGGCGGTGCTCAGCGTCCGGGCCAGCGCGATGCCGGCCAGGCCGATCACGAGGTGCACGATGTTGTGCAGCGGGTTGATGCCGAACCCGAGGATCGTCTCGTCGGTGTGTGCGGCGAAGTCGTCGAAGCCGGTGATGAAGAAGCCGACGATGCCGACGAGCGTGTAGACGACACCGATCGCCATGGCGAGCATCTGCGGCCAGGTCATGCCTCGGCGGCCGGCGCCGGGCAGGTCTGCGTTGGACATGGGTGCCTCCGTGTGGTCGTGCGCCGCCAGGTGCTCAGCGAGCGCACACAGGGAGTTCCCAGGCCTCCGGCACGAAAACGGCCGTCACCCGAACGGGTGGCGGCCGTTGCCGAATCGTCACCTCAAGAAGGGCGGGGTGTCGCCTTCGGCCGCCGGACGACGAACGGGCCGATCGCGAGCAGGTCGACCGGCGCCGAGCCGAAGCACTCCAGCGCGTCCCGGGGGTCGTCGACCATCGGCCGACCGGCGGTGTTCAGGCTGGTGTTCACCACCACCGGCAGCCCGGTGCGCCGCTCGAACGCCGAGATCATCCGGTGCACCAGCGGGGACGTCTCCGGGTCGATGGTCTGGATCCGCGCCGTCCCGTCGACGTGGGTGACGGTGGGGATGCGCTCCCGCCACTCGGGCGCCACGTCGTGCACGAAGAGCATGTACGGCGAGGGGATCGGCCCGCGGCTGAAGATCTCCGGCGCCTTCTCCAGCAGCACCATCGGGGCCACCGGGCGGAACTGCTCCCGTCCCTTGACGTCGTTCATCCGCTCCAGGTTGGCCTCGAAGCCGGGGTGGGCGATGAGCGAGCGGTGCCCCAGCGCGCGCGGGCCGTACTCGCTGCGACCCTGGAACCAGGCGACGATGCCGTTGTCGGCCAGCACCTCGGCCACGGCCTCGGCCACGTCGTCCGGGCGCTCGTAGTCGATCGCCGCGGTGATCAGCACCTGCTCGATCTCGTCGTCGGACCAGCCCCGGCCGAGTGCGGCGCCCGGCATCGGCTGGGTGTCCTCGCCGAGCTCGCGGGCCACGTGCAGGGCGGCACCCAGCGCCGTCCCGGAGTCCCCGGCGGCCGGCTGCACCCAGACCTGCTCGAACGGGCTCTCGGCCAGGATCCGGGTGTTGGCCACGCAGTTCAGCGCGGTGCCGCCGGCCAGGGTGAGGGTCTTCTCGCCGGTCTGCTCGTGCACCCAGCGGGCCAGGTCGATCAGCACCTCCTCCAGCCGCTGCTGGACGCTGGCGGCCAGGTCGGCGTGGTCGGACGTCCACTGGTCGCCCTTGCCCAGGCGGGGGGCGAACTCGGTGTAGTCGATCTGCTCGGTGCGGAAGCCGCCGTCGTCCGTGGCCCGGATCAGCTCGCTCAGCTCGCCGACGAAGCGGGGCTTGCCGTAGCTGGCCATCGCCATGACCTTGAACTCGTCGGAGCTGCGCAGGAAGCCCAGGTGGTCGGTGAGGTCCTCGTACATCAGGCCCAGGGAGTGCGGCAGTGCCTGGCCGGCGAGCACCTCGAGCTGGCCGTCGACGTAGCGGCCGGCCAGGTGGCTGTGTGCCTCACCGCGGCCGTCGAGCACCAGCACCGCGTTGTCCCGCTGCGGGGCGCCCAGGCCGGCGGACGCCGCGTGCGCGACGTGGTGCTTGACGAACCGCACCTTCGCCGGGTCGAGGCCGGGCAGGGCGTGGGCCAGGAAGTCCGGGGCCATCTCCGCGTACTTCTTGCGCATGACGTCGCCGTCGTCGAACAGCCCGGACTCCTCCGGGGTGCCCATCAGCGCCGGGTCGAAGGAGTAGGCGACCGCGTCCAGCTCCTCGGGGCGGATGCCGGCCTCGCGCAGGCACCAGGCCGCGGACAGCTCGGGCAGTTCCCAGGCGCTCCAGGGCAGCGGGCGCTTGCCGTGCTTGCGCCGGCTGAACCGCTCCTCCTCCGCTGCGGCGACGACCTTCCCGTCGACGACCAGCGCCGCCGACGGGTCGTGGTAGATCGCGTTGATGCCCAGGACCTTCACGTGCACTCCTCCCGGCCGGGCTCCAGCGGCCCGGTCCCTGTTCATGATCACGCCGGAGGTCGGGCGTTGCACGGTGAGCGGCAGGGATCACCCGGTTGGTGGGAACGCCTGGTCTTCGCCGAGCTGCGCGAGCAGCGCCGTCGCGGCCGCCTCTGAGCCCGGGTCCTCAGGCGCGGGAGCGCTGCCGCAGCAGGTCGTTGTCCAGCACGGCCTGCAGGCCGAGGGTCTTGTACCCGACCTCCTCGAACAGGACGACGATGCGGTCCTCCTCGTGCCGCATGACGACGCCGGGGCCCCACTCGGTGTGCTCGACGGGCACGTCCACCGGGAACGGGTGGTCCGCGTCGGCGGCGTGCTCCTGGGAGAGCCCGGCGCTGCAGTTGTCGCAGTTCCCGCAGGGGGAGTCCAGCTGCTCGCCGAAGTAGCCGAGCAGGAACTGCCGCCGGCAGCCGGTGGTCTCGGCGTAGCCACGCATCATCTCGATCCGGCTCTCGTCGACCCGGACGTGGTGCTCGGCGAGCTCCCGCGCGGCAGCGGCGGCCTGGCCGGGACGCGGTGCGTCGGGGGCCGGTGACGCGGTCCCCTCCTCGTCCAGGACGACGGCGCCCGCCCGTTCCAGCAGGTTGAGGTCGCGGACCAGCGGGGTCGCGGGGCGGCCGGTCTCCTCGCGCAGGTCGCGGACGTCCACGCCGTCCATCCCGGCTGCCGCCCCGGCCTGCACCAGCCCGGCGACCTGCTGCAGCTCCTCCTCGGCCGGGGCGCCCGCCGCGAAGAACCTGCGCAGCCCGAGGTCCTCCTGGCGGTAGACCAGCACCGCCACCGCCGGCTCACCGTCGCGGCCGGCCCGGCCGATCTCCTGGTAGTAGCTGTCGACCGAGTCGGCCGGTTCGGCGTGCACGACGAACCGGGTCTCCGGCCGGTCGATCCCCATGCCGAAGGCGGTGGTGGCGACGACGACGTCCAGTTCGTCGGCCTTGAACTGCCCCTGCACCTCGTCGCGGTCGCTCTTCTTCAGCCCGGCGTGGTACGCCCGGGCACGCAGCCCGCGGTCGGCCAGCGCCTCGGCGAGCTCCTCGGTGCTGCGGCGGGTGGCGCTGTAGAGGATCCCGCTGCCCCGCTCGGTCAGCGCGGTGACCCGGTCCAGGACGGCGGTGTGCTTGGCGTGCGCATCGGCGTGCTGCTCGACCTCCAGCCGGATCTCCGGACGGTCGAACCCGGCCACGACGACCTCCGGGTCGGTCATCTCCAGCCGTTCCACGATCTCCGCCCGGACCGGGGGCGCGGCGGTCGCGGTCAGCGCCAGCACCGTCGGGTGGCCCAGCTGCTGGACGACCCCGCCCAGGCGGAGGTAGTCCGGGCGGAAGTCGTGCCCCCAAGCGGAGACGCAGTGCGCCTCGTCGACGACGAACAGCGCCGGTGACGCCGCCCGCAACGCCTGGACCACCTCCGGCTTGGCCAGCTGCTCGGGCGCCAGGAAGCAGTAGCGGACCGTTCCGTCACCCACGCCGTCCAGCACGGCCCGGTGCTCCTGCGCGGACAGCCCGGAGTTGAGCACCGCCGCCCGGCCGACCCGCTCCTGGCCCAGCTCCGCCAGGCGCTGCACCTGGTCGCGCTGCAGGGCGATGAGCGGGGAGACGATGACGACCGGACCGTCCAGCAGCAACCCCGTGACGGTGTAGACCGCGGACTTGCCGGCCCCGGAGGGCAGCACGGCCAGGGTGTCCCGGCCGGCCGCGACCGCCTTCATGGCGTCCTCCTGGCCGGGGCGGAACTCGTCGAACCCGAGCACCTCCCGCGCGGTCTCCCGGATCCGCCGGGTGCGCACGGAGGCCGACCCCCCGGCGGCGGTCGTGGAGGCGGCGGAGCGGTGGGCGGTCTGGGTCACCGGGCGCGACTTCCCGACCACCGAGATCGACAAACGACCCGCAGGCCGCACGGCACCGTCAGTCCCAGGAGTCGAGCCAGAACCGCAGCTCCAGGGCGTCGGACTCCAGCGGGAGCCCCAGCCAGACCGGGGCGAAGAAGGCGAACCCGGCCACGGACAGGGCGAGCGCCACGGCACCGACCAGCCGCGGCCGGCGGGTCGCCTGCACCGCACGGACCAGGGCCAGGGCGATGAACGGCACCACCGGGACCATGTAGAAGAAGTAGCCGGGCTTGTTCGCGGCCAGCCACGGAGCCCACAGCAGCACCAGGGGGACCAGGACGGTGGCCGCGACGCCGTCCCGGCGGGCGACCGCCCGCCAGAGCAGCACCGGGTAGGCCAGCAGGGCCGGCCACCACAGGCCCGGGTTGCCGAGCATGACGATGCGCGCCCGGGTGTCCGGCGGCACCTCGCACTCCCTGGCCTCCTGCTGCGCGGTGGTGCAGCTCTCGGCGTAGACCAGCACCGGCCGCTCCAGCCAGGGCCAGCCGAGCGGGCTGGAGCGGTAGGGATGGCTCGCCTCCAACCCCACGTGGTAGTCGACCAGGTCGACCTGGCTCTGCGCCCAGGTCTCCAGCCGGTCGCCCACCGAGGTGCCGCACTCCCCGGCCTCGCAGGCCCGCTGTGCGGCGTAGCTCTCCGAGTAGTTGGCGAACCAGCCCGTGAAGGTGGCCAGGTAGACGGCGGCGGGGACCATCAGCAGGCTCAGCACGGCGCCGCCGGTGACCGCCACAGCGCGGCGGGTGGCCTGGCGGAACGGCTCGCCCCGGCCGCTGAGCTCGGTGCCCAGCACCAGCAGCCCGACCAGGCCGACGGCGAGCAGGCCGGACCACTTGGTGGCCACCGCCAGCCCCAGGGTGACCCCGGCCAGCCAGCGGTAGCGGGAGCCGACGAAGGACCGGCGCAGCCCCTCCCCGGCCTTGCGGGTGCGGCGGCGGGCGTCCCGGTCGAGCAGCGCGAGCCAGAACGCGGCGACGACGAACAGGGCGAGGACCGCGTCGAGCATCGCCATCCGGCTGGCCGTCACCGCGAGACCGTCCAGGGCGACGAGCACGGCGGCCAGCGCGGCCGGCGCCGTGCGGCGGAACAGGCGGAGCCCGCTCAGGTAGGTCAGCAGCACGGTGACCGAGCCGGCGACGGCCACGCCGACCCGCCAGCCGAACGGGGTGGAGCCGAACAGCTCCAGGCCGGCGGCGATCACCCACTTGCCCATCGGCGGGTGGGCCGGGCGGCCCTCCTCGACCCCTTGGGCCAGGTAGTCGGAGGCGTCGACGGCGTAGTACTTCTCGTCGAAGTAGAGGCGGTCCGGGTCGCCGAGGTCCCACAGCCGGATGGCGGCGGCGAGGCCGAGCAGGGTCAGTGCCACCATCCACTGAGGGAACTCGGGCAGTCGCCCTGGAACGGAGGACGGGCGGCGCCTGGAGGCGCCGCCCGTCTTCTGTTCCGCAACCGAGGACGCGGTTGCGCTCACTGGTCGAGTGCCCCAGCGGTCAGTCGAGGACTCAGCCCTCGGTCTCGGTGCTGAACTCGGTCTCGGTCTCGGTGTCGACCTCGGTCTCGGTCTCGACGACCTCTTCCTCGGTCTCGACCTCGGTCTCGGTCGGCTCGAGGGTCTCGGTGACCTCGGTCTCCATCTCCTCGGTCTCGGTGATCTCCTCGGTCTCGGTGACCTCGACGGTGCCCTCTTCCTCGGCGCCGCAGGCGGAGGCACCGAAGATGAGCAGGCCGGAGAAGGTGGCGGCAGAGACGCCGCGGACGAGCTTGTTCATGGGGTGCTCCTGTGTTCGGGGGAAGCGGTCGGTCAAAGGCATGTCCGCATATCGCCGCCCTCACACACCGAATGGGCATAACGATCAGGTCACAGCAGGTGAACTGTCCTTCTGCACATGACTCGCACAACGATCCGGTAACGGCGAGTGTCGCCCAAATGATGTTGAAGAACGGAGTGTCCGAGAGGTCGGGACTGGTAATGCCGGGACGGTGAATCCTCGGTCCACGTGCGTCTGCATCCCCACCTACCAGGAGCGGGAGAGCCTGCCGCGCACGCTCGCCGGCGTGCTGAGCGCCGTCCCGGACGCCCACGTGCTGGTGATCGACGACAACAGCCCCGACGGCACGGGCGAGCTCGCCGATCGGCTGGCCGCCGACGACCCGCGGGTGCACGTGTTGCACCGCCCGGGCAAGGGAGGGCTGGGGCCGGCCTACATCGCCGGCTTCCGCTGGGCCCTGGCCGAGGGCTTCGACGTGGTGGCGCAGATGGACGCCGACGGGTCGCACCGCCCCGAGGACCTGCCCCGGCTGCTGGCGGCCCTGGCCGGAGCCGACGCCGTGCTGGGCTCGCGCTGGGTGCCCGGCGGGGCCGTCGCCGACTGGCCGCGCAGTCGGGAGCTGCTCAGTCGCACGGCCAACCGGTACGTGCGGGCCGCGCTGCGGCTGCCGGTGGGCGATGCCACCGGGGGCTTCCGGGCCTTCCGCCGGCACGCGCTGGAGCGGCTGGACCTGGACGCCGTCCAGAGCGAGGGCTACTGCTTCCAGATCGACATGACCCGGCAGGTGTGGACACGGGGCCTGCGGCTGGTGGAGGTGCCGATCCTCTTCGTGAACCGGGAGTTCGGCGAGAGCAAGATGAGCTCGCGGATCATCCGGGAGGCGCTGGTCCGGGTCACCGCCTGGTCGCTGACCACGCGGCGCCCCACGCCTGCGGCGGTGCGGCCGGCGGCCACGGGTGGCGAGCGGCTGGTCCACCGGGTCGCCGCCTGACCACCCCGTGGTCCGCGGTTGCGGGCCATCTGCTGGTTGTCCGTCCGCAACTGCGGAACTAGGGTGCCGGCGTGTCCACCTCCTACCGGATCGCCGAGGCCGCTGCGCTGCTCGGCGTCAGTGACGACACGGTCCGCCGTTGGATCGACGGCGATCGGCTGTCCGCCACCCGCGACGGGGGCCCGGCGCAGGTCGACGGCGCGGAGCTGGCCCGGGTCGCCGCCGAGCTGCACGAGACGCCCCCGCCCGGCGCCACCCGCTCGTCCTCGGCCCGCAACCGGCTCACCGGGATCGTCACCCGGGTCGTCCGGGACACCGTCATGGCGCAGGTGGAGATCCAGGCCGGGCCGTTCCGGCTGGTCTCGCTGATGTCCCGCGAGGCCGCCGACGAGTTGGGGCTGGAGCCCGGCGTCCGGGCGGTGGCCACGGTCAAGGCCACCCAGGTCAGCGTGGACGTGCCGTGAGGCGGCTGGTCGCCGGTGCCCTGCTGCTGGCCCTGGCTGGTTGCGGGGTCGACGACGGCGGACGGTCGATCGAGACGGACGGCGAGCTGGGCGGCACCCTCACCGTCTTCGCGGCGGCCTCGCTGACCGACGTGTTCACCGACCTCGGCGACCAGCTCACGGCCGAGCACCCGGGACTGGACGTGCAGTTCAACTTCGCCGGCAGCTCCGCGCTGGCGACCCAGGTGACCCAGGGTGCGCCGGCCGACGTCCTCGCCTCCGCCGACGAGGAGCAGCTGGCCGCCGTCGCCGACCTGGGCGCCGGTGACCCCGCCGTCTTCGCGGAGAACACGCTGGTCATCGCCGTCCCGGCGGGCAACCCGGCCGGCGTGACCGGCCTGGCCGACCTCGCCGACCCGGGCCTGACCGTCGCCCTGTGCGCCGCCGAGGTGCCGTGTGGTGCGGCCGCCGCGCGGGTGTTCGACGCCGCCGGCCTGACCCCCGCGCCGGACACCCTGGAGCAGGACGTGCGGGCGGCGCTGACCAAGGTGCAGCTCGGCGAGGTCGACGCCGCGCTGGTCTACGCGACCGACGTCGCGGCGGCCGGCTCGGCGGTGGAGGCGATCGAGGTCCCGGAGGCCGCCGACGTGGTCAACCGCTACCCGCTGATGGTGCTCGAGAGGGCACCCAACCCGCTGGCGGCGGAGGCGTTCGTCGACCTGGTGCGCTCGGACACCGGCCGCCAGGCCCTCGCCGACGCCGGCTTCCGGCTCCCGTGACCCACCCCGTGGGGCCAAAGTCGCGACTTTGGCCCCGGAAGGGGGGACGGGACGGCGGGGTGCCGGCGCCGCTGCTGGTCCCGGCGCTGCTCGGGGTGGCGTTCCTGGTGCTGCCGCTGTTCGGGCTGCTGGTGCGCGCGCCGTGGTCGGACCTCGGCCCGCAGCTGGCCCGGCCGGGTGTCGGCGAGGCGCTGCGGCTGTCGCTCGTCTCGGCCACCCTGGCCACCCTCGTCTCGCTGCTGCTCGGCGTCCCGCTGGCCTGGGTGCTGGCCCGGTCGCAGCTGCGTGGCCGGTCGGTGCTGCGCGCGCTGGTGACCGTGCCGCTGGTGCTGCCTCCGGTCGTCGGCGGGGTCGCGCTGTTCCTGGTGCTGGGCCGGCAGGGGATCATCGGTCGCTGGCTGTACGAGGCCACCGGCTTCTCGCTGCCGTTCACCACTGCCGCGGTCGTGATCGCCGAGACGTTCGTGGCGATGCCGTTCCTGGTGATCAGCGTGGAGGGCGCGCTGCGCGCCGCCGACGCCCGCTTCGAGGACGCCGCCGCCACGCTCGGCGCCGACCGGTGGACGACGTTCCGCCGGGTCACCCTGCCCCTGGTCGCACCCGGGATCGCGGCCGGCGCGGTGCTCTGCTGGGCGCGCGCACTGGGGGAGTTCGGCGCCACGATCACCTTCGCCGGCAACTTCCCGGGGACGACGCAGACCATGCCGCTGGCGGTCTACCTGACCCTGCAGCGCGACCCGGAGGCGGCGATCGTGCTGAGCCTGGTGCTGCTGGGCGTCTCCCTGGCCACCCTGCTGCTGCTGCGCGACCGCTGGCTGGGGCGAGGAACCGTCACATGAGCCTGGCCGCGCACGTCGTCGTCCGGCGCGGGACGCTGGCGCTGGACGTGGAGCTGGCCGTGGCCGACGGCGAGGTGCTCGCCGTCCTCGGGCCGAACGGTGCCGGCAAGTCCACCGTCTTGCGGGTGCTCGCCGGCCTGCTGCGCCCGGACGCCGGCCGGGTGGAGGTCGACGCCGAGGTCTGGAACTCCCCCGACGTGCACCTGCCCGCGCACGCGCGGTCGCTGGGCATGGTGTTCCAGGACCACCTGCTGTTCCCCCACCTCTCGGTCACCGAGAACGTGGCCTTCGGGCCCCGCACCCGCGGCACGCCCCGGCCGGCGGCGCGGGCCGCGGCGGAGGACTGGCTGGCGCGGGTCGGGCTGGCCGGGCTCGGCGACCGGCGTCCCGGACAGCTCTCCGGTGGGCAGGCGCAGCGCGCCGCGCTCGCCCGGGCACTGGTCGGCCGGCCGCAGTTGCTGCTGCTCGACGAGCCGCTGTCCGCGCTCGACGCCCGCACCCGGCTGACCGTGCGCGCCGAGCTGCACCGGCACCTCGGCGACTACCCCGGCAGCGCGGTGCTGGTCACCCACGACCCGGTCGACGCGATGGCGCTGGCCGACCGGGTCGTCGTCATCGAGGAGGGGCGGGTCGTGCAGGCCGGCACCCCGGCCGAGGTCGCCCGCCGGCCACGCACCGACTACGTGGCCCGGCTGGTCGGGCTCGTGCTGCTGGCCGGCCAGGGCGCCGGGACCCAGGTCGCGCTGGACGGCGGGGGTGTGGTCGCGGTCGCCGAGGACGTCGCCGGGCCGGTGTTCGTCGCCGTCCGGCCCGAGTCGGTGGCGCTCTACCTGCAGCGGCCGGTCGGCAGTCCGCGCAACGTGTGGCCGCTCCGACTGGCCGCGGCGACCCCGCACGGCTCGGTGGTGCGCTGCGACCTGGCCGGTGAGGTGCCGCTGACCGCCGACGTCACGGCGACGTCCTTCGCCGAGCTGGGGCTGGCCCCCGGCGCCGAGGTGTGGGCGTCGGTCAAGGCCAGCGAGCTCACCGTCTACCCCCGCTGAGAGAGTGGCGCCATGACGTCGGATGCGCCCGTGGCCGGGCTCGTGCTCGCCGCCGGCGGTGGCCGCCGGTACGGCATGCCGAAGGCGCTGGTCGAGTACGAGGGCAGCCTGCTGGTCGAGCGGGCGGTGCGGACGGCGGCCGCGGTCTGCGACCCGGTGCTCGTCGTCCTCGGCGCCCAGGCGGTCGACGTCTGGCGCACCGCCGACCTCACCGGTGCGACCGTGCTGGCCAACCGCGACTGGGAGACCGGCATGGCCTCGAGCCTGCGCACCGGGCTGGACGGGTTGCGCGGCTGGCCCGGCCGGGTCGACGCCGTGTTGGTGCAGCTGGTCGACATGCCGGGGATGACGCCGGCGGCGCTGGCCCGGCTGGCCCAGTACGCGGCCCCCGACGCCCTGGCCGTCGCCAGCTACGACGGCGTCCGCGGGCACCCGGTGCTGCTGGGCCGCGAGCACTGGGCCGGCGTGGCCGAGACGGCGACCGGCGACGAGGGCGCCCGCGCCTACCTGGCCGCCCACGACGTCACCGAGGTCGACTGCACCGGGCTCGCCGACCCCACCGACCTGGACGTCCCGCCGACGGCGTGATGGCGAGTACCTTCGCCGCCGTGGAGACGATCCTGGCCCGGGTGACCGAGGAGCCGCTGTCGGTCGCCGAGCACGAGGCGGCCGTCGCCGACAAGGCGGCCGGTGCGGTGGTCTCCTTCGCCGGTGTGGTCCGGGACCACGACGGTGGCCGCTCGGTCACCGAGCTGGAGTACACCGGGCACCCGACCGCGCCGGAGCTGATCGCCGAGATCGCCGCCGAGTTCGCCGCCCGGCCGGAGGTGCAGGCGGTCGCCGTCTCCCACCGGATCGGCCTGCTGGGCATCGGCGACGTCGCGCTCGCCTGCGCGGTCAGCGCCGCGCACCGCGGCCAGGCCTTCACCGCATGTGCGGAGCTCGTCGACGAGGTGAAGGCGCGGCTGCCGATCTGGAAGCGGCAGGTCTTCTCCGATGGCGAGGAGGAGTGGGTCGCCTGCCCGTGACGGGTGGGCCGCCTGTGACGTCGCTCCTTGCCCGCCGTTCACCGGCATGGCATAACTGACCGACTCGACTCCAACCCACGGGGCGAGTGCTCCTCCGGTGTACCGCAGGCGGCGGAATGACCGGGAGGTCCCACATGCCCTGGCGGGCTGGTGAACGTGTCGTCGAGGCGATGCCCTCGGGCTTCCTGTCCCTGGACGCCGACTGGCGGATCACCTACGTGAACCAGGCCGGGGTCGCGATCCTCGGCTTCTCCCGCGAGGAGCTGGTCGGCGCGGACTTCTGGGAGGTCTTCCCGGCCAACGTGGACAACGAGTTCGGCCGGGCCTACCGGCGCGCGGTCGCCACCGGTGAGCCGGTCAGCGTGGAGGGCTTCTACCCGGCGCCGCTGAACCGCTGGTTCGAGGTGCAGGCGATCCCGGCCGAGGGCGGCCTGCTCTGCTACTTCTCCGACGTCACCGACCGCCGCACCGGCCGGGAGCGGCTGGCGATGATGGCGCGGGTCAGCGCCGAGCTGGCCGGCACCCTGGACGTCGACTCCGCGGCCGCCCGCATCCCGCGGCTGATCGTCCCGGTGCTGGGCGACTGGTGCGTGCTGACCGTGCTGGACGACGACGGCCGCCCCCGGGACGTCGGCTGGTGGCACGTCGACCCGGCCCGCCGAGCCCTGGTGGAGCGCTACGCCGCCGTCCGGCTGACCTCGATGCCGGTCACCTCGCCCGTGGTGCGGGCGCTGCTCGGCGAGACCGTCGTCGCCGCCGCCGGTGACGTGGCCGCGCTGATGCCCGAGGGTGAGGCCCGGGACCTGCTGGGGCTGCTCGGCCCGCACTCCGGCGTGACGCTGCCGCTGCGCGGGCGGGGGCGGACCCTCGGCGCGCTGACGCTGTACTTCGACGGCGACCGCGTCATGGAGGAGGCCGACCTGGCCACCGCCCAGGAGGTGGCCGACCGGGCGGGCCTGGCGCTGGACAACGTGCGGCTGTTCTCCCAGCAGCGGCAGCTGGCCGAGGAGCTGCAGCGCAGCCTGCTCACCGGGGCCTTCACCCACGACCAGGCCGAGGTCGTCGTCCGCTACACCCCGGCCGCCGAGGCGGCCCGGGTGGGCGGCGACTGGTACGACGCCTTCCTGCAGCCGTGCGGGGCGACGATGCTGGTCATCGGCGACGTGGTCGGCCACGACACCGCGGCGGCCGCGGCGATGGGCCAGCTGCGTTCGCTGCTGCGCGGCATCGCGACCTACAGCGACGCCGGGCCGGGTGAGGTGCTGCGCGGCCTGGACGCGTCGATGGCCCAGCTGGACGTCGGCACCTACGCCACCGCGGCGGTGGCGCGTTTCGAGCAGACCCCCGACGAGCTGACCCGCGGGGTCACCCGGATGCGGTGGAGCAACGCCGGGCACCTGCCGCCGCTGGTGATCAACCCCGACGGCACGCTGGCCGCGCTGGCCGACTGGCGGGGCGAGCTGCTGCTCGGCGTCGACGCCGAGACCTCCCGCGGGGAGTCGGTGGTGACGCTGGACGGCGGGACGACGGTGCTGCTGTTCACCGACGGGCTCATCGAGAGCCGCGGCGGCGACCTGGACCAGGGGATGGCCCGGCTGCGGACGGCCGCCGCGGAGCTGGCCGACAGGTCACTGGACGAGCTCTGCGACGAGCTGCTCGACCGGCTCGTGCACGGCCAGCCCGAGGACGACGTCGCCCTGGTCGCCATCCGCCTGCGCGGATAGCGACCGGCTGGCCGGCCGGCGCGTCAGTGCGCGCCGGCGCCGGCCAGTCCGTCGTCGTCCCGGCCGCGGCGCTCGCGCTCGGCACGCTCCTCCTCGGCCTCGGCCTCCAGCTGGCGGGCCTCACCGTCGATGGTGGCCGCGGCGTCGCCGTGCGACTCGCCGTAGACCTGCTCGGCGCGGCCGAACAGCTCCTCGGCCTTCGCCTTGGCCTTGTCGAACACGCTCATCGGAGCCTCCTCATCCGCCGGCGAACGGGGGCAGGACGTCCACCACCGTGCCGGGCGTGAGCACCAACGCGCGGTCCCGGGTGGAGGTTCCGTCGACCAGGAAGGAGCAGGCGGTCAGGACCCGCTCCAGCCGCTCGCCGTGTGCGTCGGCGAGCTGGCCGACGAGCTCGGCCAACGTGCCGGCCTGCCGGGTCTCGGTGTCCACGCCGACCGCGGCGCGAGCGCCGGCGAAGTAGCGGACGGTGACGGTGGGTGCGCTCACCTCAGCCCCCGATCGCGGACATGGGACGGGAGGGCTGCAGGAAGCTCGGGTCGTCGATGCCGTGCCCGGGGAGCTTGGACAGCGTCGCGATCCGCCAGCGGTCGGCGATCTCGGCGTCGTCGGCCCCGCCGCGCAGCGCGCTGCGCAGGTCGGACTCCTCGCGGGCGAACAGGCAGTTGCGGATCTGCCCGTCGGCGGTGAGCCGGGTCCGGTCGCAGGCACCGCAGAACGACCGGGTCACCGAGGCGATGACGCCGACGGTCAGCCCGGTGTCGTCGACCAGCCAGCGCTCGGCCGGGGCGGCGCCCCGCTCCTCGACGTCCGGCGTCAGCGTGTGCGTGGCGGTGAGCCGGGCCAGGATGTCCTCGGCGGTCACCATCTCCCCGCGGGTCCAGGCGTGGTGGGCGTCCAGCGGCATCTGCTCGATGAAGCGCAGCTCGTAGCCGTGCTCCAGGCAGTACTCCAGCAGCGGGACGGCGTCGTCCTCGTTGATGCCGCGCATCAGGACGGCATTGACCTTGACCGGCGTCAGGCCGGCGTCCCGGGCCGCCTGCATGCCGGCGAGGACGTCGGGCAGCCGGTCGCGGTGGGTGATCTGCTTGAACCGCTCGCGGTCCAGGGTGTCCAGGCTGACGTTGATCCGGTCCAGGCCGGCGGCCGCGAGCGCCGGTGCCATCCGGGACAGCCCGATGGCGTTGGTGGTCAGGCTGACCTCCGGGCGGGGGCGCAGCGCCGTGGTCGCCGCGACGATGCCGGGCAGCCCGGGGCGCAGCAGCGGCTCACCGCCGGTGAACCGGACCTCCTGGATGCCGAGGTGCTCGACGCCGATCCGGACCAGCCGGACGACCTCGTCGTCGGTCAGCTGCTCGACCTTGGGCAGCCACTGGAGCCCCTCGGGGGGCATGCAGTAGGTGCAGCGCAGGTTGCACCGGTCGGTCAGCGAGACCCGCAGGTCGGTGGCGGTGCGCCCGTGCCGGTCGACGAGCCCGCCGCTGCCCGGGGTCACCTGCGGGCGCACCCGCGGGTCGGGGAGTGGGCTGGGAGTCGTCACGGCCCGAATGTAGTGCCGGAACGGCAGCTGGGTGCGGTCGTGGCGGACGCCGTCTCGCCCGGACGGCGGCTGCTACGTTCGCGGGGCCACCCGAGGGTCCGGCGGGAACCCCCGCACTCGCCTGTGGCCAGGAAGCGCGAGCAGCCGTGTCCCACGCCGTCTTCAGCCCCTACGCCCGGCTCTTCACCGTCCCCGGGGCCCGGGCCTTCTCCCTCGCCGGCTGGTTCGCCCGGGTGCCGATGGCCACCGTGGGCCTGGGGTCGGTGCTCCTCGTCCAGGCGGAGTCGGGCAGCTACGCCCTCGCCGGTGCCATCGCCGGCACCCTGTCGCTGGCCTTCGCCGTCGCCAGCCCGCAGTGGGCCCGGGTGATGGACCGGTACGGCCAGAGCCAGGTGCTGCGCTGGACGGCGCTGGCCTACCTCGTGCTGGGGCTGTCGTTCGTCGCGGTGGTGGTGGCCGGCGCCCCGGTCTGGACGTGGTTCGCGTTGGCCGTGCTGGCCGGGGCGAGCGGCACCAGCATCGGCTCGGTGGTCCGCAGCCGCTGGGCGCACGCGCTCGACGACCCGGCCCAGCGGCAGACCGCCTTCGCCTTCGAGTCGGTCGCCGACGAGGTCGTGTTCGTCACCGCACCCCCGCTGGTCACCTTCCTGGCCGCGCTGGTCTCCCCGCCCGCCGGGTTCCTGACCGGGCTGCTGGTCGGCGTCATCGGCGGGCTGGTGATGTCGCGGCTGGAGGCGACCGCGCCGCCGGTCACCCCCCGGGTGGCCGGGCAGCCGCACGTGCGGATCCGGGTGCTCACCGCGGGGCTCGTCGCCGTCGCCGTCACCTACCTGGCCATGGGCACGGTCTTCGGCGCGATGGACGTCGTCGTCGTCGGCTTCGCCGACGCGGAGGGCCGGCCGGCCATGGCCGGGGTGGCGCTGTCGGCGTACGCCGCGGGCAGCCTGGTCGCCGGGCTCGTCTACGGCGTCGTCCGGCTGCCGGGCGCGCTGGTCACCCGGTTCCTCGGCTGCGCGCTGCTGTTCGCCGTCGCCGCGCAGACCCTGTACCTGGTCAGCTCCCTGACGCTGCTGATCGCACTGGCCTTCCTCGCCGGCCTCACGATCGCCCCGGTGCTGGTCGCCGGGATGTCGCTGGTGGAGTCCCGGGTGCCGCGCGCGGCGCTCACCGAGAGCCTGACCTGGACGTCGACCGGCCTCACCGTCGGGGTCACCGCCGGCTCGGCGCTGGCCGGCACGGCGGTGGACCGGTGGGGCGCGGAGGGGGCGTTCGCCGTCCCGGCCCTGGGGGCGGCGCTCACCGGGGTGCTCGGGGTGGCCGCATGGGCGGTGCTCCGCCGGCCGACCGGGCTGGCCGCCGAGGTGGCCCCCGCGACGTCGCACTGACCGGCCCGCTCGGGGCCGCCGCCGTACCATCGGACAGACCGTCCGCGCCACCTGAGGAGACCCGGCACCACGATGAGCACCGTCCCGAGCACGGAGCTCCGTCCCGACGCCGCCACCGGTGAGGTGCTGGCGCAGGCCGCCCGGCGGCGGACGTTCGCGGTGATCAGCCACCCCGACGCCGGCAAGTCGACGTTGACCGAGGCCCTGGCCCTGCACGCGCGGGTGATCGGGCAGGCCGGTGCGGTGCACGGCAAGGCCGGTCGGCGGGGCACGGTGTCGGACTGGATGGACATGGAGAAGGCCCGCGGCATCTCCATCACCTCCGCCGCGCTGCAGTTCGAGTACCGGGACACCGTGGTGAACCTGCTGGACACCCCCGGGCACGCGGACTTCTCCGAGGACACCTACCGGGTGCTGACCGCCGTCGATGCGGCGGTGATGCTCATCGACGCCGCGAAGGGCCTGGAGGCCCAGACGATGAAGCTGTTCGCCGTCTGCCGGCACCGCGGCATCCCGGTGATCACGGTGGTGAACAAGTGGGACCGGCCGGGCAAGGACGCCCTGGAGCTGATGGACGAGGTCGCCGAGCGCACCGGGCTGGCGCCCACCCCGCTGACCTGGCCGGTGGGCATCTCCGGTGACTTCCGCGGGGTGCTGGACCGCCGCGACGGCACCTACCGCCGGTTCACCCGCACCGCCGGCGGAGCGACCATCGCCCCGGAGGAGACGCTCACCCCCGCCGCCGCCGAGGCCCGCGAGGGCATCGACTGGACCCGGGCGGTCGAGGAGAACGAGCTGCTGGACGCCACCGAGGCCGACCACGACCAGCAGCGGTTCCTGGACGGCGAGACGACGCCGGTCATCTTCGCCTCCGCGGTCTCCAACTTCGGCGTCGGCGCGCTGCTGGACGTGCTGGTCGACCTCGCCCCGCCGCCCGCGCCGCGACCCGACGCCGACGGTGCCCCGCGTCCCGTCGAGGCGTCGTTCAGCGCGTTCGTGTTCAAGGTGCAGTCCGGGATGGACGCCGCCCACCGCGACCGGCTGGCCTACATCCGGATCGCCTCCGGCGTCTTCGAGCGCGGCATGGTCGTCACCCACGCCACCACCGGCCGGCCGTTCGCCACCAAGTACGCCCAGCACGTGTTCGGCCGCGAGCGGGAGAGCGTCGACACGGCCTACCCCGGCGACGTCGTCGGCCTGGTCAACGCCAACGCGCTGCACGTCGGCGACACCCTCTACGCCGGCACGAAGGTCACCTTCCCGCCGCTGACCACCTTCGCGCCCGAGCACTTCGCGGTGATGCGCGGCAAGGACACCGCCAAGTTCAAGCAGTTCCGCCGCGGGGTCGGCCAGCTCGGCTCCGAGGGCGTGGCCCAGGTGCTGCGCTCGGACCGCCGCGGCGACCAGGCGCCGGTGCTCGCCGTCGTCGGCCCCATGCAGTTCGAGGTGGCCGCGCACCGGATGGCGCAGGAGTTCGGCGCGCCGGTCGAGCTGGACCACCTGCCCTACCAGGTCGCGGTGCGCACCGACGCCGCCTCCGCCCCGGCCGTGGCCGCGGCCCGCGGGGTGGAGGTCTTCGAGCGCGAGGACGGCGAGCTGCTGGCGCTGTTCATGGACAAGTGGGACCTGCGCTCGCTCCAGCAGCGCAGCCCGGAGCTGACGCTGGAGCCGATGGTGGCCGCACAGCTGAGCTGAGGCGACAGACTGTCGCGATGACCACGCGCCAGTCCCCCAGCCCCCCGGCTCCGCTGGACGCCGGCACCCGGGCCGCCCGGGCCGCCGGCAACGCCGGCGAGCCCACCGTCGAGTTCGCCGAGGCGACCCCCTACGAGCAGTACGTGGGCGTCCGCCAGCTGCAGGCGCTGGTGCGGCCGGTGACCGAGCACCCGGCCGAGCCGGCGTTCCTGGTGGTCACCCAGGTGATGGAGCTGTGGTTCACGCTGCTGCGCCGGGAGTGGGAGCTGGCCCAGCGGCAGCTGCGGGCCGACGACCTGGACGCCGCGATCGGCTCGATCCGCCGGTCGGTGCACCACCTCCGGTCGCTGGACGCCAGCTGGGGCTCGCTGCTCTGGCTCACCCCGGCGGAGTTCAACGGCTTCCGCGACCAGCTCGGCGAGGCGTCGGGCTTCCAGTCCTACGAGTACCGGCACGTGGAGTTCCTGCTCGGGCTCAAGGCGGAGTCCGTCGTCCGGCCGCACCGCGGGCTGCCGGTGGTGCACGCGGACCTGCAGCGGGCGCTGGCCGCGCCGTCCCTGGAGGACGACGTCCTGGCGTACCTGGCCCACCGCGGCCTGCCGGTGCCGGCCACCGTGCTCGAGCGGGACCGCACGGTGACCCACGAGCCCGATCCCGCCGTCACGGCGCTGTGGGCCGAGGTCTACACCGACCCGCGGCCGGGCAACGAGCTGTTCACCCTCGGCGAGGCGCTCACCGACGTCGCCGAGGTGTTCACCACCTGGCGGCAGCGGCACGTCACCGCCGTCCGCCGGGCGATGGGCGCCAAGCCCGGCAGCGGCGGTTCGGCCGGCCTCGCCTGGCTGGAGCGCAGCGCCGCCCGGGTGGTCTTCCCGGACCTGTGGGCCGCCCGCACCGTGGTCTGAGCCGCATTCCCGGTTCATCGGTGAGATCAGTCGCGGGTAGCGACCGTGAGCCCGGGTAAGGGTGTGACAGGCCGGTCGCGCCCCATGAGGTCGCGCGCCGCCACTCAGACCGTCCGACGCTTGGAGGACCCCCCATGGCCACCGTGCCCACGATCACCCTGAACAACGGCGTGCAGATCCCGCAGCTGGGCTTCGGCACGTACCAGGTCAAGCCCGAGGACACCGTCGAGGCCACCCGCACGGCCCTCGAGGTCGGCTACCGGCACATCGACACCGCCGAGATGTACGGCAACGAGGCGGAGGTCGGCGAGGCCGTGCGCCAGTCCGGCGTGCCGCGCGAGGAGGTCTTCGTGACCTCCAAGCTCAACAACGGCTTCCACGCCCGCGACGACGCCCTGAAGGCCTTCGACGGGACGATGGACGCGCTCGGCTTCGAGTACCTCGACCTGTTCCTGATCCACTGGCCGCTGCCGGGCATCGACGTCGACTACGTCGAGACCTGGAAGGCCATGGAGGAGATGTACCACTCCGGCCGGGTGAAGGCGATCGGCGTCTCCAACTTCAACGCCCACCACCTGCGCAAGCTGTTCGGTGAGAGCGAGGTCCGCCCCGTGGTGAACCAGATCGAGGTGCACCCCTACTTCGCGCAGAACGACCTGCGGGCGTTCAACGCCGACCACGAGATCCGCACCGAGGCCTGGGCGCCGATCGCGCAGGGCAAGGTCCTCGACGACCCGACCCTCATCCGGGTCGGCGAGCGGTACGGCAAGAGCCCGGCCCAGGCCGCTCTCCGCTGGGCTGTCCAGCGGGGCGACATCATCTTCCCGAAGTCGGTCACCCGCGCCCGGGTCGAGCAGAACTTCGACCTGTTCGACTTCGAGCTCACCGAGGACGACATGCGCGAGATCGATGGTCTCGACCGCGCCGACGGCCGCAACGGCCCGAACCCCGACGAGTTCAACTACATCCCCAGCTGAGGAAGGACCCCGTCCTCCTCACCCCTCGCACGCTCGGGGTGAGCCTCTGGACGGGGCCTGACCACTCAGCGGGTCGCCAGCGGCCGTCGTCCTCTCGGGGGACGGCGGCCGCTGGCCTGTCCGGGGGCAGTGCACGCCGTTCGTGCGCTGTGCACGTGCCGCAGGCCGTGCGATGCGCGCAGGACGCGGTCAGAGTGCCGTGACGAGCCTCAGCGGGGCGCAGCGGTGAGCAGCGCGGCCCGGACGACGGCGAGCACGGTGTCCCGCTCCACGCCGTCCTCCTGAGCGGTGCGGGCCAGCTCGGCCGCCAGTGCGCGCACCCGCTGTTCCCCCGGCGCGGGCGCGGCGGCCCCGCCGGTGACCACGGTGCCGGTGCGCCGGCGGCTGGCCACCAGCCCGGCGGCCTCCAGCTCGGCGTACGCCCGGGCCACCGTGCCCGTGGCCACGCCCAGGTCGGCGGCGAGAGCGCGCATGGTGGGCAACCGAGCGCCGTCGGCGAGCACCCCGCTCTGCACGTACGTCGCGATCTGGCCGCGGATCTGCTCGTAGGGCGGCGTCGGACTGACGACGTCCACCGTGATGTCCAGCCCCATGGACGTCAGACGGACGCCGGCTGGTCCGCCGGCACCCCGGGCGCGCGGACGAACCCGACGACGAGGCCGGCGAGCGCGGTCACCAGGCCCGGCAGGGCGCCGGCCCACCCGGGCAGCGGCAGTGCGCCCACGTTGGACGCCGCCATCCCGCCGACCAGCAGGAGGCCACCGGCCACCACCAGGGTCGCTGCGACGGCCGCCCGGAGCACTCGGTGCGCCGAGGCACGGCGGAGGGCGCCCTCGATCCGGTCGTCCTCGGTGGCGACGGCGGGCCGGTTGGCGACGACCCACAGCGCACCGACGGCGACCACGGCGAGCAGGAGCAGGCCGATCGCCGCCGGCCGGCCGTAGAAGACGCCGGGGAACGGGCTGGCCGTCGACCAGGCCGGGTTGCCGTAGGCCGTCGAGCTGTGGGTCACCCGCCGGCCGGTCTCGTCGGCCAGGAGGGCGCCGCCGGCGAGGACCGCTGCGGCGAGCCCGGCTGCGACGGCCGCCGTCCGCACCAGCCAGCGGGGCGCCGCGTCGAGCACACCCCGCCGCACCAGTTGCGCCCGCCGTACCTCGCCCTCCGGTCGGGGCCAGGTCAGCTCCCCGGCGGCGAGGACCAGGGTGTGCACGATGCCGAAGACGATCGGGACCAGCAGGGCCGTGACCCCCAGGCCGCCGGGGGCGGTGTTCCCCACCTCGCGAGCCGCGGTGGCCAGGGCGGCGGCGGCCCCGAGTGCCACCGCCGCGACGGAGGCCGAGCGGGCATGCCGGCGGGCGGCCGCCACCGAGGCCTCCCGGCTGGGCGGTGACCGGCGGACGATGCCCACGCCGAGCGCGACGGCGCCGGCCAGCACCAGCACGGCGAGCAGCGGTACCAACGCCACGACGGCCTCCATGAGTCATTGAATCAAGTGATTGATACAATGACGGACGGCGGCGCCGTGCACAAGCCTGCCGCCGGGGGCGTTCCGGCTACTCGGTGGTGACGAAGTCGATGAGCTCCTCGACCCGGCCGATCAGCGTGGGCTCCAGGTCGGTCCAGACACTGACCCGGGCCAGGATGCGCTGCGCCCAGACGTAGCCGGTGTCGTCCTCCCAGCCCAGCCGCTTGCAGACGCCGGTCTTCCAGTCCTCGCCCCGGGGGACCGTCGGCCAGGCCTTGATGCCGACCACCGAGGGCTTGACGGCCTGCCAGATGTCGATGAAGGGGTGCCCGACGACCAGGGCGTGGTCGCCGGTGATCTGGGCGGCGATCCGGGACTCCTTGGAGCCGGTCACCAGGTGGTCGACGAGCACGCCCAGGCGCCGTCCCGACGACGGGCGGAACTCCTTGACGATGCCCGGCAGGTCGTCGACGCCGTGCAGCGGCTCGACGACGACCCCCTCGATCCGCAGGTCGTGGCCCCAGACCTTCTCCACCAGCTCGGCGTCGTGCTTGCCCTCCACGTAGATCCGCCCCTCGCGGGCGACCCGCGCGCGGGCGCCGACCACGTAGGTCGAGCCCGACGCGCTGCGCTGCGGGCCCGAGGGCGCGTTCTGCTTCGGCCGCACCAGCACGACCGGTCGCCCGTCGACCCAGAAGCCGGGGCCCAGGGGGTAGGCCCGCACGCGGCCGTGGCGGTCCTCGAGGTGGACGACGTCCTTCTCGCACCGCACGACGGCGCCGACGAACCCGCTGCTGGGGTCCTCGACGACGACGTCCTTGAGAGCCTCCACCTGGGGTGAGGGCTTCTTCTGGGTGCGCGGGTGGACCAGGTTGTCGTAGGGCGAACGAGGAGGCACCCGTCCATGCTCGGCGCGCTCACCGCCCGATCCGGTCACGACACGCCCGGTGCGACAGGTTCGCCCAGCTCCACGGTGTGTCCGCACGGGCGGTGCGTCGCCTGCCGGAACCCGCGTCGACCTGCGCGGACGGGGCCCGTGGTCGGTGTCGGCCCGGCGACACGCTCTACCACGGCGCTGGATCGATCTCGCGATCGCCGTTTTGCAACGCGCCGTGGCGGGCAGTGCAGAGAGCGAGACAGCATCACACGAACAGAGGAGCGGAACACATGATCGGCACCGAGACCCTCGACCGCGTGATCGGCGCAGACGTCATCGACGCCGACGGCAACAAGATCGGTACGGCCTCCGAGGTGTTCCTCGACGACCAGTCGGGCGCCCCCGAGTGGGTCACCGTCAAGACCGGCATGTTCGGCACCAAGGAGTCGTTCGTCCCGATCCGGGACGCGGACCTGACCGGCGACGGCCTGCGTGTCCCCGTGAGCAAGAGCGCGGTGAAGGACGCCCCGCGCATCGACTCCGACGGCCACCTCTCCCCGGCCGAGGAGACCGAGCTGTACCGGCACTACAACATGACCGAGTCGGCCGCCGCGCCGGCCGCCGGTGCCCCCGTCGCCGACACGACGACGACCACGGCCGACACCCGGACGACGACCACGGCCGACACCAACCAGCACGGCACCGTGGGCCACGACACCTCCGGCCCCACGACCGACGACGCCATGACCCTCTCCGAGGAGCGCGTCAAGGTCGGCACCCAGCACGTCGAGACCGGCCGCGCACGGCTGCGCAAGTACGTCGTGACCGAGAACGTCACCGAGACCGTCCCCGTGTCGCACGAGGAGGTCCGGGTCGAGCGTGAGCCCATCACCGACGCCAACCGCGGCGACGCCCTGGACGGCCCGGCGATCTCCGAGGAGGAGCACGAGGTGACGCTGCACGCCGAGCGTCCCGTCGTGGAGAAGGAGGCCGTCCCGGTCGAGCGCGTGCGCCTGAACACCGAGACCGTCACCGAGCAGCAGCAGGTGAGCGAGACCGTCCGCAAGGAGCAGGTCGACACCGACGAGGTCACCGACACCAACCGTCGCTGATCCCCGCAGCACACCACGCGCCCGCCCCGGTCCGCCGGGGCGGGCGCTGTGCTGTCCGGCCACGGATGACCCCGGGGCGGCCGGGGCCCTCCGTCAGTGGGCGGTCGGGGGCAGCGGGTCGCCGGGGCGGGGCATGACCGGTGCGCCGGCCTCCTCCTCGAGCACCTCGGCCGCCGAGCCCACGATCAGCGGGTCGGGCGTGCCGACGGCGGCGAGGTCCTTGCCGGTGTAGTCGAAGCGGGCCAGCACGTGCCGCATGGCCTCCAGCCGGGCGCGCTTCTTGTCGTTGCTCTTGATCACCGTCCACGGGGCGTGGCCGGTGTCGGTGTGCAGGAACATCGCCTCCTTGGCCTCGGTGTAGGCCTCCCACTTGTCCAGCGAGGCGAGGTCGGTGGGGGAGAGCTTCCACTGCCGCACCGGGTCGATCTGCCGCACGATGAACCGGCTGCGCTGCTCGCCCCGGGTCACCGAGAACCAGAACTTGACCAGGTGGATGCCGCTCTCGACGAGCAGCTGCTCGAACTCCGGGGCCTGCCGCATGAAGCGCAAGTACTCCTCCGCGGTGCAGTAGCCCATCACCCGCTCGACGCCGGCGCGGTTGTACCAGGAGCGGTCGAACATGACGATCTCGCCGGCTGCCGGCAGGTGCTGCACGTAGCGCTGGAAGTACCACTGGGTCTTCTCGCGCTCCGACGGCTTGTCCAGGGCGATCACCGTCGACCCGCGCGGGTTGAGGTGCTCGGTGAACCGCTTGATCGTGCCGCCCTTGCCGGCGGCGTCGCGGCCCTCGAACACCAGCACCATCTTCTGGCCGGTCTCCTTCACCCAGCCCTGGAGCTTCAGCAGCTCGATCTGCAGCCGGCGCTTCTCGATCTCGTACTCGCGCCGCTCCATCCGCTCGCTGTACGGGTAGCCCTCGCGCCAGGTGTCGACCCGGTTGCCGTCGGCGTCGAACAGCTCCCGGTCGTCGTCCCAGTCCTCGTCGGAGTGCGTGTCCGGCAGGGCGTTGAGCCGCCACCGGGACAGGTCGAGGACAGGCGACGGCGTGCCCTCCGGGGCACGGTCACGCATCTGCTGGGTCACGTCGTCTCCGGTCTCCGGGTGCCAGGTGCCCGGTGCAAGGTGCCAGGTGCTCGCCCCGATCCTGCCCGGATGCGGCTCGTCCTGCCCAGCCCGGTGGTCAGGGTGCGCCGACTCGTGCGCGCACGAGCCGGAGGTGGCCGATCAGCTCGTCCCCGATCCGGCCCCAGGTCCGCTCCTCCACCGAGGGCCGGGCGCGGTCGGCGGCGGCGCGGAGCGCGGCCGGGTCGTCGCGCAGTCCGGCGACCATGGCAGCCAGCAGATGGGGGTCGTCCCCGGCCCAGAGCCAGCCGTTCTGCCCGTGCCGGACCAGGTCCAGTGGGCCGCCCGAGGCGGCCACGACCGCCGGGACACCCGCGGCCAGCGCTTCCTGCACCGCCTGGCAGAAGGTCTCGTCGGCCCCGGGGTGCACGAAGAGGTCCAGCGAGGCGACGACGGCGCCGAGCTCTGCCCCACCGAGCTGGCCGAGGAAGTCGGCGCGCGGCATCCGGCGGGCCAGCTGCCGGCGCTGTGGCCCGTCGCCGACGACGACCAGCCGGACCCCGGGCAGCTCGCTGAGCGGGGCCAGCAGCTCCAGCCGCTTCTCCACCGCCAGCCGGGCGACCACGCCCACCAGCAGCTCCCCGGCCGGCGCCAGCTCGCGGTGCAGGCCGGGGTCGCCGTGCCACGGGGCGAACTGGTCGAGGTCGACGCCCCGCCGCCACAGCGTGACCGGGCCGATCCCGTGCCGGGCCAGCATCGCCAGGCTCGCCGTGGACGGGGCCAGGGTGAGGTCGGCGGTCTCGTGCACCGAGCGCAGGTACCGCCAGGCCGCCGCCGGGCCGCCGGGCAGGCGATAGCGCTCGGCGTAGGCGGCCAGGTCCGTCTGGAACACCGCGACCGACGGCACCCCGAGCGCGCGTGCGGCCCGAGCCGCCGCCAGGCCGAGGACGGCGGGGGAGGCCAGGTGGACGACGTCGGGGGCCAGCCGGCGGAGCACCTCGGTCAGGTCCCTGACCGGGCGCGCCACGGAGAGCTGCCGGTAGCCGGGCAGGCGCATCGACGGCACGGTGGCGACGTCCACCCAGGCGCCGCAGCGGGACTCGTAGCCGGCGCCGGACGGGGCCACCACCACCGGGTCGTGGCCGCGGACGGCGAGGTGGTCGACCAGCCGCAGCACCGAGTTGACCACCCCGTTGACGGCGGGCAGGAAGGTCTCGGCGACCACCGCGACCCGCATGCCCACGCCGCCGGACGGCGTCGGGGCCACGACTGGCGCGGCCAGCGCGATGTCCACGTGCGCGACGGCGTCCGCCGGTGCGACGTCGACGTCCTCACGCAACACGCGCTGCTCCGGGGTGGGGCGGGATGCCCGTGGGGCGGCGGACCGGCAGCCGGCGGGCGGGTACCCGCGGCCGGCGCGGGTGGGCCGCGACGACGGGCCGCCGGGCCTCGGTAACCGCCGCGACCGCGTACTCGGCGAGCGCGGCCAGCTCCCGCCGGTCGGCGCCGGCCGGGTCGAGCGCCGGCAGCAGGTGCACCTCCACCACCAGGCCGCGGACGGCGACCACCCGGGCGATGCTGCGCCACAGCGGCTCGTCGGCCAGGTAGCCGGCGACCGCGGTGGGGGTGCCGCCGTCGACCCGGTACCGGACGGCGACGGGGCAGACCGGTGCCGCGGCGTCCACGGCGGCCTGGAAGAAGGCCGGGCGGAAGCGGCCGAGCTCCACCCCGCACGCCGTCGTCCCCTCCGGGTGGACGGTCACCGCCGTGCCGGACCGCAGCAGGCCCGCGGCCTGGGCGACCGCGTCCGGGAGGGTCCGGATGCGTGCCCGGTCGAGCAGGACGACGCCGGTACGGCGCGCCAGGCCACCGAGGACCGGCCAGTCGCCCACCTCGCGCTTGGCGACGGGCACCCCCGGGACCACGGTGAGCATCGCGAGGTCGTCGACCCAGGAGACGTGGTTGCTGACCACCAGGTGGCCCGGGCCGCGCCCGGCACCTGCCCGCGGCCAGGCCGCGGACGGCGCGGTGACCTCGACCCGCACCCCGGCGGCGGTGAGCACCCTGGCCGCGGCGCACACGACCAGCCGCCGGCGACCCCGTGCGCCGGTCCACGGCGCCCGCAGCGCGGCCACCCCGGTGCCGGCGAGCGCGAGGCCCAGGCGGCGCCAGCGGCGCCGTCGTGTCGCGGCGTCCACGGTCGGGACGGGGTCGGCCGTGCAGGCGGTGGTGCAGGCGGAGACCGGCAGCCAGCTCATCGGTCGCCGCCGAGCAGCCGGGCGAGCACCCGGTCGGGGATGTCGGCGACGGCCAGGAGGACGTACAGGTCGGCGGTGCCGAACGCCGGGTCGTAGGCGGGGCGGCCGCACACCCGGGCGCCCAGCTTCAGGTACGCCCGGAGCAGTGGGGGCACCACCAGGCGCTCCGGCTGAGGTGGCGCCATGACGTCGAAGGGCAGGTGCGGCACCACCCGGAGGTCAGCGGGGGCGAGGTGCCGGGTGCGCACCGCCTCCCAGACCCCGGCGACGGTGGCGCCGCCGTCGGTCAGTGGGACGGAGGCGCAGCCGGCCAGGTGGGTGGCGCCGCGCTCCAGCACGTAGCGGAGGACGCCGGCCCACAGCGCGGTGATCACGGTGCCGGTGCGGTGATCGGGGTGCACGCAGCTGCGGCCGGCCTCGACCAGCCCGGGGCGCAGGGCGGCGTGGCGGGAGAGGTCGAACTCGCCGTCGCCGTAGCTGCGGCCGGCGGTCGCGGCCCGCTCGGGCGGCAGCAGCCGGTAGGTGCCGACGACCTCGCCGGTCGCCTCGTCCCGCACCAGCAGGTGGTCGCAGAGCTCGTCCCACTCGTCGACGTCCCGTTCGAGGGCGGTGGCCGCGGGGGCCAGCAGGGCGCGGCCCTCCTGGGCGAACACGCTCCAGCGGAGCCGCTGGGCGGCGGCGATGTCGTCGGCGTGGGTGGCCAGGGCGGTGGTGTAGCTGCGGCGGGAGGCCGGCAGGGCTGTGGTCACAGCTGCGGTCACGGCGACACCTCGGGTGTCGGGAGGCCCCTGGACGAGGCCCGGACGCCGCCAGCGTCAGCGGCCGAGGTGTCCGGTGGGTGGCCGCGGACTGGCGTGCCCCCGGCGGACGGGCGAATCCCGCCCCGGGTGTCCGCCGATCGGGTGACCGGTCAGGGGACGATGCGCTCGGCGAGCTCCTCGGCGAAGCTGCGGGCGGCGTCGGCCTCGGCGGCGGCGCGTTCACGCAGGTCGGCCATCGCCGGGACCCGGTCGGCCAGGGTCAGCTGCAGGGTGATGACCGAGACCGTCATGCCGAAGGAGCGCCCGAGCACCAGCTCCAAGGGCGGCACGGTGTGGTCCCAGCTGGCCTGCTCGCCGCCGGCGTCGTAGCTCGCTCCCCGGCTGGAGACGATGACGGCGTGCCGCCCGGCCAGCGGCCGGGCCTCGTAGTCGCCGAAGGGCACCGTCGCGCCCAGCACGTGCACGTGGTCGAGCCAGGCCTTGAGCGTGGAGGGCAGCGACCAGTTGTACATCGGGGCGCCGACCAGCAGGACGTCGGCGGCCAGCAGCTCGTCGAGGTAGACGTGCTGCTGCGCCTCGGCGGCCGGGTCGACGACCTCCTCGGGCGTGCGCAGCCGGGGGGTCCAGTGCAGGGCGGCGTCGGGCAGGTGCGGCGGCGGGTCGGCCTGCAGGTCCCGGGAGGCCACGGTGAACTCCGCGCCACGGTCCTGCCAGCCCCGGACGAAGGCGGCGGTGACCTCGCGGGAGGCGGAGGTGCGCGGATCGGCGGACGAGTCGAGGTGCAGCAGGTGCGGCATCGGGGCCTCCCGGGGCTGGGGATGGGCGGGGTCGCCGGGACCCACCCAAGCAGTGCCGGGCGCCGGGACGTCGGTCGGGGCGGATGTTCCACGTGGAGCATCCGGCGCTCAGTCCAGCGAGACCCCGTCGACGTAGCGCCACTGGCCGTCCTCGCGGGCGAACCGGCTGTGCTCGTGCTGCGCTCCCCGCACCCCGCCGGCGCGGTGGTGGGCCCGGAACTCCACCGTGCCCTCCGGTGCCAGCAGGGTGCCGCCGGTGGTGGCCAGCACCTCCAACCCGGTCCAGCGCACCGCGGGGTCGAGGTCGAGGGTGCGGGGGCGGGTGCTGGAGTGCCAGGTGCTCAGCAGGTACCCGGCGTCCCCGACCGCGAAGGCGCTGTAGCGCGAGCGCATCAGCTGCTCGGCCGTCGCCGCGGTCGCCGGGCCCGCGTGCAGCCGGCCGCAGCACTCGGCGTAGGGCAGGCCGGTGCCGCACGGGCAGCGGGGGGAGGGCACGCCCTGAGTCTCCCAGGGCCGGGTCAGTCGGTGCCGGCCTCCATCGCCGCGCGGTCCAGCAGCTCGTCGTGCTCGGAGACCCGGCCGCGCGAGGCGATCGCCTCGGCGCCGCCCTGCTGGGTGGCGTCGATCAGCCCGGTCGAGGCGGCCTGGGCCGCACCGATGGACGTCGGGGTGGCGCCGCCGACCATGCCCATCCGGGCGTACTGCTCCAGCTTGGCCCGCGAGTCGGCGATGTCCAGGTTGCGCATGGTCAGCTGGCCGATCCGGTCGACCGGCCCGAAGGCGGAGTCCTGGGTGCGCTCCATGGACAGCTTGTCCGGGTGGTAGCTGAAGGCCGGGCCGGAGGTGTCCAGCACCGAGTAGTCCTCGCCGCGCCGCAGCCGGAGCGTGACCTCACCGCTGACCGCCATGCCGACCCAGCGCTGCAGCGACTCGCGCAGCATCATCGCCTGCGGGTCCAGCCAGCGGCCCTCGTACATCAGCCGGCCCAGCCGACGGCCCTCGGAGTGGTACGTGGCCAGGGTGTCCTCGTTGTGGATGGCGTTGACCAGCCGCTCGTAGGCCGCGTGCAGCAGGGCCATCCCCGGCGCCTCGTAGATGCCCCGGCTCTTCGCCTCGATGATCCGGTTCTCGATCTGGTCGGACATGCCCAGGCCGTGCCGCCCGCCGATCGCGTTGGCCTCCAGCACCAGGTCGACCGGGGTGGCGAACTCCTTGCCGTCGATCGTCACCGGCCGGCCGTACTCGAAGCCGATCGTGACGTCCTCGGCGGCGATCTCGACCGCCGGGTCCCAGAACTTCACGCCCATGATCGGCTCGACGGTCTCGATGCCGGTGTCGAGGTGCTCGAGGGTCTTGGCCTCGTGCGTCGCGCCCCAGATGTTGGCGTCGGTGGAGTAGGCCTTCTCCGCACTGTCCCGGTAGGGCAGGCCGTGGGCGACCAGCCACTCCGACATCTCCTTGCGGCCCCCGAGCTCGGTCACGAAGTCGGCGTCCAGCCACGGCTTGTAGATCCGCAGCCCGGGGTTGGCCAGCAGGCCGTAGCGGTAGAACCGCTCGATGTCGTTGCCCTTGTAGGTCGACCCGTCGCCCCAGATCTGGACGCCGTCGGCCAGCATCGCCCGTACCAGCAGGGTGCCGGTGACCGCGCGGCCGAGCGGGGTGGTGTTGAAGTAGCTACGGCCGCCGGAGCGGATGTGGAAGGCGCCGCAGGTCAGCGCCGCGAGTCCCTCCTCGACCAGGGCAGCCCGGCAGTCGACCAGCCGGGCGAGCTCGGCGCCGTAGGCGCTGGCGCGGCCGGGCACCGAGCCGATGTCGGGCTCGTCGGCCTGGCCGATGTCCGCGGTGTAGGTGCAGGGCACGGCGCCCTTCTCGCGCATCCAGGCCACCGCGACGGAGGTGTCGAGGCCGCCGGAGAAGGCGATGCCGACGCGTTCGCCGACGGGCAGGGACGTGAGCACCTTGGACATGGACACGAGTATGCATTGCACTGTATGACCATGCAAAGCCGGGGCGGGTGACCCGCGTCGCGTCCTAGCGGTGGGTCTCCAGCCGGTCGGCCAGCGTGCCGGCGAACCCCTCGGCGACGGCCAGCTGGTCGCGCAGCGCGGCGACCCGGGCCGTGGCCGCCTCGTGGAACGTGCGCAGCCGGGTCAGCAGCTGCTCGTGGTCGCCCGTGCCGTGCTCGAGGTCGTGCAGCAGGGTGAGCAGCTCCTGCATCTCCTCCAGCGAGAAGCCCAGCGGCTTCATCCGCTTGATCACCTCGAAGCGGGCGACGTCGGCCTCGCTGTAGAGCCGGAAGCCCCCCTCGGTGCGGCTCGTGGGGACGACGAGCCCGTTCTCCTCGTAGAACCGGATGGTCCGCAGGCTCAGCCCGATCCGCTCGGCCACCTGGCCGATCTGCATCAGCTCGCCGTGCCCGGCCACCTCAGTGCCCCCCGGCCAGCTGGCCGGTGTGCCGCTCGTAGCGGTCGGCCGAGTGCTCGCTCAGCCCCACGATCTGCACGGTCTTGCCGCGCGTCTCGTACTTGTGCGTGATCGCGTCCAGGGTGGCGACGGTGGAGGCGTCCCAGACCTGGGCGCCGGACAGGTCGATGACGACGTCGGCGGGGTCGTCGGCGTAGTCGAACTGCTGGTAGAGGTCGTTGCTGGAGGCGAAGAACAGCGCGCCGTGGACGGCGTAGAAGCGCGTCGTCCCGTCGGGGCTGGTCGTGCTGGTGACCTCGACGAGGTGGGCCACCCGGCGGGCGAAGAGCACACAGGCGACCAGCACGCCGACGCCGACGCCGATGGCGAGGTTGTGCGTGGCGAGGGTGACCGCGACGGTGGAGAGCATCACGACGGTCTCGCTGCGCGGCATCCGGTGGATGGTGCGCAGGCTGTGCCAGTCGAAGGTCGCGATCGACACGAAGATCATCACGGCCACGAGCGCGGCCATCGGGATGATCGCCACGATGTCGCCGAGGGCGACCACCAGGACCAGCAGGAACACCCCGGCGAGGAAGGTCGACAGCCGGGTGCGGGCGCCGGAGCGCACGTTGATCATCGTCTGGCCGATCATCGCGCAGCCGCCCATGCCGCCGAAGAAGCCGGTGACGATGTTGGCCACGCCCTGACCCCAGGACTCGCGGGTCTTGTCCGAGTGGGTGTCGGTCAGGTCGTCGACCAGCTTGGCCGTCAGCAGGGACTCCATCAGCCCGACGAACGCCACGCCGAGGGCGTAGGGCGCGATGATCGTCAGCGTCTCCCAGGTGAACGGCAGGTCGGGGATGCCGAACAGCGGCAGGTTGTCGGGCAGCTCGCCCTGGTCGCCCACGTTCGGCACGGTCAGGCCGACCGCCACGGTCAGCCCGGTGAGCACCACGATCGACACCAGCGGGGCCGGGACGACGCTGCTCAGCCGCGGGAGCAGGAAGATGATCGCGAGCCCGGCGGCCACCATCGGGTAGACCAGCCAGGACACGTCGACCAGGTACGGCAGCTGCGCCATGAAGATCAGGATGGCCAGCGCGTTGACGAAGCCGACCATGACGCTGCGCGGCACGAACCGCATCAACCGGGCGAAGCCGGCCAGGCCCAGCAGCACCTGGAACACCCCGCCGAGGACGACGGCGGCCAGCAGGTACTCCAGCCCGTGGTCACGCACCAGCGGGGCGATGACCAGCGCGATCGCCCCGGTGGCGGCGCTGATCATGGCCGGCCGGCCACCCGTGAAGGCGATCACCACCGCCATCGTGAACGAGGCGAAGAGCCCGACCCGGGGGTCGACCCCGGCGATGATGGAGAAGCTGATCGCCTCGGGGATCAGCGCAAGGGCCACCACGAGGCCGGCGAGCACCTCGGTGCGGGCCACCTTCGGCGTCAGCCACGCGGGGCGGCCGGGTGTGGAGAGTGTGGTCGGGAGGGACATGCCACCGTCTTCGGGTCGTGCGCCGGCGGCGCGGGGGTCCGCGCGAGCGCGTGCCTACGAGGGGTGGTGCGGCGGTGCACCGGGGGCCGGGAGGGCATCGGCCGCAGGTCGGCAGCGACCCGAGCGCGGGCTCCTCCGCGCGAACGCCCGGGTCAATCTAACCTGACGTGAGGTAGTTGTTGCGCCACCGCGACGGGTGGTTGGTCACAGCGACCATCAGGCCGCGCCGCCGGCGGTGCGCTGGTCAGTGCGCGCCGGTGAGCTGCCCGCTGTGCCGCTCGTAGCGGGAGGCGGAGTGCCCCTCGAGCCCGATGACCTCCACCCGCTTCCTGCGGCTCGCGTACTTGTGGGTGATGGCGTCCAGGGCGGCGACCGTGGAGGCGTCCCAGACGTGGGCGCCGGACAGGTCGATCACGACGTTCCCGGGATCGCCGGCGTAGTCGAACTGGGTGTACAGGTCGTTGCTGGAGGCGAAGAAGAGCGCCCCGTGGACCGAGTAGACCCGGGTGTCGCCGTCCGGGTCGGTGACGCTGGTGACCTCGACGAGGTGGGCGACCCGGCGGGCGAAGAGCACGCAGGCGACCAGCACGCCGACGGCGACGCCGATGGCCAGGTTGTGGGTGATCAGGGTGACCGCCACGGTCGAGACCATCACGATCGTCTCGCTGCGGGGCATCGTGTGGATGGTGCGCAGGCTGTGCCAGTCGAAGGTCGCGATCGCCACGAAGATCATCACGGCGACCAGGGCGGCCATCGGGATGAGCGCCACGATGTCGCCCAGGACGACGACCAGGACCAGCAGGAAGACGCCGGACAGGAAGGTCGACAGCCGGGTGCGGGCGCCGGACTTCACGTTGATCATCGTCTGGCCGATCATCGCGCAGCCACCCATGCCGCCGAAGAACCCGGAGGCGATGTTCGCGACCCCCTGGCCCCAGGACTCGCGGGTCTTGTTCGAGGGGGTGTCGGTGAGGTCGTCGACCAGCTTCGCCGTCATCAGCGACTCCATCAGCCCGACGAAGGCGACGCCCAACGCGTAGGGGGCGATGATCGTCAGCGTCTCCCAGGTGAGCGGCAGGTCCGGGATGCCGAAGAACGGCAGGCTGTCGGGCAGCTCGCCCTGGTCGCCCACGTCCGGCACGGTCAGGGCGGCCGCGACGGTGAGCCCGGTGAGCACCACGATCGACACCAGTGGCGCCGGGATCGCGGTGGTCACCCGGGGGAGCAGGAAGATGATCGCCAGGCCGGCGGCGACCATCGGGTAGACGAGCCAGGACACGTCGGTGAGGTACGGCAGCTGCGCGGTGAAGATCAGGATGGCCAGCGCGTTGACGAAGCCGACCATCACGCTGCGCGGGATGAACCGCATCAGCCGGGCGAAGCCGGACAGGCCCAGGAGCACCTGGAACACGCCGCCCAGCACGACGGCGGCGAGCAGGTACTCGACGCCGTACTGCAGCGCCAGCGGTGCGACCACGAGCGCGATCGCCCCGGTGGCAGCGGTGATCATGGCGGGCCGGCCGCCGGTGAAGGAGATCACCACGGCCATGACGAAGGAGGAGAACAGGCCGACGCGGGGGTCGACCCCGGCCAGGATCGAGAAGCTGATCGCCTCGGGGATCAAGGCGAGGGCCACGACGATCCCGGCGAGGACCTCGGTGCGGGCGACGTCCGGAGAGAGCCAGGTCGGGCGGGTGAGGTGCGGCCTGGGCAGCACCGGGAGGGGTGAGGGCATGCCACCGTCTTCCGGTCGGGCGCCGTGGAGGCGCAGGTGAGACGGTCCCGGTGGGGACCGCAGGGCGAGGAGGGGTGCGCAGCGCACCCGGGGACCACGGCGATGTGGGGGAGGTCGGCGACTCGGGCCGGCCATCGAGGCGCCCGGAGCGGCAGCGATCCGGATCAGACGGCCGTGCGGCCGTGCGGCCGTCGTGGTCCTCCACAACATAACCCTTACGTGAAGGAAGAGTCCATTCGACACGGGTGCCCGACCGCCCGGCGCGAACCGGTGTGCCGGCCCGGGGGCTCAGCACGTGTCGAGGCCCGGGCCGTGCTGGTGGGTCACCAGACGGGCCCGGGCCGACGACCCGTCAGGCGTCGATGACCACCGGAATGATCATCGGGGTGCGGCGGTGGGACCGGTTCGCCCAGTTGCCGACGGCCTTGGCGATCAGCGACTCCAGCTGGGCGGCGTCCTTGACCCCGTCGGCCGCCGCGCGGGCCAGCTCCCGCTCGATCAACGGCACCGCGGCGTCGAAGGACTCGGCCTCGTGGACGAAACCGCGGGCCAGGAAGTCGGGGGCCTCCACGAGCTGCCCGGTGTTGGCGTCGACGATCGCCACGACGGTGATCACGCCCTCCTCCGCGAGGGTGCGCCGGTCCTTCAGCGAGGCCTCGGTCGCGCCGCCGACGGTCGAGCCGTCGACGTAGACGTTGCCGGCGGACACCTTGCCGGTGATCGAGACCCGGCCGTCGACCAGGTCGATCACGGAGCCGTCCTCGGCGATGACGACCCGGCTCGGGTCGACGCCGGTGCGGATCGCCAGGTCGGCGTTGGCTCGCAGGTGCCGCGCCTCCCCGTGCACCGGCATGACGTTGCGCGGCTTGACGATGTTGTAGCAGTACACGAGCTCGCCGGCGCTGGCGTGCCCGGAGACGTGCACCTTGGCGTTGCCCTTGTGGACGACGTTGGCGCCGATCCGGGTGAACTCGTTGATGATCCGGTAGATGGCGTTCTCGTTGCCCGGGATCAGCGAGCTGGCCAGCAGCACCGTGTCGCCCTCGGAGATCCGGATGACGTGGTCGCGGTTGGCCATCCGGGACAGCGCCGCCATCGGCTCGCCCTGGGAGCCGGTGCAGACCAGGCACACCTGGTCGGCGGGCAGCTTCTCCAGCACCTTCATGTCGACCACCAGGCCCTTGGGCACCCGCAGGTACCCCAGGTCGCGGGCGATCCCCATGTTCCGGACCATCGACCGGCCGACGAAGGCGACCTTGCGGCCGTGCTCGTGCGCGGCGTCGAGCACCTGCTGGATGCGGTGCACGTGGCTGGCGAAGCTGGAGACGATGACCCGCTTGGGGGCGGTCCGGAAGACCGTGTCGATCGCCGGGGTGAGCTCGCCCTCCGACGTGGTGAAGCCGGGGACGTCGGCGTTGGTGGAGTCGGTGAGGAAGAGGTCGACGCCCTCCTCGCCGAGCCGGGCGAAGCCGCGCAGGTCGGTGATCCGCTGGTCCAGTGGGAACTGGTCCATCTTGAAGTCGCCGGTGTGCAGCACCAGGCCGGCCGCGGTGCGGATGGCCACGGCGAGCGCGTCGGGGATGGAGTGGTTGACCGCCAGGAACTCCAGGTCGAAGGGGCCGAGCCGCAGCTCGTCGCCCTCCGCGACCTGCTCGGTCACCGGGGTGATCTTGTGTTCCTTGAGCTTGGCCTCGATGAAGGCCAGCGTCAGCTTCGACCCGATGACGGGGATGTCCCGCCGCTCCCGCAGCAGGTACGGGACGCCGCCGATGTGGTCCTCGTGCCCGTGCGTCAGGACGATGGCCACGATGTCGTCCAGCCGGTCCCGGATGGAGGTGAAGTCCGGGAGGATCACGTCGATCCCGGGCTGGTGCTCCTCGGGGAAGAGCACGCCGCAGTCGACGATCAGCAGCTTGCCGGCGTGCTCGAAGACGGTCATGTTGCGGCCGATCTCACCCAGGCCACCGAGGGCGACGACCCGCAGGCCGTTGGGGGCCAGTGCCGGAGGGGTGCCGGGGTCGCGGCGAGAGCGGCTCATGCCCTTCACGCTACGTGCGCGGGACCGGCGAGCTGCCGCCGGTCCCGGCGCGTCTGCATCCGACCCGGCACCTCCCGGCGAACGTCTGGTGTGGAGTCGCTCGCCCGGGACGATCACCAGTGGGTCGTCCAGCCGTTGCTCGATGCCGGCCTGCCGCTCGACGAGATCCGGTCCCTGGTGTTCGGCCTGGCCTTCCAGGGGGTGGTCAGTGAGGGGCGCGAGGTCCTCGCCTGCATCCGGGACCTCGTCGCCGACCGGCCCGCAGAGGTCCGGGCCGCCTGGTCGGAGGTGGTCCACCGGCTGTTCCTGCTGGAGCCCCCGACGTAGGGGGCGGCTCAGCCGTGGTCGGGGCCGGCCGACCCGGCCGGGTACTCCCGCAGCGGCACCTCGCCCGCCGACCAGGCGGCCAGGATCGGCTCGACGATGCGCCAGGACTGCTCGGCCTCCACGTCGCTGATGGACAGGGTGGAGTCCCCGGCCAGCACCTCCCGCAGCAGCAGCCCATAGGCCGACAGGTCGTTCGGGGGCAGGCCGATGTCCAGGGCGCGGCGCTCGAGGTCGAACGGCTCGCCGGCCCCGTTGAGGTTCAGCTCCAGCGTGACGTGGTCGGGGTCGAGGCCCAGGCGCAGCACGTCCGGCTGGAGCTGCTGGTCGCCGAAGGCCAGGTGCGGCACGGGCTTGAACCAGATGGCGATCTCCCGCCGGCCCGCGCCCAGCGCCTTCCCGCTGCGCAGCCGGAACGGCACGCCCGCCCAGCGCCAGTTGTCGATCGTCACCGTGAACTCGGCGTGGGTCTCGGTCTCCCGCGCCGGGTCGACGCCCTCCTCGCTGGTGTAGTCGGGCAGCTCCCGGCCCTGGACGGTCCCGGCGGTGTACCGCCCGCGCACGGTGTCCCGGGCCATGTCGGCCGGGGGGCGGACCGCCCGCAGGACGTCGGCCTTGCGGGCGGACAGGCTGGCGCCGTCGACCGCGTTCGGCGGCTCCATCGCCACGAGGGCCAGCTGCTGGAGCAGGTGGTTCTGCAGCATGTCCCGCAGTGCGCCCGCTGTGTCGTAGTAGCCGGCGCGCCCTTCCAGGCCCAGCGTCTCGTCGAAGACGATCTCGACCCGGTCGACGTGCGAGGCGTTCCACACCGGCTCGAACAGCCGGTTGGCGAAGCGCAGCCCCAGGACGTTGAGCACGGTCTGCTTGGCCAGGAAGTGGTCCGTGCGGAACGCGCGCTCCTCCGGGACCAGCCGGTGCAGGACGGCGTTGAGCTGGCGGGCGTCGGCCTCGTCGCGGCCGAAGGGCTTCTCCACGGCGATCGTCGTCCCCTCGGGCAGCTCGACCTCGGTCAGCGCCTCCAGGGTGGGGAGGAAGACGGTGTTCGGCAGGGCCAGGTAGACCACCGGGCGGCCCGGCACGCGGGCCAGCACCTGCCGCAGGTCATCGGGGGCGGTGACGTCGCCGCGCTGGTAGCCCAGCCGGTCGACCAGACGGCCCTGGGCCTCCTCGGGCACGTGCGTGGCGTGCTCGGCGAGCCGGGCGCGTGCCCACTCCCGGTACTCCTGCTCCGACCAGTCGTCCCGGCCCACCGCCAGCACGTCGACGTCGCCGTCGAGCGCATCTGCCTGGACCAGCTGGGCCAGCCCCGGGAGGAGGAGGCGGCCGGTGAGGTCACCCGTCCCGCCCAGCACCACGAGGGTCGCCTGCATCGTCGTCCTCTCCGTCGTCGTGGCGGGCCCGCCGTCCGCAGGCCCCTCCGCGCCCTGCCCAGGGCTCGCAGCCCTGAACCCCGGGACGCCTGATCCGCCGATCCGGCGCACGGCCGTGGTCCACTCCTGGGGAACCGGGACCACGTCGGTGAGGAGGCGCAGTGAGCCGCACGCACGAGGTCCTCAACCAGGCGCCGCCGAGGGTCGACCTGGACGAGTACTCGACCAACCCGGCCCTGACCGAGGCGGTCGAGCGCCACGGCGCCGGCTGGGCCACCGACCACCTCGCCGAGGTCGGGTCGCTCGTCGGGCAGGCCGACTTCCAGCGGGACGCCGAGCTCGCCGACACCCACCCGCCGGTGTTCGCCGGCCACGACCGCTGGGGCAACCGGGTCGACGCGGTCGAGTTCCACCCCGCCTACCACCGGATCAGCGCCGCGGCGGTCGCGCACGGCGCGCACACCAGCTGCTGGGCGGAGCCGCGGCCCGGTGCGCACGTCGCCCGGGCGGCGGCGTTCATGCTCTTCGCCCAGGTCGAGCCCGGGCACGCCTGCCCGGTGAGCATGACCCACGCCGTCGTCCCCTCGCTGCGGGCGGCGCCGGAGCTGGCCGACGTGTGGCTGCCCAAGGTGTTCTCCCGGGACTACGACCCCGAGCTGCGCGACCCGGCCACCAAGTCCTCCGCGGTCTTCGGCATGGCGATGACCGAGAAGCAGGGCGGCTCGGACGTGCGGGCCAACACCACCCGGGCGGTCGACGCCGGCGACGGCAGCTGGCGGCTGACCGGGCACAAGTGGTTCTGCTCGGCCCCGCAGTCCGACGCGTTCCTGGTGCTCGCCCAGACCGGCACCGGCCTCTCCTGCTTCCTGGTGCCCCGCGTGCTGCCCGGCGGGGACCGCAACGTGTTCCGCATCCAGCGGCTCAAGGACAAGCTGGGCAACCGGTCGAACGCCTCCTCGGAGATCGAGCTGGAGGGAACGGTCGGCTGGCTGGTCGGGGAGGAGGGGCGCGGGGTCCGCGCCATCATCGAGATGGTCGGGCAGACCCGGCTGGACTGCGTCCTGGGCAGCGCCGCCGGCATGCGGCAGGCCGTCGCCGAGGCCGCCTGGCACACCCGGCACCGCCGCGCCTTCGGCGCGACGCTGATGGACCAGCCGGCGATGACCGCCGTCGTCGCCGACCTGCAGCTGGAGGCCGAGGCGGCCACCTGGACGGCGCTGCGGGTGGCCGCGGCGTACGACAGCGAGGACGCCGAGTCGGTCGCGTTCCGCCGGCTCGCCACCCCCGTGGCGAAGTACTGGGTGTGCAAGCGCGGGCCGCACCACGCCTACGAGGCGCTGGAGTGCCTGGGCGGCAACGGCTACACCGAGGCCTTCCCGCTGGCCCGCCGCTACCGGGAGCAGCCGGTGATGGCGGTCTGGGAGGGCTCGGGCAACGTGATCGCCCTCGACGTCCTCCGGGCGCTGGCCCGCGAGCCGGAGTCGGTGGCCGCCGTCGACGAGGAGGTCGCCTCGGCGCTGGGCCAGCACCGGGCCTTCGACGCGCACGTGCAGGCCACCCGGGCGCTCATCGGCCGGGTGCAGGCCGACCCGGGGATCGCCCCGCAGCACGCCCGCCGGGTCGTGGAGGCGCTGGCGCTCGCCCTGCAGGGCGCCGTCCTGATCCGCGAGGCGCCGGCCGCCGTCGCCGATGCCTTCGTCTCCGCCCGGCTCGGGGCCGACCGCAGCCTGGAGTACGGGGCGCTGGACGCCGGCCTGGACCTCGCCGCGATCGCGGCGCGCGCCTGACCGGGCCCGATCCGCCACCGCGCGCCCTATCCTCCGGCGCATGACCGGACGTCGAACCGCCCTGACCGCCGGCGCGGCCGGGCTGAGCGTGCTCGCCTGGGTCGCGTGGCTGGCCTGGGACCGGGAGTACCAGTTCGACCCGGAGACCAGCACGACCTCGGGCCCCTACGAGACGTGGCAGGTCGTCGGCTGCGTGCTGACGCTGCTGGCCGCCGCGGTGCTGGTCGGGTGGGTGCAGCGGCCGCTCGTCGCGGCGCTGGTGGTGACCGTGCCGTTCACGCTCTGCTGGACGGTCGACGCAGGCCGCCAGGACGAGACCGGGCTCTTCATGGTGGGCGCCCTGCTGATCGCCGTGGGCCTGTTCCTCGGCTCGTTCCTGGTCGCGGTCGGGATCGGCCGGGCCCCGGGCCGTCGGCGCATCGACGCCTGACCCTCCCCCGGCGCGATCAGTCGGCGAAGCAGGCGGTCAGCGCGCCGACCACCAGCGGGACGTCGAGGGCCGAGGCCAGCTCACGGGCCGAGTGCATGGCCAGCATGGGTGCGCCGACGTCGACGGTCGCGATGCCCAGCCGGGTCGCCGTCAGCGGACCGATCGTGCTCCCGCAGGGCAGGTCGGCCCGGGTGACGAACCACTGCACCGGCACCGACGCCTCCGCGCAGCGCTCGGCGAACCAGCCGCTGGTCACCGCGTCGGTGGCGTAGGCCTGGTTGGCGTTCACCTTCAGCACCGGCCCGCCGCCCAGCTGCGGCTGGTGGCCGGGCTCGTGCCGGTCGGAGCGGGTCGGGTGGACGGCGTGCGCCATGTCCGCCGAGACCAGCCGGGACTGCGCCAGTGCCCGGGGGAGCGCCTGCGGGTCACCGGCGTCCAGGACCGCCACCAGCCGGCGGACGACGTCCTCCAGGAAGCTGCCGCGCGCCCCGGACATCGAGCCGCTGCCCACCTCCTCGTGGTCGTTGGCGACCAGCAGCTGGGTGCGGCTGGTGGCCGCCGCGGCGATCAGCGCCGTCACCCCGGCGTGGCAGCTGGCCAGGTTGTCCAGCCGCGGCGCGGCGATCCAGCTGCCGTCGGCGCCGGTGCGGCCGGCCGGCTGGGTGTCGGCGAGCACCAGGTCGTGCCCGACGACGTCCTGCACGGCCGCGCCCACCTCGCTGGCCAGCGCCTCCCGCAGGCCCGGCTCGGTGCCCAGGTCCTGGGACCAGACGGGCACCAGTTCCCGCTGTGGGTCCAGCTTCAGGCCGTCGCGCACGCTGCGGTCCAGGTGGATCGCCAGCGACGGCAGCCGCAGCGGCGCGCCGGGCAGCCGCACGAGTGCGGTGCCGCCGCCACGCAGTGCCACCCGGCCGGCCACGGTGAGCTCCCGGTCCAGCCAGGTGTGCCAGAGCCCGCCGCCGTAGGGCTCGACGCCGACCAGCCGGTACCCGGCCTGCCGGACGTCGTTGCGCGGCCGCACCTTGAACGTGGGGGAGTCGGTGTGCGCGCCGACCAGCCGCAGCCCCGCCTCGGCCGGGGAGGCGCTGCCGACCCGGAACGCGATCAGGCTGCCGTGCCGGACGACGAAGTGCTGCCCGCCGGGGGCAAGCTCCCACCGGTCGGCCTCGGCGAGCTCGGTGAAGCCGGCCGCGCGCAGCCGCCGGCCGAGCTCCGCGACGGCGTGCGACGGGGACGGGGAGGTGTCGACGAAGGCCCGCAGGTCGTCACCGAGGGAGAGGTCCGGCATGGGCCCATCTTGCTCGACCGGCCCGGACCCGTCCGACCTGAGCCGGTCCGTCGAGCCTGAGCCGCTGGACCGACCGTTGCGCCGTGCCACGGCGCGGCTCAACGGTGGTCGGGGTGGGTCGACCTGCGTTTGGCTGGCGGCGCGCGGGTAGGTCGGGTGCATGGCCGACGACATCGAGATCGATGCCCAGGGTGAGCACGGCTACCTCGTGACCCAGCCGAGCGAGCTGGAGGACGTGCGCACCTGGTTCAAGGTGACCCCCGAGGTGATGGACCAGCTCGGGGCCGACGACGAGGAGGACGTGGTCCTGCGCACCGTGCAGTTCCTGCGCAGGCACCAGGACGTCGCCGACTTCCCGGAGGCCGTCGACCTGGAGGACGTCATCGCCAGCTACGACGAGTACCTGACGGTGATGACGGCGGACTGATCACCACCGCGGTGCGGATGGGATGCTGCCACCTGTGACCGAGCCCACGCTGCCCGCCGACCCCGCGGCGCTGGCCGCTGCGCTGGAGGGCGCCGGCTACCTGCCCGACGAGGGCCTGGCGACGGCGGCCTACCTGGCGCTGGTGATGCACCGCCCGCTGTTCCTGGAGGGCGAGGCCGGGGTCGGCAAGACCGCGTTGGCCCGGGCACTCGCCGACGTCACCGGCCGGCCGATGTACCGGCTGCAGTGCTACGAGGGCCTGGAGGCCAGCCACGCCCTCTACGACTGGGACTTCGGCCGCCAGCTGCTGCACCTGCGCGCCGCCGAGGCCGCCGGTACCGCCGAGCGCGCCGAGGAGCTGGAGGCCTCGCTCTACGACCGCCGGTTCCTGCTGGCCCGCCCGCTGCTGCAGGCACTGGAGGACTCCCCGTCGGTGCTGCTCATCGACGAGGTCGACCGAGCCGACGACGAGTTCGAGGCGTTCCTGCTCGAGGTGCTCAGCGACTTCACCATCTCCATCCCGGAGCTGGGCACGATCCGCGCGCAGACGCCGCCGCTCGTCGTCCTCACCTCCAACCGCACCCGCGAGGTGCACGACGCGCTCAAGCGCCGCTGCCTCTACCACTGGCTGGAACACCCCGACTTCGAGCGCGAGGTGGCGATCCTGCGCCGCCGGCTCCCGGACGTCACCGAGGAGCTGGCCCGTCAGGTCGCCCGCGCCACGGCCCGACTCCGGGAGCTCGACCTGCTCAAGCCGCCCGGGGTCGCCGAGGCGATGGACTGGGCGACCGCGCTGCACGCCCTCGGCGCCCGCGAGCTCGACCCGGACACCGCGGCTCGCACCCTCGGGGCGGTGCTGAAGTACCGGGAGGACACCGACCGCGTGCAGGCCCTCGCCCGGGGAGCGCTGTTCGGTGGCGGGTGAGCAGCGGGACGTCGTCACGACCGTGCTGGGGTTCGCCCGCACGTTGCGGCACGCCGGCGTCGACGCCTCCCCCGACCGGGTCGAGGCGATGCTCGCCGCGGTCGCGCACCTCGACGTCCTCGACCCCACCGCCGTCTACTGGTCCGGCCGGCTGACCCTCTGCGCCAGCCCCGACGACCTCGAGCGCTACGACGCCGGCTTCGCCGCCTACTTCGGGGGCGAGGCGCCGCGGGCCCGGCGGCCGTCGGGGGCGGAGGAGCAGCGGGTCGCGCAGTCCGCGCCCCTGCAGACCGGTGAGGGCAGCCAGGAGGGCGGGGAGCCCACCGAGCTGGCCACCCAGGCCAGCGGCGAGGAGGTGCTCCGGCACCGGGACGTCGCCGAGCTGACCGTGGCCGAGCGCGACCAGCTGCGCCGGCTGTTCGCCCTGCTGGTCCCGGCCAGCCCGATGCGCGCGTCCCGGCGCCGCAGCCCGTCGGCACACGGGGCGATCCACCAGGCGCGCACGGTGCGGCGGGCGCTGCGCGACGGCGGCGAGATCACTCGGCTGGTGCACCACCGGGCCCGCCCGCGCCCGCGCCGGGTGGTGCTGCTGATCGACGTCTCCGGGTCGATGAGCCCCTACGCCGACGCACTCCTGCGGTTCGCGCACGCCGCCGTCCGCGCCCGGCCGGCCAGCACCGAGGTGTTCACCATCGGCACCCGGCTGACCCGGGTGACCCGCGAGCTGCGGCTGCGCGACCCGGACAAGGCGCTGGCCGCCAGCGGTTCGGCGATCCCCGACTGGTCCGGTGGCACCCGGATCGGCGAGGTGCTCAAGGCGTTCCTCGACCGCTGGGGCCAGCGTGGCACCGCCCGCGGCGCGATCGTGGTGGTCTGCAGCGACGGCTGGGAGCGCGGCGGCCCGGAGCTGCTGGGCGAGCAGATGGCCCGGCTGGCCCGGCTGGCGCACGCCGTCGTCTGGGTGAACCCGCACAAGGGCCGGGCCGGCTACGAGCCGCTGACCGGCGGGATGGTGGCGGCGCTGCCGTCGATCGACTGCTTCGTCGCCGGGCACAGCCTGGCCGCCTTCGAGGAACTGGCAGGGGTGATCACGCGTGCGTGATGTCTTGGACGACCTGGTCGGGTGGTGGCAGGCGGGGGAGACCGTCGGCGTGGGCACCGTGGTGGGCACCTGGCGTTCCGCGCCGCGCCCGGCGGGGGCGTCGATGCTGGTCGGCCCGGACGGGACGGCGGTGGGCAGCGTCTCCGGCGGCTGCGTCGAGGGCGCGGTCTACGCGGAGGCGCAGGACGTCCTCGCCAGCGGCGAGCCCACCCTGGAGCGGTACGGGGTGAGCGACGACGACGCCTTCGCCGTGGGGCTGACCTGCGGCGGGATCCTCGACGTCTACGTGGAGGCGATCTCCCGGGAGTCCTTCCCCGAGCTCGGTGACGTGGCCGCGTCGGTGGGCGCGCACGAGCCGGTCGCCGTCGTCACCTGCGTGAAGGGCCCGGCCGACCGGCTCGGCAAGCGGCTGGTGCTCTGGCCGGACCGCGCCTCGGGCACGCTCGGCGCCCAGCGGCTGGACGACGCCGTCGCCGACGACGCCCGCGGCATGCTCGCCGCCGGCCGGACGGCGACCCTCACCTACGGCCACGACGGCGAGCGGCGCGGCGACGAGCTCACGTTGTTCGTCTCCTCCTTCGCCCCGCCGGCCCGGATGGTGGTGTTCGGCGCGATCGACTTCGCCGCCGCCGTCGCCCGGGTGGGGTCGTTCCTCGGCTACCGGGTGACCGTCTGCGACGCCCGGCCGGTGTTCGCCACCGCCCGCCGCTTCCCCGACGCCGACGAGGTGGTCGTGGAGTGGCCGCACAAGTACCTGCAGGCCCAGGTGGACGCCGGGGCGCTCGACGAGCGCACGGTGCTCTGCGTGCTCACCCACGACCCGAAGTTCGACGTCCCGCTGCTGGAGGTCGCGCTGCGGCTGCCGGTGGCCTACGTCGGTGCGATGGGCTCCCGGCGCACCCACGACGAGCGGCTGGCGCGGCTGCGCGAGGCCGGGCTGACCGAGGACGAACTGGTCCGTCTCGCCTCACCGATCGGGCTGGACCTGGGCGCCCGCACCCCCGAGGAGACCGCCGTCTCGATCGCCGCCGAGATCATCGCCGGCCGCTGGGGCGGCACCGGCGAGCGGCTGGCCGAGGTCGCCGGCCCCATCCACCGCACCGCCGACCGCTAGCAGAGGCCGAACTCGCGACTTTGGCCCCTGAGCCGGGCCACCAAAATGGCCATTTTGGTGGTGGTGGGTCAGGGGTGGGACGGCGGGGGCCCGCGCTCTCGGCCCCTGGGGGACGATCGGCGGGTGACGGACGACGACCTGCCGTACCGCTACGACGTCGAGGTCGTCGGGCTGCTCGCCTCGCCGGCGCACCGCTGGGACGGCCGGCCCGACCCGGCACTGGCCGGACCGGTCGAGCGCACCGACCGGGTCGAGGTGCGGGCCGGGCTGGGCATCGTCGGCGACCGCTACTTCGGCCGGCCTGCCCACCGGGACGCCTCGGTGACGGTGCTCGCCGCCGAGGGGCTGGAGCGGCTGGCCGGCGAGCTGGGCAGCGGGCCGTTGGACCCGATCGCCGCCCGGCGCAACGTGGTCCTGCGGGGTGCGGAGGTCGAGGCGCTGCGCGGGCAGCCGTTCAGCCTGGACTGCGGGGAGGGGGTCGTCGTCCTGGCCGGTGGGGGGCCGGCCCACCCGTGCGCCTGGCTGGACCTCGCGCTCACCCCCGGCGCACACCGCGGGCTGCGCGGGCGGGCGGGGATCCGCTGCGCACCACGGTCGGACGGCGTCCTGCGGCTGGGCCCGGCCGTGCTGCGCACCGCCGTCCCGCTGGACCCGGCGCAGGCGGGCGCCGCCGTGCGGCCCGCGCCCCGTCCACCGACGGGGCGCGGGTCCGGTCAGCGGTCGGCGTCGGTGTAGACGACCATCCCGCGGATGTTCTTGCCGTCGCGCATGTCCTGGTACCCCTGGTTGATCTCGGCCAGGGAGTACTTCTGCGTCACCAGCCCGTCGAGCTTGAGCTGACCTGCCTGGTAGAGGGCGAGCAGGGCGGGGATCTCCGCGCGCGGGTTCGCGCCACCGAAGATCGCACCCTGCAGGTCCTTCTGCAGCAGCGTGAACTCGAACAGGTTGAGCTTCACGTCCATGTTGGCCGCGTTGCCCATGCCGGTGACGACGACCCGGCCGCCCTTGCCGATCATCGAGACCGCGGCCTGGATGTCCTCCCCCTGGATGTCGCCGACGGTGATGATCGCCTTCTCCGCCATCCGGCCCCAGGTCATCTCGTTGACCACCGGCGTGGCCTCCTCGATGGTGGAGAACACGTGGGTGGCGCCGAAGTCCTTGGCCCACTGGTGCTTCGCGACGACCGGCTCGATCACCACCACCCGCAGCGCCCCGGCGGCGGCGGCGCCCTGGATCGCGTTCATGCCCACGCCGCCGGCGCCCATGATCACGACCGTCTCGCCCGGCCGGACGTCGGCCACCTTGGTCGCCGAGCCCCAGCCCGTGGTCACGCCGCAGCCGACCAGTGCGGCGACCTCCAGCGGGATGTTCGCGTCGATCTTGATCACCGACGCCTCGTGCACGGTGATGTAGGGGGCGAACGTGCCCAGCAGGCACATCGGGACGACGTCCTTGCCGCCGGTCTGCACCCGGTAGGAGCCGTCGGAGATCGACGTCCCGGCCAGCAGGCTGGCGCCGAGGTCGCAGAGGTTCTGGTGGCCGTTGGAACAGGGCGGGCACTGCCCGCAGGCCGGGATGAACGCGGTGACGACGTGGTCGCCGACCGCCAGCCCGGTGACACCGGGGCCCACCTCGGTCACGACGCCGGCACCCTCGTGCCCGCCGAGCACCGGGTAGGAGCCGACCGGGGTGCCGCCGGTGACCAGGTGCTCGTCGGAGTGGCACAGCCCGGAGGCCGCGAGCTCCACGGTGACCTCGTTGGCCCGGGGGTCCCCGATCTCGATCTCCTCGATCGACCACTCCTGGCCGATTCCCCACAGGATGGCGCCCTTGGTCTTCAACTCATGTCCTCCAGGTCTGCAGCGACCACGTCGTCGTTGATGTGGTCTCTCTCACAGCCTGGGGAGGCGGGTGGGTGCCGTCAAGGCGGGATGGCGGGGATCCCGGGCGGACGGCGTCCCTCGCCCGTGTCCACAGGGGTGGCGGGCAACCGTGCGGTGCGTCACAGTGCAGCGACTCCGCACGCCCTCGATGGTGCGGACACTGCCGACGAGAGGCGTCAACGTGGACAACCTCGCTGTGCTCAGCCTGCTGGCCCTGCTCCCGATCCTGGTGGTCGGCGTGCTGCTGGCCGGGCTGCGGTGGCCCGCCAAACGGGCCATGCCGATCGGCTTCGTGGTCGTGGTGCTCGTCGCCCTGTTCGCCTGGGAGATGAGCCCGACCGCCATCGCCGCATCGGCGGTCCAGGGGCTGCTGCTGGCCCTCACACTGCTCTACATCGTCTTCGGCGCGCTGCTGCTGCTGGAGACCCTCACCAAGAGCGGCGCGATGGCGACCATCCGCGCCGGGTTCACCAGCATCAGCCCCGACCGCCGGGTGCAGGCGATCATCATCGGCTGGCTGTTCGGCAGCTTCATCGAGGGCGCGTCCGGCTTCGGCACCCCCGCCGCCGTGGTCGCTCCGCTGCTGCTGGCGCTGGGCTTCCCGGCCATGGCCGCGGTCATGGTGGGCCTGATCATCCAGAGCACGCCGGTGAGCTTCGGCGCCGTCGGCACCCCGATCCTGGTCGGCGTCAGCGGCGGGCTGACCGGTTCGGACGCCGTCGAGCAGCGGACGGCGTTCCTCGGCATCGAGTTCCCCGAGTTCCTGGAGCGGATCGGTTTCCAGGTGGCCGCCATCCACGCCACCATCGGCACGCTCATCCCGCTGATCCTCGCCTGCATGCTGTGCGGCTTCTTCGGCGAGCGGAAGCGGTTCGCCGACGGCCTGGCGATCTGGCCGTTCGCGCTCTTCGCCGCCTTCGCGATGACCGTGCCCTACGTGACCGTCGCCGCGGTGCTCGGGCCGGAGTTCCCGTCCCTGCTCGGCGGCCTGATCGGCCTGGTCATCGTGATGTTCGCGTCCAGCCGGGGCTTCCTGATGCCGAAGGAGACCTGGGACTTCCCGGCCCGGGAGCGGTGGGCGACCAACTGGATGGGCAACCTCTCCCCGGAGGACGAGAAGGACGTCGCCGGCAAGAAGATGAGCATCTGGCTGGCCTGGACGCCGTACGTCATCGTCGCCGCCCTGCTGGTGCTGAGCCGGACCATCGACCCGATCACGGAGTTCCTGACCACCGGCTGGCGGGTCGTCACCGTGGACGACATCTTCGGCACCGGCATCGCCCAGGCGCTGCAGATGGTCTACCTGCCCGGCTTCCTGTTCATCCTCACCTGCCTGATCACCTACGCCATCCACCGGATGCGGCCGGCCGACATCGCCGCGTCGTGGAAGGTGGCCGGCAGCCAGCTGGCCGGCGCGGCGGTGGCGCTGCTGTTCGCGCTGCCGCTGGTCCGGGTGTTCATCAACTCCGGGGCCGACTTCAACGACTCCGGGCTGGCGTCGATGCCGCTGACCCTGGCCGAGGGCGCGGCGTCCATCGCGGGCGACACCTGGCCGGCCTTCGCCCCGTGGATCGGTGCGCTGGGGGCGTTCGTCGCCGGGAGCAACACGGTCAGCAACCTGATGTTCTCGCTCTTCCAGTTCTCCACCGGTGAGCAGATCGGGGTGACCCCGGAGACCGTCGTCGCCACCCAGGCGGTCGGCGGCGCGGCCGGGAACATGATCACGGTGCACAACATCGTGGCGGCGTCGGCCACCGTCGGCCTGATCGGGCGGGAGGGCGACCTGATCCGCAAGACCGTCCTGCCGACGATCTACTACTGCCTGATGGCCGGTGGCATCTCGCTGGTGCTGATCTACGGGTTCGGGGCCAACCTGAGCACGCTGTGGCTGGCCGTCCTGCTGGTCGCCGTCGCCGCGCTGATCGTCGCGATGCGGCGCTCGCCCGGGAAGCCGAACAACGAGCTCGTCGACACGGCCGGTTCGCCGGCGGACAGCGCCACGACCGGTGGGGCGCCCGGCGACGGCCGGGACCAGACGGACATGGTCCCGGACCCCAACCGCACCCGCGACGACCGCTGATCGACCGACACCCCGCCCCCGCCGGGGCGGGGTGTCAGTCGGGCAGGACGACGTCCAGGGTGATCAGCTCGTGGGCGACCGTGCCCGTTCCGCTCAACCCGGCCAGCGCGGCGGTGCCCGAACCGGCGACCACCCGGGCCCACTGGGTGGTCTCCACGCCCTCGCCCATGGCGGCGCCGTGCTCCAGCACGAAGCTGCCCCGCCGGCCGGCCAGGGCGCCGGTGATCCGCTCCTGCGCCACGTAGGAGGCGCCCCGCTCTCCCTGGGTGGTGAGCGCGTGGCCGGTGGCCGAGCCGGTGAGGTCCTCGCCCTCGTAGGTCTTCGCGAGCACGACCCGCCCGGTGGCGGGCGCACCGGGCTCGGCGGGCTCCGGGTCACCGACCGCGTCCCAGGTGTCGATGGTGAACGGCGCCGTCAGGTGCAGGTCCATGCCCGGCATCCTGGCCCGTGGCCTGCCGTCTGTCCTGGGGTCGGGCCACGGGCAGACTCATCGCCGTGACGGTGGTGGTGGTCGGTGCCGGGCCGGTCGGGGTGACGGCGGCGCTTCTGCTGGCCCGCCGGGGCATCGACGTCCTGGTGCTCGACCGGCACCCGGCCGCCTACCCGCAGCCGCGGGCGGTGCACCTGGACGACGAGTCACTGCGGGTGCTGCAGGCCGCCGGCGTCGCCGAGGCGTTCGCCGCGGTCAGCCGGCCGATGGCCGGGCTGCGCCTGCTGGACGGCGCGCACCGCACGCTCGTCGAGTTCGGGCGAGGGGACGGCGAGCACGGCTGGCCGCAGGCGTCGATGTTCAGCCAGCCCGACCTGGAGGCGGTGCTGCGCGCGGCACTGGCCGCCGAGCCCCGGGCCGAGCTGCGCGGCGGGGTCGAGGTGTTGCACGTGGAACAACCCGGACCTGTCCGTCTCACCGTCCGCGACCGGGCCACCGGCGTCGAGGAGGAGCTGGTCGCGGACGCCGTGCTGGGCTGCGACGGCGCGAACAGCACGGTGCGCCGGCTGATCGGGTCGTGGATGCACGACCTCGGCCCGGCCGAGCGCTGGCTGGTGGTCGACCTGGCGGCCGACGCCCCGCTGGACGTCTGGCCCGGCGTGCACCAGGTCTGCGACCCGGTGCGCCCGGGGACGTTCATGCCGATCGCCGGCGACCGGTACCGGGCGGAGTTCCGGCTGGCCGCGGGCGAATCCGCCGCCGAGCTCGACCTCCCGGCGCTGCTCGCCCGGTTCGGTGCGGAGAGCTGCACCGTCGTCCGGACCGCGGAGTACACCTACGCCGCCCAGGTGGCCGACCGGTGGCGCGACCGGCGGGTGCTGCTCTGCGGTGACGCGGCCCACCTGACCCCGCCGTTCATCGGCCAGGGGCTCGGCCTGGGGCTGCGGGATGTGCACCAGCTCGCCTGGAAGCTGGCGGCGGTGCTGGACGGCGCGGACGACGCGCTGCTGGACACCCACCAGGCCGAGCGGGCGCCGCACGCCAGGGCGCTGATCCGCGTCGCGGTGCTGCTCGGCCGGCTGATGACCGGCGGGGGCGACCGGGCCGCGCTGGTGCGCCGGGCGGTGCTGACCGGGGTGCGCCGGCTGCCGCGGCTGGCCGCCTTCGCCGCCGCCAGCCGGACGCCGCCGCTGCGTCGTGGCCCGCTGGTGCGCAGGCCTCTCCTCGCGCCGAGTTCGCCGGTCGGGTCGCTCGTGCCGCAGCCGCCGGTCCCTGGCAGCCCGCGGCTGGACGACCTGCTCGGCCCCGGCTGGGCGGTGCTCACGGCCGGCGGGCCGGTGCCCGAGGACTGGCCGGGTCCCGTCGTCCGGGCCGACCGGCTCGGCTCGCCGGAGCTGGCCGGCTGGCTCGATGGGCGTTCGGTACTGGTGCGTCCCGACCGGATCGTCGCCGCCGTCGCCCGCGGTTAGCGTGACCGGGTGAGCTTCGACGTCGCAGCACTCCGCGCCCACTTTCCCGCCCTCACCGACGGTGCCGCGCACTTCGACGGCCCCGGCGGCTCGCAGATGCCGGACGTCGTCGCGCAGGCGGTCGCCGCCACGATGACCCAGCCGATGGCCAACCGCGGCTCGGTCACCCAGGCCGAGCGCAACGCCGACGCGGTGGTGCGGGAAGCCCGGCAGGCGGTCGCCGACCTGACCGGCGGCGATCCGGGCGGCGTCGTCTTCGGGCGCAGCGCCACCGCGCTGACCTACGACCTGTCCCGGGTGCTGTCCGCCGGCTGGGGGCCCGGCGACGAGCTGGTCGTGACCCGGCTGGACCACGACGCCAACATCCGCCCGTGGGTGCAGGCCGCGGAGGCCCGCGGCGCCACGGTGCGCTGGGCCGACTTCGACCCGGCCACCGGCGAGCTCGACCCCGCGACCGTCGGGGCGCTGCTGTCCGAGCGCACCCGGCTGGTCGCCGTCACCGGTGCCTCCAACCTGATCGGCACCCGCCCCGACGTCGCCGCGATCACCGCCCTGGCGCACGAGGCCGGGGCGCTGACGTGGGTGGACGGCGTGCACCTGGCCGCGCACGCGCCGGTCGACGTCACCGCGCTGGGGGCGGACTTCTTCGTCTGCTCGCCGTACAAGTTCCTCGGCCCGCACTGCGGCTGCCTGGTCGCCGCACCAGAGCTGCTGGAGACCCTCCACCCGGGCAAGCTGCTGCCCTCCAGCAACGCCGTCCCGGAGCGGTTCGAGCTGGGCACGCTGCCCTACGAGCTGCTGGCAGGCACCACGGCGGCGATCGACCTGCTCGCCGCCCAGGCCGGCCCCGAGGGCGACCGCCGCAGCCGGCTGGTGGCCGCGATGGCCGCCATCGAGCAGCACGAGGACCGGCTGCGGGAGCGGATCGAGGACGGCGTCCGGGCGCTGCCCGGGGTGACCGTGTGGTCGCGCGCGGCCCACCGCACCCCGACCCTGCTGCTCACCTTCGCCGGCCGGGACGCCGCCGACGCGTACCGCTCCCTGGCCGAGCGCGGCGTCAACGCCCCCGCCGGCTCGTTCTACGCGCTCGAGGCCAGCCGCCACCTGGGGCTGGGCGACACCGGCGGGCTGCGGGTCGGGCTGGCGCCGTACAGCGACGACGCCGACGTCGACCGGCTGCTCGCTGGGCTGCAGGAGTTCCTCGCCTCCTGACCGCGCCCGCCGACCCTGGGTGTGCCGCACCCAGGTCCGGCGCGGCCTGGATGGCCCCCGGTCCGGCCCGCAGGGTCGGGGCATGACCACGACACACCAGCTGAGCGACGACGTCCTCCCGGCGCTCCTCGCCAACCAGGCAGGCGGACACCGCCCGCTGCTGTTCGCGCACGCGACGGTGCGCACGATGGACCCCCTGCTCGGCGACCTGACGGACGCCGACCTGCTGCTCCGCTGCACCGAGATCGTGCGGGTGGGGCCGGGCCTGCACACCGCCGCTGAGGACGACGACGCCCTGGTCGTCGACTGCACCGGGTTCACGATCGCCCCGGCGGTCATCGAGACCGGGGCGGTGGCCGGGCGGCGCGACCGGGGCGGCAGCCTGACGCCGGGCGACCCGGCCACCTTCGGCGTGGTCCCGTCCGCGGGCACCGGCCCGATCGAGCAGCTGGTCTGGTACACCGCCGGCGCTGCGGCGATCGTGGCCGACGGCGTCGTCCAGCGGTGGAACGGGCGCCGGCTCGCCGCCCCGATCGACGAGACCGGCCCGGGCCGCGCCCCGGCCGACAGCCCGCATCTGGGGACGTGGGTCGATGAGACGGGTCTCATCCACCAGGAGCTCACCGCGGACGGTCGGTACGACGAGACCCGCGGCGGCCGCCCGCACGCCTACCAGGGCGCGTTCTGGCTCGACGGCGACCGCATCGTCTACCGCGACGACCTCGGCTTCTGGGCCTACGGCCGGTTCCGGGACGGCGTGCTCCACCACGGCGGCTACGTCTTCCGCCGCCGCTGACCACCCACGGGTCAACGGGGGATCTGCACAGCCTCGGCGTTCGACGTGACCCCGGTGTTCGGGGGCGTCTCGGCGACCGTCTCGGTCGACTGGGCCCAGGCCAGCAAGAGGCTCACGACCACGACGACGGCCACCGGGACCGCCGCCAGCGGGCGCAGCCCCCGTCGTCCCGCGGAGAAGAGCAGGGCGACGATCCCCATCCCGATGATCAGGCCGACGTTCATGCCGAGCAGCAGCAGCCCGCCGAGTGCGGGTGCCAACTCGCCGACGTGCACCGCGATCGCCGACGCCCCGACGGCGGGGACCAGGGCCAGCGCAGCGACGGTGCCGATGAGGGTGTCGGTCTTCTCGCTGGCCTGTGCAACGGTCCCGGCCAGGCCGGCGGCCAGCGCTGCGGCCATGGACCACCAGCCGGGGTGGACACGTTCCTGCAGGAGGGGCTGGCTCAGCAGCACGGCGTCCGAGGCGACGACCCCCAGGGCGGACATCACCGCGGTGGTGGCCCACGCGGCGGCGAAGGCCAGCGCGAGGCCGACCAGCGCGACCCGCAGCCCGCGCCCGGCCTCACCGCGACGATGCGCCATCAGCGCGAACGGGACGAGGGCCAGCGGGGGCATCAGCGGCGCCACGATCATCGACCCGATCAGGATCGGGACCGAGTCCGACAGCAGCGCCACCGAGGCGAGCACCCCGGATGCGGTCATGAACAGGAGGTAGCTGCCGGACAGCCGGACCTGGGACGCGATCTTGTCGACCGTGTCCTCGTCCATCAGGCTCGTGAGCGGTGCAGGCACGTGGTCATCCTGGGCCGGAGGACGCCATCCGGCAGGCCGGGGACGTCCAGCACCGGGTCAGCGCGGCGTGCCCTCCGCGATCGCCTTGAGGGCGGCGAGGGTGGCCGGGATGCTCGCGTGGGCGGAACGGGTGCGGTCGTCGATCTGCTGCTGGGCGTCGGCGCCGTACCGCTCGGCGAAGAACTCCTGGCCGGCCGGGAGGAACTCCCAGGACTCGGTCAGTCGGGTGCCGCCCTCGACCGGCTCCATCGTGAAGCCCCACCGCACCAGCTTCCCGCCGACCAGGAACGCGAACTCCCGGCCGGGCTCGGCGGCCACCACCTGGCTGCGGGTCTCCCACGTGCGTCCAGGCACCTCGTTGCGGCCGGTGAACCAGGCGCCGACCTCGGCCGAGGCGCCCTCGTCCCACCAGCAGGCGGTGCAGATCGGGCTCCACTCGCCGGTCCGGGTCACGTCGGACACCAGCGCGTAGAGCGCCTCGGGTGAGGACCGGACGACGACGGAGCCGGCATGGGTGAGGCTGTCCATCCCGGCATCCTCGCAGCGGTCGGCCGGCGCGACGAACCGGGTCAGCGCACCGGTCACCCGGCTGTGCGGCGCCGAGTGGGCAGGTCGCAGACCCGTCGGCCGACGGACGGGTGCATCCGGCACCGGCGGGTACCGGGGGTCCATGCAGATCGAGGTCGTCGACCCTCCTCGGTCGCTGACCACGACACATCCCTGATCCGAGGAGCCAACGATGGCCCGCAACACCCTGTCCCGTTCCCTGCACGACGTCGGCCTCGCCGCCTGGTTCGGCGGCACGCTCGCCAACGCCGTCGCGCTGAACCCCGCCTCCGGCGAGGCGGGCAGCGCCCGCGCCACCGGCGCCGTCGCCAACGCCGGCTGGAACCGGTGGACGCCGGTCAACGCCGCCGCCATCGGCGCTCACCTGATCGGCAGCGTCGGCCAGCTGCAGGCGAACAAGCAGCGCGTCGCCCAGCAGCAGGGCGTGAAGGCCATGTCGGCGGCCAAGACGGCGCTGACGGCGGCCGCGCTCGGCGTCACCGCCTACAGCCGGCTGCTCGGGAAGATCGTCGACCAGGGCGGCGCCACCCCGTCCAAGCGCGCCACCAGGCCCTCCAAGCGGGCCCGCGGCGAGGTCGCGGCCGCGCAGCTGCGGCTGGACCAGCTGCAGTGGGTCGTGCCGGCGATCACCGGGGCGCTCGTCGTCGTCAGCTCCTACGCGGGGGAGCAGCAGCGCCCGTCCGAGGTGCTGCGCGGCGTCACCGTGAAGCCCGCGACCGTCTGACCCGAGCCCGGGGCGTGGGCGCAGCTCGGCTGCCCCACGCCCCCGGCTGCCCGGTCAGCTGGGCAGGCGCAGCGACGGGAAGCCGGCGGCCAGCTCGTCGAAGGCCTGGTGCAGCGCGGTGCCCAGGGTGATCCGGCCGTCGGCCAGCCACAGCTCGAAGGCCGTCGTCGCGGCGGCGCGGGTGCTCGTCGCGACCAGCCGCGGCACCAGCGCATCCGGCGCCACCCCGGTCCGCCGCGCCACGTGCGCGGCGACGACCCGGTCGACGTCGGCGTAGCGCACCTGGGAGTGCGCCAGCAGCGCCGGCTCGGTCAGGATCAGCCGCATCCGCTGGCGCAGCATTGGCAGGTCGGCCGGTGCGTAGTCGTTCACCTCGACGTAGGCGGCGTAGACCGAGGCGAGCACCGGCTGGTCGACCGCAGCGGCGGCGAGCATCCCCTCCAGCCGGACGACGTGGCCGTCGAACTGGCCCCAGACCGCGTCGGCCTTGGTGCCGCAGTGGCGGAAGAAGGTGCGCCGGCTGATCCCGGCGGCATCGGCCACCTCGTCGATGGTCACCGCCTCGAACCCCTGTGCGGTGAACAGGTCGAGGGCGGCCTGCTCGATCCGGGCGCGGGTCTCCTCGCGGGCGTCGGCCGCGACCATCGTCTCGGTCACGGTCCCCATCCTGCTCCTCGGCAGCGCGGTGACCGCCCGGCGCCGCGCTCAGCGGTCGCAGCGCTTGCCGGTGGCACTGGGTGTCACCTACGGTCTGCCGGGTCAGGTCCGTGACCCAGCTCACCCGGAGGCACCGTGCCCGAGACGACGCAGGACGAGCTCACCGTCGAGACCCCCGCGGCCCCCGAGGAGGCCCTGGTCGAGGAGTCCCTCGTGGAGGAGGTCTCCATCGACGGCATGTGCGGCGTCTACTGATCCGCGCCCGATGACCTCGCCTGCCCCGGCCCCAGCGGGGGTCGACCCAGCGGTGTTCGACCCGGCGCTGCCCTGGCAGCGTGCCCGGTCGGTCGCGCTGCGGCCGGAGCCCTTCGGGGCGCTGGTCTACCACTTCGGCACCCGGAAGCTCTCCTTCCTCAAGTCGAAGACGCTGGTCCGGGTCGTGGAGACCCTCGCCGACCACCCCACCGCCACGGCCGCCCTCCTCGCGTGCGAGGTGCCGGAGTCGCAGCGCCCGACCTACGTCAAGGCGCTGGCCGACCTGGCCCGGTCCCAGATGATCGAGAGGCGTGCAGCATGACCGCCGTCCTGCCCTCCCGCCCCGCCGAGCGCCCGACCGGTGGGCGGTTGATCGACCAGTTCGAGTACGGCCTGGACGCCCCGATCTGCCTGACCTGGGAGCTCACCTACGCCTGCAACCTGGCGTGCGTGCACTGCCTGTCCTCCTCCGGGCGCCGGGACCCCCGGGAGCTGTCCACCGCGGAGGCGGAGGCGGTGATCGACGAGCTGCAGCGGATGCAGGTCTTCTACGTCAACGTCGGTGGCGGCGAGCCCACGGTGCGCCCGGACTTCTGGCACCTGCTGGACTACGCGATCGGGCACGACGTCGGCGTCAAGTTCTCCACCAACGGCGTGAAGCTGGACAAGACCCGCGCCGCGCAGCTGGCCCGCACCGACTACGTCGACGTGCAGATCTCCCTGGACGGCGCCACCGCCGAGGTCAACGACCGGGTCCGCGGCACCGGCTCGTTCGCCACCGCCACGAAGGCGTTGGAGAACCTGGCTGAAGCCGGGATGAAGGACTTCAAGGTCTCCGTCGTGGTCACCCGGGAGAACGCCGGGCAGCTGGACGAGTTCAAGGCGCTCACCGACTCCTACGGCGCCCAGCTGCGGATCACCCGGCTGCGGCCCTCGGGCCGCGGGGCCGACGTCTGGGAGCAGCTGCACCCCACGATGGCCCAGCAGAAGGACCTGTACGCCTGGTTGCTGGCCAACGGCGACAACGTGCTCACCGGCGACTCGTTCTTCCACCTCTCCGCGTTCGGTGAGGCACTGCCGGGGTTGAACCTGTGCGGCGCCGGCCGGGTGGTCTGCCTGATCGACCCGGTCGGTGACGTCTACGCCTGCCCGTTCGCCATCCACGAGGACTTCCTGGCCGGCAACGTGCGGTCCCCCGGCGGCTTCCAGCAGGTGTGGCAGCAGTCGGAGCTGTTCGCCGACCTGCGCAACCCGCAGACCGGCGGCGCGTGCACCAAGTGCGCCCACTTCGACGCCTGCCGCGGTGGCTGCATGGCGGCGAAGTTCTTCACCGGCCTCCCGCTGGACGGCCCTGACCCCGAGTGCGTGCAGGGCTACGGCGAGACCGCGCTGGCCGCCCGCGACGCGGCGACGGTCACGCCGAAGAGCCACCTGGACCACTCGCACACCGGCCCGGTGCGCGGCCAGCCCACGCTGCTGGGCATGCCCAGCGTCCCGCCGGCCAAGATCTGCGACGAGTCGCCGCTGGCCGGGCTGCAGCTGGGCTGACGCCCCAGCCCGGCCGGGTCGACGACCCGGCCGGGCTCAGCGCAGCGGGGCGACCAACCCGGGCGCGTCGGCCGAGCCGGGCAGCAGGTCGGCGACGGTGAGCAGGGCGAAGAACGCGATGAGCACGGCGACGGAGAGCATCAGGACCTCCAGGGGTGGGCGGAGCTCCACCGTCCTCCCACCCGCTGGACGTCGACGGTGCGTTCCCTGTGCGCCTGCTGGGAGCGCCGGTCAGAGCCGGACGGTCTCGTTCTCCCCGCCGGAGTACGGCTGCCCGGTGACCTTCGCCTTGGCGAAGCTGAAGGCGCTGGCGAGCCGCCCGCCGGGGGAGTCCCAGTACTCGGCGGAGGCTGCGTCCACCCGGATCAGCACCACGTCGGGGTCCTCGGGGCCGTTGGGGAACCAGGCCTCGACCACCGGGTTCCACAGCTGCTGCTTCTTCGCCAGGTCGTCGAAGACCACGGCGTGACCGGTCAGCGAGACCCAGCTGTCACTGCCCGAGGTGGCCACGTTGACCTGCGGGTTCGCGGTCACCTGGGCGACCTTGCGGGAACTCCGGCTGGCGAAGAACCACAGGTCGCCGTCGAACTCCACCTGCTGCATGGACATCGGCCGGCTCATCAGCGTGCCGTCGGCGGTGATCGTGGTGAACACGGCGATCCGCTCGTCCTTCAGCAGTTCGGCCACCTTGCGCGTGTCCTCAGCGCGGGTCTCGTCGGTCATGGTCCTGCCCTGCCCGCAACGGCCGCGGACGACACGCACGGTCTCTGGCAGGGTGCCCAGCCGTGGACGACGTCGTGCGGCTGACCGGGGCGACCTGGCCCGACCTGGAGGGCCGGCCGCTGCTCGTCGTCCCGCTGGGGTCGGTCGAGCAGCACGGCCGCCACCTGCCGCTGACCACCGACACCGCGGTCGCGCAGGCGGTGGCGGAGGCCGCCGTCGGCGAGTTGGACGGCGCGGTGCTCGGCCCGGCGCTGGCGTACGGCGCCAGCGGTGAGCACGAGGACTTCCCCGGCACGATCTCGATCGGGACCGCCGCGCTGACCACCCTGCTGGTGGAGTACGGGCGCTCGGCCGGACGGTGGGCCGGCCGGCTGCTGGTGGTGAACGGGCACGGTGGCAACGTCGAGGCGTTGCGGGCGGCCGTGCCACAGCTGCGGGGCGAGGGCCGCGACGTCGTCTGGTTCCCGTGCGGGGTGCCCGGCGGCGACGCGCACGCCGGGCGCACCGAGACGTCACTGATGTTGCACGTGGAACCTGCTGGGGTCCGCCCTGAGCTCGCCGCGGCGGGGGAGACGGCGCCGATCGGGGAGCTGCTGCCCCGGCTGCGCGCGGAGGGCGTGCGGGCGGTGAGCCCGGACGGCGTGCTCGGCGACCCGGCCGGTGCCTCGGCGGCGGAGGGGGCGCACCTGCTGCAGACGCTGGCCGGCCGGCTGGTCGCCGCCGTCCGGGCCTGGGACACCGACGCCGCCGGGCGGCTCCTGGGCTGAGCCAGGTGCTGCCCGGCGGCGCCGGTCCGATCAGGTGGTGCGGCAGGTCAGCCGAGCGCGTCGGCGAACTGCGGGACGGCGTTGTCCAGGGCGTACTGGATGCCCTGGGGCGTGCCGATCGAGAAGGCGTTGGTCAGCGTCTCGTCGTCGAGCACCACGGCGTTGCCGGCCTGCACGGACGGGATCGCCTGCCACAGCGGGTTGTCGGTGATCTCGCTGGCCTCGACGAAGATCGGGAAGGCGACGGTCAGGTCGGAGTCGAGCAACGGGAGCTGCTCCTCGCTCACCGGCACGTAGAAGCTGTCGGTGGCCAGCTCCTCGATGGCCGGCTCGTTCACGAAGCCGAGCTGCTCCATGAAGTCGACCCGCGCGTCGCCGCTGACGTAGGCGCCGAAGCCCTCGGCGGTGTAGGCGGCGACCGCCACCTCGGTGCCGTCGAACTCCGGGTGCGCTTCGGCCGCGGCGGCGAAGGCCTCGTCGACCTCGGCCTCGACCTCCTCGGCCTCCTCGGTCTTGCCCAGGGCCTGGCCGACCAGGTCGAGCTGGTCCTCGAAGGGGACGACGTAGGGGTCGGTGCCCACCGGCTGGCTGATGGTCGGCGCGATGGCGCTCAGCGCCTCGTACCGCTCCTCGGTGGCGGGGGACTTGGTGTCCAGGATCAGGTCGGGGTCCAGCGCGGCGATCGCCTCGAGGCTGGGCTCCAGCGTCTCGATGATCTCCGGCGCCTCGTCGTAAAGCCCCTCGGCCCACGGGCCCACGCCCTCGCCGCCGAAACCGAGCCAGTCGCTCGCGCCGACCGGCTGGACGCCGAGCGCCAGCGCCATCTCGGCGTCGCCCCAGCCGAGGGCGACGACCCGGGTCGGCTCCTCCTCGACCGTCACGTCGCCGAAGGCGGTCTCGACGGTGACCGGGAAGGCGTCCGACGAACCGGTCGCCGGGTCGGTGCCCTCGGCCGCGGTGTCGTCGCTGGAGTCGGAACCCCCGCAGCTGGTGAGGACGAGCGCGGCGGCCAGCAGCGCGGTGCCGCGGACGGCCCTGCGGCGGAGGGGGAGGCGGGACATTCGAGCTCCTTCGGTGGGTCAGGTGAGGCTGACCTAAGCACACGGAGGTCACGGTCCGGTCACCGCTGGCGGCTCCTCCTGCGGCGCTGGGCCGGGAACAGCGGGCCCGTCGGGGTGGTTGACCCAGGCAGTCGCGATCAGCCCGCCCCAACGGGGGTGGACGTCCCGCGCAGACCGAGAGGACCAGCCATGCAGCACGGCATCCACCCCGAGTACCGCACCGTCGTCTTCCAGGACACCGCGACCGGGGCCACGTTCCGCACCCGCTCCACCGTGCAGACCAGCCGGACGATCGAGCTGGACGGCGAGACGCTCCCGGTGGTCCCGGTCGAGATCAGCGCGTCGTCCCACCCGTTCTGGACCGGGAACCAGCGGGTCCTCGACACCGCCGGCCGGGTCGAGCGGTTCAACCAGCGGTACGGCGCGCGCACCCGCAGCTGACGCACCGTTCGTCAGACGCCCCCGTCGGCCCACCCGGGCCGGCGGGGGCGTCGTCGTGTCAGCGGTCGGCCGGCACCACCGGCAGGGCGCGGACGGCGCGCAGCCCGACGACGCCGGTGACGACCGCCATCGCGACGGCGGCGAGGGTGACCACCACCACGACGGTCGCGTAGCCGGGCGGGTTCTCGTACGGCCAGCGGACGAGCAGCGCCGGTAGCGTGGCCAGGGCGAGCACCGCCACCGCCAGCTCGGCCGGGCCGCGCACCCGCCCGCGGCGCAGCACCAGCACGGCGCCGACGACGACCGTCAGCAGCGCCCACTGGACCATCGGGTCGAAGAGCGCCAGCGTCCACTCCGGGGGTGGCTCCGGGCGGAGGGCCGCCACCGATCCCGAGGCGACCAGCGGGATCGGGACCAGCCACAGCGGCCGGTGCAGCGGAGCGCCGGTGGGCATGAGCGCGGCGGCGACGAGCGGGACGGCGATGGTCAGCTGGACCAGCAGCTCCACCGGCCGGATCACCGCGACGAGCGCCGGCACCAGGTGCCCGACCAGCACGACGACCGCCAGTGGTCGGGTCGCCGCCAGCCCGCGGACGGCGCAGACCGCCAGGGCGACGGTGAGCGCGCTGACCACGGTGTGGACGGCGTCCGCCGGCCCCCACAGCAGCCGGTCGCCGAGGTCCGGAGCGTCGATGAACGGGAGCCGGCCGTGCAGCCACGCCGTCGAGAAGAGCCCGAGCAGGGCCAGCGAGGCGAGCGCCACCGTGCCGGCGACGGCGACCAGCCGCACCGTCCGCCCGGTCGCTACGGCGCGCACCGAGGCGCCGGGGGCACCCAGTCGGAGCCGCAGCGCCAGCCGGGCGACGTCCAGCCGGTCGGTCAGCGACGGGCTGCCGAACTCCGCGTACTCCGGGTCGTCGGCGGTCTCCACCTGCAGATAGGTCTCGGTCATGTCGTCGGCCCAGCGCGACCGGGCCGGTTCGGGCAGCCAGGTCAGCAGCCGCCGGTAGCGCTGCTCCAGCGGGCTCATGCCGGCCGCACCGCCAGTCGGGTCCGCACCGCGCGGGCGTTGGCCTCCTGCCGGGCGACCTCGGCCTCCAGGGCCAGCCGGCCGGCGTCGGTGAGCCGGTAGTAGCGGCGCAGCCGGCCGGCGTGCACCTCTTCCCGGTCCGGCGCCACCTGCCCTTCGGCGACGAGCCGGTCCAGCACCCCGTAGAGGGTGCCGACCCGCAGCGTCACCCGGCCGTCGGACAGGCCCTGGACCTCGGCGATCACGCCGTACCCGTGCCGCGGCCGGTCGGCCAGGGCAGCCAGCACGAAGAAGGTCGGCTCGGTGAGCGGCCGGAGGTCCATGGCCGGACGCTAGCGGCTCGATGCATCGGCTGTCGATGCATCGGCGCCCGGAGTCCCGCCGGTGTCGGTGGCCGCGGTTAGGGTCCGGCACCGGGAGCGGGGCGCGAGCACCCGCCGGCGAGGACGGAGCACGCACCGATGGCGCACCAGGCAACAGGGGAGGCCGGCCCCCCGGCGGAGGCCGCCACCCCGCGGGTGGCGGTGGAGACCAACGGCATCAACGTGATCGCCGAGGCCGAGCGCAAGGGCACCCCGCGCCAGCTGTTCTGGCCGTGGTTCGGTGCCAACGTCAGCGTGCTCGGCCTGGCCTACGGCGCGTTCGTCCTCGGCTTCGGCATCTCCTTCTGGCAGGCCGTCGTCGCCGGTGTCGTCGGGATCGTGCTCAGCTTCGGGCTCTGCGGCCTCATCGCCATCGCCGGCAAGCGGGGCTCGGCGCCCACCCTCGTGCTCAGCCGCGCCGCCTTCGGGGTCACCGGGGGCCGGGTGCCCGCCGTGCTGTCCTGGATCCTCACGGTGGGCTGGGAGACGGTGCTCGCCTCGCTGGCCACCCTCGCCACCGCCACCGTGTTCACCCAGCTCGGCTGGGGCGGCGGGACGGCGACCCAGGTCGTCGCCCTGCTGGTGGTCGCCGCGCTGGTGGTCGTCGGCGGCGTGCTCGGCTTCGACCTGATCATGCGCATGCAGACGGTGATCACCGTGATCACCGGCGTGCTGACCGTCGGCTACCTGCTCCTGGTCGCCGACGAGATCGACTGGGCGGTGGTCAGCGACCTGCCCGCCGGGTCGACGCAGGCGTTCATCGGTGCGCTGGTCTTCGTCATGACCGGCTACGGGTTCGGCTGGGTCAACGCCGCGGCCGACTACTCCCGCTACCTGCCGCGCACCGCCTCCACCCGCGGGGTCGTGGGCTGGACGACGTTCGGCTCCGCGCTCGCCCCGGTCGTCCTGCTGGTCGTGGGGCTGCTGCTGGCCGGCTCGTCCACCGACCTGGCGGCGGCGATCAGCGCCGACCCGATCGGCGCGCTCGCCGCCCTGCTGCCCACCTGGTTCCTGGTGCCCTTCGCCCTGGTCGCCGTCCTGGGGCTGGTCGGCGGCGCCCTGCTGGACATCTACTCCTCCGGTCTGTCCCTGCTCGCCGCCGGCGTGCGGGTCCCCCGCCCGGTCGCCGCCTCGATCGACGGCCTGCTCATGGTGCTCGGCGCCATCTGGGTCGTCTTCCTCGCCGAGGGCGACTTCTTCGTCCAGTTCCAGGGCTTCCTGATCACCCTCGGGGTCCCGGTCGCGGCCTGGTGCGGGATCGTGCTGGCCGACATGCTGCTGCGCCGCCGCGACTACTCCGAGGCCGACCTGTACGACCCGCGTGGCCGCTACGGCTCGGTCCCGCCGGTCCCGCTGGCGCTGCTCGGGCTGGGCACGCTGCTCGGCTGGGGGCTGGTCACCAACACCTACGCCACCTGGCTGACCTGGCAGGGCTACCTGCTCGGCCCGGTGGGCCTGGGCGGCAAGGACGGCGACTGGGCCTTCGCCAACCTCGGCGTCCTGGTCGCCCTGGCCGTCGGCTTCGCCGGCACGCTGCTGCTGCGCCGGGGCGCGGTTCGGCGGCAGGAGGCGGCGTGACCGAGGGCGTGCTCGTGGTGGTCGACGCCCAGCACGTCTTCGCCGACCGGGACTCCCCGTGGGGCGCGCCCCGGTTCGCCGAGGTGCACCCGGCCATCCGCCGGCTGACCACGGCTTTCGCCGGGCACGTGGTGCACACCCGCTTCGTCGCCCCAGCCGAGCCGGCCGGGGCCTGGGTGCCCTACTACGCGCAGTTCCCCTTCGCCCTCCAGCCCCCGGACGCGCCGCTGTACGCGCTGGTCGACGACCCGGGCGACGCGCCGGTGCTCGACGCGACCACGTTCGGCAAGTGGGGCCCCGAGCTCGCCGTCCTGGTCGGGGCCGGGCCGCTGGTGCTGGCCGGCGTCTCCACCGACTGCTGCGTGCTCTCCACCGCCCTGCCCGCCGCGGACGCCGGGGTGCCGGTGCAGGTGGTCACCGACGCCTGCGCGGGCGCCAGCGACGCCGACCACGACCGCGCGCTGGCCGCGATGGCGCTCTACGCGCCGCTGATAACCCTCACCACCACCGACGCGGTGCTCGCCCGGCGATGAACCCGCCCCCCACCGACCGGCTGCCCGATGGCTTCACCGTGGTGCTCGGCCCGGGCGTCGAGCGCCGGGACGGCGGGACGGCGTTGCTCGGCGGCTCCCCGGCCCGGCTGCTCCGGCTCGCCCCCGCCGCACAGGAGCTGCTGGTCGGTGACCGGCTGGCGGTCACCGACGCCCGCAGCGCCGCGCTGGCGGGCCGGCTGCTCGACGCCGGCGTCGCCGTCCCGGAGGTGCCGGCGGTGTCGCGGCCCGACGTCACGGTCGTCGTCCCGGTCAAGGACCGGACCGACGGGCTGGCCCGGCTGCTGGCCGCCCTGCGCGCCGACCCCGGCACGGCCGGCTGCCCGGTGGTGGTCGTGGACGACGGCTCGGCCGACCCGGCCGCGGTGGCCGCGGTGGCCGGCGGCACGCGGCTGCTCCGGCACGAGCACGCCCGCGGCCCGGCCGCCGCCCGCAACGCCGGGCTGCGGGTCGCCGACACCGACGCGGTGGCGTTCGTCGACTCCGACTGCGTGCCCGAGGCCGGCTGGCTGGCCACGCTCGCCGGGCACCTGGCCGATCCGCGGCTGGCCGTGGTCGCGCCCCGGATCACCGCCCTCGACCCGGCCCAGCCCGGCTGGGTGGCCCGGTACGAGGCGCTGGACAGCGCGCTGGACATGGGCCCGGCCGCCGCGCGGGTCGCCCCGGGGACGGGCGTCTCCTACGTGCCCAGCGCGGCGCTGCTGGCCCGGCGGACCGCGCTGGCGGACGGCTTCGACGAGGCGATGCCGGTCGCCGAGGACGTCGACCTGGTGTGGCGGCTCAGCGGCGCCGGCTGGCGGGTGCGCTACGAGCCGGCCGCGCGGGTCGCCCATGACCACCGGGTCGAGCTCGGCGACTGGCTGCGGCGCCGGGCGTTCTACGGCACCGGCGCGGCGCTGCTCGCCCAGCGGCACGGCGCCGCGGTCGCCCCGCTGGTGATCTCGCCCTGGTCGCTGGCGGCCTGGGTGCTCCCGGCGTTCGCCGGCCGGTGGGGTCTGCTGGGCTCCCTCGGCGTGCTCGGCCGGGCCAGCGTGCTGCTCGCCCGGCGGGTGGCCGTGCCCGGCCGGCCGCTGCCGATCGGCTGGGCGGCCGGCCTGGTGCTGCGCGGGACGGCGTCGTCCGGGCGGGCGCTGGCCCGCACGGTGACCCGGCACCACTGGCCGCTGACCGTGGCCGTGGCGCTGGTCTCCCGCCGGGCGCGGCGGGCGGCCGGTGCGGTGGCGGTCGCCGACGCGGTGGCCGGCTGGTGGCCGCACCGCCGGGAGATCGACCTGCCCGCCTTCGCGGCCGGCCGCCGGCTGGAGGACCTGGCGTACGGGGCCGGGCTCTGGTCGGGCGCGCTGCGGGCCCGCAACGGCCGGGCGCTGCTGCCCGCCGCACCCGAGCCGGTCGCCCCACGAGGGTGACCTCGGGGTGACGTGCGGCTGAACACCCCGTCCAGCCGGAATGCAGTTGCATCACGCAGCCTTGTCGCCGAGGTACTGCGAACGTGGCCAGCGTCGGTCCCGCGGGAGCACAGCACTGACCAAGGGGACCCGATGACCGCCACCCAGCACTCCGCACGACCAGATCCAGCCGCGCCGGCCCAGGCCGACGCCCCCGCCCGGGTCGACGTCTCCGGGCTGCCCGACGCGCAGGTGGAGAAGCCGAAGACCGCGCGCCTCGCGCTGACCCTGGGCGCCTTCGTCGCCCTCGGGCCGCTCACCATCGACATGTACCTGCCGGCCCTGCCGACGATCGCCACCGAGCTGGAGACGACGTCCGCGGCGGTGCAGCTCACGCTCACCGGCACCCTGATCGGCCTCGCGCTGGGCCAGCTGGTGCTCGGCCCGCTGTCCGACCGGTTCGGCCGCCGCCGCCCGCTGCTGGCCGGCACGGCGGTGCACGTGGTCGCGTCGCTGCTGGTGCTGCTCGCCCCGAACATCGCCGTCCTGGGCGCCCTGCGGGTGCTGCAGGGCGTGGGCACCGCGGCCGGTGCGGTGATCGCGATCGCCGTCGTCCGCGACCTGTTCGTCGGCCGCGCGGCGGCCACCATGCTCTCCCGGCTCTTCCTGGTGCTCGGCGCCGCGCCGGTGCTGGCGCCCACGATCGGCGGGGAGGTGCTCCGCTTCACCTCGTGGCGCGGGGTCTTCCTGATCCTCGCGCTCTACGGCGTGGCGCTGCTGGCGATCGGCTTCTTCCTGATCCGGGAGACCCTGCCGCCGGAGCGACGCAGCACCGAGGGGGTCGGCGGCACGCTGCGCGGCTACCGGTCGCTGTTCCACGACCGCGCCTACGTCGGCCTGGTGCTCGTCGCCGGCCTGACCATGGCCGGGCTGTTCGCCTACGTCTCCGGCTCCTCCTTCGTCTACCAGCGCCAGTTCGGCCTCGACGAGCAGCAGTTCGGGCTGCTGTTCGGCGCCGGCGCGTTCTGGCTGATCGCCGCCACCCAGCTCAACCCGGTGCTGCTGCGCTGGTTCTCCCCCGCGCAGGTGCTCGTCGCCGGAACGGTGGGCGGCGCGGCCGCCGGCGCGGTGCTGCTCGGGCTCGCCGCCACCAGCACCGGCGGCCTGTTCGCCGTGGCGATCCCGCTGTGGGCGGTGCTGTTCGCCTGCGGCCTGGCGCTGCCCAACGCCCCGGCCCTCGCCCTCTCCCGGCACGGCGACTCGGCCGGCACCGCGGCGGCGCTGCTCGGTGCGGTGCAGTTCGGCGTGGGCGCTGCGGTCTCCCCGCTGGTCGGCCTGCTGGGCAACGACGCGGTGGCGATGGGCGCGGTGATCGTCGGCTCGCTGGTGCTGGCGATCGTCGTCCTGGTCGTCGTCGTCCGCCCGTGGCAGCTCGAGGAGCCCGACTCCGAGACGGCTGCCGTCGCCGCTCACTGAGCGGCGGCGCAGGTCAGCCGATGACGACGGCGGCGGTCGTGCCCACCTGCACCGTCCGGGTCACCCCGGTGCTGGCGCTGGTCACCTGCTCCTCGAACCAGAAGACGTAGGGCTCGCCGGGGGTCAGCCCGTCGACCGTCACGGTCATCGGCTGGCAGCCCTCGACCTGGTCGACGGCCCGCACGACCGGTGGGGGCTGCTGCCCGCCGACGAGCCGCTGGCTGACCGCCTGGACGCGGTACCCGACCACCTCGGGCCGGTTGTCCGACATCCAGTCCAGCGTCGCCGACCCCGGCCCGGGGACGACGCCGGGGACGATCCGGCGCGGCGTGGTGCCCGCGCCACCGCAGCCGTCCGGCCGCAGCTTGTAGACAGGCGACCTGCCGACCGACGCGTTGGGCATGATCGAGATCCGACCCGGGCGCGGCGGCTGGGGGACGACCAGGCCGCCGCCACCGGCGGCCACCTGGGCGCGCGAGCGGGTCTCGGCGCGGGCGGCGGCGACGTCGGCCAGGGTGTCCACGCCCTGTGCGAGCACGGGCACCTCCGCGGGCGCGGGAGCAGCGACCGGGGCCGGGACGGCGACGGTCTCCTGCACCACCGGTGCGTTGGTGGCGGTCAGGTCGACCAGCACCGGCGTGAGCTGCGGGGCGAGCACGACCGCGCCCACGGTGACGGCCAGCAGCGGGACCAGCCAGCGGGTGTGGTCCCGGCGCCGGGCCGGGGTGCGCCGCCGGGCGGGGGCACGCCGCCGCGCCACGGGACTGCTGCCCGCGGTGCGTCGTCTCTGCTCGGCCATGACAGCCTCCTCCCGGTCCTCAGGGGAGCATCGGCACGGAGGCCCTCCGGCTCGCGCCGAACCACCCGAACGGGTCGCGACGGCGGTGGGAATGGTGGCGGCGGGCGACGTCTTGGGCCAGCTGTGAGCGCAGCCCCCGCCGTCTCGACGACGTCGGTCCCCACCGCACCGTCCACCCGCACCGCAGTCCTGGCGATCGTCGCCCTCGCGCTCGGCGGGTTCGCCATCGGCACCACCGAGTTCGTGACCATGGGACTGCTGCCCGACATCGCCCGCGGGGTGGACGCGACGATCCCCGAGGCCGGGCACGTCATCTCCGCCTACGCCCTCGGGGTGGTCGTCGGCGCCCCGGTGCTCGCCGCGCTGGGCGCCCGGCTGCCACGCCGGCGCCTGGCGATGGGGCTGATGGTGGCGTTCGTCGTAGGCAACACCCTCAGCGCGCTGGCCCCCGGCTACGGCTCCCTGGTGCTCTCCCGCTTCGTCGCCGGCCTCCCGCACGGCGCCTACTTCGGCGTCGCCTCGCTGATCGCCGCGTCTCTGGTGCCGGCCCACCTGCGCGGCCGCGCGGTCAGCTCGGTGATGCTCGGGCTGGCGGCCGCCAACGTCGCCGGGGTGCCCGCCGCGACCTGGCTGGGCCAGCAGCTGGGCTGGCGCTCGGCCTACTGGGCAGTCGTGGTCATCGGGGCGCTGACCTTGCTGGCCGTGCTCACCGTCGTCCCCTCGGTGCCCGGGCGCTCGGAGGCGACGATCCGCACCGAACTGGGTGCCCTGCGCCGGCCCCAGGTGGTCCTGACCCTGCTGGTCGCCACCGTCGGCTTCGGCGGGATGTTCGCCATGTACAGCTACATCGCGCCGATCGTCACCGAGGTGGCCGGCCGGTCGGCGGGCTTCGTGCCGGTCGTGCTGCTGGCCTTCGGGGTGGGTGGTGTCCTCGGGACGGTGCTGGGCGGGCGGCTCGCCGACCGGGCGCTGTTCCGCTCGCTGGTCGGGGCGACGGTCGCCACCGGCGTGCTCCTCGGCGTGATGGCGGTGGCCGCCGGCAACGCCCTGGCGCTGATCGTCACGGTGTTCGCCATCGCCGCGGCCGCCTCCACGATGGTCGTGCTGCTCCAGCTGCGGCTGATGGAGGTCGCCGGTGAGGCGCAGATGCTCGGCGCCGCGCTGAACCACTCGGCGCTCAACGCGGCCAACGCCCTGGGCGCCTGGCTCGGTGGTCTGGTCATCGCCGCCGGCCTGGGCTACCGGGCGCCGAGTGTGGTGGGCGCCGGGCTCGCCGTCCTCGGCCTGGGCTTCCTGGCCGCGTCGGCCGTGCTGCGGCGACGGGAGCTCGGCGCGGGCTGAGCCCACCTGCCGGCGCTGCCGGTCAGGTCGTCGAGCTGGGCTGCGTCCGCCGCAGCTGGACCGGGGCGCGGCTGGCCCAGAGGTGCACCTGTGCACCGAGGGCGGTCGCCACCCCGAGCACGAGGAACCCGATCGCGACCTCCTGCCGGTCCGCGCGCTGCTCGGCGCAGGCCAGTACGACGTCGATGGTGTTGTCGGTGATGTACGGGGAGCCGGCGAACGCCGCGCCGCAGCCGTAGTCGCCCAGCGGCATCGGCGCACCCCCGAGGAGGAGGCCACCGGCGATGGCCACGCCACCGGCTGCCTGCAGGGCACGACTGCTCGCTCGGCTCACGGCGGCAGCGTAGGGCCGGGACCACCGGAGTGGGCCGTCTCGCGCGCGACGCTCCGCTCGCCGGAGCGGGGAACTCGGTCTGGCGCCCGAGTGTGTCCGTTGACACACTCACGCCGAGGCCGGGTGCTCTCGGCCACGAACGGCCCTGCAACGGAGCGGAGGACTCGTGACCCAGATCAACGTGCGGGTCGACGGGGCGTCCTACACGGACGACGTCGAGCCACGGACCCTGTTGGTCCACTACCTGAGGGAACAGCTCGGCAAGGTCGGCACCGTCGTCGGCTGCGACACCAGCAACTGCGGTGCCTGCACCGTGCACCTGGACGGTCAGGCCGTGAAGTCCTGCACCGTGTTCGCGGTGCAGGCCGACGGCTGCCAGGTCACCACGATCGAGGGCGTCGCCACCGGCGAGGGCGAGAGCGCGACCCTGCACCCGGTGCAGCGCGCCTTCCACGAGATGCACGGTCTGCAGTGCGGGTTCTGCACGCCCGGGATGATCATGGCCTCGATCGACCTGCTGAAGGAGAACCCCGACCCCAGCGACGAGGAGGTCCGGGAGGGCATCGAGGGCAACCTCTGTCGCTGCACCGGGTACCAGAACATCGTCCGGGCGGTGCGCCAGGCGGCGGCGGAGATGTCGGGGAAGGCCGCCGACGACCCGCAGGCCGAGCCGGCCGCCGTCGACACCGCGGCCGCCGAGCACGTGGCGGTGCAGGCATGACCGCCGTCGAGGACCCGGCCGCGGTCGACCTGCCGCCGGCCAAGGAGGTCGGGCAGGCGCGTCGCCGCAAGGAGGACGCCCGGCTGATCACCGGCAAGACCACCTGGACCGACAACATGGTGCTCCCCGGGATGCTGCACCTGGCGGTGCTGCGCAGCCCGGTGGCCCACGGCCGGATCACCCACCTGGACGTCAGCGCGGCGAAGGAGCGGCCGAACGTCGTCGCCGTCTACACCGGGGCCGACCTCGCCGAGGAGCAGGGCTCGCTGCCCTGCGCCTGGCCGGTCACCCCCGAGATGGTCAACCCGGGGCACCCCTCGATCGCGGTCGAGCAGGTCAACCACGTGGGCGAGGCGGTCGCGATCGTCGTGGCCCGCAGCCGCACCGCCGCCGCCGACGCCCTCGAGGCGATCGACGTCGACTACGAGCCGCTGCCGGTCGTGCTGGACATGGAGCAGGCCGTGCAGGAGGGCTCGCCCCTGGTGCACGACCACACCACGTCGAACACCAGCTACCACTTCGTCTTCGACGCCGGCGAGGCCGGCACCGGCGGGGACACCGACCAGGCGTTCGCCGACGCCGAGGTCGTGGTCAGCCGCCGGTTCGTCCAGCAGCGGCTGATCCCGGCGTTCATGGAGCCCCGTTCGGTCGTCGTCCAGCCCTCCGGTGACAGCTACACGATGTGGTCGGCCACCCAGATCCCGCACATCCTGCGGGTGATGGCCGCGATGGTCACCGGCATCCCGGAGCACAAGCTGCGGGTGATCGCCCCCGACGTCGGCGGCGGGTTCGGCGGCAAGCTGCAGGTCAACCCGGAGGAGATCCTCTGCCTGCTCATCGCGCGGCGGCTGGGCAAGCCGGTCAAGTGGACCGAGACCCGCGGTGAGTCGCTGATGACCGCCCACCACGGCCGTGACCAGGTGCAGTTCATCGACGTCGCCGCCGACCGTGACGGCACGGTCAAGGGGCTGCGGGTGCGGCTGCTGGCCGACATGGGCGCCTACCTGCGGCTGATCACCCCCGGCGTCCCGGCCCTGGGCGCGTTCATGTTCCCGGGCATCTACAAGTTCCCGGCCTACCGGTTCGAGTGCGACGGCGTCTTCACCAACAAGGTGCCCACCGACGCCTACCGCGGCGCCGGCCGGCCCGAGGCGACCTTCGCGATCGAGCGGATCATGGACGAGCTCGCCGTCGAGCTGGGCATGGACCCGCTGGAGGTGCGCCGGAAGAACTGGATCAACGCCGAGGAGTTCCCGTTCACCACGGTCGCCGGGCTGGAGTACGACTCCGGCGACTACCAGCAGGCCACCGAGCAGGCGCTGGAGCTGCTGGGCTACGACGAGCTGCGGGCCGAGCAGAAGCGCCGCCGCGACTCGAACGACCCGGTCCAGCTGGGCATCGGCTTCTCCACCTTCACCGAGATGTGCGGGCTGGCCCCCTCCCGGGTGCTCGGCTCGCTGGCCTTCGGCGCGGGTGGCTGGGAGCAGGCGTCGATCCGGATGCTGCCCACCGGCAAGGTCGAGGTGGTCACCGGCTCCACGCCGCACGGCCAGGGGCACGAGACGGCGTGGAGCCAGATCGTCGCCGACCAGCTCGGCGTGCCGTTCGAGGACGTCGAGGTGCTGCACGGTGACACCGCGATCTCCTCGCGCGGGCTGGACACCTACGGCTCCCGGTCGCTGGTCGTCGGGGGCACCGCGGTCGTGAAGGCCGCGGAGAAGGTGGTGGAGAAGGCCCGGGTGATCGCCGCCCACCTGCTGGAGGCCAACGCCGACGACCTCGAGTTCACCGGCGGGAAGTTCTCCGTGCGCGGGACGCCGGGCGCCGGGGTCGGTATCCAGGAGGTCGCCCTGGCGATCTTCGCCGCGCACGACTACCCGGAGGGGATCGAGCCCTCCATCGACGCCGAGGCCACCTTCGACCCGGAGAACTTCTCCTTCCCGCACGGCACGCACATCTGCGCGATGGAGATCGACACCGAGACCGGGTTCGCCAAGATCCGGAAGTACGCCTGCGTCGACGACGTCGGCACGATCGTCAACCCGCTCATCGTCGAGGGCCAGGTGCACGGTGGCCTGGCCCAGGGGATCGCCCAGGCGATGTACGAGGAGGCGATCTACGACGCCGAGGGCAACCTGACCACCGGCAGCTTCGTCGACTACCTGGTGCCGGCGGCCTCGGACCTGCCGCACTTCGACACCGGCAACACCGTGCACGCGGCGACCAGCAACCCGCTGGGCGCCAAGGGCGTGGGAGAGGCCGGCTGCATCGCCAGCACCCCGGCCGTGGTCAACGCCGCGCTCGACGCCGTCCGGCACCTGGGCGTCACCGACATCCGGATGCCGCTCACCCCGGAACGGGTGTGGCGGGCGATCCACCAGGGCGGCGACGGCGGAGACCGGGCCGCCGCCGGTTCCAACGCCCAGGGCGCCACCGCTGGCGAGACGGCTGCCGCGTCCACCGATCCGTCGTCCTCCGGAGGTCACCTGTGATTCCCGCACCGTTCGCTTACGCCCGCCCGACGACGGTCGAGGAGGCCCTGCAGGCGATCGCCGAGGGCGGTGAGGACGTCAAGGTCCTGGCCGGCGGGCAGTCGCTGATCCCGGTCATGCGGCTGCGGCTCGCCGCGCCCGAGGTGCTCGTCGACCTCACCCGGGTCGAGGAGCTGCGGGGGGTGCGGGAGGACGGCGACACGCTGGCCATCGGGGCGATGACCACGCACGCCGACGTCCTCGCCGACCCGCTGCTGGCCCAGTACGGCCAGCTCATCGTGCAGGCGACCGAGACGGTGGCCGACCGGCAGGTGCGCCGCCGCGGCACGTTCGGCGGTGCGCTGGCGCACGCCGACCCGGCCGGGGACCTCCCGGCGGTCGCGCTGGCCCTGGACGCGGAGTTCGTGCTCGTCGGGCCGGGCGGGCGGCGCACCGTGCCCGCCGCGGAGTTCTTCGTCGACTACCTCACCACCGCGCTGGAGGAGGGGGAGCTGCTGGTCGAGATCCGGGTGCCCAAGCTCGGCGAGGGCTGGGGGGTCCGGTACGAGAAGTTCAACCGGGTGGCCCAGGCCTGGTCGATCGTGGCGGTGGCCGCGGCCGTCCGGCGGGAGGGCGGCCGGATCGCGGAGGCCCGGATCGGGCTGACCAACATGGGACCGACCCCGCTGCGGGCGTCGGCCACCGAGGCCGCACTGGTCGGGGTGGACGTCAGCATGGAGACGGTGACCGCGGCGGCGGCCCAGGCAGCTGAGGGCACCAGCCCCAGCAACGACCTGAACGCCCAGGCCGACTACCGGCAGCACCTCGCCCAGGTGCTCACCCGGCGGGCGCTGGCCGCCGCGGTGGGCCTGTAGGGGCGTAGCGCCGGACCGGTCCGTCACATCCGTGGCGTGACCGGTCCGGCGGCGCCGGCAGGGGCGCGGTAGCGTCGCCGTCTCGCCTCGATCACCGCACGACCCGGACGGGCTGTCGCCGACTCGTCGCCTCCCGCCCGGGCTGCCCACTCTCGGAGGTCCTGCAGTGCAGCTGGAGAACGCGTTCACCGTGCCGGTGCCGATCGACGAAGCCTGGCGGGTGCTGCTGGACATCGAGCGCATCGCGCCCTGCATGCCCGGGGCCGCCCTGGACTCGGTGACCGGTGACGACTTCACCGGCCGGGTCAAGGTGAAGCTCGGGCCGATCGCCCTGACCTACCAGGGCAAGGCGTCGTTCGTGGAGAAGGACGAGGCGGCCCACCGTGCGGTCATCGACGCCCGCGGCAAGGACCAGCGCGGCAACGGCACCGCGGCGGCCGTCATCACCGCCACGCTCGCGGCCGAGGGCGACACCACCCGCGTCGACGTCCTGACCGACCTGAACATCACCGGGCGGCCGGCCCAGTTCGGCCGCGGCGTCATGACCGACGTCGGCAACAAGCTGCTCGGCCAGTTCGCCGACAAGCTCTCCGCCCAGCTGGCCAGCGGCGACGCCGAGGGTGACGCCTCCCGGGCCGCAGCGGCCGCGGGCACGCAGGAGCCGACCGTGGCGGGGACGGCCACCGCCGCTGCCGCCAAGGCCGCCGCGACTACCGCCGGCGTCGTCGAGGAGGCCGCGGCGAGCGTCGAGGGCTCCGCGGGCGACAGCCCGGCGGCCGGCGCGGCCAAGAAGGCCGGCGCCGCGGCGAAGAAGACCGCCGCTGCGGCGGCGGACAAGGCAGCCGACGCGGAGGCGGCGGCGCCGGCGAAGGCGGCCAAGAAGGCCGCTCCCGCCACGAGCACCCCGGCCGCGGCCGCGGTCCCGGATCCGCTGGCCCCGCCGGCGAAGAGCACGCCGGCCGCCACCGGCACCGCCCCGGCTGCCGGCGACACGGCCCCGGCCGCCGGCGACACCGCCCCGGCTGCCGGCGATGCGGCACCGTTCACCGGCACCGGGACGGTCGAGGACCAGGCAGCCGACGCCGAGCCGGCCTCCACGACGGCGGCCGACGCGCCGGCCGGTGGCCCGCGCAAGGCACCGAGCAAGCCGCCGACCGGCACCACCGCCCCGCCGAACCGCCCGGCCGGTGGTGGCCCGGTGCGCAGCACCCCCAGCGCGCCGCGGCGGCCGGTGGCCCCGGCCGAGCCGGAGCCGATCGACCTGCTCGAGGTGGCCGGCGGTGCGGCGCTGACCCGCTACGCCGCCCCGGCGGCCGGGGTCACCGTGCTGGCACTGCTGGTCGCCCTGCTGGTGCGCCGCCGCCGGCGCTGACGCATCGGCCCGCCCCGGGGCGCTCGGGGCGGGCTCAGTGGCGGCGCAGCCAGTCCACGGCTGCGCCGGCCACGGCGGCGGGGTCCTTCTTCAACCCGTGGTCGCCCGGTACCCCCGCGACCACCCCGGGGTGACCGGCGAGCGCGGCGACCACCTCATCGGGGCGACCGAACGCATCGGTGGCGCCCTGCACGACCAGCAGCGGGACGGCGACCTGCTGCAGCTCGGGCGCGCGGCTCTTCTCCGGCTTGCCCGGCGGGTGCAGCGGGAACGCCAGGGCCAGCACCCCGGCGGCTCCCTGCGCGGCCGCGGTCCGGCAGGCCACCCGCGCGCCGGCGCTGCGCCCGCCCAGCATCAGCGGTCCGGTCAGCAGCCCGTCGGTGCGGAGCGCGTCGAGCACGGCCGTCCAGCCCTCGTCCAGCCGGGCCGGGGCGGGTGCGATCCGCCGGCCGGCCACCACCCACGGCTGGTCGACCCGCAGGACCCGCCAGCCGGCGGCGCACGCGGCGGCGGAGACGGCGAGCAGGTCGGCGGAGTCCGAGCCGGCGCCGGCGCCGTGACCCAGCACGAGGGTGCCGCGGACGTCGCCCGCCGGCTCGGCGCGGTGCACGCGGGCGGGGCCGAGGGGGGTCGAGACCTCCGCGGCGGTCACGCCGGGGGCAGTGCCAGCAGCGCCTCGACGACCTCGACGAGGGAGCTGCCCTGCACGTGCGGCGGCTCGTACACCGCGGCGTAGGCCGACTCGGCGCGGGAGCACCACCCGCCGGTGAGGCCGGCGCGCTGGGCACCGTGCACGTCCCAGGAGTGGACGGCGACCAGCGCCAGCTCCTCCGGTGCCACGTCGCACACCCCGGCCGCCCAGAGGTAGGCCGCCCGGTCGGGCTTCCAGACGCCGATCGACTCGGTGGTCAGGGTCCGCTCGACCAGCGGGGTCACCCCGCCCCGGGACAGCCCGGCCTCGGCGACGCCGGGCGTCCCCTGGCTGAGCGTCACCGCGCGCACCCCGGCGGCGGTCAGCCGGCGCAGCGCGGGCTCGACGTCGGGGTGCGGGCTGAGCTCACCGAAGGCATCGGCCACCGCCGTCCGCTGCGCCGCCGACAGCGCGGTCAGCTGGGCCAGCGCGGCCTCGAACGCGTCCCGGAAGCGGCACCGGGTGCCGGCGGTGGCGGCGGCGAACCCCAGGGCCAGGGTGCGACTGAAGACGGTCGGCAGCAGGTGCCCCGGCTCGCCGTTCTCGATCAGCGTGGCCTGGACGGGGGCGAGGTCCAGCAGCGTCTCGTTGACGTCGAAGGCGACCACGGCCGGCCTCGTCCGCGGCGCGGTCATGCCTGGTCCCGCTCCTCGGCGGGGGCCTCCACGGGGAGGTCGGTGCCGGCGTCCGGCGGACGCTGGAACCTACCGGTCGCCTTCTTGTAGACGAACCAGGCGACCGCGGCGACGACGGCCACCACGACCACGTAGTCCAGGTACTGCAGGTTGGCCTGCACGAAGTCGCCCGCCGCGACGCCCAGGCCGATGAGCAGGCTGTTCCAGAGCAGGCTGCCGGCGGCGGTGAAGAGCAGGAACTGCGGCATCGGCATCTTCACGACGCCGGCCGGGACCGAGACGAAGCTGCGCACGATCGGCACCATCCGGCCGAAGAAGACCGCGGCGCGACCGTGCCGGGCGAACCACTCGAACGTCCGGTCCACGTCGGCGGTCTCGACCAGCGGCAGCCGGTCGAGGAAGGCGTGCGACCGGCGCGGGCCGAACAGCCGGCCGACCCAGTAGAGGACGATCGCCCCGAGCACCGAGCCGACGGTGGCCCACAGGATGACCGGCACGAGGGACATCCGGCCGTCGTTGATCAGCACCCCGGCTGCGCCCAGCACGACCTCGCTGGGGATCGGCGGGATGACCGTCTCGATGAGGATCGTCAGGCCGACGCCCACCGCCCCCAGCCGTTCGATGAGGTCGAGCAGGAAGCCGGTGATCCCGCCTTCGTCGGATGCAGCGGCGGCGAGGACGGACATGGGCCCCACGGTATCGGCGGTCGCCGTGCGCCGCCCTGCTGCCGGGCCGGGGCGACCGTAGGGTCTGTCCCCATGGTGCACCGCTTCACCGCCCGCGCCGTCGTGGTCGGGGACCACGCCGGCACCGTCGTCCCCGATGCCGTGCTGGACGTCGAGGACGGCCTGATCAGCTGGGTCGGCCCGGCCGCCGAGGCGCCGCCGGCCGGGGACGCCGAGGTCACCGCGCTGCCCGGGGTGCTCACCCCCGGCATGGTCAACACCCACTCGCACGCGCCGATGGTGCTGTTCCGCGGCCAGGGCGAGGGGCTGCCGCTGGACCGCTGGCTGAACGAGGTGATGTGGCCCCGCGAGGCGAAGCTCACCCCCGAGGACGTCGAGGTGGCGATGACCGCGGCGTCGGCGGAGATGCTGCGGCACGGCGTGACCACCAGCGTGGAGATGTACTTCCACCCCGAGCGGATGGCCGCTGCGGTGCGGCGCACCGGCGCCCGTGGCGTGATCACCCACCCGCTGATCGGCCTGCCCGGCTTCGGCACGTTCGACGAGCAGCTGGCCCGCGCCACCGACTCCGCCGGCACCGGTGACGACCAGGTCGAGTGGGGCATCGGCCCGCACTCGGCCTACACCGTGCCGCTGCCGGTGCTCGCCCAGGCGGCCGAGGTGGCGCGCGAGCACGGTCTGCTGCTGACCACGCACGTCGCCGAGACCGCGACGGAGGGCGCCGGGCTGCTCGCCGAGCACGGCCTCAGCGTGCCGCAGCTGCTCGCCGCGCACGACGTGCTCGGTGGCCGGGTGCTGGCGAACCACTGCGTGCACATGGACGACGGCGACCTGGAGCTGTGGCGCGAGTACGACGTAGCCGTGGCCCACTGCCCGGGCAGCAACACCAAGCTGGCCAGCGGCACCGCCCGGCTGCGGGACATGCTCGACCTCGGCATCCGGGTCGGAATGGGCACCGACGGCCCGGCGTCCAACGACAACCTCGACCTCTTCGAGGACCTCCGGCTGGCCGCCCAGCTGGCCCGGCTGCGCGAGCGGGACGCCACCGCGCTCACCGCCCCGGAGGCTTTCTGGCTGGCCACCGGCGCGGCGGCCGCGGCGATCGGCCGTGAGGACCTCGGCCAGCTGACCGTCGGCCGGCGGGCGGACCTGGTGCACGTCGACACCGACGACATCGCCTTCGTGCCGGTCGGCGAGGTCACCGACCTGCTGACCCACCTGGTCTGGTCGGTGGGCTCCCGGCACGTGCGCGACACCTGGGTCGCCGGGCGGCAGGTCGTCCGCGACGGGGTGTCCACGACGGTCGACGAGGCCGAGCTGCGGGCCGACGTGCAGACCCGCGCGATGCGGCTCGCCGGCCGCTGAGCAGGGAGGTCACTCCTCCGCGGAGAAGCGGTAGCGGACGTCGTCGAACGAGTCGGTCGGGAACGCGTAGACGAGCCGCAGCGGGCCCTCGCCGATGTTGCGGATGCCGTGCTCGGTGTCGCCGGGGATGAAGACCGCGGAACCGGCGGTCACCGGGTGGTCCACCCCGTCCAGCGCCACGACGCCGCTGCCCTCGATGACGTGGTAGACCTCGGTCGCGCTGTGCCGGTGCAGGCCCAGCCAGCCGCCGGGGGCCAGCTCACCCAGTCCGGTGTACAGCGCGGCGGTCGGCGTCCGGTCCTGGCTGAACAGCACCCGGAAGGCGACCGTGCCGCGCACCGGGTCGTCCCAGGTCTCGAGGTCGACGTCGGCGCTGTGGCGGATCACCGGTTCCATCGCCCGGGGGTGCCCGGGACGTGGCCCGCGCAAGCCCCGCGGCGGGAATCAGCCCCGCGTCTGGTCGTCGGTCCAGGCGTAGAGCTGGTCGTCCAGCACCACGGTGACCCAGCCGTCGCACAGCTGGGCGGTGTCGCCCAGGTCTGGCCACCGGCCTCCGCCGTCGAAGGGCATGCCGACCTGGTCCAGAGGGGTGCAGTCCGCCGGCAGCGACGTCCCGTCGGCCAGCGTCATGTGCACGCGGATGCTGCCGCCATCGTCGCCCGCGGCCTTCCCCGGCCGGACGACCGTCACGTCCGAGCCGACGGCGCGGGTCCAGTCTGGCACGTCGCCGCGGGGAGCGGCGTCGGCGGTGTCGTGGTCGGACGTCGCGGTGTGCCCCTGGAGCTCGGCGAGCGCGGCGCCGGGGCCGTCCACCCCGGACGGCATGGTGACCGCCAACGCGGCGGACCCCGCCCCGACCACGCCGACGATCGCCGTCACGGCGCCGAGCAGGACCTTCTTCGTGCTGACCACCGGGGGTGCCTCCACTCGTCCGCGCCACCGGTCGGTGGCGGTACGAGCATCGGGCCGGACGTCGTCAGCGGGCGTCGCCCGTCGGGTTGATCCGCCCAGGTCAGCGGGTCATCCCCGGGGCGGATCAGGCGCGCAGCGAGATCGTCTGGCCGCGCCCCACGGTGCGCACCTCGCCGGGGGCCCGGCGGGCGGCGACCTCGGCCACGAAGTCGCCCAGCGGGCTCTTGAACAGGCCGTAGTCGTCGTAGTGGACCGGCACGGTGACCGGCGGGCGCAGCAGCTCGACCAGGTCGGCGCCCTGCCGGGCGTCCATGGTGACGGTGATGCCGGCGACCTTGGTGCCACCCAGGTGCGGGACCATCGCGTCCAGCGGCCCGCAGCGCTGCAGCACCTCGCCGAGGTACGGCCGGTAGAGGGTGTCGCCGCTGATGTAGCCGCGCCAGGTCACCTGCCCGTCGCGCACCAACTCCAGCACGCTGCCCATCACCTGGGGCAGCAGCCGGGCCAGCGGTCCGGGGCCGTGCACCCCGGGGACGCTGGTGATCCGCAGGGTGTCGGTTCCCCGAGTGAGCTCGTGGGTCTGCCAGGGCCGCAGGTCGGCGGTCGCGGTGAAGCCCCGCTTCTCCAGGCAGCCGGCCGCCTCCGGCGTGGTCACCACCGGGGTCTCCTTGGGCAGGGACCGGGTGGCCACCCGGTCCCAGTGGTCGCCGTGCATGTGGCTGAGCAGGACGGCGTCCAGCGCGGGCAGCTGCGCGGGCACCAGCGCCGGGTCGGTCAGTCGCCTGCTGCGCAGCCCGTAGCCCAGGTGCGCCCACTGGCCGCGGTGCAGGAAGTTCGGGTCGGTCAGCACGGTGAACGGCCCGATCCGCAGCAACGTGGTGGCGGTGCCACCGAAGGTGAGCGTGACGACGTCCCCGGGTGTGGTCATGCCGGCCGGGTTACCCCTCCGGGGAGCGTCCGCAACCGGCCGGTGTGCGCGCATCGTCGGTCCTGGACCCCGGGACCAGCGGTAGGCGCACACCGGCGGCGTTGCCCTCGTTGCCCCGGGCGGGGCACGATCGCCGCGCCCGGACGCCGGACGCGAGGAGCCCCGATGGACCAGATCGACCCGACCGTGCCGCCGAGCGGCGCCGGGTGCCTCGAGTGCGACCGCAGTGGCAGCTGGTGGCTGCACCTGCGGCGCTGTGCCGCGTGCGGGCAGGTCGGGTGCTGCGACTCCTCGCCGTCCCAGCACGCCTCGCACCACGCCGCGGAGACCGGCCACCGCATCGCGCAGAGCTACGAGCCGGGCGAGGACTGGTTCTGGGACTACGGCGCCGCGCAGTTCGGTGCCGGGCCGGCGCTCGCCCCGCCGCACGCCCGGCCGGCCGACCAGCCGGTGCCGGGCCCCGCCGACCGGGTGCCGGCCGACTGGCAGCTGCACCTGCACTGACGCCGTCCGGGGGCCGGGGACATGTAGCGCGGCTCAGCAACTCCGGTGCGTCGCGTCGGACCGGGCTGGTAGACACGGGGCCGTGGCACAGCCCCGTTCCGTCGACGAGTCCTTCCTCGCGCTCCCGTTGTCCGCGCTGGCCGATGCGGCACTGACCCGCGCGGTCGACCTGGGCTGCGAGCACGCCGACCTGCGGGTCGAGCGGATCCGCACCCAGACCGTCCGGCTGCGCGACGCCCGGCTGGAGGCGCTGGCCGACGGCGAGGACCTCGGCCTGGCGGTGCGGGTGGTGCACGAGGGCACCTGGGGCTTCGCCGCCGGTGTGGTGCTCACCGCCGCCGAGGCGGTGCGGTTGGCCGAGGAGGCCGTCGCCGTCGCCCAGGTGTCGGCGGCGATGAACACCGACCGCGTCGAGCTGGCCCCCGAGCCGGCGTACGCCGATGGCGAGTGGGTGTCGGCCTACGAGGTCGACCCGTTCGCCGTCCCGGACGCGGAGAAGACCGCGCTGCTGGTCGAGCTCTCCGAGCGGCTGCTGGCCGCCGACGGCGTGGAGCACGTGCAGAGCAGCGTGATGCAGGTCAAGGAGCAGAAGTTCTACGCCGACACGGCCGGCACCCGCACCCGCCAGCAGCGCGTCCGAGTGAACCCGGAGTTCACCGCGCTGACCGTCGACCGCACGACCGGCACCTTCGAGTCGATGCGCACGCTGGCCCCGCCGGTGGGCCGCGGCTGGGAGTACCTCACCGGCACCGGCTGGGACTGGCGCGGTGAGCTGGCCGAGCTCCCCGAACTGCTGCGGGAGAAGGTCAAGGCCCCCTCGGTCGACCCGGGCCGGTACGACCTGGTCGTCGACCCGTCCAACCTGTGGCTGACCATCCACGAGTCGATCGGGCACGCCACCGAGCTGGACCGCGCACTCGGCTACGAGGCCGCCTACGCGGGCACCTCCTTCGCCACCGTCGACAAGCTCGGCACGCTGCAGTACGGCTCGCCGCTGATGCACGTCACCGGCGACCGCACCGCCGAGCACGGCCTCTCCACCGTCGGGTGGGACGACGAGGGCGTCGCCGGCCAGCAGTGGGACCTGGTCCGGGACGGCGTGCTCGTCGGCTACCAGGTCGACCGCAACATGGCCCGGCTGCGGGACATGGAGCGCTCCAACGGCTGCGCGTTCGCCGACTCCGCCGCCCACGTGCCGGTGCAGCGGATGGCGAACGTGTCGCTGCAGCCCACCCCCGGCGGCCCCTCGACCGAGGAGGTCATCGGCGGGGTCGAACGCGGCGTCTACGTCGTCGGCGACAACAGCTGGTCGATCGACATGCAGCGGTACAACTTCCAGTTCACCGGGCAGCGGTTCTACAAGATCGAGGGCGGCCGGCTGGCCGGCCAGCTCCGCGACGTCGCCTACCAGGCGACGACCACCGACTTCTGGGGCTCGATGACGGCGGTCGGCGGGCCCCAGACGTACGTGCTCGGCGGCGCCTTCAACTGCGGCAAGGCCCAGCCCGGCCAGGTGGCCCCGGTCAGCCACGGCTGCCCGACCGCACTGTTCGAGAACACGGCCATCCTCAACACGAAGCAGGAGGGTGGGCGATGAGCTCGCAGACCCCGCAGCAGCTCGTCGAGGCCGCGCTGGCGGCGTCCACGGTGGACGGGCAGATCACCTACGTCACCGACAGCTCGGAGGCCAACCTCCGCTGGGCGAGCAACAGCCTGACCACCAACGGCGCGATGCGCTCCCGGCAGGTCGTCGTCATCTCCTTCGTCGACGGCGGCGCCGGCATGGCCACCGGCACCGTGGCCCGCACCGGCACCCCGGACATCGCCGAGCTGGTCGCGGCCAGCGAGCGGGCCGCCCGGGACGCCGGGCCGGCCGAGGACGCGATGCCGCTGATCAGCGAGGCCCCCGCCGGGTCGGGCGACTGGGACGCCGAGGCGTCCACCACCTCCATCGACGTGTTCGCCGACTTCGCGCCCGCGCTGGGCGAGGCCTTCGGCGGCGCCCGCGACCGGGGCGAGCTGCTCTTCGGGTTCGCCGAGCACCAGCTGGCCGCGACCTACCTGGGCACCTCGACCGGGCTGCGGCTGCGGCACGACCAGCCCACCGGGCGGGTCGAGCTGAACGGGAAGAGCGCCGATTTCGGCCGCTCCGTCTGGGCCGGGGTCGGCACCCGCGACTTCACCGACGTCTCGGTGGCCGGCCTCGCGGCCGAGGTGCAGCAGAAGATGGCCTGGTCGCAGCGCCGGGTGGAGCTGCCGGCCGGGCGGTACGAGACGCTCCTGCCGCCGTCCACGGTCAGCGACCTGATGATCCCCACCTACTGGGCGATGGAGGCCCGGGACGCCGACGAGGGGCGCAGCGTCTACGCCCGGACCGGTGGCGGCAACCGGATCGGGGACCGACTGGCCCAGCTCCCGCTCACCCTGCGCAGCGACCCGTACGCCCCGGGGCTGGAGACCGCGCCGTTCCAGGTGGTCGGCGGCTCGTCCGGGTCCGCCTCCGTCTTCGACAACGGCATGGCGACGCCTGCCGTCGACTGGATCCGTGACGGGGTGCTGACCAACCTGATCCGGCCGCGGGCCTGGGCGCTGCGGACGACGGCACCGGCGACCGCCGCGGTGGACAACATCATCCTGGAGGACCCCACCGCCACCGCCTCGCCGGCGGAGATGATCGCGCGCACCGAACGCGGACTGCTGCTCACCACGCTCTGGTACATCCGCGAGGTCGACCCGCAGACGCTGCTGGTCACCGGGTTGACCCGCGACGGGGTCTTCCTCGTCGAGAACGGCGAGGTGACGGGTGCGGTGAACAACTTCCGGTTCAACGAGTCGCCGGTCGACCTGCTGGCCCGGGCGACCGAGGCCAGCCGCACCGAGCGGACCCTGCCGCGGGAGTGGAACGACTGGTTCAGCCGGGCCTCGATGCCGATGCTCCGGGTGCCCGACTTCAACATGAGCTCGGTCAGCCCGGCCAGCTGATGCCGGCCGGGCGGCCGACCCCGGTCAGTGCTCGCGCCGGTCGCGGCCCGTCTGGCCGGGGTCGGGGCTCGACGTGGCGACCGCCGGGTCGACCGGGTCGCCGGTCGGCTCGGGGCCCTGCGTGCCGGCGTCCGTGGAGGTGGGTTCGGTGGCCGGGTCGGAGCCGGCGGGTTCGGTCATGGCGACCGGGTACCCCGTGGAGCCCGGCCGGAACGGTCAGGGGGTGACGGGTCCGCGGCCGACGTCGTCGGGCTCGGGGGTCCGGAAGGCCGTCTCGGTCGGCGGCGCCGCCTCTGCGTCGTCCGCGCCCTCCTCCGGGGCGTCCGGTTCCTCGCCACCGACGCCGAAGCCCTCGGCCGTCGGCGGGGCACCGGCCCCGGGATCGGCCGCAGGGATCCCGTCGTCCGCGTTCGGCAGGTTCGGCTCCATGGGTGCGCTCATCGACATGGCCGGGCCCTACCCCACCGGTCGCCGGCGGATGCACGCGCGCTGGGACGCCCTCGCCCCGGCACTGCTGGGGCGGGGTGCGGTCCGCGGGGCGGCCGGGATGGGCGGGGTGGGTGTGACGGGTGTGCGCAACTCGACGACCAAACCGCGTTTCGTGCCCGTCTGTCACGGACATGAAACGCGGTTCGTGTCTACTTCCCCACGAACGCCGACGACGACCCCCTGCCTCCCCGGCAGGACGGCGAGGGGAGCTCTACATGACGTACTGCCAGAAGCCCTCGATCTTCCAGGTGGGCAAGGTCCACGACAACGGCCCGTCCGTGATCGTCTCGGGCTGGGGCCTGGGCATGTGCGCCTCGTCGTGTCGATGCCACCGCAATCCTGAGGACGGCCAGCTGTCCCTCGCCGAGGACCAGGCCGGCGGCAGCCTCGGCCTGCGCAGCTTCACCCCGACCGGCACCTGCGACTGCTGTGAGGCGTGGACGTCGGCCGAGCTGTCCGCGATCCTGCGCGACGTCGCCGCGGTCGAGGCCCTGGACGCCTCGGAGCCGGCCGCCGGCTGAGCCCGCCAGATCCGACCGAGCCGCCCACCGGGGAACCGGTGGGCGGCTCGTCGTCTTTGCCGGGCCCGCACCCCGGGTAGCCCGGAGCCCATGTGGGCGAGAGCAGCGGTACGCGGTGCGGTGGCCGGGCTGGCCGGGGTGGCGGTCATGACGGCGGGGGAGAAGCTCGAACAGCAGGTGACCGGTCGCCCGGACTCCTACGTCCCGGCCCGGACGCTCACCGCCCTGACCACCGGGCGGCGGCTCCCCGGGTCCGCACGCCCACCGGTGCGCAACCACCTCATGCACTGGGGCACCGGCGCCGCCGTCGGCGCGCTGCGTGGGGTCTGGGCCGCGGCCGGGCTGCGCGGCGTGCGCGCCTCCGCCTGGCACACCTCCGTGCGGCTGGCGGTCGACCAGACCCTGGAGAACGTCACGGGCGTGGGCGCGCCGCCGTGGACCTGGTCCCGACGTGACCAGGTGGTCGACGTGGCGCACAAGGCCGTCTACGCCTTCGCCACCGGCGCCGTCGCCGACCGCCTCGTCGCGCCGGCGCGGGGCAGGAGGGGCGCACGGGGCCTGTGGGACTGAGGTCCACTGTGGACCGATCGGTCCCGGCGTGCCGCGCCTCTTGACAAGAGCGCGATCTCCCTACCGTCCGTCGAGACGTGCACGGAGTCCCTCGCCCCTCCCCGGGCGGAACGTGCGCAGACGGAGGCCCAGTGAACCGATCGACCAACCGGCGGTGGACGCGCGCTGCCGCTCTTGCGCTGACCGTCGGCGCGGCCGTCGTCCTGACCCCGTCGGTCGGTGTCGCGGCGCCGACCACTGCAGCCGAGGCCCGGCAGGCCGTCACCGACGCCGGGCTCGAGCTCACCGCTCTGGACGAGCAGGTCCACGAGGCCGAGGCCGCCGCCGAGCAGCACCAGGCCGCCGCGGACGCCGCCGCTGCCACGGCCGTCCAGGCGCAGGCGCAGCTGGACGCGCTCGAGCCGCAGCTGCGGTCGATCGCGCAGGCCGGGTACGTCGGCACCACCCGCGGCCGGCTCGCCGCCTTCCTGACCAGCGGCTCGGCCGACGACCTGATCCAGCAGATGAACACCCTCGACCAGCTGGCCACGCACGCCGACGGCATCGTCGCCACGGCAGCCACCGCCCGGTCCGCCGCCGAGCAGGCGCAGCAGGACGCCACTGCGGCCGCCGCCACCGCGGCCGCCGCCGAGTCCGAGCTGCGGGCGCAAAAGGAGCAGCTGGAGGGCGAGCTCGCCGGCTACCAGGCCGACCTCGCCCGCCTGTCGACCGCCGACCAGGTCCGGGTGCACAACGTCATCTCCGGGCCCGAGGTCGCCGCCCCCGCCCCCGCGCCGGCCCCCACCGCGGCCGCCGGCGTCGCCGTGCAGACCGCGCTGGCCCAGATCGGCGACATGTACGGCATCGGCGCCGTGGGCCCGGACTCCTTCGACTGCTCCGGACTCACCCAGTACGCCTACGCCGCCGCGGGCATCTCGCTGCCGCACTCCAGCCGCGCCCAGTCGAGCCTGGGCGTCGCCGTGTCGAGGGCGGACCTGCAGCCCGGCGACCTGGTCTTCTTCTACTCGCCGATCAGCCACGTGGGCATGTACATCGGCAACGGCCAGATGGTGCACGCCAGCGTCTCCGGCCGCCCGGTCGCGGTCACCAGTGTGGACAAGGGCGGCTACGTCAGCGCCCGCCGCGTCACCGGCTGAGGAAGGACCCCGCTGCCCCCCACCGCTCGCGAGCTCGCGGCGGGCCCAGGCAGCGGGGCCGGGGCTCAGTCGTGGATGCGGCGGCCCTCCGCGAGCAGTTGCACGCAGGCCGCGATCCGCTTGGCCCGGTCTGGGGGGTGGCGGCGGTGTGCACCCGCCACAGCACGGCGTACCGGTTGGCCCCGTCGAGCCCGGCGAACGCCTCCTGGGCCGCAGGTGAAGCCGCCAGCGCGGCGGCCAGGTCGTCGGGCACGGTGATCGTGGCGGGCCCGGCGTAGGCGCGGTCCCAGCGGCCGTCGGCCTGGGCGGCCTCGACCGCGGCCAGCCCCGCCGGGCGCATCCGGCCGTCGGCGATCAGCCGGGCCACCGTCTCCACGTTCTTCTGGGACCAGACGCTCTTCGGCCGCCGCGGCGTGTACCGGACGGTGAACCAGTCGTCGTCCACCCGGTTGCCCCGGCCGTCGATCCAGCCGTGGCAGAGCGCCACCTCCACCGCCTCGGCCGCGGTCAGGGAGGGGATGCCGGCCGACTTCTTGGCGATCTTCAGGAACAGGCCCGGCGCCCGGTCGTGCTCGCTGGCCAGCCAGGCGTCGAAGTCGGCGGGGGTCGCGAACGCCCGGGTCTCGAACGTGCTCTCGTCGGCCACGCCGGTCATCGTCCGCAGCCGCACCCGCGCCGTCCAGGGGGCCCGGCGTCCGGTTTGTCCGGGCGACCCGTCGGCTACCGCAGGGCGGACGGCGCCCAGCAGGGGTGCCGCGACGACGGACGGGACGACCGATGGCACGGGCACCTGGTCCCACCGCCCTGTGGGTGGTGCGGCACGGCGAGAGCGTGGGCAACCTGGCCGACGCGCACGCGAACGAGACCGGGTCGGGCCGGCTGGAGCTCGACGTCCGCGACCCCGACGTGCCGCTGTCGGACACCGGCGAGCGCCAGGCCGACGCCCTCGGCGCGTGGTTGGCGGGGCTGCCGGAGGACGAGCGACCCACCACCGTGCTGAGCTCGCCGTTCAGCCGCGCGGCCGAGACCGCCCGGCGTGCGGTGGCGGCCAGCGGGCTGGACCTGACCATCCGCTACGACGAGCGGCTGCGGGAACGGGACTTCGGCGTCTTCGACGGCATGACCGGGCAGGGCATCCGCGAGGAGCACCCGGACGAGGCCGGCCGCCGGGAGCTGCTCGGCAAGTTCTACTACCGGCCACCGGGCGGGGAGAGCTGGGCCGACGTCGCGCTGCGGGTGCGCAGCCTGCTGGCCACCGAGGCGCTGCGGCACGACGGTGAGCGGCTGCTCTGCGTCTCGCACCAGGCCGTGATCATGGTCTTCCGGTACGTGCTGGAGGAGCTCTCCGAGCAGCAGCTGCTGGACATCGACCGGGCCGAGCAGGTCGCCAACACGTCCGTGACCCGCTACGAGTCCGCCGACGGCGGGCTGTTCCGGCTGGCCGGCTTCAACGGCGTCGACCACCTGGACGACGCCGACCGGGCCGACGGTGCCCCCGTGACCGAGGAGACCGATGTCCCGTCCCCGGCCTGACCACACCCTGGTCAGCCCCCAGGTGCTCCGCGACTGGCGACTGCCCGAGCCGACCGGCGGCAAGGAGGCCCGCGGCTCGATCCTGGTCGTCGGCGGGAGCACCGAGACCGTGGGCGCCGTCCTGCTGGCCGCCGAGGCCGCGCTGCGGTCCGGGGCCGGGAAGCTCCAGGTCGTCGTCCCGTCCAAGGTCGCCCCGCACGTCTCCATCTCGCTGCCCGAGGCGCTGGTCCGCGGCGTGCCGTCCACCGAGGCCGGCGCCATCCAGGGCTCCTCGGCCGAGCTGTTCCTGGACCTGGCCCAGCAGGCCTCCGCGGTGCTGATCGGGCCGGGCATGGCCGACGAGCCCGAGACCCGGCGCCTGGTCGAGCAGTTGCTGCCCGAGCTCCAGGGACCGGTCGCCCTCGACGCGCTCGGGCTGGCCGCCGTCACCGCCGACCCGGCCTGCCTGGAGCACCTGGGCGGCAACGTGGTGCTGACCCCCAACCCCATGGAGCTGGCGATCGCGTTGCACGTGGAACAAGAGGAGCTGGAGGACGACCCGGCCGGGGCGGCCCGGCGGCTGGCCGAGCAGACCGGCGCCGTCGTCGCCCTGGGCGGGGTGACCAGCTGGATCGCTGCCCCCGACGGCCGGCTGTGGGCGGACGAGAGCGGCGGTGCCGGGCTCGGGGTCTCCGGATCCGGAGACGTGCGCGCCGGGATCGTCGCCGGGCTGCTGGCCCGCGGCGCGGAGCCGGCCCAGGCTGCCGTCTGGACCGCGCACCTGCACGGCCGGGCCGGTGAGCGGCTGGCTGCGACGGTCGGGCAGCTGGGCTTCCTGGCCCGGGAGCTGCCGCCGGAGATCCCCCGGGTGATGGCCGAGGTCGACCTCTGACGCCTCCTGGGTGACAAGTGAGCTTGACAGGGTGCTCGCGGAGCTGGTGAGCTGGACCCACTGTCAAGCTCACTTGTCACTCGGGGGTTCGCCATGGTCCGCCGGCACGTCGCCGCCGCACTGACCGGACTGCTGATCGCCAGCGGGATCGGCCTGCTCGCGGGCGCCTTCGCACCCGACGAGTTCTGGCTGCGTGCCGTCGTCTTCGCGAGCTGCACGGTCGGGCCGGCGTACGGCGTGGGCTGGCTGGTGTTCCTCTCCGGCGTGACGGGGGAGGACCCGCCGGCGCACGTCGAGGAGACGATCGAGCACCAGTGGTTGCAGCGGAGCACCTCCGCCGCCTTCCTCGACCTGTTGATCGTCGCCGGGCTGGGCGCGTTCGCGCTGGCGGTCACGGACCTGAAACTGGCGGCCTCCTCGGTGCTCATGTGGCTGCTGCTCTTCGCCTTCGCCGACGTCGCGGTGCGGCTGACCGTGCTGCGCCGTCGCGCCGCCTGAGTGCGCAACGACCTGGCCGACCGGCGGCAGGCCCGCGGCTGGTCGCAGGGGCGGCTGGCGGAGGAGCTGGGCGTGTCCCGGCAGACGGTGATCTCGCTGGAGAAGGGGCGCTTCGACCCCAGCCTGCCGCTCGCGTTCCGGATCGCCGCGCTCTTCGACTGCCGGATCGAGGACGTCTTCACCCCCGACGAGGAGTGACACCGCGATCGGTGTTCGGCAGGCTGGGTCGGTGACCGACCCAGACAGCGCGACGGACGGCGTCCGCGCGGCAGAGGTCTACGAGGCGACGCTGCAGCCGCGCCCCGGCGGGCGGGTGCTGCGCAGTGCGCGGCTGGCGGCCGCGTTCGTGTCCGAGCTGGCCTGGGGGCTGGTCCCCGGGCCGTCCCTGCACGACGTGGTGGTCACCCGGCGGGCCGACGGCGCCGAGGTGCTGCGCGTCTGGGCCGGTGACCCGATGCACCCCGGCGACATGCTGGCGCAGGTCCGGCGGCACCTGGCGGAGCGCTCCCCCGCCGACTTCCTCGCCGAGTGGGGCGCCGACGAGCCGGTGTGATCTGCTGCGCCCAGCAGCGGGAACCGCCCGCCCCCTCGGTGAGGAGTGCAGCAACGTGGCTGACAGCTACATCGGAGCCCTCGACTTCGGTGCCCCGGAGATCGACGAGCAGGCGTTCGTCGCCCCCACGGCCGTCGTCGTCGGCAAGGTGACCATGGGCCCGCGGGCCAGCATCTGGTACGGCGCGATCGCTCGGGCCGACTCGGAGGTCATCGAGATCGGTGCGGACTCCAACGTCCAGGACGGCTCGACCCTGCACAGCGACCCCGGGCACCCGCTGGTGATCGGCCGCGGCGTGACGGTAGGCCACAACGTCGTGCTGCACGGCGCGCGGGTCGACGACCACGTGCTGGTGGGCATGGGCAGCACCGTGCTCAACGGCGCGCACATCGGCTCCGGCTCGATCGTCGCCGCCGGCGCGGTGGTCATGCAGGGCGCGCAGATCCCGCCGAACTCCCTGGTCGCCGGGGTGCCGGCCAAGGTGCGGCGGGAGACCACCGAGGACGACCGCACGGCGATCGAGCTGAACGCGAAGAGCTACACCGACCGGCTCGACCAGCACCGCGCCGTCCGCCGGGTGCAGCAGGAGGGCTGAGCGGATGAGCGCCGAGGAGCTGCGCCGTCAGGTCTCCTGGACCGTCGATGACACCTCAGCGGCCCGGCGGGCCGGCCGGTTCCTCGGCGGGGTCGTCCACCTGGTCTCCGCGGTGGCGACCCTGGGCGCGGACGCCGGGATCGGGGCTCGTCGACCCGGGTGGACCCTGCCGGCCGACCCGGACGACTACCTGGACCTCGGGCCGCTGACCCTGCGGCTGCCCGAGTCAGGCCCGTCCGAGCCGGTGCAGGCGACGCGGACCGGGGTCTGGGCGACCCCGGCGGGGAGGCCGGCGCGACGGCTGCCGGTGGAGGCGTGGCGGGTGGTGGCGGCGGTGCCGGGCACCGGCTCGCGCTCGCCCCGCCACCCGGAGGCGGAGTGGACGCTGACCGTCAGCGACGGGTCGGCGCACGGGTCGCTGACCGGCGCGTGGCTGGGGCTCGCCTGGATCGGGCACCTGGCCGGCTGGTCCGAGCCGGTGGCGTCGCCGGGGAGCGCGTGACCGCTGGGCCGTTCGAGGAGTTCGTCGCCGCGGAGTCGACGCCGTCCCTCCGCGTGGCGTACCTGCTGACCGGTGACGGCCGCGCGGCCGGTGACCTGGTGCAGGAGGCGCTGATCGCCGTCCACCGCCGCTGGGACCAGTTCGTGGACCGGGCGGAGGCGACGGCCGCCGTCCGGCGGGAGCTGGTGGCCGCGCATCTGGGCCGACGGTGGAGCCGGGTCGGTGCGGCGCTCGCCGACTCCCGGCTGCTGGCCGGCACCACCGGCCTCCCCGGCTTCGCCTCGCCGCACCCGGTTCCGGTCCCGTCGGACGAGACGACGGCCGCGCTGGCCCACGTGCTCCCGCGGCAGCGCGCGGCCCTCGCACTCCGGTACGGCGCGGACCTGCCGGAGGCGGCGGTCGCCGACGCGCTGGACGCGCCGGTGGCCGATGTCCGGGCGCTCGTCGCCGACGGGCTCGGCAGGCTGGGCGAGCTCCTCGAGGTGGACGGCGCGGCGGCGGCAGTCCAGGTGCGCGACCTCGCCGGGCGGGCCCCCGCCGGCCCCGGCGACGTCCACGGCTGGGTGCTCGACGGCGAGCGGTCGCAGCGCCGGCACCGGGCCGGGCTGCTCGCCCTGGCGGTGTTCTTCGTCCTCGTCGCCCTGCTGGTGCTGTTCACCGGAGGGTGAGGCCCCGCTGCCGGGGTGGGGCAGCGGGGCCCGGCGTCAGTTGCGGGTCGAGGCCGTCAGCGGGCAGACGAACGGGTCGCGCTCGCCGAGCCCGACGCGGTTCAGGTACTGGACGACGATCCGGTACGAGCCGACCAGCGACGTCTCGGTGTAGCTGATCCCGTGCTGGGCGCAGTGCGCGCGCACCATCGGCTGGACCTTCTTCAGGTTCGGCCGCGGCATGCTCGGGAAGAGGTGGTGCTCGATCTGGTAGTTCAGGCCGCCCATCATGAAGTCGGTGACCCGGCCGCCCTTGATGTTGCGCGACATGAGCACCTGGCGCCGCAGGAAGTCGACCTTGGCGTTCTTCGGGACGACCGGCATGCCCTTGTGGTTGGGCGCGAACGAGCCACCCAGCAGCAGACCGAACACGGCCTGCTGGACCAGGATGAAGGCCACGGCCAGCAGCGGCGGCATGATCAGGAAGACCGCGGCGACGAAGAGCCCGAGCCGGGCCGCGATGATCGCGATCTCCAGCCGGCGGTGCGGCATCGTCTTCTCGCGGGCGAGGGTGGCCAGGCTGTTGGCGTGCAGGGCCGCGCCCTCGAAGCACAGCAGCGGGAAGAACGCCCAGCCCTGGTGCCGGGTCCACCAGCCACGCAGGCCGGTCATCCGGTCCTCGGCGTCGTCCGGCGTGAAGGCCAGCACCGCGGACTCGATGTCGGGGTCCTTGCCCATCTGGTTCGGGGCGTTGTGGTGCCGGTTGTGCTTCTGCATCCACCAGCCGTAGCCGATGCCGGCGAAACCGCAGGAAAGCACCCGGGCGTTCCACTCGTTGGCCCGGTGCGAGCCGAAGGCCTGCCGGTGCGCGGTGTCGTGGCCCAGGAAGCCGAACTGGGTGCAGACCAGCGAGAAGACGACGGCCAGGCCGAGCTGCCACCAGGAGTCGCCCAGTGCCACGATCGCCACCCAGACCCCGGCGAAGGCGGCCACGGTCAGCGCGATAGACACCACGTAGTACGGGCGGCGGCGGTTCAGCAGCCCGGCGTCCTTCACCTGCTGGGAGAGCTCGGCGTAGACGCTGACCTGACGGTCGCGGGCTCGCTCGGGGCGGGGCGCCCGGGCGGGGGGAGGCGTGGAGCCCTCCAGCGTGGTTGCGGTCATCTGCTCTCTCAGACTGGGTCCCGGGCTGCTCCGGGCTGTGCCGGGTGACCGGCGACGACAGGGGACCGCGCTACGTCTGGCTGGAGCACCGCGTAGCGCCGACGGTAGGCGACGGGGCACGCCTGTGCCAGGCGGGTCCTGTGGGGTGGTATTCGCGAGGGCGGCCGTCGGTCACCGGTGGTCCCGTGTCGGCCCGTCCTCCGGTCCGGCCTCCAGGGCGGTGACCAGGTCGTCCAGGAACCGGTCGATGACCGCGCGCTCGGCCGCGGTGCGTTCGTCGAGCACCGCGCGGGTGGCAGTGATCAGCGGTCCGAAGAAGGTCCACCCCAGCTGCTTGGCGGCGTCGGTGACGGTGACGTCCACCCGGCGCCGGTCGTCGGTGCGCGCCGTCCGGCGCACGTGCCCGGCTCGCTCCAACCGGTCGAGCAGCACGGTGGTGGACGCGGTGGTCAGCCGGAGTTCGCGGGCCAGCCGCGTGGGGCTGGCGTCCACTCCGGCGCGCTCCATGTCCAGCAGCGCGATCAGCGCCCGGACGTCGGTGCCGCCGAGGCCGTGCTGCGCGGCGAAGGCGCCGCCGTGCTGATCGAGGAGCACGGTCAGCGCCCGCAGCCGGTGCACGGTGCCCGGGGCGTCCTCTCGCATGGCGCGAAGGTATCCAGCTTGTCAGGTAGCTAGACGCTCTAGTTGACTCGCGGGGTGACCTCGACCTTCGCCGAGAGCTACGCAGCCGCCGCTCGACGCTGGCCCGCCGGCGCGACGCAGACCGACGTCCCGACGTCGTGGGGCCGGACGCACCTGCTCACCGCCGGGCCCCTCGACGCGCCGGCGGTGCTGCTGCTGCACGGCGGCGGGGCGACCGCCACCGCCTGGGCGGACCTGGCCGGCGAGCTCGCCGGCCGGTGCCGGTTGCTGGCACCCGACCAGCCCGGCGACGTCGGGCTCAGCGCGACCAGCCGGCCGCCGCGCTCGTCCGCGGACCTCGTGTCCTGGCTGGCGGAGTTGCAGACCGCGGTCGGGTGCTCCCGCTGGCACGTGGTCGGGCACTCCGCGGGGGCGCACCTCGGTCTCCTCGCGGCGCTGGCCGCTCCGCACCGGGTGACGACCCTGACGCTGCTGGACCCGACGGCCGTCGTCGCCGGCTTCCGCCCGGGCTACCTGGTGCGGGCCGTCCCGTCGCTGGTGCGGCCCACCCAGCGACGGGTGCGCCGGTTCCTGGACTGGGAGACGGCGGGGCGCGCGCTCCCGGGGGCCTGGGTCGACACCCACGTCCGGGGCGCGCTGCGCGACCACGGTCCCCTGGTGCGCACCCGGCGTCCCAGCACGGCCGAACTGGCGGCGCTGGCGGTGCCGACGCTGGTGGTGGTCGCCGGGAGGAGCCGGGCACACGACCCCGACCGGGTGGCCCGGCGTGCGGCTGCGTTGCCGGGCACCACGGTCGTCCGGCTGGCCGACGCGACGCACCACACCCTCCCGCTGCTGGATGCGCCGGAGGTGGCCGCCGCGGCGGAGCCGCACCTGAGGCGCGGGTAGGAGACTGCGGGCCGTGCGGGTGGCGATCAGGGTGCGGCCGGGGGCGGGGCGGACACAGGTCGGCGGCGAGCACGACGGAGCCCTCGTCGTCCGGGTGTCGGCGCGGGCGGTCGACGGCAAGGCCACCGAGGCGGCGTTGGCTGCGGTGGCCGCTGCCTTCGGCGTCCGCCGCTCCGCGGTCACGCTCGTCACCGGCGCCACGGCCCGCTCGAAGGTGGTCGACGTGGACGGCGGCACGGACGCTGCGCTCCAGGAGCTGCTGGCCCGCTGAAGCCCACGCCGACAGCCTCCCCGAGGGGCCGAAGTCGCGACTTCGGCCCCTCGGGGGAGGCTGTCGGGGTGCGCGCGTTGGTGTTCGAGGAGTTCAGTGGCCCGCTGGCGGTCCGGTCGGTGCCCGACCCCACCCCCGACCGGGACGGCGTCGTCGTCCGCGTCGGCGCCAGCGGCATCTGTCGCAGCGACTGGCACGGCTGGTCCGGCCACGACCCCGACGTCGTCCTGCCGCACGTGCCCGGCCACGAACTGGCCGGCACCGTGGCCGCGGTCGGTGACCGGGTGCGGACCTGGTCGGTGGGCGACCGGGTCACCGTGCCGTTCGTCTGCGCGTGCGGGCACTGCGGGCCGTGCCGGGACGGCGCCGGGCAGGTCTGCGTCAACCAGACCCAGCCCGGGTTCACGCACTGGGGCTCGCTGGCCGAGTTCGTCGCCCTGGACGCCGCCGACGTCAACCTGGTCGCGCTCCCCGACGGCATGCCGTTCGCCACCGCGGCCGGGCTGGGCTGCCGGTTCGCCACCGCCTTCCGGGCCGTCACCGGCGTCGGCCGGGTGCGGCCCGGGGAGTGGGTGACGGTGCACGGCTGCGGCGGGGTCGGGTTGTCCGCGGTCCAGGTCGCGGTGGCGGCCGGGGCCCGGGTCGTGGCCGTCGACATCGCCCCGGGTGCCCTCGAGCTGGCCCGGGCCTGCGGTGCGGAGCACACCGTGGACGGCGCCGGCGACGTCCCCGGCGCGATCGCCGAGCTGACCGACGGCGGTGCGCACGTCTCGCTGGACGCGCTCGGCGCCGCCGTGACCTGCCTGAACTCCATCCGCAGCCTCCGCCCGCGGGGGCGGCACGTGCAGGTCGGGCTGCTGCCGCCGGTGCTCGGCCGCCCGGAGATCCCGATGGAGCGGGTGATCGCCGGCGAGCTCGCCCTGCTGGGCAGCCACGGGATGGCGGCGGCCGACTACCCGGCGATGCTCTCACTGATCACGGCCGGCCGGCTGCACCCGGAGCTGCTGGTCACCCGCGAGCTCGGCCTGGACGACGCCGGTGCCGCGCTGGCCGCGGTGGGCCGCGAACCGGGGATCGCCGTCGTCACCTCGTTCTGAGGGATCAGTCGGTCGGGTCCGCCGTCGTCTCGACCGTCGTGGTGCCGGTCGGCTCGGAGTCCGTCGTCTCCTCATCCTGCTCCGTCGTCTCGCTGGTGGGCGACGGGGTCCGGGTCGGCGTCGGGGTCGGGGACGGCGCGCGGGGGGTGGTCGTGCGGGGCGGCGTGCCCGCGGGCTCCTCGTCCTCCTCGTCGTCCGGCGGCACCGGGCTCGTCGGCACGACCGGGACGGGCGTCTCCGGCTCCGGGGGCGTCGGCGTGCCCGTGGGCACGTCGCTGGGCAGCGCGGAGTTGGGCACGTCGACCGTCTGCCCGTTCGGGAGCATGACGGGCGTCGTCCCGCTGTCCCGGCTGGGCAGGAAGAGGTTGAGCACGAACAGCACCACGAACAGGCCGCCGAGCACCACGGTCGAGGTGCGGGCCCGCCCGATGTGCGAGGGCACCCGCTCGTGCCAGGTCGGCGAGCGCCGGGTGGCCGGGGCGGCGACCGCGGACGGTTGTTCGGTGGCGGCCTGCGGCAGGACCTTGGTGGGCTGGTCGTCCGACGACGTGCTCATGCGGCCCCTCCCGTCCGTGCCCGGTCCTCGGCCAACGCCTCGTCCTGGATGCTCACGCCGTCCTGCACGTTGGTGGCGCGGAGCGACACGCCCTCCCGGGACAGCGCCAGCGCCACTCGGGCCCGGAGGTCGCGGCCCACGTCGAACTGCTTGCCCGGCAGCGTGCGGGCGACGACCCGCAGGTTCACCTCGTCCAGCGAGAGGCTCTCCACGCCCATCACGCTGGGCTCGTCGAGCAGCAGCTTGTGCAGCCGCGGGTCGGCGAAGGCGCGTTGCCCGACCTCCCGCAGCACCTCCTGCACCCGGGTGACGTCGGCGGTCGCGGGCACCGGCACGTCGACGACGGCCCGGGCCCAGTCACGCGAGAGGTTGGTGACCTTGACGATCTGGCCGTTGGGCACGATCACCACCTCTCCGTCGACCGAGCGCACCCGGGTGATCCGCAGGGTGACGTCCTCGACCGTCCCGGACGCGGGCTCCATGCCACCGACCACCTGGATGGAGACGACGTCGCCGAAGCCGTACTGCCGCTCGGTGATCAGGAAGAAGCCGGCCAGCACGTCACCGACGACCCGCTGGGCGCCGAAGCCCAGCCCGACGCCGAGCACGGTGGCCGGGGCGACCAGGCCGGTGACCGGGAGCCCCAGCCGGTCGAGCGCGAAGATGACCGCGATCGACCAGATCAGCACGATCGCCGCCCAGGTCAGCACCTGGGTCAGCGAGTGCCGGTGCTTGGCTGCCTCGGAGCGCACCAGGGCGTCGGAGTCGGTCGCGGCGGCGTCGATCCGGTCGGTGATCCGGTTCCCGGCCCAGCTGACCAGCCGGGCCACCAGCAGCGCGCCCAGCACGATCAGGAGTGCGTCGAGGGCGGGTCCGCGGAGCCAGTAGAAGAAGTCGGTGACCGGGCCGGCGGCGAGCACGTTCATCACCGCCCAGTGTGGCCCGTGGACCTGTGCGTGGGGTGCGCGGGTGGTGTGGGTGGGTTCGGTGGGGCCGCTGGTGCGCGCGCCACGGATTTGCATCCGGGCCCGGAGGCAAGGACGGTGGTCCGTACAACGAGTTGTCCTGAGTGTGGGGCAGCTCGCTCGACCTGCGCGCCGACCCGAAGGGAGGGGCGCCGATCAGGCGCCACGCCACGTGACGAACCCACCGAACACCCCACCCGGGCAGCCGTCGTCCGGCTCGACCCGCAGCGGCGAGGCCCCGGGCGCCGACCAGGCCCCGGCTGCCGATCAGGCCCCGGCCGTCGACGACGCCGGCGCGACCGGCCAGACGATCGACGACGTGCTCGACCCCGACGTCCCCAGCCAGACGCACCCGGCGATCGCTCAGCCCCCGGTGCAGGACGAGGAGCGCAAGCCGCGGCTGGACCGGACGGTCTTCGGGGTCGCCGCCCTCCTCTCGCTGGCCTTCCTCGCCTGGGGGTTCCTCACCCCCAGCGGCCTGGGCTCGGCCAGCAGCAGCGCGCTCGGCTGGATCGAGCTGAACCTCGGCTGGTTCTTCGTGCTGCTCGGCACCGCCGTGGTGCTCTTCGTGCTCTGGATCGCCGCCAGCGCCTACGGCCGCATCCCGCTCGGCGGGGACGGTGAACGGCCGGAGTTCCGGACGATCAGCTGGATCGCGATGATGTTCAGCGCCGGCATGGGCATCGGGCTGATGTTCTTCGGCGTCTCCGAGCCCCTGTCGCACTACGTCTCCCCGCCGCCGGGCACCGTCGACGGCGAGACCCAGGAGGCCGTCACCACGGCGATGGCCACGACGCTCTTCCACTGGACGCTGCACCCCTGGGCGCTGTACGCCCTGGTCGGGCTGGCCGTCGCGTACGGCACCTACCGCCGGGGCCGGGGGCAGCTGCTCTCCTCGGCGTTCACCTCGCTGTTCGGGCGCGGCGTCGCCGAAGGGCCGGCCGGCAAGGTGATCGACGTCCTCGCCATCTTCGCCACGCTCTTCGGCACGGCCGCCTCGCTTGGGCTCGGGGCCCTGCAGATCGGCAGCGGGCTGGAGATCCTCGGCTGGCTGGGGCCGGTGGGCAACGCGGCGACGGTGGGCATCATCGCGGTGCTGACCGCGGCCTTCGTGGCCTCCGCCTTCTCCGGCGTCGCCCGCGGCATCCAGTGGCTGTCCAACATCAACGTCGGCCTGGCGTTCACCCTGGCGCTGTTCGTCTTCGTGGTGGGCCCCACGGTCCTGATGCTGAACCTCATCCCGACCGCGCTGGGCTCCTACGCCGCCGAGCTCCCCGAGATGGCTGCGCGCACCAACGCCTCCGGTGGCGACGAGATGGCCGAGTGGCTCTCGGGCTGGACGGTCTTCTACTGGGCCTGGTGGATCTCCTGGACGCCGTTCGTCGGCGTCTTCCTCGCCCGGATCAGCCGCGGCCGCACCATCCGGGAGTTCATCGCCGGCGTGCTGCTCGTGCCCAGCGTCGTCACCCTGTTCTGGTTCGCGATCTTCGGCGGTGCCGGGATCGGGGCCCAGCAGTCGGGCCAGGACCTCGCCGGCCAGTCGACGGCCGAGGGCCAGCTGTTCGGCCTGCTCCAGGAGCTGCCGTTCACCACCGTCACCAGCGTCATCGTGATGCTGCTGGTCGGCATCTTCTTCGTCACCGGCGCGGACTCGGCCTCGATCGTGATGGCGTCGCTGTCCGAGCGCGGCACCCGTGAGCCGACGTCGAAGATGGTCGTCTTCTGGGGGCTGCTGACCGGTGGCGTCGCCGCCGTGATGCTGCTCGTCGGCGGTGACGAGGCGCTGCAGGGGCTGCGGAACCTGACGATCATCGCCGCGCTCCCCTTCGCGCTGGTGATGATCGGGCTGGCGGTCGCGCTGACCAAGGACCTCCGCTCGGACCCCATGGTGTTGCGCAGCACCTACGCCAGCGAGGCCGTCGAGGCCGCGGTCGTCGACGGGATCACCCGGCACGGCGACGACTTCGAACTGGTCGTCCGCCACAGCCCCAACGGCCACAGCGAGGCGGTCCAGCCCGAGCCCCGGGCCCCGCGGCCCTGACGGCCTGACCCTCCCGACGATCATGGAGTCGCCACCGCGGCTCCGCGACCGTCGGGAGGGGGCGGGGCCTCAGCGGAGGCGGCGGACCGGTACCACCATCGGCGTGCCGGTCACCGGGTCGGGCACCACCCGGGCCTCCAGCTCGAAGACGTCGGCCAGCAGCTGCTCGGTGAGCACCTCCTGCGGGGTCCCGGAGGCGACCAGGACGCCGTCCTTCATCGCGACCAGCCGCTTCGCGTACCGGGCGGCCAGGTTGAGGTCGTGCAGCACGACCACCACGGTCCGGCCCTTCTCCGCGTGCAGCCGGCCCACCAGCTCCAGCACGTCGACCTGGTGGGCGAGGTCGAGGTAGGTCGTCGGCTCGTCGAGCAGCAGCAGGTCGGTGCCCTGGGCCAGCGCCATGGAGATCCAGGCCCGCTGGCGCTGCCCCCCGGACAGCGCGTCGACCGGGGAGTCGGCGAGGTCGGCCATGTCGGTCCAGGTCAGCGCCTCGGTGACCACGGCCTCGTCGTCGGAGGACCACTGCCGCAGCCAGCTCTGGTGCGGGTGCCGCCCCCGGGCGACCAGGTCGGCGACGGTGAGCCCCTCGGGTGCCAGCGGCGTCTGCGGCAGCAGGCCCAGCACCTTGGCGACGTCGCGGGTCGAGGTGGCGCCGATCGCCCGGCCGTCGAGCAGGACGGTTCCGGAGGTCGGGCGCAGCAACCTCCCCAGCGCCTTCAGCACGGTGGACTTGCCGCACCCGTTGGGGCCGACGATCGCGGTGAACGACCCGTCGGTGAGCTCCAGGTCCAGACCGTCGACGACGACCTTGTCGCCGTAGGCGAGCCGGACGCCGTCGGCGGCCAGCCGCACCGACGGGGGCTGCTCGGCACCGGCGGAGGAGGTGCGGTGCTCGGTCACGGTCACAGGGTGGATCGCCGCCTTCCGCGGACGAGGAGCCAGAGCAGGTACGGGGCGCCGACGATCGCGGTGATCACGCCGACCGGGAACGACTCGGGCAGTGCGGTCCGGGCGACCAGGTCGCTGCTGACCAGCAACAGTGCGCCCAGCAGGGCGGAGGTGACCAGCGGCGGGCGTGACCCGCCGGTCAGCCGGACGGCGATCTGGGGGACGACGAGGGCGACGAACTGGATCGGCCCGGCCGCCGAGACGGCGAACGCGGCCAGGCAGACCGCGACCACGACGACGACGCCCTGGGCCAGCGGGACGCGCACCCCGAGCGCCCGCGCCGTCTCGTCCCCGTACTGCAGGACGCCGAGCACCCGGCTCAGCGCGAGGGCTGCCGGGACCAGCACCAGGAGCGACAGGGCCAGGGGCAGCGCCTGCTCCCAGCCGCGCCCGTTCAGCGACCCGGTGATCCACACGTTGGCGGCGGCCGCGTCCCAGAGGGCGCTGCGGGTGAGCAGGTAGTTGACGATCGCCTGGGCCATCGCGGACAACCCGATGCCGATGAGCACCAGCCGGTAGCCGTCGACCCCCGACCGCCAGGCGAGCCCGAAGACCAGGAAGGCCACGACCATGCCGCCGAGCAGGGCCGCGGCCGGGATGCCGATCCCGCCGAGCAGCCCGGCCGCGGTGGTGCCGGTGCCGCCCAGCACGATCACGCTCACCGCGCCGATCGCCGCCCCACCGGTGACGCCCAGGATGTCCGGGCTGGCGAGCGGGTTGCGGGCGAAGGTCTGGATGAGCGCGCCGGACAGGCCGAGCGCCACCCCGACGAGCACGGCCACCGCGATCCGCGGTGCGCGCAGCTCGAACACGATCAACCGCTGGGTCTCGTCGCCCAGCCCGACCAGCGTGCCGAGCACGTCGAGCACGCCGATCGGGTAGTCACCGCGGCCGAGGCTGGTCGCGGCGGCCAGCACCAGCACCAGCACGACCGCGATCGGCACCAGCACGTCGCGAAACCGGTAGGTGGTGGAGACGGGGCCGATCCGCAGCGGCCGGCGGGGCCGCGACCGGGGGGTGGTGGCCCGGGTGGGCGCCGTGGTGCTCACAGCTGCACCAGCCGGCGGCGGCGGATCAGCGCGATGAAGAACGGCGCACCGACGACTGCGAGCACGATGCCGACCTGCAGTTCACCCGGCCGGGCCAGCACCCGGCCCAGGACGTCGGCGAGCAGCAGGAAGACCACGCCCAGCAGCGCCGAGTACGGGATCAGCCAGCGGTGGTCGGGGCCGGTGATCGCCCGGGCGACGTGCGGCACGACCAGCCCGACGAAGGCGATCGGGCCGCACGCGGCGGTGGCGGCCCCGGTGAGCAGGGTGATGGCGGCGAGCCCGACCACGCGGGCCAGCCAGACCCGCTGGCCCAGGCCCCGGGCGACGTCCTCACCCAGGCCCAGCAGGTTCAGCGCTGGGGCGTTGACCAGGGCGAGCGCCAGGCCGACCACGATGAAGGGGGCGACCTGGGTGACGACCTCGACGTCCCGCCCGGCCAGTGCGCCGACGACCCAGAACCGGTAGGCGTCGAGCGCCGTCGTCTCGCGGATGGTGACCGCCTGCACCAGGGCGTAGAGCAGGTAGGTGATCGCCGCTCCCGCGAGGGCCAGGCTCACCGGGCTGGGCGCCCCCCGGCCGGCCGAGCCGATCAGGAAGACCGCCACGCTGCCCAGCAGCGCGCCGGCGAAGGCGAACCAGACGTACCCGCCGGCCGTGGTGATGCCGAGCAGCCAGATCGAGAGGACGACGGCGAACGAGGCGCCCGCGGTGACGCCGAGCAGGCCGGGGTCGCCCAGCGGGTTGCGGGTGTGGCCCTGCATCAGCGCCCCGGAGACGGCCAGGGCAGAACCGGCGAGCACACCGAGCAGGGTCCGCGGCACCCGCAGCTCGCGGATGATCACCGTCTCGTCGCCGGGGGTGCTCGGGTCGATCAGCGCCTGCCACACGGTGCCCAGGCCGATCGGCCTGGTGCCGACCGCGATGCTCAGCGCGCAGACCGCCACGACGACGGCCAGCAGCAACCACAGGCCCAGCACCCGCGGGGCCATGCCCCGCAGCAGACCCCGGCGCGGCGGGGGGCTCACCTCCCCGGCAGGCCGGGTCGCCGTGCGTTGCACCACGAGCGACTCCTGGGGACGGCGGGCAGGCCGGGTCGCCGGCCGAGCAGGTGAGGCTGACCTTACCCAGCGTTGGCCCACCTCGGCACCGTCGTCCTCCGCGCCCCCGTCCCGAGGCTCCCCCCGAGCGTGCGAGGGGTGCGGAGGACGGGGTCCGTCAGCAGCGCGGGGCGACGACGAGGTCGGCGAGCTCCCGGTGGGCGGCGGCGGAGGAGGTGTTGCGCTGCGGAGTCCAGTACTGCGTACCGTCCGGGAGTACTGCAACCCGGTCGGGACGGCGTCGTCCCGACCCGCCTGGAGGTGCACCGTGCCCGTCCGTCGCCTGGTTCCCACGCAGGAGGCCGCCGACCTGCTCGACCTCACCCGGCAGCTGGCCCGCGACGAGCTCGCGCCCCGGGCGGCCGCGGCGGAGGCGGCCGAGGAGTTCCCCCGCGACGTCTTCCGCACCCTCGGCCGGGCCGGGCTGCTGGGCCTGCCCTACGCCGAGGAGCTGGGCGGCGGCGGGCAGCCCCACGAGGTGTACCTGCAGGTGCTCGAGGAGATCGCGGCCGCCTGGGCCAGCGTCGGCGTGGGGGTGAGCGTGCACGGGCTGTCCTGCTTCGGGCTCGCCACCCGGGGCACGCCTGCGCAGCAGCAGTGGCTGCCGGAGATGCTCGGCGGCGAGCAGCTGGGCGCCTACTGCCTCTCCGAGCCGCACGCCGGTTCCGACCCGGCGGCGATGCGCACCCGCGCCGTCCGGGACGGCGACTCCTACGTCCTCACCGGCGAGAAGGCCTGGACCACCCACGGCGGGCACGCGGACTTCTACAAGGTCATGGCCCGTACCTCCGACGACGGCGCGCGCGGCATCTCCTGCTTCCTCGTGCCGGCCGACAGCGACGGGCTGTCCGCCGACACCGCCGAGCGCAAGATGGGGCTGACCGGCTCGACCACGGCGACCATGCGGTTCGAGGGCGTGCGCGTCGACGCCGACCGCAGGCTGGGTGAGGAGGGCGAGGGGCTGTCGATCGCCCTCGCCGGGCTGGACGCCGGCCGGCTCGGGATCGCCGCCGTCGCCACCGGCCTGGCCCAGGGCGCGCTGGACGACGCGGTCGCCTACGCCCAGGAACGGGAGACCTTCGGCAAGCCGATCATCGAGCACCAGGGGCTGGGCTTCCTGCTCGCCGACATGGCCGCCGCCGTCGAGACCGCGCGGGCGACGTACCTGTTCGCGGCCCGGCTGCGCGACGCCGGCCAGCCCTACGGCCAGCAGGCCTCGATCGCCAAGCTGGTGGCCACCGACAACGCGATGAAGGTGACCACCGACGCCGTCCAGGTGCTGGGCGGGTACGGCTACACCCGCGACTTCCCGGTCGAGCGGTACATGCGCGAGGCCAAGGTCATGCAGATCTTCGAGGGCACCAACCAGATCCAGCGCCTGGTGATCAGCCGCGCCCTGGCCCGCGGCGGCGCCCCGACGACCACCGTCGTCCCCTAGGGCCCCGCCTCGTCGAGTGACAGCTCAGCGGGCATCCGCCCGCCGGTACGCCCGCTCAGCTGTCACTCGGCGGCGAGCGGGGCGGGGAGGGGGCCAAAGTCGCGATTCTGGCCCCGGACCCGACCACCAAAATGGCCATTTTGGTGGTCGGGGGGCGGGCCTAGGCTGCCGGGCATGTGTCGGAACATCCACGTCCTGCACAACCTGGAGCCCGCCACCACCTCCGACGAGGTCCGGGCGGCGGCGCTGCAGTACGTGCGCAAGGTGAGCGGGTCGACCAAGCCGTCGCAGGCCAACCAGGCGGCGTTCGACCGGGCGGTCGAGGAGATCGCGCACGCGACCGAGCACCTGCTCGCCGACCTGGTCACCACCGCCCCGCCCAAGGACCGCGAGGTGCTGGCCGCCCAGGCCCGCGCCCGCGCCGCCGTCCGCTACTCCCGCTGAGCACGCACGACGGCCCCGGTCGACCCGTGTGGGTCGGCCGGGGCCGTCGTGGGGGCTGGTCGCCTACGCGGGCTGCAGCGAACCGAGCACGGCCAGGACGTCGGCGGGCGTCCTGGCCTCCTCGAGGCGAGCGACCTGAGCCGGGTCGACGAAGACCTCCGCGATCCGGCCGAGCAGCTTGAGGTGGTCGTCCCCGGCGCCGGCGACGCCGATCACGAACGAGACCTCCTTGCCGTTCCAGTCGACGCCCCGGGCGTGCCGCACGAAGGAGATCGCCGTGCGCCGGATGGCGGGCTTGGCCTCGTTGGTGCCGTGCGGGAGCGCCAGCCGGTTGCCCATGTAGGTCGACACGGACTTCTCCCGCTCGTGCATGGCCTGCACGTACGAGGCGTCGACGGCGCCGGCCGCGACCAGCAGCTCGCCGGCCTCCTGGATCGCCTCGTCGCGGGTGGTGGCGGAGCCGTCCAGGACGATGCTCTCCACGGCGAGGACGTCGGTGTCCTCGTCCGTTCCGTCGTCGCTCAGTCGTGCGACGCCGCCGGCCGCGGCGGGGGCGGTCGCCTGGCGCCCGGGGACGGCGGCGCCGTCGGGAGCGGCAGCGGCGGTGGCCTCCTCGGCGGTCGGCGCGCTGTTGGTCCGCTGCAGCATCTCGACGATCTCGTCGTAGCGCGGGCTGGACATGAAGTCCGACACCGACACGTGCACCGCCGAGCCGGTCCGCTGCTCCGCCCGCTCCGTCAGGTCCTCGTGGGTGACCACCAGGTCGTAGTCGTCGGTGAGGTTGGAGATGGCCTTGTTGACCACGGTGACGTCGTCGAACCCGGCGCCGTGCACCTTCTTGCGGAGCACCGAGGCGCCCATGGCGGAGGAGCCCATGCCCGCGTCGCAGGCGAACACGATGGAGCGGATCGGGCCGTCGGTGCGGGCGGCGCCAGCGCCGGTCAGCGCGGAGGAGACCGACGACTTCTTGCCCTTGTTGGCCTCCATCGCGGCGGTCGCCGCGGTCAGGTCACCGTCGTCGTCCTTGTCCAGCTTCAGCAGGAAGGCGGCGACCAGGAACGTGACGCCGGCGGAGACCAGCACCGAGGCGGTGACGCCCAGCAGGCTGCTCGGCGGGGACGCCGCCCAGACGGCGATGATCGAGCCGGGGGACGCCGGCGAGCGCAGGCCCGAGCCGAAGAGGACGTTCGTGGCCACGCCGGCCATGCCGCCGAGGATGACCGCGGCGATCAGCTTCGGCTTGGCCAGCACGTAGGGGAAGTAGATCTCGTGGATGCCGCCGACGAACTGGATCAGGATCGCGCCGGGCGCCGAGGCCTTGGCCACGCCGCGGCCGAACAGGGCGAAGGCGAGCAGGAGACCCAGGCCCGGGCCGGGGTTGGCCTCGAGCAGGAACAGGATCGACTGGCCGGCCTGGGCCGCCTCGGTGGTGCCCAGCGGGGTGAGGATGCCCTGGTTGATGGCGTTGTTCAGGAACAGGATCTTGGCCGGCTCGATGAAGATCGAGGTCAGCGGCAGCAGGTTGTTCTCGACCAGGACGTCCACGAGGTTGGACGCCAGGTCGCTGAAGGCCTGCACGAACGGGCCGGCGATCACGAAGCCGACGACGGCCAGGAACCCGCCCCAGATGCCGGCGGAGAAGTTGTTGATCAGCATCTCGAAGCCGGGGCGGATCTTGTGCGCCCACAGCGCGTCGAGCTTCTTCATCGACCAGCCGCCGAGCGGGCCCATGATCATGGCGCCCAGGAACATCGGCGTGCCTTCGGCGCCGGTGATCGCGCCCATCGTGGCGATGGCGCCGACGACCCCGCCGCGGAGGTTGTCGTCGTACATCATCCGGCCGCCGGTGTAGCCGATGAGCAGCGGCAGCAGGTAGGTGATCATCGGGCCGACGATCCCGGTGCCCTCGGCGCCGTCACCCCAGGCGCCGAGGTCCTCGACGAAGCCGTAGCCGCCCTCGTAGCCGAGGGCGTCGCCGATCAGGGTGATCCAGCCGGTCTCGATGAAGAGGGCGGTGATCAGGCCCCAGGCGATGAAGGCGCCGATGTTGGGCAGCACCATGTTCGACAGGAAGGTGCCGAACCGCTGGACGTGCATCCGCGCCCCGCCCGAACGGGCGGCCGGGTGGGTCGTCGTGGCCATGGAGTGGACCTTTCCTCGAGCTGCGGCGTCGGCGAGCGGCACGCAGCCGGCCGGGGGTTGACACGTGCTCCGAACTCTGTGAGCGGAGTCACGAGAATCTGTGAATGTCTGTATATAGACCCCGGAGACTGGGGTCAAGTGGCATGAAACCCACACGTTCGCACGGAGAACCATGCAACCGGGCGTGGAGAGGGGTCTTAGAGTGACCAGAGACACCAGCAGTGGGCCACACCTGGGACGGCGTCGGCAGGCCCTCGGTCCACACGACACCCGTCGACACATCACCCGTCGACACAGCACTCGGAGGACGACATGAAGGCCCTGCGGTTCTACGCCCCTGAAGACGTGCGCCTCGAGGACGTCCCGGAGCCCGAGTGCGGCCCGGGCGAGATCAAGCTCAAGGTGAAGAACTGCTCCACCTGCGGCACCGACGTCAAGATCTTCCACAACGGCCACCAGAACCTCTCCCCGCCGCGCACCATCGGGCACGAGATCGCCGGTGAAGTGGTCGAGGTCGGCGCCGACGTCAACGCGACCTACGGCAGCAACTGGGCCCCGGGCGACCGGGCGCAGGTGATCGCGGCGGTGCCCTGCGGGGAGTGCCACGAGTGCCGCAAGGGCTGGATGGCGGTGTGCCAGAACCAGACCTCGGTCGGCTACCAGTACGACGGCGGGTTCGCCGAGTACATGATCGTCCCCCAGCAGGTGCTGAAGGTGGACGGGCTCAACCGGATCCCGGACAACGTCGGCTACGACGAGGCCTCGGCCGCCGAGCCGTTCGCCTGCGCCATCAACGCCCAGGAGCTCCTCGACATCGAGGAGGGGGACACCCTCGTCGTCTTCGGCGCGGGCCCGATCGGTTGCATGCACATCCGCATCGCCCGCGGCGTCCACAAGGTCGGCACGGTCATCCTGGTCGACGTCAACGCCGAGCGGCTGACGATGTCGGCCGACGCCGTCCAGCCCGACGAGGTGATCAACGGCGCCGAGGTCGACGTGGTCGCCCGGGTCCTGGAGCTCACCGGCGGCCGGGGCGCCGACGTCATCATCACCGCGACGGCGGCGAACGTCACCCAGGAGCAGGCCATCGCGATGGCCGCCCGCAACGGCCGGATCTCCTTCTTCGGCGGCCTGCCGAAGACGAACCCGACGATCACCTGCGACTCCAACGTGGTGCACTACCGCCAGTTGCACATCCACGGCGCCAACGGGTCCGCGCCGGAGCACAACAAGCGGGCGCTGGAGTACATCTCCACCGGTCAGGTGCCGGTCAAGGACCTGATCACCGCGCGCCTGCCGCTCGACCGCGTCCTCGACGCCTTCTCCATCGTGAAGAACGGCGAGGCGATCAAGGTCACCGTCGAGCCCTGACGCGGGGGAGGCCCCCGTCCAGCGGGACGGGGGCCTCGCTCACACCAGGAAGCGGTAGGCGGTCGTGCCGGGAGCGAGGTGCTGGATCTTGAGCGGGCCCGCCTCGATCCGGGCCAGCAGCGGCGCCAGGCCGGCGACGCTGCCCAGTTCGATGCCGGTCAGCGCCGCCCCGGTCTCCCGGTTGTCCCGCTTGACGTACTCGAACAGCACGATGTCGTCGTCCGGGCCGAGCACCTCGTCGAGGAACCGGCGCAGCGCCCCGGGCTCCTGCGGGAACTCGACCAGGAAGTAGTGCTTGAGGCCACGGTGCACCAGTGACCGCTCGACCACCTCGGCGTACCGGCTGACGTCGTTGTTGCCGCCGGAGAGCAGGGTGACGACGGTCTGGCCGGGCTCGACGACGACCTGACCGCCGGTCAGCGCCGCGCTGGCGAGCGCGCCGGCGGGCTCGGCGATCACCCCGTCGACCTGGTAGAGGTCGAGCATCTCGGTGCAGACCTGTCCCTCGGGCACCGTCACCAGCTCCGCACCCGAGTCGCGCACCAGCGGGAAGGTCACGTCACCGGCCCGGCGCACCGACGCGCCGTCGACGAAGGTGTCGATCTCGGCCAGCTCCACCGGCCGGCCGGCGGCCAGCGCCGCGGCCATGTTCGCCGCCCCGGCCGGTTCGACCCCCACCAGCCGGACGCCGGGCGCGTGCTCGCGCAGCCAGGTGCCGCAGCCGGCCAGCAGCCCGCCGCCACCGACCGGCAGGACGACGACGTCCGGCGGGCTGTCCAGCTGTTCGAGCAGCTCGCACGCGACGGTGGCCTGGCCCGCGACGGTCGACAGCGCGTCGAAGGCGGGCACCAGGGTGGCCCCGGTCATCGTGGCGTGCTCGGTCGCGGCGGCCGCTGCGTCGTCGTAGGTGTCGCCGTGGACGACGAGCTCGACCATGTCCCCGCCGAGCGCGGCGATCCGCTGCCGCTTCTGCCGCGGCGTCGTCCCGGGCACGAAGACCCGGCCCCGGACGCCGAGCACCCGGCAGGCGTAGGCGACGCCCTGGCCGTGGTTGCCGGCGCTGGCGGTGACCGCACCGGCGGCCCGCCCGGCGGTGTCCAGCTGGCTGATCGTGTTGTAGGCGCCGCGCACCTTGTACGAGCGGCCGACCTGCAGGTCCTCGCGCTTGACCCACACGGCGGCGCCGGTGAGCTCGGAGAGCCGGGCGTTGCGTTGCAGCGGCGTCCGTTCGGAGACGCCGGCCAGCCGGGTGGCGGCGGCGGTGACCTCGGCGGAGAAGGCGGTGCGGAGGGAGGTCACCGGGCCATCCTCCCCGACGTCCCGCCGATGCCGGTCGGTCAGTACCGGCCGCCCGCTCCTGCGTACCCGCTCGCGGTGACGACCAGGGCTGCGCACGAGCCGGGCCCCGGCCGGCTGAGCGGGCGACGGCGCGGCGGGCGGCGGCGGGGGTGGTGCCGCTGCTGCCGGGCCTCCTCGGCGAGCTGGCGGGCGGCCAGGACGCTGGCGCTCTCGGTGCCGCTCCAGGCCGCGTCGTACCCGGCCATCAGGAGCCGGCACCGAAGGCGGCCCAGAGGACCAGCCCGACGACCGCGACCACCTGCAGCAGCGAGATGGTCATCCCGGCGAGGGCGAGACCGCGGCCGCGGGTGCCGTCCCGGCGGGTGTTGCGCAGGCCCAGGGCGCTGAAGACGATGCCGAGCGGGAAGAACACGAAGGCGAAGACCAGACCGAGGACGGCCATGGCGTCGGTGCCCACGGCGCGGACGGGCCAGTTCTCCGGGTCGAGGTGGACGGTGGACGTCTGCGTGTCGTGCATGGCACGAGCCTGTCCGGCGCCGGGGGGTGTGGGCATCGCCCGTAGGTACACGGCTCCCTACTACGAAAGTCGCAGGTCATCGGCCCGCTCCTCAGCCCGTCGGTGGACGTCGCGGAGCCGGATGATCTCTAGGCTCACTGCCCGTGGAGACGGGTGACGGGTCGGTGGTCGAGGTGGCCGGTGGCCGCCGGTGGCCCTGGGCGCGGCTGCGCGACCTGGCCTTCGTGGCGCTCGGTGTGCTCGGGGCGGCCACCCTGTTCGTCGGCGAGGGGCCCGTGGCGGACATCCCCACCGGGACGTGGCTGCAGGCCCTGGGCACGCTGACGGTCGCCGTCGCCCTGTGGTGGCGACGGCGGTACCCGGTGCGCGTGGCGCTGCTGGGCTGCGTCGTCGTGGCCGTGGGGGGCTCGTGGCTGCCGCTCTGGCTGGCCCTGCTGACCGTGGCCATCCGGCACCGCGACCGGTGGCTGGCGCTGGTGGTGGCCGCGGCGCTGGTCGCCCTGGTGGTGAACGGCGCGACCGAGATCGGGCTCGACCTGGTGTTCGCCGATCCCCTGTACGCCGTCGTCACGGCGGCCTTCGCGGTGGTCATGATCGGGTTCCCGGCGCTGCTGGGTGCCTACCTCGGTGCCCGCCGCGACCTGGTCCAGTCGCTGCAGGAGCGGGTCGCCCAGACCCAGGCCGAGCAGCGGCTGCGCGTCGAGCAGACCCGGCAGGCCGAGCGCACCCGCATCGCCCGGGAGATGCACGACGTGCTGGCGCACCGCATGTCCCTGGTGGCGCTGCACGCCGGCGGCCTGGAGGTGAACCCGGCGGCCGGCCCGGCGGAGGTCGAGGAGTCGGCCGCCCTCATCCGCACGACCGCCCGGCAGGCCCTGGAGGAGCTCCGCACGGTCCTGGGGGTGCTGCGCGCCGACACCAGCCTGCCCGAGCCGGTCGATCCGGCCGAGGCGGAGCTGTTGCCGCAGCCCACCCTCGCCGACGTCGACCGGCTGGTCCGGGCCAGCGCCGAGGCAGGTGTCGCGGTGCAACTGCACACCGACCTGCCGACCGGGCAGACCCCGCCCCCGCTGGTCGGCCGCACCGCGCACCGGGTCGTGCGGGAGGCCCTCACGAACGTGCACAAGCACGCCGCCGGTGGCACGGCCACCGTGCTGCTGGCCGGGGAACCGGGCGGCGGTCTGCAGGTGCGGGTGCACAACAGCGCCCCGGCGACGGCGGCGGCACCGTTGGTGCCCGGGGCGGGCCTGGGCCTCCTGGGGCTGCGCGAACGGGTGGAGCTGGTGGGTGGCCGGCTCAGCACGGGAGCGCAGCCCGACGGCTTCCTGGTGCACGCCGACCTGCCCTGGCCCGATCGCGGAGACGGAGACCTCCCATGAGCGGGTCGGCGGCCGAGCCCGTGCGCCTGTTGCTGGTCGACGACGACGCGCTGGTGCGCGCCGGTCTGCGCGCCGTCCTGGCCAGCGCCCCGGACCTGCGCGTGGTCGGTGAGGCCGGGGACGGCGCGGACGCGATCGAGGCCGTGCTGCGTCACCGGCCGGACGTCGTGCTGATGGACGTGCGGATGCCGCGGATGGACGGGCTGGCGGCCACGGCCGCGCTCACCGCCCGCTCCGACGCCCCCCGGGTGCTGGTGCTGACCACCTTCGACCTGGACGAGCACGTCTTCGGTGCGCTGCAGGCCGGGGCCAGCGGCTTCCTGCTCAAGGACACGCCACCGCGGGAGCTGGTCCAGGCGGTCCGGGTGGTCGCCGCTGGTGAGGCCATGCTCTCCCCGACCGCCACCCGGCGGCTGATCACCCGCTACACCGACACGGGCGCCGACGTCCGCCGCCAGGACGCGCGGGCGCGGATCGAGACCCTCACCGACCGGGAGCGCGAGGTGCTGCTGGCCGTGGGGCGGGGCCTGTCCAACGCCGAGATCGGCAAGGAGCTGTTCCTCAGCGAGGCGACGGTGAAGTCCCACGTCTCGCGGGTCTTCACCAAGCTGGGCACGGCCAACCGGGTTCAGGTGGCGATCCTCGCCCACGTCGCCGGGCTCCTCTGACCGGGCGTCAGATGCCCCAGGAGCTGCCGCGCGTCGCCTCCTTCTCCGGCACCGGGGCGAACACGTTGCCGGTGGTCGGCGGCACCGGATCGCGGCCCATGCTGAACGCCTTGAGCAGCGGGCCGACCAGGGCGTCGAACACCGGTGGGAAGAGCCGGAACCCGGCGATGATCACCGGGTTGGCGAAGCCGGACTGCTTGAGCCGGCGCGGGTTCGCCACCCGGTCCAGCACGGCCCGGGCGACCCGCTCCGGGGTGTAGACCGGCGGCGGCGGGTGGGCGCCGTTGCCGAGCACGGTGGCCGCCTGGTCGTAGATCGGTGTGGTGACGCCGCCGGGGGCGACAGCGGAGACGTGCACGTCGGGCAGCTCGCGGAGCTCCTGCTGCAGCGTCCGGATGAGCCCGAGCTGGCCCCACTTGGCGGTCACGTAGGCGCTCATGGTCGGGGCGGTGATGGAGGCGAGCAGCGAGCTGACCACGACGAGCGAGCCCCGGCGTTGGGCGCGGAACACCGGCACGACCGCCTGGAAGACGTGGAAGGTGCCCTGGACGGCGGTGTCGACCACCCGCTGGAACACGGCGGGGTCCATGTCCTCGACCCGGCCGTAGGCCATCACGGTGGCGGAGTGGACGACGACGTCCAGCCGGCCGAAGGTGCCCGTCGCGCGGTCGACGGCGGCCTGCACCGCCTCGGCGTCCAGGACGTCGGCGGGCACGCACTCGACGGCCGCGGCGCCGGCGGCCCGGCAGTCGGCCGCGGCGTCGGCGAGGGCGGTGGCGCTGCGGGACGCCAGCACGAGGGAGGCGCCGCGCCGGGCGAACCCGATCGCGCTGGCCCGGCCGATGCCGCTGGAGGCGCCGAGGACGAGCACGACCTCCCTCAGCTCGCGGGCGGAGGAGACGTCGTCAGCCGGGTTCTGGGCGGTCACGCCGGGGGGCTACCCGGCGCAGCGCCGGGGCACGCGCGTTGCGCACAACAGAAACGTCCGGCAGTCAGGCAGCCGGGCGCGCCGCTAGCGTCGGCCCCCGAGGGCGCGCGTGCTGGCCCTCCCCCGACACGAGAGGACGCGCCCGTGTTCGAGAAGGTCCTGGTCGCCAACCGCGGCGAGATCGCCGTGCGCGCCTTCCGCGCCGCCTATGAACTGGGCGCCGGGACGGTCGCCGTCTTCCCGCACGAGGACCGGAACTCCGTCCACCGGCTGAAGGCCGACGAGAGCTACGAGATCGGCGAGCCCGGCCACCCGGTGCGGGCCTACCTCGACGTCGCCGAGATCGTCCGGGCCGCCCAGCGCGCCGGCGCCGACGCCGTCTACCCCGGCTACGGGTTCCTGTCGGAGAACCCCGACCTGGCCGAGGCCTGCGCGCGGGCCGGGATCACCTTCGTCGGCCCGAGCGCCGCCGTCCTGGAGCTGACCGGGGACAAGTCCCGGGCGATCGCCGCGGCCCGTGCGGCCGGCCTCCCCGTGCTGCAGGGCACCGAGCCCAGCGACGACGTCGACGCGCTGCTGGCCGCCGCGGACGCGATCGAGGGCCCGGTCTTCGTCAAGGCCGTGGCCGGTGGTGGCGGGCGCGGCATGCGCCGGGTCGAGCAGCGTGACCAGCTGCGCAGTGCCATCGAGGCGGCGATGCGGGAGGCGGAGTCGGCGTTCGGGGACGCGACGGTCTTCCTGGAGCAGGCGGTGATCGACCCCCGGCACATCGAGGTGCAGATCCTGGCCGACGGGCAGGGGGACGTCATCCATCTGTACGAGCGCGACTGCTCGGTGCAGCGCCGGCATCAGAAGGTCATCGAGATCGCCCCGGCACCGAACCTGGACCCGGCCCTGCGCGAGCGGATCTGCGCCGACGCCGTCGCCTTCGCCCGGGAGATCGGCTACAGCTGCGCGGGCACGGTCGAGTTCCTGGTCGACCGCGAGGGCCGGCACGTCTTCATCGAGATGAACCCGCGGATCCAGGTCGAGCACACGGTCACCGAGGAGGTCACCGACGTCGACCTGGTGGGCAGCCAGCTGCGGATCGCGGCCGGGGAGACCCTCGCCGACCTGGGGCTGACCCAGGAGTCGATCGTGCTGCGCGGCGCGGCGCTGCAGACCCGGATCACCACCGAGGACCCGGCCAACGGCTTCCGCCCGGACACCGGCCGGATCACCGCCTACCGCTCGCCCGGCGGGGCCGGGGTGCGGCTGGACGGCGCCGCCACCCTGGGCGCCGAGGTGGGCGCGCACTTCGACTCGATGCTGGTCAAGCTCACCTGCCGCGGCCGGACCTGGGACATCGCGGTGGCCCGGGCCCGCCGCGCCGTGGCCGAGTTCCGCATCCGCGGGGTGTCGACGAACATCCCGTTCCTGCAGGCGGTGCTGGACGACCCGGACTTCCAGGCCGGCCGGGTGACGACGTCGTTCATCGAGGAGCGGCCCGGGCTGCTCACCGCCCGCAGCTCCGCCGACCGCGGCACCAAGATGCTCACCTACCTGGCCGACGTCACGGTCAACGCCCCGCACGGTGAGCGCCCGCACCTGGTCGACCCGGTGCAGAAGCTGCCCCGGCTGGACCTGGGGCTGCACCCCGCCGACGGCTCACGGGACCGGTTGCTCGAGCTGGGGCCCGAGCGGTTCGCCGCCGACCTGCGCGCGCAGAAGGCCCTCGCGGTCACCGACACCACCTTCCGGGACGCCCACCAGTCGCTGCTGGCCACCCGGGTGCGCACCAAGGACCTGCTGGCCGTGGCCGGGCACGTGGCGCGGGCGACCCCGCAGCTGCTGTCGATCGAGGCCTGGGGCGGGGCGACCTACGACGTCGCGCTGCGGTTCCTGCACGAGGACCCGTGGGAGCGGCTGGCGGCGCTGCGCGAGGCGGTGCCCAACATCTGCCTGCAGATGCTGCTGCGCGGCCGCAACACCGTCGGCTACACCCCGTACCCCGAGCAGGTGACGACGGCGTTCGTCGCCGAGGCGGCGCGCACCGGGATCGACGTCTTCCGGGTGTTCGACGCGCTCAACGACGTCGGCCAGATGCGCCCGGCGATCCACGCCGTCCGGGAGACCGGGACGGCGATCGCGGAGGTCGCGCTCTGCTACACCGCCGACCTCTCCGACCCGGCCGAGCAGCTGTACGACCTCTCGTACTACCTGCGGCTCGCCGAGCAGATCGTCGAGGCCGGGGCGCACGTGCTGGCGATCAAGGACATGGCCGGGCTGCTCCGCCCGCCGGCGGCGGCCACCCTGGTCACCGCGCTGCGCGAGCGGTTCGACCTGCCGGTGCACCTGCACACCCACGACACCCCCGGCGGGCAGCTGGCCACGCTGATGGCGGCCTGGCAGGCCGGGGTCGACGCGGTGGACGGCGCCAGCGCGGCCCTGGCGGGGACGACGTCGCAGCCGGCGCTGAGCAGCATCGTCGCCGCCACCGACCACACCGAGCGGGCCACCGGCCTGGACCTGACCGCGGTCAACGACCTGGAGCCGTACTGGGAGTCGGTGCGCCGGGTCTACGCGCCCTTCGAGTCCGGGCTGCCGGCGCCGACCGGGCGGGTCTACACCCACGAGATCCCCGGGGGGCAGCTGTCCAACCTGCGCCAGCAGGCGATCGCCCTCGGGCTGGGCCAACGGTTCGAGGAGGTCGAGGCGATGTACGCCGCGGCCGACCGGCTGCTCGGCCGACTGGTCAAGGTCACGCCGTCGTCGAAGGTGGTCGGCGACCTGGCGCTGCAGCTGGTCGGTGCGGGGGTGGACGTCGAGGAGTTCGCCGCCGACCCGGGGCGCTTCGACCTGCCCGACTCGGTGGTCGGGTTCCTGCGCGGCGAGCTGGGCGACCCGCCCGGTGGCTGGCCGGAGCCGTTCCGCACCAAGGCGTTGCAGGGACGGCGCCCGGCCGAGCCGCCCGCGGAGCTCTCGGACGAGGACCTGTCGGGTCTGGCGGAGGCGCCGCGGCCGACGCTGAACCGGCTGCTGTTCCCCGGCCCGACCAAGGAGTTCGCCGAGCACCGGGAGGCCTACGGGGACACCTCGGTGCTGCCGAGCAAGGAGTTCCTCTACGGCCTGCGCCAGGGGGTCGAGCACTCGGTCGACCTGGAGCCCGGCGTGCGGCTGCTCATCGCGATCGAGGCGATCTCCGACGCCGATGAGCGGGGGATGCGCACGGTGATGTGCACGCTCAACGGCCAGCTCCGGCCGGTGTCGGTGCGGGACCGGTCCGTCACGTCCGACGTCCAGCCCGCCGAGAAGGCCGACCGCAGCGACCCGGGGCAGGTGGCCGCACCGTTCGCCGGGGTGGTCAGCCTGTCCGTCGCCGAGGGCGACACGGTGGAGGCGGGCGCGCAGCTGGCCACCATCGAGGCGATGAAGATGGAGGCCGCGATCACCGCGCCACGGGTCGGCACGGTCTCCCGGGTCGCGATCGGCGCCGTCCAGCAGGTCGAGGGCGGTGACCTGCTCGTCGTCCTGGGCTGACCCGGGCCTCAGCGGGCGGTCCAGCCGCCGTCCACGGTCAGGGTGTGCCCGGTGACCAGCGAGGCCGCCGGGGAGGCGAGGAAGGCGACCGCGGTGGCGACCTCCTCCGGCCGGCCGATCCGGTGCAGCGCGGCGATACGGTCGACGACGTCGGCCCGGAACGCCGGGTCGGACAGCGCCGGCTCGGTGCCCGGCGTCTCGATGAAGGTCGGCGCCACCGCGTTGACCCGGATGCCCAGCTCGCCCCACTCGACGGCCAGGCACCGGGTCAGGTGGATGACGGCTGCTTTCGCGGTGCAGTAGGCGGACTCGCCGGGCAGCGCGACCAGCCCGGCCTGCGAGGCGACGTTGACGATCGCCCCGCCGCCGGCCCGGGCCATGTGCCGGGCGGCGTGCTGGGCGAGGAAGAACGTCGAGCGGGTGTTGCGGGACCAGACGGCGTCGAAGTCCGCCTCGGTCAGCTCCAGCGCCGAGGCCATCACCCCGCCGCCGGCGTTGTTCACCAGGACGTCGACCGACCCGAGCTCGTCGACCACCCGGTCGATCGCCGCCCGGCTCTGGGCCAGGTCGGTGACGTCCATCGGGACGGCGACCACCCGGCGTCCGAGCGCGGCGATCTCCCCGGTGAGCCCGCCGTCGGACGCGACGTCCCGGAGGCCCAGGCCCACGTCGGCGCCGGCCGACGCGAGCTCCAGGGCGACCGCCCGGCCGATGCCCCGCGCCGCCCCCGTGACCACCGCGACCTTGCCCTCGAGAGCTCCGTGGTCCGCCATGTCGGTCCTCCTGGTGGTCCGTGCCGCCGCACGGTCGTCCGGCGGGCAGGCCGGTTCCGCCGGACGGGTCGTCCGGCGGATTCCGCGCCGTCACATCGGCAGGGTAGGAACAGCGCGTGACGTCCCCGTCCCGCACCTCGAGCCGAGCCTCCCGGACCGGTCACCTGCTCGCCCAGCTGTCCACCCCGGCCCGCCGGTTCCTGCAGACCGAGGCGTCCAGCGCGGCGCTGCTCGTCGTCGGCACCCTGGCCGCGCTGCTGTGGGCCAACTCCCCGTGGGGCGACTCCTACGAGCGGGTGTGGCACACCGAGCTCAGCCTGGAGCTGGGCTCCATGGCCGTCGCCATGGACCTGCGGCACTGGGTCAACGACGGCCTGATGGTGTTCTTCTTCTTCCTCATCGGCATGGAGGTGCGCCGCGAGCTGTCGATGGGGGAGCTGACCCAGCGCAGCCGGCTCTCGGTGCCGGCGCTCGGCGCGGTCGCCGGGCTGGTGGTGCCCGCGGGGCTCTACCTGGCGATCAACGCCGGTGGCCCCGGCGCGCAGGGCTGGGGCATCCCGATGGCCACCGACACCGCCTTCGTCCTCGGTGCGCTGGCGCTGGTCGGCTCCCGCTGCCCCACCCAGCTGCGGGTCTTCCTGCTCTCGCTGTCCGTCGTCGACGACATCGGCGCGCTCACCGTGATCGCGGTCTTCTACTCCGACGACATCGACCTGGTCGCCCTCGGTGTCGCCGCGCTGTGCGTGGTCGCCTTCGGACTGCTCACCCGGCTGAAGGTGTGGCGCGGGCCGGCCTACTTCGCCGTCGGCGTGGTGATGTGGCTGGCGATGCACGCCTCGGGGGTGCACGCCACCATCGGCGGCGTGGTGCTGGGCCTGCTGGTCAGTGCCTACCGGCCGCGCCGGGACGAGGTGGAGTCCGCCGGCACGCTGGCCCGCGCCTTCCGGCAGGCACCCGACGTCGCGCTGGCCCGGCGGGCGAAGCTGTCGGTGGAGCGGGCGATCTCGCCGAACGAGCGGATCGGCGCGCTGCTGGTGCCGTGGAGCGGGTACGTCGTCGTCCCGGTGTTCGCGCTGGCCAACGCGGGGGTGCAGTTCAACACCGAGCTGCTGGACCGGGCGCTCACCTCCCCGATCACGATCGGCGTCTTCGTGGGCCTGGTCGTCGGCAAGTTCGTCGGCATCGGGCTGGCGTCCACGCTCGCCGTCCGGTTCGGGATGGGCTCGCTGCCGCCCGGGGTGTCGCTGGGCAGCGTGTGGGGCGGGGCGGCGCTGTCCGGCCTGGGCTTCACCGTGTCGTTGTTCGTCGCCGACCTGGCCTTCGACGACCCGGTGCTGCGCGAGGAGGCGATGGTCGGCGTCCTCGCCGCCGGCGTCGCCGCCGCCGCGTTGGGCGCGGTCTGGTTCTGGGCGCTGGGACGACGTTCGCCCCAGGTGGCCAGCACCGGGCCCCGGCAGCTGGACCCGCCGGTCGACCCGGACGTCGACCACCTCCGCGGCCCGGTCGACGCGCCGCTGACCCTGGTCGAGTACGGCGACGCCGAGTGCCCGTTCTGCGGCCGGGCGACCGGGGTGGTCGAGGAGCTGCGCCGCCGGTTCGGCGACGACTTGCGCTACGTCTTCCGGCACCTGCCGCTGCCCGACGTGCACCCGCACGCCGAGCTCGCCGCCGAGGCCACCGAGGCCGCCGGCGCCCAGGGCGCGTTCTGGGCGATGCACGACCGGCTGTTCGCCCACCAGGACCAGCTCGAGGCCGACCAGCTGCTCGACCACGCCGCCGCGCTCGGGCTGGACCTCGGCCGCTTCGCCGAGGAGCTGGGCAGCGGCAGGCACGCGGCCCGGGTCCGCGCCGACGTCGCCGGAGCGGAGGCCAGCGGGGTGCAGGGCACCCCGACGTTCTTCGTCAACGGCGTCGGGCACGACGGCCCGACCACCACCGAGGCGCTCGCCGCCGCGCTGGTCGCCTCCGACCCGCGCGGGCCCGGCCACGGCAGCCTGCTGCCGGCGGCCGAGCTGGTCACCCCGGCGCGGTCGTCGGTCGCCCTCTCCCCGGCCGCCCAGCTGCCCGCGATGGACGTGCTGCCGGGCGAGCGCCTCGCCGAGACGCCGGAGGACGGCGCCTCGCCACGGCTGTCCGACGGGCACACCGCCGTGCTGCGGCGGGTGGGGCGCCGGCTGAGCACCACTCGCGGGCAGGTGCTGCTGCGCTCGGGGCAGGCGGAGTTCGACTTCTTCGTGGTCCTCGCCGGCACCGTCGCGGTGGTCGAGGGGCCGCTGGACGGCGGGCCGGACGGCGGCAAGCGGGTCGTGGCCGTGCACGGCCCGGGGCGGTTCCTGGGCGGGCTGAACATGCTGGCCGGGCAGCGGCCGGTGCGCTCGCTGGTGGCCGCCGAGGACGGCGAGGTGCTGGTGCTCAGCCTGGAGCAGCTGCGCGCCGTCTTCACCCGGGACCGGGGGCTGGCCGACGTCATCACCCGGTCGTTCCTGCTGCGCCGGGCGATGCTCATCGGGCAGGCGAGCGGGCTGCGGGTGGTCGGCGACCGGCGCTGGCCGGCCAGCACCGAGCTGCGTGCCCAGCTGGCCGAGGACGGGGTCCCGCACACCTGGCTGGACCCGGCCGAGGACGACGCCGCCGCCCGGCTGCTCGCCGAGCTCGGGGTCGAGGAGGCGTCCGCGCCGGTGGTGCTCACCCCCGACGGCCGGGTGCTGGTGGAGCCGACCCGCGACGACCTGGCCCGCTTCGCCGCCGCCCCGCGCGACCTGACCACCACATGAGGTCCCTGGACGAGGAGCTGACCGACCTGGCCGACCACTACCGGTGGTTCGCCCAGGTGGAGGCCGCGCCGGTCTCGCCGCGGTACGCCGAGCTCGCTGCCGCGGTCGCCGAGGACGCCGAGGTGCTGGCCTTCCTGGGCACCCTGCCGCGGCCCAAGCGGCAGGCCAACCTGCTGCTCGGCGCGCTGCAGTACCTGTACGGCGGCCCGCCGGCCGACGGCGCGCAGCTGCACGAGCGGGTCACCGGCGACGCCGACCGGCTGCGGGCGACGATGCTGGCCCGGGCGACCCAGACCAACGAGGCCGCCCGCTGCGCAGCGCTGCTGCCGGTGCTCGCCGGCCTGCCCGGGCCGCTGGCGCTGATCGAGGTGGGCGCATCGGCCGGGCTGTGCCTGTACCCCGACCGGTACGGCTACGCGTACGACGACGTCCGGGTCGGGCTCGCCTCGAGCCCCGTGCAGCTGCGGTGCGCGGTGACCGGGCGTGGGCCGGTGCCGACGGAGGTGCCGCAGGTCGTCCGCCGGGCCGGCATCGACCTGAACCCGCTCGACCCCGCGGACCCCGACGACGTCGCCTGGCTGCAGGCGCTGATCTGGCCGGGCATGGACGAGCGACGCGACCGGCTCACCGCCGCGGCCGCGATCGCCGCCCGGGAGCCGGCGGAGATCCGGCGGGGCGACCTGGTCGAGCAGCTGCCCGGGCTGGTCGCGGCGATGCCGGCGGAGGCCACCGTCGTCGTCTTCCACACCGCGGTGCTGGCCTACCTGCCGGCGCCGGTGAAGGAGGTGTTCACCGAGCTGGTCACCGGGCTGCCGGTGCGCTGGGTCTCCCAGGAGGGGGTGGGCGTGCTGCCCGCCGTCCGGGAGCGGTTGCCCGCGCCGCCGGCCGACGACGAGGCCCGCTTCCTGCTGGCCCTGGACGGCGAGCCGCTGGCGTACACCGCCGCCCACGGCGGCCGGATCGACTGGCTCCCCGCCGCGGCCGCCCTCGGCTGAGGTCCCCGAGGCGGGTCAGGGGGCCGGCGGAGGACGGCGGGAGAGCTCCATCGTCAGCCGGAACAGGTCGCCGTCCGGCGGGAGCGCGGCCAGCGAGCGCAGTTCGACGTCCACGGCGGTGATCGCGGCCTGGCCGGCGGCGAGCAGCCGGTGGCCCTGCTCGGTCACCTCGAGCAGGGCCCGCTTCCCCCGGCCCGGCCCCGCAGGGGCGACCGCGCCGGCCTCGATGAGCGCGGCGACCGTGGCGTGCACGCTCTGCGGGGTCACCCGGGCCCGGCGGGCGAGCTCCGTGTAGGACAGCCCGGGCTGCCGGGCCAGGTGGCCGAGCGCGCCCATCAGCCGCAGCGACAGGCCGCTGGACTCCAGTGCCGCACCCAGCCGTGACTCGACCTCCCGGCCCAGGGCGACGAGGAGCACGGCCGGGCTCGTCGCCGGCGGCTCCGCGGCACCCGGCGCGGTCGGGTCGGTCACGTGGGTCTCCCTCGGTCCACCGCCCGGACGGCGGAACGCCCATCCTCGCAGCCTCCAGCACCGCAGACCGTCCCCAGTTTCAGCCGGGCTGATACTGTCCGCGGCGACCGAGAGGAGCAGTCGATGGCGGGGTTCCTGCTGAGCGTCCACGTGGTGGCCGCGATCGTGTTCGTGGGGTCGGTGACCGTGGCGGTGAGCCTGTTCCCCCGCTACGCCCGGCTCGCGCTGGAGGAGGAGACCGCGGCCCCGGCACTCCCGGCGGTGCACCTGCTGCACCGGATCAGCCGGGTGTACGCGGTGCTGGCGCTCGCCGTCCCGGTCTTCGGGATCGCGGTCGGGTCGGCCCTCGGGGTGCTCGGCGAGCCCTGGGTGCTGGTCTCCATGGCGCTCACCCTCGTCGCGGGGCTGCTGCTGGGCGGCGTCGTCCTGCCCCGGCAGCGACAGCTGCTGCAGCTGGCCGAGGGCGGCCCGGGGCCGACGTCCGCCGCGGCTGCACTGGTCGCGCCGACGACCCGGCAGGCGGACGCCGCCGTCCTGGTGCGCCGGCTGGCCATGGCCTCCGGCACCTTCAACCTGCTCTGGGCGGTGGTCGTGGTGCTGATGATCCTGCGCCCCGGATCGACCACGGGGGTCTGAGGTGCAGACCCGCTGGCTGACGGTCGCCGCGGCGGTCGAGACGGCGTCCCTCGTCCTGCTGCTGGCCAACCTGGCGACGGTGCACCTGCCGGCGGTCGCCTCCGCGCTGGGCCCGGTGCACGGCTTCTGCTACCTGGTCGTGATCGTGCTGGCCTGGCAGCTGCCGGTGCCGACCCGGGTGCGGCTGCGCGCCCTGGTACCGGCGATCGGCGGCCTGTTGGTGCTGCGGCTGTGGCGCCGGGCGACGAGCCGGCCCGCCTCGCCGCCCCCGCGCACGAGCTGACACCGGGCAGGGGTGGAGGTCAGCCGCGCATCTCGCCGAGGAAGCCGGTCATCTGCGACCGCAACTGCTCCGCCAGCTGGGAGAGGCCGGGGGAGGCGCCGCCGTCCTGGCCCAGTGCGGGTGAGCCGTCCACGGCCGTGGTGATGCCGTCGACCAGTCCGGTCATGTCCGCGACCGTCGTCCCGACGTTGCTCATCACCTCGGCGACGTCGTCGCAGGCCGCACGCACCGACTCCACCTGTGCGGTGACCCGCTCCGTGGCACTGGCGGTCTGGTCGGCGAGGTCCTTGACCTCGGAGGCGACGACGGCGAAGCCCTTGCCCGCCTCGCCGGCGCGGGCCGCCTCGATGGTGGCGTTCAGCGCCAGCAACCGGGTCTGCGCGGCGACGGCGTCGATCAGCGCGATCACCTGCTGGATCTCGGTGGAGGAGGCCTCCAGCGAGGTGATCGTCTCCCCGGCCCGACGCACCTCGGTGCTCGCGGAACCGGCGGCTCCGGTCAGCCCGGCAGCCGAGGCGCTCAGCTCGGTCGACGCCGTGGCCACCTGCTCGGACATGGCGAGCACGACCGACTCGAACTCGTCGGCCAGCCGCAGGCGGGTGGCCTGCGCCTCGGTGACCCGGCCGGCGGAGGCGCGCATCGCCTCGGCCGCCTGGTTGAGCACGCCGGCGCTGCGGCGGAAGGTGCCGGGCAGCCCGGCGGGCAGCACCCGACGGTGGAACCGGCCGCTCGCGGCGGAGGTCAGGGCGGCCCCGGCCTCCCGGACGAAGGTGTCGGAGACGTCCAGCAGCTGGTTCACCCCGTGCTGCAGCTCCCGCAGCTCGGGTACGTCCGCGGAGCCGTCCACCGCCCGGCTGCGGGCCTCCAGGTCACCGGCAGCCGCGGCGCGGCAGACCGCGCTCAGCTCGCGGACGAAGGCGCGGTAGACCGCCAGCTCCTCCTCGGCGCCCCGGGGCCCCCCGCCGTTCCGTCGCCTCCTCGGCAGCGCGCTCACCGAGGCCCTCCCTCACCGATCAGCGACCAGACGAACTCGTCGTAGCTCATCGCCCGCTCGGCCAGCAGCGAGCTCAGCAGCGCCGAGGACGCCGCGGTCGCTGCCCGGGCGTTCGGGTGGCGCCGCTCCTCGGTCAGCAGCAGGTCGTAGACCGGGCGCACCCCGGCGATCGCCTGCGGTGCCGGTGCCCGGCGGCTGGAGTGGTAGCCGATCACCGCGCCGCCGGGGTCGAAGGTGGGCGTGACGTTGGCGAGCACCCAGTAGTTGGCGCCGTCGGCGGCCAGGTTGTCCACGTAGGCGAAGACCTCCTGGCCGGCGGCGACGGTGTCCCACAGCAGCGCGAAGACCGCGCGGGGCATGTCGGGGTGCCGGATCAGGTTGTGCGGCTGCCCGAGCACCTCGTCCTCGGCGTACCGGGAGACCCGGAGGAACGACTCGTTGGCGTAGGTGATCACCCCGCGCAGGTCGGTCTTCGACACGATCAGGTCGTCGGGCTCCAGTCGGCGCTCCACGCCGCTCGGCTGCACCGTTCGCCGTCCGTGCCGCGGCTGCGCGCGCTCCGGCAGCGTGTCCGTCCCCACGTTCCTGCGTCCCCCTCGTGCCGGTGCCTCTGTCCAGCTTCGGCGGCGGGGCGCGGGAGTTGAGCGGAGCGCGGGGCTCAGGCCGACCAGGTGGTGTTCGGCGGGCGGCGGAAGTCGATGGTGTGCGGCACGAAGTAGGACAGGTCGTCGGTGATCAGCCCGTCGGACTCCCGGATGCCCAGGCCCGCGGCCTCCCCGTCGACCACCCAGGCGCCGAGCACCGGGTGGTGCGGGCCGTCGGGGCCGGCGAAGTCCGGCAGCGCGCACAGCTGCTGCACGACCCAGCCCTCCGCGCCGTACTTCCCGCCGAGCGAGGCCAGCGGCGCGCCGCCGGGGGCGAACAGCTCGACGTTGTTGCCCTCCCGGCCGAACAGCGGCTTGCGGGCGTACCCGGTCCGCTCCAGCTCGGCGGCGCGCGGGTCGTCGGCGAAGTAGGCGGGGAGCAGGTGCTTGGCGATCACCGGGTCGTCGGCGTAGCGCTGCCAGAGCACCGGCAGCAGCCCCTTGTTCGACCACAGCATCTTCCAGATCGGCTCGATCCAGGTGGTGCCGTCGGGGGTCCACAGGTCGGCGATCACCGAGGGGCCGTAGGCGTCGTCGAGCAGCCACTCCCAGGGGTAGAGCTTGAAGACGACGTCGACCCGGTTGCCCTTGGGGTCGTAGAACCGGGCGTCGCCGGTGTCCAGGCCCAGCTCCTCGGTGGTCAGCACCACCGTCTCGTAGCCGGCCCGCTGGACGGTGTCGGCCAGGTAGGCCACCGTCATCCAGTCCTCACCGCTGCGGTCGCCGTTGGTCCAGGCCAGGTGCACCCGGGGACGACGGCCGTGCTCGGCCTCCCAGCGGGACAGGTTGCGCCGCCAGGCGTCCACCAGCCGGTCGTCGAGCTGGTTCCACTGGTCGCGGCCCTGGCCGGTCTCCAGGTGCCAGGCCCACTGCACCACCGCGGCCTCGACCAGCGAGGTCGGGGTGTCGGCGTTGAACTCCAGCAGCTTCGGGGCGCCCTCGCCGTCCCACCACAGGTCGAAGCGGCCGTAGACGCTGGGCGGCTCCTGGTCCCAGGTGGCCTTGATGACCTCCCGGGCGTCGTGCGGGATCCGCATCCGGTCCAGCAGCCGCTCGTCGGCCAGCGCCACGTCACCGGCCTCCACGCAGGCGGCGAAGAGCTGGTCGGTGACGTCGGCGAGGTGGTCGATCTCGGCGGAGGTGAAGTCGTAGAAGACGTCCTCGCGCCAGTACGAGCGGGTCTCACCGCCGGGGACGGTCGTCTTGTTGTAGACCAGCCCCTGGCTCTCGATCTCGGCCTCCCAGCCGAGCCGGGCGGTGCCGTAGAGGCGTCTCACGAGCCGACGCTCCCGCTCCCGACCCGGCCCGAGCCGATGCCGCCGGAGATCCGGGTGCCGGAGGTGACCCGGCCGCTGCCGGGCAGCCCGGCCCGGGACCGCGCCGTGGTGTCGGCGGGGTTCACCCGGGTCGCCGCGCCGGTGTACTGCTGCGGGATGGTCTGGCCGACCGCGTACCGGTTGCCGCCGAAGCCGCCCAGCAGGAAGAAGTAGGGCACCCCGCCGATGAAGCCGCCGTTGCGTTCGGCCTCCTCGCACTGCTCCTCGTCCACGACCTGGTCCTGCTCGTCGACGCAGTAGACCCGCTCGGCCTCCTGCTCGTCCTCACCTGCGACGCCACAGGCGGACAGGAAGCCCATCGCCGCCCCGGTCAGGCTGACCGTGCCGATCGCCGCCCGCACCCGGTTGCTCCTCGACGTGCTCACCGTCCGCGCTCCTCACCTGGGCGTCCACCGTGTCCCCGGACCGCACATGCTGTCGGACCCGGCGTCCTGCCGTGCACCCGCCCCCTCGCATCATCCTCGGATCGGCCGGGGGTGCCGCGGCGTCGGCGGGGTACGGGACGGCGATGGCCCTCGCAGCGCACCGGACCGGTTCCGGCGACCCCCTCGTCCTCGTGCACGGCCTGGGCGGTTCCTGGCGCTCCTGGGACCCGGTGCTCCCCGGCCTGGCCGCGGCGCGAGAGGTGGTGGCCGTGGACCTGCCCGGCTTCGCCGGCGACACCCCGCCGCTGGCCGACCCCGGCTTCGGCTCGCTCACCGACGCAGTGGCCGACTGGCTGCGGGCCGAGGGGCTGGCCGACGCCCCGCTGGTCGGCAGCTCGCTGGGCGCCCGGATGGTGCTGGAGCTGTCCCGGCGCGGGCTGGGCGGGGACGCCGTGGCCCTCGACCCGGGCGGGTTCTGGACCGACCGGGAGGCCGCGGTGTTCCTGGCCAGCCTGCGCGCCTCGATCGCGCTGGTCCGCCGGGTCCGGCCGGCGCTCCCCACCCTGCTGGGCAACCCGGCCGGGCGGACGGCGCTGCTGGCCCAGTTCTCCGCCCGCCCGTGGGCGCTGGACGGCGAGGTGGTCACCCGTGAGCTCACCGGGTACGCGGACTCGCCGTCCTTCGACGCCGTGCTCACCGACCTCGCCCGCGGGCCCCGCCAGCAGGGCGCCCCGGCCGGGTCGCTGCCCGGCCGGCTGACCATCGGCTGGGGACGGCGGGACCGGGTGACCCTGGCCCGCCAGGCGGCGCGGGCGCTGGAGGCGTTCCCCGACGCCGAGCTGCACTGGTTCGACGGGTCCGGTCACTTCCCGATGTGGGACGTGCCCGCGGAGACCGTCGCCCTGGTGCTCGCCGCGACCGCCCGCCGATGAGTTCCCCGGGGATGGCCGGTCTGACTCGTGACGGGACCGGACGGTGGTCCCACGAACCGAGGAGCTCCCTGTGCGCACCATCTTCGTGAACCTGCCGGTCACCGACCTGGACCGGGCCACGGCCTTCTACGCGGCGCTGGGCTTCCGCAACGACGCCCGGTACACCGACGAGACCGGGGCCGCGATGGTGGTCGAGGAGAACATCCTGGTGATGCTGCTGACCCGGGAGAAGTTCGCCGGGTTCGTGGCGGGCGAGGTCGGCGACCCGGCGCAGGCCACCTCGGTGCTCAACGCCATCTCCGCCGCCGACCGGGCGGAGTGCGACGACCTGCTCTCCCGGGCGCTGGCCGCGGGCGGCAAGCCCTGGCAGCCGGCCCAGGACCACGGCTTCATGTACGGCACCAGCTTCACCGACCCGGACGGCAACGTCTGGGAGGCGGCGTGGATGGACCCCGCCGCGCTCGAGGGCTGACCCGCCCCGTCGAGTGGCGACCTGTGCACGTCTGCCCCGGGGCCGAGGGGTGCACAGGTCGCCGGTCGGTGGCTCAGTGCAGCGGGATCTCCGGCTCGTCCGGCGTGCGGGGGCCGGTCAGCCGCCGCTCGGCCTCGGTGATCGGGACGTCGTTGATGCTGGCCTCCCGTCGCCGCATCAGCCCGTGCGCGTCGAACTCCCAGTTCTCGTTGCCGTAGCTGCGCCACCACTGGCCGTCGGCGTCGTGCCACTCGTACTGGAACCGGACGGCGATCCGGTCGTCGGTGAACGCCCACAGCGACTTGCGCAGCACGTAGTCCTGCTCGCGGGCCCACTTGGCGGTGAGGAAGTCGACGATCTCGGCCCGGCCGGTGACAAAGGTGTCCCGGTTCCGCCAGACCGAGTCCTCGGTGTAGGCCAGTGACACCCGCTCGGGGTCCCGGCTGTTCCAGGCGTCCTCGGCTGCCTGCACCTTCGCGGCGGCGGTCTCGGCGGTGAAGGGGGGCAGCGGCGGGCGGTCGGTCACCCGCCCATCCTGGTCCGGTCGGCAGCTCAGAGCGAGGAGAGGTCGTCCGGGACGTCGACGGCCTGAGACCGCAGCGCCTCCAGCGGCACCACCTCCAGGGCGCGGGCGTTGGTCGCGGCCAGCACCACCCCGGCCGGTGTGCCCGCCTGGAGCGCCTGGAGCCAGCGGACGGCGACCATGCACCAGCGGTCGCCGGGGCGCAGCCCGGGGAAGTCGTACTCCGGGCGCGGGGTGATCAGGTCGTTGCCCAGCTCGCGCTGCATCTCCAGGAACTCGGCGGAGACCACGGCGCAGACGGTGTGGCTGCCCAGGTCGGCCGGCCCGGTGCGGCACGACCCGTCCCGGGTGAAGCCGGTCATCGGGTCGGTGCCGCACGGCTCCAACGGACCGCCCAGCACGTTGCGGTCCTCGCCGGGGGCGCTCATGGGCCTGATCATCGCGCCGCCGGAGCCGGCGCGCCGGGTGGGCCGTGCGCTTCTGAGTCGCGCCCGACCGGCCGCACCGGGAGGCTGGGGGCGTGCGAGTACTGGTCACCGGGGCGTCGGGGTTCGTCGGCAGCAGGCTGGTGCCTGCCCTGGAGGAGGCCGGGCACGAGGTCCGGGCGATGACCCGGCACCCGGACACCTACTCCGGCGCCGGCACGCCGGTGCCGGGGGACGTCGGCGACGAGGCGTCGCTGCGGACCGCGCTGGCCGACTGCGAGGCCGCCTACTACCTGGTGCACTCGCTGGACTCCGCGGACTTCCAGGAGAAGGACGCCGCTGCGGCCCGCGCCTTCGCCCGGGCCGCGGCCGACGCCGGGGTCCGCCGGATCGTCTACCTCGGCGGGCTCGGCAGCGACTCCGACGACCTCTCCGCGCACCTGCGCAGCCGCCGCCAGGTCGAGCGGCTGCTGGGCGAGACGGGCGTGCCGGTCACCGCCCTGCGGGCCGGGATCGTGGTCGGGCACGGCGGGGTCTCCTGGGAGATGACCCGCCAGCTGGTCGCCCACCTGCCGGCGATGGTCACCCCGCGCTGGGTGCACACCCGCACCCAGCCGATCGCGATCGCCGACGTCGTCCGGTACCTGGTCGGGGTGCTGGAGGTGCCGGAGGCCGAGGGGCGGGCGTTCGACGTCGGTGGCCCCGAGGTGCTCGAGTACCTGGAGATGCTCACCCGGGTCGCGGAGATCCAGGGCCGCCGGCTGCTGATCGTCCCGGTGCCGCTGCTGAGCCCGAAGCTCTCCTCCTACTGGCTGTCGCTGGTCACCGACGTCGACGTGCAGACCGGCCGGTCGCTGATCGACTCGATGACCAACGAGGTGGTGGTGAAGGACGACTCGATCCGCCGGGTCGTCCCCTTCGAGCCGATGAGCTACGACGAGGCGGTGCTCACCGCGCTGGGTGAACGGGCGCGCGCTCGCCGGGAAGCCCGGGCGTCGACCACGGGGCTGGTGGGATGACCCGCACCACGCGGCGGCCGGGCCAGGCGCTGCTGTCCGACGCCCGGCTGGCCCGGCTGCTGCGCCGGGCGCCGTCCTGGCTGGTGGACAAGGTGCCGCGCGACCACCGGGAGTCCGACGAGGCCTTCCGCCGCCGCCGCCGGGTGACCGCCGGGGTCTCGCTGGCCGGCGCCGGGCTGCTCGGGGTGTCGCTGTCGCAGAGGCCCAACTCGACGTCGTTCTACGCGCTGACCATGGGCGTGGCGGGCACCTGGGTGGCCGGGGGGCTCGCCTCCGGGCCGCTGCACCTGGGCTGGGTGCAGACCCCGAAGGCCACGTTGCGCCGCCCGCTGCTCACGCCGGTCGTGGCCGGGGCGGCGGCCTTCGCGGGGTTCTACGGCGCCGCGCTCGTGGCCAAGCGCATCGCGCCGCTGGACGCCGCGGTGTCCCGGGTGCTCCGGTACGCCCAGCAGGGCTCGCCGCCGCTGGTGCTCACCACCACGCTGGCCAACGGCCTCGCCGAGGAGGTCTTCTTCCGCGGCGCGCTGTACGCGGCGGCCGGCGTCCACCACCCGGTGCTCAAGTCCTCCGCCGTCTACACGCTGGCCACCGTCGCGACCCGCAACCCGGCGCTGGTGCTGGCCTCGGTGCCGATGGGCCTGCTGTTCGCGCTGCAGCGGCGGGTCACCGGCGGCATCCAGGCGCCGATGCTCACCCACGCCACCTGGTCGGTGCTGATGCTGCGGTACCTGCCGCCGCTGTTCGCCGACGAGCCCTCGGTGAACGACCCGCACCCGGCCGAAGAGCTCTGAGCCCGGTCAGGCCGGGCGGGCCAGCAGCTCCGCCAGCTCGCGGTCGATGAACTCGTTGTCCGCCGGGTTCTGCCCCAGGCCGGCGAAGTGCCCGTAGACGGTCGGGATGACCCGGACCTCACCGTTCTCGATGAACTGCGAGGCCCACTCCTCGTCCTCCGGCGGGAAGTACAGGTCGGTCTTCGCCGGCATGGCCACCAGTGGGCAGCGGATCGAGCGCAGCGCCGCCTCGGTGTCGCCGTCGAAGCCCGGGGTCTTCCCGACGTCACCGTGTTCCCAGGTCCACAGCATCCCCAGCAGGTCGTTGGGGTCGCGCTCGTCGAGCCAGTAGCCCTCCCAGAAGCCGACGAGGAAGTCCTCGAGGGAGGAGAAGCCCAGGTTGCGGTACTCCCGCTGCCAGTAGAAGGCCTGGGAGAGGCCCCAGCCGGCGTAGATCCGGGCGAAGGCCCGCAGGCCGGCGGTGGGCAGCGCGTCGGGCCGGTAGCGCCCGCCGGCGAACGCCGGGTCGAGCGTGAGCGCGGCCCGCAGGCTCTTCAGGAAGACCTGGTTGTGCTCGCTGGTGATCGCCGAGCCGACGATGGGCGCGGCCCGCTTGACCATCTCGGGGTGGCTGACCGCCCACTGGTAGGTCTGGCCGGCGCCCATGGAGGACCCGACCACCAGCTCCACCGACTCGATGCCCCACTGCTGGGTGAGCAGCCGGTGCTGCACCTCGACCTGGTCGTGGAAGGTCACGTGCGGGAAATTCGGCCCGTCGTAGGGCGGCGGGGTGTTGCTCGGCGACGTCGACAGGCCGTTGTTGAGCTGGTTGGGCATCACGATGAAGTACTTCTCGGGGTCGCAGGCCTTCCCCGGCCCGACCGACCACTCGTTGGCGTCGTGCCAGGCGCTGTACCAGGTGGGGTGGACGATCACGTTGGACTTGTCGGCGTTGAGCGTGCCGTACGTCTTGTAGGCGAGCTGGGCTCCGCGCAGGGTCGCGCCGCCCTGCAGGACGACGTCCCCCAGGTCGAAGAGCTCGTGGTCGGTGGGCCGTGGCATCGGTGCTCCTCGGGGCTGCGGGGACGGACGGGTCAGGCGGGCTGGACGGCGGCCTCGTCGACGAGCTCGACCGGGTCGCCGAGGGCGATCTCGCCGGGCTGCTCGACCGTGGCGTACATGCCGAGGATCACCGCGCCGTTGTCCGGCAGGTGCGCCACCGGCGTGCTGAGGTCGGTCGCGAGCTCGCCGCGGTAGCGCACGATCGCCTTGAGCGTGCCGAAGTCGACCACCCCGCTGTCGGGGTTCTCGTTGGTCACGACGCAGCGCGGCACGGGCCCGACCACCTGGACGGTGGCGCCGCCGATCCGCACCCGCCGGCCGGCCCAGGTGTCCTCCTCGTGGACGTCGCAGCCGTCCACCTCCACGAGCATCCGGAAGCGGCGGTGGTCCAGCCGCTCGCCGTCGGGGGTGACCCGCCGCAGGTGCTCCAGCGTCGCGGTGGAGATGAGCGTGACCGGGTGGACGTCGACCGCGTCACCGGGCCGGTCGACCGCGACCAGGTGCACCTCGCGCCCGACGAAGTCGCTGAGCGCGGCCGACCACGGCCCCTCGACGAGGTGCCCGTCGACGGGGCGCCCGTAGAAGTCAGTGCGGACCGCCTCGCCGAGCTCGGTGGTCCGGCCCGCCACGGGCGGGCGGTCGGGGAAGAGCAGTCGGAGCTGGTCGTCGCCGGGGTCGAACTCGGCGGTGAGCTGCACGAGCGGGCCGTGCTGCTTGCCGTTGAACAACCGCCGTCGGGCGTCGACCAGGTGGAAGCGCCGGTTCTCCGGCACGCCGTTCCGGGTGACCGTCACGGTGCGTGGACCGTGCAGGGCGGTGCCCTTGACCGGGGTGGTCGAGAGTCGGGAGACGAGCGGCATGGCCCTCCGTCCGGAGCGGTGCTGGTGCCGGTGCGTTGGACCGTAGCCGGGGTCGGGCGGTCCCGCTGCCGGGTCAGTGCCGGTGGGCCCCACCGCCGGGCAGGCGGCGTCCCGTGGGTGGGCCGGTGACCACCGGCTCGCCACTGCGGGCCCGGTCGACGCGGGCACGGTCGGCGCGGCCGGCGTCGCGCAGCGCGCCGGCGGGAGGGCGCCCGACCCCCACGCGGTAGTGGCGCTGTGCCGTCCGGTCGCAGGCCGGGCAGGGTGCCGTGGCGGCGGCGTCCCGCATGTCGCGGTGCAGGTCGAACGGGCCGCACTCGGGGCAGCGGAACTCGTACAGCGGCAACGCGGTGCTCCTCTCGGGGGAAGGAGGTGCGGGGCGGGCCGGGCCCGCCCCGCACCAGCGTCAGTCGGCCGTCAGGTCCCGGCCGCCGCCGGCACCGTCGGGCAGGATGTTCCGGTCGAAGATCGACAGCGGGATGCTGATCGAGACCGCGCTGTTCGGGATGTCGACCACCCCGCCGATCCGGCCGTCGATCGGTGCTGCCCCGAGGAACAGGTACGCCTGCTCGAAGGTCCAGCCCATGGCCGGCATCAGGTAGTTGATGGCGTTGAGGCAGGCCTGGCGGTAGGCGACCGTCGCGTTCATGTAGTAGTTGCGGCCGTCCTCGACGCTGATCCCCTCGAAGGTGAGGAACTCCGAGTAGTTCGGGCCCACCCGGCCGGGCTTGAAGAACGGCATGGACTGCTTGTGACGGTCCATCCCGCCCTTGATCAGGTCGAAGTGCAGGTCGATGAAGCCGGGCATCTCGATCGCCCCGCAGAAGGTGATCTCGCCGTCCCCCTGGGCGAAGTGCAGGTCACCGATGGAGAACTTGCCCCCGGGCACGTACACCGGCATGTAGACCCGGCTGCCCACGCCGAGGTCCTTGATGTCGACGTTGCCGCCGTGCTCGCGCGGCGGGATGGTCCGGCAGGCCTCGGCGGCCGCCCGGTCCAGGTCCGCGCCGCGCAGCGTCCCCAGCAGCGCGTCCTTGGAGAGCGGGGGGAGGGCGAGCGCCGGGACCTGCGGCGCCCCGGGGACGTCGCCGTCGTGTGCCGGGACGTCACCGGTGACCCGGTCCGGGTTCTGGTCGATCAGCGCCTGCTCCCGCCGGTTCCACTCCGCGAGCAGGTCGGGCGAGGGGGCGCAGCCGAAGAGTCCGGGGTGGGAGTTGCCGATGAACCGGACGCCGGGCACGTGCCGGCTGCTGGTCCAGATGCCGTCGAGGTCCCAGATCGCCTTGGACGCCTGCGGGGAGTGGTCCGTGAGGAAGCCGCCGCCGTTCTCCTTGGCGAAGATCCCGGTGTAGCCCCACTCCTGCTCCTGGAAGGGGCCGATGTCCACGATGTCGACGACGAGCAGGTCACCGGGTTCGGCGCCCTCGATGGCGAACGGCCCGCTGAGCATGTGGCACGGGTCGATGTTCATGTCGCGGATGTCGTCGGCGTCGTCGGTGTTGCGGACCTGGTCGTCGGTCCAGTCCTTGCACTCGATCCGGTAGGTCCCGCCGGGGGCCACCGTGTTGGCGGGCGGGATGTCGGGGTGCCAGCGGTTGTGGCCGGGCACCGTCTGGTCGCGCATCGACACGCTCAGGTCAGGGTTGATCTCGAAGATCACTTCGGGCACGGGAGGCTCCTCGGGTCGGGTGGACGGTCGGGCGGGTCAGAAGCTCGACCGGGGGACGCCCATGCCGGGGTCGATCCGCGTCGGTCCGGACGCCGAGGGGGTGACGTCGATGTCGAAGATGCCGGTGGGGAGGTAGACGGTGGAGCAGGAGTTGGGGATGTCGACCACCCCGGACAGCCGGCCCTCGATCGGCGCGGCGCCGAGGATCATGTAGGCCTGCTCGGGCGACCAGCCGAACTTGGTCAGGTAGTCGATCGCGTGCAGGCAGGCCCGCTGGTAGGACAGGTGCGAGTCCAGGTAGCGCTGTTCGTCGTCCAGCGTCACCGACGTCCCGGAGAAGGCCAGCCACCGCTCGTACCGGGGGTCGACGTTGCCCGGCATGAAGATGGCGTTCTCGCTGACCCCGTAGGTCTCCATGCCGCCCTTGATCAGGTCGACGTGCAGGTCGATGAAGCCGCCCATCTCGATGGCGCCGCAGAAGGTGATCTCGCCGTCGCCCTGGGAGAAGTGCAGGTCGCCGAGCGACAGCTTCGCCCCGTGCACGAACACCGGGTAGAAGACCCGGCTGCCCTTCGTCAGGTTCTTGATGTCCTGGTTGCCCCCGTTCTCCCGGGGCGGCGCGGTGCGGGCGGCCTCGCCGGCGACCCGGTCGTACTCCGCGCCCGTCAGGCCGGAGAGGATCGCGTCCTGTGGCAGGGGTGGCAGGGCCAGCGGCGGCACCCGATCGGGGTCGGTGGCGATCAGGGCGCCCTCGCGGCGGTTCCAGCGGGCCAGCAGCTCCGCCGACGGCGCGGTGCCCATCAGGCCCGGGTGCACGATGCCGGTGAACGAGACGTGCGGGACGTGCCGGGAGGTCGCCGTCTGCCCGGCGAAGTCCCAGATCACCTTGTAGGCGTCCGGGAACTGGTCGGTGAGGAAGCCGCCGCCGTTCTGCCGGGCGAAGATCCCGGTGTACCCCCAGCCCTGCCCGGCCAGCGGGCCGGAGTCCTCCTGCGGGATCGGCCCCACGTCGAGGATGTCGACGATCAGCAGGTCACCGGGCTCGGCGCCCTCCACGGCGAAGGGGCCGCTGAGCACGTGCACCGTGGACAGCGGCGCGTCCCGGATGTCGTCGGCGGAGTCGTCGTTGTGGATGGCCCCGTCGAACCACTCGCGGCAGTCGACCCGGAAGGTGTCCCCGGGGCGGACGGTCACCTGGGCGGGGATGTCGGGGTGCCAGCGGTTGTGGCCGATGTGCTGCTGCTCGGTGAACGGCTTGCTGGAGTCGAGGGGGAACAGGCGCTCGGGCATGGTCTGGCTCCTGGGCTCGGGTCTGGCTGCGGGGCGGTCGGCCGACGGCTCGGGGGCGGGCCTCACCTCCGCCGGTCGGCGGGCGCGTCCGGCACGGGCTGCTCTTCCACGACGTTGCCGTGCACCTGTGTGCTGCGCCGGTCGCGGAACGCGGGGAACAGGGCCAGGGAGAGCAGCAGGACGACGGCGAGCACGATCGCCGCCGTCGTCACGTTCTCCGCCCACACGCCGGTCAGCAGCAGGAACGCGGGGACGGCGCAGGTGAAGACCCCGGCGACGACGGCGACCAGCCCGGTGAACCGGGTGAGCTCCTCCCGCTTCAGCCCGAGCACCAGGAAGAACAGCGCCCACAGCACCGCCCAGTACAGCCAGATGACCCCGAAGGCCGGGTCGTCCAGCCGGCCGAAGTTCAGCCCCGCGTAGACCACGGCGCAGGCCGCCACGAAGGCGGAGAACCAGCCGAGCCCGGTGCCGTCCAGGCCGCGGGTCAGGTTCAGGCCCACGTAGAGGTAGGTGAAGCCGAACAGGTAGAGCCCGGAGGCGCCGAGGACCACGTCCGGGTCGCCGCCGGAGGTGATGATCAGGTAGGTGGGCGTGAACACCTGCAGCGCGCCGACGAAGAAGTTCAGCGGTGCGGCCGCCCGGGCGTCCACCCGGCCCAGGAGCATCAGGCCGTTGACGATCAGGACCGCTCCGACGTACAGCAGGCCGACACTGGCCATCTCGGCCCCTCCCCTCTCGTGCAGTCGATCGGGATCTGCGGAGGGCCCGCCCTCAGGGCCGGGGCAGCCGGCTCAGCGCCGGGTTGCGCAGCACGTCGGCCCGTCGGCCGGGACGCGGCCCCGGAGGCGGGGCGGAGACGACGTCGGGCTGGTCGCCGGTGCGCTCGGTCCGCTCGATCAGGGCCCGGCGCACCGGGGAGCCGAAGGAGAGGCGGGGAGCGGTGAACACCCGCGCGGCGGTCGACCCGCAGGCCGGGCACTCGACCGCAGCGGGGGCGGCGCCCATCGCGCACCGGGTCTCGGTCGTGCCGTGGTCGGGGCAGCGGTACAGGTAGACGGCGATGTCGCACCTCCGGTCACACCGGCGGAGGGGCACGGGCCCCTCCGGACCAGGCGCACGCTCGTCCCGCCCACCGGAGGGGGTCAAGGCGATGGGGATCCGGGGGAGGCCCCCGCCCCGGAGCGTGACGGCGCGTCGTGACGCACCGGATGGACATCGTCGTGGAACCGGCGGCCGGGCGAGATGCGGCCTACGTTGTCACCCACCGAACAGGAGCACCCATGACCAGACGGACGCTGCACACGAGACGGGCCATGATCGCCGGGCTGGCCGTCTCGGTCTTCCTGACGGTCATGACCACGCTGCAGGCGCCACCAGGGAGCCGCCTCGCGAGCTTCGTCCTCACCGCGGCTGCCTGTGCCGTCCTGGTGACCTCGGTGCTCCTCACCGCGCGAGCTGTCCAGGGACGACAGGGGCGTTGACACCCGGTGGGCGCGCTCCCGCGCTCGCTGAGCGGGCCGGTCCGTCACGCGATGGCTGTGTTGCCTCGGTCACGTAGGGGTGCGTCGGGCACGTTGTTACCCGACAGTAGGGCGGACCGGAACCCGACCCAGGAGGCACCGACGATGACGTCGACCGCCAGCCGCCCCGCCGAGACCGACGACACCTGGCTGCCCGAGCCACCCGTCCTGCACTCCCCGTGGCACACGCCCGAGCGGGCCGCGCTGATGGAGCAGGCCCGCCGGTTCGCCATGGACGAGGTGCTGCCGGTCGCGAACGAGCTCGACCCGCAGAAGGGCGAGATCCCGCAGCACCTCCTCGAGCGGCTCGGTGAGCTGGGGTGGTTCGGCGTCACCGTCCCCGCGGCCGACGGTGGGCTGGGGCTCGGCGTCTTCGAGTACTGCATGGTCAGCGAGGAGCTGGCCCGGGCGTGGATGAGCGTGGCCAGCATCCTGGCCCGGTCCCAGGGCATGGGGACGGCGGTCGCCGACCCCGACCGCCGCCGCGAGTTGCTGCGGCGCAGTGCCGGGGGCTCCTGGATCGGCGCGGTGGCGCTGTCGGAGCCCGAGGCCGGGTCGGACCTGGCCAACGTGCAGACCCGCGCGGTGCGCGACGGCGACGAGTGGGTGGTCACCGGGCGCAAGCGCTGGTGCGGCAACGCCAAGGCCGCCGACTTCATCCAGGTGCTGGTCCGGGTGGCCGACCCGCAGCCGGGGGAGTCCCGCTCCCGCGGCCTGCGGAACCTGCTGCTGGTCAAGGAGCGCGGCTCGTTCCCGCCGGGGCTGTCCGGCTACGCCATCGACAAGGTCGGCTACCACGGCTTCCTGACCTGGGACCTCACCTTCGACGGGGTCCGCATCCCGGCCGCGGACCTGATCGTCGGCCCGGGCGAGGGCGGAGGGTCCGACAGCAGCGGCGACTCCGGCGCCGGCTTCCGCGAGGCGCAGGCCTTCCTGAACACCGCCCGCGTGCACACCGCCGCTCGCGCCGTCGGCCTGGCCCGGGCCGCGGTCGAGGACTGCGTGCTCTACCTGCAGGAGCGCGCCCAGTTCGGCCACCCGATCGGCGACTTCCAGGCGCTGCGCTTCACGCTGGCCGACATGGCCGCCCAGGTGGAACAGGCGCGGGCGTTCTATCGCCAGGTGGCGCACCTGCTCGACGAGGGAGTGCCGTGCGAGAAGGAGGCGGCGATGGTGAAGCTGCAGGCCACCGAGATGGCGGTGCGCGTCACCAACCAGGCCATGCAGCTGCACGGCGGCAACGGCTACACCACCGAGCGGCAGGTCGAACGGCACTGGCGGGACGCGCGGCTGACCACGATCTTCGAGGGCACCAGCGAGATCCAGAAGCGGATCATCAGCAACACCATGCTGCCGCGCAGCCCGCTGGGCTGACCGGCTGCGGCCGTGCGTGTCGGCGGCGGCGCGGTCGGGCAGGAGGGGTGCCGGGACCGGCGGCGTCGCAGACGCCTCCGCCCGGTGCCCCGACTCGCCCACCTCCTCAGCCACGGGAGGCCCGCACCGACCCGAGTCGCCCCGGTGGAGGAGATGCACGTGTCAGCGGACCCCGATCAGCGCCCGTCGGCAGGCTCGCCGACCGACCCGCCCGCCGGTGGGCAGGCGGGGACGGCGACCGACGCAGGTGTGCCCGCCGGGGTCCGGACCGCCGGGATGTGGTGCGTCTGGACGCTCGCGATCGGCGCCGTCGTCTACTTCGCGGTGCAGCTGGCCGTCGTGCTCGGCACCGTGGTGCTCACCTTCCTGGCCGGTCTGCTGCTGACCGCGCTCATGCGGCCGGTCGTCTCCTGGCTGGACCGGGGCGGGCTGCCCCGCCTGGCGGCCACCTGGCTGGTGATGGTGGTCTTCCTCGCCCTGCTGGGCGGGGTCGTCTTCTTCCTGCAGCAGCAGGTCGCCGGGCAGCTGGCCAGCCTGCGGCCCACCCTGGCCAGCGGGCTGGACCGGCTGCGCAGCAGTCTGGTCGAGACGGTCGGCCTGTCCCCGCAGCGGGTCAACTCGCTCATCGACGGGCTGATCAGCCAGGTGGCCCCCAGTGGGGCCGGGGCCGGCGCACCCGGGCCGGGGATGCTGGTGTCCGGCGCCACGACGGCCATCTCCGTCGCGGCCGCGCTGGTCCTCGCCCTGTTCACCGCCTTCTGGCTGGTCTACGACGGGGCCCGGATCTGGCGGTTGTGCCTCCGGCTCGTGCCGGCCGACCGGCGTGCGGCTGCCGACGCCGCCGGGAACGGCGCCTGGAAGACCCTGGGTGGCTACCTGCGGGGGACCACGGTCGTGGCGCTGATGGACGCCGTCGGCATCGGCCTGGCCCTGGTGCTCATCGGCGTGCCGCTGCCCTTCGCCCTGGCCGTGCTCACCTTCCTCGGTGCGTACGTCCCGGTCGTCGGCGCCTTCGTGGCGGGGCTGGCCGCCGTGCTGGTGGCCTACGCCTCGGGTGGGCTGACCGAGGCGCTGTGGGTGCTCGCTGCGGTGGTGGTGGTGCAGCAGGTCGAGGGCAACCTCCTGCAGCCGCTGATCATGCGGCGGACGGTGTTCCTCCACCCCCTGGGCATCGTCTACGCGCTCACGGTCGGCGGCCTGCTGTGGGGGATCGCCGGGGCGGTCGTCGCCGTACCGCTGACCGCCGTCCTCTACGCGATCGCCGTGGCCCTGGCCGGTCGGCACGGCGAGGAGGACGCCGACCCGCGGCCCCGTGGGCTCCGGCTCCGGTTCGGGCCCGGCGGCGCGTCCCGGCGCGAGGTGTCGGCTGCCGGGGGCCGGCCGGCGGGGGACGGCGCAGGCAGCGGAGGAGCTAGCCGCCGGGGTGGAGCGGCGGAGGCGCCGGGCGACTCCTGATGGTCACGGTCGTGCCCTCGGGGCTGGGGACGACGGTGATGTCGGCGAACGCGCTCATCAGCGTCGAGCCGCGCCCGCGGTCCATGCTCGGCACCCGTTCCCGCCACTGCCCGTGGTCGCGCACGGTGATCTCCACGCCGTCCACGGATGCCTCGACGGTCACGTCGACGACGGGCTCGGTGGGGTCCTGGGCGTGTTCGACCGCGTTGGTGGCCGCCTCGCAGGCGGCTAGCAGCAGGTCGTAGACCTGGTCCTCGTCCAGCCCGGCGTCGATCAGCACCCGGCGCAGGGCCCGCCGGAGCCCGGGGATCGCCCGGGGGGTGGCGGGGAACCGCCAGTGCTCGCGGAGCACCGGTGCGGCCGTCGGTGCCGGGGTGGTGGCCGGCGGCCGGCAGGCCGGCACCAGCGCGCGGACCTCGGCCGGTCCGGCCGGCACGACCGGCGTCGGGGGCAGCGGGAGGGCGGGGACGGGACCGGCGTCGGTGCGGGCGCGGGCGCGGGCGCCTGCACTGCGCTCGACCGCGACGCGCACCCGGGCGATCAGCTCAGCGGCCTGGAACGGCTTGGCGAGGTAGTCGTCGACCCCGGCCGTGAAGCCCTCGACCGCGGCCTCCTGCCCGGCCCGGGCGGTCAGCATGATCACCGGGATGCTGGAGGTGGCCGGGGCGGCCCGCAGCCGGCGGAGCAGCTCGAAGCCGTCGACGCGCGGCATCATCACGTCGGTGAGGACGACGTCGGGCTGCTGCTCGGCGACGGCCGCCAGCGCCTCCTCGCCGTTGGTGCAGGTGCGGACCCGCCAGATCGGCGCCAGCAGCCGGGTGAGGTAGGTGCGCATGTCGGCGTTGTCGTCGACGACCAGCACCGTGGCGGTGGCGCCTGCGGGGGTGGCGGGCAGCTGGTCGGGGGTCACGTCGGCGATCCAGGAGGCGGCGGTGCCGTGCGCGGCGGCCGAGGGAGCGACCGAGGACGCCGGGTCGGCGGGGGCGTCGGGGCTGCCGTAGGGGATCGTGACGGTGAAGGTGCTCCCGGCGCCGGGCTCGCTGTCCACCGTCACGGTGCCGCCGTGCAGGCCGACCAGTTCGCGGACCAGGGCCAGTCCGATGCCGGTCCCCTCCCGGTTGCGGGCCAGGGACCCCTGCACCCGGTGGAAGCGGTCGAACACCAGCGGCAGTTCGGCTGCGGGGATGCCGATCCCCGTGTCGGCGACGGTGAGCACCACCGCATCGGCCCCGCCCCGCAGCGTCAGCTCGATCCCGCCGACGAAGGTGTACTTGACCGCGTTGGAGAGCAGGTTGAGCACCACCTTCTCCCACATCCGCGGGTCGACGTGCACCCGGCGGTCCAACGGGGGGCAGTCGACTGTCAGGCTCAGTCCGGCCCGTTCGGCGGCGGCCCGCAGCACCCCGGCCAGCTCGGCGGTGAAGGCGGCGACGTCGGTCGGCACGCGCACCGCGCCGGCCCGGCCGGCCTCGATGCTGGCGAAGTCCATCAGGTCGTTGACCAGGCGCTGCAGTCGCTGCCCGTTGCGCAGGGCCAGGCCCAGCTGGTCGCGGGTGGCGCGGGGCAGCGGGCTGGTGGTGTCGGCCAGCACGTCGCTGATCGGCCCGAGCAGCAGGGTGAGCGGGGTGCGCAGCTCGTGGCTCACGTCGGAGAAGAACGCCGTCTTCGCCCGGTCGAGCTCGGCCAGCGACTCGGCTCGCCGCCGCTCGTCCTCGAACGCCCGGGCGTTGCCCAACGCGCTGGTGAACTGCCCGGCGACGAGGTCCAGGAAGGTGCGGTACTCGGCGTCCAGGGCGCGGTTCGGGCTGACCCCGGCGACCAGGACGCCGATCCGCTCCTCGTCCACGGCGCCGCCCAGCGGCAGCACGACGGCGTCGCCGACCGGGTCCTGCCAGAACCCGCCGACCAGCCCGAGCCCGGCGACCGGTCCGGGCAGCTCGGCGGCGTCGGCGACGGAGGCGGGCAGCAGCTCGGCCGAGCAGCCGACCGTGCCGGCCCGCCGGAGGCCGTCGCCCCCGTCGAGGTAGACCGCCGCGAACGGGACGTCGAGCGGATCGCTGCCCAGGGTGTGGCACAGGGCGGCGAGCACCGCCTGCTCGTCGCCCCGTTCGGCCTCGGTGCAGGAGAGCTCGTGCAGCAGCTGCTGACGCCGTTCGCCGAGCACCTCGTTGGTCACCTCGGTGCAGACGGCGTGCATCCCGGCGACCAGCCCGTCGTCGCCGAACGCCGGGGCGTGGGAGACGGTGAAGTAGGTCTCCTCGCGGTAGCCGGCGCGCTCGAGCAGCAGCGGCAGCCGGGGCAGCCAGGTGGCCTCCCGGGTGGTCATCGCGTGCTCGACCGGGCCCTGGAGGACGTCCCACCCCTCGGCCTGGGTGACCCGCAGGTCGCCACCGAGGGCCCCGGGGTGCTTGGCGCCGATCAGGGTGGCGTAGCCGTCGTTGTACAGCTGGGTGTACTGCGGGCCCCAGGTGAGGATCATGGGGAAGCGCGAGGCCAGGATGGTGCGGACGGCGTAGCGGAGGCTCGCCGGCCAGCCCTCGACCGGGCCCACCGGCGTGGCGGACCAGTCGAGCCCGGCCATCAGCCGGCCGGTCTCGCCGCCACCGGCGAAGATGTCGGCGGCACCGGGAGCACCCGACGCAGCCGAGGTCGCATCGGGGGCCACGCACACCTCCAGCCTGGACACCAGCACGCCTGCGGACCCGGACAGCCCGGGCAGGGCTGTGCTCGGCGGCGGTCACCAGCGACCCACCCGCGACGTGCAACCTACCTCCGGGGGTCTGCCCGGCCCCGGAGGCCAGCTGTGCCCCCAGGCCGCCGGGCGGGTTGGATGGGGGCAGAACCGCCGGGAGAGCCCTGGCGCCGACCCCGAGGAGACCCCCGTGGCAGAGCTGGCCCGCCCCGACGTCGAGCCCCCCACCGGGCCCGTCCCGTCCGACCTGGTGATCGAGGACCTGGTGGTCGGTGACGGCCCCGAGGCCACCGCCGGCAGCCTGGTGAGTGCGCACTACGTGGGCGTCACCCACGACGGCGGCGAGCAGTTCGACGCCTCCTGGGACCGCGGCGACCCGTTGGAGTTCCGCATCGGCGTCGGCATGGTCATCCAGGGCTGGGACGAGGGCATCGTCGGCATGAAGGTCGGAGGCCGCCGCCGGCTGACCATCCCGCCGCACAAGGCCTACGGCGAGCGTGGCGCCGGCGGCGTCATCAAGCCCGGCGCCACCCTGGTCTTCGTCGTCGACCTCGTCGGCGTCCGCTGACCCCAGCGGCAGGCCTCCTCCCGGCGACCCGCCGGGAGGAGGCGTCCCCTCAGGAGGCCTGCGGGCTGTAGAACTCGCGCGGGTCGGCGGCCAGTGCGGCCTTGACGCCCCGGCTCCAGTCGTCGACCAGCACCTCCCAGTCGCCGGCCTGGACGCCGTCGAGCGCAGCCCGGACGACGTCGGCCGGGTCGCTCATCGGGCCGGTGTAGCCGGCCATCATGTCGGTGTCGGCGGCTCCCAGCACGACCCCGGTGACCGAGGTGCCCTGCTTCGTGAGCTCGATCCTGACGCCGTTGGTCAGGCTCCACTCCGCGGCCTTGGCGGCGCTGTAGGCGTTGGCGCCGGCGGTGGAGAACCAGGAGAGCGCCGAGAGCACGTTGGCGATCGCGCCCCCGCCGTTGCGGGCGAGCACCGGAGCGAACGCCCGGATGACGCCCAGCGTGCCGAAGAAGTGCGTCTCCATCTCCAGCCGGACGTCGGCCAGGTCACCGGTGACGAGGTCGGCCCGGGTCGTGAGGCCTGCGTTGTTGACCAGCAGCGTGACGTCGCCGGCGGCTGCTGCGGCGGCGGCGATCGACTCCGGGTCGGTGACGTCCAGCCGCAGCACCTCCACACCGGGGACGTCGACGAGCTCGGGGCGGCGGGAGGTCGCGTAGACCTTCGTGGCCCCGCGCTCGAGCAGCTGCTGGGCGAAGTGGCGGCCGAGGCCGCGGTTGGCGCCGGTGACGAGGGCGACCGATCCGGTGATGTCCATGGTGTTCTCCTTGTGTCGGCGGGATCTGTGGGGGACGCTAAGACCTGACGTTGACGTCAGAGGCAAGGGTGATCTGGGCCACCGGGAGGACCTGTGCGGATCGGTGAGGTCGCTGCCGCGGCGGGCGTGAGCGTGCGGGCGTTGCGCTACTACGAGGAGCAGGGGCTGCTGGAGGCCGAGCGCAGCCCCAGCGGTCAGCGCCGGTACCCGGAGGGCGCGGTGGACCGGGTGCACTTCATCCAGCAGCTCTACGCCGCCGGGCTGACCAGCAAGGACGTGCTGGAGCTGCTGCCGTGCGTGCACACCCGGGTGGCCACGCCGGCGATGATGGACCGGCTGGTCGAGCAGCTCGACGGCATCGACCGGCAGATCGCCGAGCTCACCCGGGCCCGCGAGCGGCTTGCCGAGATCATCCGCATCGGTGCCGAGTACGTGCCGGCGGTCGAGGCCGCCTCCTGACGCGACGCCGATGAGTTCTCGGCGGGTCGGCAGTCCTCTCCTGCATGACCACCACATCCCAGCCCGTCGACGCCGCCTTCTCCTGCGTCATCGCCAAGGACGGCGCCTTCCCCACCTACCTGGAGCTCCCCGGTTCGGCAGAGGTGCTGGGCACCCGGCGGGCGGTGCGCGTCGCCGGGACGCTGGACGGCCACCCGTTCGCCGCCACCCTGATGCCCTCGGGTCGGGGGCCGCACTGGTTGCCGCTGAAGAAGGCGCTCTGCGCCCAGATCGGCAAGAGCGAGGCCGGCGCCCCGGTGCAGGTCCACCTGGCGGAGCGCGCCGGCTGAGCAGTCGGAATGCCGTGGCCAGGCCGGGGGTTTGGGGAGGCATGCAGGTCGAGGTGTGGTCCGACGTCGTGTGCCCGTGGTGCTACATCGGCAAGCGCAAGCTGGAGACCGCGCTCTCCCGCTTCCCGCACGCCGACCAGGTCGAGGTGGTCTGGCGCTCCTTCCAGCTCGACCCGAGCGTGCCCGAGGGGCATACCGAGCCGACGCTGCCGGCGCTGGCGGCCAAGTACGGCCGCAGCGTCGAGGAGATGGCCGGCCAGATGCGCCGGGTCGAGGAGGTCGCCGCCGCCGAGGGGCTGGACTACGACCTCGTCCATGGGGTCAGCGGCAACACGCTCCTCGCCCACCAGCTCCTCCACCTCGCCGCCGAGCGGGGCCTGGGCGGGGCGATGAAGGAACGGCTGCTGAACGCGCACTTCACCGAGCGCCGCTCGGTGTTCGACGTGGACGCGCTGGTGCCCCTCGCCGTCGAGGTGGGGCTGGACGAGGCCGAGGTGCGCGCCGCGCTGGCCGACCACCGGTACCTGCCCGCCGTCCACGCCGACATCGAGACCGCCCGGGCGCTCGGCGCGACCGGCGTCCCCTTCTTCGTCGTCGACCGCGCCTACGGCGCCTCCGGGGCGCAGCCGGCCGAGACGCTCCTGCAGCTGCTCGAGCGGGCCTGGGCCGACACCCACCCGCTCACCACCGTCCCCGCCGCCGAGGGCTGCACGGACGGCAGCTGCGCCGTCTAGGTCCCACTTGCTCTGCACGCTTTCCAGCCGCTTCGCACGCGTCGCAGCACGTGCAGAGTGGGGGAAGCGCGTGCAGAGCGCCGCTCAGCCGAGCAGGCGGGGAGCGCGTTCCAGGGCCTTGCGGGCACCGCCAGCGAGCCGGCGGACGACGTCGGTCGCCGACTCCTCAGTGGTGACCAGCCCGACCGACTCCCCGGCGTAGACCGGGGCGTGGTCCAGGTCGCCCTCCTCCCGGGCCCGCCGGACCAGGTCGGCCGCCGCGGTGTCGCCGCGCAGCTCGGTCTCCCGGCCGTGCCAGAGCTGGGTGAACTCGTTGGCCAGTGCCCGCCCGGGCCAGCGAGCCGGCCAGGGCAGACCCTGGGCGACGTCGAAGGCGCTGGTCAGCACGGTGGAGTCGCCCCCGGCGGCCCGGACGCGCGCCCGGGCGGCCGGGGTGTTGGCCGCCTCGGTGCAGGACAGGAACGGGGTGCCGATCCAGGCCCCGGCGGCGCCGGCGATGAGGACGGCGGCCAGGCCGGCTCCGGTGGCCACCCCGCCGGCGGCGAGCACCGGCCGGTCGGTCGCGGCCAGCACCTCCTGCAGCAGCGGCAGGGTGGCCCGCTGCCCGGTGTGCCCGCCGGCCTCGGTGCCCTGCGCCACGATCACGTCGGCCCCGGCGTCCAGGGCGCGGTCCAGGTCGGCGCGTGAGTTCACCGCGGTGGCCACCGCGATCCCGGCGTCGTGCAGCGGCCCGACGAAGGGCGCCGGGTCGCCGAAGGAGACCGAGACCAGCGCCGGCTCGGTGGCGATCGCCGCGGTCAGCAGCTCGGGGCGCCGCTCCAGGGCCCAGGCCATCAGGCCGACGCCGAAGGAGACGTCGGCTTCCGCGGGAAGCCGCGCCTGCTCGGCGACCCACTCCACCGGGGTGTCCGAGCCGACGCCGATCATGCCGAGCCCGCCGCCGAGGGAGACGGCCCGGGCGAGTTCGCCGCCGGCCACCCCGGCCATCGGAGCACCGAAGACCGGGACGTCGAGGTCGAACCAGCGGGTCAGCGGGGTCTTGATCACCGGCCCATCGTCGTCCCTCGGCTCGGGGAGTGCAGCGGGCGGTCAGCGGCGGGTGACGTCGGCGGTGAAGGCCTGCAGCCGCTTGTGCAGCCCCACGACCTGCTCCTCGACCGCGAGGGCCTGCAGCTCCTCGTCCAGGTGCAGGGCCGACGGCGGGACGGCGGTCACCCGGCTCGCGCAGTCCAGGTCGGCGCAGATGTAGGTGCCCACGGTGTTGCCGTTGCGCCCGGCCGCGCCGACCCGCCGGGCGGTGAACAACGAGACGTCGGCGGCCGACTGCACCGAGTGGCACAGCAGGCACATCGCCGAGCGGCGGCTGGACATCTTCGTGTCCGCGGCGCGCAGGGCGGCACCGACCGGTTCGCCGTCCCGTTCGTGCACCAGGTAGCCGCGCAGCTCGGCCTTCGCGTCCCGCCACCCGAGCACGTCCAGCGACGCCCAGTCCAGCTCGGCGAGGTCGCGGGGTGGCGTGAGGGCGGCGGCCTCGCTCCGGGAGCAGTTGACCATCGAGCGGCGGATGGCCGCCTCGGTCAGGGCGTGCACGGGAGACCTCCAGGGGCGTCGGGACGGGACGGCCGCAGAGGTTACGTACCGCGCCCGTCCCGTCGCACCCGGATTTCCCGGCGCCTGCGATCCACCAAAATGGCCATTTTGGTGGAGCACGGCGTCAGGTGGTGGCTGGGCCGCCGTGCTCGGTGCCCGCCAGCGTGCGGAGCAGCTCGTGGGCGCGCTCGGCGCGCTGCGAGTCCTGCTCCATCACCTCGCGGAAGAACGAGGCGACGTCGTCCAGGCCGGCGTTCTCGGCATCCCGGACGTACTGGCCGTAGTCGTGCCCTGCCTTCAGGGAGTGGTACTGGACGGAGATCAGGTCGAACGTGACGTCGGCGAAGCCGGTCTCACCGGTGGCCATGGGTCCTCCTCAGGAGTGCGCATGGGGCCGTTGCTGAGCCTCGGGATCTGACCTCGTCGCGCTACCCCGCCCACGGGCGGGTGACACCCGGGTCGGACCGTTCCGTCTCAGGTCTGGTCGTTGGTCGGCGCCTCGCCCACCGCGCCGGCGAAGCCGCCGGTCACGTCACCGCCGCCGGCCTCGTCGGCCTCGGTGCGGGACGAGGCGAGCTCGTCCTCGCCGGTCGAGACCTGGTCGTCCTCGGTGGAGGCGAGGTCCTCGCCCTCGCCGAGGGCGCCGGGGTCGGCCTGCAGCGTGCGCGGGTCGTTGAGGGGGTCGGGGACGTCGGGATCGGTGACGGTCATGGTCCGACCGTGCCCCGGTGGTGCGCCGTCCGAACGTGCGTAACTGGACAGTTAAGTAAGCCACCTGTTACACATCTGGTCGTGGAGGCACTCGCGGCCCTGGCCGACCCGACCCGGCGGCAGATCGTCGCCCTGCTCGCCGCCGGGGAGCAGGGCGCAGGTGAGCTGGCCGGGCAGTTCCCGGTCAGCCGCCCGGCGATCAGCCGGCACCTGCGGGTGCTCCGCGAGGCCGGACTGGTGCAGGTCCGGGCCGAGGGGCAGCGCCGGGTGTACGCGCTGGACCCGCGGCCGCTGTCGGAGCTCGACGCCTGGCTGGCCCCCTACCGGCGGCTGTGGGCGCAGCGGCTGGACGCGCTGGACACCGAGATCGCCCGCGGACGGCGGGCCCGAACGCAGGAGGACGGTCGATGACGACACCGGACGAGCGGCTGGGGCAGGTCACCGAGCTGCCCGAGGGCGTGCGGCTGCAGTTCCGCCGCAGCTGGCCGGACCCGATCGACGACGTCTGGGCGGCGCTCACCGAGCCCGACCGGATGGCCCGCTGGATCGGCACGTACGAGGGAGAGCGCCGGGCCGGCGGCTCGGGCACCTTCACGATGACGCACGAGGAGGCGCCGATCGGCGAGCCGATGCGGATCGTGGAGTGCGCGGCGCCGCACCGGCTGGTGGTCGACTGGGACACCGAGGAGGGCTGGCGGGTCGAACTGGACCTGACCGCCCGGGACGGCGAGACGGTGCTGCTGTTCACCCAGCTCTTCGCCCCGGGCACCGAGGTCACCGACTACGTGCTCGGCTGGCACTGGTACCTGGACAAGTTCGACGCCGAGGTGGGCGACCGGCCGGCGCCCGGCGACTGGGACGGCTTCCTCGCCGCCACCGGGCCCGCCTACGGGCGCTCGCCGCAGGCCTGAGCTGACCGGCCGACCGTGGAGCCGGGGTGCGCCGCGGCTCCACGGTCGAGCAGGTGGCTCAGCCCCTGGGGGGCGGCCCTGGCCCGGAGGGGTCAGCCTCGAGGCGTCGAGGCCGGCTCGTGGACCCGGACCGGGTCCGGGCCGGTCCACGGGCCCAACCGACCCAGCAGGCGGTCGCGGGAGGCCAGCCGCGGGCCGGCCTGCACCGGGTAGGCGTCGTAGGAGCTGGTCAGCGCCCGGGCGGCGTGCAGGGCGAAGTTCGCGTCGTCCTGCGCCTCCCGGGCGACGGCGACCAGGTCGGCCTGGCCGGTGGCGACGACGGCGTCGGCCTGCTGCGGGTCGACGACCAGGCCCACGGCCATGGTCGGGATGCCGACCTGCTCCTTGATCGCGGCGGCGAAGGGCACCTGGTAGCCGTAGCCGATCGGGTGCTCCCAGCCGGTGCCGATGCCCCCGCCGGAGACGTCGACCGCGTCGACCCCGAGGGCCTTGAGCTCCCGGCAGAAGGCGATCGTGTCGGCCAGCGTCGTCCCCTCGCGGGTCGCGTCGACGGCGGAGACCCGGACCATCAGCGGCAGGTCGGCCGGCCAGACGGCGCGCACGGCCTCGACCACCTCGAGCGGGAACCGCATCCGGTTCTCCAGCGACCCGCCGTAGGCGTCGGTGCGGGTGTTGGTCAGCGGGGAGAGGAACTCGTTGAGCAGGTAGCCGTGCGCGGTGTGCACCTCGGCCACCTGGAACCCGGCGGTCAGCGCCCGGCGGGCGGCGGCGACGAAGGCGTCGCGCACACCGGACAGCTCCTCGGTGGTGAGCGCACGGGGGGCCGGCCAGCCCTCGCCCATCGGCACGCCGCTGGGGGAGACCGGCGTCCACGGGACGTCGCCGGGGCGGGCGTTGTCCGCGGTCACCGGGCCGTCGCCGTCCCACGGGCGCAGGGTGCTGCCCTTGCCGCCGGCGTGCGCCAGCTGGATGGCCGCGACGCTGCCGTGCTCGCGCAGGAAGGCGGCCACCCGGGCGAGGCCGGGCACCTGCTCGTCGTTCCACAGGCCGACGTCCCCGGGGCTGATCCGGCCGTCGGCCGTCACCCCGGTCGCCTCCACCATCACCAGGCCGAAGCCGCCGAGGGCGAAGCGGCCCAGGTGCACCAGGTGGTAGTCGCCGACCACCCCGTCGGAGACGCAGTACTGGCACATCGGAGCCACCGCGAGGCGGTTGGGGAGGGTGACCCCGCGCAGGGTCAGGGGCTGCAGGAGCTGAGGGGTGCTCACGACCGCCGACAACCCGAGAGGGGCTCGATGGCATCCCGGGGGGAGGTACGTCACACTTCAGGTAGACGTTCTAGACGTACGCCTGGCAGGCGGTAGCCTGGCCCGATCCCCCGGCCCCAGCGTCGCGGCCGGGGGGCCGACACAGCGCCAGCGCCGGTGCGACACCCACGCCGGCGGCACCCGAAGGAGGAGACGCCGTGACTTCCGTGGCCATCCCAGGTCTCGAGAACGCCCCCACCACGCACGCCCGACTCCTCGCCTGGGTGCAGGAGATGGCCGAGCTGGCCCAGCCCGACCAGGTGGTGTGGGTCGACGGCTCCGACGAGGAGTGGGAGCGGCTCACCACCCGGCTCGTGGACGCCGGCACGTTCACCCGGTTGGCGAAGAAGCCCAACTCCTTCCACTGCGCCTCCGACCCCAGCGACGTCGCCCGGGTCGAGGACCGCACCTTCATCTGCTCGGTCGACGAGGCCGACGCCGGTCCCACCAACAACTGGATGGAACCGGCCGAGATGAAGGCCGTCATGACCGAGCTGTACCGGGGGTGCATGCGCGGCCGGACGATGTACGTCATCCCGTTCTGCATGGGCCCGGTCGAGGCCGAGAACCCCATGTTCGGCGTCGAGCTCACCGACTCCGAGTACGTCGTGGTCTCGATGCGGGTCATGGCCCGGATCGGCGGCCGGGTGCTCGAGGCGATGGGGTCCGACCGGCCGTTCGTGCCGGCGATGCACTCCCTCGGCGCCCCGCTGGAGGCCGGCCAGAACGACGTCCCCTGGCCGTGCAGCGACACCAAGTACATCGTGCACTTCCCCGAGGAGCGGGCCATCTGGTCCTACGGCTCCGGCTACGGCGGCAACGCCCTGCTGGGCAAGAAGTGCTACTCGCTGCGCATCGCCTCGGTCATGGCCCGGGACGAGGGCTGGCTCGCCGAGCACATGCTGATCCTCAAGCTCACCAGCCCGCGCCAGAAGACGTACTACGTCGCCGCGGCCTTCCCGTCGGCCTGCGGCAAGACGAACCTGGCGATGCTCGAGCCGACCATCCCCGGCTGGAAGGTCGAGACCCTCGGCGACGACATCGCCTGGATGCGCTTCGGCGAGGACGGCCGGCTCTACGCCCTCAACCCCGAGTACGGCCTCTTCGGCGTCGCCCCGGGCACCGGCTGGGACACCAACCCCAACGCCATGCGCACCATCGACCAGGGCAACTCGGTGTTCACCAACGTCGCGCTGACCGACGACGGCGACATCTGGTGGGAGGGGATGACCGACGACGCCCCCGCCCACCTGACCGACTGGAAGGGCCGGGACTGGACGCCGGACTCCGACGAGCCCTCCAGCCACCCGAACAGCCGCTTCTGCACCCCGATCACCCAGTGCCCGATCCTGGCCCCGGAGTACGAGGACCCGAAGGGCGTGCCGATCTCGGCGATCCTCTTCGGCGGACGCCGCAAGACCACGATCCCGCTGGTCAGCGAGGCCCGGGACTGGAACCACGGCGTGTTCATGGGCGCGACGCTCTCCTCGGAGACCACCGCGGCGGCCACCGGTGCCGTCGGCGTCGTCCGCCGCGACCCCTTCGCCATGCTGCCGTTCATCGGCTACAACGCCGGTGACTACTTCCAGCACTGGGTCGACACCGGCAAGCAGCACGACGCCAGCAAGCTGCCCCGGATCTTCTACGTGAACTGGTTCCGCCGGGACGACGACGGCGGCTTCCTGTGGCCCGGGTTCGGGGAGAACAGCCGCGTGCTCAAGTGGGTCGTCGAGCGCCTCGAGGGCACGGCGGCCGCCGAGGAGACCCCGGTCGGGCACGTGCCGACGCCGGACTCCCTCGACGTCTCGGGTCTGGGGATGACGCGCGAGCAGGTCGAGCAGGCGCTGCGCGTGGACAAGCAGGAGTGGCAGGCCGAGGTCCCGCAGATCACCGAGTGGTTCGAGAAGTTCGGCGAGAAGCTGCCCAGCACCATGTGGGACGAGCTGGAGATCCTCAAGAGCCGCCTGGCCTAGCGGCACGCCCCTCCGGGGGCCCATGGACCGGGTCGGCCGTCGCGGTGGCCGACCCTCGGACGAGGTCCCGCTCACCGACAGCGTCGTCGGGGGGCGGGACCTCGTCGCGTCCGGGATCCCGTCCGGCGACGCTCCCGTGCCCGTCCCGCGGGTGGCGATGCCGCCGGGTTAGCGTGGCGGGGGCGTGCCCATCCCCGTGACGGAGGCCAGTCCGCTCGTGCCCAACCCCTACCTGCACGTGCTGCGGACCCCGCATGCCCTGCCGATGGTGCTGGCCGCGTTCATCGGCCGGCTGCCGCTGTCGATGATCGGTCTGGGCAGTGTGCTGCTCGTCCAGTCCGAGACGGGCTCCTACGGCCTGGGCGGTGCGGTGGCCGCGGTCGGCGCGATCGCCACCGCGATCGCCGGGCCGGTGATCGGCCGGCTGGCCGACACCCACGCCCAGCGGCGGGTGCTGTTGGGCGTGCTGGCGATCTTCGTCGTCTCGGGGGTGGCCTTCCTCTGGTCGGTGCGCGGCGGCTGGCCGCTGTGGACGGTGTTCCTCTCCGCCGCCGCCGCCGGGGCGAGCATCCCGCCGGTCTCCTCGATGATCCGGGTGCGCTGGACCCACCTGCTCCGCGGCACCCCGCGGCTGCCGACCGCCCTGGCGATGGAGTCGGTGGTCGACGAGTTCGTGTTCATCGTCGGGCCGGTGCTGGTCACCTTCCTGTCCACCACCGGGCACACCACCTCCGGGGTCGTCACCGCGTTCACGCTGGCCGCCGTCGGCAGCCTGCTGTTCGCCGCGCAGGGGCACACCGAGCCGCCCCCGGCCGCGCACGGGCACCGGCGCGGGGCGTCGGCGATCCGGGTGCGGGGGCTGCGGGTGCTGTTCGTGGTGGGGGCCGCGGTCGGCGCCATCCTCGGTGCCCTGGAGATCGGCCTGGTCGCCTTCGCCGACGAGGTCGGTCAACGCTCGCTGTCCGGTCTGCTCATCGCCGGCCTGGCCGCCGGCTCGATGTTCGCCGGCATCGGCTGGGGCGTCGTGCACTGGAAGGTGCGGCTGCGGCACCGGTTGGTCGCCGCCCTCGTCGTCCTCACCGTGCTGACCGTGCCGCTGGTGCTGGTCACCAGCTACTGGCTGATGCTGCCGCTCGTGGTGGTCGCCGGCATCGCCGTCTCACCGTCGTTGATCAGTGCCTTCACCCTGGCCGAGGTGCTGGTGCCCCGCTCCGCGGTCACCGAGGCGTTCACCTGGATCGGCACCGCCCTCGCCCTCGGGGTGGCGATCGGGGCGTCGGCCGCCGGGAAGATCGTGGACACGGTCGGCGCGAACGCCAGCTTCCTGGTCGCCACGGTGGCGGCGGGACTGGCGGCGGTGGTGGTCGCCCTGTGGCAGCGGACCCTGCACGTGCCGGCCGAGCACGCCGCCTCCCCGGCGTTGGCGCACTGAAGGAGAACCCTTATCCGGGGCCTGGGGTCGGACCCGGGAGCAGGCCGGGACGACGTGCGGCTGGGATGCTCGGCCGGTGACCGCACCCCGCCCCGCCGCCGGTGGCGGGCGATCGCTCGGGGTCGCCCCGGAGCGGCTGGACCGCTGGCTGGACGGCGTCGTCCGGCGGCACGGCGCGTTCACCGACGTCCGGGCCGACGAGGCGGGCGTGGTCACGGTGACCTGCCAGGACACCACCACGGTGCGGCTGACCGCCCCCTACGGCTGGACGCCGGGCCCCGCGCCGCTGACCGCCTTCAGCGCCGCGGCCAAGGTGCCGCGGCGCACCGCCGTCCTGCTGGTCCGGCGCGGCCGCTGGGCGGTCGGGGTGTTCGACGGCGCGGAACTCGTCGTCTCCAAGGTCGACTCCCGCCAGGTGCAGGGCCGCACCGCCGCCGGCGGGTGGTCGCAGCAGCGGTTCGCCCGGCGGCGCGGGCACCAGACCGACGCCGTCGTCAGCCATGCCGCGGACACCGCCGCCCGGGTGCTGCTGCCGCACGCCGGCACGCTCGCCGGCCTGGCCCCGGGCGGGGACAAGGGCCTGGCCGCGGAGGTGCTCACCGACCCGCGACTCCGCCGGCTGGCCGACCTCCCGCGCCTGCCTGCACTGGAGGTCGGCGAGCCGACCAAGGCCGTGCTGCTGGAGACCCCGGCCCAGTTCCGGGCCGTCAGGGTGCACATCGTGGAGCCCACCGACCGCACCTGAGGGGCCGAAGTCGCGATTCCGGCCCCTCAGCAGGTGTGGTGGGTCTCCTGGAGCCGGTACACCGGGGTCGGGATGCCCACCTGCCGGGCCTTGAGCTGCAGTGCCAGGTAGAGCGAGTAGTGCCGGGACTGGTGCAGGTTGCCGCCGTGGAACCACAGCGCCTCCTGCTGGGTGGGCTTCCACATGTTGCGCTGCTCGCCCTCCCACGGCCCGGGGTCCTTGGCGGTGTCCGAGCCCAGGCCCCACACCTTGCCCACCCGGTCGGCGACCTCCTGGCTGATCAGGTCGGCGGCCCAGCCGTTCATCGACCCGTACCCGGTGGCGTAGACGACCAGGTCGGCCGGGAGCTCGGTGCCGTCGGCCAGCACGACCGAGTCCTCGGTCAGGTGGTCGACCTGGCCCCGGACCAGCCGGACGTCGCCGTTCGCGACGAGGTCGGCGGCGCCCACGTCGATGTAGTAGCCGGAGCCGCGGCGCAGGTACTTCATGAACAGGCCCGACCCGTCCTCGCCCCAGTCGTGGTCGAACCCGGCCGCCTCGAGCCGCTGGTAGAAGTCGGCGTCCCGCTCCCGCATCTGGTCGTACAGCGGGATCTGGAACTCGTGCATGATCCGGTAGGGCAGCGAGGCGAACGTCAGGTCCGCCTTCTCCGTCGTCATGCCGCCGGCCACGGCCTCCTCGGAGTACAGCGCGCCCAACCCGATCTCCATCAGCGAGTCCGACCGGACGATGTGGGTCGAGGAGCGCTGGACCATCGTGACGTCGGCGCCGTTCTCCCAGAGCGCCCCGCAGATGTCGAAGGCCGAGTTGTTCGAGCCGATGACGACGCAGCGCCTGCCCCGGTAGGCGTCCGGCCCGGGGTGGGCCGAGGAGTGGTGCTGGTCGCCGCGGAAGACGTCCTGTCCGGGCAGCACCGGGACGTTGGGCTTCCCCGACATCCCGGTGGCCAGCACCAGCTGCTGCGGGCGCAGCACCACCGGCACGCCGTCCCGCTCGACGGTGACCGTCCACTCGGCGGTCTTCTCGTCGTAGGCGGCGCTGATCGCCCGGGTGTTCGCCCAGTAGTCCAGCTCCATCACCCGGGTGTAGGACTCCAGCCAGTCGGCGATCTTGTCCTTGGGGGCGAAGACCGGCCAGTTGTCCGGGAACGGGATGTAGGGCAGGTGGTCGTACCAGACCGGGTCGTGCAGGCACAGCGACTTGTAGCGGCTGCGCCACTGGTCACCCGGGCGCGGGTGCTTGTCGATCACGATCGTCGGGACGTCGAGCTGGCGGAGCCGGGCCCCGAGGGCGATGCCGCCCTGCCCGCCGCCCACGACCAGCACGACGGGCTGGGTCTCGTACCCGAGCTCGCGGGCCTCCCGCTCGCGGCGGTCCCGCCAGGTCTCCCGGTCCCGGTGGACACCGTGCTCGGCGCCCATCGGCCGCCGGGCCCGGACCGGCTCCTCGTGCCCGGTCAGCTCGAACAGCGTGGTCAGCAGGGTCCAGGCCCTGCCGTCCTGCAGCCGCAGGTGCCCGCGGCCGCGGCCGACCGCCGTCTCGAAGGCGATCCACGCCTCGTCGACGCCGTCGGCGCCGGTGGCCGGTTCGCTGGCCCGGAAGCCCTGCGGGTCGGTGCGGTCGAGCGTGGCCTGGAGCAGGTCCCGGACGCCGTCCTGCCCCTCGACCGTGGTGATGTTCCAGCTGAAGGCGACCAGGTCGCGCCAGAAGCAGGTGGGGGCGAAGAGCTCGGCCACCCGGTCGACGTCCCGGGCGGTCAGGGCCGACTGGAACTCCTCCAGCCAGGCCCCGACCCGGCTGCCCGGGTCGTCGGCGTCGGTGGTCGTGGTGTCGGTCGGGTCCAGGGTCTGGGTCACCGCGCGGCTCCTGCGTCGTCGGAGGAGTGGCCGCCGCGACCGGCGTCCGGGTGCAGCTGACCACCCCCGCGAGGCCCGACGAGAGAGCGGCGCCGGACCCGGCCCGGCGACCGTCGAGCGCCGCCACCCGCCGTATGACTCACGTCACACGGGGTGACTCCGGAGGGGCCAAAGTCGCGACTTCGGCCCCATCAGTTCAGGGCTGCAGGACCAGCCGGATGGGGTTGCCCTCCTTGCTCGACAGCCGCTCGACCGCGGTCGCCGCCTCGCTGAGCGGCAGGGTGTCGCTGACCGAGCGGGCGAAGTCGATCCGGTGGTGCCGCACCAGCTGCACCAGTTCGACGACGTGCTCGGGCATCGACCCGTAGTGGCCCAGCACCTTCTGCCCGAAGTAGCTGAACGCCGTGCCGTCCTTGATCGTCACTGGCTGCCTGGTCAGTCCGACCAGCACGAGCGCGCCACCGACGCCGAGCGCGCGCACCGCCTGCTCGCGAACCGCGGCGACGCCGGCGAAGTCGAAGGCGAACGCCAGTCCGGCGCCGCCGGTGGCCGCGCGCACCTGGTCGACCAGGTCGTCCTCGGCCGGGTCCAGCGCCAGGTCCGCACCGAACTGCAGCGCGCGTTCCCGGGCGGCCGGCACCGGGTCGACGGCGATGATCGGCGCCGCACCGGCCAGCCGGAGCAGCTGCACACCGTGCGCCCCCAGCCCGCCGATGCCCCAGACGCCGACCGGCTGGGCCGGCCGGACCCCGGCCGTGGCGGTGATCGCCGCCCACGGGGTGGAGACCGCGTCCGGCACGATGCAGGCCTGCTCCAGCGGCAGGTCGTCGGGGACGGCGACCAGCGTGTCGGCCCGGGCGACGGCGTACTGCGCCCATCCGCCGTCGTAGTCGACGCCGCGGGTGTGCACCACGCCGTGCCGCTCCTCCCCGGCCTGCAGCAGCACCCGTTGGTCGTCGGCCCAGCCGGTCACGCCGGCGCCCAGCGCCGCGACGGTGCCGGCCACCTCGTGGCCCAGGGTCACCGTGTCCCCGGGGAGGAACAGCGGGGTCAGCTCGCCCTCGATCAGGTGCACGTCGGACAGGCAGACGCCGGCGGCACGTACCCGGACCAGCACCTCACCGGGGCCCGGGGTCGGCACGGGCACCTCGGTGACGGCGAAGTCGCGGGTCCGGACGTTCAGCCGTCCGGCGAGCATGGAGTCAGGGATCGTCTCGGGCACCACCCCACCCTGCCCTCGGCCGTGCAGGCGCGCCGTCCGGGGGTAGGGGAGCGTGGTGTCTCCTTCCTCACGCGCGGCGGACGGCCGCCTCGACAGCCGCCCCGACCAGCCGACCGGCACCGCCCCCGGTCCGGGGGTCACCCGGCTCGACCTCGGGCCCGGCGCGGAGGCGCTGCTCGCCGTCCCGCCCGGCGATCCGCGGCCGCGCCCCCTGCTGGTGTTCTTCCACGGTGCCGGGGGGACGGCGGAGCAGTCGCTGGCCGCCGTCGCCGAGCTGGTCACCGCCCGGGACGTGCTGGTGCTCGCCCCGACCTCGACCGGCACCACGTGGGACCTGATCGACGGCGGCCTGGGCCGGGACGTCGCCGTCCTGGACGCGGCGCTCGCGCAGGTCTTCGCCGGCTGCCCGGTCAGCCAGGTGGCGATGTCGGGCTTCTCCGACGGTGGTTCCTACGCGCTGTCGCTGGGGGTGGCCAACGGCGACCTGGCCGCCGCCGTGCTGGCGTTCTCCCCGGGCTTCGTCTCCTCGCCGGGCCGGTACGGCCGGGCGAGGTTCTGGCTGAGCCACGGCACCGAGGACCCGGTGCTGCCGGTGGACCGGTGCGGACGGCGGGTGTCGGCCGAGCTGCTCGCCGACGGCTACGACGTGACCTACGAGGAGTTCGCCGGTGGCCACGTGCTCACCCCGGAGCTGGTGAGCGCCGGGTTGGACTGGTGGCTCGGCGCCCCGGCCGGCTGACCGGCCGGGGCGGCGACTCAGTCGCGCGGCGTGTCGGCGGTGGAGAGATCGACCTCTTCGTGCCGCAGCTGCTCGGTGACCGACGACTGCTCGGTCTCCCACGTCGTGGTGAGCCGTACCCGCTCGGCCGGCACCCGCTCCAGGGACACCCGCGGCTCCTCGGCGTACAGGGTGACCCAGCCGGTGCTCCGGGAGGGCTGCCGCTCGCCCGTCGCCGCCTGGCCCGGCTCGCGGTCGCCGTGTGCCAGCGGCAAGTGCTCGATCCGGGCGCGCTGCCGGGTGATCGTCACCGGCACCAGCACCTCCTCGCTGACCTCCTCGATACGGATCACGGCCCGGGTCCAGGGCTCGACCACGGTCGTGACGTCCAGCTGCTCCTCGGCGAGGGTCATCGTGCCGTCGCCGCCCCGGGCAGGGACGTCCTCGCCGCGCCGGGCGAGACTCCCGTCGCCGCCCCGGGCCGGCGTGGTCGACGACCCGCGGTAGTGCTCGAGCAGCGCCGTCTCCTCCTCCGGGCTCAGGTGGTCCGGCCGGGTCGCCCGGGGCGCGGAGTGGACGGCGGCGGAGTCGACCGCCAGCTGCATCCGGTCCTCCGCGAGCTGGGACCCGGTGACCGGGGCGATGAGCGGGACCTCGTCGTCGTCCGGGGCGGCGTGCGTCCCCGGGGTGAGGCCCACCCAGGTGGGCTGCTCGGTCACGTCGTCCAGGTAGACCGCGGTGACCGTGCCCAGCGGCTTCCCGTCGCGGTCGTGGGCGATCGCACCGATGACAGAGGGGGGAGTCGGGTCGCTGGCCATGACTGGTGGGTGATCCAGATGCCGGTGGTCTACACATCGTCCGGCGGGTCGTGCCGGAAGTCGGTTGAGCCGAGCACGGTCCGCGCGTAGCGTCCTCCGATCGTGTCCGCGCCGTCCGCCCCGGCCCACCCCACCGCCGCCGATCCCGTCCTCGCCGCCGAACGCGACCACCTGGCCCACGCCGCCGGGTGCCTGACCTCCATGCGTGCCGCCGCCGTCGCGGTCGCCGATGCCGGCGTCGACGCCTGGGCCTCCGAGCGACTCGGCGCCGCCCGCGCCGAGCGACTGCTCGCGCTCGCCGCCGACCCGGGCGTCCCGGCCTTCTTCGGCCGCACCGACGCTGCCGGTGGCACCGACCCGGAGACCTTCCACATCGGCCGCCGCCACGTGCGCGACGCGGCCGGCGACCCGGTCGTCATCGACTGGCGGGCTCCGATGAGCCGGCCGTTCTACCAGGCCAGCGCCGCCGAACCGCAGGGCCTGCTGCGCCGTCGCCGGTTCGGCTTCGCCGACGGCGAGCTGACCAGCTACGAGGACGAACTGCTCGCCGACGGCCAGGACGACGGCGGGACCGGTGAGCTCCTCCGGCAGGAGATCGAGCGCCCGCGCAGCGGCCCGATGCGCGACATCGTGGCCACCATCCAGCCCGACCAGGACGACATCGTCCGGGCGCCGCTGACCGAGTCGATCTGCGTGCAGGGCGCCCCGGGCACCGGGAAGACGGCGGTCGGGCTGCACCGGGCGGCCTACCTGCTCTACACGCACGGGGACCAGCTGGCCCGCACCGGTGTGCTGGTGGTCGGGCCGAACCGGGCGTTCCTGCGGTACATCGAGCAGGTGCTGCCGGCGCTGGGCGAGGTGGAGGTCGACCAGGCGACGGTCGCGAGCCTCACCGCCCGGGTGACCGTGCGCGCCCAGGACGAGCCGGCGGTCGCCGTCCTCAAGGGCGATCCGCGGATGGCCGAAGTGCTGCGCCGGGCGCTGTGGGGCGGCATCCGCAAGCCGACGGACTCGGTGCAGGTGACGCTGTCCGGGCGGAAGTACCGGATCGGTGAGGACCGGCTCAAGCGCTTCGTCGACGACCTGCGCCGGGCCGGGACCTCCGGGGTCGACGACCAGCAGCTGGTGCACTACGCCGCCGGCCGGGAGCGGCTGGCGATGGGGCTGGCCGAGTACGCCCGGCGGCTGAAGGAGGCCGGTGGGGGCAGCCCGACCGACGCGGAGACCCGGCGGACCGCCCGCAGCGCCGAGGTGCGGGCCTTCTGCGACGCCGTCTGGCCGGCGGTGGACGCCGCCGGTCTCGTGCACGACCTGTTCACCGACCCCGAGCGGCTGGCCCGGGCAGCCCGGGGCGTGCTGACCGAGGAGGAGCAGGCGCTGATGCACTGGCCGAAGCCGCCGCGGTCGGTGCGCGCCGCGCGGTGGACCGCCGCGGACGCGGTGCTGGTCGACGAGGTGGCCGGGATGCTGGAGCGCACCCCGGGCTACGGGCACGTGGTGGTGGACGAGGCGCAGGACCTCTCCCCGATGGAGTGCCGCGCCGTCGCCCGCCGGCTGGGCGCGGGTTCGCTGACCGTGCTGGGCGACCTGGCCCAGGCCACCAGCCCGTGGTCGGTGGCGGACTGGTCGCAGACACTGACGGCGCTCGGCCGGCCGGCCACGACCGTGCGGCCGCTCACCCGGGGCTACCGGGTGCCGGGCGAGGTGCTGGACTTCGCCAACCGGCTGCTGCCGGCGATCGCCCCCGGGCTGGCCGCAGCCACCGCGGCCCGCCGGGAGCCGGGGGCGCTGCAGCTGCGGCCGGTGGGCACGCTGGCCGGGCCGCTGGCCGAGGTGGTCGGCGAGCTGGCGGCCAGAGCCGGGTCGACCGGGGTGGTCTGCGCCGACGCGTCGGTCGCCGAGGTGGTCGGGGTGCTCACCGCGGCCGGGCTGGACGTGACGCCGCTGGCCGACGACGGTTCGGCGCCGGCCCGGGTGTCCGTCGTCCCGGCCGGGCTGGTGAAGGGGCTGGAGTTCGACCACGTCGTGGTGGTGGAGCCGGCCGCGATCGTCGCCGCGGAGCCGCGCGGGCTGCACCGGCTCTACGTCGTCCTCACCCGGGCGGTGAGCAGCCTGGTCGTGCTCCACCACGCCGACCTGCCCGACCTGCTGGTCGAGGAGATCACCGCCGTCCCATCCTGCTGAGCGGCGTCCCTAGGCTCCCGGGCATGCCCGACTCCCTGCGCCGCGCGCTGCGCGTCCCCGCCGCCCCGATCGAGCTGCGCGAGATCGACCCGCGGTCGACGCCACTGGCGCCCGGCGACAAGGAGCGCACCCGGGAGGCGACGCGGCTGGACGCCACCCACCTGGCCGAGCTGCAGCAGCGGCTCTACGCGGAGGGCAGCGGCGGCAGCCGACGGCGGGTCCTGCTGGTGTTGCAGGGCATGGACACCAGCGGCAAGGGCGGCGTGGTGAAGCACGTCGTCGGCGCGATGGAGCCGCACGGGGTGGCGGTGGCGAGCTTCGGCGCGCCGACGCCGGAGGAGCTGCGGCACTCCTTCCTCTGGCGGGTGCGCCGGGCGCTGCCCGGGCCGGGCAAGGTCGGTGTCTTCGACCGTTCGCACTACGAGGACGTGCTGATCGGCCGGGTGCGCGAGCTGGCGACCCCGGAGGTGATCGAGCGGCGTTACCGGGAGATCGTGCGGTTCGAGCGCCAGCTCGTCGCCGACGACGTCACGGTGGTCAAGGTGCTGCTGCACCTGTCGCCGTGGGAGCAGAAGCAGCGCCTGCTGGCCCGCCTCGACGACTCGAGCAAGCGCTGGAAGTTCGACCCCGCGGACATCGACGAGCGGGCCCTGTGGCCGCAGTACCAGCAGGCGTACGCCACCGCCCTGGAGCGCACCGACACCGACACCGCACCGTGGTACGTCGTCCCGGCCGACCGGAAGTGGTACCGCAACTGGGCGGTCGGCCGGCTGCTGCTGGAGACGCTGACCGAGCTGCAGCCCCGGCTGCCGGAGCCGGAATGGGACGTCGACGAGCAGCGCGACCGGCTGATCGAGGAGCACCCGGTCGCCCACTGAGTGCTGGTGGAGCACGGGGTGCCCGGGTAGCTTGGGCGGCCCGGTGGAGCGCGCGCCGGCTGGGCCGAGGAGCGGGGTGCCGACGTGAGCTTCGTCGACCCGCCGGCCGTTGCCGCATGGCGCCACCAGCAGGCCCGCACCGGTTTCGAGGTGGTGCACTTCCGGCGGTCCGGCGGGGGCTGGCAGGTGGTCGGCTGCACCACGGCGGTCGAGGCCGGCGTGGCCTGGACCGTCGACTACACCCTCGATCTCGACGCCGCCTGGGCCACTCGCCGGGCGGTGGTCACCGGGCGGTCGTCGATGGGTGCCCGCAGGACCACGCTGGACTCGATCGGCGACGGCCGCTGGCACGTCGACGGGCTCCGGGCACCGGACCTGGACGGCTGCCAGGACGTCGACCTGGAGTCCTCGGCCATGACCAACGCACTGCCCGTGCACCGGCTCGACCTGGCGGTGGGGCGGCGGGCGTCCGCGCCGGCCGCCTACGTGCGGGCCGTGGGCTTGGGCGTCGACCGGCTCGAGCAGTCCTACACCCGGTTGCACGACGACGGGGCCCACCGGCAGTTCCACTACAAGTCCCCGGCCTTCGACTTCAGCTGCCAGCTGGTGTTCGACCCGTCCGGGCTGGTGCTCGACTACCCGGGCATCGCCGTCCGTCAGCTCTGAACCGGTGTCCCGCGGTCGAGGCGCTCGTCCAGGGCCTGGGTGAACAACCAGCCGCCGATGAGGACGAACTGGAGCAGGAACAGCCAGAACCCGATGGCGATCACGCCGCCGACCACGGTGAGGCCGCCGAACGGGGCGCCGAGGTCCAGCGGCAGGGCCAGGAACAGCACGAACCCCTGCAGGAAGCCGGACAGGCAGGCGGCGGTGAACAGCGCCCCGGACAGCACCGCCCGCCAGCCCAGCCGGCTGGCCGCGACGACCCGGAAGATCCACACCAGCGGCAGGGTGAGCGCGAACAGCACCGAGTAGTAGCCGGTGGCGAACCCGCCGACCGCGGCGCCGAACCCGGGGGTCTCGGCCAGGTGCGCGAGCACCCCAGCGACCAGCAGCAACGGGTACAGCAGCAGCGGTGCCAGCACCAGCAGGGGCAGGGCCAGCGCCCGGCCCCGCCAGGCGGTGAACCGGTCGTGCGCCGGGCTGAACCGCAGCAGCGCCCGGCGCAGCCCCTCGCCGTAGAGCGAGATCGGCAGCAGGGTCAGCAGGGCACCGACGACGCTGAGGCCGGTGCCCGCCTCGGCCAGCCGCTGCACCGCTGCCGGGGCGCCCAGCTCGTCGGGCAGCACCTCGGACAGCCGGGTGGCGAGCTCGCGCACCTCGTCGGCCCCGGCCACCCAGCTGGTCAGCCCCAGGGAGAGCACCAGCGCCGGGACGACGGCGATCCCGGCGTAGAAGGTGAGCCCGGCGGCGATCAGTGCGGTGTCCCGGTTGCGCAGGCGGGCCCGGATCGCCCTCAGCAGGCCGCGCGCCTCCCTCGCCAGCTGCACCGGGTCATGTGACCAGGTCCGGCCTGGTCCCGCTCGGCGGCGCGCCCGGCGCCGTGGTCTGGAGGTCAGCCGAGGGTGCCGACCAGGATCATGAAGGTGAAGGCCACCACCAGGATCAGCACGAAGGTCGCGACGATGATCAGGCGGGCCCGGTTCTTCGGCAGCCTGCCCTGTCCGCTGCGGTCGGTGCGGCCGTCGGGTCGCTCGCTCATCGGTCCTCCTGGGAATCGGTACGCGCCCCGGTCCGACACGTGGTCTCCCCGGGTCGCCGGCCTGCTCGGGCGAGCGGGCGGCTGTGTCCGGTGCCTGCCCAGTTCTGCGGACGCTCACGCCTGAGACGTGACCCACTCCGCTCAGTGGACCACTCCGCTCAGTGGACCCCGAGCAGGTGCTGCGCCGCGGCGAAGCCGCCCAGGCCGCTGACCGCACCGCCGCGCACCGTGCCGCCCGAGGAGGCGGCGACCACCCGCGGATGCGCCGTCGCCACGCCCCAGGTGCCGACGGCCTCCGGGTCGGGCGCGACCGGCCAGGCGAGGTCGCCGTGGAAGATGTGCCCGCCCGGCATCGCCAGCGACGCCTCGACGTCCAGCGGCGAGGACGCCTGCAGGCACGGCCGCCCGTCGCCGTCGGTGGCCAGGCAGTCGGCCAGCGGCTCGGTCAGGTGGGCGTCCAGCTGGGCCAGCACCCGCCGCACCGCCTCCGTCCGGGTCCCGACGGGGTCGGCCGCGTAGAGCTCGGCCGGCGTGTGCAACCCGAACAGGGTCAGGGTGTGCAGCCCGGTGTCGCCGACGATCGACGGGTCGGTGAGCGAGTGGCAGTACACCTCGAAGGGGACCACCTCGGGCAGCTGCCCGGCCGCGGCCTGCGCGTACGCGGCGTCGAGCTGGCCGGCCGCCTCGTCGACGTGCACGGTGCCGCTGAAGACCCGGCGGGGATCCGCGCCGGACCGCAGCCCGGGCAGCCGGCGCAGCACCATGTTGACCTTCAGCTGCGACCCCGACGGCCGCGGCGCCGGGGCGGCGCCCAGCAGCTCGTCGAGCACGGCCGGGGCCGCGCCGCTGACCAGGTGCCCGGCGTCGGCCGCGTGCGCCGTCCCGTCGGCGTCGGTCCAGTGCACGGTGACGCCGTCGGCCCGGGTCTCGACCGCGGTGACCTCGGCGCGGGTGAGCAGTGCGGCACCGCGCGCCCGGGCTGCGTCGGCCAGCGCGCCGCTGACCGCACCCATCCCACCGACCGGCACCCGCCAGCGGCCGGTGCCGTTGCCGATGAGGTGGTACAGGAAGCACCGGCCGGCCAGGCCGTCGGCGGCGTGCACGTCGGCGAAGGTGCCGATCAGCCCGTCGGTGAGCGCGATGCCCCGCACCTCGTCGTCGGTCAGGTGGTCGGCGACGACGTCGGCCAGCGGCCGTTCCCGCAGGTCGCGCCAGATCTCCGGGTCCCGCAGGCGCGCGGTGACCGCCGCCTCGCTGGGCAGCGGTCCGGTCAGGGTGGGGGCCAGGTCCTCGGCGAGGGTGGTCAGTCGGCCGTAGAACCGCTGCCAGCCGGCGAACTCGGCGTCCGAGCCGGTGAGGGCGCGGAAGGAGGCCGCCGTCTCCGGCCCCTCGTCCCGCTCGACCAGCAGCCCGGTGGCCGCACCGCCGCGGCGCAGCGGGGTGTAGGAGGCGACCGCCCGGTCCAGCAGGGTGATCGGCAGCGCCAGGTCGGTGACGACCCGGTCGGGCAGCAGGCTGACCAGGTAGGAGTAGGCCGACAGCCGGACGCCGACGCCCGGGAAGACCTGCTCGCTGACCGCGGCGCCGCCGAGCACGGCCCGCCGCTCCAGCACGAGCACCGACCAGCCCGCGCGGGCCAGGTAGGCGGCGGCGACCAGCCCGTTGTGGCCGCCGCCCACCACGACGGCGTCGTACCGGGCTGCGGTGCTCACGCCAGCTCCCGAGCGAAGCAGAGCGAGAACGGGTCGTCCACGTAGTGCCCGAACGCCGGGATCGGCCGGTAGCCGGCCGCGGTGTACAGCCCGACCGCCTCGGGCTGGCGCGGCCCGGTCTCCAGCAACACGGTGGTCCAGCCCCGCCCCACCGCCTCGGCCTCCAGCGCGGTGAGCAGCAGCCGGGAGACGCCCCGCCCACGCGCCGCCGGGACGACGTACATCCGCTTGAGCTCGGCGGTGCCGTCCCCGAGGGGCCGCAGCGCGCCGCAGCCGATCGGCGTGCCGTCGTCGTCCCGGGCGAGGAGGACGACGGCGACGTCGGCGGCAGACGGCGGCACCCCCGGCTCGCTCGCACCGCCGTAGCGGGCCCGCAGCTCGACCTGCTGGGCGGCGGTCAGCGCGGCGACGTCCGGGTCGTCCCACGAGGCGGCGGAGAGGGTCGGCACCGGGTCATCCTGGCGCGCCGTCGTCCACCTGCTGCAGCAGCCCCCACACGAACCGGGCCCGCACCCGGCCGGGGAGGTGCACCTCGAAGCGACTCGGGACGCCGGGGTCCACCGCGGCCGCGCCGGGCAGGGTCACGACGTCGTCCACCACGTGCTCCCAGACGCGCAGGGCCCCCGGTGCGGCGGCCGGCACGGCGGAACCGGGCGCGCGGACCAGCTGCTCGTGGAGCACCGCGCCGTCCGGGCCGCCCAGCACCTCCCACCGCAGGTGCGGCCACAGCGGCAGCGGCCACCGCCGGACGACGAGGTCGACGTCACCGAACCGGCGGTCCTCCTGCTCGGCGGATGGACCGAGCACGGCAGCGCGCAGCACGAGCCCGCGCGGTGCTCGCTCTGTGTGATGGAGCGCGCGCCAACGACGGTGCGCGGCACGCGCCTCGGCCCGGTCGGCGCCGAGTCTGGGCAACGCCTCGGAGACCAGGTCGGGTCGCGTGTCGGCCATGCGGCGGAGCAGCACGAGGCAGAACTCCCGCTGTGCCAGGCCCTTCACGCGGCGAGCCTGTCACGCTCGGTGAGCGTGTTGCAGCACACGCCCGGGGATTTCCACAAATTGACCCCAGTCGTTTGTCACGAGCACATAACGCACGTACGGTCACCAGCGGTCCTGACGGGCAGCGCAGTCGCCCACCCGGGTGACCACCGACAGGACCGCCGCCGAACCACACGGCTCGCCGCAACACTCGCGGGCTCGTGGACCGGGGACCCACCGCAGCACTGGGGTGAAGCTCCGCACGGCCCGCTCGCGGGCCCGAGGAGCCGGGCGTCTTCCCGCCCGAACCCGTCAGCTAACTCGGTAGGCGGCAGGTGGAAGAAAGGACACACCCGCCGAACATGGCGAGTTCGCACATCTCTGTCCGTCGTGGCCGCAACGGCCGACGGGCCCTGCTCACTCTGTTCGTCGCGGGTGGCGTCGCCCTCGCACCGGTGCCCGCCCTGGCGGCTCCTGAAACACCCACCACCTCGCAGGAGGCGGCCGAGCTCATCGCCGCCCGTGGTCACGACCTCGAGGTCGTCACCGAGAAGATGCACGAAGCGACCGACGTGCTGACCAGCATGAAGGCCGCCTCGGACGCCGCCGCCGCCGAGCTCGTCGCCGCCGAGGCGGCCGTGGTCGAGGCCCGTGACCACGTGCGCCAGGTCGCCCGCAGCGCCTTCACCGGTGAGCAGCTCTCCTCGCTGCAGGCCATGCTCACCAGCTCCTCCGCCGACGAGATGCTCGACCGGATGGGCACGCTGGACAGCATCGCCGGGCACAACAACGAGGTGCTCGGGGTCGCGCAGCAGGCCACCGTCAGCGCCGACGAGGCGAAGGCCGCTGCCGAGAAGGCCGCCGCCGACGCGGAGGCCCAGGTCGCTGAGGTCGCTGCCCAGCAGGCCGACCTGAACGAGCAGATCGCCGAGTACCAGGCCGAGTACGACCGGCTCTCCGCCGAGGAGCGCGAGCGCGCTCGCATCCTGGCCGAGCAGCACGCGGCCGCAGAAGCGGCGGCAGCCGCAGCCGAGCGCGAGGCCCAGGCCGCCGCGGCGGCGGAGCGCAACAACGCCCAGACCGCCTCGCGCGACGAGCGCACGGCCCCCGCTGCCCGTGCGGCCGCCCCCGCCCCGGCCGCCGCTGCGGCGCCGGCACCGGCTCCGGCCGCGCCGGTCGTGGCCAGCAGCGGCGCTGCCGCCACCGCGGTGAGCACCGCGATGGCCCAGCGCGGCAAGCCCTACGTCTGGGGCGCCACCGGCCCGAACTCCTACGACTGCTCCGGGCTGGTGAAGTACTCCTACGCCGCGGCCGGGGTCAACCTGCCCCGCAGCAGCCGGCAGCAGGCGGCGTCGGGCCGGGCGGTCTCCCGCGGCGAGCTGCAGCCGGGCGACCTCATCGCCTACTACAGCCCGGTCAGCCACATCGGCATCTACATCGGCAACGGCCAGATGGTCCACGCGCCGACGTCGGGTGACGTGGTCAAGGTCGCCAGCATCGACGCCATGGGCCCCATCACCGCCATGCGTCGGGTCGCCGGCTGACAGCTGCACCACCCCGCGACACCCGCCGGTGCCCCGGTCGCCTGACGGCGGCCGGGGCACCGGCGCGTCCGGACCCGGTGGCGACGATCACCCGGGTACGCGCACCGGCACCCCGTCCCGCCGGGCACGATGAGGTACAGCCCACGCCATGCCCACCCCGAGGAGCACCGTGCCCGCCGCACTGACCGACCCCACGAGGGTCGCCCGCGTCTTCCGCGTCGTCGCCATCGCCGAGGCCGTCTCCTGGGTGCTCCTGCTGGCCGGCATGTTCGTCAAGCGGGTGCTGCAGGCCTCGGAGCTGGGCGTGCAGGTCTTCGGCCCGGTCCACGGTGCGGTGTTCGTGGCCTACGTCGTCGTCGCCCTGCTGGCGTGGCGGGTGCTCCGCTGGACCCCGGCCACCGGGCTGCTGGCGCTGGCCGCCTCCATCCCGCCACTGGTGACCATCTGGTTCGAGCGCTGGGCCCGGCGTACCGGCCGGCTGCCGGTGGACGCCACCACGCCGGTCCGGGCCGGCTGAGCGCACGATGGTCACCCCCGTCCTGCCCGCCACCGCCCGCACCCTGTTGGCCCGCACCGCACGGGTCCAGCGCGACGGCCGGGCACCCAGCCTGGTCGCGGGCGTCGTCCGGGACGGCGGGCTGGCCTGGTCGGCCGGTCGCGGCGACGTCGCCGAGCCGCACACCGACGTGCAGTACCGGCTGGGCTCGATCAGCAAGACGGTGACGGCCCTGGCCGTGCTCCGGCTGCGCGACGAGGGCCGCCTGGGGCTCGACGACCTGCTCGAGGAGCACGTCCCCGACACCCCCTTCGGGGAGCGCACCGTGGGCCAGCTGCTCGCCCACCTCGCCGGCGCGAGCTCGGAGAGCCCCGGCGGCTGGTGGGAGCGCGTCCCCGGCGGGTCGCTGGCCGAGCTCCGGCTGACCGACGACGACGTCGTCCTGGGCAGCGCCCGGCGGTTCCACTACTCGAACCTCGGGTTCGGGCTGCTCGGTGAGCTGGTCGCCCGGCATCGTGGGCGCTCCTGGGCCGAGGTGGTCCGGGACGAGGTGCTGCTGCCGCTGGGCATGGAGCGCACCACCCCGCGGCCCACCGGTCGGGCGGCGCAGGGTGCGGGGGTGCACCCGTGGGCAGACGTCGTCCTGCCCGAGCCCGAGCACGACGCCGGCGTCATGGCCGCGGCCGGCCAGCTGTGGGCGACGCTGGCCGACCTCGGCCGGTTCGCCGCCTTCCTGCTCGGCGACACCGGCGACGTGCTCTCCCCGGCGACGCTGGAGGAGATGACCGTGCCGGCCGGGATCGACTCGTCGTCCCCCGGGTGGTCGGCGTACGGGCTGGGGGTGCAGGTCCTGCGGGTCGACGGGCACACCCTCATCGGCCACGGCGGTTCGATGCCAGGCTTCCTCGCCGGGGTCTTCGTCGACCGGTCCGAGCAGGTCGGAGCGGTGATGCTGGCCAACACGACCAGTGGGCTCGACCCGCTGGTGCCCGGGTTGCTGGCCGACCTGCGGGCCGCCGAGCCCCGGATCGTCGACGCCTGGGTGCCGTCCCCGCCGCCGCTGCCGCTGGACTCGCTCGGCGTCTGGTTCTGGGGGCCGGCTCCGCTGGTGCTGCGCGCCCAGTCCGGTGGCCTGCTGCACCTGGGGCCGCTGCCCGGCCGGTCCGGCCGGGCGAGCCGGTTCGCTCCCCGCGCGGACGGCACGTGGGTCGGGCTGGACGGCTACTACGCGGGCGAGACGCTGCGGATCGCTCCCGACCACCTGGACCTGGCGACGTTCGTGCTCACCCGTACGCCCTACGACCCCGAGGCACCCGTGCCCGGCGGGGTCGACGAACGTGGCTGGACGGCGCCCTAGGCGTCAGGCGCCGGACGGTCGGGCGCTGGGGTACAGGCCGGCGGCGTACTGCTCGCCGTAGTACTGCTGCAGCTCGGCCAGTGGCGTGGCGGCAGCCTCCTGGGCGTGCGCGATCCGGGCCCGGGAGGGCAACGCCCCGGGATCCCAGGTCGCCGGGTCCCACAGCTGCGACCGCAGGAACGCCTTGGCGCAGTGGTAGAAGACCGACTCGATCTCCACGACCATGGCCAGCAGTGGCCGGTGTCCGCGGACGAGCATCCGGTCCAGCAGGTCCTCGTCGCGCACCAGGCGGGCCCGGCCCTGTACCCGGAAGGTGTCGCTGCGACCGGGCACCAGGTAGATCAACCCGACGTGCGGGTTGGTCAGGATGTTGCGGAACCCGTCGGCACGACGGTTGCCGGCGCGCTCGGGCAGCGCGATCGTCCGGTCGTCCAGGACGACGGTGAACCCGGGCGGATCGCCCTTCGGGGAGACGTCGCAGCTCCCGTCGGCCGCCGAGGTCGCCACCAGGCAAAACGGTGAGGCGGCCAGCCAGTCCCGGTCGATCGCGTCCAGGCAGGGGCGGTCCTTGGTGGCGGCGCGCGGCGCCGGTTCACCCAGCAGCTCGCGCAGCTCCGCCTCGGTGGTGATCTCGTCCACGGCGCCAGTCTGGCCCACCGGACCAGTCCCGAGGCCACCGCGAACGGGCGGGTCCGCCGTCAGGGGAGGTCGAACGCGTCCATCGTCGTCTTCACGATGACGCCGTAGGCCAGGTGCGGGACGACGTCGCTGACCCAGTCGGTGGCCGACCAGGTGCGCGGGTCGGTGATCCCGAGCGCGGTCATCGGGCCGTTGGTGCCGATCAGCACGCCGATCGTGGTCAGCGCCGTCCCGACGAGGGGCTGGGAGCGGAAGCCGGCCGCCCGGGCGAGCCCGGCGAGCACCCCGACCCCGACCCCGGCCGCCAGCCCGGTGAGCGGACCGAGGCCCTGGACCCGGTTCTGCCGGGTCTCCTCGTCGCCCGGGATCGACACGTGGGCCTTCTCCGCGAGCACCTCGACCGTCTGCTCGGGGGTGGAGCTGGTGCCCCGGCCCCGGCCGACCATGTCCAGGTAGGTGACGGCGTTGAGCGCGGTCGTCCCCGCTGCGCCGGCGGCGGCCCCGCGGAGCACCCAGCCCAGCGTGCTGATCCCGCGCTTGCCCTTGCCGATCGTCCCGAACGGGGTGTGCGTGGCCATGGTCGCCGCCCTACCCGGGCCGCCGGGCGGGCGAAACGACCGTCAGCGCCAGCTGAGCCGGCTGCGGGCCGACCAGTACTCCGCTGGCTCCTCGGGTTGCACCCAGCCCGCCGCCGTCGGGTCCGCCGCGGTCAGGTCCAGGGTGCGGGCGGCGGCGTTGCTCTCCAGCTGCGCCACGGTCACCGCGCCGGAGAGCACGACGTCGCACCACGGCTGGGCCAGCGCCGCCGCCAGGGCGACGGCGTCGACCCCGGCGCCGCGCTCCCGCGCGGCAGCGGCCAGCGGGGAGTCTGGCGCGGTGCCCCGGTCGGTCAGCCGGCCGTTGGCGACGCCCTCCTTGACGACCACCCGGGCGCCGGCGGCCGACGCCTCGGCCAGCGCCGGCCCGGCCGAGGGCTCCAGCAGGTTCCAGGTCGACTGCACGCTGGTGAACAGCGGCGCGCCGTCCACGGTCAGCTCCAGCCCGCGCCGGACCGCGTCGGCCTGGGCCGGCCCGGAGGTGGAGAATCCCAGCTCGACGCCGTCGGCGCGCAGCCGGGCCAGTCGGTGCTGCAGCGGCCGGTCGGTCCACAGCGGGCTGTCGGCGGTCAGCGAGTGCACCTGGTACAGCTTCAGCCACGGCCCCAGCAGCGCCGTCGTCTCGGCCAGCTGCCGCTCGAAGGCGGGCTCCGTGTGCTCCTTGACCTCGTGCACCGTGGCGTCCGGGCGCCAGTCGGCGGTGTAGCGATAGCCCCACTTGCTCGCCACGAACGGGGCTGCGTCGGTGGTGCTCAGCCACGAGGCGAGGAACTCCTCGGCGCGGCCGTAGGACCGCGCGGTGTCCACGTACTCGATGCCCAGCGCGGTCGCGGCGTCGAGCAGCTCGGAGGTGCGGGCCTGGAGGACGGCGGGGGCGCGGTCGGCGGGCAGGTCGGCGTCCCGGCCGAGGGTGAGGTAGGCCGGCCGGCCGACGGCGGCCAGGCCGACACCCAGCTGGGCAACGGAGTCGTGGGGCACGGGCCCATCCCAGCACCCGGACGGCGTCCGGGGCATCCTGACCGGGTGGACGACGTCGACCGGGTGCTCGAGCAGACCATCGACGCCCTGCTGGACCAGCGTCGTCCCGGTGCGTCCATCTGCCCGTCGGAGGCGGCCCGGGCGGTCGACCCCGACGGCTGGCGGGACCTGATGCCCGCCGCCCGCTCGGCGGCCGGGCGGCTGGCCGCGGCGGGCACGGTCGAGGTCACCCAGTCCGGCGCAGTGGTCGACGTCGCCACCGCGCGCGGGCCGGTGCGGGTCCGCCGGCCCGGCTGAAACGGCTGTCCCCGCGGGCCGGTGCGTCGCTACCGTGCGGTCTCCACCGGCGTACGGGAAGCGGGGCAGCGTGGCGGTCGACGGACAGGCGTACCGGTCCGAGCTGAGGCTCGAGTTCGACCCGCCGCCCACCGCGGCACCGCGGCCGGAGCTGGCCGACGTCGGCAAGCTGGTGCGCCGCGGGGTGCGGGCAGTCGTCGGGGCGGCCCGCGCCGAGGACCGGACGACGCTGTCCGGCCTGCTGCTGGCCCATCTCGGTCCGGCGGGTGCCGAGCTCGACGTCGTCGAGGAGGCGTGGCCGGGCTACGAGCACGTGAACGTCCAGGCCGGGCTGGACACCTGGCTGGCCGGCGCGGACCGCGCCTGGCAGCTGGTCGGCGTCGTGGGCTTCCAGCACCGGCCGTTCGGGCTGGGGGAGCTGCTGTCGGCGGGACCGGAGGCGCAGGACCCGTACGGGCCCCGGCCGGGGAACGCCTCGCGGGTCAACCGGGCGGCCGGACCGGACGGGGAATCGCGGCCGTGCGTGCGCTGCGGCGTCTACCTGGTGACCGAGGGGCCGGCCCGCACCGCGGTGCTGGTGCGCGGCCCGGAGCCGGAGTCGGGGCTGCCGAACACCACGGTGCAGGTGGTCAGCACCGACCCGGAGCTGGCTGCGCGGGCCGCGACGGAGATCCGCGCCGCGGCGATGGCACAGAACGTGTTCCGCGGGCAGGTGCTGTCCTTCGGCGCCGAGGTGTTCGGCCACGGCCAGACGCTGCTGCAGTTCCACCGTCGGCCCACCCTCGCCGCCGACCAGCTGGTGCTCGCCGCGGACACGCTCGCGGAGGTGCAGCGCCAGGTCGTGGAGGTGGCGCGGCACAAGGAGCAGCTGCTCGCCGCCGGGCAGCACCTCAAGCGCGGCGTGCTGCTGTACGGGCCGCCCGGCGTCGGCAAGACGCACACGGTGCGGTACCTGACCAGCAGGCTGACCGGGACGACGGTCCTCCAGCTCACCGGCAACGCCCTGCACCTGATCGCCGAGGCCTGCTCGGTCGCCCGCGCGCTGGCGCCGGCGATGCTGGTCATCGAGGACGTCGACCTGATCGCCGAGGACCGCGGCATGCACCCCGGCCAGCACCCGCTGCTGTTCCAGCTGCTCAACGAGATGGACGGGCTGGCCGAGGACGCCGACGTCGTCTTCGTGCTGACCACCAACCGGGCCGACCTGCTCGAGCCGGCGCTGGCGGCGCGGCCGGGGCGGGTGGACCAGGCCGTGGAGCTGCGGCTGCCCGACGCCGAGGCCCGCCGGGCCCTGTTCGAGCTCTACCGGCGCGGGCTGGAGGTGGACACCAGCGGACTGGACGACGTCCTGGCCCGGACCGAGGGCGTGACCGCGTCGTTCCTCAAGGAGCTGCTGCGCCGGGCGGCGTTGCTGGCGGCCCAGCGGACCGAGACAGGGCCGCTGAGCGTGTCCGCCGTCGACCTCTCCGGCGCGCTGGACGAGCTGCTCGACACCCGCAACGCGATGACCCGCACCCTGCTGGGCAGCGCACCGGGCTGAACTGCGCCGATCAGCCGCGGCGGTGCCGCGACCGGCGCGCCAGCAGGCCGGTGAGGAGGGCGAGGCCCGCGCCTGCGACGACCAGCACGCCGGCCCAGGACTGCGGCGCGGACCGCAGCTCGGTGCCGGCGGCGCCGGGCAGCGGGTCGACTGCGACGGCGGCGCCCTCCGCCGCGCTCAGCGCCCGGACCTCGGCGACCAGCTCTGGCGCGGCCGGCGCGGTGCCGCCACAGAGGTCGGCGCGGTGGGGGCCGCCGTCCTGCCCGCCGGCGAAGACCAGGAACGGTCCGTCACCAGCCAGCTCCAGGCCGCAGCTGGCGCCCGAGGCGGCCGAGACGACGCCCTGCCGGGCGTGCGCCGTGCCCTTGAACACCGCGTCCACGGCGAACACGTGCAGGGCGGGGTCGCTGCTGCTCGCCCCGCCGTTCACCTCGCGGGAGACCAGGTGCCCGGCGAAGACGACGTCGGCCCGCTCGAACTGCTCGGGGGTGGCCAGTCCCGCACAGCTGCACGCCGACGCCGGGGTCGCCAGGACCCAGCCGGTGAACACGAGCGCCACGGCGGCCAGGACCACCGCGACCAGCGTCGTCGTCCTGGACATGGCCGGGAGCATGCTCCCGCAGGATCTCGGTCAGGTCTCGCCGACGGGGCTCACCGGCGCCGCATCCGGTGGGCCTTCCAGGGCGGCTCGGGGTCGAAGCCGCCGCCCTGGTGGGTCCACCAGCCGGTGGGGTGCGGCTCCCGAGCGGCCAGCGACTCGTCCCAGTGCACCAGCATCAGCCGGGCCGTGGACTCCACCGCGCTGACGCCGGGGCCCCAGAGCAGCTCGGCGTCCTCGTCGACGTGCACCCTCCCGGGGTCGATCCACAGCCGGTGGGTCCGTCCGTCGACCACGACGACCACCTCGTCCCGGTCCGCTCCGCGGGAGACCGGCGTCCCCTGGCTGTCGAGCTTGCGGACGAACAGGTCGACGATCTCTCGGCCCACCGCGTCGTCAGCCATCGTCGGTGACCGGCAGGGACCCGGCGGCGCGTTCCAGCAGCGGGGTCATCCGGTGGTCGACGAACCGGCGCAACGCCAGGTTCGTGTCCGTGCGCTGGACGCCGGGGATCGCCAGCACCTGCTCGGTGATCCGCCACAGGTCGTCGGCGTCGACGGCGACCACCTGGACGAGCAGGTCGGCGACCCCGGAGAGCCCGATGACCTCCAGCACCTCGGGGATCGCGGCCAGCGCCTCCCCGACGTCGGCGAGGCTGCGCTGGACGACCTGCACGGTGACGTAGGCGCCCAGCCGGTAGCCCAGCGCTTCGGGTCGCACCCGGCGCTCGAAGGGGTCCAGGACGCCGTTGGACTCGAGCCGGGCCAGCCGCGCCTGGACGGTGTTGCGGGCCAGGCCGAGCCGCTGGGAGAGCGCGAGGACGGTGGCCCGGGGGTCCTCGGAGAGGGCGAGCAGCAACCGCGCGTCGGTGGCGTCCAGGGCGGGCACGTTGCTCAGTCTGACATGGGAGGGCGGTCAGTCAGTGCCCTTTCTGCGCAACGGCGACGGAGGTGGTTGCGCAGATCGGCTGCAGAGTGATCTTCTCCACACACGGCCCGGCGTGCCACCATGTGTGAGTGGCGCCACACCCCGGCGCCGCGTGGACGTCCAGCGACGGGCGCTCCGGTGACCCCGGGCTCCGTCGAGGCGGCAAGGCCAGACGGCGAGGAGAGTGGCGTGACTGCTTTGCAGCAGAAGACCACCGAGGTGGTCGATCCCGTACCGGGCGCCGGAGCGCCGCACCTGCCGGGCCAACCGGACCTGGTCCAGCTGCTGACCCCCGAGGGCGAGCGGGTCGAGCATCCCGACTACGGCCTGGACATCTCGGAGGAGGAGCTGCGCGGCCTCTACCGCGACCTCGCTCTCGTCCGCCGGTGGGACGTCGAGGCGACCGCCCTGCAGCGACAGGGCGAGCTCGGCATCTGGGCCTCGCTGCTCGGCCAGGAGGCGGCCCAGGTGGGCGCCGGCCGGGCGCTCGCCGAGGGGGACATGGCCTTCCCGACCTACCGGGAGCACGGCGTCGCCTGGACCCGGGGCGTCGACCCGCTGCACGTGATGAGCCTGTTCCGCGGCGTCGACCAGGGCGGCTGGGACCCGGTCGCCCACAGCTTCAACCTCTACACCGTCGTCATCGGCGCGCAGACCCTGCACGCCACCGGCTACGCGATGGGCGTGCAGCGCGACGGCGCGGAGAGCGCGGTGCTGGCCTTCCTCGGTGACGGGGCGACCAGCCAGGGCGAGGTCAACGAGGCGATGATCTGGGCGTCGTCCTTCACCGCCCCCGTCGTCTTCTTCTGCCAGAACAACCAGTACGCGATCAGCGCGCCGATCGAGCGGCAGTCCCGGGTACCGCTGTACCAGCGCGCCGCCGGGTTCGGGTTCCCCGGCGTGCGGGTCGACGGCAACGACGTCCTCGCCGTCCTCGCCGTGACCCGGGCGGCCCTCGCCGCCGCCCGCGAGGGCTCCGGCCCCACCTTCATCGAGGCGTTCACCTACCGGATGGGCGCGCACACCACCTCCGACGACCCGACCCGCTACCGGTTGGCCAGCGAGCTGGAGGAGTGGAAGCTGCGCGACCCGATCGCCCGGCTCAAGGCGCACCTGTCCCGCGCCGGCATCGCCGACGCCGACTTCTTCACCGGGGTCGACGCCGAGGGCGACGAGCTGGCCGCCCGGATCCGGAAGGGCACGCTGGAGATGCCCGACCCGGCCGGCACCGAGATGTTCGACCACGTCTACGCGGAGCAGACCCCCGAGCTGGTCCGCCAGCGCGAGGAGTTCGTGGCCTATCACGCCTCGTTTGAGGGGGAGCAGTGACCGAGACGCTGACCATCGGCAAGGCGCTCAACCTCGGCCTGCGCAAGGCCATGGAGGACGACGGCAAGGTCGTGCTCATGGGGGAGGACATCGGCAAGCTGGGCGGGGTCTTCCGGATCACCGACGGCCTGCAGAAGGACTTCGGCGAGGCCCGCGTCGTCGACACCCCGCTGGCCGAGGCCGGCATCCTCGGCACCGCGGTCGGGCTGGCGATGCGCGGCTACCGGCCGGTCTGCGAGATCCAGTTCGACGGGTTCGTCTACCCCGCCTACAACCAGATCGTCACCCAGGTCGCCAAGATCCACGCCCGCTCCCGGGGCCGGATGCCGATGCCGATCGTCATCCGGATCCCCTTCGGTGGTGGCATCGGTGCGGTCGAGCACCACAGCGAGAGCCCCGAGGCCTACTTCGCGCACACCGCCGGCCTGAAGGTGGTCGCGGTCAGCACCCCGGCCGACGCGTACTGGGGCATCCAGCAGGCGATCGCCTCGCCCGACCCGGTCGTCTTCTTCGAGCCCAAGCGGCGGTACTGGGAGAAGGGCGAGGTCGACCCGGACGGCAGTCCCGACCCGCTGTTCGGCTCCCGGGTGGTCCGCGGCGGGGACGACGTCACGGTGCTCGCCTACGGGCCGATGGTGAAGACGGCGCTGCAGGCCGCCGACGCCGTCGCCGAGGAGGGTCGCTCGCTGGAGGTCGTCGACCTGCGCACCCTCTCCCCGCTGGACCTCGACCCGGTCTACGAGTCGGTCCGCCGCACCGGTCGCTGCGTGGTCGTGCACGAGGCGCCGGTGACCCTCGGCCTGGGCGCGGAGATCGCCGCCCGGGTGACCGAGCACTGCTTCCACTCGCTGGAGGCGCCGGTGCTGCGCGTGGGTGGGTACGACACCCCGTACCCGCCGTCGAAGCTGGAAGAGGACTACCTCCCCGACCTCGACCGCGTGCTCGACGCCGTCGACCGAGCGATGGGCTTCTGATGGCCGAGCTGCGCCAGTTCAAGCTGCCCGACGTCGGGGAGGGGCTGACCGAGGGCGAGATCCTGTCCTGGCTGGTCGCCGTGGGCGACACGGTCACCGTCAACCAGCCGCTGTGCGAGGTGGAGACGGCGAAGGCCGCCGTCGAGCTGCCCAGCCCGTTCGCCGGCACGGTGACCGAGCTGCTGTTCGACGCCGGGACGACGGTCGACGTCGGCGCGCCGATCATCACGATCGACGTCGGCGGCGGCGCAGCTGCGGCCCCGGCCCCGGCCGCGGACGCACCGGCCGCCGAGAGCACCGGGTCCGGGCTGATCGGGGAGACCAACGCCAACGGCCGGACGGCGGTGCTGGTCGGCTACGGCCCGCGCAGCACCGAGGCCAAACGCCGTCCCCGCCGGGGGCAGCCGGTCGAGGCCGCAGCTGCCCGGGCCACGGCGCCGCAGGTGCTCCCCGAGGCCGACTACGGCTCGGGCAGCGACCGGCCGCCGCTGCTGGCCACGGCGCCCGACGCCACCGTCAAGCCGGTCCGGCACGGTGGGCTGGAGGCCGCCCGTGCGGCCGAAGCAGCGGCGGCCCGCCGTCCCGCCGAGCCCACCACGTCGGCGCCCTCGGCGACCGCCGGCCGCGGCGCGCCACGCCCGCTGGCCAAGCCGCCGGTGCGCAAGTACGCCAAGGAGCTGGGCGTCGACCTCACCACGGTCCGCGGCAGCGGCACCGGCGGCGTCATCACCCGCGCCGACGTCGACGCGGCCATCGCGGGCCCGTCGTCGCCGGAGACCGCGGCAGGGCCGTCGCGGGAGGCTGCGGCCGGCGACACGCGGATCCCGATCAAGGGGGTGCGGAAGCACACCGCCGCGGCGATGGTGGCCAGCGCGTTCACCGCCCCGCACGTCACCGAGTTCCTCACCGTCGACATCACCCGCACGATGAAGCTGCGCGAGCGCCTGTCCGCGCGGCCGGAGCTGGCCGGGGTGAAGGTCAGCCCGCTGCTGTTCGTGGCCAAGGCGCTGCTGCTGGCGGCGAAGCGGCACCCGATGGTCAACAGCTCCTGGGACGAGGCGGCCCAGGAGATCGTCGTCCACGGCACGGTGAACCTGGGCATCGCCGCCGCCACGCCGCGGGGCCTGATCGTGCCGAACGTCAAGGACGCCGGCCGGCTGTCGCTGGCCGAGCTGGCCGGTGCGCTCAGCGAGCTCACCGAGACCGCCCGGGCCGGGAAGACCCAGCCCGCGGACATGACCGGCGGCACGATCACGATCACGAACGTCGGCGTCTTCGGCATCGACACCGGCACGCCGATCCTGAACCCCGGCGAGTCGGCGATCCTGGCCTTCGGCGCGGTCCGGGAGATGCCGTGGGTGCACAAGGGCAAGGTCGTGCCCCGGCAGGTCACCCAGCTGGCGCTCTCCTTCGACCACCGGATCGTCGACGGCGAGCTGGGCTCCCGGTTCCTGGCCGACGTGGGGGCGCTGCTGCACGACCCCGGCACCGCACTTACGTTCTGACCGTGCGCACCCAGCTCGGTCCCCTGCTGTCCTTCGCCGCCGCCTCCCGGGTCCCCGAGGGGTTCGGTTACCTCGGTGACGACGGGCGGGTGCTCGCCGGCAAGCCGGTGGAGACCTGGATCAGCGCCCGGATGACGCACGTCTTCGGCCTCGCCGCGCTCGTCGGCGAGCCGGGCGCCGAGGAGCTGGCCGCCCACGGGGTGGCCGCGCTGCGCGAGGGCCCGTTGCACGACGCCGAGCACGGCGGCTGGCGCTCCGCGGTGGGGGCCGGTGCCGACGACGACACCAAGGCCGCGTACGTGCACGCCTTCGTGGTGCTCGCCGGCTCGACCGCCACCGTGGCCGGCATCGCGAGCGGCCGCGCGTTGCTGGAGGAGGCGCTGGAGGTCTGGGAGCAGCGGTTCTGGGACGACGACGAGGGCCTGGCCGCCGAGTCGTTCGACCGCACCTGGGCCACCAGCGAGGCCTACCGCGGCGCGAACGCCAACATGCACGGGGTCGAGTCGACCCTGGCGGCGGCCGACGCGCTGGCCCCCATCGACCCCGGCGCGGCGGCCCGGCTGCGCATCCGCGCGCTGCGGGCGACGGAGCGGATCGTGCACCAGTGGACCCGGGAGCGGGACTGGCGGCTGCCCGAGCACTTCACCCCCTCCTGGGAGCCGTTGCCCGAGTTCAACCGGGACCGGCCGGCCGACCCGTTCCGCCCGTACGGCGTCACCGTGGGCCACCAGTTCGAGTGGGCCCGGCTGTGCCTGCACCTGGCTGCGGCGCTGGGCGAGGAGGCGCCCGGCTGGCTGCACACCGACGCCGACGGGCTGTTCCTGGCCGCTGCCGAGCGAGGCTGGGCGGCCGACGGGCACGAGGGCTTCCCGTACACGCTCGACTGGGACGACCGCCCGGTGGTCGCCGCCCGGATGCACTGGGTGGTCACCGAGGCGATCGCGGCCGCGGCCGTCCGCCACGCCGTGCTCGGCGATCCGCAGTCACTGGCGCTGCAGCAGCGCTGGGAGGAGCTGGGGGACCGGCTGTTCCTGGACCCGGCGGTGGGCAGCTGGCACCACGAGCTCACCCCGGAGGGCGCGGTGGGCAGCGGCACCTGGGCGGGCAAGCCGGACGCGTACCACCTGGCGCAGATGCTGCTGCTGCCCGGACGCCCGGTGCGGGGCAGCGTCGCCGCCGCCGTCCTCGCGTCGCGCTGATCCGAGGCGGGATCCCGCTACGGTGCACCAAGATCACGGCGCCGTCCGGCGTCGGGGTGACCGTCGAGGAGGAGCTGGACCATGAGCGGAGCAGGGAGCGGCCGCACCGCCCGGCACGCGCAACTCCCGGAGCCGCTGGGGATGCCGACCCTGCTCCGGTGGCGTCGCATCGGCCTGACGGCGGGCACGGTGGCGGTGCTCGCCGTCCTCGGGTTCCTGGCCGTCGCGGTGGTGCAGGACGGCGTCGGCCGCCTGGTGAGCGCGTTCGTCCTGGTCTCGGCCCTCGTCTGTGCGCTGGCTGCGCTGAGCTTCCTGCGGCGTGCCTGGGCCGAGCCCGAGGTCGCCGACGACCCGCAGGTCGTCCGGGCCCGGCGCTGGGCGGGCATCGCCTCGACCTCCTGGCTCCTGGCGATCGTGCCCGGTCTCGCGGTCCGGCTCCTGCCCGAGTCGTTCGACTGGCTCCGCTGGCTGGTGCTGGCCCTGGGCGCCTCCGCCGCGCTCGCCTTCACGGCGATGCTCGTGCTCACGGCCCGCTGGTGCCCCGCGCGCTGAGGGCGCGACCGTTCCGACGGGGCGCCGGGCAACTGCGGATCTTGTTTGTTGATCGTGCACGTCCGGGTAGGGGGCGACTGGACGTACGAGACCCCTGAGCAGAGGAGGCTCCCCATGGCGAACGTGGAGAAGTCGATCGACGTGGACGTGCCGATCCGGCAGGTCTACGACCAGTGGACCCAGTTCGAGACGTTCCCCCAGTTCATGAACGGGGTCGAGCGGATCACCCAGCTCGACGACCGGCACACCCACTGGGTCACCAAGATCGGCGGGGTCGAGCGCGAGTTCGACGCCGAGATCACCGAGCAGCACCCGGACGAGCGGGTGGCCTGGAAGAGCACCGACGGCAAGTCGCACGCCGGCGTCGTCACCTTCCACAAGATCAGTGACACCACGACCCGGGTGATGGTCCAGATCGACTGGGAGCCCGACGGCGTCGTGGAGAAGGTCGGGGCGGCGGTCGGCGTCGACGACCGGCAGATCAGCGCCGACGTCAAGCGCTTCAAGGAGTTCATCGAGAGCCGCGGCACCGAGACCGGTGCCTGGCGCGGGGACGTGCCGCGCGAGGGCTGAAGGAACACCCCGTTCTCCTCATCCCTCGCAGGCTCGGGACGAGCCTCTGAACGGGGCCTGACGGCGCCCGCTCCCTCAGCTCGAGGGGGCGGGCGCCGTCGCGTTCGTCCGGGGCCGGATCCGATGTGCAGTGCGCGACCGGATGGGGCATGGCCTGGTTCATGACCACAGCGACCCCGCTGCGCGCACTCGCGCTGACCTGCAGCCTCAAGCCGTCCCCCGCCCCCTCCAGCACCGACCTGATCGCCCGCCAGGTGCTCGACGCCCTGGCCGAGCACGGCGTCGAGGGTGAGCTGCTCCGGGTCGTCGACCACGACGTCAAGCCCGGCGTCGAGGTGGACATGGGCGACGGCGACGCCTGGCCGTCGATCCGGGAGCAGGTCCTGGCCGCCGACGTCCTGCTGATCGCCACGCCCACCTGGGTCGGGCAGATGAGCAGCGTCGCCAACCGGGTCGTGGAGCGGCTGGACGCCGAGATCTCCGAGACCGACGACCAGGGCCGGCCGCACACCTTCGGCAAGGTCGGCATCGTCGCCGTCGTCGGCAACGAGGACGGCGCCCACAAGATCAGCGCCGACCTGTTCCAGGCGCTGGACGACGTCGGCTTCACCGTCCCGGCCCAGGGCGCCACGTACTGGAACGGCGAGGCGATGCACGGCACCGACTACCAGGACCTCGACGAGACGCCGGAGGCGACCGCCACGACGACGGCCACCGTGGCCCGCAACGCCGCGCACCTGGCCCGGCTGCTGAAGGCCTCGCCCTACCCGCCGGCCTCCTGAACCGCCGACGACAGCGCCGGCCCCCCTGCCGGGGGCGGGCGCTGTCGTCGTCTCAGGCCCTTCGAACAGGGCCGAGAGGTCCTACTCGGCGTCGAGGTCGCTGGCGACCATGTCGGCGATCCGGTCGAGCACCGCCTCGTCCTCGCTGTCGACGACGACCTCTGTGCCCTGCTTGGCGCCGAGCGTCATGATCATCAGCGGCGAGCCGGCGTCGATCGGGTTCCCGCCGGGAGTGGCCAGCGTGACCGGCACCCCGGACTTCGAGACGGCCTCGGCGATGAGGGCGGCCGGACGGGCGTGCAGGCCGACGGCGGAGCCGACGGTCACGGTCTTGGAGGGCATCAGTGCCTTCTTTCTGGTCGGCGTGCTGGTGGTCAGTGTGCCGGACGGCCGGCGGGGGCCCCCGGCCCGGCAGTGGCCGGGCGAGGGTCGTCGGCCAGGTCGGTGGTCAGGTCGGCGTCCTCGGCCGGGACGGCGGGCTTCCGGCCGATGCTCTTGGCCAGGGTCACCGCGACGCCGCCGACGGCCGCACCGATGAGCACGGCCAGGATGAACAGGACGGCGTTGCTCATCGCGAAGAACACGAACACGCCGCCGTGCGGGGCGCGGAGCTCCAGCCCCAGCCCGGCGACGATCGCCCCGGTGGTCGCTCCGCCGAGCATCATCGAGGGGATGACCCGCAGCGGGTCGGCAGCGGCGAACGGGATGGCGCCCTCGGAGATGAACGAGGCGCCCAGCAGCCAGGCCGCCTTGCCGTTGTCCCGCTCGGCCGGGGTGTAGAGCCTGGGCCGGAGGAGGGTGCTGGACAGCGCCATCGCCAGCGGCGGCACCATGCCGGCCGCCATCACCGTGGCCATGATCACCAGCGGACCGCTGGTGGCGGCGGCGGTCAGCCCGGTCGTGGCGAAGACGTAGGCCGCCTTGTTGACCGGCCCGCCCAGGTCGAAGCACATCATCAGGCCCAGGATGACCCCGAGCAGGACCGCCGAGGTGCCGGTCAGCCCGTTGAGGAAGTCGCCGAGGCCCTCGAGCGCGGCGGCCAGCGGGCGGCCCAGCAGGACCACCATGATGCCGCTGGAGATCAGCGTGGCCAGCAGCGGGATGATCACGACCGGCTGCAGGCCGCGGGCGAAGGTCGGCAGCTTCCAGCGGCTGATCCACAGCGCGGCGAAGCCGGCGATGATGCCGCCGACCAGGCCGCCGAGGAAGCCGGCACCGACGGTGAGCGAGACAGCACCGACGACGAAGCCGGGCACGATGCCGGGCCGGTCGGCGATGGCGTAGGCGATGTAGCCGGCCAGCGCCGGGACGAGGAAGCCGAACGCAGCCTGGCCGAGCACGGTGAACAGCGCGCCCAGGTAGCCGAGCAGGCCGCCGCGGAGGTAGTCGACGCCGGGGTCGCCGGGCAGGTCGAAGAAGTTGTTGTTGAGCGCCCAGTTCAGCGCGTAGCTCTGCGCGCCGTCCGTGGTCGGGTCGGTGTTGACGATCGGGTAACCGGCGAAGAGGAAGCCCAGCGCGATGAGCAGGCCGCCTGCGGCGACGAACGGGATCATGTAGCTCACGCCGGTGAGCAGCCAGCGGCGGATCTCCGACCCGGTGCTGGGCCGGTCACCGCTCGCCGCGGGCGCCGCCCCGGCCCCGGCCGTGCCGGGCACCCGGCGGCCGTTCGGGTCGTCGGCGACGGCCAGCGCCTCGCGGATCATCACCTCGGGCTCGTTCATCGCCCGCTTCGTCCCGGACTGCACCAGCGGCTTGCCGGCGAAGCGGTCCCGGTCCTTGACCCCGACGTCGACGGCGAAGATGACGGCGGTGGCCTGGCTGATCACCGACGGGTCCAGCGGGGTCGAGCCCGAGGAGCCCTGGGTCTCCACGTGCAGCTCGACGCCCATCTCCTTGGCCGCGGCGGTGAGCTTGTCGGCGGCCATGTACGTGTGCGCGATGCCGGTGGGGCAGGCGCTGACCGCGACGATGCTGCGGCCGGCCGTCGTCGGGGCGGGCTCGGCTGCCGGGGTGGGCGCCGTCGCCCCGGCGGCGGTGGCGCCGCCGGTGGTCTGCGGGGCCGGAGCGGCCGGTGCCTCCGGCGGGGAGACGACGTCCTGCACCAGCGCGACGATCTCGTCGGCGGAGCCGGCGGCGCGCAGCGAGGCGACGAACTCCGGGCGCACGAGCGCCCGGGCCAGGGCGGTGAGCAGGGTCAGGTGGTCGGCGTCGCCGTGCTCGGGGGCGGCGATGAGGAAGGCGAGGTCGGCCGGGCCGTCGGGCGCGCCGAAGTCGACCTTCGGGTCCAGCCGGGCGAAGGCGAGCGACGCCTGGGTCACCGCGGCGGAGCGGCAGTGCGGGATGGCGATGCCACCGGGCAGGCCGGTGGCGGCCTTCGCCTCCCGGGCCATCGCGTCGGCGTGCAGGTCGTCGGCGCCGGTGGCCCGGCCACTGGCGGCGACCAGGCCGGCCAGCCGGCGGACGACGGCGTCCTTGTCGTGACCGAGGTCGGCGTCGAGCGCCACCAACTCGGTCGTGATGAGTGCGGACATGGTGGTTCCCCCGGGTGTTCTCAGCGAGCGCCGGCGGCCGGGACGGCCTCGGCGGGAGTCGGGTGGTCGGGCGGCCCGGCGTTGACGGTGACCGCAGCCGGGTCCACCTGCGTGGGTGTCGGCACGGCGGAGCCGGGCAGCGCGGCGCTGGCGGCGCCGTAGGCCACCGCCGACCGCAACCGATCGGCGGGCGCGGCACCGGCGAGGTCGGCCAGCAGGTACCCGGCGAGGCTGCAGTCGCCGGCGCCGACCGTGCTGCGGACGGTGACCCGCGGCGGGCGGGCCGACCAGACCTCGCCGTCGGCGGTGGAGAGCAGCGCCCCGTCGGCACCGAGGGTCAGCAGCACCTCGGCCACGCCCCGCTGGTGCAGGGTGGCGACCGCGGCCAGCGCGGCCGCGGGGTCGCCGGTCACGACCTCCTCGGGCACGCCGGCCAGCTGGGCCAGCTCCTCGGTGTTGGGCTTGAGCAGGTCGGGAGCCGACTCCGGGCCGGCGGCCAGCAGCGCCAGCAGGGGCGCCTCGGAGGTGTCGACGGCGATGCGGGCGCCGGTGCTGCGGAGTGCGCGGACGAGCGTGGCGTACCAGTCGCGCGGCACCCCCGGGGGGAGCGATCCGGAGAGCACGACCCAGCTGGCGGTGGCGGCGTGCTCCAGCAGGGCGTGCTGCAGCGCGGCGAGCGTCGGCTCGTCCAGCCGGGCGCCGGGCTCGTTGAGCTTGCTCGTCGTCCCGTCGGGCTCGGTGAGCGTGTAGTTGGTGCGCACCGGGGTGTCGATGGGCACGCTGGCCAGGTGCAGGCCGAGCGCGTGGAGGGCGCGGACGATCGGGTCGTCGTCGGCGGCCGGGAGCACCGAGACGACCTCGGCCCCTGCCGCGGCCACGGCCCGGGAGACGTTGACCCCCTTGCCGCCGGGTTCGGTGTGGCTGCCGCCCAACCGGGTCACCGCGCCGCGGTCCAGCGGGCCGGGCAGGTCCAGCGTCCGGTCCAGGCTCGGGTTGGCGGTCAGCGTGACCACCCGCCCGCCCGGTGCGGAGTGCGTCCTCATGCGACGAGCACCTCGATCCCCTGTTGCTCGAGCTCGGCGACGACGGCCGGGTCGGCCTCCTCGTCGGTGACCAGGACGTCGACGTCCTCGATGGCCGCGAAGCGCACCAGGTGCTCGCGGCCGAGCTTGCTGCTGTCGCCGAGCACGACGACCCGCTGCCCGGCGCGCGCCATGGCCCGCTTGACCGCCGCCTCGGCCTCGTCGGGCGTGGTGAAGCCGAAGCCCGCGCTGATCCCGTTGGTGCCCAGAAAGACGACGTCGGCCCGCAGGTCGGTGAGCGCGGCGAGGGTGGACTCCCCGACGGCGGACTGGGTGATCCCGCGGACCCGCCCGCCGAGCACGTGCAGGGTGATGCCCGGGGAGCCGGAGAGCCGGGCGGCGATCGGCACCGAGTTGGTGGCGGTCACCAGCGGCCGGTCGCCGGGGAGAAGCTCGGCCAGCGCCGCGGTCGAGCTGCCGCCGTCCAGGATCAGGCTGCCGTTGGCAGGTGGCAGGAGCGTGAGCGCCGCGGTGGCGATGCGGCGCTTGGCCTCGATGCGGGTGCCGCGCCGCTCGCCGAGCGCGGGCTCCACCACGGTCAGCGTCCCGACGGGGACGGCGCCGCCGTGCACCCGGCGCAGCATCCCGGCACGCTCGAGGACGGCGAGGTCGCGGCGGACGGTCTCGGTGGTCACCCCGAAGTGCTCGGCGACGGCGGTGACGGCGACCCGGCCGCGCTGGGTGACCAGGCCGGCGAGCGCCTGCTGGCGTTCCTCCGCGTACATGCTCACCCCCGGGGTCGCGCTGTACTGACAGATCGGGCCGATGCCCGATCATGTGGCTATCGGCCCGCTTTCATGTTGTTCTACGTGGGATCAGTTGACAAGTCAAGGGTTGCTGGTGACTCTGGTCACCGGATGCAGCATTGTCGTTGCGCCGCCCCCAGTCATCTACGACGGAGCTCGTCCGACCGGACACCCCCCGGCCCGAGCAGACAGTGAGGCCCCCGATGTCCAGCACGCCGACCGGGACCCGGATCGCCCCGGACGCCCTGACCGGAGCGACCGTCTTCACCGGGACCCCGGTCGTCCCAGGTGTGGCCGCCGGCCCTGTGGTGCGCCCGGTCGGGGCCATCGAGCTGCCGCCGGCCGACGGGCCGGTCGTCCCGGAGCAGCAGCGCGCGGCCGAGAAGGAACGGTTCACCTCGGCAGCCGACGCGGTGGCCGAGCGGCTGGCCGGCCGGGCTGCGGCGGCGACCGGCGTGAGCGCCGAGGTGCTGAACACCACGGCGCAGCTGGCCCGGGACCGTGGGCTGCTGTCCGCCGTGGAGCAGCGCATCGGCGACGGCGCCTCGGCGGAGGCCGCCACGGTGGGCGCCGCGGCACAGTTCGTCGACCTCTTCGTCAGCCTCGGCGGCGTGATGGCCGAGCGGGCCACCGACGTCCGCGACGTCCGCGACCGGATCGTCGCCGAGCTCACCGGCCAGGGTGAGCCGGGGGTGCCTGCGCCGGACACACCGTCGGTGCTGCTCGCCGACGACCTCGCACCGGCCGACACCGCCGGCCTGGACCCGTCCCGGATCGTCGCGCTGGCCACCCGGCTGGGTGGGGCCACGAGCCACACCGCGATCATCGCCCGCCAGCTCGGCCTGCCCTGCGTAGTGGGCGTCGGCGGGCTCTCCGACGTCCCCGAGGGCGCGATGGTGCTGGTCGACGGCGAGCAGGGCACCGTCACCGTCGACCCCGACCCGGAGGAGGCCCGCACCCGGGTGGCCGCCGCGCAGGAGGCCGCTGCGGCGCTCGCCGGGTACCGCGGGCCGGGCACGACCCGCGACGGCCACCCCGTCCAGGTGCTGGCCAACGTGCAGGACGGCGCCGGGGCGCGGGCCGCGGCGGCGGCGCACGCCGAGGGGGTCGGCCTGCTCCGCACCGAGCTCGCCTTCTTCGGCCGCACCGAGGAGCCGTCGGTCGAGGAGCAGGCGGAGATCTACGCCGGCGTCTTCGCCGCCTTCCCCGAGGGCAAGGTCGTGCTCCGGACGCTGGACGCGGGCTCGGACAAGCCGCTGCCCTTCGCCACCCCGCCGGACGAGGCGAACCCGGCCCTCGGGGTGCGCGGGCTGCGCACCGCCCGTCGTGACCCCGGCCTGCTGACCCACCAGCTGGACGCCGTGGCCCAGGCCGCCAGCAGCACCGGAGCCGCCCCCTGGGTGATGGCCCCCATGGTGGCCACCGTCGCCGAGGCCGCGGAGTTCGCCGCCCAGGTGCGGGAGCGGGGCATGGTGCCCGGCGTCATGGTGGAGGTGCCCTCGGTCGCCGTGCTCGCCGACCGGTTCCTGGAGCACCTGGACTTCCTGTCGATCGGCACCAACGACCTGTCGCAGTACACGCTCGCCGCCGACCGGCTCTCCGCCGACCTGGCCGACCTGACCGACCCGTGGCAGCCGGCGTTGCTGGCGCTGGTGCAGGCGACGGCGGCGGCCGGTCAGCGGGCGGGGAAGCCGGTGGGGGTCTGCGGCGAGGCGGCTGCGGACCCGATGCTGGCCTGCGTGCTGGTGGGCATGGGGATCAGTTCGCTGTCCTGCGCCGCCTCCTCGGTGGCCGGGGTGGGTGCGCGGCTGGCAACGGTGGACCTGGCCACCTGTCAGCGCGCTGCGGAGGCGGCACTCGCCGCAGCCGACCCCGCCTCCGCCCGCGCCGCCGTGCGTGAGGTGCTTCTCGCCGGCGACTGAGGTCCCCAGTGCGCGCAGGCCCGTGGCGGGCCCGCGCAGAGGGGGAGAGCGCCCGCGCCCCGTCGGTCGAAGGTGACCGGCGGGGCGCTGACGTCTCCAGGACGACGTCGATCACGCCGCAGAGGTGACCGACTGCACTCCGTAGGTGCTGGACAAGTGGCGCCAAGGTGACGGATCCATGGCCACCACCCCCTTCGGGTGAAGATTCCATCGGAAACTTCAGCGACACGACCTTGGATCCGTTGGAATACCAGCCGCTACGCCTGGTTTAATACAGACGTAACACCCACTCAGGACCACCGAAAGAAGGCAGTGACATGAGCAGCGTGACCTCCAGCTGGCGTCAGCGTCGGCAGGCGTCGCGTACGCGGCGGGCAGTGGATGCCGCCGTGGCCCGCACCAGCAGCCCCGCGATGCGCGACGACCTGCTGACCCTGGCCAACAGCAGCCAGTTCACCAACATCCTGCGCTGATCGACCCCCGCCGTCGACGACGACGGCGGACGCAGGCACGCACCGCGACCCCGACTCCCCCTGGGAGCCGGGGTCCTCTGCTGTGTGGGTGCATGCGTTGCGTGTTGTCGCCGGCCTGCGGCCCCGTCCAGAGGCTCGCCCCGAGCTCGCGAGGGGTGAGGAGGACGGGGTCCTTTCAGTCGCGGAGGCGGGACCGCAGGGCTGCCTGCTCGTCGGCGCCGAAGCCGTGCTGCTCCAGCCAGCCGACCGGGCCGCCCCAGCGCTCGTCGAGCAGCTCCAGCACCCGGCGCATCGACTCCGCCCGCGGGGTGTGGCTGCCGACGTCGCGCCGGGTCATGTCCTCGGCATAGGTGGGGCTGCTGGCCAGCTTGGCGACGAGCGCGTCGATGACCTCGGCGGTCTGCGCGTAGTCGGCGATGATCGCCTCCGGCGTCGCGCCGGCCACCGCGAGCGCCAGGGCGCAGATGACGCCGGTGCGGTCCTTGCCCGCGGCGCAGTGCACCACGGCGGCACCGGGGCCACCGGCGGCGAGCGAGCGGAGCGCGGCCAGCACGTTCTCCGTGCCGTCGGTCAGGTAGCCGAGGTAGGAGCGGACGGCGGGCGGCTCGCCCTCGTCCCCGGGCGTGACCTGACGGGGGAGGATCGACTCCGCCCAGTCGGCCGGCAGCTGGGCCCGGATCTCCTCGTCGGTCTCCTCGGCGGCGAAGACGTCGGTGCGCATGCCGCGCTCGACCAGCAGGGTGAAGTGCCGGTGGGTGACCGAGTCGACGTCGCGCAGCGGGCTGCGGCCCTCCAGCAGGATCTCCGCGGTGGTGCGCAGGTCGACGACCTCGGTGAGCCCCACCTCCTCGACCAGCGCGGCGACGTCGGCCTCGCTGAGGGTCTGCAGGTTGTCGCTGCGCAGGACCCGGCCGAACTGCGTCGTCCCGCCGTCGGTGGTGGGCAGCCCGCCCAGGTCACGGGTGTTCGTCGTCCCGTCCAGGTGCAGCCAGCGGTCGGTGCGGGTGGAGGTCACGCCCCCGACCGTACGACGTCAGCCGAGCTCCAGCAGCTCCCGGCACACCGCGAGCAGCCGCTCCCGCAGCACCGCGCCGCGGTCGGCGAAGCCGCGCTGCGCGGCGACGTACTCGGCCTTGCCCTCCGGCGTCTCGACCGCCACCGGGGCGTACCCGTGGCCCGTGAGGTCGTAGGGGGAGGCGCGCATGTCCAGCTCGCGGACGTCGGCGGCCAGCGCGAAGCAGTCGGCCAGCAGCTCACCGGGCACCGCGGGACCGAGTTTGTAGGCCCACTTGTAGAGGTCCCTGTCCATTCAGATAGCACACACCTACTCGCGGGCTGACGAAACTCGGCATCCGTTAGACCGCTACGGAACGTAACTCGCTGGCGCTCCGGGTGCAGTGACCGCACTCCGGTCTGAGCGTGGGGGAGGGGGGTCTGCCGCCCCTGTCTGCACGCTGACGTCGCCGTGGATGCGGTCCACAGCCCTGCCGGGTGTCCTCGGGTGGGTCCGCTCGCGGACCGCACCAGGGGGCAAGGGGAGAGGGTGGGGGGTTGACCCCCTCGGCCTCTACAGGGGCACCGTTCCGTGATAGCAGGTCCGATCCTGCCCGGGATGGAAAGGTCGCGGGAGCGCATCGGCCGGGGTGGACGTCAGGGACTTCCGGCAGCTCATCCCCGCACGATGTGGTCCTAGGCCGGGTGTGCAGGATCGTCACAACGGCCCGGAAACTGCGAACGCCCCCGGCGACAGGATCGTCGTCCGGGGGCGCGGCAGGTCAGGGGGTCAGCGGGTCTTCAGCTCGATGTAGCCGGGCGCGGTGAGCCGGTAGCCGACGGCGGTCAGCGCCTGCGTGAGAACGTCCAGCAGGGCACGATCGTGGCGGATGAACGGGAGTTCCTGGCCGTCGATGTAGACGGCGCTCGGCAGCCGGTCCCCGTAGTGCATCGTCCACCCGAACCGGAGTTCTCGGGACTGGTTGGGGATGCCAGCGGCGCTGGCCTGACGAGCGGCCTCCAGCATGACGGCCTCGCGCCCCCGCACCTGCTCGACGTACGTGCTCATCGCATCGGTGAGCGACTGCACGACGGCATCTTCGGCGGTCACCTCTGCCCGCAGTACCCGCTCCGAGAGAAGGTCGGCATAGTGCTCGGCCAGCAGGGGAGCCTCTGCCGCTCGGGCTGCGTCAGCGTCGGCAGCGGTGGACTGCGCCAGCCCTTCTCGGCGGGTGATCTCGGCATCGGCGGTCAGCAGGTCCAGTGCAGTGACCGTGGTGTCCCCGGCTGCGTTGCGTCGGATGACCTCGGCCTGCTGAGTGCGCGCCTGCTCCACGGCCTGCACTGCGTTGGCGTGGGTCCGCTCGGCAGCCTCTCGGGCGGTACGGGCGGCGTCGTAGGCAGTGGCGGTGGTGATGGTGTTGGTGTTGCTCACGGGGCAATCTCCTTCGGTTGTGGCCTCGCCTCGGTGGCGATGCCTGCTCTTGCTCATGGGTCATGGGCGGACCCTGGCGGGTCCGCTCACTGGCTTGCTGTGTGCGGCAGACATAGATGGCCCCGGAGGGGCCGATCCCTGGCCTAGCTCTTCCCCATCGCTTCGCCGCCGCTCTACTAGATGTGAGAGGGACGTGCGTTTGCGCTGGTCAAAGCGATGGGACTTCACCTCTGCGGTGAGGTGACTTCACCTGTGGCGTGAACTCATGTCCAGCGGATGCCGTGGACGTCGCAGGTGCTACTTCCTGAGCCGGCCTTCTGGAAGTGCTGAGAGGACAGGACGAGGCAACGGGCACCCGAGTCGCGGTGGATCAACCCCTTCCGCTTCGCCTCTGCGATGGCGTTGCTGATGACCCCCTCGGAGCGAGGCGTCCCATCGGCACGGCGCAGCAGGTGCCGCAACTCGCCCTCGCTGAACTCGGCGTGGCCGACGCGGTTGGCGCGACCGAGCGCAGCGAAGTACACGCGGTACGGCAGGGGGTGCGCGTCGTCCTTCGCCATCCGGCGCTGCTCGACCTGCGAGAGCCCTCCCCACGCTCCAGCGAACCGGATGCCGCCGGTCACCGCTCCGGGCACTGTGCTGGGTCGATGGGCACTCGGGGTGCTGTCCGTACGCCCGCCAGGGCGCGACTGGAGATCCCCTGCCTGTTCATCAGGGTCCACTTGCCAGTCGGCCCCATGATGATGTTGACGTACAGCCCAGGTGCCGCCTCCAGCGTGCGGCGAGTGTTCGGCGGTAGTGCGGCCAACTCCTGCTCGTCCAGCTCAGCCCACTCGGGCAGTGTCGTCCAGACCACTGGCACAGCGGGCGCAGAGCGCGGCCGGAACTGCGCGGCGTTGGGGACAGGGCGCAGGTGCTGTGGTGCCTCGGTCACCGGGTCACCTTGCCGGTCAGGACCCGTGCCGGGGTGGAGATGACACCGATCACCCGGCGGCCCTCCAGCGTGCCCGTGAGTGCGGGCGGCAGCTCAGGGGGCACCGGGAGACTCCCGGGGTCCGTGGACCGCGTTGACGGGGCACCTGCTCGGCCCCGCTTGCGCGTGCGGAAGGACAGGTGCGCGGTCTCCTCGGGGAACGTCGCCATGATGGCTCGGCACTCGGGGCACGGGGTGCGCGTCAGGCGAGCGAACCCCACGGCGTGCCCCCATGCGACGGCAGCGGCGTCGGGGTCGCACAGGCCGTCGCGGGAGGCGGCGTTGCGGATGCGCTGCCACTCACGGGCGGACCCGATGGTCTCGGGCAGCTCGGTGCGTGTCAGGTGGTCGGTGGTCGGGATCGCGTGCGGGGGAGCGTGATCGCTCACTATCGTTGCCTCTGTCTCATGCGTGGGACAGACCAGCGCGGGTGCTCTGGCCTGTTGAGCAGCAGAGGACGCCCTTGGCAACGCAGTACATCGACTGACACGTGGATCGCACGTAGCCCGCACCAGTACAGCGACCACCGCCGGGCATAGGGATGCCCGGGAAGGGAGTCGTGCTGCCAGTGCGGGCGGATCCGGGCTCGGTCTTCGCCCGGTCGCTCACCAGTCCGCCCCCGGGATCTCGGAGCCGGTCGCTGGTGTCTTGTGTGGCCGCTGACTTCAGGTTATGCGGCGCTTACAGCGTCGACAAGGGGCGGACACGGTGTGTGGGGACGTGTCTGTGACGGAGCGCCCTCCTGACTGTCGGGGCGTGCTGGTGATGATCAGCCGTGGACCGTGGTCACCTCGGCAGGCTGCCGGGGGGTGAACCGGAAGTGGTCCGGGTGCAGCATCCGCACCCCACGCCCCCGGGGCATGAACTCGACCCGCTCGAACATGGCGGCGACCAGTGTGCGCAGCTCGTCCACGTTCATGGGGGCGTTCTCGGGGTCCGGGGTGGTCGGGTCCATCGCCAGGAAGCTCTCCACGACTTCGCTCCCGTGGCTCACGGTCTCGGCCAGGTCGGACACCTGCCCGGCCTCCTCGATCTGCCGCTCGACCTCGGCCAGCAGTGTCCGCAGCTTCTCGGTGCCGGTACGGAACTGCCCCCGGTCCATGAGCCCATCGGCGTAGTCCTCGATCACGGCGTCCAGCCGGGACCGCAGGGTCGCCTGCTCGACCAGTAGAGCTTGCGACACCTCGCCCCCGCGCTTGCGAGTGGTCTGCCACTTCTCTCGGTTGTGCGGGCTGTCCACCTCGCTGGCGAGGCGGGCCATCACGGCGTGGTCGGCTGCCAGCACCGGCACCGACACGCACGACGATGCCCGACAGACGTAGACCGCGTACGCACCCGGCTCGCCTGCTCGCCCGGCCCTCCACCCGACCTTCACGCCGCCCCCGCACTTGCCGCAGGTGGCGACCCCGGTCAGCAGGTTGCGCGGCTCGGCACCTCCACCCCCGGTGCGGCGGGCGGGGTTGGTCAGCAGGCGGACGGCAGCCCTCCACCTGTCCTCGGGGATGATCGCCTCCCACGCGGCTGCCCCGATCTCCTCGCCGTCGTACACCCGGATGGCAGCGTTCCGGGCGTTCAGCAGGACAGGGCGCAGGGTGGTGGCGGTCCACTTTCCACCCCGGCAGGTGGTGTGCCCGGCATCGTTGAGCTGGCGCGCCAGGGTGGGCAGAGATGCCCCGGTCAGCAGGTCGGCGTACGTCTGCACCAGCGCGGCAGCCTCGTCCGCACGGTGCGTGCCGTCCAGCTCAAAGCCGAACGGGCGGGAGGACCACCACGACTTGCCCTGCTCGGCGCGCTGGCGCATGGCCAGCCACATGCGCTCGGCCTTCTGCTCACCCTCCCAGGTGGCGATGACCGTACCCATCCGGGACTGCATCCGGCCGGTAGGACTGCTGAGGTCGATGGGGCCAGCGGAGGTGACGGGGTAGACGTCGACGTCCAGAGCGATGACCCGCTCCAGGTCCCCACCCTTCCGCAGCAGTCGGTCCAGGTGCCACACCACGATCACGTCGGGCGAGGACGTCAGCAGCGCCTCAAAGGCGGGGCGGCGCTTCCCGGTCGTCGCACTGATGTCGTTGTCCCGGTAGATGCGGTCCTCGCTGACCTCCCACCCCTTCTCCTCGCAGAGCGCCCGGCACTCCTTCTCCTGCCGGTCGATCCCGAGACCTTCGCCGGTCCGGTCGTAGCTCATGCGGACGTAGATGCTGGCCCGCACCGGGCCGGTCCGGGCAGTGCGACGGGAGTTGCGACGGGGAGGCATAGTTGTATCTTAGCTCGATGTAGAGGCCTCTTACCGTTTGGATGCTCTGATCTGCCGTTGGAGTCGCTAGGGTCCGGGCCGACGGGCGTCTCCGAGGTTCGTTAGCCGACTCAAAAGCCTCCTGCCTTTAGGCGTGACCACACCTGTCCGCCAGCGTGTATGCGCAACTCTTCCAAGTACTCGTAGTCCGCGACCCATTCGCGGCCTGCAAGGCTAAAACTCTCTGGCCACGGCAGCATGATCTGCCTTTCCCCCCAGTAGAGGGCCATGAGTCCTCTCAGGAAGTCCTTGCCCGACTGTAGGTGGACAGGGTCGCTCGCCTCGTTCTCCGGCACGACGGCGACGTGGCCCGTTCCGCGGTCGTGTGCAAAGCATTCGAATTGTCTGGGCTTGACTTGGCGTAGGTATAGGACGCAGTCGGCCGCAACCGTCCCCGGCTCCCGTCTCTGCCACCCCAACTCTTGGTCAACCGCCGTCCGCCACCGCTGAAAAGTGTTCGGCCAGTTGGGCTCGGTAGCGTCGTGTCGCAATAGATCGATCCAGTAGGGGTACTTGCCCCTGCGCCTTATACCGTCCGGACCCGACCACGCAAGGGCAGTGCGTGGATACCGTTTAATGGTTGGCGGCGCACACAAGCTGTCACCAACAAACGTCTCCAGTCCTCCTAAAGCTGTCCAGGCAGCCTCCAGCTCGCCGGGGGTTGGCCAGTACCCTCCGTGGAGAACGCGATTTCTGACCTGAACCGCTGCGTAGAACTTGGCGACGGGACCGTCCCCGTCCGTTCGCCATCCACTGCCTTTGAGCTTCTGCCCGAGGTGGCCAATCGATTTGCTGATGCTCGCCTTCTTCGCGAAGGGCTTGGCCCCCTCTTCGGGAGAGGCGCCCTCCTCCCACGTGCAGTGAAGCAGTGCAGTGTTCAAGAGAAGCTCGCCGGCCGCAGCCGCCGAGGAGACGCCCAAGGCAGTGTTTCCGTCGAACAAGGCTTGGACCATCGCCTCGCGTCGCATGACGGCGATGAGCTGAAAAGCGGGACTTTGTAGGCTGACCAGCTCCTGCATCTGCTGCCACTGCGGCTTGGTGAGGGGCTCTGGCGCGATCGAGAAAGACTCGGGTAGTGCGCAGTAATCGATAAAGAAGTCAGGCACGATGGCCTCAAACGTGGGCGGCTGACCGTCGCCATTCAGTCGTCCGGTTACTACGGGCAGCGTGGGCTGTAGCGTCGCCCTGCTTATAAGGCGAACCGGCCTCTTCGTGACGATGGCGACCATGTTCTGTAGCTCTTGGATAAGACTTATGGACTGATCCAGAGCGGCGTCGAGTAGCTCCTTCTCCGGGAGGCAACCCGGTACGGCTGCCTCAATTACCGTGAGTGTCGACGACTCACCCGCGCTGACGTCAAACTGCTCGACCAGACCACGGCGAACATCCGCTGGGAGAGAATGTTTGAAAGCCTTCTCCTCGACCAAGTGCAAGATGTCGGTGTAATCGCGAACCATGATGTTCGTTGAACGACGAACTTGATGCACGAACAGTGAGCAGTCGAGGCCGGAAGGAGAAGCTGTCTCGCGAGCTAGAGCCCCGGCGTCAGACGCCTGGGCTAGGGCTTCCCCCTCAGGTAGTCCCAGCGGGTGTGGTAGCGGCAGATAAAACCAGACGCATGGAACGCTAAGCGGTTCCCGGTCCTCTTCCGCACTGTCGTCGTCGTCAGGGCTGATCGGCTCCTGGGTCATCCCCCCATGGTGGCCTGTCCAGGGGGCGGGTTGCCGTGGCGACACGGGTCAGTATTCGGCGCGAGGCCTAAGTGCTGAGGCGCATCTGGCGCCCGCGTCGCGCGAAACTGTTCAGCGTCAGCCGTGGTTTTGCGCGACTAAGGGCTCGCAGACCCTAATAAGGCGCTGCCGTAAGTCGGCGGCTCGATCCGTTAGTGCACGCTGTCGAGTCACGTAAGCGGCCTTGCCGGTCGCCGTCTCGATCGGCACGGAACTCAACCCGTAAGAGGACAGGTCGTACGGCGACGCCTGCATGTCTAGCCCTCGCATCTCGCGTGCTAGTTCGAAGCAGTCCAGGGCGACTTCGCCAGGCACCGCCGGTCCAAGCTTCATGGCCCACTTGTGGCAGTCCATCGCAGCGTGCAGGCAGCCGGGTTGTTCCGTGTGGAGTTGGGACTCCCGGGTCGGCTGCATGCGGTTCAGTGGCGCGGCGGACGGGGTGAAGAACCGGAAAGCATCGAAGTGTGTGCAGCGGATCTGGTGTCCCTCGACAACGGCGTCCGTCCCTGACTGCCCCAGGCGCAGAGGGAGTGGATGGCGGTGCTCGTCCTGGCGGTATGCCATCGCCCACTCGTGCAGGCCGAAGCACCCCGTGAACGCGGGACGCGCAGCCGTGGCCGTGAGGAGTCGGTGGATGAACCGGACGGTGTCTCCCCGGTCCGCCAGGAAGGTGGCGACGTCCAGCGACACGCTCCCATCGGGCTCGGTCCGGTACCACCGCCACGCGGCATGGGGCGCTGGGCCATCCTTCGTCGGCGCCAGGGCTACGCCTGCCCCGGGATGCCATCGGCGCAGCAGTGATGGCCGGGTGTTGTAGTACGTGAAGAGGAAGTCCTCGACGGCATGCCGCTCTCCTCGCGCAGAGCGGGAACGGTGCCCTGCCGTGAGTCCGTCGGCGCGGTCCGCATGCCGGGTCGACAGCTCCGTCCAGGTGGATGCAGGCAGCCGTTGCTTCTTCAGCTGCATGCTGACTCGATGTAGAGGTCCATCGTGGCGTGCAGGCAGCCCGGCTGCTCCAGCTGCTGCTGCGTCTCCCGGGTCGGCGTCAGCGTGTTCCGCGGGGCGCCGGCCCGGGTGAAGAACCGGAACGCGTCGATGTGGCTGCACTGCACCCGGTGCGACTCGACGACGGCGTCGGTGCCGGCCTGCCCCAGCCGCAGCGGCAGCTGCTCGTGCCGTACCTCGCCGTCGCCGGGGCGGTAGAGCATCGCCCACTCGTGCATCCCGAAGCAGCCGAACTGGCCCGGGCGGCTCGCCGTCCCGCGCAGCAGGCCCTCGACCCAGCCGACCGATGCCCGCCGCTTGGCCAGGAACGCCGGGACGTCGAGCCCCACCCCACGCACCGGCTCTCCCGCGGCGTCCCGGGCGTCGACCTCCGCGTAGAACGGCCAGCTCAACCGCTCGGTGGCGGCCTCGCCGGTCAGCACGACCCCGACCCCGGGGTGCCACCGGCGCAGCCGGGCCGGCGTCTCGGAGTAGTAGGTGAAGAGGAAGTCCAGCACCGGGTGGGCGACCCCGGTGCGACGGCGCTCCTGGTGCGGGGTCAGCCAGGTGTCCATCCGCTGCCGGTGGGCGCCGGCCCGGGCCGTCCACGCCGCCTCGGGCAGCACCGTCGGCGCGGGGGCGAGCACGGGGAGCACCGGCCCAGGGTAGGCGTGCACGCACCACCCATGACGCGTGTCACCGCCCGTCCGTGCACCGGCGGGGAGAAGTCGTGCGCCCCGGCACCTGTGCCGGCCGCGGAGTGGCAGCAACGTGGGGGATGCGTCCGACAGACCGGCCCGACGGCGGCCGGCGGCGCATCGAGGAGGTCGACCGTGCACCCCAGCGCCCCACCAGTGTCCGCGCCCGTCGAGGCCGCTCCCGCGATCGAGGTGCGGGACCTGCGGCGCAGCTACGGCGACTTCGAGGCGGTGCGGGGCGTCTCCTTCGAGGTCCGGCCCGGGGAGGTGCTCGCCCTCCTGGGGGTCAACGGTGCCGGCAAGACCTCTGCCCTGGAGGTGCTGGAAGGGCTCGCCGCCGCGGGCGGTGGAACTGTCCAGGTGCTGGGCATGGACCCGGTCGCCGAGCGGGCCCGGGTCCGCCCGCACCTGGGCGTGCTGCTGCAGAGCAGCGGCCTGCCCGGCGACCTCACCGTCGCCGAGACCCTGCACACGTGGGCCGGCACGCTGACCGCACCCCGGCCCGTCGAGGAGGCCCTGGCCCAGGTCGGGCTCACCGGCCGCGCCGACGTCCGGGTGCGCAGCCTCTCCGGGGGTGAGCGACGGCGTCTGGACCTCGCGCTGGCCCTGCTCGGCCGGCCCGACGTCGTCGTCCTCGACGAGCCGACCACCGGGCTGGACCCGGAGTCCCGACGGCAGGTCTGGGAGCTGGTCCAGGGGCTGGTGGCCGACGGTGCCGCGGTGCTGCTGACCACCCACCACCTGGAGGAGGCCGAGGAGCTCGCCGACCGGGTGGCGATCATGCGCGCCGGGCACGTCGTGCTGTCCGGCACCCAGGCCGAGATCGCCGAGACCCAGCCGGCGACCATCCGGTTCACCCTCGACGACGACGCCCCCCCGCCGCCGGTGCCCGCCGGCGCGCAGGTGGTCACCCAGGGCCGGCGGGTCGAGTGGCACACCCGCGCGCTGCAGCCGGTGCTCGCCGAGCTGCTGGCCTGGGCCGCCGAGCACGGAGTCGTCCTGCGGACCCTGCTGGCCCGCGCGGGCTCGCTGGAGCAGGCCTTTCTCGCCGTCGCCGACGGCACTGACCCGCACCGCACCACGGAGGAGAACCGATGAGCACCGTGACTCCCGATCGCAGCACCCTCGACCGCCCCACGAACGGCCCCTCCCGGCTCTCCCGGGCCTGGTCCCTGGCCTCCGCCGAGACCCGGCTGCTGGTCCGCAACCGGACCGCCCTGGTGAACTCGGTCCTCCTGCCGCTGCTGTTCGTCGCGGCCGTCCCGGCCCTGGGCCTCGACGAGGGCGAGTTCCCCTACGGCGCCCGGCTGCTGGTGACCGCCGTCGGCATCAGCCTGGTGATGGTCACCTACTACAACCTGGTCACCACCTACGTCGCCCGCCGGGAGGACCTGGTGCTGCAGCGGATGCGCACCGGGGAGCTGACCGACGTCGAGGTGCTGGCCGGCACCGCTGCGCCCACCGTGTTCGTCACGCTCGGCCAGGTGGTGGTCATCGCCGCGGGCGTGGTGCTGCTCGGTGAGTGGTCGGCCCCCGCCGACGTCGTCCTGCCGCTGGTCGCCCTGCTCGCGGGGACGCTGCTGATGGTCGTGCTGGCCGCGGCGAGCACGAGCTTCACCCGGACGCCGGAGTCCGCGCAGATCACCACGCTGCCGATCATCGTGGTCTCCACCGGGCTGTCCGGCGTCTTCTACCCGCTCTCCGTGCTGCCCGAGGCGCTGGGCCAGATCGCCCGGTTCCTGCCGCTCACCCCGGTCGTCGAGCTGCTGCAGCTGGGTCTGGCCGGCCAGACGTGGCAAGGCGACGCGGTCGACGGCAGCGTCTGGCCGCACGCCGGCATGCCGCTGGCGGTGCTCGCCGGCTGGCTGGTCGTGGGCTCGATCGCCGCCCGGCGCGGGTTCCGGTGGGCTCCCCGCCGGTGAGGTCCCGCCCCCGGGACGGTCGGTACGGCAGCATGACCGCCGTGCCGACCGTCTCCCGCTGGTGGAACAGCCGGACGGCGCCGCAGCGGATCGACCTCTACACCCGCTGGTCCTTCTACTTCTTCCTGGCCGGGCTGCCGCTCTTCGCCCTCGCGGTGGTGGGGGCGGCGGTCGAGGGGGCGGCGCCGACGGCGGGGTCCTGGCTGTTCGTCGCCGGATCGGTCGCCACCGCGGCGGTGGCGGTGCAGCTGACCCGGCGGGGGTTGGCGGCGCACCTGGCCGGGCGGCCGCTCCCCGGGCGGCTCGCCGTCCTGGCGTTCTGCGCCGCGGGGGCGACGGCGGCCGGCGGGGTCTGGGCGTTCGCCGACCGCGATGCGTCGGTCGCGGTGCCGTGGTCGGTCACCCTCCCTCTCGGTGCGGTGCTCATCGCCTGCTCGACGGTCTGGACCACCCGGCAGCTCGCCCCGCAGGCAGTGGGCATCGGGGTGCTCAGCGGCTTCGTCACCTCGCTCGGCGACGCGCACCCTGCCGCGGCCGTCGTACAGGGCCTGGTGATGGCCACGACGGTGCTGTTCGTGGTCCTGGCCTTCCGGTTCACCGTGTGGGTGCTCGACGTCGTGCTGGAGATGGAGCGCAGCCGCGGCGTGCAGCTGCAGCTGGCGGTGGCCGAGGAGCGGTTGCGGTTCGCCCGTGACCTGCACGACGTCATGGGCCGCAACCTCTCCGCGATCGCGGTGAAGAGCCAGCTGGCCGGGGAGCTCGTGCGCCGGTCCCGGCCGGAGGCGGCCGACGAGGTCGCCGACATCAGCCGGATCGCCGAGGCGTCGCTGAAGGAGGTGCGGGAGGTGGTCCGCGGCTACCGCCGGACCGACCTCACCGGCGAGCTCGCCGGGGCACGCTCCGTGCTGCGCGCGGCCGGCGTGGGCTGCACGGTGCAGGGTGAGGACGGCGCCGGCACCTTGCCCGAGCCCGTGCAGGCCGCGCTGGGCTGGGTGGTGCTGGAGGCGGTCACCAACGTGCTGCGGCACAGCGAGGCCGCCGAGTGCACGATCACGCTGGAGCGAGGGAGTGGAGAGGTGCGGCTGACCGTGAGCAACGACGGCGTCGCCGCCGACCCGGGTGAGGGCAACGGCCTGACCGGGCTGCGGGAGCGACTGGCCGGTGCCGGCGGGACCCTGCACGCCGGCCGGGACGACGACCGGTTCACCGTCACCGCCACGCTGCCCACCGGGGGTGCGGCGTGATCCGGGTGCTGCTCGCCGACGACGAGAACCTGGTCCGCTCCGCCTTCGCCGCGCTGCTGGGCCTGGAGGACGACCTCGAGGTGGTCGCCCAGGCGTCGTCGGGGGCAGAGGCGCTGGCGATGGCCCGGGCGCACACCCCGGACGTCGCCGTCCTGGACCTGCAGATGCCCGACCGGGACGGGATCAGCGTGGCCGGCGAGCTCACCACGCTGCTGCCCGGCTGCGGGCTGGTCATCGTCACCGGGCACGGGCGACCGGGGCACCTCAAGCGGGCCCTCGAGGCCGGGGTGCGGGGGTTCCTGCCGAAGACGGTCAGCGCGACCGTCCTCAGCGACGTGGTGCGCACGGTGCACCGGGGCGGGCGCTACGTCGACCCGGAGCTGGCCGCCGAGGCGATCAGCGCCGGGGACAGCCCACTGACGCCGCGCGAGGCCGACGTCCTGGAGCTGGCTGCCGGCGGTGCCCCCGTGGAGGAGATCGCCGCGCGGGCGCACCTGTCGCCGGGGACGGTCCGCAACCACCTGTCCGCGGCGTCGGCCAAGCTGGGTGCACCGAACCGGCACGCCGCGGTGGACACGGCGCGCCGGCACGGCTGGATCTAGGAGGACCCCCTTGCCCCCCACTGCTCGCACGCTCGCAGCGGGACCCTGCAAGGGAGCCGGGGGGCAGGGGGTGCTCCGTCAGGAGTTGCCGGGGCGGGTGACGGAGTCCTCGCTCTGGGCGTCGTCGTCGGTGAGCAGGACGGTGTCCTTCTCGCCGCCGTCCCCGCGGTCGTGGCCGGAGGTGCCGTCGACCAGGTCGCCGTCGGGGTCGGAGGTCGCCGGAGAGTCGTGGTAGCCGCTGCCGGTGGGTTCGGTCATGGGGTGGGCCTCTCGATCAGGGGTTCAGGACGGGGCGCGCTGCGCCGGCGAGGAGCCCGGTCGGCACGGGCGTCCTCGTGGACGTCGTCCCCCGCCCATGCCCGCGATCCCCGGGCCTCATGCACCGCCGGCCGCCTCCCCCGGTGCGGGGAGGCGGCCGGCAGTGGGGGTCCTCGTTCAGAACGCGGCTTCGTCGACGTCCATGAGGGCGTTGTCGGTGTGCTCGACGATGAACCGCTCGCTGGTGAGCGTCGGCAGCACCTGGGCGCAGAAGAAGCGGGTGGCGGCGAGCTTGCCCTCGTAGAAGTGCCGGTCGGACTCCGACACCTCGCCGTCCAGCGCGGTCAGCGCGACCTCGGACTGGCGGACCAGCAGCCAGGCGGTGATCAGGTCACCGGTGGCCAGCAGCAGCCGGGAGGTGTTCTGGCCGACCTCGTAGAGCTTGCGGACGTCGGTCTGGGCCGCGGTGAGCTGGCCGAACATCGCGGTCAGCATCCCCTGGACGTCGCCGAGCGCGGTCGCCAGCAGCGCCCGCTCCTCCTTGAGCCGCCCGTTGCCGGCCTCCGCCGTGACCGTCGCCTGGACCTGCTCGGCCAGCCAGGTCAGCGCCACCCCGCCGTCCCGCACGATCTTGCGGAAGAAGAAGTCCTGCCCCTGGATCGCCGTGGTGCCCTCGTAGAGGGTGTCGATCTTGGAGTCCCGGATGTACTGCTCGATCGGGTGGTCCTGCAGGTAGCCGGAGCCGCCGAGGGTCTGCAGCGACTCGGCGGTGAGCAGCTGGGTGGCCCGCTCGGAGCCGTGGCCCTTGACGATCGGCAGCAGCAGGTCGTTGAGCTTGGCGGCGAGGACGGCCTCGGGGCTGTCGGCCGTGCCGGCGGCCTCGGCCTCCATGACCTGGTCGCGGAAGGTCGCGGTGTACAGGTACAGCGCACGCATGCCCTCGGCGTAGGCCTTCTGCAGCATCAGCGAGCGCCGGACGTCGGGGTGGTGGGTGATGGTCACCCGCGGGGCGTCCTTGCTGCTGGCGGTGAGGTCGGCGCCCTGCACCCGCTCCTTCGCGTAGGCCAGCGCGACCTGGTAGCCGGCGGAGAGGGTCGCGATCGCCTTGGTGCCGACGAACATCCGGGCGTACTCGATCACCTTGAACATCTGGGCGATGCCGTCGTGCACGTCGCCGACCAGCCAGCCCTTCGCCGGTACCGGGCCGTCACCGAAGCTCAGCTCGCAGGTGGTGGAGACCTTCAGGCCCATCTTCTTCTCCACGCCGGTCACGTACACGCCGTTGCGCTCGCCGAGCGCGCCGGTGGCCAGGTCCACGTGGTACTTCGGGACGACGAACAGCGACAGGCCCTTGGTGCCCTGCCTGGCGCCCTCGGGGCGGGCCAGGACCAGGTGGACGATGTTGTCGCTGAGGTCGTGCTCGGCGGAGGTGATGAACCGCTTCACCCCGGTGAGGTGCCAGGAGCCGTCGGGCTGCTGCACCGCCTTGGTGCGCCCGGCGCCGACGTCGGAGCCCGCCTCGGGCTCGGTGAGCACCATGGTGGCGCCCCAGAGGTGCTCGATCATCAGCTCGGCCAGCCGCTGCTGGTCCGGGGTGCCCAGGGAGTGCAGGATCGCGGCGAAGGTGGGGCCGGAGCCGTACATGAACGCCGCGGGGTTGGCGCCGAGCATCATCTCGAAGGCGGCCCAGCGCAGGCTGAACGGTGCGCCGAACCCGCCGAGCTCGTCCGGCAGGTCGAGGCGCCACCACTCACCGGCGTTCACCGCCCGGACCGACGCCTTGAACGACTCGGGCAGCGTCACCGAGTGCGTCGCCGGGTCGAACACCGGCGGGTTCCGGTCGGCGTCGGTGAAGGAGGCGGCGAGCGGTCCCTCGGCGAGCCGTCGGACCTCGGCCAGCACCCCGCGGGCCGTCTCGGCGTCCATCTGCTCGAACGGCCCGGTGCCGAACCTGTCCTTGGTGGTCTGGAACTCGAACAGGTTGAACTCGAGGTCGCGCAGGTTCGCCGTGTAGTGGCTCATGGAGGGTGCTCCCGTGCTCGCTGTTGCCCGCGAGCAGGTCCTACTCGCGGGTAACAAACGCTATTACCGCTCGGTCGCCAGGGGCAAGCGCCGCGCCGCCCCCGGCCCTCCGGGGGGTCAGTCCCTGCCGTGCGCGTCGGGCTCGGTCTCCGGGGGCGGGTAGACCGGGCCGGCCATGCCGTCGGCGTCGTCCTCGCCCTGGGTGGGGGAGACGGCACCGCCCAGCGGCTCGACGTCCCGGTCGTCCTGCGGTCCCTGCGCTGAGCTGGTCATGTCCCGAGTCTCGACCGCGCGCGGCCGGGCGGCGAGCCGGCGGGTCAGTCGTCCAGGACCGGGCCGGCCTCGTGGCGAGGGTGCCCGGACGTGCGCTCGCCCTGCTTCATCCGCGCCTCGAGCACGTGCCGGTCACCGCCGGCCAGCTCGTCGCGGGCGCGCTGGTCGAAGGCGCGGTAGGTGCTCCAGTAGTTGGCGTCGTAGTCCTCCACGACCTGGAAGGTCCACCGGTCGGCGATCACGTTCCGGCCGACGAGGTCGCGGTCGAGGTCGTCGGCGAGCTCGGTGTGCCCGGCGTCGCGGAGGCCGGCGACGGCGTCCTGCAGGAGGAGGTCGGCCTTGCCGGTGAGCTGGTGGAAGCCGTACAGCAGGCCGCGGGCCTGCTCGACGGTCTCGAGGGACTCGGAGAGCTTGCCGAGGGCGGCGACGGTGGCGTCGTCCAGGTCCGGACGCGAGCGGTCGGTCATGCGCCCAGTCTGTCGTCCTGGTTCAGGCGACGGCGAGGTCGATGAGCTGCTCGGCCAGCCGGCGCCCGTGCGAGGCGGGGCCGTCGGGGCCGAGGAGGCCGCCGGAGAGGTACATCCCGTCGATGATCAGGTGGACCTGCGCGGCCAGGTCGTCGCCGCCGCCGGGGATCAGCTGGTCGGCCAGGCCCTCGAGCCGGGCGTGCAGCTCGAACTTGTAGTCGGCGGCCGCGCTGCGGGCGGGGTGCTGCGGGTCGTCGTACTCGCTGCTGACGTTGGTGAACGGGCAGCCGCGGAAGCCGACGCTGGTGACGTCGGCCTCGACGGCGTCGACGACGGAGAGGAGTGCGGCCCGCGGGTCGTCCCGGTGTCGGTCCAGCTCGGCGTCGATGGAGGAGAGCACGGTGGCGGCCTTGCGCGAGAGGTAGGAGCCGACCAGGTCGTCCTTGCTCTTGAAGAGCCGGTAGACCGTCATCTTGCCCAGGCCGGTCTCCCGGACCAGCTCGTCCATCCCCACGCTGCGGGAGCTGCGCGCCGAGAAGAGACGCTCGGCGGTGTCCAGGACGATCTCCTGCCGCTCCGCGCGGGAACGACGGGCCGGGACGGCGCCGTCCTCAGGTGCGTGGAGGGAGAGGGCTGCTGCGGTCACGGTCTGATCGTGCAGCACATCGTGACGGAGCGGTTCGCGGCACGCCGGGGTGCGCAGGCCGCTGACCAGCACGTCCGGGGCGGGAGGGGCGGCCCGGGCCGGTGGGGGACTGTGAGGCGCCTGTGACTCTCCGCGAGGGGTGCTGGTCGCGGGCCCTCAGTTGCGGCGGATCCGCCGGGGGTTGGCCAGCATCCGGATGGCCGTCGCCTGCTGCGGCGTCTGCTCCTCGTCGGCGGTGGTCGTCTCGTTCAGCTGCGGGTCGCGTTCGTCGTCGTGCACGTGTCCCACCCTCCTCGCCCGGGCCTGCGGAGGGACAGCCCCCGGACGGGTGGACGACGGAGACGTCGATCACCTGGTCCGGTCGGGCACCAGGTGAGGCACGTCCAGCACCGGTGCGGCGGTCTCCCGCGGTGCGCGGGCCCGGGTGAGGGGCAGCGTGACCGCCCAGGTCAGCACGGCGAGGGTGGTGACGAAGAAGCTCGGCGGGAGGTTGACCATCGCCGAGAGCACCAGGCCGAACCAGACGCTGCCCAGGGCGATGGCCACGGCGATCGCGGCCACCAGGCCGGGCCGGGCGGTCATCCGCAGCGCCGCCGCGGCCGGGGTGACCACGAGCGCGAACAGCAGCAGCGTGCCCACCACCTGCACGGCCATCGTGATGGTCAGCGCGAGCAGGACGACGAAGGCCACGCCCAGGGCGCGCACCGGCACCCCGCGGGCCTCGGCCACGGTCGGGTCCACCGAGGCGAACACGAGCGGCCGGGCGATGACCGCGAGCACGCCGACCACGAGCAGGGTGAACCCGCCGAAGACCCACAGCTGGTCGGTGCTGATGGCCAGCAGGTTGCCGAACAGCACGGTGGTCGTGCTGCTGGCGTTGGCCGTGGCCAGCGAGGCGAACAGCACGCCGAGGCCGGTGGCGAACGCGAGGATCGTGCCGGTGGCCACCTCCCGGTCGGCCACCCGCTTGCCGAACAGCCCGATCAAGAGCCCGCCGCCGACGCAGAACACCGCCAGGCCCAGCGTGACCGGGGCGCCGATCAGGATGGCGCCGGTCGCGCCGGGGAAGCCGATGTGGGCCAGGGCGTGGGCGGCGAAGGCGTTCTGCCGGGTGACGACGAACCAGCCCATCAGGCCGGCGGCCAGCGCGACCATCGAACCGCCGAGCAGGGCGTGCTGCATGAACGTGGTCTGCAGCACCTGCAGCCAGTTCTCCTGGAAGGTGACCACGGCTCAACCGCCCCGGGTGAAGAGATCGCCCTGCGCGGTGCGCACCACCCGGACCGGGGTGCCGTACAGGTGGGTGAGCAGGTCCTCGGTGACGACGGCGTCGATCGGGTCGTGGTGCGGGTGGCCGTCGAGCAGGTAGACGGCGTCGGTGAGCACGGGCAGCAGTGGGTTGAGGTCGTGCGCGACGACCAGCACCGTGACCCGGCGCTCGCGGGTGAGCTCGCCGAGCAGCGCGACCACCTCGTGCTGGTTGCGCAGGTCGAGGTTGGCCAGCGGCTCGTCGAGCAGCAGCAGTTCGGCGTCGTCCACGATGGCCTGGGCGATCGCGACCCGCTGCTGCTGGCCGCCGGAGAGCTCGGACATCCGCCGGTCGGCGTAGCCGTCGGCACCCACCCGGCGCAGCGCGTCGTCGACCCGGGCCCGCTCGGCAGCCGAGGCGCGGCGCAGCCCGAAGCGGCCCCCGGTGAGGCCGAGCATCACCAGGTCGCGGGCGCGCACCGCCTCGCCGAGTGCGGCGGTGTAGTTCTGCGGCACGTAGCCGATCCGGCGGTCGCCGCGGCTGGGGGTGCGGCCCAGCACCTCGACCCGCCCGCCGGCCGGGGGCAGCATGCCGAGGACCAGCTGGAACAGCGTGGTCTTCCCGGCGCCGTTGGGGCCGATGACCCCGACCACGGCGCCCGCGGGCACGGTGAGCGTGCCCTGCGACCAGACCACCCGGCCGCCGCGCACCACCGAGACGTCGTCGAGGACGAGCGCCGGTGGCCGCGCGGCGACCTGGTCGGCCGTCGGGACGTCTGTCACTGACCCCCACCGAGTGCGTTCGAGAGCTGCTGCAGCTGGTCCAGCTGCCAGGACACGAAGGACGACTCCCCGTCCGGCGCCGACTCGGTGACCTCGACGACCGGCACGTCGGCAGCCTCCGCTGCGGCGCGCAGCTGCTCGGGGACGCTGCCCTCCGTCTGAGAGTTGTACACCAGCACGTCGACCGATCCGTCGGTCAGCGCCGCCTCGAAGGCCGCCACGTCGCCGGGCGCGGGGTCGGTCTCGTTGCTGGCGGCGTCGCGGTAGCCCTCGGGGGTGGCGTCGGTCAGGCCGATCGCCTCGGCGGTGTACTGGAACACGCTCTCCGTGGCGGCGTACGAACGCCCGGTGGCCGCGGTCTGCAGCGCCGCCAGCTCGTCCAGGTAGGGCTGCAGGTCCGCCTCCCAGGCCTCCGCCTGCTCGGCGAAGTGGTCGGCGGCGTCGGGCGACAGCTCGCTGAGCTGCTCGGTCACCGCGGCGGCGACGTCCTGGACGTGCTCCGGGGAGTACCACAGGTGCGGGTTCACCCCGCCGTGACCGTGCTCCTCCTCGGCGTGCTCCTCCTCCTCGGCGTGCTCCTCGCCCTCGGCGTGCTCCTCTCCCTCGACGCCGACCACCTCGGCCGCATCGACGACGGCCGGCGCGGGGTCGAGGGTGGCGACGGCGTCGGCGGCCCAGTGGTCGTAGTCGGCGCCGTTGAGCACGACCATCTCGGCGTCGGAGAAGGCCGCGATGTCGGCGGTCGTCGGCTCGTAGTCGTGCGGGTCGACCGCGGAGGAGGCGAGCACGGTGGTGACGTTGGTGCAGTCCCCGCCCAGCTGCTCCACGATCGAGCCCCACTGGCTCACCGAGACGACGACGTCGAGCACCTCGCCGGGGCAGTCCGCCTCGTCGGCCTGGGTCGTCGTGGTCCCGGCGCCGGCGCTGGAGTCGCCGCAGGCGGCGAGGGTCAGCGTGGCGGTGGCGGCCACGGCGGCGAGCGTCGGACGGCGGAACAGGTCGAGGCGGCGCACGGGAGGTCCTCACGAGAGCAGTTACTGGGAATGGTCGTCACAATCAGTATCACCCCAGCCGTGCGCTGCGTCGATGTCGGCCCTCCCACACCGGGTCCGCTCCCGGTCCCGGCCCGCTACGGTCCGAGCGTGCCGATCCAGCCCGGACGCACTCCGGTCCGTCCGCCGACCGCTCCACCCCGGCGGGCGCCGCGTGCCCCGGACCGCCGGCCCGGTCCCGCCCCGGCGCCTGCTCAGCCGGACCCTGCCCAGTCGGACCCTGCCCAGTCGGACCCTGCCCAGCCGGGCCCGGACGAGCCGGGCCGGGACTGAGCCGGGCCGGGACTGAGCCGGGCCGGGACTGAGCCGGGTCGGGACTGAGCCGGCGGCGGCCCGCCTCAGGCGGGCGTCAGGCCCCGGTCACCCGGTTCTCCGGGTCCACGCCCGCCGCCGGGTCGGTGCCCTCGGCCGGCTGCTCGGGGTGCGGTGTGCGCCCGGTCTCGTGCTGGTCGGCGCGGGCGTCGCCCTCGGCGGGCTCTTCGGCGTGCGGGGTGCGTCCGTTGCTCTCGGTCATGCCCCGCCCCGTGCCCCCGCCCGGTGCGGCGCAACCATCAGCCGACGGGCGTCGCCGCGGGGGTCTGGGGCAGGAGTGCCCGGACCTCGTCGTCGTCCGGCAGCGCACCGCGCGCACCCGGGCCGGTGGTCGACAGCGCCGCCGCCGTGACCGCGTAGCGGACTGCGTCGGCCAGCGGCTCGCCCCGGTCGAGTGCGCTGCTCAGCGCGCCGCAGAAGCAGTCGCCGGCGCCGGTGGTGTCGACCGGCCGGACCGGCGGTGGACCCTGCACCAGCGCCGGGCCGTCCGCCGGCACCACCAGTGCCCCCCGGGCGCCGAGGGTGACCACCGCCGACCGCACGCCGAGCCCGCGGGCCAGTTCGGCCAGCTCGGCGGGGGAGAGGTCGCCGGGCGGGGCGTCGGCCAGCCTGCGCAACTCGTGCTCGTTGGGCACCAGCACGTCGACCCGGGCCAGCAGGTCGGCCGGCAGCGGCTGCGTCGGCGCGGGGTTCAGCACGACGGTGCCCCGGGTGGCGGCGGCCGCGGCCCGCACCGTGTCCAGCGGCGTCTCCAGCTGGAGCAGCAGCACGCCCGCGCGGTGCACCGAGTCCACGTCGACGTCCACCGGGGTCAGCTCGGCGTTGGCGCCGGGCACCACCACGATCAGGTTCTCCCCGCCGTCCGCCTCGACCGGGATCGTCGCCGTCCCGGTGGGCACGCCCTCGGTGCGGTGCACCCGGCCCACGTTGACCCGCGCGTCGGCGAGCGCGGCGAGCTGACGGCCGGCGGCCGGGTCGGTGCCCACCCGGCCGACCATGTGCACCCCGGCGCCCAGCCGGCCGGCCGCCGCGGCCTGGTTGGCGCCCTTGCCGCCGGGCAGGACGGCGACCGACGAGCCGATGACGGTCTCCCCGCGGCCGGGCAGCCGGTCGACGGTCACCACGACGTCCTCGTTGAGGCTCCCCACCACGGTCACGGACACGGTGCGTTCCCGGTGATCAGCACCCGGCCAGCCTAGGAGGGCTGCTCGGTCCGCCGACGCAGCGGCAGCAGGTACCAGGTGGTCAGCCCGACGACGCCGATGGCCGCACACACGACGATCGCCGGCCATCGGCCGAGGACCACGTCCAGCACCAGCAGCACCGCGCTGACGACGGCGGTCATCAGCAGGCCGAGCCCGATCATCAGCGACCGGTCGGCGAACTGGACGATCGCCGCCTTCTGCCGCCGCCGGAACAGCATCCGGTGGAAGGAGACGGGGGCGATGAGCACCACCGTGGCCAGGGCGGTGCTGGTCATCGTGATCGCGTAGACCGTCGTCCCGAAGGTGCCCAGTTCGGCGAAGCGGGACTGGAAGGGCAGGGTCAGCAGGAAGGCGAACAGCACCTGGACGGCGGTGATCGCCACCCGGATCTCCTGCAGCACCTCGTTGACGTTGCGGTCCAGCACCTCGTCGGGCGTCTCGCCGCGGGCCTCGGCGGTCCGCTCCGCGTCGGCGCGTTCCGCCTCGGTCCGTTTCTCCGCCACTCACCTGCGGTACCGCAGGCACAGTCGATCAACACCCGGGAGACGCCCATGTCCGAGCACCAGGCCGAGGACGCCGACGCCGTCCGCCGGGAGTTCGGCGAGGCGGTGAACATGACCGCCGGCGAGCTGGAGGAGTGGCTGGCCACCGAGGAGTCGCAGTCGGTGGGGCAGAAGAGCAGCGGGTCGGCGGAGTCCACCGGCCACGAGTCGGGCCGGCGGATCGTGCAGCTGCTGCGCACGAAGAAGGCCGACCTCACCGACGACGACCTGGCGCACATGCGCAAGGTGCACGGCTACGTGCAGCGGCACCTGGCGCAGGAGCCCGCCAAGGAGGACGTCGAGACGTCGAAGTGGCGGTGGTCGCTGATGAACTGGGGCCACGACCCGCTCAAAGACAAGTAGCGTCCGCGGCGTGCAGCGCAACGACCCGGCGCAGTACGACGAGCTGGCCGACCAGTGGTGGGACCCGCACGGCGGCTTCGCGATGCTCCAGTGGATCGCCGCCTCGCGGGCCGGCCACGTGCCCCCGGCGTCGACGCCCGACGCCGTCCTGGTCGACCTGGCCTGCGGTGGTGGCCTGATGGCCCCGCACGTGCAGCGGTTGGGGTACCGGCACGTGGGCGTCGACATCGGCCTCGCCGGGCTGCAGGTCGCCCGCGGGCACGGGGTCGGGGTCGTGCGCGGGTCGGTGCTCGCCGTCCCGCTCGCCGACGGGTGTGCCGACGTCGTGACCGCCGGGGAGATCCTCGAGCACGTCGAGGACCCCGGGCAGGTGCTCGCCGAGAGCGCCCGGCTGCTCAAGCCGGGGGGCCTGCTGGTCATCGACTCGATCGCGGCCACCCGGCTCGCCCCGCTGGTGGCCGTCCGGATCGCCGAGCGGATGCCCGGCGGGCCGCCCCCGGGCATCCACGACCCGGCGCTGTTCGTCGACCGCGGCGAGCTGCTGGCCACGGCCGACCGGCTGGGGCTGGACCTGCGGCTGGTCGGCCTGCGCCCGTCGGTGCGCGACCTGGTCGCCTGGCGGCGGGGACGACGGGACACCGTGCGGATGCGCACCATGCCCTGGACCGGGATCCTGTTCGCCGGCTCGGCGACCAAGCGTGCAGAGCCCGGCGCCGAGCGGCGGACGCCGGGCTCCGCACGTACCGTCGGGTCATGAGCGTCTGCGGTCCCGCCACCCCCCACGCGCCGGGAACGGCCTGGTGAGCGCCGCCGTCATCACCGGATCGGGTCGGGCACTGCCGGCGAGGTACGAGCAGGGCGAGGTCTGGGACGGCTACTTCGCCGAGAAGTACGCCGGGCTGCGGGCCGCCGAGCGGGTCTTCCACGCTGCCGGCGTGCGGAGCCGGCACGCGGTGGTGAACCCCGTCGACGAGGACGTCTCGCAGTGGGGCACCGGGGCCCGCATGGAGCGTTACGTCACGGAGGGCCTGCCGCTGGGCAAGCAGGCCGTCGCCACGGCACTGGACGCCGCCGGGCTGGCTCCCGGGGACGTCGGGCAGTTCGCCGTCGCCACCTGCACCGGGTACGCCACCCCGGGCCTGGACATCCGGCTCTCCAGTGACCTGGGCATGCCGCTGGGGTTGCAGCGGCTGCTCGTCGGCCACATGGGCTGTTACGCAGCGCTGCCCGGGCTGGCCGCGGTCAGCGACTTCGTCACCGCACGTTCCCGGCCGGCTGTGCTGCTGTGCCTGGAGCTGACCAGCCTGCACGTGCAGCCGGCCGTCGCCGACCTGGAGCAGGTCGTCACCCACGCGCTGTTCAGCGACGCCGCGGCCGCGGTCGTCGTCGAGCCCGCCGCGCGACGGGGACGGCGGGTCGCCGGGATGGTCGCGCGCACCGACCACGCCACCGCCGACCACATGACCTGGGACGTCACCGACCTCGGTTTCCGGATGGGCCTGTCGCCGCGGGTGCCCGACGTGCTGGCCCGGCACGTCGGCGGCGTGGTCGAGGAGCTGCTCACCGAGGCCGGCCTGCGGGTCGAGGACGTGGCGGGCTGGGCCGTGCACCCGGGCGGGCCGCGGATCCTGGACGTCGTCCGGGACGAGCTCGGGCTCGCCGAGGAGCAGATGGCTCCCTCGCGCCGGGTGCTCGCCGAGCACGGCAACTGCTCCTCGGCGACCGTGCTGCTGGTGCTCGACGAGCTCGGGGACGTCGACGGCCCGGTGGTGGCGATGGCCTTCGGCCCGGGCCTGACCCTCTACGCCGCCCTGCTGCTCCCGGCCTGAACCAGGGTCCTTCCTCAGCCCAGGTGGGCCTGCTTGGGGGCCAGGCCGCGCAGCGCCTCGGCGGCCACCCGGTCCCGGTCGGCGCCGCCGGCGGCGACCACCGCCGCGCCGACCAGGCCCTCGACCAGCGGGGCGGCGCTGAGCACCACCCGCGCCCGGACGTCGTCGTCCAGCAGTTCCAGCGCCGTCTCGGCCGACATGACCGCGCTGCCCAGATCCATCAGCACCACCACGCCGTCGCCGGTGTCCGCGGTCGTGATCGCGGTGGAGACGGCGACGGCGTCGGTGCCCAGCCCGCCGTCGTCGGTGCCGGCGGCCACCTCGATGGCCAGGGTCGAGTTCGGCAGCATCTGCCGGGCCAGCTCGACCGCGGCCTCGGCCAGCGGCCGGCTGTGCGAGACGACGACGATCCCCACGGCGGCCATGGTCAGCTCCTCCCGAGCGTCGCCGCGGCGGCCTCGACCAGCAGCACCGCCGACTCGGCCCCCGGGTCGACGTGGTCGGCGCTCCGCTCGCCCAGGTAGCTGGCCCGGCCCTTGCGGGCGACCAGCGGCGTGACGGAGTCGCGCCCCGTCGCGGCGGCGTCGGCGGCGGCTCGCAGGGCGGCGTCCAGCTCCTGCCCGGCCTCGACCGCCGCGGTGAGGGCGTCGGCGGCCGGCAGCAGTGCGTCGACCATCGTCTTGTCCTCCAGCTCGGCCTTGCCGCGGGCGACGACGCCCTCGACCCCGGCCCGGAACGCAGCGGCGAAGGCAGCCGGGGAGCCGTCGTCCAGCGCACCGGACATCCGGAGGAAGAACGTCCCGTACAGCGGGCCGCTGGTGCCCCCGACCTTGCTGATCATCGTCATCGCGACCGTCTTCAGCAGCGCGGCGGCGTCGGCCGGCGGGGTGGCGTCGAGGGCGGCGACGGCCGCGGTCATCCCGCGGTGCATGTTCGTGCCGTGGTCGGCGTCGCCGATGGCCGAGTCGAGCTCGGTGAGCTCCTCGCGGTGCTCGGTGACGGCGCGGGCGTACTCGCGCACCCAGGCCCCGAGGGCGTCGGTGTCCAGCGCGGTCATGCTCAGACCCCCCACCGCAGCGCGGGGGTGCGCACCGGCGCGTCCCAGAGCCGGATCAGCTCGTCGTCGACCTTGAGCAGCGTCACCGAGCAGCCGGCCATCTCCAGGCTGGTCATGTACGAGCCGACCAGCGAGCGGGCCACCGTCACGCCGGCCTTGGCCAGCACCGCCTGCACCTCGGCGTAGACCACGTAGAGCTCGAGCAGCGGCGTCCCGCCCATCCCGTTGACGAAGGCGAGCACCCCGTCGCCGCCGGTGAAGTCCAGGTCGGCCAGCACCGGCTCCAGCAGCATCTCGGCGACCTCCCGGGCCGGGGCCATCGGGACCCTGCGGCGGCCGGGCTCGCCGTGGATGCCCACGCCCAGCTCCATCTCCCCCGCGGGCAGGTCGAAGGTGGGCTTGCCGGCGGACGGCACGGTGCAGGAGGTCAGCGCCATGCCCATGCTGCGGCCCTGCCCGTTGACCCGGCGGGCCACCTCGGCGACCTCGGCCAGCGGGCGGCCCTCCTCGGCGGCGGCGCCGGCCAGCTTCTCCACCAGCACGGTGACGCCCACGCCGCGCCGGCCGGCGGTGTACAGGCTGTCCTGGACGGCGACGTCGTCGTCGGTCACGACGGCGACCACCTCGGTGCCGGACTCCGCGGCCACCAGCTCGGCGGCCATCTCGAAGTTCATGACGTCGCCGGTGTAGTTCTTCACGATGTGCAGCACGCCGGCGCCCGCGTCGACGCCCTCGGTCGCCGCGACCATCTGGTCCGGGACGGGGGAGGTGAACACCTCGCCGGCGCAGGCGGCGTCGAGCATGCCGAGCCCGACGAACCCGCCGTGCAGCGGCTCGTGGCCGGAGCCGCCGCCGGAGACGAGCCCGACCTTCCCCGCCACCGGGGCGTCGCCGCGGAAGACGACCCGGTGCTCGGCGTCGATCCGCAGCTCCGGGTGGGCGGCGGCCATGCCGCGCAGGGCGTCGTCGACGACGTCTGCCGGGTCGTTGATGAGCTTCTTCATCGCGGGCTCCTGATCATGGGGGACGAGCGAACCGTAGGAGTGGGCCAGGTCTCAGGGCAACGGGGGGCGGTCCGCATCGTCGGACGGAGCTGCGGGGTGGACGTGACCTGGGGCACACTCGGCCTCCCATGCTCTCCGATGCATGCCGGTCGTGGTGACGTCCGGAGGGTGTGCGACCAGGACGGTCCCCCAGAGCTGAGGAGCTCCCCAGATGGCTGGCAACAGAGGCGTTGCGTACATCGAGCCCGGCAAGGTCGAGGTGCACGAGACCGACTACCCGAAGCTGGAACTGCAGGACGGTCCGGGGGTGAACCCGGCCAACGTGGGCCGCAAGCTGAACCACGGGGTGATCCTCAAGGTGGTCACCACCAACATCTGCGGCAGTGACCAGCACATGGTCCGCGGCCGGACGACGGCGCCGCCGAACCTGGTGCTCGGCCACGAGATCCTCGGCGAGGTCGTGGAGAAGGGGTCGGACGTCGAGTTCATCGAGGTCGGCGACCTCTGCTCGGTGCCGTTCAACATCGCCTGCGGGCGCTGTCGCAACTGCAAGGAGGGCAAGACCGGGATCTGCCTGAACGTGAACCCGGCCCGCCCCGGTGCGGCCTACGGGTACGTGGACATGGGCGGCTGGGTCGGCGGGCAGGCCGAGTACGTGACGGTGCCCTACGCCGACTGGAACCTGCTGAAGTTCCCGGACAAGGACCAGGCCATGGAGAAGATCCTGGACCTGACCATGCTCTCGGACATCTTCCCGACCGGCTTCCACGGCGCGGTCACCGCCGGGGTGAAGCCCGGCTCGACCGTGTACATCGCCGGGGCCGGCCCGGTGGGGCTCGCGGCGGCCGTCGGTGCCCAGCTGCTGGGCGCGTCGGTGGTGATCGTCGCCGACCTCGTCGAGCAGCGGCTGGCCCAGGCGCGCAGCTTCGGCTGCGAGACCGTCGACGTGTCCAAGGGCTCGCCGCAGGACCAGATCGAGCAGATCCTGGGGGAGCCCCAAGTGGACGCCGCCGTCGACGCGGTGGGCTTCGAGGCCCGCGGCCACGGCGAGGGAGCGGGCAAGGAGGCGCCGGCCACGGTGCTGAACTCGCTGATGGAGGTCACCGCGGCCGGTGGGGCGATCGGCATCCCCGGGCTCTACGTCACCGGCGACCCCGGGGGCATCGACGAGGCGGCCAAGGTCGGCTCGCTGTCGCTGAGCCTGGGCACCGGCTGGGCGAAGTCGCTCTCCTTCACCACCGGTCAGTGCCCGGTGATGCGCTACAACCTCGGGCTGATGAAGGCGATCCTCAACGACAAGGTGCAGATCGCGAAGGCGGTCAACGCCACGACCATCTCCCTGGACGAGGCGCCGAAGGGGTACCAGGACTTCGACTCCGGTGCGGCGAAGAAGTACGTGATCGACCCGCACGGGATGGTGGGGAAGAAGGCCGCCTGAGCGGTGGCCGGCCCGGGGCGCACGCCCCGGGCCGGCGTCACCACAGGTCGCCCCGGCGCCAGTCGCACACCAGCCGGACCGCAGGGTCCAGCGGCGCCGGGGTGGCCGGGGTGGGCAGCACGAACACCACCTCACCCGGGGTCGCGACCACTCCGTCCGGGGTCAGCGCCGCCAGGTCCCCGGACCAGGGCAGCCACCCGCGCGCGGTGTACAGCCGAGCGCCGTCCTCGCTCGCGGCCAGCGCGCCGAGCTCGAACCCGCCGCGGACGAGCCGTTCCGTCTCGGCCATCACCGCGGCCCCCACGCCCCGGCGGCGCATCGTGGCCGCGGTGGCGACGGCCTCGACGTAGCCGGTCCGCAGCGTCCGGCTGCCGGTGATGAGCTGGCGGACGACGACGGCGGCATGCCCGGCCGGCTCACCGTCCACGGTGGCCAGCACGTGCACGCCGCCGAGGGTGTGGGACCAGTCGTCGTCGCCGAACTGGCCTTGGAACGCCGTGTCGAGGAACTCCCGCAGCCGGTCGAGCTCGCTCGTGGAGAGGTCGGCGGTGGGGACGCTGCGGACGGTGACCGTCGGCCGGGGGGAGCTCACCGGACCAGCGTCGCGGAGGCGTCGCCGTGCCGCCCCGGGAGGGGGCGCTGGAGGAGGGAAGCGGGTGACGAGAATCGGACTCGCACTGTCAGCTCATCCTCCACAGCCGACGCCAGGATGCTGCGCACCAGCCGGAACACCTGGGAGCGCCGATCACCCCTGCGTCGTCGGGCCCGGTCAGCTTGGCGTGCCAGGTCCGGACGTGGCGTCGGGTGATCTTGCGCAGCTCCAGGCGATCCAAGGTTGGCAGGACGTGTCGGGTGAGCTGGTGCCTGTACGGCGCCTTTGTGCTGTCGGCCAGCGGACGACCCTTGACGCGGCGGACCACTACCCACTGTTCGGCGTAGGCGGCGAACCAAATCTTCCCGTGGGTGGGGTCGGACCAAGAACCCACCCCGTCCAAGGTCTGTGCGGAACGCGGCCAGGGCGTCGTCAGCGGCGGCGTCGGTCGGTTAGGTCTCAACCCCCGTGTGCTCCACGCCGTCGTTGTCTCGGGATCGGATCTGCCACCGATTCGAGGCGAGCTGGCGCATCGAACCGAATGTGCTCCGGCGCTTCGTGTTCTGGTTGGTTGTTGGGGTCCTCGGAGTTGGCGAAGCTGACAGTGCCTCTACGCACTCCGGGGTGTTGGTGACAACCTGCGAGTGGCTGGAGCAGGTTGGACCAGCTTGTGCTTCCGCGCCAGTGGGCGTGGGCGAAGGTTGCGGCTGGTCGTCAGCTGCTGAATCCCGTGTCTCCAGCCGGCCGCGCGTCAGCTTCAAGGGCGCGGCCGACCCTGGGGACCAACCCGGCAAGGGGTTCGACGGCCTTCCTGTGCGCAACGCCAGCAGCTGGTGCGCGCCCTGTTCGACCTCACGGTGATGCCCGGTCGTGATGCCTCGCGGTTCGTGATCGAGAATCGCGCCACCAGCGGTGCCGAGGCACTTAGCTATCCCTGACCTGGTGAGTGGCCGTACCAGAGCGACCAGTCGCTGAACCGCCTGCTTGGATAGGGCCTTCGTGAGCCGGGGGGCAACGTGGCTTGGGCAGAGGACGTCGAACGCCTGGTCGTGGACGTAGCGAGGCTCTGGGAGCACCCGGACCTCGGTCGTCTGCCGACTCCAGCGGTTGGGCCAGCCGAGCGCATGCTTGAGCTCTGGCGCGATCTTCTGGTTCAGGTGCCGCGTGACCTCGACGGGCCGGACTGGCAACCCTTCTTGAGCGACGGCAATAGAGGTTTGCTGCTCGACTTGATCGCGATGCGGTGGGGGCAAGTGCGCGAGGTCGTGCGTCGATCCCCGAAGACTTCACCGCACGATCTCGTGGACCTCACCGACGATCTCCTCGGCATGGCCATCGAGTTGTGCGATTTCCTGGCTGGTGCTTGGGCTGCAATGCCAACTCAAGACGACGACACGGTGCCTCGTGGGCCGAGGCGTCGGGCCGTAGCTCGCAAGGACGTCATCACGTCGCTAGTCCGCCTTCGAGACCAGTTCAGGTCGGAGGTAGAGCTGGCTGTGATCAGGCGAGCGGCGGCTGAGGTTAAGGAAGTCCGAGACAACACAAGGGCTGCCGCTGGTGAGATTGCGACTGGAGATCTTGCTCAGCACTTCGAGAAGTACGGCAACTCCGAGCGACGGCAGGCGGAGGGGTGGCGAGCCCTCGCGGTGGTCTTGACTGTGGGCGTCGTGGTGGCTCTCGCGTTCCTGGTCCCGGGGGAGCGCTCCGTGGCTGAGGTGCTCCAGCGCGGGGCGTTCGCCCTGCCGATCTTCGGGTTGGCGGCCTATCTGTCGGCCGAGTCGGCGAAGCACCGCAAGGCGGCTCAGTGGGCAGCCACGTTGAGAGTCCAGCTGTTGACGATCGACCTCTACGTCGCCCCGCTGGGTGCGAAGGAGGCGGCGGAGGTGCGCCAACTGCTGGCCAGGCGTGCCTTCGGTGACGTTCCGATGCTTGCCTCCGGTGACGCGACCAAGGACGAGGCAGCTATGCCGCTCAGCGTGCAGGCTGTTCTGGAACGGCTATTGGTCGAGATGCGCAGCAAGCCGGAGAAGTAGGTCAGCACCTCATCACCTACGCCTGATACTCCGGGTCGATCCAGGGCCGGACGGCCAGGGCCACGGCCTCGTACATCCGGCCCAGCTCGGTGAAGTTGAGGTCTCGGCCCTTGTGGTCGCGGAACACGACGGTGAGGGGCCAGTTCAGCTTGACCAAGAACTCGTCAGGCGCGGGACCTACGAACCGGAAGCGGGTGGCCTCGTCGCCGTGGGCTAGCAGCGCGCTCCGAGCGGGCGTCCAAATGATCTGTACCTGCGTGGTCGCGGGCAGGACCGACAGCACCTCCTGGTCGGCATCGGGGGCGGTGTAGGAGATGGCGGCGTGGAGCATCTGGTGCTTGTCTGCGTTGTTCACCCGCCCCACCAGCGCGAGCGGGTGGTGAGTGGGGTCGTCGGCGTGGAACGGCTGGACGTCCTCGATCAGGTCGAGGGCCTCGCGCGTCACACCGGCCAGCGGCCCGTCTGCTGGCCAAAGGTCGGCGACCGATGCCGTCCACTCGTTGAGGTGCGTGCTTAGCGGGAACTTGTGGTGGCTCTTGGGGGTACCGCCGTTGCGCACGACGAGCGCGGTGACGAGGTTGTCCAACGCGCTCCGGGCGTTGTGGGCGAACTCGCCGAGCATGAGGCTCATCGCGGGGTGCGGCTCAGCTGTCGGTTCGTAGATCGAGGAGAACGAGCCGTCGGCGTTCGCCTCCGGGCGGGCCGCGGTCGGCGAGCTGAGGACCCGGTCGATCTCCTCCGTCAAACCCTCGGACAGCACGCGGGCCCGATAGACCTTGAGGGCTACGCCCAGGAGGACCTCGTCGGGGTCGATCTTGTGAGTCGCCACGTACCGACCATCAGGGCCGCCCGGGCAGGAGTGCCGAAGGCTCGCCGGTCGGTCGCTACGTGGGCGCTTAGGCTCTGCGTGCGGCGGTCTCGTCGTCCAGGGCGGCCGAGGCGAGCACGGCCCGGACGGTGGAGGGTGCCACTTGGCGCCGCCCTGGGCCTACGAGGTGGCGCACCTGTGCCGGGCTCCGGGGACCTGGAGGAGCCGGTGCCCGGCACAGGCTTGGAACCCCGGCGGTCGGCACCCAGCCCCGTGGCTGGGCGGTTGAGTCCGACGACGCCGGGAGCTTGTGTCAGCGGAAGACGGACGTCGTCCGCGAGGTCGTGGCCTGCTCGCCGAACTCAGCGCGCACGGCGGCGGCTGCTGGGGGCCGCTCGCTCTCCGGGCGCCGGGCGCCGGTCGACGTCCAGACGACGCGCCTCCCGGGCCTCCATCCAGGCCAAGCTGCCCGGCTCGTGGCGGCCACGGCCCTCCGGCCACGGCCCGCGCCGGAACTTGACCTCGTGCCACCGGTCGAGCTGGGCGGCCTCGTCCATCTCGAAGACGCTCTCGCCACGTCCGTTGCGGCCGGCCTCCAGCAGCTCCGGCGTGACGAGCAGCTCCTGCCTGTGTGCGAGCACCTCGCTGTTGGTGATCCGGCTCAGGCGGGTGACCTAGGTCGGGACGATCAAGCCCGACCCGAAGAAGTGGACGAGGAACGCGGTCGGCGCGGTGGTCTGGTCGGTGGTGGTGTCGGTCATCGGGAGACTCCAGTCGAGGGAGCGGGGGCGGGGACTGCAGTGAGAGCCGTGGGGCGGCTGGTGGTGCGCATCGCGTCGGCCACCTCAGCGGACCCGGCAGCTTCGACAGCTGCGGCCAGCTCGTCGGCCAGGGCGGGGTGTGTGCGGGCGACCTCGATGAGGGCGGTGACCATTGCGTCCATCTCGCCGATGGCGCCGAGTACCTCCTCGGAGTCGATGCCGAGGCGGGCGAGCAGCGTGAGGAGGGTGTCCCGCTCGGTGGCGACCGCCTCGAGCAGCAACCCGGCGTTGTGGGTCTTGTGCGCGTGCTGCCGCACGGCGGCCGCCTCATCGGCCAGTACCAGCAGGCGGCGGGCGAAGTCGGTGACCCGAGTTCCATCGACTGCCTCGCTGACCTCGCGCAGCGTGCTGGCTACGTGGTTGCGGAGCCTGCGGCCTGCCGATTCGCCGTATGGGGTGCCCACCGCGATGCTGCGGACGGACTCACCATCCAGTGCGCGGCGGGTCCACTCGGCGCCCCTGGGGTCCATGCACCAGGCGCACCGACCGGGGCCTCCGGTGGCGCGGTGCGCCGCATCCGCCGCTGTCGTTCGCATGATCAGTCCATCGGGCGGCGTGCGGCGCAACCTCTCCGAGATCAGCTCGGCTCGTCGGAGTCGAGCAGGAAGAGGCAGCGCGAGCCGGTGGGCGTGATGACCCACGCCTCTGGTCCGGGCTGGCTGCTGTAGTTCACGCCCGTGTTGTCGCGCAGCAGGCCGGTGCCGCTGAGGGTGGCCACCAGTGGCTCCATCACGTCCGCTAGGTCGGGCAACGCCTGGGCGATCACCGGCACCTGCCACCCCGTGACCCCGATGTGGCGCACGTCGAGCAGCTCCGGCGGTGGCAGGCGAATGCGCTCCAGGTGGTCGAGCACGACGACGTGCGGCCCGTCCAAGGCTTCTAGTGCTCGTGCCAAGATCAGCGCCTCAGCGGTGTCCCCGTCCTCCTGGAGTCCGTCGGCCAGTACTTTGCCCAGTGCCTCGACCTTCTCCGGGATGGTTGACCTGGCCGACGCCTCGATCACCCGGGCTAGCAGCTCCAGCCGGTCCTCGTAGGCGAGCGATCTCTCCAAGACGATGTCCACGCCGACGCCCATGCGGTCGGCTGCGACTTCGATCGACCGGGTGCTCTTGTTGACCCAGTGCGTCCGGATGGCGACAGCGGCCTGGACTGCCACGGGGGCGAGGCCGCTCGCCAGCGACTCCACCGGGTTGGCGCCCGCGAGGATCCCGCCGATGACTCCGCTGGCGCTCATCGTGAGCGCCAGGCGCAGCTCCTTGCCGGGGGAGTCGTCAGCCATGGCGCCAGCTTGCCCCGCCAGCCTCCTACTTGGGCACTACGTTGGGCGTTCGGATCTGGCGGGTCCGGAGGAGCGTCGGGGCGGTGGTGGACGACCTACGGCAGGCGTTCGTGGACTGGGCGGGCCTAGCTAGAGGTCAAGGCCCGCCATGATCGCGTTGCGGTCGACCGGCCCCACGACTCGTCGCACGCGGCCGTCTGCGGATCCGGCATCACCAGCCGGCTCAAGCGGCCACCCGCTACAGCGCTGTCCGGGGAAGCGTCAATGCAACCTCGCGTCCGCTGCCCTGGCTCGGCCGAGCCGAGCCGAGCCGAGCCGAGCCGAGCCAGCTAGCGGGTTGCAGCCAAGAATCGGTGTCCTCTCCCCATCGAGTGACTCAACGGAGCGACGGGGTGGGCGAGGCGGCAGGCCGTGTCGAGAAGTAGGCAGCCGCCGAGCCCTATTTTCGGAGCGGGACCGCAGAAAGCAGGACGTCCTGGTGATCGCCGCCCTCGTGCTCCTCATGACGCTCTTGTCGGCCGTCGGGCTGCTCGGCTCGATCGCCGTCGGGCTGTTTGTCTTGGCGCGGATCGGCCTGCTCATCGCCAAGGTGGCGGTGCTAGGCCTGGCGCTCATGGCGGTCGTGGCCGCGTTCTCGTGGCTCCTCGGGGGCGGCTGATGGTGGTGTGAGCGCCGCAAGCAGTCACGTTCCTGATTAGTCCTGCTCGTAGGGCGTGACACCCCGGCTCCACCGGCGGAGCCGGGCGGCGCCCGGAGGTGGCCGCGAGCGGGTCTGGGCGGAGCCGGTCGCCGGTCTCTACTGGGTCCCGACCGGACATATCGCGGGGACGTAGGTCTTGCCCACGTAGGCGTCCAGGTCCCGCCGGTTGAAGAACAGTCGCCCGCCGACGTCGCCCGTTTCAGAGGCTGGCGTTGGAGTGCTCGGCCTCGTAGTCCAGGACGTCGCTGAGCCGGTAGCGCACCGACCGGCCGATGCGGGTGACGGGCAGGTCCCCGCTGTCGACCATGCGCCTGAGCGTCCGGTCGGTAGCCGACCATCGGGCGGCCAGCTCAGGGACGGTCAGGAATACGGGCGCGGACTGGCGAGGGCGTGGACGGACAGCAGGCATGGGATCTCTACAGAGTGTCCGCCCAAAGTGACAAGCCACGGCCAAGGCGTTCAGGCCCCGTGCCATGGCCGTGCCACTCCCGTGCCACTACAGGTGTCCGCTGGCGCCGTTCTTGTCCGGACATGTCCGGTGCCTAGGGCGGGGGCCATCTGGCGGCTCACCGGGCCGGATGCGCTGGTCGCCGGTGAGGCGCGTGGAGCGGGTGACGAGAATCGAACTCGCACTGTCAGCTTGGGAAGCTGATGTTCTACCATTGAACTACACCCGCGACAGGTCAGTGACCTGTCCGAGAGCTTAGCAAGACAGGCGCCCCCGACCGGTACCCGGTCGGGGGCGCCTGTGTCTCAGCGGCTCAGAGCAGCACGCCTCGGCAGCTGGTGCTGCAGTCCAGCGACCAGAACGAGCTGCCTAGCCGCCCGAAGGCCGCCGAGCGCACCAGCCGCTCGCCGTTCGGCCCGACTGCGGTGACCAGGGACGAGCCGCCGCCCGTGCCCGGCGTGCTGCCGGAGTCCGGCGTCGACCCGTCGTCCGTGCCCGGCGCCGTGCCGCCGCTGGCCGGCTCCTCGACGTAGGTGAGGCCGTCGGCCAGCACCGAGGACTCCGTGCCGGACGGACCGAAGACGGAGACGTCGTACACCCCGACCACCAGCTCCGGTGCGGTGAAGACGACCGACGTGCTGTCGGAGCTGACGACGGTGGCCTCCCGGGTGTCCCCGATCCGCACCCGTGCGCCGTCGGGGACGTTGGTCCCGGTGACCGTGACCCGCGTCCCGCCGGCGGTGCTGACGACCGCTGGGGAGATGCTGGTCAGCCCGAACGGCCCGACCTCCGGGTAGGTGATGACGGTCGGCGGCGGGGTGGTGTCGCCCGGCGCGGGGTCCGTGGTCCCGGGGTCACTGGTGCCCGGGTCCGTCGTGCCGGGGTCACTGGTGCCCGGGTCCGTCGTGCCGGGGTCGCTCGTGCCCGGGTCCGTCGTGCCGGGGTCGCTCGTGCCGGGCTCGGTGGTGCCCGGACCCGTCGTACCGGGGTCACTGGTGCCCGGGTCCGTCGTCCCGGGGTCGCTCGTGCCCGGGTCCGTCGTACCGGGGTCGCTCGTGCCGGGCTCGGTGGTGCCCGGACCCGTCGTGCCGGGGTCGGTGGTGCCCGGGTCGGTCGTGCCGGGCGTGCTGCCTCCGGTGCCGGGGTCCGTCGTCCCGGGCTCGGTGGTGCCCGGGCCCGTCGTCCCGGGGTCGGTGGTGCCGGGGTCCGTCGTCCCGGGGTCCGTCCCCGGCGCCGTCCCGCCGTCCGGTGCCGGTGCCGGGGTCGAGGTGTCGCCGACCAGCAGCGGCGCAGCGAAGGTGCTGCCGAACGGCTGGCCGTCCACGAGCAGCTGCGCGCTGAAGGCGTAGCGGCCGGTGGCGAGGTCGATCGAGGGGGCGAGCTCCAGGCCCTCCACCGTGGTCAGCGTGCCCAGCGGGACGGTGACCTGGCCGGCGTCGTCGGTGGTCAGCGTCGTGCCGGCGACCGTGACGGGCTCACCGGACAGTGCCCAGACCTCGCCGCCGTGCTCCATGCCCAGGCCGAGCACGAGCTCGTAGCTGCCGGCCAGCTCGGGACCGGTCGTCCGGACCCGCGGAGTCGCCGGGCCCGTCGGGGCCGTCATCGAGGTGAACTGGTAGCCGACGGAGGCCGCACCGGGGTCCAGCCGGCTGACGTTCAGCCGGCCGCCGGTGACCGACTTGCCGGTGAAGGCGGCGATCGGGTCGACGTCGGCCAGCAGCGCCGCCCGCAGCTCGGCGGTGCTCGCGGTCGGCATGGTGGCCCGGTGGAGCGCCAGGGCGGCGGCCACCTGGGGTGCGGCGATCGACGTCCCTGTCACCAGCTGGTAGCCGCCGTCGTTCGAGGTGGTGAAGACGAGCTCGCCGGGGGCGAAGAGGTCGACGGAGGTGGCGCCGTAGGCCGAGGAGGGGGCCACGGTGTCGGCGGCGGTCGAGTTGCCGACCGTGACGACGTTCGGCTCGGTCAGGCTCGCCGGGTACACCGGCGCGGTGTCCCGGTCGGCGGCGTCGTTGCCCGCAGCGGCGACGACGAGCACGCCCTTGGTCTCGGCGTAGGCGATGGCGGCACGCAGGGCGTCCAGTTGCGGCCCGGTGCCCGGGCCGCCCCAGGAGGCGGTGACCACGGCGGCGCCGTGGTCGGCGGCGTAGCGGATCGCCTGGGCGCCGAGGTTGACGTCGACGCCCTCGCCGGAGCCGATCACCAGCGGCATCAGGGTCACGTCGGGGGCGACGCCGGCCGAACCGACCCCGTTGTCCTTGCGGGCGCCGATGACGCCGGCGACCGACGTGCCGTGCCCGCCGCCCGCGCCGTTGTCGACGTCGGGGCTGTTCGTCGTGAAGTTCCAGCCGTGGCAGTCACCGGCCAGGCCGTTGCCGTCGACGTCGACCGAGCCGCAGGACTCGGCCGGGTTGGTCCACAGCGAGCCGGCCAGGTCGGGGTGGTCGGAGTCGAAGCCGGTGTCGACGACGGCGACGATGAGGCCGGCGCCGGTGGAGGCGTCCCAGCCGACCGAGCCGTCGATGTCGGCGTCGGCCACCACCGGGGACTGGCCGTAGGCGTTGGACCCGGTGTTCTCCAGGTGCCAGGCGTACGGCGCGTAGTACGGGTCCGAGGCGGTGCCGAACACCGGCACCGAGGGGGAGAGCTCCACCGCGGCGACGCCGGGCAGGGCGCGCAGCTGGGGCAGGGTGGGACCGTCGACGGCGACCAGGGCGGTGCCGTCGAAGAGCCGCTGCGCGGAGTCGACGCCGTCCTGCTGGTCCAGTCCGGCCAGGAACTCCGGCGTCGCGTCCCCCGCTGCTGCGGTGACCACGTACCGGGTCAGCCCGTCCCCGGGGCCGAAGCCCTCCGCCACGGGGACCGTCGGCGGGCCGACCAGCGCGTCCACGGCTGCGGCACCGCCGAAGCCGGTCAGCGCAGCGGCGACGACGGCGACCACGCGCACGCCCCGGCCGTGCGCGGGCAGCCGACTGCCCTGGTGGCCCACGAGATCCATCCGGTCCTCCTCCGAGGGGCACCCCGTGCCGTTACGGCGGTGCTCGAAGGAGGGGCATCGGTCCGGCAGGTCCTCCGCTGGAGCGGCCCGGTCGCCGCTCCCCCCATCGGGTGACCCCGGACCTCAGCCCCGCATCGCGCCCAGGAAGCCGGTCATCTCCGACCGCAGCTTCTCCGCCATCTGGGACAGCCCGGTGGTGTCGCTGCCGGCCGGCCCCAGCGACGCGGAACCGTCGACCGCTGCGGCGATCCCGTCGACCAGCCCGTTCATCTCCGTCACGGTGTTCCCGACGTTGCTCATCACGGTCGCGACGTCGTCGCAGGCCGCGCGCACCGTCTCCACCTGGGTGGTCACCCGCTCGGTGGCCCGGGCGGTCTGGTCGGCGAGGTCCTTGACCTCGGAGGCGACGACGGCGAACCCCTTGCCCGCCTCGCCCGCGCGGGCCGCCTCGATGGTGGCGTTCAGCGCGAGCAGCCGGGTCTGGTCGGCCACCGTCTCGATGAGCGCGATGACCTGCCGGATCTCGGTCGAGGAGCGGTCCAGCGAGGTGATCGAGTCCTGGGCGCGGTCCACCTCGGTGCTCGCGGCGGTGGCTGCCCCGGTGAGGCCGGCGGCGGAGGCGCTGAGCTCGGTGGCCGCGGTGGCCACGCCCTCGCTCATCGCCAGCACCACGGACTCGAACTCGTCGGCCAGCCGCAGCCGGGAGTCCCGGGCCTCCACCACGCGATCGGCACTGCACCGCATCGCGTCCCGGGCTGCGTTGATGTCCGACGCGCTCTGCCGGTAGGCGCCGGGCAGGCCGGTGAGCAGCACCTGCCGGTGGAAGCGGCCCTCGGCCGCCGAGGTCAGCGCGGCGCTGGACTCCCGGATGAAGGCATCGGAGACGTCGAGCGCGCGGTTGACGCTGTGCTGCAGCGCGACCAGCTCCGGGACGCCGTCGGACCCGGGGACCGGGCGGCTGCGCGCCTCGAGGTCGCCCCGGGCTGCGGCATCGCAGGCCTCGGTCAGCTGCTGGACGAAGGCCCGGTAGACGGCCAGCTCGGCCGCGTCGCTGGAGGAGGGACGCCGTGGCATCTCAGTCGCCCTTCTCGCTGATGATCGACCAGATGAAGTCCTCGTAGCTGGGTGCCCGTTCCGCGATCAGCCGGCGCAGCAGCTCGCTGGAGGCCGCCACCGCGGCCCGCGCCGTGGGGTGCCGCCGCTCCTCGGTGAGCAGTTGGTCGTAGAGCGGCTTGACCGCCGCGATCCCGGCGCGGGAGGGCCGGCGCCGGTTGGAGTGGTAGCCCACCACGGCGCCGTCCGGCCCGTAGGAGGGCGTGACGTGCGCGAGCACCCAGTAGTGGGCGCCGTCGGCGGCCAGGTTGTCGATGTAGGCGAACAGCTCCTGCCGCTGGGCCAGGGTCTCCCAGAGCAGGGCGAACACCGCGCGGGGCATGTCCGGGTGCCGGATCAGGTTGTGCGGCTGGCCGATCACCTCGTCGAGGGAGTAGGCGCCGACCCGCAGGAACACGTCGTTGGCGTAGGTGATCACCCCGCGGGCATCGGTCTTGGAGACGATGAGCTCGTCGGGGGAGAAGGTGCGTTCGACCCCGGTCGGTCGCACCGCCCGGCGTTCCGTACGAGGCCTGTCCGGTGTCGCTGTCGTCAGGACCACGGGCCTCTGCTTCCGTCCACTGCCGTTCCGGCACTCGGTTGTCTCCCGGCTACATCGGCAGGGGGCCAGTGCTGTTGACCCGGGTCGGGCGAGACGGGACCAAGGTCTCGAGCGGGCGGTCCCTAGACTCCGCGCCATGCTGCTGTCCGACCGCGACATCCGAGCGGCCCTGGCGACCGGCCGGCTCGGGATCGAGCCCTACGAGCCGGCGATGGTGCAGCCCTCGAGCATCGACGTCCGGCTCGACCGGTTCTTCCGGGTCTTCAACAACGCCCGGTACACCCACATCGACCCGGCCGAGCAGCAGGACGACCTGACCACCCTGGTCGAGCCCACCGGTGACGACGCCTTCGTGCTGCACCCGGGTGAGTTCGTGCTCGGGTCGACGCTCGAGGTCGTCCGCATCCCCGACGACCTCGCCGCCCGGCTGGAGGGGAAGTCCTCCCTGGGGCGGCTCGGGCTGCTCACCCACTCGACGGCGGGGTTCGTCGACCCCGGGTTCACCGGGCACATCACGCTGGAGCTGTCCAACGTGGCGAACCTGCCGATCACGCTGTGGCCGGGGATGAAGATCGGCCAACTGTGCCTGTTCCAGCTGAGCTCGGCGGCCGAGCACCCCTACGGCTCGGCGGTCTACGGCTCGCGCTACCAGGACCAGCGCGGACCGACGCCGTCCCGGTCGTTCCGCAACTTCAGCCGGGCGCAGACCCGCCGCCCCGACCCGGCCTGACGGGTGCCCGCGGGCGGCGGGTGTCCGACGACTCGGTGAACGGTGGCGCGAGGCCGGATGACGGACCGCCTTCTGGGGTAGGCCTGCCCCATGGACCCCCGGGACACTGCTGTTCTCCTGCCTCAGCCGTCGGGCAACCACATCGTGGACGGCTTCTTCGACTGTGCCGAGGAGTCGGCGCACTACGCGTTCTCGGTGCAGCTCCTGCTGACGCAGTACGCGACGCTGGTGCCCTGGCAGACCGAGGGGGTCGCGGAGCTCGGCAGCGGCGACGCTCGGGCCATCGCCCACGTCGTCCGGGCGGTGCCCGGGTTGCAGGTCCACGGCACCGACATCAGCGCGACGTCGGTCGAGCGGGCCCGGCAGACGATCAGCGGCCTCGGCGTGGCCGACCGCTACGCCGTCGAGCACGGTGACTTCTTCGCCTGGGCCGACTCCCCGAGCGGGCGGGACGTCTCCACGGTGATCGCCAACCCGCCCTACATCCCGGCACCGGACGCCGACATCCTGATGCCCGAGCTGTGGGGCGGCTGGTACGGCAACGACATGGTGCTCCGGCTGCTCAAGGCCGGGTTCGATCACCTGCTGGTCGCGCTGCCCAGCTACTCCGACCCCGCCGCCACCCTGGCCACGGCCCGCGACCTCGGGTACCAGGTGGCCAACTTCCTGGCGATGGGCCTGGAGTTCGGCGCGTACAGCGGGGAGCCCCGGGTGCGTGAGCACATCGCCGAGCTCACCGCGGAGGGGCGCGGCTGGGCGGGTGAGGACTCCTACGTCGTCGCCGTCGCACTGCTCACCCGGTCACCGGAGCTGCGCCGGGACCGGTCCACGGAGCTGCTGCGCGCGCTGCAACTGCCGGTCTGAGCTCAGCGCTCGGGGCGCGGGAGGACGACCGGTGGTTCGGCGCCGGCGACCTCGGTCTCCGGGAAGTCCCCCGGGCGACCGGCCGGGCCGCTGAGCGCGGGCACCTCGTCGTCGACGTACCTCGGCCGGCAGATGCTCCAGCCGGTGGCCAGCAGCAACCCGACCCCGGCGTAGACCAGCACGAACATGCCGGTGTAGCCGCCGGTGAGGCCCCGCAGCAGACCGACCAGCAGCGGGCCCACCCCGGCCAGTGCGTACCCCCAGCCCTGGGCGACGGTGGAGAGAGCGCTCACCGACTCCGGGGTGCGCCCGCGCAGCCCGAAGAGGGCCAGGATCATCGCGAACGTGCCCATCCCCAGCCCGAGCAGGCAGACCCACAGCCAGGTCAGCGTGAGCGGGGCCAGCAGCAGGCCGGTCCAGCCGGCCAGGTAGCAGGCGACGAAGGCCAGCAGCATCGGCCGCTGCCAGTTCGGCCGCACCGTGCCGAGCGGGACGACGGCGTTCAGCGGGATCACGATCAGCGCGTTCAGCCCGACCAGGAACCCGGCTGCCTCCGCGGACATCCCCTGGTCGCGGAGGTACTGCGCCGTCCAGCCGACGATGACGTAGGCCTGCATCGCCTGCAGGCCGAAGAAGGCCGCCATCGTCCAGGCCAGCCGGCTGCGCCCGAGCGCGCGCAGCCGCACCGCGGCGTGCCGGCCCCGGGAGGCGCCCGGCCGGACCGGCACGGCGAGCCAGGGCAGCGCCGCGACCAGCGCGAACGCCGCCCAGATCCCGAGGCCCCAGCGCCAGCCCTCGGCGCCGGCCGCCTCGGCGATCGGCGCGGTGGAGACGCTGGCGACCGCCCCGCCGATCGCCAGCGCCGTGCTGTAGGCGCCCACCAGCAGCCCGGTCCGGTCCGGGAACCACCGCTTGACAAGCCCGGGCAGCAGCACGTTCCCCAGCGCCCCGCCGACCATCGTGGCCACGGTGCCGAGCAGGAAGACCCACACGTTCGGCACCGACACCCGCAGCAGCAGCCCGATCGCCATGACCAGCAGGGCCGCGGCCAGCACGTGCCCGTCGCGATACCGGGCGGCCAGCGGCGGGCCGGCGAAGCCGATCAGGGCGAAGCAGATCAGCGGCATGCTGGTGATCAGGCCGGCGAGGCCGGAGGAGATGCCGAGACCGCGCTCGATCTCCTCCAGCACCGGGCCGACGCTGTTCACCGCGGTGCGCAGGTTGAACCCGGTCAGCACGATCGCCGTCCCGACCAGAACGAGCCCCTGCCGGGAGGAGGTGCGCGTCGGCGGTGGGGCGGCGCTGCGGGTCACGTCCGCTCATCCTCCTCCCCGAGCCGCCGAAGCCCGGGAGTCGGGTGCTGCTACCCGGTACCGGTCACCGTGACCGGCACCGCGGCCACCTGCTCGGTCGTGCCGTCGCCGGCCACCCGCAGCATCGCCAGGTCGTGGACGCCGTCACCGGCCGGGGCGGCCAGCCGCAGGGTCGGGCTCACGCACTGGGGCAGCCGGAACGCCGGTCCAGCAGGGGTCTCGGTGTAGCTGACGGTGGTGCCGGCGTCGCCGCGGACCGGTTCGCCGTCCAGGGTCATCACGTAGTCGACGTCCTCGGCCCCGGTCACCCGGAACCGCAGCGGCTGGCCGGCGGTGACGACGCTGCTGGCCACGGCGATCTGCGGGGCGTCGCAGTCGGCGGTGATCGGCACGTCCTGGGCGCCGCGGCCGCCGACGGCGGCGAGCACCGACATCGCCACGATCGCGAGGGCCAGCCAGGTCCAGTGGCGGCTGCGCCGGATCGTCGGGCGGTCGTCGGCCAGCGCGCGCTCGTCGTTGACGTCGCGGGCGTAGTGCATGCGCGTGCTACGGGAGGCTGCGGTCCGTTCGGCCTCCCCGCGGCGACGACCGCCGCCGTACGGAGAGCTCATGGTGCCCAGTGTCCCTCCGGCTCGTCCCCCTGCACCGACGACCGTCCCCCCGCACCAGCGTTCGTGCGGGGGGACGGTCGTTCCCGGCCCCGCTGCAGGGGCCCGCCGCGCGCCTGCGAGCGGTGGGGGGCAGCGGGGTCCTTCGTCAGTTGTGCTGGGTGGCGGCGGAGCCGGTGCCGGCCGGGTCGTCGGGCACGGTGCCCACGCCCGGGCCGGACTCCGTGCCCGGCGCACCCGCAGGGGCCATCGAGCGGAGCAGGATCTGGCTGACGTCCAGGACCTCGACGTGCGACTTCGCCTCGCCGGCCTGCTGCTTGCTGGTCACCGCGTCCGACAGCATCGTGATGCAGAACGGGCAGGCGGTGGAGATGACGTCCGGGTCCAGCTCGAGCGCCTCCTCGGTGCGCTCGACGTTGATCCGCTTGCCGATCTTCTCCTCCATCCACATCCGCGCGCCGCCGGCGCCGCAGCAGAAGCCGCGGTCCTTGCAGCGGTGCATCTCCTGGGTGGACAGGCCCTTCACCGAGTCGAGGATCTCCCGCGGGGGTGTGTAGACCTTGTTGTGCCGGCCCAGGAAGCACGGGTCGTGGTAGGTGACCTTGCGGTCGATCGGGGTGACCGGGGTCAGCCGCCCCTCCTCGACCAGCTGGCCGAGCAGCTGGGTGTGGTGGACGACGTCGTAGTCGCCGCCCAGCTGCGGGTACTCGCGGTTGATCGAGTTGAAGCAGTGCGGGCAGGTGGCGACGATCTTCCGTCGTCCGGCCGGGCGCTCCTCGAAGACGGCGTTGAGCGTCTCCACGTTCTCCTGCGCCAGCTGCTGGAAGAGGAACTCGTTGCCCATCCGGCGGGCCGGGTCACCCGAGCAGGTCTCCCCGTTGCCCAGGACGGCGAACTCCACGCCGGCGATGTGCAGCAGCTCGGCGACGGCCTTGGTGACCTTCTTGGCGCGGTCGTCGATGGCGCCGGCGCAGCCGACCCAGAACAGGTACTCGACGTCGTCGTCGATCGCGCCCTCGACCTGCCGGACCTCGAAGTCCAGGTCCTTCATCCACTCCTCGCGGATGTTGCCGCCCACGCCCCACGGGTTCCCGCGGTTCTCCAGGTTGCGCATCATCACGCCGGCCTCGGAGGGGAAGCTGGACTCGATCAGCACCTGGTAGCGACGCATGTCCATGATGTGGTCGACGTGCTCGATGTCGACCGGGCACTGCTCGACGCAGGCACCGCAGTTGGTGCAGCTCCACAGCACATCGGGGTCGATGACCCCGCCTTCTTCGAGGGTGCCGACCAGCGGGCGGTGCGCCTGGGCGTCGTTGGTGCCCTCGATCCGGGCGTAGCCCGACGCCCAGACCTGCTCGGCGCTGGGCTCCAGGGTGGTGAAGTCGGCGAAGTTCGGCGCATCGTCGGAGGCCTTGGTCGCGCCGGTCAGGTACGGGGCCTTGGCGTACAGGTGGTCCCGCAGGTCCATGATCACCATCTTCGGCGACAGGGGCTTGCCGGTGTTCCAGGCCGGGCACTGGCTCTGGCACCGCCCGCACTCGGTGCAGGTGGTGAAGTCCAGCATCCCCTTCCAGGTGAAGTCCTCGATCTTGCCGCGGCCGAAGACGTCGTCCTCGCCCGGGTCCTCGAAGTCGATCGGCTTGCCGCCCGAGGTCATCGCCGGCAGCGGGCCGAGGGCCTGCGTGCCGTCGTCCTCACGCTTGAAGTAGATGTTGAAGAACGCGCTGAACCGGTGCCACGCGACGCCCATGTTGAGCACCCGGGAGATGGTGATCAGCCAGCCCAGGCTCACCACGATCTTGATGAACGCGACGACCGACAGCAGGTCGGGGTTGGCCGGGACGATGTTCGCCAGCAGGCCGGAGACCGGGTGCGACCAGGCCGGCGCGTCGGTGAGGTCGGCGGCGACCTTGATCGCGCGGATCAGCAGGATGCAGATCCCGATGGTGAGGACGACGGCCTCGACGAAGTAGCCGCGCCCCTCGTTCGACCCGGCGAACCGGCTGGACCGGCCCTGCCGGCGCGGGTGGTCGAGCTGGCGCCGGACGATCAGGTACAGGATGCCGAGCACCGTGGCCGCGCCGATCAGGTCGACGAAGAGGTTCCACAGCGCCCACTCGCCGATCAGCGGGAGGTGCCATTCCGGGTTGAAGACCTCCCCGAACGCCTCGACGAGGGTGAGGAAGAGGCCGTAGAACCCGATGAAGACGAACCAGTGGGCGGCGCCGATGGCCGACCACTTGAGCATCCGGGTGTGCCCCAGCGACTCGACCGCCAGCGTCTTCAGCCGCGGGCCGACCGGGCCGGAGCGGGTCGGGTCTGGCTGGCCGGTGCGGAAGATCCGCAGCATCGCGCGGACGGCCTTGGTGGCATAGACCACCGAGACGACCAGCAGGATCACGGCCAGCGTGCCGAGGACGATCTGCAACGGGCCCATGGGCTCCCTCTCGTGCGTGCGCGGGCGTCGTCGCCCACCCGGCACGGACACTAACCGGGCGCCCACAGGCTACTTACGGGTAACCCTCGAGCCCCGCCCCCGCCGGGCCGCCGCCGAGCCCGCCGGCCTCACCTCCCGGGGGCCGACCGCACCCTGTGCGGTGAGGGCGGCGCCCGGGAGGTGGGGGCGGCGGCGAGTCAGCCGACGCGCGGGCGGCCGATGGCGCGCGGCACGACGGTGAACCGGCGGTCGACAGGGCCGTCGGCGCCGAGCAGGGCGCGCAGCCGCCGGTCGAGCGCGTCCCACCCGCGTCCGACGTCCTCGTCGGCGATCCGCACCACCCGGATGTCGAGGCCGCGAAGGGCGTCCTCTCGCCGCTTCTCCTCCCACAGCACCTCGCCGGGCGTGCGGTGGCGCCAGGGATCGGTGTACTTCAGCTTGCCGTCGAACTCGAGGGCGATCGCGGCGTCGTCGTACCAGCCGTCGACCACGGCGAGACGTCGGCCGCCGGACCAGATCTCGACCTGCGGCTCGAACACCGGCAGCCCCGCCCCGACGACCCGCAGTCGCCCGCGCGTCTCCAGTGGTGACTCGGCTCGGCCGTCGGCGAGGGCGACGGCCCGGATCGCGCGGGGGACGCCGGGCCAGTGGGCAGCGACGGCGAGGGCGTCCCGGAGCTCCACCGGGGTCGCCCTCCCGGCGAGCAGCGCGGCGTCCATCGCGATGACCGTGTCCTGCAGTGACCACTCGCGCGCGCAGTCGACCAGGGTGCGGGCAGGGGAGGTCAGGGGGATCGGCCCGCGGTGTGCCCGGTGCTCCGGCGGTACGGGCGCGCAGGCCATCCGGTAGGCGGATGTGCGCCGCCACTGGTGCGGGTCGGTGAGCCGCACGGTGCCCGGTTCCCGCCGGGGGATCGGCCAGCCCCACACCCGCGCCGCGGACGTGTGGCTGACGACGGCGGTGGGGCGGGCCAGCGACGTCAGTACGGCCAGGCAGTCGACCGCGTGCCGGACGCCGTCCCGTTCGGTCACCGCCAGGTCCTCGGCCGTGGTGTAGACGCCCTGGCGCAGTCGCACCCACCGCCCGGATGAGCGCAGCGCGCGGATCTCGTCGTCGCCGTAGCCGGCGGAGTGGGCCTCCGCGATGGAGAAGACGCCCATCCGCTCGTCCGCCGCGTACCTCAGTGCCGGGTGCACCGGGAGAGAGTCTCGGCGCTCGACGACGCCGGACCGCCCGGTCGGCCAGGGGCTGTGGACGACGGCGGCCCCACCATCGCCGTCCTCTACCTCCGGGGGGCGACCGCGCCCCGTGCCGTGAGGACGGCGCCCTGCAGGTGAGGGGCGCGTCACGCCCAACGCCCCCGGGAACACGCAGGCGCAGACTGCCGTTAGGCTGGGCAGGAAAGTTGAGCGGACCAGGCGCAAGGCCCAATGGTGGACGGCGCCGGGCCCCCGACTCCCAGACCAGCACCACCCCGTCAGCAACGCTAGGAGAGGCCTTCCATGGCACGAGCAGTCGGAATCGACCTCGGCACCACGAACTCCGTCGTCGCGGTCCTCGAGGGCGGCGAGCCCACCGTCATCGCCAACTCCGAGGGTGCACGCACCACTCCCTCGGTCGTCGCGTTCGCCAAGAACGGCGAGGTCCTGGTCGGCCAGTCGGCCAAGAATCAGGCCGTCACCAACGTCGACCGCACGATCCGCAGCGTCAAGCGCGAGGTCGGCACCACCTGGAAGACCGGCGACATCGACGGCAAGCAGTACACCCCGCAGGAGATCAGCGCCCGGGTGCTGCAGAAGCTCAAGCGCGACGCCGAGACCTACCTGGGCGAGCCGGTCACCGAGGCCGTCATCACCGTCCCCGCCTACTTCGAGGACGCCCAGCGCCAGGCCACCAAGGAGGCCGGGGAGATCGCCGGCCTCAACGTGCTGCGCATCGTCAACGAGCCCACCGCCGCGGCCCTGGCCTACGGCCTGGACAAGGGCGAGACCGAGCAGACCATCCTGGTCTTCGACCTCGGTGGCGGCACCTTCGACGTCAGCCTGCTGGAGATCGGCGACGGCGTCATCGAGGTCAAGTCCACCGCCGGTGACAACAAGCTCGGTGGCGACGACTGGGACGAGCGAGTCGTCAAGCACCTCGTGCAGACCTTCAACGCCCAGTCCGGCATCGACCTGGCCAAGGACAAGCTGGCCATGCAGCGCCTGCGCGAGGCCGCCGAGAAGGCGAAGATCGAGCTGTCCGGTGCGCAGTCGACGAACGTGAACCTGCCCTACATCACCGCCGGTGCCGACGGCCCGATGCACCTGGACGTCACGATCACCCGCGCCGAGTTCCAGCGGCTGACCCAGGACCTGCTGGACCGCGCCAAGGCGCCGTTCAACCAGGCGATCCGCGACGCCGGCGTCAAGGTCGGCGACATCGACCACGTCGTCCTCGTCGGTGGCTCGACCCGGATGCCCGCCGTCAGTGAGCTGGTCCGCGAGCTGACCGGCGGCAAGGAGCCCAACAAGGGCGTCAACCCCGACGAGGTCGTCGCCGTGGGTGCCGCACTGCAGGCCGGTGTGCTCCGCGGTGAGGTCAAGGACGTCCTGCTCCTCGACGTCACCCCGCTCTCCCTGGGCATCGAGACCAAGGGCGGGATCATGACCAAGCTCATCGAGCGCAACACCACGATCCCGACCAAGCGCTCGGAGATCTTCACGACGGCCGACGACAACCAGCCGAGCGTGCAGATCCAGGTCTTCCAGGGCGAGCGCGAGATGGCGTCCTACAACAAGAAGCTCGGCATGTTCGAGCTGACCGGTCTGCCGCCGGCGCCCCGCGGCGTCCCGCAGATCGAGGTCGCCTTCGACATCGACGCCAACGGCATCGTGCACGTCCACGCGAAGGACCTCGGCACGGGCAAGGAGCAGTCGATGACCATCACCGGCGGCTCGGCCCTGCCCAAGGACGACATCGCCCGGATGATGGCCGACGCGGAGGCGCACGCCGAGGAGGACAAGAAGCGCCGCGACGAGGCCGAGACCCGCAACCTCGCCGAGTCGCTGCAGTACCAGACCGAGAAGTTCCTGGCCGAGAACGGCGACAAGATCCCGGCCGAGAAGAAGGAGGAGCTCGGCGAGGCGCTGACCGAGCTCCGCTCGTCCCTCGGCGGGTCGGACATCGCCGCGATCAAGACCGCGCAGGAGAAGGTCGCCCGGATCTCCCAGGAGGTCGGCGGGGCCCTCTACGCCCAGGCGCAGGCCGACGGGGCAACCGACGGTGCGGCAGGGGACGCGGGCTTCGACGGCGGCACCGACTCCACCGGTTCGACCTCGACCGCGGCCGCTGGGGACGACGACGTCGTCGACGCCGAGATCGTGGACGACGAGTCCGACAAGCGCTGACCTCACCGTCGACGCGCAGGCGCACCGGCCCGGGTGACCGGGCCGGTGCGCCTGGCGAGGGACGATGAGCCAGCAGGACGAGCAGGCGCCGCGGGCGTCATCCGTGACGAGCGGCGCATCGACCCGACCAGCGGCACGGTCCGCGTGCCGGCCGGCGACGAGCCGGTCGGTGCCACGCCGGAGCAGGGAGAACACATGAGCGAGCACGACAACGACACGAGCGCCTCCGGGAACGGAGCGGGCCCGGTCGTCGAACCGCCGGTGACCGGCGGGATCGAGAGCGGGGCCGACGACACCGCACGGCAGCTGGCCGAGCGGACCGAGGACCTGCAGCGGGTCACCGCCGAGTACGCCAACTACCGGCGTCGGGTCGAGCGTGACCGGGTCCTCGTCGTCGACCAGGCGGCCGAGCGCTTCGCCGGCCAGCTGTTCCCGATCGTCGACGACATCGAGCGCGCCCGGGACCACGGCGACCTCACCGGCGCCTTCAAGGTCGTCGCCGACCGGGTGCTGGGGCTGCTCGACGGCCTCGGGGTCACCTCGTTCGGCAAGCCGGGCGACCCGTTCGACCCCGCCCTGCACGAGGCAGTCCTGCACGACACCTCCCCGGAGGTGAGCGAGCCCACCGCCACCACGGTGCTGCGGCCGGGCTTCCAGCGCGGTGACCGGGTGCTGCGCACCGCGATGGTCGGCGTGAGCGAGCCGGAGACCCCGGCCGCCCCTGCTGCGGCTGCGGGACCGGAGGTCGTGGACGCCGAGGTGGTCGACACCGCCGCGGACGCCGATCAGTCGGGCTCCGGCCCGGCCGCCGGCTGAGCCCGACCCCCCGGCCGGTCCGGTCTCCGTCCCGCGGAGGCCGGACCGGCCCGTCCCCCGCCCAGCAGAGAGGAGGCGCCCGATGAGCAGCACCCGGGACTTCATCGAGAAGGACTACTACGCGGCCCTGGGCGTCGCCAAGGACGCCGACGCCGCCGCCATCAAGAAGGCCTACCGACAGCTGGCCCGTGAGCTGCACCCGGACAAGAACCCGGGCAACGCGCAGGCCGAGACCCGCTTCAAGGAGGTCTCGGAGGCCTACGACGTCCTGTCCGACCCGAAGCGGCGGGCGGAGTACGACGACGCGCGCCGGCTCTTCGGTGCCGGGGGCTTCCGGCCCGGCGCCGGTGCGCCCGGCGGGTTCCCCGGTGGCTTCCCCGGCGGGGGCGGTGCCGGCGCGGGCCAGCCGTTCGACCTCGGCGACCTCTTCGGCGGCGCGTCCGGCGCCCCCGGCGCCGGAGGGCGGGCCGGTGGCCTGGGCGACCTCTTCGGCGGCCTGTTCACCGGCGGCGCCACGAGCCCGGGTGGTTCCGCGCGCGGCCGCAGCCAGGCCGCGTCCGGGCCGGCCCGAGGTCAGGACGTCGAGACGGAGGCCACCCTCGCCTTCGACGAGGCCGTGCTCGGCGTGACCGTGCCGCTGCGGATGCAGAGCCCGGGCACCTGCCCGACCTGCGCCGGCAGCGGTGCCCGCCCGGGCACCAGCCCGCACACCTGCCCGGTCTGCAACGGCGCGGGCGTCACCAGCCGCAGCCAGGGCGCGTTCGCCTTCTCCGAGCCGTGCAAGGAGTGCCGCGGCACCGGCTCGGTGGTCGACGACCCCTGCCCGGAGTGCAAGGGCGGCGGGGTCACCACCCAGACCCGCACCATCACCGTGCGCATCCCGGCCGGGGTCAAGGACGGGCAGCGCATCCGGTTGCCCGGCAAGGGCGCCCCCGGACGACGCGGTGGCCCGGCAGGCGACCTGTTCGTCGTCGTCCACGTCAGCGGCTCGGACCTCTTCGGGCGCAGCGGCAACGACCTCACCCTCACCGTGCCGATGTCCTTCGCCGAGGCGGCGCTGGGCACCACGCTCACCGTGCCCACCCTGGACGGGTCCGTGTCGCTGAAGGTCCCGGCCGGCACCTCCAGCGGCCGCACCTTCCGGGTCCGCGGGCGCGGCGTGCCGGTCAAGGCCACGACCGGCGACCTGCTGGTCACCGTGGAGGTCGCCGTCCCCAGTCGGTTGACCCCGGGTGCCCGGGAGGCGATCGAGAAGCTCGCCGCCGAGCTGCCCGACGACCCGCGACCGGAGGTCACGGCCGCGCTCCGGAACGGAGCGGCGCGATGACGCTCCCTGACCCCGGCCGCTCCTTCGCCGAGGACGCCCCGGTCTTCGTCATCTCCGTCGCCGCCGAGCTGGCCGGCATGCACGCCCAGACGCTGCGGCAGTACGACCGGCTCGGCCTCGTGAGCCCCGGTCGCACGGCCGGCGGGGGCCGCCGGTACAGCCCGCGGGACGTCGCGCTGCTGCGCGAGGTGCAGCGGCTGAGCCAGGAGGACGGCGTCAACCTGGCCGGGATCAAGCGGATCATCGAGCTCGAGTCCCGGGTCGAGGCGCTGCAGGCCCGGGTGACCGAACTGCTCGACGAGCTGGAGCTCTCCGAGGCCCACCGGATCGCCGCCGAGTCCGCGGTGGCGGCGGCCTACCGCCGGGACCTGGTGCCCCGCACGTCCAGTTCTGCCCTGGTGGTGTGGCGGCCGACGGGCCGGCAGTGACGGGTTCCGGGAACGCCGGGTCCGCCTCGGACGTGGAGAACGGTGTGACCGTCGACAGCGCAGCTCGCGCCACCCCGGACGGAGCCGACGTGGACATCTCCGGGCAGGACCCGCACGCCGCCTACGTCGCGCTCGAACGCGAGGTGGCCCTGCTGCTGCGCCGGGCCCGGGCCATCTCCGGCCGGTTGGGTGGCCAGCTGCACCAGGACCTGGACGGCGCGGCGTACGGCCTGCTGGTGCTGCTGGACGACGCGGGCCCGCTGCGGGCCAGTGACGTGGTCGCGCGGCTCGGGCTGGACAAGAGCACGGTCAGCCGCCAGGTGTCCTCGCTCGTCGACCTCGGCCTGGTCGACCGGGTCGCCGACCCCGACGACGGCCGAGCCCAGGTGCTGTCGACGTCCGAGGAGGGGCACCGACGGCTCAGCCGGCTGCGTGATGCCCGCCGGGCGCGCTGGGAGGCCGACCTCGCCGACTGGGAGACCTCCGACGTCGCGACCCTCGCCCAGCTGCTGGGCCGGCTGAACCGGCTCGGCGAGGCGCACGAGGCCGAGGTCGCCGGCCAGGCCGGCTGAACGCCGAACGGCCCGCCCCGGCCCCGTTCAGAGGCTCGCCCCGAGCCTGCGAGGGGTGAGGAGAACGGGGTCCTTCCTCAGTGCTGGGGGCCGAGGGTGGTGACCGGGAGCCCCCGGATCGAGGCGTCGATGACCTCGATGGTGTGCGCCAGTCCGATCCGGGTGCCCTGCCGCTCCAGCGAGGACGAGACCTGCATCAGGCACCCGGGGTTCGCGGTGACCAGCAGCTGGGCCCCGGTGCCGGCGATGTTGCGCGCCTTCCGGTCGCCGAGCTCGCGGGCGGGTTCGGGGTTCAGCACGTTCCAGATCCCGGCCGAACCGCAGCACACCTCGGCCTCCGCGATCTCCTTGACCTGCAGGCCGGGGATCTCCCGCAGCAGGCTGCGCGGCTGGCTCCGGATGCCCTGCGCGTGCCCGAGGTGGCAGGCGTCGTGGTAGGCCACGGTGACCTCCAGCGGGTGCCGCGGTGCGACGCTGCCGAGGTCGGAGAGGAACTCCGAGACGTCCCGGACCTTGGCGGAGAAGGCCTTCGCCCGCTCGGCGTAGTCCGGCTCGTCGGCGAGCAGGTCGGCGTACTCCTTCATGCTGGAGCCGCAGCCGGCCGCGTTGACCACGACGGTGTCGACGCCGGCGGCCTCGAACGCGTCGATGGTGGAGCGGGCGAAGGACTCCGCCTCCTCCTGCCGGCCGTTGTGCACCGACAGCGCCCCGCAGCAGCCCTGCTTGCGGGGGATGATCACGTCGCAGCCCTCGGCGGCGAGGACCCGCGCGGTGGCGGCGTTCACGCCGGGGAAGAACTCGCCCTGCACGCAGCCGGTCAGCATGCCCACCACGGCCCGCCGGGTGCCGGTGGCCGGCACCCGCTCGGGCAGCTTCTCCCGCTTCTCCAGCACCGGGGCCAGGCCCTCCATGGCGGCCAGCTTCGGCGCCAGCCGGTCCAGCAGCCCGCTGCCGCGCACGACCTTGGGCAGGCCACTGGCCTGGTAGGCCCGCAGCGGACCGCGCAGCGCCCGCAGCCGCTTCTTGTAGGGGAAGAGGGCGAAGATCGCCGCGCGCATCGCCCGGTCGCCCGGGCTGCGCGTGTGGTGCCGCTCCACCTGCACGCGGGTGGCCTCGATCAGCTTGTCGTACTGGACGCCGGAGGGGCAGGCGGTCACGCAGGCCATGCAGCCCAGGCAGGCGTCGAAGTGCTGCACCATCGTGTCGGTCAGCGGTGCGCCCTGCAGCCCGGCCTTCATCAGGTCGATCCGGCCACGCGGGGAGTCCATCTCCTCGCCCCACAGCGTGTACGTGGGGCAGGTGGGCAGGCAGAAGCCGCAGTGCACGCAGTCGCTGATCAGCTCCGCCGAGGGCGGGTGGTCCTCGTCGAACGCCGACCGCACGGTCGGGGTGCCCACGGGCACCGGACCGGCGCTGAGGGCGTCGGCCTTGCGTGGGTCGCTCTGCGGCTCGTCGGAACGGGCGCGGGTGGACTCGACCATCAGATGCCTCCGACGAACCGGCCGGGCGCCAGACGGCGCTCGGGGTCGAACTGTTCCTTCACACGGCGCATCAGGTCGATCGCCGGTACCGGGCCCCACGTGTCGACCGCCGTCTTGACCGCCGGCGGACCGTCGAGGACGACGAGCGAGCCGCCGTGCTCGGTGCAGACCGCCCGGGTGCGGGCGACCACGCCGGCCACGGCGTCGACCGGCGCGTCGGCGGCGAGCGCGGCGTAGAGGACGCCGGCCCCACCGGAGCCGCGGACGGTGAGCTGCACCCCGGCGTCGTCCGCGGCCCGGCGGGCGGCGGTGAGCACCGGTGCCAGCCCGGACAGCGCGCAGGTGAGCTTCAGGCCGGTCGACCCGGGCTCCTCGGTCCAGGGCAGGACGCCCCAGCCGGCGGGCGCCTCCTCGGCGGCGGACGCGCCGTCGCCCAGCAGCTGCCGGGTGCTCGCCGTCCGGGCCTCCACGCCGGCCGGGGTGCCCTCCAGCAGGACGCCGACCGTGCCGGCGCCGTCGGCGCGCCACTCCACCTCGACGGCGGCCGGCACGACCTGCGCGTGCACCACCGACTGGACCAGCCGGGAGGCGTCCTCGGCGGAGCCGAACGGGACGGAGACGAACCGCCGGGCCGCCGGCACCGGGTGCAGCCGGAACACCGCCCGGGTGACGACCACGAGGGTGCCGAACGAGCCGATGACCAGCTTGCCCAGGTCGTAGCCGGCCACGTTCTTCACCACCCGGCCACCGGCCTTGGCGACCACGCCGTCGGCGCGCACCACGGTCACGCCGATCAGCAGGTCGCGGGCGGTGCCGACGGCGACCCGGCCGGGACCGCTGGCGTTGGTGGCCAGCATGCCGCCGACCGTGCCGCCGGCGATCGGCTCGTCCAGGGCCAGTCGCTGCCCGGCCGAGCCCGCGGCCTGCTGGACGTCGGAGAACAGCGCGCCGGCCTCGGTGTCGACGATGAGGTCGCCGGCGGCGTGGTCGAGCACCCGGTTCATCCGGCTCAGGTCCAGCACGACGTCGGCGGACTCCGGCGGCCGGCCCCAGGTGAGCTTGGTGCCCCGACCGCGCGGGACGACGGTGAGCCCGGCCGCCGCGGCGGCGCGCAGCACGGCGGCGGTCTCCTCGGTGGAGCCCGGCCGGGCGACGAGCGCGGCGGGCACCCCGTCGACGGCGTCGGCGGGGGTGGCGTCGGTGACCTCCCCGCAGGCGTCGGAGAGGGCGGTACGGGCGGTGTCGAGGTCGACGGTGGTCATCAGAACGCGTCCGCCAGACCGGCCTCGACCAGCGGGTGCGCGTGCTTCCGCTTGCCGGGCACCTCGCCGCACAGTCGGGGCGTCGGGAAGATCTTGCCCGGGTTGGAGATGTTGCCGGGATCGAAGGCGCACCGGACCAGCTGCATGGTGTCCAGGTCGTCGTCGGTGAACATCTTCGGCATGTAGGCGGCCTTGTCCACGCCCACCCCGTGCTCGCCGGTGATCGCCCCGCCGTGGGTGATGCAGAGGTCCAGGATCGCGCCGCTGACCTTCTCCGCGGCCTCGCCGGCGCCCTCCTTCTCCCCGTCGAAGAGCACCAGCGGGTGCAGGTTCCCGTCGCCGGCGTGGAAGACGTTGGCCACCCGCACTCCGGAGGACTCCGAGAGCTCGGCGATCGCCCGGAGCACCTCGGGGAGCGCGGTCCGCGGGATGACGCCGTCCTGCACGATGTAGTCGGGGCTGATCCGGCCCACCGCGGCGAAGGCGGACTTGCGGCCCCGCCAGATCAGCGCGCGCTCCATGGCGTCGGTGGCCAGCCGCAGCTCGAAGGAGCCGTTCTCCTGGCAGAACCGCTCGACCAGGGCGTACTCGTGCTCGACCTCGGCCGCGGCGCCGTCGAGCTCGATGACCAGCACCGCGCCGGCGCCGTCCGGGTAGTTGCAGTGGACCGCGGCCTCGGCGGCCTCGATGGCCAGCGCGTCCATCATCTCGATGGCGGCGGGCAGGACGCCCGCGCTGATGATCGCCGAGGTGGCGGCCCCGGCGTCGTCGGTGGTGTGGAACCCGACGAGCAGGGTGCGGACCTCCTCGGGCAGCCGCACCAGCCGGACGGTGGCGGTGGTGGCGATGCCGAGGGTGCCCTCGGAGCCGACGACGGTGCCGAGCAGGTCGTAGCCGGGGGAGTCCGGCGCCAGGCCGCCCAGCTGCACGACGTCGCCCTGCGGGGTGATCAGCTCGGTGCCGAGCACGTGGTTGCTGGTGAACCCGTACTTCAGGCAGTGCGCGCCGCCGGAGTTCTCGGCCAGGTTGCCGCCGATGGAGCAGATCTGCTGGCTGCTGGGGTCGGGGGCGTAGTAGTAGCCCTCCGGGGTGGCGGCCCGGGTGACGTCCAGGTTGATGACGCCGGGCTCCACGATGGCGCGCTGGTCGGCGCGGCGGACCTCGTGGATGGTGCGCATCCGGGAGGTGACCAGCAGGACGCCGTCGGCCCGGGGGAGTGCGCCGCCGGACAGTCCGGTACCCGAGCCGCGGGCGACGAACGGGACGCCGTGCTCCGAACAGGCCTTGACCACCCCGGCCAGCTGCTCGGTCGTCTCCGGGAGGACCACCAGTGCGGGGGTGACCCGGTAGTGGGCCAGGCCGTCGCACTCGTAGGTGCGCAGCTGGGTGGGGTCGGCGATCACCCCGGTCTCGGGCATCAGCTCGCGGGCCACCCGGCCCACGGCCGCGATGCCCGCGGCGTTGTCCCCTGCCTCACCGGTGGCCGAGGTGGCCTCGGGTGGGGTGTCGCCGAGGACCGGGCCGGCCGTCGTCTCGGTGCCGTGCGTGCCGCTCATGAGGTTCCGCCTTCATTGCCGGACCTGCTGTGACGTGCGAGGTGGTGCGGCCCCCGCTGACCACCAAGATGGCCATCCTGGTGGTCAGCGGGGAGTGGATCAGGGCATGCGCTCGTAGGCCGGGACGGTCAGGAAGTCGTTGTACTCGTCGCCCAGGGCCATCTCGGTGAAGAGCGCACGGGCATCGTCCCATCGGCCGGAGGAGTACGCATCTCCCTTGGCCTCCGCGATGGCGGCGACCTCCTCCTCGATCACCCGCTGCACGAGCTCGGTGGTGACCTGCTGGCCGTCGTTGAGCGACACCCCGTTGTGCAGCCACTGCCAGACCTGGCTGCGGCTGATCTCGGCGGTGGCGGCGTCCTCCATCAGGCCGTTGATGCCGGCGGCACCCGAGCCGCGCAGCCAGGACTCCACGTACTGGATGCCGACGCTGACGTTGGCCCGGAGACCGGCCTCGGTGACCTCGCCGGGGGTGGCCTTCACGTTGAGCAGGTCGGCGGCGCTGACCGACACGTCCTCACGCAGCTTGTCCAGCTGGTTCGGCCGCTCGCCGAGGACCTTGTCGAAGGCGTCCATCGCGGTCTGGACCATGCCCGGGTGGGCCACCCAGGAGCCGTCGAAGCCGTCGTTGGCCTCGCGGCTCTTGTCATCGGTGATCTTGTTGAACGCGAACTCGTTCTTCTCCGGGTCCTTGCTCGGGATGAACGCCGACATGCCGCCCATCGCGTGTGCGCCGCGCTTGTGGCAGGTGCGCACCAGCAGCTCGGTGTAGGCCCGCATGAAGGGCACGGTCATGGTGATCGAGTTCCGGTCGGGGAGGGTGAAGTCCTCACCGCGGGTGCGGAACGTCTTGATCACGCTGAACAGGTAGTCCCAGCGGCCGGCGTTGAGGCCGGAGGAGTGCTCGCGCAGCTCGTAGAGGATCTCCTCCATCTCGAAGGCCGCCGGGTAGGTCTCGATCAGGCAGGTGGCCCGGATGGTGCCGCGCGGGATGCCCAGCTGGTCCTGCGCGAGGTTGAAGGCGTCGTTCCAGAGCCGCGCCTCGAGGTGGCTCTCCATCTTCGGCAGGTAGAAGTACGGGCCCTGCCCGCGGTCGATCTGCTTCTGCCCGCAGGCGGACAGGTAGAGCGCGAAGTCGACCAGGCTGCCGGAGGTCTGCTCACCGTCGACGGTGATGTGCTTCTCCGGCAGGTGCCAGCCGCGGGGGCGGACGATGATCGTCGGCAGCTCGTCGTCCGGCTTGAGCTCGTAGGACTTGCCCTGCGGGCTGGTGAAGTCGATGGTGCGGTCGATCGAGTCCATCAGGTTGAGCGGGCCGTTGACGACGTTCTCCCACAGCGGGGAGTTGGCGTCCTCCTGGTCGGCCAGCCAGCACTTGGCGCCGGAGTTGAGCGCGTTGATGGTCATCTTGCGGTCGGTCGGGCCGGTCATCTCCACCCGGCGGTCGACCAGGCCGGGGGCCGGCGGGGCCACCCGCCAGGAGTCGTCCTCGCGGATCGAGGCCGTCTCCGGCAGGAAGTCGAGCGTGCCGCCGTCGGCGAGCGCCTGCACCCGCTCCGTGCGGGCCTGCAGCCGCTCCAGCCGGCGGCCGTTGAACTCGCGGTGCAGCAGTGCGATGAGCTCCAGAGCCCGAGGCGTCAGGACCTCGTCGAACCGCGGGCCCATCGGGCCGGTGATCTCCACGCCGTCGACGCTGCTCATTGCTCTCCCTGGGGGTCGGTGCCGTCCGGCAGCGGTACCGAGGCGTTCCCCGGGCCGGCGGGACGGGCCGTACGTGTGGTGTCACCTTCCGAGAAGCGGAAGGTTCCATCTGTGATGTGGAAAACGTATCCTCGGTCACCAGTGGGGTCAAGACGACCGCGGGCGCTCCGGTGCCCGGCGGCCGTGCGGCCCCGGGCTCCCGAGGAGCGGGCACGGTGGCGGCCCCGGGTGCGCGGGACGACGGAGGAGTGGCATGGCCGAGACCGGCGGCGCGATCAGCGGTTCCGACGGGGGCGTGCAGTCCCTCGAGCGGGCCTTCCTGCTCCTGGAGCTGATGGCGGAGGACGGCGGCGAGGTCGCGCTCTCCCGGCTCGCGGTGGACAGCGGCCTGCCGCTGTCCACGATCCACCGGCTGGTCCGCACCCTGGTCGCCCGCGGGTACGTGCGCCAGCTCCCCTCCCGGCGGTACGTGCTGGGCCCCCGGCTGATCCACCTCGGCGAGAGCTCCTCGCGGACGCTCGGCACCTGGGCCCGGCCGCACCTGAGTGACCTGGTCGACTCCACCGGGGAGACGGCGAACCTGGCGATGCTGGACGGCGACCGGGTGGTCTACGTCGCCCAGGTGCCCTCCAAGCACTCGATGCGGATGTTCACCGAGGTCGGCCGCCGGGTGCACCTGCACTGCACCGGGGTCGGCAAGGCGCTGCTGTCCCAGCTGCCCGTCTCGACCGCCCGCGAGCTGCTGGAGCGCGGCGGCATGCCCCGCCGCACCGACAAGACGGTCACCGACCCCGACGAGCTGCTGGCGTTGCTGCCGCAGATCGCCGCACAGGGCTACGTGCTGGACGACGGCGAGCAGGAGATCGGCGTCCGCTGCGTCGCCGTCCCGGTGCCCGGCGGCCCGGCGCAGACCGCGATCTCGGTCTCCGGCCCGGAGGGGCGGGTGCCGATGGAGAGCGTGCCGGCGATCGTGGCGCTGCTGCAGCGGACCGCCGCCGGGCTGGCCGCCGAGCTGCGGGAGGACGGCACCCGCGCGCTCAGCGGCCGGTCCAGCTGACCTGTCCACGGTCCACGAACGCCCGCACGCCGGCCCGGAAGTCCGCACTGCCGAACACCTCCCGCACCAGGTCGTCCCCGTCGGGGAGGGTGGCCCGGCGCAGCCGCGCCACCGCCTGGCCGGCCGCCTTCATGCTCAGCGGCGCGTGCCCGAGCAGCGTCTCGGTGAGCGACGCCAGCGCCGGGTCCAGCTCGCCGTCGGGCACCACCTCGCCGACGAAGCCGGCGGCGGCCGCGTCGGCGGCGGACAGCAGCTTCGCCCGCAGCAGCATGTCCAGCGTGCGACCGGGGCCCAGGTGGTGCACCAGCAGCGAGTAGGTGTTCATCGACAGGCAGTTGCCCAGCGTGCGCGCGATCGGGACGCCGAACCGCGACGACGCCGTCGCCACCCGCAGGTCGCAGGCGGCGGCCAGGGCGAGCCCGCCGCCGACACAGGCGCCCTCGACCGCGGCGACGGTCGGCACGGTGACGTCCTCCAGGCGGTTGACCACCCGCTCGATCCGCGCTTCGTAGGCGATCCCGTCGTCCCCGCTGGTGAACTCCAGGAACTGGGCGATGTCGGTGCCGGCCACGAAGGCCCGGCCGCCGGCGCCGCGCAGCACCAGCACCCGCACCGACTCCTCGGCGTCGGCCCGGGCGCAGGCCTCCTCGAGCCCCTCGTACATCGCGAAGGTCATCGCGTTGCGGGCCTCCGGGCGGTTGAACAGCACGGTCAGCACCGCGCCGTCCTGGGTGACCTGGAGCTCGCTCATGCGTCGTCCTCTCGACTGGATGGGATGACGGCGTCGACGACGTCGGCGGGGACGCCGTACCGGGTGAGCACCGCGCGGGTGTCGGCGCCCAGCGGGGGGCCGGCGACGCCGCGGACGGCGGGGGTGCGGGAGAACCTCATCGGCGAGCCGATCTGCCGCACCGGCCCGAGCGTGGGGTGCGGGGCGTCCCAGAAGAACTCCCGCGCGTTCAGGTGCTCGTCGGTGAACACCTCGCCGTAGTCGTTGATCGGGGCGCACGGCACCCCGGCCGCGCCCAGCGCGGCGAGCAGGTCGGCGGTGGTGCGGGCCCGGGTGCGGCTCTCCACGACGTCCAGCAGCTCGCCGCGGCGGGCGTGCCGGCGGCTGGCGTCGGCGTAGCCGGGGTCGGCGAGCTCGTCGGCCATGTCCAGGGTCGCGCAGAGCCCGGCCCAGGTGTTGGGGGTGTTCGCGCCGATGGTCACCCAGCCGTCGGCGGTCTGGAACGCCTGGTAGGGCGCCTGGCTCTGGTGCGCCGAGCCCAGCGGGCCGCCCACCTCGCCGGTGGCGAACCACTTGCCGGCCTCCCACACCGCGAGGCTGACCCCGGCCTCGAACAGCGAGACGTCGATCGACTGGCCGACGCCGGTGCGGTCCCGCTCGCGCAGCGCCGCGGTGACCGCGAGCGCCAGGTAGAGGCCGCAGACCAGGTCGCAGACCGGGACGCCGACCTTGACCGGCTCGCCGCCGGGGGTGCCGGTGATGCTCATGATCCCGCTGCGCGCCTGGGCCATGATGTCCAGCCCGGGCAGCGGGGCGAGCGGTCCGTCCTGCCCCCAGCCGGACCCGGAGGCGTGCACCACCCGCGGGTTGACTGCCCAGATCGCCTCGGCGTCCAGCCCCAGCCGGGCCATCGCGCCGGGCCGCAGGTTCTCGATCACCACGTCGGCGGAGGCGACCAGGTCGAGGAAGGCCTGCTTGCCGGCGGCCGACTTCAGGTCCAGCGCGACGGACTCCTTGTTCCGGTTCAGCCGCAGGTACGGCGAGCTCTCGCCGTCGACGAACGGCCCGCTGGCCCGGACCGGGTCGCCGGACCGGGGGTCCTCGACCTTGACCACCCGGGCGCCCAGGTCGGCCAGCTGCATCGCGGCGTACGGGGCCGCCATGAAGACGCCGACCTCCAGCACGGTGATGCCGGTCAGGGGCGGCTGGTCGGGCGGTGCGGGTGTGCTCACGTCTGCCTCCGGGGGCTGCGTCGTCTCGATGTGGTCCGGACGTGACCGCGCCCCGGCGGCTGGGTGCCGACCGGGGCGCGGGTGGTGCGGGTGCTGCTCAGAGCCAGCCGGGCACGATCAGGACCAGCCAGGTGATCGGCGGGATGAGCGCGACCATCGAGAAGCCCCAGACGGTCAGGTTCTTGAACGTCCGCTCCCGCTCGGCCTCGGTGGCGTTGGCGACCACGAGTGCCCCGCTGGTGGAGAACGGGCTGGAGTCGACGATCGAGGAGGACATCGCCAGTGCGGTGATCAGGCCGATGGCCCCGATCGCGTTGTCGCCCTGGAGGAAGGGCACGGCCAGCGGGATCAGCGCACCGAGGATGCCGGTGGTGGAGGCGAAGGCCGAGACGACGGCGCCGATGTAGCAGATCAGCAGGGCGGCGATCAGCGGCAGGCCGAGCTGGGCCACGTTGTCCCCGAGCCAGCCGGGCACGTCCTGGTCCTGCATCAGACCGACGTAGGTGACGATGCCGCAGATCAGCAGCACGGTCGGCCAGGCGATCTGGCCCACGGCGCCCTTGGCGCCACGGGGCGCGACCACCGACAGGATGACGCCGACGGTGATGGCCATCAGGCCGATGTCCAGGCCCAGGGGGAGCAGCGACCCGACGACCAGGATGACCAGGCCGATCAGCGTCAGCGAGCGGTCCCGGTCGAGCGTGGTGACCGGGTCGGGCGCGTTGTCGACGGCCAGCGCGGTGGTCTGCAGCGCCTTCTGGTCGGCGCGGTCCTCGACGTGGGAGTGCTGGTGGCCCGGCTCGCCGTGCCGCGCCTCGGTCACCCGGCCGCCGGAGACCGCCGCACCGGCGGTGCCGGTGCTGCCGACGGCCACGCCGCGGGCAGGCCCGCCGGGGATGTCCTCGCCGGTGTCCTCGGTGGCGTCCCCGGCGACGGAGGCCGCCACGAAGTCGTCGCTGCGGTTGTCGGTCAGGTCGACCCGCCCGCCGCCGAGCAGCTTGCGGCCGCCGAACAGGAAGAAGACGGCGATGGAGAGCAGGATGTTGATGACGATCGAGGCACCCCAGAGGAACAGCGGGCTGCCCTCCAGGCCGTTGTCGGCGACCACGGTGTTGGTGATGACACCGAAGATCGACAGCGGCGAGAACCCGCCGGCGGTGGCGCCGTTGATGATGAACAGGCCCATCAGCACCGGGTTGATCTGGTACCGCCGCGCGAAGGACATGCCGACCGGGGCGATGATCGCCACCACCGCCGGCACGACGCCGCCGATGGCGGTGAGCACGCCGGTGACGGTGAACATCGCCCACGGGATGGCTGCGAGCCGGCCGCCGGATGCGGTGACCGCGGCGTGCACCAGCCAGTCGACGGTGCCGTTGTTCTTGGCGATGGCGAACAGGTACGTCACCCCGACCAGGACGACGAACAGCGACCCGGGGAAGAAGCCGAAGACCGCGTCGTCGTACGTCGGGTCGCCGTCGGTGCCGTAGATGAAGTAGCCGGCGATGAACGCCGCCACCAGGGCCAACGCACCCATGTGCACGGGCAGCACCGTGGCGATCAGGAAGACCACCAGCAAGATCGAGATCAAGACGAGCTGTACGGACACCGGCGTCCCCAGGGTTGGTCGAGGCGGGTGTGCCACCCGCCGGTCAAGCGCTTCCGCGATGCGGAACCGCCTTTTCGCTAGCGGGGATTAGAAGGTCTGCTGCCCGTCAGTGTCAAGGGTCACAGGACGTCCGAGATGTCTCTGCGCCAATCCGCCTGCCGGTAGTAGCCTCCCGCATGGTGGACTTCCGGTGTCGAGCCGGGGATCCGGACGAGAGGGCCACACCCATGGAGGCACGGGAATGTCAGTGACGACGACGACCGGCGGGCGCCACTTCCTGCAGATCCCGGGGCCGACCAACGTGCCCGACCGGGTGCTGCGGGCGATGTCGGCCCCGACCATCGACCACCGCGGCCCGGAGTTCGCCGCGCTCGGCCTGGAGGTCCTCGAGGCCGTCAAGCCCGTCTTCGGCACCACCCAGCCGGTGGTCATCTACCCGGCCTCGGGCACCGGGGCGTGGGAGGCGGCGCTGACCAACACGCTCTCCCCGGGCGACAAGGTGCTGGCCTTCGAGACCGGCCACTTCGCCACCCTCTGGCAGGACATGGCCAGCCGGCTCGGCCTGCAGGTCGAGTTCGTCCCCGGCGACTGGCGGCACGGCGCCGACCCGGCCGCCGCCCAGGAGCGGCTCGCCGCCGACACCGGGCACGAGATCAAGGCCGTCATGGTGGTCCACAACGAGACCTCCACCGGCGTGACCAGCCGGGTGCCCGAGGTGCGGAAGGCCATCGACGCCGCCGAGCACCCGGCCCTGCTGCTGGTCGACACGATCTCCTCGCTGGGCAGCATCGACTACCGGCACGACGAGTGGGGCGTCGACGTCACCGTCGCCGGGTCGCAGAAGGGGCTGATGCTCCCGCCGGGGCTGAGCTTCAACGCGGTCAGCGACAAGGCGCTGCAGGCGTCGAAGACCGCAGGCCTGCCCCGCTCCTTCTGGGACTGGGAGCCGATCCTGACCGCCAACGAGCGCGGCTTCTTCCCCTACACGCCGGCCACGAACCTGCTCTACGCGCTGAAGGTCGCGCTGGAGATGCTGGACGACGAGGGCCTGGCCAACGTCTACGCCCGGCACACCCGGCACGCCGAGGCCACCCGGGCCGCCGTCCGGGGCTGGGGCCTGGAGGTGCTGGCCCTGGACGAGCGGGAGTACTCCGGCTCGCTCACCGCCATCTACATGCCGGACGGCGGCGCCGACGCCGTCCGGGCGACGATCCTGCGGGAGTACGACATGTCGCTGGGTGCCGGGCTGGGCAAGCTGGCCGACAAGGTGTTCCGGATCGGACACCTGGGCCACTTCAACGACCTGACCCTCGTCGGCACCCTGGGTGGCGTGCAGATGGGCCTGGTCCGCAGTGGTGTGCAGATCGACCCGAACGGGATCCAGGCGGCCCTCGAGCGCCTGCAGCAGCCGTGACGGCGGCCCCGGAGCGCCCCCGCGTGGGGGTGGCGGACCTGGAGCAGGAGCTGACCCGGGCGCTGGACGGCGAGGTCGCCTTCGACGACTACACCCGGCACCTGTTCAGCCAGGACGCCTCGATGTACACGATGACGCCGGTCGGGGTCGCCTACCCGGCGCACACCGCCGACGTGGTGGCCGCGGTGCGGCTGGCCCGCGAGGCCGGCATCCCGGTGCTCGCCCGGGGCGCGGGCACCAGCCTGGCCGGGCAGACCGTCGGCCCGGGCCTGGTGCTGGACCTCTCCCGGCACATGCACCGGATCACCGAGCTGGACCCGGAGGCGCGCACCGCCCGGGTCGAGCCCGGCGTCGTCCAGGACGACCTCAACCGGGCCGCCGCTGCGGCCGGGCTGATGTTCGGGCCGGACACCTCGACGTCCAACCGCGCCACCATCGGCGGGATGATCGGCAACAACTCCGCCGGCAGCGGCTCGGTGCGCTTCGGCATGACGATCGACCACGTCGAAGAGGTCGACGTCGTCCTGGCCGACGGGTCGACGGCCACCTTCGGGGTCGTCGACGAGGCCGAGCGCGCCCGCCGGGCGCAGGGCGACACGCTCGAGGCGGAGATCTACCGCCGGCTGCCCGAGCTGGTGGCGGAGAACGCGGAGGCGATCGCCACCGGGTTCCCGTCCTTCTGGCGGCGGGCCGGCGGCTACCGGCTGGACCGGCTCGCCGAGGGGCAGCCGTTCGACCTGGCGAAGTTCCTGGTCGGCTCCGAGGGCACGCTGGCGATCATCACCGCGGCCCGGGTCGGGCTGGTGCCCAAGCCGTCGAAGCAGGTCTTCGCGGTGGGCCACTTCGAGACGGTGCAGGCGGCGATCAACGCCACCGAGGACGCGCTGACGGTCGACCCGGCGCAGGTGGAGCTGCTGGACCGCACGATCCTGGACCTCTCCCGGCAGAAGATCGAGTACGCCGGGCTGGGCAAGATCCTGCAGGGCGACCCCGACGCGCTGCTGTTCGTCTCCTTCACCGGGGACGACGAGGCCCAGCTGGTCGAGTCGATGGACCGGCTGGTCGAGCTGTGGGAGCGCAACGGGCACGGCTACCACACCCTGCGGGCGGTCACCCCGGCCCAGCAGGGCGCGCTGCTGAAGGTGCGCAAGTCCGCCCTGGGCCTGCTGATGGCCAACTCCGTGGGCGCCCGCCGGCCGCTGGCCTTCATCGAGGACACCGCGGTCGACCCCAAGCACCTGGCCGAGTACACCGCCCGGTTCAAGGACGTGCTGGACCGGCACGAGCTGGAGGCGGGCTTCTACGGGCACTGTTCGGTCGGCTGCCTGCACATCCGCCCGTTCGTCGACCTGAGCCAGCCCGGCCAGGTCGAGGTCATGCGCTCGGTGGCGGTGGAGATCAAGGACCTGGTGCGCGAGTACGGCGGGGTGAACTCCAGCGAGCACGGCGACGGCCTGGCCCGCAGCGAGTTCAACCGCGAGCTGTTCGGCGACGACCTCTACGAGGCGATGCGGCAGGTCAAGGGCCTCTTCGACGCGCAGGGCACGCTCAACCCCGGCAAGATCGTCGACTCCCCGGCGATGACCGAGCACCTGCGGGACGCGAACCCGCCGACCCCCGGCCCGTTGCGCACCCGGCTGCAGTTCGACGTCGTCGGCGGCATGTTCGGCGCCGCCGACCGCTGCATGAACATCGGGCTGTGCCGCAAGTCGACGACCGGGGCGATGTGCCCGTCCTACATCGCCACCCGGATGGAGGAGCACTCCACCCGCGGCCGCGCCGGCGCGCTGGTCAAGGCGCTGAGCGAGGGCGACCCGCACACCGCACTGGCCGACGAGCGGCTGCACGAGGTGCTCGACCTGTGCCTGATGTGCAAGGCCTGCAAGAGCGAGTGCCCGCTGGGCGTCGATGTGTCGGCGATGAAGAGCGAGGCACTGGCGGCCAAGCACGACGTGCACGGCACCCCGCTGCGGTCGCGGGCGTTCGGGGCCATCCGCACCCTCAACCGGCTGGGCTCGGCGACGGCGCCGCTGTCGAACCTGCCGCTGAAGATCAAGCCGTTGCGGGCGCTGATGGACTCCCGCCTCGGCATCGCGCGCCAGCGGGACCTGCCGGTCTTCCACCGGACGACGCTGATGCGCTGGTTCAAGCGGCACGAGGCCCCGGCGGCACTGACCCAGCAGCCGGTCACGATGCTGGCCGACTCGTTCACCAGCTACACCGAGCCGGGCATCGGCCAGGCCGTGGTGCGGCTGCTGGAGGCCGCCGGGCACCCGGTGCGGCTGGAGAGCAAGGGCTGCTGCGGCCGCGCGAGCATCTCCAAGGGCCTGCTCGACGACGCCAGGGGCAAGGCGCAGAAGCTGGCGGCGAACCTCTGCGAGGGCTCCGAGCCGGGTTCGCCGATCGTGGGCTGCGAGCCCTCCTGCATCCTCACGCTGCGTGCCGAGCACGTGGAGCTGCTCCCCGACGACCCGAACGTCCGGGACGTCGCGGCGCGGGTGAAGCTGCCGGAGGAGCTGCTGGTCGAGGCGATCGACGACGGCCGGCTCCAGCTGCGGGCGGACAGCTGGCTGGCCGGGCGCACGGTGGTCTTCCACGGCCACTGCCACCAGAAGGCCGAGGCCGGGACGGCCGCCACGGTGGCCCTGCTGTCGCGGATCCCCGGCGTCACCGTGCAGGAGCTGGACGCCGGCTGCTGCGGCATGGCCGGGTCGTTCGGATTCGAGTCCGAGCACTACGACGTGTCCCTGCAGGTGGGGGAGGACCGGCTGTTCCCCGCCGTCCGGGCCGCCGCGCCGGACGCGGTCATCGCCGCCACGGGGGTGTCCTGCCGCCAGCAGATCTTCCACGGAACGCAGCGCACCGCCTGGCACCCGGCGGAGCTGGTGCTGGAGGCGCTGCAGGTGTCGGCCTGACCGCAGGCTGAGCACGTACCGCCGGACGGGCGGCGACCGGACCCCAGAGGTCCGGTCGCCGCCCGTCCTGCATCCGGGAGACGCGGTTCACCCGGAATGGTCGTTGCAGACCGCAACAAACGGGTGCAAGATGGTTGCTGTCTACATGTACCGGGTTCCCGGCGCGCGGGGCCGATCGGCCACCGGACGGCGCTCGCACTCGGACTCGCAACGTCCAGGAGAACCACCGATGAGCAGCTCCGCACCGACCCGGCCGGCCGCCGGGGCGACCGCCGGCCCAGCGCCGCTCGGCCCCGCCGAGCAGCAGGGCCGGATGACGCACCGGCAGATCCTCAGTGCGCTGTCGGGGATGTTGCTGGCGATGTTCGTGGCGTTCCTGTCCTCGACCGTCGTCTCCAACGCCCTGCCGACGATCATCACCGACCTCCGCGGCTCGCAGAGCCAGTACACCTGGGTGGTCACCGCCACCCTGCTGGCCTCGACCGCGTCCACGCCCATCTGGGGCAAGCTCGCCGACCTGTTCAGCAAGAAGCTGCTCATCCAGATCGCGATCGTGGTCTTCGTCGTCGGCTCGATGCTGGCCGGGCTCTCGCAGTCGCTGTCGACGCTGATCGGCTGGCGGGTGCTGCAGGGCCTGGGTCTGGGTGGGCTGCAGGCGCTGGTGCAGATCGCGATGGCGGCGATGATCAGCCCGCGGGAACGGGGTCGGTACTCCGGCCTGCTCGGCTCGGTGATGGCGGTCGCCACCGTCGGTGGCCCGCTGATCGGTGGCCTGCTGGTCGACACCAGCTGGCTGGGGTGGCGGTGGTGCTTCTTCGTCGGCGTCCCGTTCGCCCTCGTCGCCCTGGTGCTGCTGCAGCGGACCCTGCACCTGCCGGTCACCCGGCGCGCGGTCTCCATCGACTACCTGGGTGCGACGTTCCTGACCGCCGGCGTCTCGGCGCTGCTGATCTGGGTGACCCTGGCGGGGAACAGCTTCGCCTGGGCCTCTCTGGAGACCGTGCTGTTCGTCGGGGGTGGCGTGCTCGCCCTCGTCGCGTTCGTGGTCACCGAGCTGCGTGCGGAGGAGCCGATGGTCCCGCTCCGGTTGTTCCGTGACCGGACGACGACCCTGGCGATCATCGCCAGCGTCGCGATCGGTGTCGCGATGTTCGGTTCCACGGTGTTCCTCGGCCAGTACCTGCAGATCTCCCGCGGCTACTCGCCCACGGCGGCCGGGCTGCTCACCATCCCGATGGTCGGCGGCCTGCTGGTCTCCTCGACCGTCTCCGGGATCCTGATCACCCGCACCGGGTTCTGGAAGCGCTACCTGGTCGCCGGTTCGTTGCTGGTGGCCCTCGGGTTCGGCCTGCTGGCCACGATCGACCACGCCACGGACATGGTCGTGCTGGGCGTCTTCCTCACCGTGCTCGGTGTCGGCATCGGGATGACCATGCAGAACCTGGTGCTGGCCGTGCAGAACACCGTCGCCGCCACCGACCTGGGGGCGGCGAGCTCGGCGGTCGCGTTCTTCCGCAGCCTCGGCGGCACGATCGGCGTCTCGGTGCTCGGTGCGGTGCTCTCCAGCCGGGTGGGCACGCTGATCCAGTCCGGGCTGTCCGACGTCCCGGGCGCCTCCGCGGCGGCCGGTTCCCAGGAGATCGGGCTCGCCGACCTGGCCGACGCCCCGGCGCCGGTCCGCGCGCTGATCCAGGTCTCCTACGGCGACGCCACCGGGCGGGTCTTCCTCATCGCGGCGCTGCTGTCGCTGATCACGATCGTGGCCGTCCTGCTGATCCGGGAGGTCGCGCTGCGCACCGAGACGGGGGACGAGCGGCTGCAGAGCGAGCGCGCTGCCACCTCGGGGGGCACGACCGCCGACGTCGACGCCCAGCTCGCGGGCCGACGCGGCTGACCGCCAGGACGCGCAGAGGCCCGTCCCCCCACCGGGGAGACGGGCCTCCGTGCGTCACGGCCCCCCTTCAGGGGCCCACCCTGAGCCTGCGAAGGGTGGGGGAAGGGGGGTCCTTCCTCAGAGGAGCGAGGCGTCCAGGCTGATGTCCACGGCGGCCAGCGCCTTGCTCACCGGGCACCCGGCCTTGGCGGCCTGGGCTGCCTTGTCGAACCCGGCGGCGTCGAGCCCGTCGACCTCGCCGCGCACGGTCAGCGCGATGCCGGTGATCGTCGGGGCGCCGTCCTCCTGGCCCAGGGTCACGTCGGCGCTCACCTCGAGCGACTGCGTCGTGCCGCCGGCCTTGCCGATCTCGCTGGACAGCGCCATGGCGTAGCAGGACGAGTGTGCGGCGGCGATGAGCTCCTCGGGGCTGGTGGTGCCCCCGGCCTCCTCGGCCGCCCGCTTCGGGAAGCTGACGTCGAACGTGCCGACCTTCGAGCTGGAGAGCTCGACTTGGCCGGAGCCCTCCTGCAGGGAGCCGTTCCAGGCGGTGCGTGCGGTACGGGTGGGCATCGGACCTCCTCTTCGTCGGTGGCGGTCGCGGCGCAGGTCTGCGTCGCGACCGGACACCGGTTCTGACGGGGTCAACCGTTCCTGGCCGCCGGTGTTCCCGCCACCGGACCGGCCCCGCAGCCGACCCCTGCCCGTCCGGCCCCGCTGCAGGGTCCCGCCGCGAGCTCGCGAGCGGTGGGGGGCAGCGGGGTCCTTCTTCAGGCGGAGGCGACCGCGCGGGTGTCGGCGACCCGCTCGGTGATCAGCCGCAGTTGGCTCTTCAGCTCGTCGAACTGCTGCTGGTTCAGCGCCAGGGCGTCGATCATCTGCCCGGAGATCGCGCACGCCGGGGCCTCGAGGGCCCGGCCCGCGTCGGTGAGCCGGACGGAGACGGACCGCTCGTCGTCGGCCCGGCGGTGCCGGGTCACCAGCCCCGCGGCGGTGAGCCGCTTGAGCAGGGGGGACAGGGTGCCGGAGTCCAGCGCCAGGCGGGTGCCCAACTGGCCTACGGTCTGCCCGTCCTCCTCCCACAGCAACATGAGGACCAGGTACTGGGGATAGGTGACCCCCAGCTCGTCCAGCATGGGCCGGTAGCGGGCCGTGACCGCCCGCGAGGCGGCGTAGAGCGCGAAACAGAGCTGATCGTCGAGAGCGACGCTCGGCGACGGGATGTCTGTCATGGGGCAAGAGTAGGGCGCGATCCGGCGGCAGGCAGCCATGTGGTCCCTCTCGTCGGCTTTTCTGCCAGGGGCGGAGGTCCCGGGCGGGCCTGCGGGGCGGCCCTGGACGTGTTCAGGTTGAGTGGAACAGACTCAAGTCCTGCTCCGTTGGACTGCACGAACCGTCTCGCGTCGCAGGAGAGGACAGGCCCACCCGCCATGCAGAGCAAGCTCACCACCCGTTCGCAGGAGGCCGTCGCCGCCGCTCAGCGGCTGGCGGTCGACCGGGGCCAGGCGGCCCTCGAGCCCCTGCACCTGCTGGCCGCCCTGCTCGAGCAGGCCGACGGCATCGCCGGGCCGCTCCTGCAGGCCACCGGCGCCGACCCGGCCGACGTCCGCGCCAAGGCCGACGCCGCGCTGCGCCGGATGCCGAGCGTCAGCGGGTCCACCGTGGCCGCCCCCGCGCCGTCCCGGGAGCTGCTCCGGGCGATCAACGCCGCCGGGGAGCAGGCCAGTGCGCTGGGCGACGAGTACGTCTCCACCGAGCACCTGCTGGTCGGCCTGGCCACCACCGACGGTGAGGCCGGCGCCGTCCTGACCAGTGCCGGAGCCACCCGCGACGCGCTCGTCGCGGCGTTCCGCACCGTCCGCGGCAACCGCAAGGTCACCAGCCCCGACCCGGAGAGCACGTTCCAGGCGCTGGAGAAGTACGCCGTGGACCTGACCGCCCGCGCCCGCGAGGGCCGGATGGACCCGGTCATCGGGCGGGACACGGAGATCCGCCGGGTGGTGCAGGTGCTGTCCCGACGCACCAAGAACAACCCCGTCCTGATCGGTGAGCCCGGCGTCGGGAAGACCGCGATCGTCGAGGGCCTGGCCCAGCGCATCGTCGCCGGCGACGTGCCGGAGAGCCTCAAGGGCAAGCGGCTCATGGCGCTGGACCTGAGCGCCATGGTCGCCGGGGCCAAGTACCGCGGTGAGTTCGAGGAGCGGCTCAAGGCCGTGCTCCAGGAGATCACCGAGGCCGAGGGGCAGGTCGTCACCTTCATCGACGAGCTGCACACCATCGTCGGGGCCGGCGCCAGCGGCGACTCGGCGATGGACGCCGGCAACATGATCAAGCCGATGCTGGCCCGCGGTGAGCTGCGGATGGTCGGCGCGACCACGCTCGACGAGTTCCGCGAGCACATCGAGAAGGACCCGGCGCTGGAGCGCCGCTTCCAGCAGGTCTACGTCGGGGAGCCGTCGGTCGAGGACACGATCGGCATCCTGCGCGGCCTCAAGGAGCGCTACGAGGTGCACCACGGGGTGCGGATCACCGACGGCGCGATCGTCGCTGCGGCCACCCTGTCGGACCGGTACGTCACGGCCCGCTTCCTCCCCGACAAGGCGATCGACCTGGTCGACGAGGCCGCGAGCCGGCTGCGGATGGAGATCGACAGCCGGCCGGTCGAGGTCGACGAGGTCGAGCGGGTCGTGCGCCGGCTGGAGATCGAGGAGATGGCGCTGGCCAAGGAGGACGACCCGGCGTCCCTCCAGCGGCTGGCGGCGCTCCGCGAGGAGCTGGCCGACCGCCGCGAGGCGCTCGGCGAGCTGACCGCCCGCTGGCAGCAGGACAAGACCGCGATCGACCGGATCCAGCACACCAAGGAGGAGCTCGAGGGGGCGCGGCTGGAGGCCGAGCGCGCCGAGCGGGACGGCGACCTGGCCCGGGTCGCCGAGCTGCGCTACGGCCGGATGCCGGCGTTGGAGCGGGCGCTGTCCGAGGCCGAGGCGTCGGTCGCGGCCAGCGACTCGATGCTCAAGGAGGAGGTCGGCGCCGACGACATCGCCGAGGTCGTCCAGGCCTGGACCGGGATCCCCGCCGGCCGGCTGCTGGAGGGGGAGACGCAGAAGCTGCTGCGGATGGAGGAGGAGCTCGCGAAGCGGGTCGTCGGCCAGCCCGACGCCGTCCGCGCCGTCTCCGACGCCGTCCGCCGGGCGCGGTCCGGGGTCGCCGACCCGGACCGGCCGACCGGCTCCTTCCTGTTCCTGGGCCCCACCGGCGTCGGCAAGACCGAGCTGGCCAAGGCGCTGGCGGAGTTCCTGTTCGACGACGAGCGGGCGATGGTCCGCATCGACATGAGCGAGTACTCCGAGAAGCACTCGGTGGCCCGGCTGGTCGGCGCCCCGCCCGGGTACGTCGGCTACGAGGCGGGTGGCCAGCTCACCGAGGCGGTGCGCCGCCGCCCGTACACGGTGGTGCTGCTCGACGAGGTGGAGAAGGGGCACCCCGACGTCTTCGACGTGCTGCTGCAGGTGCTCGACGACGGCCGGCTCACCGACGGGCAGGGCCGCACGGTCGACTTCCGCAGCACGCTGCTCGTGCTGACCTCCAACCTGGGGTCGCAGGTGATCGCCGACCAGTCGGTCCCCGACGAGCAGAAGCAGCGGGCAGTGCAGGACGTGGTGCGGGCGCACTTCAAGCCGGAGTTCCTCAACCGGCTCGACGACGTCGTCACGTTCCGTGCGCTCGGCTCCGACGAGCTCGTCGGGATCGTCGACATCCAGGTCGAGGTGCTCGCCCGCCGGCTGGCTGCCCGCCGGCTCACCCTGCGGGTGACCGACGCCGCCAGGGAGTGGCTGGCGCTCAACGGCTTCGACCCGGTCTACGGGGCACGGCCGCTGCGCCGGCTGGTGCAGTCGGCCATCGGTGACCAGCTCGCCCGGGCCCTGCTCGCCGGGGAGATCCGCGACGGCGACGACGTCGTCGTCGACTGGGCGGCCGACGTGGCCGACGGCGACGTGGGGCTGACGGTCACCACGGGGACGGTGCCCGGGAAGCCGACCGCGGGTCCGGGCCCGGCACCGACCCCGCCGGCGCTCGGCCCCGGCGCCGAGGAGTGAGGCCCGTGCCCGCCGTCCTGCCGGCGGGCACGGTCGCCGCCGGGCCTGGCGCGGGAGGGTGAAGAAGGGGTGACCGCGCGGCAGGGTCGGCACCTGGCACGCCGGGATGCGCCATGATCAGGAATTCGCGTACAGCAGTGATCCGAGGAGCGTCATGACGTCAGGACCGCAGGACCCCCAGCAGGGCGGCTCCGGACAGCAGCCCCCGTACGGCCAGCAGCCCCCCTACGGCCAGCAGCCCGGCTACGGCCAGCAGCCCGGCTACGGCCAGGAGCCCGGCTACGGCCAGGAGCCCGGCTACGGCCAGGAGCCCGGCTACGGGCAGCAGCCCGGCTACGGGCAGGGCGGGCCGGAGCAGCCCGGCCAGTACGCCTACCCCGCTGCTCCCGGCGCCCAGTACGGCGGCGCCCCCGATGCCCCGACGGAGCGACCGACCACGGTCAAGGCCGGGATCGGTGCGTTCCTGGCGAACACGATCCTCGGGCTGATCGCCTCGATCATCACCTTCACCAGCCTCGACTCGCAGATCAACGACCTGGTCGCCGACCAGGCGCTCACCCGCGACGAGGCCTCGGCGGCGCTCACCATCGGCGCGGGCATCGGCCTCCTCCTGACGGCGGCCTACCTGCTGGTGCTGTTCTTCGCCTGGAAGGGGCGCAACTGGGCGCGCATCGTCCTCTGGGTGCTGGGCGGCCTGAGCGTGCTGTTCAGCCTGCTGGGGGCAGGAGCCCTCGGCTTCCTCGGCATCCTCGGCCTGCTGCTCACCATCGCCGGGATCGTGCTCTTGGCGCTCAAGCCCTCCAGTGACTGGTACAAGGCGGAGACGCAGCGCCGGAACCGCTTCTGACCCCCGTCAGCGGGAGGAGCGGCTGCGTGGGCCGGACGAGGCCCACGCAGCCGTCGTCCGGGCCAGCAGGCTGGTGCCGGCGGCCGCACAGAGCACCAGCACCAGCAGCGACGAGGCCGCCACGCCACCGGTCAGGAAGGTCGCGCCGAGGGTCAGCAGCCCCAGTGGCAGGCTGACGGCCAGCCCGGTCCACCGCGCCCACGCCCGGCCGCGGCTGAGGGCGACCGCGGAGACGGCGGCCAGCACCCCGAACACCACGGCCTGGACCAGGTTCAGGAGCACGGCCCGCTCGGCGTCGGAGCGGGGCGAGCCCGGCTGGGCATCGGCGAGGGTGTCGATCACGGTGTCCCGGACGACGAACGTGAGCAGCGCGTTCAGCAGGAGCAGCAGGGCGAGCGCGGCGAGCACCCCGATGGAGACCTTGACCGAGGCGGGGGTCTCCGGGCGGGCCGGGCCGGAGGGCGGAGGGCTGCTGCTCACCGCGACAGGGTGGCACGCCGGGACGGCAGCTCGGTCGCCTGCCGTGCCGGATGCGATGCTGACAGCGGCCTGACCAGCGGGCCAGGACCACCGTGCGCGTGTGGTGACCGAGACCAGGAGGACAGCCGCAGTGATGGCCCCCCGGCAGACCCGAGCCGTCGTCCCGTCCCGGATCGGTGGGCTCCTCGCCGTCCCGGTCCTCCTGGCCGGGCTGGCCGGCTGCAGCGGGTCCGACGACGAACCGACCGCGCGCGCCACCCCCAGCGGCACGGCGGCCGAGACGAGCGCCGCACCGACACCGGAGGCGGCTGCGGCGCCCACCGGTCCGATCGGACCGGGCTGCGAGCAGGCCTTCCCCGCGGCCGCCGGCGCGCCGGCGGACCTGGCCGCCCAGCCGGTGAGCGCGGCGGTGGGCGCCAACCCCCAGCTGAGCACCCTCACCGCCGCCGTGGGCGCGGCCAACCTGGTCGACGTGCTCAACACCCGCGAGGAGGTCACCGTGCTGGCCCCGACCAACGCCGCCTTCGACGCGCTGGGCCCGGATGCCCTGCCCGCGCTGCTCGGGGACGTCCCGCGGCTGACCTCGCTGCTGACCCACCACGTCCTGCCCGGTCGGCTGGCGCCGGCCGACCTCGTCGGCGACCACGTCACGCTCAACGGGGACCCGATCACCGTCGCCGGGACGGCCGAGGCGCCGACGGTCGCCGCCGAGGGCACCCTGGCCGGCGCCGCGCCGGCGACCGTGGTCTGCGGCAACGTGCCCACGGCGAACGCCACGGTCTACGTCATCGACCAGGTGCTCGCCCCCGCCGGCTGAGCCGTGCCGGACTGAGCGGGGTCCCGGTCACCGGCACCCGCTCCGCCGGCCTCAGTAGGGTCGGCGGGATGAACGCCCCTGCCCCGGCCCACCCCGACCGCGCCCGGCTGCTCGAGCTCATCGTCGACCTCGCCGTCGTGCACGGGAAGGTGACCCTCTCCTCCGGCCAGGAGGCCGACTGGTACATCGACCTGCGCCGGGTGACGCTGCACCACGAGGCCGCCCCGCTGGTGGGCCGGGTGATGCGCCAGCTCACCGGCGACCTGCGCTACGACGTGGTCGGCGGGCTCACCCTCGGCGCCGATCCGGTCGCGGCCGCGATGCTGCACGCCGCCTCGGACGGCGAGGGGTTCCTGGACGCCTGCGTGGTGCGCAAGGCGACCAAGGCGCACGGGATGCAGCGGCGGATCGAGGGGCCCGACGTGGCCGGCCGCACGGTGCTGGTGGTCGAGGACGTCTCCACCACCGGCGGCAGCCCGCTCACCGCCGTCGAGGCGCTGCAGGAGGCCGGCGCCGAGGTGCTGGGCGTGGCCGTGATCGTCGACCGCGGCGCCCGCGCGGCCGTCGAGGCGGCCGGCCTGGAGTACCGCGCGGCGTTCGAGCTGGCGGATCTCGGCCTCTCCTGAAGGAGGGGCGCCGGAGCGACGTACGGTGACCGTGTGACCGCCCTCACGACGACGTGGGTCCGCGAGCTCCAGGACGCCCTGGGCCCGGACAGCGTGCTCACCGACCCCGACGTCACCGCCGCCTACGCACGCGACCAGGCGATGCTCGCCGAGGCGGGGCTGCCGGCCGCGGTGGCGCTGCCGCGCAGCACCGAGGAGGTGTCGGCGGTGCTGCGGCTGGCCAGCCGGCACGGGGTGCCGGTGGTGCCGCGGGGCGCCGGCTCCGGGCTGGTCGGCGCGGCCAACGCCGTCGACGGGTGCATCACCCTGGCGCTGACCCGGATGGACGCCGTCCTGGAGGTGGCCCCGGCCGACCGACTCGCCGTGGTCCAGGCCGGCGTGGTGAACAAGACGCTGCGCGACGCCGTCCGGGAGCACGGGCTGTTCTACCCGCCGGACCCGGCCAGCTACGACTGGTGCACCCTCGGCGGCAACCTGGCGATGAACTCCGGCGGGCTGTGCTGCGTGAAGTACGGCGTCACCACCGACTACGTGCTCGGCCTGGAGGTCGTGCTCGCCGACGGGCGGGTGCTGCGCACCGGACGGCGCACCGTCAAGGGCGTCGCCGGCTACGACCTGGCCCGGCTGTTCGTCGGCTCCGAGGGCACGCTGGGCGTGATCACCGAGGCGACGCTGGCCCTGCGCCCCGCCCCGCAGCCACCGGTCACCCTGGTCGCCAGCTTCGGCACCAGCGCGCAGACCGGCCAGGTGGTCGAGCGGGTGGTCACCAGCGGCCTGGTGCCGAGCATGCTCGAGGTGATGGACCGCACCTGCATCCGCGCGGTCGACGACCTGATGAAGGCCGACCTGGACCGGGACGCGGCGGCGCTGCTGCTGGCCCAGTCCGACAGCGGGGGAGACGTGGCGCTCGCCGAGATCGCGGCGCTGACCCGGCTGTGCGAGGAGGCCGGGGCGGACTTCGTGCACTCCACCGACGACCCGGCCGAGGGCGACCTGCTGATGACCGCCCGGCGGATGGCGCTGCCGGCCCTGGAGCGGCTGGGCAGCAGCCTGCTGCTCGACGACGTCGCCGTCCCGCGGTCGCGGGTGGCCACGTTCATCGACGGCTGCGACGCGATCGCCGCCACCGCCGGGCTGGTGGTCGGGGTCGTCGGGCACGCCGGCGACGGCAACATGCACCCCACCGTCGTCTTCGACGGTGCCGACCCCGACCAGTGCACCCGGGCCTACGCCGCCTTCGACGCGATCCTGGAGCTGGGCCTCTCCCTCGGCGGCACCATCACCGGTGAGCACGGGGTGGGCACGATCAAGGCCGACTGGCTGGAGCGGGAGATCGGCCCGGTCTCCCTCTCGGTCCACCAGGCGATCAAGCACGCGCTGGACCCGGCGGGGCTCCTCAACCCCGGGAAGATGTTCCGCCGGGCCTCCGGCGGCGACCTGGCCGCCGTCTCCGGCCTCATCGGCGCCTGAGACGTCCGGCGGTGGGAGGCTGCAGGGCATGACCGAGCGACTGGTGGTGGTCGGCGGCGACGCGGCCGGGATGTCGGCGGCCGCCCAGGCCCGGCGGCTGCGCACGGCGGCCGAGCTGGAGATCGTCGTCCTGGAGCAGAGCGACGTCGTCTCCTACTCCGCCTGCGGCATCCCCTACTGGGTCGCCGGGCAGGTGAGCGACCGGGACGACCTCATCGCCCGGACACCGGCGCAGTTCGCCGCCTCCGACATCACCGTGCACATCGGCACGCGGGCCGAGGGGATCGACCTGGACGCCGGTGTGGTGCACGCCCGCGGGGGCGCGCGGTTCGGCTACGACCGGCTGGTCGTCGCCACCGGCGGCCGGCCGAGCCGGCCCCCGATCCCCGGCCTGGACGCCCCCGGGGTGTTCGGCGTGCACCGGCTGGACGACGGCGCGGCCATCCGTGCGGCGATCGACCGGCTGCCGGCCGACGGCCCGCGGCGCGGGCTGGTCCTCGGCGGCGGCTACATCGGGCTGGAGATGGCAGAGGCCCTGCAGGACCGGGGCCTGGAGGTCACCGTCGTCCTGGCCGACCCGCTGCCGATGGCGCTGCTGGACACCGACATGGGCGAGCGGGTCTGCGCCGCCCTCGGGGCGATGGGCATGACGGTGCACGCCGACCAGGCGGTGCGGGAGGTGCTCGTCGACGCCGACGGCCGGGCCTGCGGGGTGCGCACCGACGTCGGCACGTACGAGACCGACCTGATCGTCCTCGGGCTCGGCATGGGGCCGGAGGCGTCCCTGGCCGCCGAGTCCGGGCTGGCGATCGGGCCGACCGGCGCGGTCGACGTCGACCGGAGCCAGCGCTGCCGGGACCACCCGGAGGTCTTCGCCGCCGGTGACTGCGCGCAGACGTTCCACCGGGTCACCGGCGAGGTCGCGCACGTCGCGCTGGGCACGCACGCCAACAAGCAGGGCCGGGTCGCGGGCTCGGTGATCGGTGGCCGGCCGGCCCGGTTCGCCGGGGTGCTCGGCACCGCGGTGACCAAGGTGCGCGAGCTGGAGATCGGCCGCACCGGTCTGTGCACCACCCAGGCCGAGGAGGCCGGGTTCGCCTACCGCACCGACGTCATCGAGGCGAGCACCCGGGCCGGCTACTTCCCCGGCGCCGAGGAGATCGCGGTCAAGCTTGTCACCGAGGCGGGCTCGGGGCAGCTGCTCGGGGCGCAGGTGGTCGGCGGGCCGGGGTCGGCGAAGCGGATCGACGTGCTGGCCACCGCGATCTGGGCGGGGATGACCGCCGAGGAGCTGGCCGGCAGCGACCTCTCCTACGCCCCGCCGTTCTCGCCCACCTACGACCCGGTGGTGGTGGCCGCCCGCGCCGTCAGCCGCATCGAGCAGGGCTGAGGGCCCTCCTCCCTGCCCCCACGGCGGCGCCCCGGAGAGGCCGATGAGCGGTGCGCCCGGTGGCGGTCGGCTCCACTAAGGTGCGGGCATGCCGATCGCGACACCCGAGGTCTACGCCGACATGCTCGCCCGGGCGAAGGAGGGCGGGTTCGCCTATCCGGCGATCAACTGCACCTCGTCCGAGACGATCAACGCCGCGCTGCGCGGCTTCGCCGACGCCGGCAGTGACGGGATCATCCAGTTCTCCACCGGCGGTGCGGAGTTCGGCTCGGGCACCCGGGTGAAGGACATGGTGACCGGTGCGGTCGCGCTGGCCGAGTTCGCCCACGTGGTCGCCGACAAGTACCCCGTCCAGGTGGCGCTGCACACCGACCACTGCCCCAAGGACAAGCTGGACAGCTACGTCCGGCCGCTGATCGCCCTCTCCCAGGAGCGGGTGGACGCCGGCAAGGAGCCGCTGTTCCAGTCGCACATGTGGGACGGCTCGGCCGTCGAGCTCACCGAGAACCTGGAGATCGCCCAGGAGCTCATCGAGAAGTGCGCGGCGGCCAAGATCGTGCTCGAGGTGGAGATCGGCGTCGTCGGCGGCGAGGAGGACGGCGTCGCCCACGAGATCAACGAGAAGCTCTACACCGCCGACGGCGACTTCGTGCGCACCGCCGAGGCCCTCGGGCTCGGGGAGAAGGGCGTCTACCTGCTGGCGGCGACCTTCGGCAACGTGCACGGGGTCTACAAGCCGGGCAACGTGAAGCTCCGCCCCGACGTGCTCGAGCGCGGCCAGGCCGTCGTCGCCGAGCAGTTCGGCCTCGGGGACGGCGCCAAGCCGTTCAACCTGGTCTTCCACGGCGGTTCCGGCTCCGCGCTCGAGGAGATCCGCGAGGCGCTCTCCTACGGCGTGGTCAAGATGAACGTCGACACCGACACCCAGTACGCGCTGACCCGGGCGATCGCCGGGCACATGTTCAGCAACTACGACGGCGTCCTGAAGGTCGACGGCGAGGTCGGCGTGAAGAAGACCTACGACCCGCGCACCTACATGAAGCTTGCCGAGGCGAGCATGGCCGACCGGATCGTGGAGGCCTGCGAGCACCTGCTGTCCGCCGGCCGGTCGCAGGCGGCTTGAGCCATGACCCACGCACACCACAACCTGCTCGGCGAGCCGCCGGCCACCCTGCTGCCGGGCATCCCGGAGGCCGACGACGCGCTGGCTGCCGGCGCCGACCCGGCCGAGGTCGCGGCGGGGCACCCCACCTCCAGCGCCGCCTGGGCCGCGCTCGCCGAGACCGCGCTGGAGGCCGGCCGCACCATCGAGGCCTACGCCTACGCCCGCACCGGGTACCACCGCGGGCTGGACGCGCTGCGCCGCAACGGCTGGAAGGGCTACGGCCCGGTGCCGTGGTCGCACGAGCCCAACCGCGGTTTCCTGCGCTGTGTCACCGTGCTGGCCACGGCGGCCGGTCGGATCGGCGAGGTCGACGAGCAGGAGCGCTGCACCCAGCTGCTGCGCGACTGCGACCCCACGCTGGTGCCCTGACCAGTCGGTCCGCGCAGCATCCCGCTGCCGACTGAGCAGTTCTGGTCGCTCCCCGCGGCGTGTCCGCGCGAGTCGGCGACCGCGACTGCTCAGTCGGCGCGGCCAGTGGCAGGCCGCCCCGGCCGAGATACGGATCATGATCGTCCTGATGCCGAGACTCGGCGGTCTCGTTAGCGTCAAGATCCAGTCGGCGCCACGGGGTGCCGCCTAGAGAAGGAGGCACGCCATGGTCACCCTGCTCTGGATCCTCGCCGTCGTCCTGGTCGTCGCGGGGATCGTCGCGGTCGTCCGCAAGCAGATCGTGTGGGGGGTCGTGTTGATCGTGCTCGGGCTGCTGGTCGGCCCGGGAGGCGTCAGCATCTTCAACTGAGCTGCCCCTGGTGGAGCCGAGAACCACTCGGCCCCACCAGGGGGCGTCAGGGCACCAGGATCGCGCGACCGCGGACCCGGCCGGCGTCGAGGTCGTCGATCGCCGACTGGAAGTCCGCCAGCGCGTACTTCGCGGTGTGCAGCGTGACCTTCTGCTGCGCCGCCAGCGCCATCAGGTCGACCAGGTCGTTGTAGCTCCCGACCAGGTTGCCCAGCACGTTGATCTCCGCGGACACCAGGTCGATCGTCGGGACGTCGACGTTCTCCCCGTACCCGACCACCAGGTAGTCCCCGGCCCTCCGGGTCATCGCCAGGCCCTCCTTCGTCGAGCCGCCCTCGCCGACGAAGTCGATGACCACCTCGGCGCCGTGTCCACCGGTGAGCTCCCGCACCTGCTCGACCTGGCTGCCGTCGGCGACGATCCCCCGGTCGGCACCGATCGACTCGGCCAGCTTCACCGCCTCGGGGTTGCGGTCGACCACGATCAGCTCGGCCGGCGAGAGCGCCTTGAGCACCTGGATGCCGATGTGCCCGAGCCCGCCGGCGCCGATCATCACGCACCGGAACCCCGGCCGCAGCCGGCGGGCCGCCTTGGCCACCGCGTGGTAGGCGGTGAGCCCGGCGTCCGCCAGGGCCGCGACGTCCGCGGGCTCCAGCGAGTCGTCGATCCGCACCACGCTGCGGGCCGTGGTCTTCAGGTACTCGGCGTACCCGCCGTCGCTGTCGATGCCGGGGAACTGCGAGTTCTCGCAGTGCACGTCGTCCCCGGACCGGCAGGCGCGGCACAGTCCGCAGGTGACCAGCGGGTGCAGGATCACCTTGTCGCCCTCGGCGACGTGGCTGACGGCGCTGCCCACGGCCGCCACCCAGCCGGCGTTCTCGTGCCCGATCGTGTACGGCAGCGTGACCTGAACCTTCTCCGCCCACTGGCCTTCCAGGATGTGCAGGTCGGTGCGGCAGACCCCGGCGCCGCCGATCTTCACGACGACGTCGTGCGGGCCGGTGACCTCCGGCTGCGGGACGTCGTCCAGCCGGAGCGGCTCGTGGTACCCGGTGACGCGGACGGCTCTCATGACAGGACCTCCAGGGGGAGCAGTGAACGGGAGTCGGCGTCCGGCCGGGGCGACTGGTCGGCCTCGGCGCCGGGGTAGCGGGTGGCGAGCAGGCCGCGGCAGAAGTGCGCATTGCCGTCGACGGAGATCCGCACCGACCGGGCCCGGCGCAGGAACAGGGCGGCCTCGCCGGGGGACGGGCGGGTGCCGTCGGCGGCGACCAGCACCGCGGCGTCCGGGTCGGTCGGCAGGCCGAGCGTGGCCCGCCGGCGCAGCAGCGCACCGGTGGCCGGCTCGTCGGCCGGCAGGTCGCCGAGCGTGGTGCGCTGCAGGTCGACCTCGGTGAGCGACCGGTCGGCGCGGAGCAGGGCGGTGAGCGCGCGCTCCATCGCCGCGGTGTGCCCCTTGCGGACGAAGACCGCCCGCAGCTCGTCCAGCGACTCCTCGGCCTCGTGCCCGAAGGTGCCCCGGTACCCGGCCCCGGCGGCGAGGCCGCGGTTGATCAGGTCGGAGTCGTGGTGGTCGTCGAGCTCCACCACCACCCGCTCGACCCTGGGGACGGCGGAGACCGCGTCGTGGGCGTCGGAGCACATCAGCCAGGCGAAGTTCGGCGCGCAGAACGACGTGGGCAGCCGCAGGTGCACCGCCACCGTCGGCCCCTGGACGGCCACCGACCGGACGAAACCCAGGTCGGTGATCGGCTCGTCGAGCTCGGGGTCGACGACGGTGCCCAGCGCAGCGCGGACCTGCGCCTCCGTCACCGGTGTCAGCAGGGTCGCCGTCATCAGGACATCGCCAGGTCCGCGGCGCCGGGCTCGCGGGGCCCGGTGGCCGGCTCGTCGGCGTCGGGCAGCCGCAGGTGCTCGGGCACCGGGATGTCGTAGAGCTTCGCGGCGTTGAGCCCGAGCACCTTCTTCTTCACCTCGGTGGTCAGCGGTGCGTACTCGGCCAGGTCCTCGGGGATCTGGAAGTCCACGAACCGCTCGACCAGCCACGTCGGCGTCCAGAGCGCGTAGTCGCTGGAGAAGAGGATCCGGTCCTCCCCGAGCCAGTAGACGAGCTCGCCGATGATCTGGGCGAAGTACCGGGGCCGGGTGTGGATGAACGGGAGTGCCACCGCCAGGCCGGCGTGCACGTTGGGCTCCTGGGTGGCGATCCAGCAGAAGTCCTCCAGCCGGGGCAGGCCGCAGTGCTCGACGATGAACTGCAGGTCGGTGAAGTCGGTCGCCACGTGGTCGACGTCGGCGACGTCGAAGGCGTCCCGGTCCAGCGGGCGGATCGTCGGGCCCTTGTGGACGTGGATGTTGGTGATCCCGAGCTCCCGGCAGAGCTCGAGGTACCGGTAGGCCATCGGGTCGGTGAGCTTCCAGCCGCGGGACTCCCCGTGCCAGTCGGCGGTGTAGAGCTTCACGCCCTTGAGCCCGAAGCGCTCGGCGTCCGCCCGCAGCTGGTCCAGCCCGTTCTCGCCGTCCCGGGGGTCCCACCAGTGGTTGTAGGTGAGCTTGTCCGGGTGCTGCTGGGTGAGCGCGAACGCCTCCTCGGTCTGCCCGAACCCCCGGTGGTAGAACTCGCCGAGCCGGGCCGGCTGAAAGATGGCGTGGTCGACCATGCCGCCGGCGAAGACGTCGCGCATCAGCCGCTCGCCGCCCTGGTAGAGGTACTCCTCGTAGGGCCAGACCTCGGACTCCGGGCTGAGGTTGCGGTGGTAGTCGTAGAAGCAGTCGATGAACTGCTCGCCGTGCACGTTCCGCTGGTTCTCCGGCCGTGCGTCCCAGAGGGCGATGTGCGCGTCGACCACGAAGTAGTCGACGCCGTCCTTGCTGTACATGGGGTCCTCCTCGACTCCCTCCCGCCCGCGTCGTTGCGGGCCGGAGCACCTCGGGATCGACGGTAGGTGTGGCGTGGACCACAATGAGGGGGTCTGCTGTCTCACTTTGAGACACCTCGGGCCCGGGTCCCCGCCGGCCACAGCCGCGCCCGAGGCCCGTCGCCCGGCCGACACCTGCGGGTCCGCCCGCCAGCGTCCCGAGGAGGGTCGCCGTGTCACCTCCGCCTCCGGGCCGGGCTGTCCGGCCGGCCGGTGCCGCCGGGCTCGACCGGCCGAGCAGCCCGGCCCGGGTCCGTGCCTCCTGGCAGCGCAGCGAGCGCTACGGGGTCACCCCGGAGGAGGTGGTGCCGGTCTACGTCGACGGGGTGCCGACCGACTCGCTGTTCTACGAGTGCGGTGCGGAGGTGGTCCGTGGGCTGCACGGCACGCTGGCCGGCGAGCCGGTCGGCTTCATGCTCACCGATCCGCAGGGCCTCGTGCTGGCCCGCTGGTGCGACGACGAGACGATCAACCGCTCCCTGGACCGGGTGCACCTGGCGCCCGGCTTCTACTTCGGCGAGCAGACCGCCGGCACCAACGGTCTGGGCCTGGCCCTCGCCGACCGGGTGCCGACCCTGGTCCACGGCCCCGAGCACTACGTCGCACCGTTGCGCCGCTACACCTGTGCCGCCGTGCCGGTGCTGGACCCGCGCACCGGTGGGCTGGTGGGCAGCATCAACCTCACCACCTGGTCCGATGCCTCCTCGGAGCTGTTGCTGGCGCTGGCCCAGGCCGCCGCGGGGAACACCGCGGCGCTGATGCAGGTGCGGGCCGGTGGCCAGCTGCTCCGTGCGACGCCGCGCGGGGAGGTGTTCCACGTGCTGACCGGCCGGCTGGTCGACGGCGTCGCCGACGACCCCTGCGTGTCCCCGGCCTGGCAGGCGGCCGTGGGCGCGGTCCGCGACGCGATCACCGGCGGCCGGCTGGTCGCCGTGGTCGGCGAGCCGGGTGCCGGGCGGACGACGGCGGCCTCGCTGGCCCGCCGCGCCACCGGCCTGCGGGAACGGGTGCTGGTCGCCCGGCCACCCGAGCCGGTCGAGGTCGGCGAGTGGCTCACCCTGTGGACGCCGGAGCTGCACGCGCCGGACACCTGCGTCGTGGTCGCCGAGGCCGACACCCTCCCGGTCTGGGCGGCCGAGCAGCTGGCCGCGGAGGTGGCCGCCGTCCCGATCACCGCGGGGGCGCCGGGCCCCCTGGTGCTCACCGGCTCCTCCTTCACCGCCCTCCCCGGCCCGCTGGCCGCACTGGTGGAGGCGGTCGCCGAGGTCCCCGCCCTGCGCGACCGGCCCGCCGACGTCGAGCCGCTGGCCCGGGCCTTCGCCCGGCAGCTCCGGCACCGCGACGTCGAGTTCACCGCGCGTGCGCTGCGGGCACTGGCCGCGCACGCCTGGCCGGGCAACGTGCGGGAGCTGCGGGCGGCGGTGCGCGCGGCCGCCGCCCGGACCGACCTCGTCGACGTCGCGCACCTGCCGCCCGGGGTGCTGTCCGACGGCAGCCGGACGCTCGGCCGGCTGGAGCAGCTGGAGCGGGACGAGATCGTGCGCTGCCTGAGCCGCCCCGGGACGACGGTGGTGCACGCCGCCACCGAACTGGGCCTGTCCCGGGCCACCCTCTACCGGAAGATCGCCCAGTACCGGATCACCGTGTAGCCCGCGGGCGCCCGCTCAGCGGTCGCGCCGGGCGGCCCGCAGCGAGTCGCCCAGCCGGGAGAGCTCGTCCCCGCCGGCGACCAGCCGGGTCAGGTCGTGCACGTCGACGTCCTCCCGGGTCAGGTCACCGGCCACCCGCCCACCGCCGAGCAGCAGGAAGCGGTCGCCGACCAGGTGCGCGTGCTGCGGGCTGTGGGTCACGAACAGCACGGCGAGCCCCGCCTCGCGGGCGGCCACCACCGACTCCAGCACCAGCGCCCGCTGGGCCACCGTCATCGGTGCGGTCGGCTCGTCGATGACCAGCGCCCGGGCACCGAAGTGCAGGGCGCGGGCGATCGCCAGGCTCTGCCGCTCCCCGGCCTTCAGCGCGCTGGCGGCCTGACCGGGGTCGAGCCCCGGGACGCCCACCCGGGCCATCGCCCGGGTGGTGATCTCCTCGGCCCGCCCGACGTCCAGCCGCCGGAACGGCCACAACCCGCGGGTCGGTTCGGCGCCGAGGAAGAAGTTGCGCCAGACCGACATCAGCGGCGCGATCGCCAGGTCCTGCCAGACCGTGGCGATCCCGACGGCGCGAGCCTGCTGCGGCGACCGGAAGCGCTCCGGCCGGCCGTCGACCAGCAGCTCGCCCTCGACCGGCTGCTGCAGGCCGGAGAGGACGGCGACCAGCGTCGACTTGCCCGAGCCGTTCTCCCCGAGCACGCAGACCACCTCGCCGGCCCGCAGGGCCAGCGACACCCGGGACAACGCCGGCACGCTGCCGAAGCGGACCGTCACCCCGCGCAGCTCCAGGACCGGCGCCGGGGAACCGTGCGCGGACAGGTGGGCGGCCGTGCTCATGAGCGGGGCACCGAGCGGAGCCGGCGGCGGACCACGCCGTTGACCAGCAGGGCCACCAGCAGCAGCATCCCGAGGAAGGCCTGGAACCAGCGCGGGTCCCAGTCGGCCAGCGAGATGCCCTCCCGGGCCACGGCGTACAGCAGCGCCCCCAGCGCGGCGCCCACGGTGGAGCCGTACCCGCCGGTGAGCAGGCAGCCGCCGATCACCGCGACCACGATGAACTCGATCTCCTCGCCCAGGGCCGGGTCGACCTGCACGCCGCCGAGCCGGACCAGGGTCAGGGTGCCGATCAGCCAGCCGGCCGCGGCGGTGCCCAGGAACAGCAGGACCGTCGTGCGCGCGACCGGCACGCCCAGCTCCCGGGCCGCCCGGCTGGCGCCGCCGCTGGCGAAGACGGCGTTGCCGAAGCGGGTGCGCCACAGCAGCCAGGTGGTCAGGGCGGTGGCCAGCAGCCACCAGAGCAGCGAGATGCGGAACCGTCCGTCACCCAGCTGCGCGGTGGCCCCGAACACCGCCAGGGCCGACTCCCAGCCCGGTGCGTCCGCCAGCCCGGTGATCCGCGAGGACCCCGCGATCGCGGCCGCCCCGGCGAGCGAGGTGCCCTGGAGCACGAGGAACGTCGCCAGCGTCACCAGGAAGCTGGGCAGCCCCGTGGTGACCACGAGCAGCCCGTTGGCCGCCCCGACCAGCAGGGCGGCGAGCAGCGACACCAGCAGGGCCGGCCAGATGCCGAGGCCGAGCTGGGTCACCAGCAGCGCGGTGACCAGGCTGCTGCCCACCGCGACGACCGCGATGGACAGGTCGAACTGGCCGGCGACCAACAGCAGCGCGACCGCCACGCCGCCGATGCCCAGCGGGGCGGCGACGTCGAGCACGGTGGCCAGACCGCCGGAGCTGATCAGCCCCGGTGCCTGCAGCCCGAAGAAGACGGCGAGCACCAGCACCCCGACCAGCGCGCCGATGCCCGGGCGGGCGAGCAACCGGTCCAGCACCCGGCGCCCGGCCGAGCGGGGGGCGGCGGGCGCCGCGGGGCCGAAGCCGGGTGGGCGCTCGGTGCTCACCGGCGACGCGGCCGAGAAGGGGTGGAGGGGTGGCACGGGACAGCGGGACCTCTCGAGCGTGGCGGAGTCCCCAGTGTCCACGATGTCGGACGCACCGAGCGCCCTCCGCCTAGGGGCGCAGCCGCCAGCGCACCCGGTCGTCGGCGTACCAGGTCCACTTCAGCACCTGGCGGTCGAACGGGACGCCGTCCCGGCTGACCTGCGCGGGGTCGGAGGCGAGCTGCAGCGCCCGGCCGACGGCCCGGCGCACCGGGCGCAGCGGCAGCGTCACCACCGTCACGCCGATCCGGTCCACCGCCGTCCAGTCCGGTCGGACGTCGATCCGGGTGATCGAGCCGTCGGCCACCCGGGTGTCGTCGCAGTACGCCCGGGCGCCGAACCGGCGGGCGAGGACACGGCGCGACGCGCCGTGCGCGGTCACCAGGCCGGTGTGCAGCAGCACCCCGCCGTGGTCGTCCCGGACCAGCGGCAGCTCACGCTCCGCCCCGGTGCCGACGCCCAGGGAACGGGCCAGCCCGGTGGACGCCGGGTCGTCCGCGGGTTCCCAGCTCACCGGCACCGCGGGCAGCCGCTCGGTCTTCCACAACCGGGTCAGGACGGCGGACAGCGCCGGCACCGGGCCCAGCACGTGCACCGCCTCGGCGCCGTCCACCACCGAGGCGACGTGCCGGCGCGACGGCGGCTGGACCGCCGCCAGGCCGCGCAGGTCGAGCTGAGTCGCGGGCATGCCGATACCCTGCCACCTGGCCAGCCGGGAACCGCCGGTGTCTTGGGCAGACGCGACGAACGAGGAGAACCCCCCGATGCCGGCAGTCGTGCTGATCGGCGCCCAGTGGGGCGACGAGGGCAAGGGCAAGGCCACCGACCTGCTGGGCGGCCGCGTCCCGTACGTCGTGCGCTACCAGGGCGGCAACAACGCCGGCCACACCGTGATCACCCCGGACGGCGAGAAGTACGCGCTGCACCTGATCCCCAGCGGCATCCTGACCCCGGGCTGCACGCCGGTCATCGGCAACGGCGTGGTCATCGACCCCGAGGTGCTGATCGGCGAGCTCGCCGGCCTCGAGGAGCGCGGCGTCGACACCTCGCGCCTGGTGATCTCCTCCGACGCGCACCTGATCATGCCGCACCACCGCGCCCTGGACCGGGTCACCGAGCGCTTCCTCGGCCAGCGCAAGATCGGCACCACCGGCCGCGGCATCGGCCCGGCCTACGGCGACAAGGTCGCCCGCACCGGCATCCGGGTGCAGGACCTGCTGGACCTGTCGATCCTGCGGCAGAAGCTCGAGGGCACGCTGCAGGAGAAGAACCAGGTCCTGGTCAAGGTCTACAACCGCAAGGCCATCGACGTCGACGAGGTGGTCGAGGAGTACGCCGGGTACGCCGAGGCGCTCAAGCACCGGATCGTCGACACCCGGCTGCTGCTGGGCAAGGCCCTCGACGCAGGTGAGTGGGTGCTCCTGGAGGGCTCACAGGGCACCCTGCTGGACGTCGACCACGGCACCTATCCGTTCGTGACGTCGTCCAACCCGACCGCGGGTGGGGCGGCCGTCGGCGCCGGCGTCGGCCCGACCCGGATCGAGCGGGTCGTCGGCATCCTCAAGGCGTACACGACCCGCGTGGGCTCCGGCCCCTTCCCGACCGAACTGCACGACCAGTGGGGCGAGTACCTGCGCAAGCACGGCGGCGAGGTCGGCGTGACCACCGGCCGCGACCGGCGGTGCGGCTGGTTCGACGCCGTGGTCGCCCGCTACGCCAGCCGGGTCAACGGCATCACCGACTACTTCCTCACCAAGCTCGACGTCCTCTCCGGGCTGGAGACGGTGCCGATCTGCGTCGCCTACGACGTCGACGGTGTGCGGCACGACGAGATGCCGATGACGCAGACCGACTTCCACCACGCGAAGCCGATCTACGAGGAGATGCCCGGCTGGTTCGAGGACATCACCGCCTGTCGCCGCTTCGAGGACCTGCCGGCCAACGCGCAGGCCTACGTGCGCCGGCTCGAGGAGCTCTCCGGCGCCCGGGTCAGCGTCATCGGCGTCGGCCCCGGGCGGGACGAGAACGTCGTCCTGCACGACCTGATCGACTAGATCGCGACCCTCCGGGCCGCAACGCGGCCAGGAGCCGTGCCCGGCTCCTGGTGAGCCGCTTCGTGGGGCGACGGCAGGGAGCCTCCGGCCCCCGTGCCGTCGTTCCACAGTCGCCTGGCGGCGACACCGGGGTCGCGTTCCGGCGTCGGCTCACCCGAGCCGTTCCCGACTGGAGCAGAGCCGATCGGGGGTCGGGTCACGACACGGGGCGCCCGAGCCGTCGTCGGCCTGACCCGGTGCCCGCTCGTGGTCTGGTGTCAGGCGGGCTCGGGGACGCTGCCGGGGTCGCCGCCGGGGTCGTCCGGGGTCGACTCGATCGGCGGGGGCGGCAGCGTGTCCGGGGTGTCCGGCAGGAGCTCGCCTGCGTCGTCGGGCACCGGCTGGTCCGGGTCGAGGGGGGAGTCCGGCTCCGGGATCGACGTCATGAGCCGAGTCAACCAGCGCATGATCGCCTCCGCCATCGACCAGGTCCGGTCCGCCCGGCCGGCGGGGGCGGTCAGACCCGGGGGCGCACCGGGGCCATGGCGGCGGCGGAGAGCTCCGCGCGGGCCCGGTGGGCGGTCTCCGGCGCGTCGGTGATCACGCTGTCGACGCCCAGGGCGAAGAGCAGCCGGGCCTCGGTCTGGGCGTCGCCCAGCCCGCGGGGGTCGCCGCCGCGGCGCAGGTGGCTGGGGAGGAACACGTTCTCCGGCCGCAGCGTCCACGGCTCGACCGTGAGTCCTGCCCGGTGCGCCTGGGTGATCAGGTCCGAGACGCCGACCAGCCCGCCGTCGGCGCCGTGCAGCAGGATCCGGCCCTTGTGCGGCGCGATCCCGTCGGCGTAGGTGGAGACCTCGCGCAGGCCCGAGGGGGTGACGAGGGCGTCCTGGCGGCCCTCCTCCTCGATCAGCTGCACCAGCCGGGGGCCGTCGCTGCCGAGGTCGGCCCGCAGCTCGCGGAGCGCCGCCTGCTCGAAGGCCATGACGACGACGGAGCCGTCGGACCGGGTGGCGTCCAGCCGGCGCAGCTCCGCGGCGACCAGCTCGGTCATCGGCAGCCCCTGCGCGGCGAACCAGGCCGGGCACTTCAGCTCCGCCTGCACCCGCACCTGGCGGCCGGGTGTGGAGCGGCGACGGGCCACCTCCACGACCTCGGCCAGGGTCAGGATGCCGAACCGGCCGTCGTAGGCGGTGTTCATCGGCCGCATCCCGGGCAGCCGCTCGACGGCGCGCAGGGTGCGCAGCTCGGCGAGGGTGAAGTCCTCGCTGAACCAGCCGGTCAGTTCCTCGCCGTCCACCTCCTGGGTGCGGCGGCGGTCGGCGAACTCGGGGTGCCGGGCCACGTCGGTCGACCGGGAGAGCTCGTTCTCGTGGCGGGCCACGAGCTGGCCGTCCCGGGTCACCACGACGTCGGGCTCGATCAGGTCGGCGCCCAGGTCGATCGCCAGCTCGTAGCTGGCCACGGTGTGCTCGGGTCGGTAGCTGGGGGCACCGCGGTGCCCGATGATGCGCGGTGAGCGCTCCAGACGGGGCGAGTGAACGGCCTTCAGGCCGGTCTCCTGCATGGCTCCAGGGAAACTCAGTTCGCTGTCCGGGGTCTGAACGCGCGCCGACGTCATGAGGACAAATCGGGGGACAACGCGCTCACCTGGAGACGAGCATGACCCTTGTGAGGGATGTCTCATCAGGGTCAGGCGCAGGAGAGCACGTCACGGGGCTCCCCGACGGCGGGGAGGCGGCCCGGGTGGCGCGGGTCGACCGCGGCCGGCTCACCGTGCTCACCGCCGAGGGGGAGCGCCGGGTCAGCTGTGCCGGCGCGGTGCACGCGGGGACCGCGCCGGCGGTCGGGGACTGGGTGGTGCTGCGTGGGGAGCAGGCGGTGCAGGTGCTGCCGCGGCGCACCGCCTTCGTGCGCACGGCGGCCGGCCGCGCGTCCGCTGCGCAGGTGGTCGCGGCGAACGTCGACGTCGTCCTCGTGGTCGACGCCCTGGGGGCCGAGGCGAGGCTGCGGCGGATCGAGCGGTACCTCGCCGTCGCCTGGGCCAGCGGGGCGACGCCGGTCGTCGTCCTCACCAAGGCCGACCTGTGCGCCGACGTGCCGGCCGCGGTGGCGCAGGTCGCCGAGGACGCCGTCGGCGTCGACGTCCTGCCGGTCAGCGCGGTCACCGGCAGTGGGCTCGCCGCCGTGCGGGGGCTCGTCCCGGCCGGGTGCACCGCGGCGATGGTCGGCCCCTCCGGCGTCGGCAAGTCCAGCCTGCTCAACGCGCTGGCCGGCCAGCCGGTGGCGGAGGTCGCCGGGATCCGCGGCGACGGGCGCGGCCGGCACACCACCACGGCGCGGGAGCTGCACCCGCTCCCCGGTGGGGGGCTGCTGATCGACACCCCCGGCATGCGCGAGCTGGCGCTGGCCGACGGGGAGGGGCTGACGGCGACCTACGCCGACGTGGCCGACTGGGCGGCCGGGTGCCGCTTCCGGGACTGCGCGCACCGCACCGAGCCCGGCTGCGCGGTGGCGGCCGCGATCGACCGCGGCGACCTGGACCCCGCGCGGTTCGTCGCCTGGCGCAAGCTCCAGGCCGAGGCGCACCGGCAGGAGCTGCGCGCCGACGCCCGGGCCCGCGCGGCCGAGTCGGCCCGGCTGCGGGCGCTGCACCGGCAGCTGCGCGCCCGGCCCGGGCGGTGACCTCCGCACCGGAACGGCCGTTGTGGTGCCTCCAGCGCCGGTGGGTAGGTTCGCCCGGTGCGCGTCCTCGTGATCGGTTCCGGTGCCCGGGAGCACGCCCTGTGCGTGGCTCTGCAGTCCGACCCCGCCGTCACGGCGCTGGCGTGCGCACCAGGGAACGCCGGCACCGTCACCCTGGCCCAGGCCTTCCCGCTCGACGCCGCTGACCCGGTGGCGGTCAGCGCCCTCGCCGTCGAGTGGCAGGCCGACCTGGTCGTGGTCGGCCCGGAGGTGCCGCTGGTCGCCGGCGCCGCCGACGCGGTGCGCGAGGCCGGGATCGCCTGCTTCGGCCCGTCGGCCCAGGCCGCGCAGATCGAGGGCTCCAAGGCCTTCGCCAAGCACGTGATGACCGCCGCCGGGGTGCCGACGGCGCAGTTCTGGGCCGTCGGTGGCACGGCCGAGCTGGAGACCGCGCTGGACGAGGCGGGCGCCCCCTACGTGGTCAAGGACGACGGGCTGGCGGCCGGCAAGGGCGTGCTGGTCACCACCGACCGCGCGGCGGCCGTCGCGCACGGGCGGGCCGTGCTGGACGCCGGGCACTCGGTGGTCATCGAGGAGTTCCTCGACGGCCCGGAGGTGTCGCTGTTCGCGTTGTCCGACGGCACGACGGTGGTGCCGCTGCTGCCCGCCCAGGACCACAAGCGCCGGGACGACGGCGACGGCGGGCCCAACACCGGCGGGATGGGCGCCTACGCCCCGCTGCCCTGGGCGCCCGAGGGCCTGGTGGAGCAGGTCCGCACCACCGTCCTGCAGCCCACGATCGACGAGATGGCCCGCCGCGGGGAGCCGTTCAGCGGTCTGCTCTACGCCGGGCTGGCACTCACCTCGCGCGGTGTGCGGGTGGTGGAGTTCAACGCCCGGTTCGGCGACCCGGAGACCCAGGTCGTGCTGCCGCTGCTGGAGACCCCGCTGGCCGGGCTGCTGTACGCCGCGGCCACCGGCACGCTGGCCGAGCAGCCGCCGCTGCGCTGGCGGGACGGGGCGGCGGTCACCGTCGTCGTCGCCGCCTCGGGCTACCCCGAGCGGCCGCGCCTCGGCGACCCGGTCACCGGCGCCGACGGCGAGGGGGTGCTGCACGCCGGCACGGCACTGGGCGCCGACGGCCTGGTGCACTCGGCCGGGGGCCGGGTGCTCGCGGTCACCGCGGTCGGTGACGACCTGGCCGCGGCACGGCAGACCGTCTACGCGCGGCTCGCCGCCGTCCGGCTGGCCGGCGCCCACTGGCGCACCGACATCGCCCTGGCCGCCGTCGAGGGCCGCATCACCGCCCCCTGACGGCCCGGCCGTCCCTCGCTGGACCGGCTCGACCCCTGCTGAGCGGGCGGCGTCAGCGGGCGGTGACCGGTCGGCGGGCGCGGCGGGTGTCGGGTCGGGGTGGTCGTGGCCCCTCGTTCCGCCGGGACAGGTAGGTGCCCGCCACGTTGCCGCAGGCGATCACCGGGACGGCGATGAGCGCGCCGAAGACCCCGCCGATCAGCAGCCCCGCGGCGATGCCGAGGACGACGGCCAGCGGGTGCACCGAGACCGCGCGGCCCAGCAGCAGCGGCTGCAGCACGTGGCTCTCCAGCTGCATGATCAGCACGATGATCCCCAGGGCGATCAGCGCCCGGACCGGTCCGACGGCGACCAGGGTGACCAGCACCGAGACCGTGCCGGCCAGGAACGACCCGATGATCGGGATGAACGCGCCGAGGAAGACCAGCGCGGCCAGCGGCACGACCAGCGGGGTCCCGAGGAAGACCAGGCCGATGCCGATGAAGACGGCGTCGAAGGCGGCGACCCCCACGGTGGCCCGCACGTAGGAGATCAGCGTGCGCCAGGACCGGCGGGCCGCCTCGTCCAGATAGGCCTGCGAGTTCGCCGGGGTCAGCCCGACCACCCACAGCCAGATCTGCCGTCCGTCCAGCAGGAAGAAGAACAGGGTGAACAGGGTCAGCAGGGCGCCGGTGAGCACCTCGCCGACGGTCGCGGCGGTGGTCAGCGCACCGGAGGTGAGCACGTCCTGGTTGTCCGCGATGGCCTGGTTGGCGCTCTCGACCGCGTCGGTGATCTGGCCGTCGGTGACCGGGAAGGTGCGGGTGACGTAGTCCTGGACCTGGGTGAGCCCCTCGTCGACCTGGGACACGAGGTCGGCGTAGCCGGCGGCGAACTCCTCGACCACGAGGGTGACGATCCCGGCGACCACGCCCACGCCGACGACGAGCATGGTGAGCGCGGCCAGCGATGTCGGCCAGCCGTTGCGCCGCAGGAAGACCGCGCCCGGCTGGAGCAGCGCGGCCAGCAGCAGCGCCACGATGACCGGCACGATGACGACGGCGACGTAGCCGGCGGCCCGCAGCAGCAGGTAGAGCGCGGCCACGACCGCCACCGTCCGCCAGGACCAGGCCGCGGCGACCCGCAGTCCGTAGGGGACGTCCCGCTCGACGGCCCGGGGAGCGGACTCCGGGGCCAGCAGGCTGCCCCGGCTGCGGTCCCGGCCGGGCGCCGGGGGTGGACCACCCGGTGCCGGGGGGCCGCTGACCCCGCCGGGGACGTCGACGTCCGGGGCGCCGGGGTGCGGGCTGCCGGGGGCGAGGGGAGCAGCGTCGCGGGCGGGGGCGCCGGCGGCGTGGTGGCCGTCACCGTGGTGCGGCTCCTCGACGTGGTCGACGACGGCGCGGCTGCCGTCCTCCAGGACCAGCACGGTGCCGTCGGGCCAGGCGTGCGGATCGTGTTCGGCCGCGGCCCGGATGCGCTCCCGGGCGCGGTCGACCAGGTGTCTGGCCCGCTGCAACATCGAGTCCTCCGAGCTGATGGGGGCCCGCTCGCAGCGGTGCGAGAGGATGGGGCCGTGGTGCGACGAGCTGACCGGTCCGAAGCGGTGCCCGCATGATCGACAGGTACACCCTGCCGGAGATGGGCCGGGTCTGGAGCGATCAGCACAAGTACGACCTGTGGTGTCGGGTCGAGACGCTGGTGCTGGAGGCGCACGGGGCCGCCGGGCGGGTGCCCGCCGACGTCGTCGAGCCGGTGCGCAACGCGCCGCCGCCCACCCCCGAGCGGGTCGCGGAGATCGAGGAGACGACACAGCACGACGTCATCGCCTTCCTCACCGCCTGGGCCGACAACACCGAGCCGCGCTCGGCCGCGGCCTACGTGCACCACGGCATGACCTCCTCGGACCTGCTGGACACCGCGCTCGCCGTCCAGCTCACCGACGCCACCGACGTGCTGCTGGCCAAGGCCGACCGGCTGGTGGTGGCGCTGCGCGACCACGGCCTGGCGCACCGGGACACGATCAAGGTGGGCCGCACGCACGGCGTGCACGCCGAGCCGGTCGTCTGGGGCCACCGGGTCGCCGACCTCGCCTTCGCCGTGGCCCGCTCCCGGGACCGGCTGCGCCGGGCCCGTGCGGCCGTCGGCGTGGTGGCCATCTCCGGCGCCGTCGGCACCTACTCCCTGATCGACCCCTCGGTCGAGGTCGCCGTGGCCGAGGCGCTGGACCTCCGCGCGGCCGACGCGTCCACCCAGGTGGTGCTGCGCGACGGGATCAGCGAGTGGGTGTCCGCGCTGGCCGTCATCGCCACGGTGTGCGAGGCGATCGCCCTGGAGGTGCGGCACGGCCAGCGCACCGAGGTGCGCGAGCTGTCCGAGGCGTTCGGCAAGGGCCAGAAGGGCTCCAGCGCCATGCCGCACAAGAAGAACCCGATCCGCTCCGAGCGGATCGCCGGGCTGGCCCGGGTCGTGCGCGCAGCGATCGTGCCGGTGATGGAGGGCATCCCGCTGTGGCACGAGCGGGACATCTCGCACTCCTCCACCGAGCGGGTGTTCCTCCCCGACGCGGCGATCACCACCGACTACCTGCTGGACCTGACCGCCGGCCTGGTGGAGAACCTGGTCGTCGACGCCGACCGGATGCGCGCCAACCTGGAGTCCACCGGCGGGCTGATCTACACCTCGTCCGTGCTGCTGGAGCTGGTCGAGGGCGGGATGAGCCGTGAGCAGTCCTACGCGCTGGTGCAGTCCGCGGCGATGCGCACCTGGTCCGACGGCACCCCGTTCCGGCAGACGCTGCGCGAGCGGGCGACCGAGGACGGCGTGACCCTCGACGAGGCCCGGCTGGACGAGATCTGCCGGCCGGAGCAGTACGTGGCGAACCTGGGCCCGCTGTTCGACCGGCTGGCCGGGCTGTCGTGAGCCTGCCCTTCGAGCTCGTCGCCCAGGGCAAGGTCCGCGAGGTCTACGCCGTCGACGACGACCGGCTGCTGCTGGTCGCCAGCGACCGGGTCTCCGCCTACGACCACGTGCTCCCCACCCCCGTCCCGGACAAGGGGCGGGTGCTCACCGCGCTGTCGGTGTGGTGGTTCGAGCAGCTGGCGCCGGTGCTGGCCGAGCACGGCGCGGAGCACCACCTGCTGGCCGCCGGCGACGACCTGCTCGCCTCCGGCGTCCCGGCCGAGCTGGCCGGCCGGTCGATGCTGGTCCGCCGGCTGGAGATGCTCCCGGTGGAGTGCGTGGCCCGCGGCTACCTGTCCGGGTCGGGCACGGTCGAGTACCAGCGAACGGGTGCGATCGTCGACGTCCCGCTCCCGGCCGGGCTGGTCGAGGGGTCTCGGCTGCCCGAGCCGGTGTTCACCCCCTCGACCAAGGCCGAGGCGGGCGAGCACGACGAGGCGATCGGGTTCGCCCAGGTGGTCGACGCCGTCGGTGCCGACCGGGCCGAGGCGCTGCGGTCGCTGACCCTGGCGCTCTACCGCCGCGGCGCGGAGATCGCCGAGCAGGCCGGGATCGTGCTGGCCGACACCAAGTTCGAGTTCGGCACGGCCGCTGACGGCCTCGTGCTGGCCGACGAGGTGCTGACCCCGGACTCGTCGCGCTTCTGGCCGGCGATGACCTGGTCGCCGGGCGCGCCGCAGCCCTCCTTCGACAAGCAGTACGTCCGGGACTGGCTGACCACCTCCGGCTGGGACCGGGGGTCCCCGCCGCCGGAGCTCCCGGAGGACGTCGTCGCCGCCACCCGGGACCGCTACGTCAGGGCCTACGAACAGCTCACCGGCCTGCCCTGGAACTGAGCCACCTGGGCCACCAAGATGGCCATCTTGGTGGCCCAGGGTGGCTCAGTAGATGGCGGTGATGCCGCGGGCGCGGGCGTTGCGCAGCGCAGTGAAGACGTGCGAGCGGATCAGGTCGGCGGCCGGGTCGGGCAGGTCGACGAAGCGCAGCGACCACTCGTGCAGGTTGTCCTGCCGAGGTCGGCGGCGGACCAGCGCCACCTCGGTGACGAGCTCGTCGGAGTAGAGGTCGAGCGAGAGGGCCAGCGACTGGTTCCGCGTCGGGAACGGGACGCCCACGCCCAGGTCGCCGTGCGGGCGGAAGACGGCCAGCAGCCCGCCCTCGCTGAGGTCGACGGTGCTCCCGACCAGGGTGGCGCGGTCCCAGGAGAGGGTCACCGACAGCCCGATGGGGGCGCGGACGGCGTCGCGGCGCTGGATCTTGCTGGCCGGGCCGGTGATCTTCACCTTCCACAGGCCGTCGTCGGTGACCGCGACCGCGTCGGCCGGGACGGACCGGAGCCCGTCGTCGGCCTGCCAGGACAGCTCGAGCATGTCCTGCTCGACGAAGCGGGTGGCCTCCCCGAGGGCGTTGCGCGGTGCGCTGAGGTAGAGGTACGTCTCGCCCTCCCGGCGGACCCGGGCGGTGAGCGCCTCGTCCTGCCCGAGGGGGAGGACGCTGAGCGCGGTGGCGGCGGCTGGGTGGTCCACGTTGGGCACTCCGGCGACCATCCCGTGCTCCTCCGTCCACCTCGCCGACCGCCCGGTGGCGACCGTGTCCGGGCCCATCATCGGCAGTCGGGGCCGGTTGTCCAGCACAACGGTGCAGGTCGGTGACCCGTTCGGATGAGCCCCGGTCGGAGGACACCCGCCGACCGGCGTGGTGTCGGCGCCCATCGCCGGGCCGGTACCCTCATCGGCGTGTCCCAGGTGGTCGTCGACGTCGTCCTGAAGCCAGAGATCTCCGATCCCCAGGGGCAGGCGGTGCTCGGCGCCCTCGGGCGCCTCGGCCACACCGGCGTGCGCAGCGTCCGCCAGGGCAAGCACTTCGTCCTCGAGGTCGACGGCGAGCCCGACGAGGCCGAGCTCCGGCAGATCGCCGAGACGCTGCTGGCCAACCCCGTCATCGAGGACGTCGAGCTGCACCTCCCCGCTCGTACCACCGACTGAGAGAGACCCAGTGCGCATCGGTGTCATCACCTTCCCGGGTTCCCTGGACGACGTCGACGCAGCGCGCGCAGTGCGCCTGGCCGGCGGCGAGCCGGTGGCGCTGTGGCACGCCGAGCACGACCTGAAGGACGTCGACGCGATCGTCCTGCCCGGCGGCTTCTCCTACGGCGACTACCTGCGGGCCGGCGCCATCGCCGCCCGGTCGCCGCTGATGGCCGACGTCGTGGCCGCGGCGCGCCAGGGCCTGCCGGTGCTGGGCATCTGCAACGGCTTCCAGGTTCTCTGCGAGGCGGGGCTGCTGCCCGGCGCGCTCACCCGCAACGGCCACCTGCACTTCCGCAACCGTGACCAGGGCCTGCTGGTCGAGCGGGCCGACACCGCGTGGACGTCGTCGTTCGAGCAGGGCCAGCGGATCACCGTCCCGGTGAAGAACGGCGAGGGCCGCTACGTGGCCGCACCGGCCGAGCTGGACCGGCTGGAGGGCGAGGGCCGGGTGGTGGTGCGCTATGTCGACGGCAACCCCAACGGCAGCTCCCGCGACATCGCCGGCGTCACCAGCGCCGACGGCCGGGTGGTCGGGCTGATGCCGCACCCGGAGCACGCGGTCGAGGCCCTCACCGGTCCGAGCACCGACGGCCTGGGCTTCTTCACCTCCGTGCTCACCGCGATGGTCGCCGCGTGAGCGCCACCGAGGGCCTCTCCGAGCTGGACACCGCCCCGGGCCGGACGAACCGGCTGGACACCGTGGCGCTGGCCACCGAGCAGCCCGACGACGCGCAGCCCTACGCCGAGCTGGGCCTCAAGGACGACGAGTACGCCCGGATCCGGGAGATCCTCGCGCGCCGGCCGACCACCGCCGAGCTGGCGATGTACTCGGTCATGTGGAGCGAGCACTGCTCCTACAAGTCCTCCAAGGTGCACCTGAGCCGCTTCGGCGACCTGCCGAAGAGCGACGCCCTGCTGGTCGGCATGGGCGAGAACGCCGGCGTGGTCGACGTCGGCGAAGGCTATGCGGTCACCTTCAAGGTCGAGTCGCACAACCACCCGAGCTACGTCGAGCCCTACCAGGGCGCGGCCACCGGGGTCGGCGGCATCGTCCGCGACATCCTCACCATGGGCGCCCGCCCGATCGCCGTCATGGACTCGCTGCGCTTCGGTCGCGCCGACGCCCCCGACACCGCCCGGGTGCTGCCCGGCGTGGTCGCCGGGGTTGGCGGCTACGGCAACTGCCTGGGCCTGCCCAACATCGGCGGCGAGCTGCTCTTCGACGACTGCTACGCCGGGAATCCGCTGGTCAACGCCCTGTGCGTCGGCGTGCTGCGGCACGAGGAGCTGCAGCTGGCCAAGGCCGAGGGCACGGGCAACAAGGTCGTGCTGTTCGGGGCCCGCACCGGCGGCGACGGCATCGGCGGGGTCTCGGTGCTGGCCAGCGAGACCTTCGACGCCGAGGGCCCGGCCAAGCGCCCCGCCGTCCAGGTCGGCGACCCGTTCACCGAGAAGCTGCTGATCGAGGCCTGCCTGGAGATCTTCGCCGCCGGCCTGGTCACCGGCATCCAGGACCTCGGCGGGGCCGGCATCTCCTGCGCCACCAGCGAGCTGGCTGCGGCCGGTTCCGGCGGCATGGCGATCGACCTGGACGCCGTCCCGCTGCGCGACTCCACGCTCACCCCCGCCGAGATCCTGATGAGCGAGTCGCAGGAGCGGATGTGCGCCATCGTCGAGCCGGGCAAGGTCGAGGCGTTCATGGCCGTCTGCGCCAAGTGGGACGTGCTGGCCACCGTCATCGGTGAGGTCACCGACGGCGACCGGCTGACCATCGACTGGCACGGCGAGCGGATCGTCGACGTCCCGCCGCGCACGGTCGCCCTGGAGGGCCCGCGCTACGAGCGTCCGATGTCCCGCCCGGCCGATCTGGACGCGCTGCAGGCCGACACCCCGCCGTCGTCCTCGGCCGACCTGCGGGCCGACTGGCTCGCGGTCGTGTCCAGCCCGGACGGCGCGGACAAGTCCTGGGTCACCGAGCAGTACGACCGCTACGTGCGGGGCAACACCGTGCTCGCCCAGCCCGAGGACGCCGGCGTCCTGCGGATCGACGAGTCCAGCAACCTGGGCATCGCGCTGTCGCTGGACGGCAACGCCCGCTACGCCCGGCTGGACCCCTACACCGGCGCCCAGCTGAACCTGGCCGAGGCCTACCGCAACGTCGCCGTCTCCGGGGCCAAGCCGCTGGCGGTCACCAACTGCCTGAACTTCGGCTCCCCGGAGAACCCCGAGGTGATGTGGCAGTTCGCCGAGGCCGTCCGGGGCCTGGCCGACGGCTGCCGCGAGCTCGGCCTGCCGGTCACCGGCGGCAACGTGAGCCTCTACAACCAGACCGGGGACGTCGCGATCAACCCCACCCCGGTGATCGGGGTGCTGGGTGTGCACGCCGACGTCACCCGCCGGGTGCCCACCGGCTGGCGGGCCGACGGCGAGTCCGTGCTGCTGCTGGGGGAGACCCGGCCGGAGTTCGGTGGCTCGGCCTGGGCCGCGGTCGTCCACGGCCACCTGGGCGGGCTGCCGCCCCGGCTCGACCTGGCCGCCGATCGGGCCCTGGGTGAGCTGCTGGTGTCCCTGTCGGCCGACGGACTGGTCAGCTCGGCGCACGACCTGGCCGACGGCGGGCTGGCGCAGGCGCTGACCGAGTCGGCGCTGCGGTACGGCACCGGCGCCCGGCTGAGCGTGACCGGCGACCCGACGGCGGCGCTGTTCGGCGAGTCGGTGGCCCGCGTCGTCGTCACCACCGCCGACCCCGCCGCGGTGCGCGCCGCCGCCGAGGCATCGGGTGTGCCGGTCACCGAGCTCGGGACGACGGGCGGCGACGCCCTGGTGCTGGACGGTCTGCTGGAGCTGCCGCTGGCCGAGCTGCGGGCGGCGTGGACGGCGACCCTGCCGGCGCTGTTCGGCAGCCCGGAGGTCGCGGTGGGCACCGTCCCGGCGGGCACCGTCCCGACGAGCTGACCGTGGCCGGCGTCGCGCCGATCTCGGCCGAGGACCTGCGGGCGGCGCTCGCCCCCACGGCCGGCTGGCTGGCCGGGGAGGCCGAGCAGCCGCCCCGCGCGGTGCTGGGGGCTGCGGTGAAGACCTCGGCCCGCTGGCTGGCCCAGCACGTGCCCGGGCGCTCGGTCGAGCTGCGGGTGCCGCCGTTCGTGGCGGTGCAGTGCGTGCCCGGGCCGCGGCACACCCGCGGCACCCCGCCCAACGTGGTCGAGACCGACGCCGCGACCTGGCTGCGGCTGGCGACCGGTGCCCTGTCCTGGGCAGAGGCGGTGGGGGAGGGGAGGGTCAGCGCCAGCGGCAACCGCGCCGACCTCTCCGAGCACCTCCCGCTGCCCCCGCTGCGCTGACCGCCCCTCCGGGCCACACCCCTCGCTGAGTTGATCATCGGCGAACGGCTGCCCGCCACGCCGGTGGGTGCCGCCATTCGCCGATGATCAACTGCGGGTGGGGGCGGCCCGAACAGCAGAGCGCCCCTCCTGCCGGTGGCAGGAGGGGCGCTGTGCTGCGTGGTGCGGTGGCTCAGCCGGTGAACAGGGTGCTGGCCGTGCGGATGGTCTGCACCAGCCCGTACACCAGCGGGAGGCCCACCAGGGCCCAGGCGAAGGCGACCAGGCCGGTCGGTGTGCTGCTCTGCTCGCTCATCGAGTGGTGCTCCGTTCGGGGTTGGCGCGGGCGGTGGCGGGGGTGGTGGCGTGCGGCTCGTGCCACTTCGCCGCGACCGGCTTGACCAGCAGGTTGGCGACGAAGCCGACGGCCAGCAGGCCGACCATGATGAACAGCGCCGGCCGGTAGTCGGCGGCGACGAGCTGACCCGGGGTGCCCTGGGCGTCCAGGACGCCGTTGACGATCAGCGGGCCGGCGATGCCGGCGGCGGCCCAGGCGGTCAGCAGGCGGCCGTGGATGGCGCCGACCTGGTAGGTGCCGAAGAGGTCACGCAGGTAGGCCGGGACGGTCGCGAAGCCACCGCCGTAGAAGCTGATGATGATCGCGGCGAGCGCGACGAACAGCCAGACGGCGCTGCTGCCGATGGTGGCCAGCAGGACGTACAGCACCAGGCCGACGCCGAGGTAGACCATGTAGATGCCCTTGCGGCCGATGTAGTCAGAGGTCGAGGACCACACGAACCGGCCGGCCATGTTGAACAGCGAGAGCAGCCCGACGAAGCCGCCGGCCGCAGCGGCGGCGACCGCGGAGGTCTCCCCGTTGCGGAAGAAGTCCTGGATCATCGGCGCGGCCTGCTCGAGGATGCCGATGCCGGCGGTCACGTTGCAGAACAGCACGGTCCACAGCAGCCAGAACTGCGGCGTCTTGATGGCGTTGCCGGCCGAGACGCTCTCGGTGGTGACCATCGCCCTCTGCTTGACCGTCGAGGGGTCGAAGCCGGCGGGCCGCCAGTCGTCGGCGGGGACGCGGACGATGAAGGCGCCGAACATCATGAAGACCAGGTAGACCAGGCCCAGGGTGACGAAGAGGCCGGCGACCGAGGCGCCGCTCGGGGTCGTGCCGGCGGTGCCGTCGTAGGACGGGTCGTACCAGTTCATCAGCTGGCGGGACAGCGGCGAGGCGATGAGCGCGCCACCACCGAAGCCCATGATCGCCATGCCGGTGGCCAGGCCCGGCCGGTCCGGGAACCACTTGATCAGCGTGGAGACCGGCGAGATGTAGCCGATGCCCAGGCCGATGCCGCCGATGACGCCGTAGCCCAGGTAGACCAGCCACAGCTGCTCGGTGGAGATGCCGAGGGCACCCACGAGGAAGCCGACCGACCAGAAGCACGCGGCGGTGAACATGGCGGCGCGGGGGCCGTTGCGGTCGACCCAGGTGCCGAAGACGGCGGCGGAGAGGCCGAGCATGACGATCGCGATCGAGAAGATGATGCCGATCGCGGTCAGGGTCGAGTCGAAGTGCGAGACGAGCGCGGCCTTGTAGACGCTGGTCGCATAGGCCTGGCCGATGCACAGGTGCACGGCGAGCGCGGCGGGCGGGATGAGCCACCGGTTGAAGCCCGGGCGAGCGATGATGCGCTCCCGGGCCAGGAAGCTGGGTACTGCCACGGAACGACCTCCGAGTACGGGAACGGCGCGGCCGGACGGACGCAACCCGACCGCGACCCGTGCACTCGTGTGACACAGATCGCGACCGCAGGGCACCGTACGACGATGTGACGATTTCGGCTGCATCGCGGCCCCCTGCCGGGTGAGGCGAGACCAATTCGTTGCACGCACAACCGTCGTTTCCATGGTGCGGGAGCGGGGCGCGGACCGGCGGCTCGTTCCCTAGGCTGGCGACATGCCGTACGAGGTCAAGGGCGTCGTCGCCCTGAGCAAGGGTGCTCCGGTCACCATCGAGACGATCATCGTCCCCGACCCGGGGCCGGGTGAGGCGGTGGTCGACGTCCAGGCGTGCGGGGTCTGCCACACCGACCTGCACTACCGGGAGGGCGGGATCAACGACGAGTTCCCGTTCTTGCTGGGCCACGAGGCGGCCGGCCTGGTCTCGGCGGTCGGCGAGGGCGTCACCAACGTGGCCGTCGGCGACTACGTGGTGCTGAACTGGCGCGCGGTGTGCGGGGAGTGCCGGGCCTGCGCCAAGGGCAAGCCCTGGTACTGCTTCAACACCCACAACGCCGCGCAGAAGATGACGCTGGCCGACGGCACCGAGCTCTCGCCAGCGTTGGGGATCGGCGCGTTCGCCGAGAAGACGCTGGTCCACTCCGGGCAGTGCACGAAGGTCGACCCGGCGGCGAAGCCGACCGCGGCCGGGCTGCTGGGCTGCGGCGTGATGGCCGGTGTGGGTGCGGCGATCAACACCGGCGGGGTGGGTCGCGGCGACTCGGTCGCCGTCTTCGGCTGCGGTGGCGTCGGTGACGCCGCGATCGCCGGCTCCCGGCTCGCCGGTGCGGGCACGATCATCGCCGTCGACCTCGACGACAAGAAGCTCGAGTGGGCCAAGGGCATGGGCGCCACCCACACCGTCAACTCCTCCCAGACCGACGCGGTCGAGGCCATCAAGGCGCTCACCGGCGGGTTCGGGGTCGACGTGGCGATCGACGCGGTCGGGCACCCGGCGGTCTACGAGCAGGCGTTCAACGCCCGCGACCTGGCCGGCACCGTCGTCCTGGTCGGCGTGCCGAACCCGACGATGACGATCGAGCTGCCGCTGATCGAGGTCTTCGGCCGCGGTGGCGCGCTCAAGTCCTCCTGGTACGGCGACTGCCTGCCCAGCCGGGACTTCCCGATGCTGATCGACCTGTACCTGCAGGGCCGGTTCGACCTGGACGCCTTCGTGAGCGAGACGATCGGGCTCTCCGACGTCGAGGCGGCCTTCGACAAGATGCACGCCGGTGAGGTGCTGCGCTCCGTGGTCGTGTTCGAGGGGGCCGGACAGTGAGGGCCCGGGTCGAGCAGGCCGTCGTCAGCGGGGTCTTCAGCCTCGACGGGCAGGACTTCGACGTCGACAACAACGTCTGGCTGGTCGGGGACGACGACGAGGTGCTCGTCATCGACGCGCCGCACGACGTCGCCCCCATCGTCGAGGCGATCGGCGGCCGCCGGGTGACCGCGATCGTGCTCACCCACGGGCACAACGACCACATCACCGCGGCGGTCGCCCTGCGTGAGGCCACCGGGGCGCCGATCTGGCTCAACCCCGCGGACCGGATGCTCTGGGACGTCGTCCACCCCGACACCGAGCCCGACCACGACCTGGTCGAGGGCACCCGGTTCGGCGTGGGCGACGTGCAGCTGCAGGCGCTGCACACCCCCGGGCACTCCCCGGGCAGCACCTGCCTGCACGCGCCTGACCTGCGCACCGTCTTCACCGGCGACACGTTGTTCTGCGGTGGTCCCGGTGCCACCGGGCGGTCGTTCAGCGACAAGCCGACGATCCTGCGGTCGATCACCGACCGGCTGATGACGCTGCACGGTGACACGGTGGTCAGGACCGGTCACGGCGACGACACCACGATCAACGCCGAGCTGGGCAACATCTCCTGACCGGTCCTCCGCCGTCCCCTCCCGAGTGAGCGGTCCCACCCGGGAGGGGACGGCGCAGCCGGTACGCTCGCACCCGTGCCTCGCGGTGATGGACGGCTGACGCACGACCTCGACCCCCAAGACGCTGGTCCCCAGGACGCCTGTGGCGTCTTCGGGGTCTGGGCGCCGGGGGAGGAGGTCGCCAAGCTGACCTATTTCGGCCTGTACGCCCTCCAGCACCGCGGTCAGGAGGCGGCCGGCATCGCGGTGTCCGACGGCTCCTCCGTCGTGGTCTACAAGGACCTCGGCCTGGTCAGCCAGGTGTTCGACGAGCCGACGCTGGGCAGCCTCCGCGGTCACATCGCCGTCGGCCATGCCCGGTACTCCACCACCGGGGCCTCCACCTGGGAGAACGCCCAGCCGACGTTCCGCACCACCGGGGCGGGCACCGGGCTCGCGCTGTGTCACAACGGCAACCTGGTGAACACCGCCGAGCTGGCCAGCGCCGCGGCCGACGAGGGCGTGGCCGGGGCGTTCGTCGCGACCAACGACTCCGACCTGGTCACCTCGCTGATCGCGGCCAAGCCCGACATGTCGGTCGAGGCGGCGGCGATGGAGGTGCTCCCGCGCTTGCGGGGGGCGTTCAGCTTCACCTTCATGGACGAGGACACGCTCTACGCCGCCCGTGACCCGCAGGGCGTGCGGCCGCTGGTCCTCGGCCGGCTGGAGCGGGGCTGGGTCGTCGCCAGCGAGACGGCGGCGCTGGACATCTGCGGCGCCTCGTTCGTCCGCGAGGTCGAGCCCGGTGAGCTGATCGCCATCGACGAGGACGGGCTGCGCAGCCAGCACTTCGCACCCTCGGACCCCAAGGGCTGCGTCTTCGAGTACGTCTACCTCGCCCGGCCGGACACCACGATCTCCGGCCGCGGCGTGCACGCGGCGCGGGTCGAGATCGGCCGCCGGCTGGCCAAGGAGCACCCGGTCGAGGCCGACCTGGTCATCCCGGTCCCCGAGTCGGGCACGCCGGCCGCGGTCGGGTACGCCGAGGCCTCCGGGATCCCCTACGGGCTGGGCCTGGTCAAGAACTCCTACGTCGGGCGCACCTTCATCCAGCCCAGCCAGACGATCCGGCAGCTGGGCATCCGGCTGAAGCTGAACCCGCTGCGCGACGTCATCCGCGGCAAGCGCCTGGTGGTCGTCGACGACTCGATCGTGCGGGGCAACACCCAGCGGGCGCTCATCCGGATGCTCCGTGAGGCCGGCGCCCTCGAGGTGCACGTGCGGATCGCCTCACCGCCGGTGAAGTGGCCGTGCTTCTACGGCATCGACTTCGCCAGCCGCGCCGAGCTGGTCGCCAATGGCCTGGACGTCGACGGGGTGCGCGCCTCGATCAACGCCGACTCGCTGGGCTACGTCTCCGAGCAGGGGCTGATCGCCGCCACCGAGCAGCCGGCCAACCGGCTGTGCACCGCCTGCTTCACCGGCGAGTACCCGATCGCCCTCGGCCAGCCGGAGGTGCTGGGCAAGCACCTCCTCGAGGGCATCGGCCGCCGGGCGCTGACCGAGGAGGCCTCCGCGGTCACCGGCTGGACCGGCCAGCAGGCCGGCAGTCCGACGGTCCCCGGTGGGGCCGACGACGCGCTGAGCCGGCCGTGACGGCCCACGAGGGCGAGCTGACCTATGCCGCCTCCGGGGTCGACATCGACGCCGGCGAGCGAGCGGTCACCCTGATGCGCGCCGCGGTGGAGAAGACCAACCGCCCGGAGGTCGTCGGTGGGCTGGGCGGGTTCGCCGGGCTCTTCGCCCTGGACACCGCCAAGTACCGCAAGCCGCTGCTCGCCTCCTCGACCGACGGCGTGGGCACCAAGATCGCGCTGGCCCGGGCACTGGACCGGCACGACACCGTCGGGATCGACCTGGTCGCCATGGTCGTCGACGACCTGGTCGCCTGCGGGGCCGAGCCGCTGTTCCTGCAGGACTACGTCGCCTGCGGTCGGGTCGTGCCGGAGCGGATCGCCGCCATCGTCACCGGGATCGCCGAGGGCTGCACGCAGGCCGGTGCCGCACTGGTGGGTGGGGAGACCGCCGAGCACGGTGACCTGATGGGCGCGGACGACTACGACCTGGCCGCCACCGCGGTCGGGGTCGTCGAGGCCGATGCGGTGCTGGGGCTGGAGCGGGTGCGGGCCGGCGACGTCGTCGTCGCCATGGCCTCCTCCGGGCTGCACTCCAACGGCTACTCGCTGGTGCGCCGGGTCGTCGACCGGGCGGGCCTGGACCTCACCGGCACCCCGGCCGGCCTGGGCCGCCCGCTCGGGGACGAACTCCTCGAGCCCACCCGGATCTACGCCCGCGACTGCCTCACGCTGGTCGAGCAGCTGGGCGTGGAGACGGTGCACGCCTTCGCCCACATCACCGGTGGGGGGCTGGCCGGCAACACCGTCCGCGTCGTCCCGGCCGGGTTGGAGGCGGTGCTGGACCGGAGCACCTGGGCGCTGCCCGCGGTGGTGCGGCTGCTGGAGGAGCACGGCGTGCCGCGCGCGGAGTCCGAACGGGCCTTCAACTGCGGCGTGGGCATGGTGGCCGCGGTCGCGCCCGAGCACGCGGACCGGGCGGTCGACCTGCTCCTCGCCCGCGGCGTCCCGGCCTGGGTGGCCGGCACGGTCGGGGCGCACGACGGAGACGCCTCGGCGCGGCTGGTCAGCTCCTACCGCTGACGGAGGAGCCCCGGCCCCCACCGCGCGCTCGCGGCGGACCTGCCGGGTCGGGACGCGCGACGACACCGCTCCCCCCGAGGGAGGACCGGTGTCGCCGCGCTACAGAGGGCTGGGTCGCCGGTTCAGCGGCTGGCAGCCCAGTCGTCGTCTTCGTCGTCCTGCGACCAGCTCCCGACGTGCGTGTCGTCCTCGTCGTCGTCCTTCGGCCCCCGGGAGGGGAACGACGACGGCTGTCCAGCCAGTTCGCGCTGGAGGGCAGTGAGGTCGGTGTTGGGTGAGCTGTACTTGAGCTCACGGGCCACGCGTGTCTGCTTGGCCTTCGCTCGGCCGCGCCCCATGGCTCGACCCCCTCGTGACGGAGTGCGGGTCGTCTCCAGCACTGGGCTGGACGGCCCGTGTGGCGACCCCGACTGAGTGACTGTGTCCTTGGCCGAGCTTACGACACGGATCGGTCACGGGCACGCAGCCCACCCCCCGGCTGCCTCATCCGGAGGTGGATGTGACCGGGGTCTCACCCATTTCGGCTGCAGGAGCCGGTCATCGGGGCAGTCGGATGGTCGCCAGTCGCCCCACGGAACTCATCCGCTCCTCGGCGAGTCGGTCGGCGGCCACGGCCGGGGAGACGCCCTCGGCATCGGCGGCGGCGAAGACCCGCAGGGCGACGTCGAAGATCGAGGTCGCCTTCGACTCGGCCCGGGGGAAGGAGAACCCGTGCCGCTCGTCCTCGACCTGGATCACACCGCCGGCGTTCACCAGGTAGTCGGGGGCGTAGAGGACGCCTCGGCCGCGCAGCAGCTCGGCGGTGCCCTCGTGGGCCAGCTGGTTGTTCGCCCCGCCACAGACGATCTCGGCGGGCAGCACGGCCACGGTCTCGTCGTCCAGGGCGCCACCGAGGGCGCAGGGGGCGTAGACGTCGTGCGGCGTGCGCACCAGGGTCGCGGTGTCGGCGACCGCCTGCACCGTGGAGTGCCGGGCCCGGACCCGGGCGACCGCGGCCGGGTCGACGTCGGTCACGACGACGGACGCGCCGTCGGCGACCAGCCGGTCGACCAGCCAGCTGCCCACCTTGCCCACCCCGGCGACGGCGACCGTGCGGCCGGCCAGTGTCGGGGAGCCCCAGCGGTGCTGGGCCGCGGCACGCATCCCCTGGAAGACGCCGAAGGCGGTGAGCACCGAGGAGTCCCCGCAGCCGCCGAAGGCCTCGGACCGGCCGTGGGCGAAGCGGGTCTCCCGGGCCACGACGTCCAGGTCGGCGTTGTAGGTGCCGACGTCGCATGCGGTGAGGTACCGCCCGCCGAGGCTCTCGACGAAGCGTCCGTAGGCGCGCAGCAGCGCCTCGGTCTTGTCGGTGTGCGGATCGCCGATGATGACCGCCTTGCCACCGCCCAGGTCGAGGCCGGCCAGGCTGTTCTTGTAGGCCATCGCCTTCGACAGCGCGAGCGCGTCGGCCACCGCGGCCTCCTCGGAGGCGTAGGGGAAGAAGCGGGTGCCGCCGAGCGCCGGGCCGAGCGCGGTGGAGTAGACCGCGATCACCGCGCGCAGCCCCGACCCGGGGTCGGAGCAGAAGACGACCTGTTCGTGCCCGGAGCCCATCACGTCCACGACCGGCAGCCTAGGCAGCCGCACGCCCGTCCGCCGCGTGCGCGCGCCCCCGCGGGGCGCGCGTTGCCGCTCCGTGGACGGCGCAACGGCAACGGCCGGGTCTCGTCGAGGAGGTCCGTGCCGTGTCCGCCTGCCGCGGCGGGCATGATCAGGGGTGGACCAGAGGCGCCGGCCGACCCCGGTGCCGCACACTCCTCTGGGTGGCCCGAGTCGGGGCCGACCGGTGGAGGACACCAGCGGGGCATCGCAGCGCCGCCACACAGGAGGACACGCACACGATGGCTCGACCCATGCGGCTGCTCGCACTCGCCCTGGCAGCACCCCTGTTGCTGAGCGCCTGCTCCACGGAGAACTCCGGCGATGGCGGTGGCGACGAGGGCGGGGACGGCGGTGGCGCGGCCGCCTCCGGTGACCTCGACTTCGCCGTGGTCACCCACGGGGCGGCCGGTGACGCCTTCTGGGACGTGGTGCAGAACGGCGCCGAGGCCGCCGGGGAGGACCTCGGCGTCGGTGTGGACTACCAGAGCGACGGCGACCCGCAGCGGCAGTCCCAGCTGATCGAGGCCGCGGTCAACCAGGACGTCGACGGCATCGTGGTCTCGATGGCCAACCCCGACGCGCTCGAGGACTCGATCAGCGCCGCGACGGAGGCGGGCATCCCGGTGGTGACGATCAACTCCGGCGCCGAGCGATCCGCGGAGTTCGGCGCGATCGGGCACGTCGGGCAGGACGAGACGATCGCCGGCATCGGCGCCGGGCAGCGGCTGGCCCAGGACGGCGCGACGAACGTGCTGTGCGTGGTGCACGAGGCGGGCAACATCGGCCTCGAGCAGCGGTGCGACGGCGCCTCCCAGGGTCTGGGCAGCGACGTGCAGTTGCTGCAGGTGGACATCAACGACCTGCAGGCGGCCCAGTCGACGATCACCTCGCAGCTGCAGAGCAACCCCTCGATCGACGCCGTGCTGACGCTGAACTCCGCCGTCGCCTCGGTGGCCGCCTCGGCCGCCGCCGATGCCGGTTCCGACGCCGCGATCGCCACCTTCGACCTCAACGCCGACGTCATCTCCGCCATCCAGGACGGCACGATCTCCTTCGCCGTCGACCAGCAGCAGTACGAGCAGGGCTACCTGCCCGTCGTGATGCTCAAGCTGTACGCCGAGAACCTCAACACCGTCGGGGGTGGCCAGGCCGTGCTGACCGGCCCGGGGATCGTCGACGCCGAGAACGTCGACGAGATCGCCGACCTCGCCTCGGCAGGGACCCGCTGAGCGCGACCCGGGAGGCGCCCGTCGACGGGCCGGCCCGCGCCGACGAACGCGTCGCCCGGGTCGGTCCGTGGCGCCGGCTGCTGGTCAAGCCCGAGCTCGGCTCGCTCATCGGGGCCGTCGTCATCCTGGGGTTCTTCTCCGCCCAGTCCGACGTCTTCCGGTCGCTGGCGGGGGTGGCCAACTGGCTGGACGTCGCCTCGGTGCTGGGGATCATGGCGGTCGCCGTCGCGCTGCTGATGATCGGCGGGCACTTCGACCTCTCGGCCGGCGTGATGACCGGCACCACCGCGCTGACGGTGGGCATCGTCGCGGTGGAGCTGCAACAGAACATCTGGGTGGCGATCGCCGCCGCGCTGGTGCTGGCGCTGGGGATCGGCGCCTTCAACGGCTGGCTGGTCACCCGCACCGGCCTGCCCAGCTTCATCATCACGCTGGGCACGTTCCTGATGCTGCAGGGGCTGAACCTGGGGCTGACCAAGCTGTTCACCGGGACGGTGATCGTGCGCGGGATCGCCGACGCCCCCGGCTACCACTCGGCCGAGCTGGTGCTCGCCTCCACGATCGACGTCTTCGGGCAGCCGTTCCGCGTCGCCGTCCTCTGGTGGCTGCTGGTCACGGCGGTGGCCAGCTGGGTGCTGCTGCGCACCCGGTTCGGCAACTGGGTCTTCGCCACCGGCGGTGACGAGGTCGCCAGCCGCAACGTCGGGGTGCCGGCGCAGCGGACGACGATCGTGCTGTTCATGACCACCGCCACCGCCGCGTGGCTGGTCGGTTCGATCACCGCCGTCCGGCTCACCTCGGTGCAGGCCAACACCGGCACCGGGCAGGAGCTGATCTACATCGTCGCGGCGGTGATCGGCGGCTGCCTGCTCACCGGCGGGTTCGGCTCGGCCATCGGCGCGGCCCTGGGCGCACTGATCTTCGGCATGACCCAGCAGGGGATCGTCTACCTGAACTGGGACGCCGACTGGTTCTACTTCTTCCTCGGGGCCATGCTGCTGCTCGCGGTGCTCACCAACCGGCTGGTCCGGCGCTACGCCGAGGCGGCCCGGCGATGAGCACCGCGACCGACGCGCCAGGTGGCGCCCCGCTGCTGGAGCTGCGCGGCATCGGCAAGGACTTCGGCTCGGTGATCGCCCTCGAGGGCATCTCCACCAGCGTGCGCGCCGGGCAGGTCACCTGCGTGCTCGGTGACAACGGCGCCGGCAAGTCGACGTTGATCAAGGTGCTCGCCGGGGTGCACCGGCCGACCCGGGGCGAGCTGCTGCTGGACGGCGAGCCGGTTGACTTCGGTGCGCCGCGCGACGCGCTGGACGCCGGCATCGCCACCGTCTACCAGGACCTGGCGATGATCCCGCTGATGTCGATCTGGCGGAACTTCTTCCTCGGCTCGGAGCCGACGACCGGGTGGGGCCCGTTCCGGCGGTTCGACCGGGCGACGGCCAAGGACGTCACCCGGCGTGAGCTGGCCGCCATGGGCATCGACATCCGCGACCCCGACCAGCCGGTGGGCACGCTGTCCGGCGGGGAGCGGCAGTCGGTGGCGATCGCCCGGGCGGTGCACTTCGGGGCACGGGTGCTGATCCTGGACGAGCCGACGTCGGCGCTGGGGGTCAAGCAGGCCGCCGTGGTGCTGCGCTACATCGCCCAGGCGCGGGACCAGGGGCTCGGCGTCGTCTTCATCACCCACAACCCGCACCACGCGCACCCGGTGGGCGACCGCTTCCTGCTGCTCAACCGTGGCCGGAGCATGGGGGACTTCGCCAAGGGCGAGGTGACACGGGAGCAGCTGACCGACATGATGGCCGGCGGGGACGAGCTCACCCGGCTCGCCGAGGAGCTGGGGCGGCCGGGCGGCGCCTGAGCAGTCGGGTCGACATGATGACCGGACCGGGGGACGACCGAACGACTTCATGACGGCTCGTGGTTGCTGCGCGTGTTGACCGTGTGACTCGTGGTGCGCCTGGGACGCTCCCTGAGCCCACCCGTCCATCCCTCTTCCCCAGGGAGCGACCATGACGCAGCACCTGCGGCGCCCGGCCACGGCGGCCGTCCGCCGGGTCCGCGCCGGACGCCGCCGGCCGTCCCGACTGCTGGCCGGTGCGCTGACCGCAGCCGTCGCGACCGTGCTGGTCGGGGCCGGCGGCGGCATCGCGCACGCCGAGCCGGTGAACCCCAGCGACGAGCAGCTCACCGGCGCCCTGACGGCGCAGGACGCGGCCGCAGCCGAGGTCGGCCGGATCGCCGGGCAGGTCGCGGCCGCCGAGGCGCAGCTGGAGCAGGTCCAGGTGCTGGCCGAGGCCGCCGGCACCGCCTACCTGGCGGCGGAGGAGGCCCGGGTGCTGGCCGAGGCCGCCGCGGCACGGACGGCGCAGGACCTGCAGGCCGCGGCCGACGCCGTCGCCGCCGCCCAGCTGCGGATCGCCGAGTTCTCGCGGGACACCTACAAGAACGGCGGCGAGCTCACCAGCGAGATGGCCCTGCTGGACGTCGGCGGGCCGGCCGAGCTGGTGCAGAAGGCCGCGATGCTGTCCTACGTCGGCGACCACCAGGTCGACGTCCTGGGCGTGATGGAACAGGCGCGGGTGCAGCAGGCCCAGGCCGATGCGGCGGCCCGGGCCGCCCGCGACGAGAAGGTGGCCGCCGAGGCGGCGGCCGAGGGGGCCCGCGTCGAGGCCGAACGGCAGCTGGCCAACCAGCAGGCGGTGTACACCCAGGTGACCGCGGAGAAGGCGGCGCTGGACCAGCAGCTGCAGGACGCCCAGGTGCAGCTGCTCACGCTCCAGGGCGCGCGCAACGCCTACCAGGTGTGGCAGCAGCAGAGGGCGGCCGAGGAGGCCGCGGCCCGGCTGGCCGAGGAGCAGGCCCGGGCCCAGGCGCTCGCCGACGACCAGCAGGCGCTCCAGGCGGACGCCGCCGCCACGGGCTCCGACTCCGCCACCGGCTCCGGCTACGCCCGGCCGGCCGTCGGCATCACGAGCAGCTGCTTCGGCGCACGCTGGGGTGTCACGCACTTCGGCGTCGACATCGGCGCCCCCATCGGCACGCCGGTGCGCGCGGCCACCGCCGGGGTGGTCCAGCGGGCGGGGCCGGCGACAGGCTTCGGGCTGGCGGTCTACCTCCGCGGGGACGACGGTGCGATCACCGTGTACGGCCACGTCAACCGGCACTTCGTCCGCGCCGGGGAGCGGGTCGCGGCCGGTGACCAGATCGCCGAGGTGGGCAACCGCGGTCAGTCGACCGGGCCGCACCTGCACTTCGAGGTGCACCCCGACGGGCAGATGCACAGCGGCCAGGTCGACCCGGTGCCGTGGCTGCGCGCCCGGGGCATCACGATCCGCGGCTGCGGCTGACCCGGGCGACGACGGCCCGGCACCGACGTACTGCGGCCCGGCACCCTGGGGAGGGGGCCGGGCCGCGGTGCGTCGTCGGCTCAGGCGTTGTCGCAGTTCTCCGTGAGCCAGGCGTCCAGCCGGGTCTGGGCGTCGGTCGCCTCGGCCTCGAGGCCGGCGAGCTCCTCCTCCACGCTGGCCTGCCCCTCGGGGGTGGTCAGGTCGACGTCGGCCACGGCCTCCCGCACGCCGACGAACGTCTGGATCAGGACGTCCCAGTCGGCACTGATCTCGGCCGGCGGGTCCAGCTGCTCCAGGTCGGTGATGGTCCGGTCGAGCTGCTCCTGCTGGGTCAGGCCGGCCTCAGGCGGTGTGGTGAGCACGGTCTCGGCCTCGGTGCAGAACGCCTGGACCTCCTCGTCGGAGGTGGTGGCGGAACTGCTGGCGCTGCTGGAGCTGGTGGCGGTCGACGCGGCATCGGGCTGCTCGTCGTCGCTGCCGCAGCCGGCCAGCAGGACGACGGCGGCTGCGGCGGAGAGTCCGGCGCGGAAGGGGGTGGTGAGAGCGCGCATGCTCTCGACGGTAGCCGCTCCCGGCGACGGGCATCGGGGCCCGCCGGGCCCGCTACCGTGCTGCCCGTGACCGCCCCCGTCGACCCGCGGACCAGCTGGGCGCTGCCCGCACCCGGCACGATGGCGCCGGTCGCCGACCCCGAGCCGCTGGTCACCCGGGTGCTGGCCCCCAACCCCTCGCCGATGACGCTGGACGGCACGAACACCCACCTGGTGGGCGAGCCGGGCTCGGGCCAGGCCGTCGTCGTGGACCCCGGGCCGGACGACCCCCGGCACCTGGCCGCCGTCGAGGCGGCGCTGGCCGCCCGGGACGCCCGGGTGGTGGCCGTGCTGGTCACCCACCACCACGCCGACCACGCGGAGGCGGCGCTGCCGTGGGGGCGGCACTTCGGTGCGCCGGTCGCCGCGGCCACCGGTGAGGTCGCCGGCCCGGGCGGCCGGTCGCTCCGGGCGGGGGAGCGGCTGCAGCTGGCGGGCACCACCCTGGACGTCGTCCCGACGCCCGGGCACACCGCCGACCACCTGGCCTTCCGGTTGGCGTCGGGTGCCGTGCTGGTCGGCGACCACGTGCTCGGCCGGGGCACGTCGGTGGTGACGCACCCCGAGGGCGACGTGCTCGCCTACCTCGAGTCGCTGCGCCGGGTGCACGACCTGGGGCCCTCGGCGCTGTACTGCGGCCACGGGCCCGAGCTGACCACCGACCCCGGGGCGGTGCTGCGGTTCTACCTGGCGCACCGGGCGTACCGGGAGCAGCAGCTGCTCGATGCCCTCACCGACGGGTCCCGGACGGTCGAGGAGCTGGTCGCCGTCGTCTACGCGGCCGTGCCGCGGGCGGTCTGGCCGGCCGCCGCCCAGTCGACCCGGGCCACGCTGGCCAAGCTGGTCACCGAGAGCCGGGTCGAGCCCGCCGGGGACCGGGTGCGACTGGCCTGAGCCCGCCGCCGTCCTAGGGTGCCGGGGGTGGAGCTGACGGGGGAGTGGGACGTCGTGGTCGTCGGTGCCGGGTCGTCGGGCTGTGCGCTGGCCGCCCGGCTGGTCGACGCCGGCCGGCGGGTGCTGGTCCTGGAGGCCGGTGCCGACCACCCGCGCCCCGAGGACTTCCCGGCGACGATCCGGGACGCCGCGACGATGGGTGCCGCGACCCCCGGCCACCCCGCGAACTGGGAGCTCACCGGAGAGCTCACCGACGACCTGCGCTGGCCGGTGCCGCGGGGGAAGGTGCTGGGCGGGTCCAGCGCGCTCAACGGCACCTACTTCATCCGGGCCACCCGCGCCGACCTGGACGGCTGGGCCGCCGCGGGCAACGACCTGTGGTCGGCCGACGCGCTGCGCCCGGCCTTCGTCCGCTGCGAGAGCGACGCCGACTACGGCGACCGCCCCGGCCACGGCTCGACCGGCCCGCTGCCGGTCACCCGGGTGCACGAGCCGCACCCGCTCACCGATGCCTTCGCCGGCGCCTGCGACGCGCTGGGCTTCCCGGCCGAGCCGGACAAGAACGCCGACGGCCCGCCCGGACACGGGCCGGTGCCGTTCACCGTCGCCGACGGCGTGCGGGTCAACACCGCGATGGCCTACCTGTCCCCGCGCCGCGAGTCCCCCGACCTCACCGTCGTGGGCGGGGTGCGGGTGACCCGGGTGCTGGTGGAGCACGGCCGGGCGGTGGGCGTGCAGACCGACCGTGGCCCGGTGCGTGCCGCGGAGGTCGTGCTGTCGGCCGGCGCGGTGGGCTCACCGCACCTGTTGCTGCTCTCCGGCATCGGCCCCGCCGACCACCTGCGGGCCACCGGCGTCGACGTCGTCGCCGACGTGCCCGGGGTGGGTCAGGGGTTCAGCGACCACCCCGACGTCTACGTGACCTACCGGCCGGCCCGGCGCACCCCGATGCCCCGGGGGCTGCTGCCGCTGGCCACCGCGCTGAACACCGCCGACCACCTCGAGGTCATGCCCTGGCTCAAGCCGTTCCGGCAGGTGATGCTGTCGCGGACGTCGGGTCCGGCGCTGTCCGGCGTCACCGAGGTGCTGCGCCGGCCCGCGGCGACGCTGCGGGCGCTGCGGGGCGCCTCGGTGCCCCGGCTGCTGGACTCCGCCCGCCGGCGGGACGACCTCTACCTCGCCGTGGCCCTGCAGCAGGAGGAGAGCCGTGGCCGGATCAGCCTGACCACCGCCGATCCGCTGGTGCAGCCACGGATCCGGTACCGCTACCTGACCGCGGACGCCGACCGGCGACAGCTGCGGGCCGGCGTCCGGCTGGCCGCCGATCTGCTGCGCACCCCCGCCTTCGCCCCGCTGGTCGCCGAGCGCACCGGCCTGCCCGACGCCGTCCTGGCCGACGACCGGGAGCTGGACCGGTGGACCCGGGCCCACCTGGCGACCGCGGTGCACCTGGCCGGCAGCGCCCGGATGGGGCCGGCCACCGACCCCGGGGCGGTCGTCGACCAGCACCTGCGGGTGCGCGGCGTGACGGGCCTGCGGGTGGTCGACACCTCGGTGATGCCCCTGGTGCCCTCCCGTGGGCCTGCGGCGACGGCCGTGGCGATCGGCGAGCGGGCCGCCGAGCTGATGACCGGTGCCCGCTGAGGGACCACCCTGTCCGGCGGCGGGCTCAGCGCTGGGCGTCGGCCACGGCGAGGGACCGGTCCAGGTAGACCGCGTTGCCGGACAGCAGCCGGTGCAGCTCCCGGAACGACCGGTCCAGCACCGCGGCGGGGTCGGTGTCGGCCGGGTCGGGGTCCGGTGCCTGGGCGGCCATCTCGGCCAGCCCGACCACCGCGTCGGCCAGCGTCGGCCACAGGTGGGCCCACTGCCAGAACTCGTAGGTGGCCGGCCCCACCAGGGCCGACGCGGGCGTGCCGAGCAGGCCGATGCCGTCGACGCCCGGCCGGTCGGGCGGCTCGCCCAGCCCCAGCAGCAGTGACTGCACCCGGTGGGTGCGGGCGAACTCGGCGGCCGGCTCGCTGCCGGGGACGAGCTCGGCCACCAGCCCGCGCTCGATCAGCGTGTCGAGCACGAGGTCGCAGTCGGGGACGCCGGCCTCCTCCGCTGCCTCGCGGACCGCGGTGCGGGTCCACGGGACGCCGTCCCGCACCCGGCTGGGCACCCCGTGCGTCAGCGTCCACACGTCGGCGGTGGTCTGGTCGCCCAGCAGCGGGCTGTCCCAGCCCAGCCGGACCACCCAGTAGCTCGGCGGTTCCCCGCGGTGCTGGTGGAAGGCCCCCATGGGATGGCCGAGGGGGAAGACGAGCGCCTCGTCGGAGGGGGGCATCAGCTCACCGCCCAGGTGTCCAGGTGGACGGCGTTGGGGGTGAGGAGCCGGTGCAGGTCCTCCAGCAACGACGTCAGCAGCGCGTCGGGATCGGTGGCGAGGGTGTCGGCGATGCCCACCCGTGCGGCGGTGGTCGCGGCGCCCTCGCAGGCCCGCCAGAGGCTGGTCTCCATGTGCGCCCACTCGAACAGGTCGTAGGCGGCGGCCGACAGCACGGCGAGCGGGCGGCCGGGCAACCCGACCGCGTAGGCGTCCGGCGCGGCAGCACTGTTCCCCAGGCCCAGCACCAGGGGCACCATCCGGACCCGCCGGGCCAGGTCGCGGGCCGACTCGGTGCCGGGCGCGGCCAGGGCGACGAGCCCCTGCTCCTGCAGCCGGTCCAGCCGCTGCGCGCAGTCGGGAACGCCGACCGACTCGGCCTGCGCGGCCAGCGCGTCAGGGGTCCACGGGCGTGGTACGTGGTCGGCCGGCCCGTGCGCCATGGCCCAGACCCCGAACTCGGCCGAGGTGAGGCTGTGCAGGGCGGCGCCGACCCGGACGTCGAACTGGTCCACGACCGCGCGGACGCCGATCAGCTGACCGATCGGGTAGACCTGCAACGCAGTCGAGTCGCTGGTCATCGCGGGCGAGCCTAACCGGGGTCGGATCTCCGACGCCGGGCCGCCGGGCCGGTGTCGGCCGGTCCCGGGGGCCCGGGGAGGCCGCCGCCCAGGTCAGCTCAGCGGACGGCGCGGATCTGGGTGCTGGTGGTCGACAGCGGGGCCCATGCGTCGGGGTGTGGCTGCCCGGCGTCGCCCACCCAGCCCGGCGCGCGGGTGCCCGTCGTGTTGACCCGGGTGGCCGGGCGGGCGGACAGGTGCACGATGAGGGAGAGCAGGACGAACAGCCCCACGAGCACGCCGGTGATGGTCAAGAGCGTCGAGAGCATGCTGCTGAAACTAGTGGTGCGAACTGGTCCGTGTCCGGCGCTGGACTGGGCACAAGTAGCCGAAGTCGATCACCAGATGCAGGACATCTGACCGTGGACATCGACATGTCGACCCGAGCTGGACGATCCGCCCCGGCAGAGTCTGCCAGTTGCACACGGTTCCGCGACAGCCCGGCCCAGCGCCGTCCCGACCCCCCGACCACCAAATGGCCATTGTGGTGGTGGAGAGGGGGCGGGGGCGGGGGCGGCCTCAGGCGTCGAGGGGGAGGCCGGTGTAGTTCTCGGCGAGCTCGCGGGCGGCGGCCTCGGACGAACAGACCCGGCGGAGCTGGGAGAGCTGCAGCTCGGCGTCGAAGTCGTCGCCGGAGCGGTGCAGCATCGACGTCATCCACCAGGAGAAGTGGGTGCAGCGCCAGACCCGGGCCAGCGCCCGGTCGCTGTAGCTGTCGACCAGGTCGGTCTGCTTCTCGGCCAGCAGGCGGACCAGTGCGGTGGCGAGCAGCGTGACGTCGGCGACGGCGAGGTTGAGGCCCTTGGCGCCGGTCGGCGGGACGATGTGCGCGGCGTCGCCGGCGAGGAACAGCCGGCCACGGCGCATCGGCGCGCTGACGAACGAGCGCATGGGCAGGATGGACTTCTCGGTGACCGGCCCGGTCTCCAGCTCCCAGCCGTCGAGGGCGAACCGGGTGGACAGACCGTCCCAGATCCGGTCGTCGGACCAGTCCTCGATCTTCTCGTCCGGGTCGACCTGCAGGTAGAGCCGCGACACCGACGGTGAGCGCATCGACAGCAGCGCGAAGCCGTCGGGGTGCCAGGCGTAGACGAGCTCGTCCTCCGACGGGGCGACGTCGGCCAGGACGCCCAGCCAGGCGTAGGGGTAGGTGCGCTCCCACAGTCGGCCGGAGGTGCCGGCGGTGACCACCGGGCGGGAGACGCCGTGGAAGCCGTCGGTGCCGGCGATCACGTCGCACTCGAGCACCTGGGGCACGCCGTCGGCGTCGGTGAACCGGATGCGGGGGCTGTCGGTGTCGACGTCCTCGGGGGTGACGTCGGAGACCTCGAACAGCAGCGGCGGGCCGTCGTCGAGCTGGGCGGCGATGAGGTCCTTGGTCACCTCGGTCTGCCCGTAGACCCACACCTTGCGGCCGCACAGCTCGGGGAAGTCCAGGTGGTGCCGGGTGCCGGGGTACTGCAGGAAGATGCCGTCGTGCGGCATGCCCTCGCGCTGCAGCCGGTCGCCCATGCCGGCGTCGATCAGCGTGGAGACGGTGTGCTGCTCGAGGATGCCGGCCCGGATCCGGGCCTCCACGTAGTCGCGGGACCGGTTCTCCAGGACGACGGTGTCGATGCCCTGCAGCTGCAGGAGCCGGGACAGCAGCAGCCCTGCCGGGCCGGCTCCGATGATCCCCACCTGGGTGCGCATCGCCCGAGTGTGACCCCGGCCGCCGACCTCGGGCGACCTCCCCCTCCCGCTGGGCGGAAGGATCAGCGGAACTGCTCGGTGCGCCCCAGGGCCCGGCCGATGCCGCGGGCGGCCACCTGCAGCACCGGGGCCAGCCGGGCGACGTCGCGCCGGTGGGCCGGGACGACGATGCCCAGCGCGGCGACCACCATCGGCCCGGCCAGCCGCTCCACGGTCACCGGGACGGCGACCGACGCCGCGCCCAGGCTCATCTCCTCCGCGGTGCGGGCCCAGCCGCGGCGGCGCACCTCGGCCAGCTCCCGGCTCAGCAGCCCGGCGTCGACGACGGTGTGCCGGGTCTCCCGGGTCGGCTGCCGGAGCACCTGCTCCAGGACGTCGTCCGGCGCGGAGGCCAGCAGCACCTTGCCCACCCCGGTGGCGTGCAGCGGCAGCCGGCTCCCGACCTGGCTGACCACGGGCACCGACTCGCGGCCGGAGATCCGCTCGACGTAGAGCGCCTTGGTGCCCTCGCGCACCGCCAGGTGCACCGTGTCGCGGGTGGCGGTGTGCACGTCGAGGAGGAACGGCGAGGCGACCTGCCGCAGCTCCAGGTCGACCGGGGCGAGCAGCCCGAGGTCCCAGAGCTTGCGGCCGATCTCGTACCGGCCGTCGCTGCGGCGGACCAGGGCGCCCCAGGCGGCCAGTTCGGCGAGCAGTCGGTGGGTCGTGGTCAGCGGGGTGCCCGACCGCTCGGCGACCTCGGAGAGGCTGAGCCGGGGGTGGGTGGCGTCGAAGGCGTCCAGGACGCCGAGCGCACGGGAGGTCACCGACCGGCCGGACGCGGCAGCACCACCGGCCATGGCGTCCTTCTTTCTGCTCAGCGGAAGACGTTGCTTGGGCAGCGTAGTGCCGGGTCGTACGGTCCCGGCATGACCGGGACCACATCTCGCGAGCCGCGACCGGCGTCGGACAGCGCCCTCGTGCTGCCCCGCTACCTCCGGGAGCCCGCCGACCGGCGCACTCCGGTGGCCTACGCCGGTTACAAGAGCACGGGGCTCCGTGCGCCGCTGCGCACGCCGGTCGACCTGCCGCACCGGCTGACCGAGGTCACCGGCCCGGTGCTGGGCGAGGACATGGTCACCGCTGCCGACGCCGACCTGACGCTGCGCCTGGGCGGCGAGGCCCAGGGCCAGCGGATCATCGTCTACGGCCGGGTGCTCGACAGCGACGGCCGCCCGGTGCCGCACGCACTGGTCGAGATCTGGCAGGCCAACGCCGCGGGCCGCTACCGGCACGTGGTCGACAACTGGCCCGCCCCGCTGGACCCGCACTTCGACGGGCTGGGCCGGGTGGTGACCGACGACCTGGGGCGCTACGAGTTCACCACCATCAAGCCCGGGGCCTACCCGTGGGGCAACCACCACAACGCCTGGCGGCCGGCGCACATCCACTTCAGCCTCTTCGGTCAGGCGTTCACCCAGCGGCTGGTGACCCAGATGTACTTCCCGGACGACCCGCTGTTCGGGCAGGACCCGATCTTCAACTCCATGCCGACGACGGCGCGACACCGGGCGGTCAGCCGCTTCGACCTGGAGCGCAGCCAGCCCAACTGGGCGCTGGCGTTCCAGTGGGACATCGTGCTGCGCGGGCAGGACCAGACGCCCTTCGAGACCGACGACGACGGAGACGTGGCGTGAGCGACGACCGACTGTCCCCGCTGGTGCTGGCCGCCGACGAGAGCAACGACCGCCGCCAGGGCACGCCGCGGCGCGGCACCGGCTTCCTGACCGAGCCCTTCCGGCTGGGCACCACCCCGAGCTCCACCGTCGGCCCGTACCTGGCCATCGGGCTGACCTGGCCCGACGGCCCGGACGTCGTCGCCGAGGGCACCCCGGGCGCCATCTGGCTGCGCGGTCGGGTCTTCGACGGCAACGGCGACCTGGTGCCCGACGGCATGATCGAAACCTGGCAGGCCGACCCGGACGGCCGCTTCGCCCACCCGGACGACCCGCGCGGCGCCGCGACCACCCCCGGTTTCCGGGGGATCGGGCGGTCGCACACGGTCCCGGGCGGGGAGTACGCCGTCCGCACGCTCAAGCCCGGCCGGGTGCCCGACGGCGAGGGCGGGCTGCAGGCGCCGCACGTCGACGTCTCGGTCTTCGCCCGTGGCCTGCTCGACCGGCTCGTCACCCGGATCTACTTCGCCGACGAGGCCGCCGCCAACGCCGAGGACGCCGTGCTGCGCAGCCTGCCGGACGACGCCTCCCGCGCCACGCTGATCGCCCAGCCCAGCGCGGACGGCTACGTGCTGGACATCCACCTGCAGGGCTGCACGGCCAAGGGCATGGACGAGACCGTCTTCTTCGCGGTGTGAGCACCGGCCACGCGGGGGCACCCGCCAGGATGGGCGCGTGATCCTCGACGCGACCTTCGCCCGTGGCCCGGTCTCCGCCGGCACCTCCGGGGACGCCTGGCTGGTGGCCCTGCTGGAGGTGGAGGGCGCGCTGGCCCGCGCCGCCGCCCGGGTCGGCCTGGTGGCCGGCACGGCCGCGGACGAGGTGAGCCGGGTGTGCGCCGACCCGGCCGCCCTGGACCTCGCGACGGTGTACGCCCGGGCCGGGGACGCCGGCAACCCGGTGCCCCCGCTGGTCCGGGCGCTGCGGGACGCCGTCGGCCCGCACGCCGCCCGCGCCGTGCACGTCGGCGCCACCAGCCAGGACGTCGTGGACACCGCGGCGGTGCTGCTGGCCCGCCGCGGCCTGCACCTGATCGACGCCGACCTCGCCGCAGCCGCCGAGGCCTGCGCCCGGCTGGCCGGGGCGCACCGGGACGACGTGCTGATGGGCCGCACCCTGCTGCAGCAGGCGCTGCCGATCACCGCCGGCCTCAAGGCCGCCACCTGGCTCGCCGGGCTGGACGGTGCCCGTGCCCGGGTCGCCGCGGTCGCCGCGGCGCTGCCGGTCCAGTACGGCGGGGCGGTCGGCACGCTGGCCGCCAGCTCCGGCTCCGGGGTGGACCTGCGCCGCGAGCTGGCCGCCGAGCTCGGGCTGGTCGCCACCGAGGTGCCCTGGTTCACCGTGCGGCTGCCGATCGCCGACGTCGCCGGCGTGCTGGGTGCGGCGGCCGGTGTGGTGGCCACGATCGCCCTGGACGTCGTCCTGCTGGCCCAGACCGAGGTCGCCGAGGTGGCCGAGGTGGCCGAGGGCCGCGGCGGCTCCTCGGCGATGCCGCACAAGAACAACCCGGTGGCCGCGGTCTCCGCCCGGGCCTGCGCCCGCCGCGCCCCCGGGCTGGTCGCCACCCTCTTCGCCGCGATGGAGCAGGAGCACGAGCGCGGCGCGGGCACCTGGCACGCGGAGTGGCCGACGCTCACCGACCTGCTGGGCACGGTCGGCTCGGCGGCGTCCTGGCTGGCCGAGTGCCTGGCCTCGCTGCAGCTGGACCCGGAGCGGATGGCGCGGACGGTGGCCGCGGCCGGCGACCCCCAGCTGGCCGGTGCGCTGGCCGAGGCGCTCACCCCAACTCTGGGCGCGGGCCCCGCGCACGACGCCGCGGCCGCCGCGGTCCGGGAGGCGGCCGCGTCCGGTCGCCCGCTGGCCGACCTCGTGGCCGAGCGCACCGACGTCGACGGCGCCGCGCTGGTCGCCGACGGCAGCCCGGATGTCGGTGAGGCCGGGGCCCAGGTGGACGCCGCCCTCGCCGCCCACACCATCGCGCTCCAGTCCGACCCCACCACATCCGACGTCACCGCAGGAGAAGGAGGACCGGCATGACCGCCGTCGAGGTGCACGCCGTCGTCGAGGGCCCGGCCGACGCGCCGGTGCTGTTGCTGTCCAACTCCCTGGGCTCGGACCTGTCCATGTGGGACCTGCAGGTGCCGGCGCTCACCGAGCACTTCCAGGTGGTCCGGTACGACACCCGCGGGCACGGCCGCTCGCCGTCGGTGCCCGGGGAGGCCACGATCGACGACCTCGCCGACGACGTCGTCGCGCTGCTGGACCGGCTCGGGGTGGACCGGGCGCACGTCGCCGGGGTCTCCATCGGCGGGATGACCGGCCTGCGGCTGGCGGTGCGCGACCCGCAGCGGGTGCTGACCCTGGCGGTGCTGTGCAGCTCGGCGCACACCGGCAACCCGGACAGCTGGGCGGACCGGGCGCGCACCGTGCGCGCTGAGGGCACCGGGGCGATCGCCGAGCCGGTGGTCAGCCGGTGGCTCACGCCGCCGTACGCCGCCGCGCACCCCGACCTGGTAGCCCGGCTGCAGGCGATGGTCACGGCTGCCGACGACGAGGGCTACGCCGGCTGCTGCGCCGCGATCGCGGCGATGGACCAGCGGCCCGACCTCCACCGGATCACCGCACCGACGCTGGTGGTCTCCGGCGCCGACGACCAGGCGGTGCCGCCGGAGCACCAGCAGCTGATCGCCGACGGCGTCCCCGGCGCCCGGTTGCTCAGCCTCAGCCCGGCCGCGCACCTGGCCAACCTGGAACAGCCCGAGCAGGTCAGCCGGGCCCTGATCGCACACGCCACCGGAGGCACGCCGTGACCGAACCGACCGGACCGCTGGAGACCGACGAGCAGCGGCGGGCCGCCGGCATGCGGGTGCGCCGGGAGGTGCTCGGCGACGCCCACGTCGACCGGGCGGTCGCCGCGGTGACCCCGTTCACCGCCGACTTCCAGGACTTCATCACCCGCGTTGCCTGGGGCGACCTGTGGCAGCGGCCGGGTCTGGAGCGCCGGGAGCGCAGCATGCTGACGCTGGCGATCACCGCGGCGCTGCGGCACTGGGACGAGTTCGCGCTGCACGTCAAGGCCGCGGTGCACAACGGGCTGACCGACGAGGAGATCGCCGAGGTGTGCCTGCACACCGCGGTCTACGCCGGGGTGCCGGCGGCCAACCACGCGCTGGCCGTCGCCAAGCCGATCCTGGCCGAGCTCCGCGCCCAGGGCTGAGGCACCTCGGGAGTGGCCCGGGCCGCCGTCAGCCCGCGGGGACGGTGACCGGCACGGTCGCGCGGCCGTCACCGAGGTCGACGGTGGCGCCGTCGGGGAAGGTCGCGGAGCCCGCGACGACGACGGTCCCCTCGGTGAAGTCGGCGGGCACGTCGAAGGCGGTGATCACCCGCGTCGGGGAGTCGTCCAGGTCCTGCGCCCGGAGCGTCGTCCCGTCCGGCAGTCGCAGCGACAGCAGCCCGGGTGGCACCGCACCGGGCGCGGAGTCCGGCAGGGCCATGGTGACGTCGAGCAGCAGCAGCGCGCGGCTCGGGTCGGCCGGTCGCTCGTCCCGGACGAACCACTCGAGCCGGCCGCCGCGCACCGCGATCGTGGCCGGCAGGGACGCCGAGACCCGGCCGGGTGCGCTCAGGGTCGCCGACAGCTGCCGGGAGGCGTCCACGTCGGCCTCCCGGGAGGTGCGGGCCAGCACCTGCAGGTTGTCCGGGCCGGGTGCGCCGGTGAGCAGGGACAGTCGTTGCTCGACCCCGGCGTCGGTGACCACCAGGTCGGCGACGGCGGGGTCGGTGGGCACCGACAGCAGCGCCTCGACCGTGGTGCCGGGGGCGGTCAGCGCCGGCGGGACGGGGACCGGCTGCCGGTCGCCGACCTGGTAGGTGATCGTGGGCGGGGTGGGGGAGCGACCCTCGCCCTGCTCGACCACGTACCGCACGGCGAGGAACTGCTCACCGTCGGCCGGCCGCAGGGCGGCGTCCCCGGTGCCGACCCGGTCCGGCTGCGCCAGGCCGGTGACGGTGACCGCCGCGGCCGGGCCGGAGAGCCGGGCCGGGCCCGCCGGCTCGCGGTAGGTGACGTCGGGGAACGGCCCCACCGCGGTGTGGCCGGCCGCCGCCTGGGGCACGGCCGGCGCGGTCAGACCGCCGGTGCCCCGCGGGGGTTCGCCGCCGTCGGGCCGGCGGAGCAGCTCGCGGTCGGTCAGCGGCTCCGGGGCGGGGTCGGCGGGCAGCGCGGCCACCGACAGCCGCACGTCGCCCCCGGCCGGGGTGCCGGTCAGCGGGAAGCGGAGCCAGCTGGCGTCGTCCTGACCGTCGACGAAGAGCGCCGGGCCGCAGAGCAGGTCCGGGCGGACCTCGGAGCCGGCGGCGTCGGCCAGCTGGAACCAGCAGCGGCTCTGTGCGCTGTGGACCCCCTGCCGCTCCGCCACGTGGTCGGTGAAGACGCGGTCGGCCTCGGCGAGGACCGCGCCGGGGTCGGTGACGTAGCGGCCGCCGTAGGTCAGCGGGTCCTCGCGCAGCAGCGCGAACAGGCCGGCGCCGACCAGCAGCACGACGAGGAGGGCAGCGCTGAGGATCGACCCGACCGGCCGGGGACGGCGGCGTCCGGTCTCCGGCGGCTCGGCGACGGCCGGGTCAGGCGCGGGGGCACCGGGGCGCTCCTCGCCGTCTCCGCCCACTCGTCCTCCGGCTCTCGGTGACCCACGGCGGCCCGGGGAGCGGCCGACCGGGAACGCTAACCGACCGGGCGGGGCGACCGCACGCACCGCCACCGGAACGGGGAACGGGTCGGGTGACCGCCGGTCACCCGGACGGAGGGTGACGCCTTGCCTCTCGGTTCGGCAACAGCTACACCGGGTAGGGACGATCCGCTGACAGACCCCCACCCGTCGAGGAGCACCGCACCTGCCGCGTCGGAGTGCCCGACCGCAGGAGGCGTACGACCGCGTGACCGCAGTGCCCGAGGAGACGGCCCGCCCGCTGCGGGTGGCGACCGTGCCGTACGCCGGTGCGTACCTGGACGCCGTCCTGCCCGAGACCACCCTGCGCGTGGGACCGGCCGGCTCACCCAGTCCGTGGTTGGACGTCCGTCACCTCACCGCGCACGCCCGCGAGGTCGACGTCCTGCACCTGCACGGCGGGTACGACCACCTGACCGTGGCCGAGATGGAGGCCTGGACGGCGGCGGTCCGGCGCACCGGCGTGCCGCTGGTCGTCACGGTGCACCACCTGGACGCCCTCGAGGGAGCCGACACCGGCACCCACCCCGAGGCCGCCCGCGTCCGGCACCGCGCGCACCTGCGGGCGCTGCTCGGCACCGCCGAGGTCGTGCTCACCCTGACCCGCGGCGCCGCCGACGAGATCGCCGACCGCTACGGCCGGACGGCGATCGTCGTCGCCCACCCCTCCCTGGCCGGCCCCACCCCGGACGTCGGGCGGGAGACGCGGCTGGTCGGGTTGCACCTGGGCCGGCTGGGCGCCGACGTGCCCGAGGCCGAGGAGCTGGTCCGGGCCGCGCTGTCCGGTGCGGTCTCCGGCGGCGGCCGGCTGCGGGTCGACGTGCACCCCGACGTCGACCTCGCCGCGCGGCTGCCGGGGCTGCTGGCGCTCGCCGACGCCGGAGAGCTGGAACTGGCCCGCAGCTGGCCGGACGACCCGGCCGCCTGGGTCCGCCACCTGCAGGAGCTGCACGTGTCGGTGCTGCCCCGCCGTACGGGCACCCACTCGGGCTGGGTGGAGTTGTGCCGCGACGCCGGCACCCGGGTCGTCGTGCCCGGCGGTGGCCAGCACGCCCAGCAGTGGTCCGACGTCGTCGTGTACGGCAACGACCCCCGCCAGGGCCTGGACGCCGCGTCGCTCAACTCGGCCGTGGTGGCGGCGCTCACCCGGCCGGCGCCGGCCCGGGTGGACCGTGCGTGGCGGGCCGAGCAGCGCGTCGCCGTGCAGCGGGTGCACGCCCAGGTGTACGAGCAGGTCGCCGCCGACGTCGCGGTGCGCTGAGGCGGCGGGTCAGCCGGCCTGGGTGGCGTGTGGCAACCGCACGGTGAACGCGGTGCGTCCCGGGGTGCTGGCCAGCTCCACGCTGCCGCCGTGCGCGGCGGCGACGGCGTGCACGATCGCCAGCCCCAGCCCGGTGCTCCCGGCCGAGCGGGACCGGGAGGCGTCGCCGCGGGCGAACCGCTCGAAGACGTGGTCCTGCAACGCGGCGGGCACGCCGGGGCCGTCGTCGACGACCTGCAGCACCGCCGCGTCCCCCTCCGTCCGCAGCAGGGTGGTGACGGTCGTGCCCTCGGGGGTGTGCGTGCGGGCGTTGCCCAGCAGGTTGACCAGCACCTGGTGCAGCCGGGCGGCGTCGCCGCGCACCAGCACCGGGGTGTCGGGCAGGTCGAGCTGCCAGCGGTGGTCGCGGCCGGCGACGTGGGCGTCGCTGACCGCGTCCACGACCAGGGCAGTGAGGTCGACCTCCTCGGTGGCGAGCTCCCGGCCGGCGTCGAGCCGGGCCAGCAGCAGCAGCTCCTCGACCAGGGCCGACATGCGCAGCGCCTCGGACTCCACCCGGTTCATCGCGTGGCCGACGTCCCCGGCGACCTCGGTGTGCTGCCGCCGGACCAGCTCGGCGTACCCGCGGATGGAGGCCAGCGGGGTGCGCAGCTCGTGGCTGGCGTCGGCGACGAACTGGCGCACCCGGGTCTCGGACTCCTGGCGGGCGGCCAGCGAGCCCTCGACGTGGTCGAGCATCCGGTTCAGCGCCGTCCCGACCTGGCCGACCTCGGTGCCCGGGTCGGTGTCCTGCGGGGCCACCCGCTCGGCCAGTTGCACCTCGCCGCTGGCCAGCGGCAGCTCGGAGACCCGGGTCGCGGTGGCCGCCACCCGGTCCAGCGGTGCCAGGGTGCGGCGGATGACCAGCACGGCGGTGCCGGCGGCGGCGAGCAGCGCGGCCAGCCCGGCCAGCAGCTCGACGGTGACCAGGTTGCGGACGGCGTCGGACGCGCCGCCCAGCGGCAGGCCGTTGACCAGCACCTCGCCGTTCCCGGCGATGACGGCCGCCAGTCGGTACTCGTCGAGCTCGCCGCCGAGGTCCCGGGTGACCGGCCCGCCGTCGACGGGCAGGTCGGCTAGCACGGCCTCCTGGGCGTCGGTCAGCTGCAGCGTCTCGCCACGCTCGCCCAGCACCCCGGACCGGGTGACGACCCCATCGGTCACGTTGGCGACCAGGGTGTCCTCGCTCTGGCCGCGGGCGTCGAGACCCTCCGGCCCGCCGCGCCCGTCGCCGTCTCTGGGGCCTCGGTCGGAGGCCAGCGACCGGTCGATGGCCGTGGCGAGCTGGCTGTCCACCTGACCGACCAGCTCCGAGCGCAGCGCGGTCACCGAGACGACGCCGACCAGGGTCAGCACCAGCACGAGCGGGACGACGAAGGCGATCAGCAGCTGGGTGCGCAGCGAGCGGCGGGACCGGGGAGGACCGCCGGTCACCGGGAGGGGGCAGACGTCATGCGGCGGGCTTGATCACGTACCCGGCGCCCCGGAGGGTGTGGATCATCGGCGGGCGGCCCGCGTCGATCTTGCGCCGCAGGTAGGAGATGTAGAGCTCGACGATGTTGCCCTGGCCGCCGAAGTCGTACTGCCAGACCCGGTCGAGGATCTGCGCCTTGGACAGCACCCGCTTGGGGTTGCGCATCAGGTAGCGCAGCAGTTCGAACTCGGTGGCGGTCAGCCGGACGTCCTCCCCGGCCCGGGTCACCTCGTGGCTCTCCTCGTCCAGAGTCAGGTCGCCGACGACCAGCAGGCCGTCGTCGGCCACGACCCGGCTGGTGCGGCGCAGCAGGCCGCGCAGCCGGGCGGCGACCTCCTCCAGGCTGAAGGGCTTGGTGACGTAGTCGTCGCCGCCGGCGGTGAGCCCGGCGATCCGGTCCTCCAGCGCGTCCTTGGCGGTCAGGAAGACCACCGGGACCAGCGGGGTGTCCGCGCGCAGCCGGCGCAGCACCTCCAGGCCGTCCATGTCCGGGAGCATGACGTCCAGGACGACGGCGTCCGGGCGGAACTCGCGGGCGTCGCGGACCGCGGCGGTGCCGTCGGGGGCGGTGCGGACGTCCCAGCCCTCGTAGCGCAGCGCCAGGGACAGCAGTTCACAGATCGAGGGCTCGTCGTCGACGACCAGCACCCGCAGGGCGCTGCCGTCCGGCCGGGTGAGCTGGGCGCGGGAGCTGGACGCGGGGGAGGTGGTCGTCATGGGGTGACTGTGCATCCTGGACCTGAGAGCTCCCTGTGCGCTGGGCAGGAACTCGCTGGACGTCTGCCCAGCGGCCAGGAGCGCGGCCGGGCAGACGGGGATGAGGTGAGGTGGGCAGGGGCGGGGTCGAACCGCCGACCTCTCACTTTTCAGGCGAGCGCTCGTACCAACTGAGCTACCTGCCCCTCCCGGTGTACTGGACACCGGGTGGCGACCCTGACGGGACTCGAACCCGCGACCTCCGCCGTGACAGGGCGGCGCGCTAACCAACTGCGCTACAGGGCCTTGCTGTGGTGCATGAACTGCTGTGCTGCATGGTGCGTGCCCCCAACGGGGTTCGAACCCGTGCTACCGCCTTGAAAGGGCGGCGTCCTGGACCGCTAGACGATGGGGGCTCGTGGTCGCTGGAGGCAGGGAGAACCATACATGGCCTCGGGCGGGTCCTCGCACCGGGGGGCCACCGGTGCGCGTGGCGTCCGTACCGGCAGGGCCCGCCGTGTCAGCATCCACCTCGTGCCGATCCGCCGTTCCGCTCGGGTGACCCGCTCCGCCGGGCTCGCCGTCGCTCTCCTGCTGGTGGCCGGCTGTGCCGCTCAGCCCGGCACCGACAACACGGCCTCGACCGACGAGGCGACGTCGAGCGCTGCACCGGAGGCCGAGGAGACCACCGCGCCGACCGCGACCGCGACCGCGACCACGGCAGGGGCGGAGAGCCCGGCGCCGGAGTTCCCCGCAGACACCTCTGCCGACACCGCTGAGCCGGTCGACCCGGAGGGGCTCACGGTGACGGAGGTCCGCGCCGCCCCGCACGAGGGGTTCGAACGGGTGGTGTTCGAGCTCGCCGGCAGCGGCACCCCCGGGTGGCAGGTCGAGTACGTCGACGCGCCGTCGTCCCAGGGCTCCGGGGACGCCGTCGACGTCCCCGGGTCGGCGTTCCTCCAGGTGACGCTGCAGGGCACGAGCTACCCGTACGAGACCGGCGCCGAGGAGGTCGCCCGGGGACCGGTGTCGGTCTCCGGCACCGACACCGTGCAGGGCGTCGTCTACGACGCCACCTTCGAGGGCACCTCGGTCGCCTGGATCGGCACCAGTGCCGAGGTCCCGTTCCGGGTGTCCGCGCTGTCCGACCCCACCCGGCTGGTGGTCGAGGTCGCCGACGCCGGCTGAGCCCAGGGAGGCGGCTCAGCCCAGGGAGGCGCTGAGCTCCACCGAGCCGGAGTCCACCGTCGTGCAGGTCAGCGACAGCGGCCCGGCGGAGACGCTCTCCCCCTCGGCGCAGGTGACGCTGGTGCTGCCGACCGTGACGGTCGCCCGGCCGTCCTCGGTGCCGCCGTAGGAGAGCTCGGTGCCCAGGATCGTGACCTCGGCGCCGTCGCCGCTGAGCGTCGCGGTGCACTCGTTGCCCGAGCACGAGGCGCTGTACGAGCTGCAGGCCGTGAGCGGGGCGAGCAGCAGCGCCCCGGCGGCCGCCAGGCGGGCGGATCGGACCATGATCGACATGCCGGCAGCCTAGGGGCGGGACGCCGAGGCCCCGGTCAGCCGCAGCGGCGAGCCGCCGTGCACGGTCGCGGGGAGCTCGGTCGCGGGGAGCTCGGTCGCGGGGAGCTCAGTCGCGGGGAGCGAGAGAGAACACCCAGCTGCGCAGGGCGACGAACCGGACCAGGCCGATCGCGCCGGTGACCGCGGCGATCAGGCCGAGCTGGACGACGGCGCCCACGTCACCGGTCAGGGTGTGCAGGCCCGCCAGCGCGAGCGAGGTGGCGACCAGCCCGATGCCGGCCAGGCCGCCGCCCTCCCACTGTGCGGTGAACCAGGAGACCCGGCCGCCGGCGTGGAAGGTGAGCCGGCGGTGCATCTCGTTGGCCAGCAGGGTGGAGGCGATCGCGCCGGCCAGGTTGGCGGGCTGGGCGCCCAGGCCCTGCAGGCCGATGAAGACCAGGGCGTAGAGCGCACTGGAGACCCCGCCGACGACGACGAAGCGGGCGAACTGTGCCCTGGCGTCGTCCTGCTGCAGCCGCTCGCGCACCGCGCTGGACCGCTCCCGCACCCACGTGGGCGCGACCACGTCGTCGAACCCACCCGCGCGCACGCCGCCGACGGCGGTGCGGCGGAGCAGGGACGGGCAGGTCACGGGTCCTCCTCAGGACGTGAGCACGGGGCCGTGCTCGGGCAGCAGGGTCATCCTGCGGCAGCAACCAGTGGGCCGCATGTGCATTCCCGCTGCGTTCCCGCAACACTCCGTGATGTCGCTCACGCAGAGTGTCGGTACGCGCGTCGGCGTCCTGCTCACGGCAGCGAGCCCGTCGACGGCGGGTTCCGGTCGGCTGCGCCGGGTATGGGCCGGTGCATGAGCCTGTTCGGTGTGCTGGACCGCCTGTCCGAGGTGTCGTCGTTCGACGCGAAGCTGGAGTCCGCCCGGACGGTGGTGAACAAGGTGCTGCAGCCGCAGGCGTTCCGCGACCTGCTGCACGGCACCTGGCTGGGCCATCCGCTGCACCCGATCCTGGCGATGGTCCCGGTGGGCACCTGGCTGTCGGCCGGGATCCTGGACCTCATGCCGCCGGCCCGCCCGGCCGCCACCGCGCTGATCGGCACCGGCGTGGCGGCCAGCCTGCCCGCGGCGATGGCCGGCGCGGCCGACTGGTCGGAGCAGGACGACGCCGTCCGGCGGCTGGGTGCCATCCACGCCGCCACCAACGTCGCGGCGCTGGGGCTGTACGTCGGCTCGCTGGTCGCCCGCGGCAAGGGCAACGGCACGCTCGGGCGGGTGCTGGCCTACAGCGGCCTCGGTCTGGCCAGCGGCTCGGCGGCCATCGGAGGGCACATGTCCTACGCGCAGTCCTCGGGTGCGAACCACGCCGTCACCGACGCCCGGCAGCTGACCACCGACTGGATCGACCTCGGCCCGCTCGACGACCTGCCGGAGGGGCGGCCCGCGCTGCGCACGGGCGAGGGTCGGGGCACGCCCGTGGCGCTGGCCGTGGTGCGCCGGGGTGCCCGCGTGGACGCCTTCATCAACTCCTGCGCGCACGTGGGCGGGCCGCTGGCCGAGGGCACCGTGGAGCAGGTGCGTGGGTCGGACTGCATCGTGTGCCCGTGGCACGGCTCGGCCTTCGACCTGGAGAGCGGCGAGCCGCGCCGGGGTCCGACGGCGTCGGCCCAGGAGCGGCTCGAGGTCAAGTACGAGGCCGGCCGGGTGCTCGGCAAGCTGCCCAACCGGCACGTCTCGAAGTGACCGCCGGCGGCTGAGGCCGCCCTACGCTCCGGCGTGCGGACGGTGCCCCGGCCGGGTCGCCGTCGGCTGACCGCGGTTGACCGGCCGGGATGGCGGGCATCGGAGGCTGGTGTTCCTCTTCTTCACCAACCGGCTCGGTTGCATGGGTTCCCTGCTGATCAGCCTCGTGCTCACCGCCCTGCTCATCCTGATCTTCACCGCGCTCTGAGCACTCCCGCCCAGCGTTCTGGGAGACTCGCTCGGCCGGGCCTCTAGCTCAACTGGCAGAGCAGCGGACTTTTAATCCGCGGGTTGTGGGTTCGATCCCCACGGGGCCCACTCGTGCTGGCCTGCGCGTTCGCGCCCTGGGCGATGGTCTCCGTCCGTGCTCGTTCGATTCAAGTGCCGGCCACCTCAGCGGGTGGTCCCCGCGACCGGGCAGCGGCCATGCTGGCGCCGTGGACACCCGGAAGCGTCTTCCGCTGGTCGTCGGCGGGCTGGTCCTGCTGCCCGCCCTGGTCGTGGCCCTGCTGCCCGGCGGCGGTGCGGCTGCTGCGGAGCAGGGCGCTGCGGCCGGGATCCCGGATCGAATGGCGGGTTACTCCTACCTGACCGGAGACGTGTCCTCCGCTCCTCCCGGGCGTGCAGTGGCCCTCTTCCAGCACGGGTGGGGAGTGGAGTTCATGGACTTCCCGCAGGCGGTCGCGGTCGGTGGCGACGACGACGTCTACCGGCGGGTCGACCTCGCCGAGGACCGGGCCGGCCCGGAGAGCCAGGGCGACCCGGCGCCGATGCTGCTGTCCCCCGAGGGCACCCGAGTCGTCGTGGGCGACCACGACAGCGACCGACTCGACCTGGCGGTGCAGGACCTGGCGACCGGCGAGGTCACCTCGTATCCCCTGCCGGAGGGGCGCAGCGCCGTCCCCGTGGCCTGGTCGCCGGACGGACGACTGGTCGCCTACCTGGCCGGCGACGCGGCCACGAACCCCTACAGCGGGACGCCGGTCGAGGGGGACGTCAGCGTGCTCGACGTGTCGAGCGGTGAGGTCCGTGCGCTGGCGGGTGCCACGCAGGCGTCGACGGCGGCGTTCTCGCCGGACGGCAGCGAGCTCGCGGTGCAGCACTCCGCCCCCGCCGGCGGGACGCTGGCGGTCTTCGGCCTCGCGGATGGAGCGCGACGCGACCTCGCCCTGCCCGCCGGGCACCAGCTCGGCGGCGCGGAGGCGTGGTCCCCGGACGGCGCACTGCTGGCCACCTCCCGCGCGCCGTTCCCGTGCCTGGACGTGATCGACGAGGCCGAGTGGACGGCGTGCCAGGAGCAGGGGGGCTCGATCCCCGACGTCATCGACTTCGTCGCCGCGACCGGCGAGCCCACGGAGGTCCCTCGCCCGGTGGACGAGGTGGTCGCGGAGGCGGGCAGGGTGCTGGGCTGGGCCTCGGCGCGGGAGGTGGTCGTCCTCGCCGGGCGCGACCGGGCGGAGGGCAGCGACCCGGACGAGTACTGGGTGACCCGGGTGTCCCTCGACGACGGCGCCACCGAGCGGCTCAGCGCCGTCCCCACCGGTGGCGGCAACTACGGGGTCGGGCGTTTCCAATTGGCCGCAGGGCTCGTGCCCGAGCTGGACGTGCGGGCCGCAGGGGAGCCCGACCGGGGACGGTGGCCGGTGGCCCTGCGGGTGACCATGGCGCTCCTCGCTGCCGCAGCCGCGGGTCTGCTGGCGTCCGTGCTGGCGCGGAGGGCGCGTCGCCGCTGATCCCGCTCCAGGACGGTGAATGCGACTGCAGGTGCCGGGCGGAAGCGTCATCGGCCGTTCCGCGGGTCGTGCGCGAGAAACGACACGGGACGGGCTGCGGAATGGCGGTCGCAACATGCCCGATTCCTCGCGTGATCAGGATGACCGTGCCCGAGAACGGGGAAAGCCCAGGTCAGCGCCGCGCACATGTCGACAAGGCGGCTGCTGGGAGGCCGGTCATCGACCGTTCGGGTGCTCCGCACAACGATTCGGTGACGGGACCGTGATGACGGCGTGAAAGCGCGTCGTCCGGGGCGTCGGGAGCCCTAGCTTTTGGCATGTCCGCGGCGCTTCCCCAGCCGCGACGGACTGCACCGAGGAGCCCTTGTGACCACCCTGCTCGACCTGGCACCCCGCCCGTCGTCCCGTTCCGTGATCCCGGCGGAGGAGGAGCTGGACCTGGCCGCCCTGCTCCAGCTCTTCGATGACGGCGCGGACGGCGATGACGGCGCGGACGGCGAGGACGGCGTGGACGGGACGACGCCGGTGCACACCTCCCTGTGGTCGTCCGCTGTCTCACTCCTGCGGTGGGCCCAGGGCTCCACGCGTCGGGCCGCGAGCTGGGGCGCCGTCTCCGGTGGGTGGCAGTGATGCTGATCTGGCCGGTGGTCGCAGTGGTCGGTTTCGTGGTGCTGGCCGCGCTCGTCGTGGCCCTCGCGCAGAGCTCGACCGCGCAGTACGAGTTCGAGCGGAACCAGGTGCAGGGCCAGCGCCAGCAGGCGCCGGCAGAGGCGGCGGTCCCGGTGGCGGTGGGCGCGGCGGCGGTCGCCGGCGGTGCGGCAGCCCAGCCCCAGGTCGCTGAGCCGGCGAACGCGGTGGCGCTGCAGCCGGTCCCGGCCACCGGCATGGCGGCACACCCGGCGGGCCGGCAGGGCGGCGCGCAGGGCACCCCGCCGGCCTGGTGGCTGGTCGAGGAGCAGGAGGACGGCGCCCGCGAACAGGTGCTGGCGGGCCCGTTCGCCGACCCGATCGAGGCCGACTGGCTGGCGATGTCGGCACCGGCGGGTGTTGGCCGGGCGGTCTACGGGGTGCTGCGCTCCGACGGCCGGCTGATCCGCCGGCAGCTGCCGGCCGAGCGGGAGTGGCTCAGCGACCTCGGGGACCAGCTCGACCGGCTGCCCGAGGAGTGGGACGGGCCGCTGGCGGACGAGGACGAGCTCGTCTCGCTGGGGGTCGAGGTGACTGCGGCGCTGGTCGAGGCGGGGCTGCAGCTGCACGACTGCGCGGGGGAGGGTCCGGCCGGCGGCGTGTGCCTCACGCCCGAGCCCGGGCACCCGGGTGTGCTGGTCAGCTGGCACCAGCACGACCGGATGAGCCGTCACCACGTCCGCGGCGTCGCGGCGCAGGAGGCGGTGCAGCACACGATGAACGCCGCGATCGCCGAGTGCCTGTTGCAGCTGGGCTTCGACGTCCAGCCGTTCGGCGCAGCCGGGTGCTTCCTCGTGGCGGTCGACCCGCACTGAGCGGACGGTGGCCCGGGGCGGACACGCCCCGGGCCACCGTCACCCTCCCGCCGCACGGCTGCGGCGGTCCATCCGGCCATGAAGGAACAGCGTGGGTCTCACCGTCACCACCGGCATCGCGGCGATGAACGCCTCCCGCGTGCTGGCGACGAACGACCAGGCGCTGCGAACGTCGCTGGAACGGCTCTCCTCGGGCTTCCGGGTCAACCGGGCCGCCGACGACGCCGCCGGGCTGACCCTCTCCGAGGGCCTGCGTTCCCGGATCGGGGGGACGACCCAGGCGCTCCGCAACGCCCGGGACGGCATCAGCGTCATGCAGACGGCGGAGGGCGCGCTGCACGAGAGCGCCGCAATCCTGCAGCGCATGCGCGACCTCGCCGTCCGGGCGGCCAACGACGGGGCGGTGGACGCCGCCGGCAGGTCGGCTGTCCAGGCCGAGCTGAGCCAGCTCCGGGACGAGCTGGACCGGATCGCCGTCACCACCACCTCGCACGGCAACGCCCTGCTGGACGGCACCTGGGACCGGGTCTTCCAGGTGGGCGCCCAGGTGGGCGAGACGATCGGGCTGCGCCTGGGCACCGGCACGAACGCCGTCGCACTCGGCCTCGCGGACGTCGACGTCACCCAGGGCGAGCCGACGGTGCGGACGACCGCGGCGGTGGGCCCGGACGGCACCGACAGCCCCAGCGGCGCCGCGCTCGTGTTCGAGGGGGTGACGCTGGTGGCCGGCGGCGTCGCCGCGCTCGCCGGCACCATCTCGCTCGATGGCCTGACCCTCGACCTGGGAGCGGTGGCCCACCCCGATCCCGAGGGCGACGGCGTGACCAACGCCGAGGCCGTGGCGAATCTCAACGCGGCCGCGCGGGCCGCAGGCTTCAGCTGGCCGCACGACCCGTTCCTGGACGACGGCGACGACCTGCTCTTCCGCGGCCCACTGCCCGCCGACGACGCGACGGCGGCGGACCTGGCCGCGGCCACCCCGGCGTACACCCCGCTGACCGGCGCGCCGCCGGTCACCGTGTGGACGGTCCCCGCCCTGCCCGCGGACAGCCCGGCGGCCGGTTCGCTCGTCTTCCTCGATGCCGCCGCGGGCGGCCACGTACCGCGGCTCACCGGCACGGTCTCCGTCGCCGGCCGGACCCTCGACCTGGGCCGGGTGTCCCTCGTCGACACCACCGGCGACCAGGTCGTCTCGCTCGCGGAGGCGCTGCGGCAGCTGGGCGCCGCGGCCCAGGCAGCCGGCCTCACCAGCGGGGACGACGCCTTCACCGCCGTCGGCGACGACGTCGTCTTCCGCGGCCCCGTGCCCGCCGACGACGCAACCGCGGACGAGGTGCTGGCGGCCAGCCCGGTGTACCGCCCCGCCGTCGGCGCCCCGGCCGCGATCCGCGCCGTCGACCAGGCGATCGGGCTGGTGTCCGCGCAGCGGGCGGAGCTGGGGGCCGTACAGAACCGGCTCGAGCACACGATCAGCAGCCTGGGGGTGGCCCTGGAGAGCGCCACGGCGGCCGAGTCGCGGATCCGGGACACCGACATGGCCCAGGAGATGACCCTCTTCACCCGCGGTCAGGTGCTGACCCAGGCCGGCACCGCGATGTTCGCCCAGGCGAACCAGTCGGCGCAGCGTGTCCTGTCGCTGCTGCAGGTCTGACCCGGCGTCAGTCCGCGTCGGCCCAGGACTCGACGACCGAGACGTCGAGCGGGAAGTCGACCGGGAACGAGCCGAACAGCAGCCGGCCCGCCTCCGCCGCGGCCTGGTGCACCGCCGCGGTCACCTCGTCGGCGAGGTCGGCGGGGGTGTGCACGACGACCTCGTCGTGCAGGAAGAACACCAGGTGCGGGCGGTCGGTGAGCGCGCCGGCGTCCCTGAGCTGCCAGAGCCGGTTGCGCAGGTCGGCCAGCCAGCACAGCGCCCACTCCGCACCCGTGCCCTGGACGACGAAGTTGCGGGTGAACCGCCCCCACGCGCGGCGGTCGCGGGCCCGGTCCTCCGGCGGCACATCGTCATCTGACGGTTCCAGGGAGCGCTCGGCCCACGCGCCGGTCGGCGGGGGAGAGCCGCGTCCGAGCAGGGTGTGCACGACCTCGCCGCGCTCGCCGGCCCGGGCGGCCTCCTCGACCAGGCCGATGGCCCGCGGGTAACGGCGCGCCAGCCGGGGGAGCATCCGCCCGCTCTCGCCCCGGGTGCCGCCGTACATCGCGCCGAGCATGCCCAGCTTCGCGTCGCTGCGGCTCGGCACCGCGCCGCTGTCGACCATCGCCTGGTACAGGTCCGCCGCACGGGCGGCCTCGGCCATCGCCGTGTCGCCGCTCATCCCGGCGAGCACCCGTGGTTCCAGCTGGGAGACGTCGGCGACGACGAACCGCCAGCTCGCGTCGGCCACGGCCGCCGGGCGGATCTGCACCGGCACCGACAGGGCGCCGCCGCCGGAGGACGCCCACCGGCCGGTCACGACCCCACCGGGCAGGTAGGTGGGGCGGAACCGGCCGTCGCGCACCCAGCTGTCCAGCCACGCCCAGCCGTACGCCGCGAGCAGTCGGGCGAGCTTCTTGTACTCCAGCAGCGGCGGGATGCCGGGGTGGTCCAGCTGCTCCAGCGTCCAGGACCGGGTGTCGGCCACCGGCAGCCCCGCGGTCTGCAGCGCCCGCAGCAGCTCGCCGGGGGAGTCCGGGTTCAGCTGTGGCGCCCCCAGGGCCGTGCGGATCTCCGGCACCAGTCGTTCCAGCTCCGCCGGCCGCTGCCCGCGCAGCGGCCGTGGGCCCATCAGCTCGGTCAGCAGCCGGTCGTGGACGTCGGCGCGCCAGGGCAGCCCGGCATGTGTCATCTCCGCGGCCACCAGCGCACCGGATGACTCCGCAGCGAGCAGCAGCGCCAGCCGGCCGCGGTGCGGCGAAGCGGCCAGGGCCGCCTGCTGCCGGCCGTGCTCGGCGCCCGGGTCGAGCCGGTCGGCCAGGTCGTCGAGGGCGAAGAGGGCGTGGTCCTCGGCGGCGACCGGCGCGAGCGCGTCCCAGGCCGCGGCGTCGTCCCCGGCGAGGAACGCCTGGTCGACGAAGGGGGAGTGGCGCAGCAGCGCCCGGCTCAACCGCAGGTCGGAGCAGCGCTCGACCCGCACCCCGGCCGCCAGCAGCCCCGGGTACCAGCGGGTGGTGTCGTCCCAGACCCAGCGGGTGCGGGCGCGCTGCCGGACGAACCCGGGCAGCTCCTCCTCCGCCAGCTGCACCGGCGCACCGGCGCCGGCGAGGGCGTGCGCCTCCACCTGACCGGGCGCCGGGCGGACCAGCAGCACCCGCTCCGGGACGCCGCCGTCCTGCACCGGACTGCCCGAGGTCACCGCGGCAGTGTGCTGGACGGGTACGACGCGATCGCTCAGCTGCCGTGCTGGCAGGCCGGGCAGAGTCCGGTGTCGTCCGGCACGTCCTCCACCGGCACCACCTGGACGTACGCGCCGCACAGGGCCGGTACGTCCTCGTGCGACTCCAGCGCCGGACGTCCGACGGCCGCGTCGACCGCGTGCAGCGGCCCGGCCAGCTTCTCGCCCACCGGGTCCGCCGCCGTCCGCCGGGCCCGCCCGATCACGTTCGCCATGCCCCCACTCTCCCTCACCTCTGCCCGGAGGGCCCCGTGTCCCCCGGACACGGGACAGCCCGGGCCGGTGGGAGCCGGCCCGGGCTGTCCCAGGGGTCATCGTGGCGTCAGCGCGCCGCGATGCGCCCCTTGCTGGCGAACAGGCTCTCCGGCGGGCCGAGGTAGCTCGGCTGCACGCCGCCGGTGTCCACCACCAGCTCCTGGAGCACCACCGTCGGGTCGACCATCCAGAACTTGAGCACGTGGTGACCGGGGGTCTCGATCACGTGCTGCGTCGTCGTCCGGTTGACGTTGTCGGAGGTGTTGCGCTCCCACTGCTTGTTCATCGTGGTGTCGTCGGCGCCGGTCGCCGCGATGACGTCGACGATCTGCGGCTCCGCGTCGTCGATCGACACCGCGTACTGCAGGCCCTCGGGCGGCAGCACGTCGTTGCGCGGCGAGAGGTACGCCGTGACGTCCACCGGGCCGGTGGTGGTCAGGTGCATCTCGTACTCCAGGTGCGGGCTGTCGCCACCCGGGGTCTGCCGAGGCGTGCTCAGCGGGAAGGGCTTCACGCCGTCGCTGTCCCGGCCGATGTCCGGGATCGTCGTCCAGGTGACGCCGTTGGTCTCCACGGCCCGGCTGTAGTGCTCCGCGTTCATGGCGACGTACCCGCCGGCCTCGACGAAGCCCTGCGCGCCCCGCACGTCCGGCTTCTCGATGACCGCGGTGACGACCACCTGCACGCCGTCCGGACCGGTGATCGTGATCGGCACCTCGGTGCGGCCCTGCGGGGCGCGGCCCCACTCCACGATCAGCTCCGCCCGGACCTGGTCGGTGACCCGGCCGCGCGGCCTGTCCACGTGCACCCACGGCGTACCCGGCTCGATCGTGTAGCCGAAGGGCTGGGACCCCTGGTTGAACACCTCGACGTAGGGCACCGGGGTGCTCGCGTACCGGCTGAACACCGGCAGCACCGCCGGCTCCGACGACGCCGGCCAGGACGCCTCCGACCCGTCGATCGCCACGCCCATCTCCGCGACGGCAGGCACCTCGATGCGCTGCAGCGCCGGGTAGATCTCATCCGGCAGCGCCTCGTGGTCCTCCTCCGGCTGCTGCCAGGGAGCGTTGGGCCCGTACCGCTCGACGTCGCCGTAACCGATGTGCGGCTGGGTCTGGAAGCCCTGCCACTTCCCGCCGGCGATCTCGGTGTTGTAGCGCTCGGCCAGCGCCAGGTCCTCGGCGAAGTGGGCCTCGGCCTCGTCGGCCAGCCGGTTGGTGGCCGCCCGGCCCTGCTCGGCGTAGAGCAGGTTGGTGAACTGCGCGTTGCGCAGCTCGTAGACGTTGGCCGTCGCCTGCACCGGGTAGCCGACCAGCTGGAAGAACGTGTCCCGCTGGGCGGGGAGCACCCGCTTGGACAGCCGGTCGGCCTGCGCGGCCAGCGCCTGCCAGTCGGCGGTCACCCGGTCCATCTCCCGGTAGGCGGTGAGGCTGAAGGGGTTGCCCTCGTCGTCGTAGAGCACGGCTGAGGGGTCGGTGCGCAGGTCCTTGGTCTCGTCCAGGCTGATCGCCCGGTTGAGCAGCTCCGGCTTCCGCCGCGACTGCAGGACGCCGTACTGGTAGAGCACCTCCGCGATGTCCGCGGCGAACGTCGGCCCGAAGTTCTCCACGGCGAAGCGCCGTTCCCACTCGTGCAGGTCGTCCAGGCCCCAGCGCTCGGTGTCCCAGGCGTGGTCGAGGAAGAACTGCGTGGGCACCTCGTTGCCCTTCAGATCACCGACGTTGGTGACCCACAGGTCGTGGATGCCGGCGGCGGCCGACTGCTCCAGCTGCTCCCACAGGTTCGGCAGCGACGTGGTGTCGACCCACTTGTAGTTGCGGCCACCGCCGACGTAGTCGAAGTGGTAGTAGAGGCCGAAACCGCCGGGGCGGGCGTCGGAGGGCTGGGGGAGCTTGCGCATGTTGCCCCAGTTGTCGTCGGTCATGATCACCGTGACGTCCTCGGGGGCGCGCAGCCCCTCGTCCCAGTACCGCTGGACCTCCTTGTAGAGGGTCCACACCTGGGGGGTCTCGGCCGCGGGCTTGCCGGTGACCTCCTCGATGATCCGCCGCTGGGTGGCGATGATGTCCTCCATCAGCGCGATGCCGGCGCCGTCCTCGAGTGCGACGTCGCCGTTGCCGCGCATCCCGATGGTGACCACGCCCTCGAAGCCCTGGTCGACCATCCGCTGGATGCCCTCCCGCCAGTAGGCCTCGATCGCCGTCCGGTTGCGCCGGAAGCTCCACTCGCCGGTGCCGCCGTAGGGGTCCGAGCCAGGCTCCACGACGTTCCCCGCGTCGTCCCGCTCCGCCGGGACGGCGTGCCGGTTCCACTCCTCGATGCCGCGCATCATCGGCGCCTCGTGCGAGGTGCCCATGACCACGCCGTAGCGGCTGGCGGTCTCGTGGTTGGCCGGGTCGTCCTCGGCGAACGCGCGACCCCACACCGCCGGCCACAGATAGTTGGCCTTCAGCCGCAGCATGGTCTCGAAGACCTGGCCGTAGAAGTCGGCGTTGAACCCGTTCGGAAACCCCTCCGCCTTGCCGGGGCCGAAGAAGTGCGGGGCCCAGCGACCCAGCTGCGGGTTCTCGTCGTTGATGAAGAAGCCGCGGTACTTCACGTCCGGCGTGCCCTGGGTGTGTCGGCCAGGGAGGACGTACAACGTCTCCCGGTGCTCGGGCACGACGTCGTTCCAGAACTGCCACGGCGAGATGCCGATGCCCCGGGAGACGTCGTAGGCGCCGTAGATGGTGCCGCGCTGGTCGCTGCCGGCGATCACGAGTGCTTGATCGACGCCGGGCATCGGGTCCTCGACGACCTGCTGGAGCGAGGTCTCCCACTCCCCGGCGATCCCGGTCACGTCGACCTTGCCTGCGGCGACCAGGTCGTCGACCAGGTCGCTGTGGCCGAGCGTGCCGATGATGACGACCTCCCGCTCGGTGGGCACCGTGTCCGTGACGACCTGTGGGGTCTGCCCGGTGACCTGCGCGATGTCGTCGCGGAGGTCCCCGACGACCCGCTGGACGCCCTCGTGGTCGTCGGTGTCGACGACCAGGGTGGCGGCGTGGCCGGGAACGGCCAGCGGGAACCGGCCCGGGCCACCGGAGGGGGCGACGTACGCCCCGGGGTCGGTCGGCTGGAGGGTGCCGGGCCCGGTCGAGGACGGGATGCCGACGGGGGCGACCGGCGCGGCCGAGGCAGAGGTGGCGCCGGTGGGGACGGTGAGGGCGACGGTCAGCACTGTGAGGACGGTCCGTCGGGAGGTGCGGCGCAACCGGGAGGGGGCGCGGCTGCTGCTCGGGGGCGTCGAGAGGTGCAGGGCTGGTCGTTCTGGGCGCATGTCCGGCTCCACGATGAGGGACGGGTGGGGCGGGGCGGCGGGAGCACCACCCCGATCACGCTCCGAAAGTTTCGAATGACTTTCGGCGACAACCGTAGGGACGAGTCCGCACCTGGACAACCCTTTCGGGTGACCCGATTCACAGCAGTCTGGCGTCCTCTGGCGGATCGTGCAGGCGATCTCCGCTCCATGTCACCGAGTCCGCCCAGGTCGCCTGCGCGTGTCGGCGATCGGTCACGGCGCGGTCCGCCTCTCGGTGTCGGCCGACAAGTTCCGGAACCTGCCGCCACCGTGGACGGTGGCGTAACGGGTCTCGAGCGAGGCGCGCGCATGCCGACGACCGGAGCGGGGCAGAGGATCAGACGTCCCAGCCCCGGACGCCGCACCGCCGCACGCCAGGAGTTCCTGATGCCCCGATCGATCGCCGACCAGACCGTCGAGGAGCTCGGCGGGCCGGGCAGCGTCCTCGTCCGTCAGCGAGACGACCACGAGCAGCTGGACCGGCTGCTGCACGAGCTGGACGGCACCACCGGCACCGACCAGGAGCGGGTGCTGCGCCGGATCGACCGGCTCGTCTTCAGCCACGCCTTCGCCGAGGAGACCGTGCTCTGGCCGGCGATCCGGCGGGTGCTGCCCGATGGTGACGCGCTGACCCGCCAGGTCGAGGAGGAGCACCAGGAGGTCAACGAGCTGGTCAGCGAACTGGAGACCCTCCCGCACGACGACCCGCGCCGGGCTGCCGCGCTGTCCCGCCTGGTGGAGGTGCTGCGCGAGGACGTCCGGGACGAGGAGGACGTGCTGTTCCCCCGCCTGCAGGAGGCCCTGGACGCCGACGCGCTGCGCCGGCTGGGCCGGCAGTGGCAGCTGGCCCGGCTCATCTCACCGACCCGGCCGCACCCGACGGTGTCCCGCCGTCCGCCGGGCAACGCCCTGTCCGGGCTGCCGCTGACCGTGCTCGACCGCACCCGTGACCTGGTCGACGCGGGCGTGCAGCACGCCCCCGCGCGGATCGCCCCGGCCGGTCAGGCGGTCAGCCGCGGGCTGGCCACGGTCGCCGGCTGGGTGGAGCGGGTGCCGCTGGCCCGCCGCGGCGACGACGGGCAGTCGACCGGCCGATGAGAGACCTCGCCTGCCTCGTGGTCTGATCGCAGGGACACGGTCGGCACCGCCGTCGGCCGACGACGCGAGGGAGTCGCATGTCCGGCAGTTCAGGTGAGGTCCAGCTCGAGGTCACCGACGGCGTCGCCGTCGTCACGCTCAACGCCCCGGAACGCCGCAACGCGCTCACCCCCGCGATGGCGGCCGAGCTGATCGCGACCTTCGACGAGGTCGACGGCCGGGACGACGTCGGCGCCCTCGTGGTGCAAGCGGTCGGCAAGTCGTTCTGCGCCGGCGGGGACGTGCAGACCCTGACCGACGCCGGCCGCGACCCGGCGGCGCCCGAGGCCTACGCCGGGATGGGGGCCATCTACGACTCCTTCTTCCGGCTCGGCCAGGTGCGGGTGCCGACGATCGCCGCCGTCCGCGGCTCGGCGGTGGGCGCCGGGATGAACATGCTGCTCGCCGCCGACCTGCGGATCGTCGCCCGGGACGCCCGGCTGATCTGCGGCTTCCTCAAGCGCGGCATCCACCCCGGCGGCGGGCACTTCGTGCTGCTGTCCCGGCTGATCGGGCGCGAGGCGGCCGCGGCGATGGCGCTGTTCGGCGAGGAACTGGACGGCGAGGGCGCGGTGCGGCTCGGGTTGGCGTGGGAGACCCACGACGACGACGCCGTCGAGGGCCGCGCCCGTGAGTTGGCCGCCCGGGTGGCCAAGGACCCGGCCCTGGCCCGGCTGGCGGTCGGCAACTTCCGCAAGGAGACCGGCCCGCCCGGGGTCAGCTGGGAGATCGCCACCCAGTTCGAGCGGCCCGCCCAGATGTGGTCGATGCGCCGGCCGACCGACTGAGGACACGCGACGACCTGAACCACGACGGCCCCCGGTCCAGCTGGACCGGGGGCCGTCGTGGGTGTGCAGGGGTCGATCAGGTGGTCTGCTGACGCTTCGGGTCGTCCCGGGCGTCGAGCTGGATCTCCTTCTCGGCGCGCGGCACGCCGGCCTTCAGCTCCACGCTCCGCTCCATCTCGGCGTCGAACTCGATGCCGAACAGCAGGGCGAGGTTGATCAGCCAGAACCAGATCAGGAAGATCACCACGCCGGCCAGCGCCCCGTAGGTGGCGTTGTAGCTGCTGAAGTTCGCCACGTAGAAGGCGAACAGCGCGGAGGCGAGGACCGCCACCAGGATGGCCACGCCAGCACCGGGGCTGACCCACTTGAAGCCGCGCAGCTTGGCGTTCGGAGTGGCGTAGTAGAGCACCGCGATCATCAGCGCCAGCAGCACCAGGATCACCGGCCACTTGATCCAGGTCCAGATGGTGAGCACGGTGTCGCCCAGGCCGATCGCCTGGCCGACGGCGTCGACGACGGGGCCGCTCAGCACCAGCATGGCCAGGATCAGCGCGGCGAACAGGATGCCGATCAGGGTGACCAGCAGCTGCAGCGGCTTGAGCTTCCAGATCTTGCGGCCCTCGCGGGTCTCGTAGACCACGTTGGCCGCCCGGGTGAAGGCGCCGACGTAGCCCGAGGCCGACCAGATGGCCCCGAACAGACCCAGGACCAGACCGAAGCCGGCGGCGCTCGGGCTGCCGGCGACCTGCTCGATCACCGGGTTCAGCGTGTCGGCCGCCTGCGCCGGCACGACCTCGGTGAGCGCGGTGGTGAGCTGCTCCGGGTCGGTGAGCAGGCCGACGATCGACGCCAGTGCAGCGAGAGCCGGGAACAGCGCCAGCACGCCGTAGTAGGTCAGCGTGGCCGCCCAGTCGGTCAGCCCGTCCTCGCTGAACTCCTTGGCCGTGCGCTTCAGCGTCGCGCCGGTACCCGTGGCGGTGTCTGCGCCGGTGGGCGCGAAGTCGGCCCGCTCGTGCGTGATGTTGTCGTCCTCGGGAGCGATGTCTCGCTCCCGGTTGTCCTGCGCAGTGTCACTGCGCGCCCCCTCGCGGGGGTCGCGCGCACTGGCTCCGGCCATTCGTGGCCTCCGAGGGTGTTGCGCCGTCATTGTCGAGCGGTGGGTGCCCCGGCCCGGCCCCTGGCACTCCTCCATCGGCGGAGAATCCGACACCGGGCGGTCCCGGGTGGCAGGAGGGCCGCGTCGCCCCGACGTGCCTGGTCGGCCGCCCCAGGGCGGGTGCGAGGAGCGTCACAACTCGTTTGGGTGAATTCCGGGTGACCAGCGGTTCACCGCGCCCCGCGCCGGGCAGTGGATGCCGGACGGAAGTCGGCGGGCGCGTCCCGGCGAGTCTCGAAGAGAAGCATGGAGAGCGACAGATGGTGTTCTGGCCGGCGTTGACCCTGATCGGGTTCCTGGTCCTGACGGCCCTGGTCATCGCGATGGGGACACAGTCCACCGCGCGGTACGAGGCGGAGAAGCGCGCGGCATCGGGCCCGCGCGCACGGCACACGGCGGCGGACAACCGCTCACCGGTCGCCGCGAACGCCGCCTGACCTCCTCGGCGCCCACCCGGCGCCGCTGCACTGCCCCACCACGGCGGTCCTCCTCCCGGAGGGCCGCCGTCGTCGCGTTCAGAACCAGTCGCTGCGCATCTCCAAGACCGTGGTGTCCAGTGAGGCCAGCAGGGCCAGCTGCGGGCCGACCTTGGGCAGCTCCCAGCGCTGGAAGTAGCGCGCGGCCTGGCGCTTGCCGGTGTAGAAGTCGCCGTCCCGGCCCTCGGTGGCCAGGGCCTGCTCCAGCCACAGCCAGCCGACGACGACGTGACCGGCCGCCTCCAGGTAGACGCTGGCGTTGGCCAGCGCCACCTGCGGATCGCCCTGCCCCCACAGCGTCGCGGTCACTGCCCCGAGCTGCTGCACCAGGCCGTCGAGCTGCTCGCCGAGGTCGGCCCACTGCGTGCCGGCCGCCCGGGCGGTGGTCGCCGCGATCGTCTCCCCGAGCAGGCTCAGGCCCGCCCCGCCGGACATGACGACCTTGCGGCCCAGCAGGTCCAGGGCCTGGACGCCGTGGGTGCCCTCGTGGATCGGGTTCAGCCGGTTGTCCCGGTAGAACTGCTCGACCGGGTAGTCGCGGGTGTACCCGTAGCCGCCGTGCACCTGGATGGCCAGGTCGTCGGCCGCCAGGCACCACTGCGAGGGCCAGCTCTTCGCGATCGGGGTCAGCATCTCCAGCAGCAGGTGCGCCCGCTGCCGGTCGGCCTCGTCCTCGGCGGTGCGCTCCTCGTCGACCAGCCGAGCGCAGTACAGGCCCAGCGCCAGCCCGCCCTCGACGTAGGACTTGCCGGCCAGCAGCATCCGCCGCACGTCCGGGTGCTCGACGATCGGTACCGGCGGCGCGGCGGGGTCCTTGCCGGACAGCGGCCGGCCCTGGGTGCGGTCCCGGGCGTAGTCGACGGCGTGCAGGTACCCGGTGTAGCCCAGCCCGGTGGCGCCCATCCCGACGCCGATCCGCGCCTCGTTCATCATGTGGAACATGTAGGTCAGCCCACGGTGCTGCTCGCCGACCAGGAAGCCGACGGCGCCGGGCTGCCCGCCGGGGGTGTGCACGCCCTCGCCGAAGTTCAGCAGGGTGTTCGTCGTCCCGCGGTAGCCCATCTTGTGGTTCAGGCCGGCCAGCACGACGTCGTTCCGCTCGCCGAGCGACCCGTCCTCGTTGACCAGGAACTTCGGCACGATGAACAGCGAGATGCCCTTCACCCCGGCCGGCCCCCCGGGCACCTTGGCCAGCACCAGGTGGACGATGTTCTCGGTCAGCTCGTGGTCCCCGGCCGAGATCCACATCTTGTTGCCGGTCAGCCGGTAGCTGCCGTCGTCCTGGGGGACGGCGCGGGTGGTGATGTCGGCCAGCGACGACCCGGCCTGCGGCTCCGACAGCGCCATCGTGCCGAACCAGCGGCCCTCGGCCATCGGCGGCACGTAGGTCTGCACCTGCTCCGGGGTGGCGTGGGCGACCAGCAGGTTCGCGTTGGCCATCGTCAGGAACGGATAGGCCGAGGTGCCGATGTTGGCCGCCTGGAACCACACGTGCACCGCCTGGTTCACCACCGCCGGCAGCTGCAGCCCGCCGAGCTCCTCGGGCAGTGCGGCGGCGTTCATCCCGGCCTCGGCGAAGACCCGCAGCGCGGCCGCCACCTCCGGGATCAGCACCACCTTGCCGTCGACGACGTGCGGCTCGTTCTCGTCGGCCTTGCGGTTGTGCGGGGCGAACTGCTCGGTGGCGATCTGCTCGGCCAGCTCCAGGACGGCGTCGAACGTCTCCCGCGAGTGCTCGGCGTACCGCTCCCGCTTGGTCAGGGTCTCGACCTGCAGCCACTCGTGCAGCAGGAACTCGAGGTCACGGGGGGACAGGACGAGCGACGAGCGCACGGGGGCTCCTTGACGACGGCGGTGTCGGCGGGGCGGGTGGCCGGCCCCTGCCAGGTTAGGCGCACGGTGGTGGTCACCGGCGGTGCTCGGCGACCAGCGTCGGACGGTCGGCGTGCAGCGTGTCGCACTGTCCGGGGTTGGTCGCCCGGCCGGCCCGGGTAGGTAGCGCGGCATGCCCCTACCGAAGATCCTGGCTCGTGCGGCCGGGCTGGCCACCGAGGCCGGCAGCGGTGCACTCCAGCAGCTCCAGCACCTCCGACTCCCCGGCGTCGGTCAGGCGTCGGTGACCGACGACCCGGACACGGCCGCCCGGCGCTGGCGGGCCGTCACCGTGCTCACCGACCCCGACGAGCTGCGGACGACGACGCCGGCGCCGCTGGTGCGGTTCGGCGACCGGGTGGAGATCCGGGTGACCCCGGCCCCGGGCGAGCGCGGAGCCGAGCTGGCCGCCCGTTTCCGCGAGCGGGTCGGTGAGGACGAACTGGGTGAGCTGCGCTCGGCGCTGCGGGAGGCCAAGCAGCGGATCGAGACCGGCGAGGTGCTCCGGAACGAGCCGCAGCCGCACGGTCTCCGCAAGCAGACCCCGCAGGGCAAGGCCCTCGACGGGATGGTCGAGCGAGCACCGAAGGAGGGCGTGCTGTGAAGGCCGCGACCTGGACCGGCGTGAACGAGGTCTCCGTCGAGGAGGTGCCCGAGCCGCAGCTGCTCAACGACCACGACGTGATCCTGAAGGTGAAGCAGTCGGTCACCTGCGGGTCGGACCTGCACCTGCTGGGCGGGTACATCCCCTTCATGCGGGCCGGCGACGTGCTGGGCCACGAGTTCATCGGCGAGATCGTCGAGGCCGGGCCCGCCGTGCGGCACCGCAAGGTCGGCGACCGCGTCGTCGGCGCCCCGTTCGCCGCCTGCGGGAACTGCTGGTACTGCAAGCAGGAGCAGTACTCGCTCTGCGACAACGGCAACGCGAACCCCGGGATCACCGAGGGTCTGTGGGGGCAGAGCCCCGGCGGCTGTCTCGGCTACTCGCACGCGATGGGCGGCTACGCCGGCAGTCACGCGGAGTACATCCGCGTGCCCTACGCCGACGTCGGCACCTTCGTCGTCCCCGAGGGCATCTCCGACACCCGGGCGCTGTTCGCCTCCGACGCGGCCTCGACCGGCTGGATGGGCGCCGACCTGGCCGGCACGAAGCCCGGCGACGTCGTGGCCGTCTGGGGCGCCGGCGGGGTGGGCCAGATGGCGGCGCGGGCGGCGATGCTGCTGGGGGCCGAGCAGGTCTTCGTCGTCGACCGCGTCCCCGAGCGGCTCCAGCAGGTGCGGGAGCACGTGGGTGCCGAGGCCATCGACTACTCCAGCACCGACGTCCTCGCCGAGCTGCGCGAGCGGACCGGTGGCCGCGGGCCCGACGTCTGCATCGAGGCGGTCGGCATGGAGGCGCACAGTTCCGGCGCCGCGGGGGTCTACGACCAGGTCAAGCAGCAGATGCGGCTGCAGACCGACCGGCCCACCGCCCTCCGTGAGGCGATCATGGCCTGCCGCAAGGGCGGGAGCATCTTCACCCTCGGGGTCTTCGCCGCGATGGTGGACAAGTTCCCGCTGGGTGCGCTGATGAACAAGGGCATCACCCTCCGCGGGGCGCAGGTGCACGCCCAGCGCTACATCCCCGAGCTGCTCGAGCGGATGGAGCGGGGGGAGCTGACCACCGAGCACCTGGCCACCCACGTGCTGCCGCTGAGCGAGGCGCCGCGCGGCTACCAGATGTTCAAGGCCAAGGAGGACGGCTGCGTGCGCGCCGTCTTCACCCCCGGCAGCTGACGCGGCCCGTCCCCGACCGTGCGAGGCTGGGGACGGGCCCGGCTCCGGGCCCCCGGACGAGCACGCCGTACCCGGACAGCGACAAGACGGTGTACCTGGAGGTCCGGTGTACTGGCTCGTCCTCGTCCTCTCCGGCGTGCTCGAGGCCGTCTGGGCCACCGCCCTCGGCCGGTCCGAGGGGTTCACCCGGCTGACGCCGACCGTGGTCTTCGCGGTCGGCCTCGCCGGGAGCATGGCCGGGCTGGCCTACGCGATGCGCGGCCTGCCGATCGGCACGGCGTACGCCGTCTGGGTGGGCATCGGTGCGACGCTGACCGCAGGCTGGGCGATGTGGTCGGGGGACGAGCCGGTCACCGTCGTCCGCGTGCTGCTGCTGGCCGGGATCGTCGGCTGCGTCGTCGGGCTCAAGCTCACCCACTGACCGCGAGGAGCGGTCAGCACTGGTTGCGCGCCCCGTCGGGCAGGTGGTCGGCCGGGACGCTGTCCAGCCCGGTCGGCTGGTCCGGCGCCGCCTCGTGCCGGCCCCCGCCGGACGTCGGTGCGCCCACCCGGTCGTCGTCCAGGCGCCGGTCGGTGCGGTCGGCGTCGTCGACCGGCGGCTCGACCGACGTCGGCGCCGCGACACCGGCCGCGTGCGCCGCTGCCGTGGTCGGGTCGTCGGTGACCTCGCGGGCGCCGGCCTGCTGGGCCTGGATGCCGGACTGGGTCCGCAGCTCCAGCTGGGGCAGGAAGAGCAGCACGAAGAAGCCCAACGCGACCACGCCGGCGGCGATCAGGAAGACCATGTCGATCGAGTCGGCGAAGCCGGCCTTGAACGGCAGGGCGACGGCGCTGGGCAGCTCCTGGATGAAGGAGGTGTCCGACAGGTCGGCCGCGTTGCCGGCTGCCGCCTGCAGCTGCGGGGCCAGTGCCGGGTCGGCGGCAGCGGCGGCGGAGACCTCCCTGCCGATGTCGGTGGGCAGCCGGGTGAACAGCACGGAGAGGAAGACCGCCGTCCCCAGGGTGCCGCCCATCTGCCGGAAGAACGTCACCGACGAGGTGGCGACGCCGATCTCCCGCGGGCTGACCGCGTTCTGCACCGCCAGGATGACCGGCTGGAAGTTGAAGCCCAGGCCCAGCCCCATCAGGGTCATGAAGGGGAACAGCGCCCACACCGAGGTGTCCGCGCCGACGATGACGGACAGCGACACCAGCGCGGTGACGATGAAGACCACGCCGACCAGCGGGAACGGCTTGTACACGCTGGTCCGGGCGATGACCTGACCGGCGATGATCGAGCCGGCCATGATCCCCATGACCAGCGGGATCATCTGCAGCCCGGCCTGGGTGGGGCTGGAGCCGAGCACGATCTGCAGGTACTGGGGCAGCAGCAGGATGCCGCCGAACATGCCGGCGCCCAGCACGATGCTGCTGAGGCTGGTCACCGCGAACGTCCGGTTGGCGAACATCCGCAACGGCAGCAGCGCATCGTCCTTGTAGACCCGCTCGGCCAGCACGAAGAGCACTAAGCCGACGGCGGAGAGGGCGTAGCAGACCAGCGCGCCAGTGCTGTCCCAGCCCCAGGTGCGGCCCTGCTCGGCGACGATCAGCAGCGGCACCAGGAAGGTGATCAGGGCCAGGGCGCCGGGGAAGTCGATGCGGTGCTCGCGCTTGGTGTGCGGCAGGTGCAGCACCTTGAAGACGACGGCGAACGCGAGGATGCCCAGCGGCACGTTGACGTAGAAGATCCACCGCCAGCCGGTGATGCCCAGGATCGCGGACTGGCCGGCGAAGAAGCCGCCGATGACCGGGCCGAGCACGCTGGAGGTGCCGAAGACGGCCATGAAGTACCCCTGGTACTTCGAGCGCTCCCGCGGCGGCACGATGTCGGCGATGATCGCCAGCGCCAGGGACATCAGCCCACCGGCACCGATGCCCTGGATCGCCCGGTAGACGGCCAGCTGGTACATCGTGTCGGCCAGACCACAGAGCATCGAGCCGATGACGAAGACGGCGATCGCGAACAGGTAGAACGGCCGGCGGCCGTACATGTCGCTCAACTTGCCGTAGAGCGGCGTGGTGATCGTGGAGGTGATCAGGAACGCCGTGGTCGCCCACGCCTGCAGGTCGTAGCCGTTCAGGTCGTCGGCGATCGTGCGGATCGCCGTGGACACCACGGTCTGGTCCAGCGCGGCGAGGAACATGCCGAGCAGGAGGCCGCCCAGGATCGTCATGATCTGGCGGTGGGTGAACACCCCGGAGGCGTCGGGCGCCGCCGCGGCGGCGCGGGCGTCCCGGCGGGTGGCCCCGGTCGCGCGGTCGCTGGTCTGGGTCATCGGTCCTTCTTCTCCTCGCGGTCGTCCCCGGCGCTGCCAGCTGGGGCACCGGGGGTCGGGAGGTGGTCGGTGAGGTCCTGGACGAACCGCTGCAGCGCGGTGGTGAAGGAGTCGAGCTCGGCCGGGGTCCAGCTGGCGGTGGCCTGCGCCAGGTGGGCGTTGCGCTCCTCGCGCAGCCGCTCCAGGGCGGCCTCGCCGGCGGGGGTCACGATGAGCCGGCTGGCCCGGCCGTCCCGCTCGTCGGCGACCCGGCGCACCAGCCCCTGGTCGACGAGCAGGGTGACGTGCCGGCTGACCGTCGAGGGGTCGGCGTGCACCATCTCGGCGAGCGCACCCTGCCGGAGCGGACCCAGCCGGGTCAGGGGGAACAGCAGCACGTGCGCCGCCCGCTCCCGGGCGTCGGGGCCGGAGTCGTCGGTGGCCAGGGTCTTGAGCGCGTGCATCACCCGCATCAGGCGGCCGAGTTCGTCGCCGAGGGCCACCCTCTGGTCCGGGTGGCGGGCGAGGTCGGTCATCACTGCTCCGGGGGTTCGCGGCGGGTCTGCGCAGCGCGACGGTGCGCCGGAGGAACCGTTGCACCATACAATCCGTTGCGCGGTGCACGCAACCAGTTGCATGCTGCATGGAGTGTGACGCCTGCGACCGTGGCCGGGGAGGTGAGACCCTGGGTGGTCGTCCCCTCTCTCCAAGGAACTGCGAGCACCCCGTGACCACCCCGCACGACGACCTCCGGTCCCGGCTGTCCGCACTCACCCTCGCCGACGAGCACCGGCTCCGCCGACGGCTCGACGGCACCCGGCGCACCAAGGACCCGGCCGCCCGCGCCCGCCAGCACGAGCAGATCGCCGCGGACGTCGCCGCCGCCGAGGAGCGCATCGCCCGCCGTCGCGCCGCCGTCCCGGTGGTCAGCTACCCGGAGGAGCTGCCGGTCAGCCAGCGCCGCGAGGACATCGCCGCCGCGCTGCGCGACTCCCAGGTGGTCGTGGTGGCCGGCGAGACCGGCTCGGGCAAGACCACTCAGCTGCCGAAGATCCTGCTCGAGCTGGGCCGCGGGGTGCGCGGCCGGATCGGGCACACCCAGCCGCGGCGGCTGGCCGCCCGCACGGTGGCCGAGCGGATCGCCGAGGAGATCGGCTCCCCGCTGGGCGAGACCGTCGGCTGGAAGGTCCGGTTCACCGACGAGGTCGGCGACAAGACGCTGGTCAAGCTGATGACCGACGGCGTCCTGCTGGCCGAGGTGCAGCGCGACCGGATGCTGCGCCAGTACGACACGATCATCATCGACGAGGCCCACGAGCGGAGCCTCAACATCGACTTCCTGCTGGGCTACCTGGCCCGGCTGCTGCCCCGCCGTCCGGACCTGAAGCTGGTCATCACCTCGGCGACCATCGACGTCGACCGGATCGCCAAGCACTTCTCCGGCCACCAAAATGGCCATTTTGGTGGTGGGGAGGAGGGCGGCACAAAGGTGCCGGTCGTCGAGGTCAGCGGGCGCACCTACCCGGTCGAGGTCCGCTACCGGCCGGTGATCGACCCCGACGAGCCCGAGGCCGACCCCGACCGGGACCAGACCTCCGCGATCGTCGACGCCTGCGCCGAGCTGGTCACCGAGGGACCGGGCGACGTGCTGGTCTTCCTCGCCGGTGAGCGCGAGATCCGGGACACCGCCGAGGCCCTGGGTGGGACGACGGAGCGCAACGGCACCCCCATCGACGTCCTGCCGCTCTACTCCCGGCTGTCGGCCGCCGACCAGCACAAGGTCTTCCAGGCGCACACCGGCCGCCGGATCGTGCTGGCCACCAACGTCGCCGAGACGTCACTGACGGTGCCCGGCATCAAGTACGTCGTCGACCCGGGCACCGCGCGGATCTCCCGGTACAGCCATCGCACGAAGGTGCAGCGGCTGCCCATCGAGCCGGTCAGCCAGGCCTCGGCCCGGCAGCGCTCCGGCCGGTGCGGGCGCACCAGCGAGGGCATCGCGATCCGGCTGTACACGCAAGACGACTACGACGCCCGGCCGGAGTACACCGACCCGGAGATCCTGCGCACCAACCTCGCCTCGGTGCTGCTGCAGATGGCCTCGCTCGACCTGGGCGACGTCGCCGACTTCCCGTTCATCGACCCGCCGGACCGCCGGGCGGTCGCCGACGGTCTCGCCCTGCTGCAGGAGCTCGCCGCCCTGGACGGCGACGGGAAGCTCACCGAGACCGGGCGGGCGCTGGCCGCGCTGCCGCTGGACCCCCGGATCGCCCGGATGGTCGTGGAGGCGGACCGGCGCGGGGTGCTGGAGGAGGTGCTGGTCATCGCCGCCGGCCTCACCGTGCAGGACGTGCGGGAGCGCCCGGCCGAGCACCAGCAGGCCGCCGACGAGCTGCACAAGCGGTTCGCCGACGAGAACTCCGACTTCCTCGCCCTGCTGAACCTGTGGAGCTACCTGGCGGAGCGGGCCGAGGAGCTGTCGGGCAACCAGTTCCGGCGCACCGTGAAGAAGGAGTTCCTGCACTACCTGCGGATCCGGGAGTGGCAGGACCTGCACGGTCAGCTGCGCAGCACCGCTCGCCGGCTGGGCATGACCACCGGCTCGCTGGCCCCGGCCCCCGACGAGCGGGGCGTCACCGCCTCGTTGCTGGCCGGGCTGCTCTCCCAGGTCGGCATGCAGGCCGAGCCGGTCAAGGACCGCAGCGGCAAGCCCGGCCGGCCCGGCCGGGAGTACCTCGGCACCCGCAACACCCGGTTCGTGATCGCCCCGGGCACCCCGCTGGCCAAGAAGCCGCCGCGCTGGGTGGTCGCCGCGGAGCTGGTCGAGACCAGCCGGCTCTTCGCCCGCACCGTGGCCCGGGTGGAGCCGGAGGTGGTCGAGCGGCTGGCCGACCACCTGGTGAACCGGCAGTACAGCGAGCCGCGGTGGGACGCCAAGCGCGGCTCGGTCGTCGCCACCGAGCGGGTCACCCTCTACGGCCTGCCGCTGGTGGTGGGCCGGCGGGTGCAGTACGGCTCGATCGACCCGGTGGTCTCCCGCGAGCTGTTCATCCGGCACGCCCTGGTGCAGGGCGAGTGGACGACGCACCACCGGTTCTGGGCGGAGAACCAGGCCGCGATCGAGCGGGTCGCCGAGCTGGAGGAGCGGGCCCGCCGCCGGGACATCCGGGTGGACGACGAGACGGTGTTCGAGCTCTACGACGCCCGGGTGCCGGCCGACGTCGTCTCCACCCGGCACTTCGACCGCTGGTGGAAGGAGGCCCGGCGGACCCAGCCGGACCTGCTGACCTTCACCCCGGAGATGCTCACCAACGCCGCGGCCGCCGGGCAGGTGCAGGCCGAGGACTACCCGGACGAGGTGCGGCTGACCCAGGGGCTGACCCTGCCGCTGTCCTACGCGTTCGCCCCGGGAGCGGCCGAGGACGGCGTCACCGTCGACGTCCCGCTGGGCGTGCTGGACACCCTGGCCGCGACCTCCGGGGAGTCCCTGGCGTTCACCGTGCCCGGGCAGCGGGCGGCGCTGGTCACCGAGCTGCTGCGCTCCCTGCCCAAGCAGCTGCGCCGCGGGCTGGTGCCGATCCCCGACCGGGTGCGCGAGGTGCTGCCGCACATCGACCCCACCGAGCCGCTGTTGCCGGCGCTTGAGCGCGAGCTGCGCCGGGCCACCTCGGTCGTCATCCCGCCCGACGCCTGGCAGCCGGCCGAGGTGCCCGCCCACCTGCGGGCGACCTTTCGGGTGCTCGACGACCAGCAGCGTCCGCTGGCCCAAGGCAAGGACCTGACCGCGCTGCGCGCCGAGGTGGCACCGCACGCCCGGGCCAGCCTGGCGCGGGCGGCCTCCACCTACGAGCGCACCGGCCAGACCAGCTGGACCTTCGGGGACCTGCCGGCGACCGTGGAGGTGCAGCGCGGCGGTCACGTGGTCACCGCGTACCCCGCGCTGGTCGACGAGGGCGCGACGGTCGGCGTCCGGGTGGTGGCCACCCAGGCGGAGGCGACCCGGCTGGGCTGGCGCGGCGCGCGGCGGCTGCTGGTGCTGGTCGCCGGGGCACCGGTCAAGCAGGTGGTCAAGGGGCTGGGCCCACGCAGCCGGCTGGCACTGCAGTTCAACCCGGACGGCGAGATCCCCGACCTGGTGGCCGACTGCGTGGACGCGGCGGCCGACGAGCTCATCGCCGCGGGCGGCGGTCCACCGCGCACCGAGGCGGCGTTCACCGCGCTGGTCGCCTCGGCGCGGGAGCAGCTGCTGCCGCTGACCTCCGACGCCGTCCGCCGGGTGGAGGCGGTGCTGACCCAGGCCCGCGAGGTGGCCATCGCCATCGGTGCCGCGCCCGGACGCCGGGTGCCGGAGGCGGCGATCGCCGACCTGCGCGCCCAGATGGGCGGGCTGCTGCACCGCGGGTTCGTCGCCACCGCCGGCCGGCGCCGGCTGCCGGACCTCGTGCGGTACCTGACGGCGATGGCCCACCGGCTGGAGAAGCTGCCGGCCAACGCCGCCCGCGACGAACTGTGGACCGCGCAGGTCGCCGCGGTGACGGCCGAGTACGCGCAGCTGCGTGCGGCCGCACCGCCGACCGGGGCGCCGGACGACCCGGTCACCCGGGTGCGCTGGATGATCGAGGAGCTCCGGGTGGGGCTGTTCGCGCAGACCGTCGGCACCCCCCGGCCGATCTCCGAACAGCGGGTCTACAAGGCGATCGACGCGATCAGCGCCTGACGGCCCAGCCAGGGCCGCGCCGGTCAGGCGGGGTCGTTCGCCTCGCGGAGCAGGGCGGAGATCCGTTGGCGGGTCACGCCGAACATCGCGGCGATCCGGTTGATGCTCACGTCCTCGGCCTGCAGGGCGGCGGCCTGCTCGCGCCGCCAGGCATGCCCGGCGGTGGAGAGGGCGCCGAGCACGGTGCTGATCCGCTCCACGATCAGCGGGCGCGCCTCCGAGCCGACGACGTCCTGCCAGGGCAGGCCGGACGCCCGGGCCGCGAGCAGCGCCTCTGCCCGCGCCTTCGCCTGCTCCAGCTGGGCGGTGCAGGCGTCCAGCTCGGTGAGCAGGGTGCGCAGGGCGCGGGTGGCGTCGTCCTCGAACGGTCCATCGGTCTCGGTCACACCCTCACCCCCCCTCGGGCATCGGTACGAGCCGTTCGGCTCGAAAGTCCAGTTGCGCACTACTGAACTGAACAGATCTTGCATGCAATGACCATGACATGCAACGCGCATTGCGCATCGGCGCACTCGATGGGATGGTGGTGCCCATGCCGGTTGCGGACAACCGGAACTCAGGCTGCCGAGATGAGACCCGTGTCCTCCTTCACCGCGAGCGTCGACCTGCCGCTCCGGGCGAGCAGCGTCCCGCTGGCCCGGCGTCTCGTCCGTGACGTGATGCGCAGCTGGCGCGCACCGCAGGACCCGGAGGACGCGGAGCTGCTGGTCACCGAGCTGGTGGCCAACGTCGTGGACCACGCCGGCGGTCACGTGCTGACCCTGGAGCTGAGCCTGGCCGGTGCCTGGCTGCGGGTCGGGGTGCTGGACGGCTCCGCGGTGCTGCCGGTGGTCCGGGAGCTGTCGCTCACCGAGGAGCGGGGCCGGGGGATGCAGTTGGTCGATGCCATTGCGGACCGCTGGGGGTGCGAGGAGCACCGCGGCGGCAAGCGGGTGTGGTTCGAGCTGTCGCCCGCCGCCGTGGGCGAGCCCACCGGGCCCTGACCGGCGCTGGTTTGCCGTTCCGGCGGGACGGGGACGGTCCGGGGGACCGCGACCGTCAGACGAAGGAGTCGTCGCATGAGTGAGCCGACCAGCCACACCGAGCCCGCCGGACAGGGCCTGTCCGACGAGGAGATGGTGGAGACCGTCGCCGGGCAGACCGACAGCGCCTCCGAGAACGCCGACGAGGCCGGCAGGGACTGGAACGGCGAGGCCGCGAACGCCCCGCAGCCGGACGCCGCGACCGACCCGACGGCCTAGTCCGGCCGCGACGCCGTCCTCGGCTCTCCGGGGTCCAGGACGGCGTCGCGCGCGGCACCCCAGCCGGCCCAGACCATCGGGGTCAGCAGCGCGATCAGCAGCACCAGGGGCCAGGTCCACCCGGCCGTGGCGTCGTGCAGCGCCCCCAGCGCCACCGGCCCGGTCGAGGCGACCAGGTACCCCAGGCACTGGGCCACGCCACCCAGTTGGGCGGCCACCAGCGGGCTCGGGCTGCGCAGCACGATGAGCGTCAGCGCCAGGGCGAACCCGCCGCCCTGGGCCACGCCGAACACGGCCACCCAGACCAACGTGCCGCTGGCCGGGGCGAGCAGCAGCCCGCCCAGCCCGACGGCGTACGCGGCCAGCACGCCGGCCACCAGCGGCCGCTGGGTCGGCATCCGACCGGCCGCGGCCGGCACCAGCAGTGCCCCGAGGGCGCCGGTGACGTTGGTCGCCGCCAGCAGCAGCCCGGCTTCCCGCACCGGCACCCCGGCGTCGGCCAGCAGGGTGGGCAGCCAGGCGGCGAAGGAGTAGAACTGCACGCTCTGCAGGCCCAGGTAGGCGGTCACCTGCCGGGCCAGCGGCTGCCGCAGCAGCGACCACGAGCCGGCCTCCGGCGGCGCCGTCCGGGTGCCGCGCACCCCCGCCACCGGCAGCCAGAGCGCCAGGGCCGCGAGGGCCAGCACCAGCCAGGAGGCGAGCGCCACCCGCCACTCCACCCCGAGCGCCGCACCGATCGGCACGGTGAGCCCCGCGGCGGCGGCCGCGCCGACGTTCAGCGACGCGGAGTAGGCGCCCATCACCGCGCCGGGCCGGGTGAACTCCCGTTTGACGTAGGCCGGCATCAGCACGTTCGCGATGGCGATCGCCGCGCCGGCCACCAGGGTGCCGGCGTACAGGAGCGCGACCGGGGGCAGCACCCGCAGGGCGATGCCACCGGCCAGCAGCACCAGCGAGGCTGCCACCGCCGTCTCCAGCCCGATCCGGCGGGCCAGCCGTGGGGCGAGCGGGGCGAAGGCGCCGAAGCAGAGCACCGGGAGCGCGGTCAGCAGGCCGGCCAGCGCGCTGCTGAGGCCGGTGTCCGCACGCAGGGCGCCCAGCAGTGGCGCCACCGCGACGACGGCCGGCCGCTGGTTCAGCGCCACGGCGACGATCGCCGCGACCAGCAGCAGCACCGCGCCCCGCGAGCGGACCCGCGGTGCGGCGACGTCGGTCACCGCCGCACGACCCCGCCCCGGGGAGGACGGGGTCCTGCGGCCATCAGCCTGCGGGGGTGAGCATCCCGGCGCCGACGGTGGCGTTGGTCGCCTCGTCGATCAGGATGAAGCGGCCGGTCACCCGGTTGCGGTGGTAGTCGTCGACGAACAGCGGCTGGGTGGTGCGCAGCCGCACCCGGCCGATGTCGTTGAGGCCCAGCCCGGTCGCGTCGGTCTCCCGGTGCAGCGTGTTGACGTCCAGCCGGTACTGCAGCTCCTTGACCATCGCGCGCACCGTGCGGGTGGTGTGCTTGACGGCCAGCCGCATCCGCGGGGTCAACGGGGCATCGGCCATCCAGCAGACCAGCGCGTCGAGGTCCTGGGTGACCTGCGGGGCGTTGTGCGGGCGGCAGATCATGTCGCCGCGGGAGACGTCGAGGTCGTCGGCCAGCCGCACGGTCACCGACATGGGCGGGAAGGCCGCCTCCACCGGGCCGTTCGGCCCGTCGATCGCGGTGATCGTGGTGGTCAGCCCGCTGGGCAGCACCTGAACCTCGTCGCCGGGGCGCAGCACGCCGGCCCCGACCCGGCCGGCGTAGCCGCGGTAGTCGTGGAAGGCGTCGGACTGCGGCCGGACCACGTACTGGACCGGGAACCGGGTGTCGACGAGGTTCCGGTCGCTGGCCACGTGCACGTGCTCCAGGTGGTGCAGCAGCGAGGTGCCCTCGTACCAGGGCATGTGCGTGGACCGGGTCACCACGTTGTCGCCCTGCAGCGCGGAGATCGGGACGACCGTCAGGTCGGGGACCTCGAGCTTGGTGGCGAAGGCGGTGAACTCGTCGCGGATGCCCTCGAAGACGTCCTCCGACCAGTCGACCAGGTCCATCTTGTTCACCGCGACCACCAGGTGCGGCACTCGCAGCAGGGAGGCCAGGAAGGCGTGCCGGCGGCTCTGCTCGACCATGCCCTTGCGGGCGTCGACCAGCACGATCGCCAGGTCCGCGGTCGAGGCGCCGGTGACCATGTTGCGGGTGTACTGCACGTGCCCGGGGGTGTCGGCGAGGATGAACGTGCGCCGCGGGGTGCTGAAGTAGCGGTAGGCGACGTCGATCGTGATGCCCTGCTCGCGCTCGGCGCGCAGCCCGTCGGTGAGCAGCGCCAGGTCGACGTAGTCGCCCCGGCTGGCCCGCTCGATCGCGGCGTACTGGTCTTCGAACACGGCCTTGCTGTCGTACAGCAACCGGCCGATCAGCGTGCTCTTGCCGTCGTCGACGGAGCCGGCGGTGGCGATGCGCAGGATGTCCTTGCGGGCGTGCGCGATCTCCGCGGCCGCCTCGGCGGCGGCGGAGTGGACGTCGATGGGTGCCTCGGCGGAGGTCATCGGGCGGCCTCTTCCCTGTCTCGTCGGAGGTCTCGCTGGCGGGCGGCTCCGCGGAGGCGGACGCTGGGCCCCACGTCCACGGAGAGGTGACGGTGTTCGTCTTCGCTGCCGCAGTGCCCGCGCTGATGGTCGTGCTGCTGGGTTACGTCGTCGGCTACGTCGTCACCGAGTGGGCCAGCGGTCTGATCGGCGCGGCGTTCGGGGCGCCACTGGGCCCGGGCGTGCCCGAGGTGGTGGGCTGGCTGACCGGGCTGGTGCTGCTGGGCGTCGTCGTCCGGGTGCTGGTCGACCGCCGCCGGCGCATGCGGCGCTCGCTGCGCCGGGCCCGCGTCCAGGGGCAGCAGGCCGAGGTCGAGCGGCTGGAGGCCGCGCTGGCCGCGCGTGCTCGCCGCCATCAGGACCGCCATCAGAAGTAGCCCTCCTTCTTGCGGTCCTCCATGGCGGCGTCGCTGACCTTGTCGTCACCGCGGGTGGCGCCGCGCTCGGTCAGCCGGGTCACCGCGATCTCGGCGATGACCTCCTCGATGCTGGTGGCCGTCGAGCGGACGGCCGCGGTCAGGTTCGCATCGCCGACGGTGCGGTACCGGACGCTCTCGCGCAGCACCTGCTCGCCGTCCCGGGGCGTGATGAACTCGTTGACCGCGTAGAGCATCCCCTGGCGGTCGACGACGTCCCGTTCCCGCGCCAGGTACAGCGGCGGGATCCCGATCTCCTCCTGGAGGACGTAACCCCAGATGTCCAGCTCGGTCCAGTTCGACAGCGGGAACACCCGGATCGACTCACCGAGGTGGGTGCGGCCGTTGTAGAGGTCCCAGAGCTCGGGGCGCTGGTTCTTCGGGTCCCACTGGCCGAACTCGTCGCGGAAGGAGAACATCCGCTCCTTGGCCCGGGCCTTGTCCTCGTCGCGCCGTGCGCCGCCGAAGAGGGCGGTGAAGCCGTGCTGCTCCACGGCGTCCAGCAGCACCGGGGTCTGGATCCGGTTGCGCGACCCGTTGGGCTCCTGGCGCACCGTGCCGGCGGCGATGGCGTCGGGCACCGAGGCGACCACCAGCTCCACGCCCAGCTCGGCGACCCGCTTGTCCCGGAACTCCAGGACCTCGGGGAAGTTCAGCCCGGTGTCGATGTGCATCACCGGGAAGGGGATGCGGGCCGGAGCGAACGCCTTGCGGGCGAGCTCGAGCATGACGATCGAGTCCTTGCCGCCGGAGAACAGCAGGACCGGCCGCTCGGACTCGGCTGCCACCTCGCGGATCACGTGGACGGACTCGGCCTCCAGCGTCTGCAGCTGGGTGAGCCGGTGGTCGGCGATGGACACGCTGTCGAGCTCCCGGGGACGACGGCAGACGTCGCCGGCCGGCGACGCGATCAGTGGGGCAACCCCATCGACGTGGTGGGGATTCCCGGCACCAGTGTCCGGCATGGCGCACCCGGGCCCGGCGGCCGGTCGGCTCAGCCGGTGGTGCCGGGCTGCTCGACGACCGCGGTCGCGTCCCCGGGGCGGCCGGGTGGGGTCGACCGGCCGGAGGCATCGGTGATGGCGGAGAAGTAGGCAGCGGCCTGCTCCGGCCGGGGCGTCACGAACACACCGCGCGCCTCCACCAGCGGCTGGTCCGGGGCCGCGGCCAGCGCGATCGTCCCGGAGACCGTGGTCCGGCGGCCGGCGCTCTCCCGGACCGCCGCCCGCAGCACCAGCGCCGTCTCCAGGGGCACCGGACGGCGGTAGTCCAGCTCCAGCCGCGCCGTCATGCCCCAGAGCCCGGCCGCGATCGCCGCGGAGCCGAGCAGCTGGTCCATCATCAGCGCGCTGATCCCGCCGTGCACGTAGCTCGGCGGGCCCTCGTAGGCCAGCCCCAGCGCCACCTCGGTGACGACGCCGTCGTCCTCGCGCCGGATGACCAGGGGCGGGGCCAGCGGGTTCCCGACGCCGCTGACCGGGTTGAAGACCCGGCGCGCCTGCCCCGGGTCGTCGAGCGCCGGCAGCTGGTCCCGGCTGCGTCGGGCGGCCGACAGCCGGGCGGTGACCTGCCGGACGGCGACGGCCGCCGACCGCAGCTCGGCAGCCGGCACCGTCGTCGTCACCGCGGTGCCGACCAGCTCGCGCAGGGCGCTGCCCAGGTCGGTGACGGCCGCCAGCAGCTCGGCCTCGGTCGCAGTCCCCTCGATCGTCACCCGTGGATCAGACCAGGCGGCCCGACGGCCGGGTCAGGAGGGGCCGGGCGCCTGGTCCGCAGGCGGGGCGGGCGGACCGGACCGGGGCAGGTGGACGGCGAAGGTGGCGCCCTCGCCGGGGGCGGTGCGCAGCTCGACCCGGCCGCCGTGCGCCTCGACCAGCGCGGCGACGATGGACAGCCCGAGGCCGGTGCCCCCTGCGGCCCGGGTCCGCGAGGCGTCGGCGCGGTAGAACCGCTCGAACACCCGGTCGGCGTCGGCCCGGGCCAGGCCGGGGCCCTCGTCGGTGACCGCGAGGACGAGCCAGCCGGGCTCCGCCTGGTCCTCGGCCACCCGGATGGTCACCCGGGTGTCGGCGGGGGTGTGGGTCAGCGCGTTGGTGACCAGGTTCCCGATCACCTGGCGCAACCGCGCCTCGTCGCCGCGCACGACGGGGACGTCGGTGAGCGAGGGGTCCAGCTGCAGGCTGAGCGAGCGGTCGGGGGCGACGGCGCGGGCGTCGTGCACGGCGTCGCCGGCCAGCTCGGCCAGGTCGACGGGGCCCAGTGCCAGCGGCCGCTGCTGGTCCAGCCGGGCCAGCTGCAGCAGGTCCTCGACGAGCAGCCCCATCCGGGTCGCCTCGGACTCGATCCGCTGCATGAGCCGGCCGGTGTCCTCCGGGCCGTGGACCGCGCCCTGCCGGTGCAGCTCGGCGAAGCCGCGGATGGAGGTGAGCGGGGTGCGCAGCTCGTGGCTGGCGTCCGCGACGAACCGGCGCATCCGGGCCTCGGAGGCGACGGCGTGCTCCTCGGAGGCCTGCTGGGCGCGGAAGGAGCTCTCGATCCGGCCGAGCATGCCGTTCAGCGCCTGCGACAGCCGGCCGACCTCGGTCCGGTCGTCGCCGTCGGGCACGCGGCGGGACAGGTCGCCGGCGGCGATCGCCTGGGCCGTGTGCTCGACCTCGACGAGGGGCCGCAGGCTGTTGCGCACCACCAGGTAGCCGGCGACACCCAGTACCGCGAGGACCAGCAGGCCGACCACCAGCTCGATCCGCACCAGCCAGCCGAGGGTCTCCTCGTCCTCGGCGAGGTCGAGCCCCACCAGGAGGACGACCTCGTCGCTGAACGGGGTGCCGGGCACCCGGATCGCGCCCACCCGCCAACTGGTCTGCCCGTCCGCCGAGCGGGCGGTGAAGACCTGGGGCCCGTCGACGGACGCCGGGTCCAGGCCGCTGACGTCGGGCAGGTCGCCGTCGTCCCGGGGGCCCGTAGCCACCGCCAGGGTGCTGTCCTCGGCGCCGACGTCGACGCAGGCGAGGTACTGGTTGTTCGGGAAACGCATCTCCCCGGAGGAGCAGACCCGGGGGACCACGTACGGCTGCGCCGCCAGCGCGTCCAGCGACCGGGTCAGCTGGGCGTCCTGCTGTTCGACCAGGTAGTCGCGCAGCAGGGAGGTCGCGGCGAAGCCGGTGGCGGCCAGTGCCGCCGCGACCAGGGCCACCATCAGCGCCACGAGGGTGACCCGCAGCGGGATCCGGGGCGCGGAACCCCGGACCGGGTGCTCCGCCGGCGCACCTGCGGACGGAGGGGTCGTGGTCGGGTCCACCGGCGTCCTGGGGGCGGTGGCGGTCACGAGCCGCGGGGCAGGCGCAGCGAGTAGCCCACGCCGCGCAACGTGTGCAGCAGCCGCGGTTCGGTGGTGTCGATCTTGCGACGCAGGTAGGAGATGTAGGACTCGACCACGTTGGCCTCGCCGTTGAAGTCGTAGTTCCACACGTGGTCGAGGATCTGCGCCTTCGACAGCACCCGGCCGGCGTTGGTCATCAGGTAGCGGAGCAGCTTGAACTCCGTCGGCGACAGGCTGACCAGCTTGCCGGCCTTGAGGACCTCGTGCGACTCCTCGTCGAGCTCGATGTCGGCGAAGGTCAGCCGCGGTGCCTCGGTGGCCTGCTGCACGCTCTGGGTGCGGCGCAGCACCGCCCGGATGCGGGCCAGCACCTCGTCGAGGCTGAACGGCTTGGTGACGTAGTCGTCCCCGCCCAGGGTCAGTCCGGTGACCTTGTCGTCGGCGGCGTCCCGGGCGGTCAGGAACAGCACGGGGGTGTGCGACCCGTTCTGGCGCAGCCGGCGGACGACGCCGAAGCCGTCCAGCCCGGGCATCATCACGTCGAGCACGAGCAGGTCGGGGCGGAACTGCTCCGCGACGGACAGGGCCTGCTGCCCGTCTGGCGCGGTCGCCACCTCGAAGCCGGCGTACCGGAGGCTGGCCGACAGCAGTTCACGGATGTTCGGCTCGTCGTCGACGACCAGGAGCCGGGCCTCGGGCCGCTGGGCGCCGGGAGCCGGTGAGCGGGAGCTGGTGGTGGACACGTCTCCCCCCGATGGACCCTGCGGCAGCGTCGTCATCGCTCCAGCATGCCGCTGGCGACTGCGGCTGTCCTGGACGCCACCTGTGAGGAGCCTGGGTGTCCGGGCTGCGAGGGGGTCACCCGGCCGGGGACATCGCCCGGCCGGCGCGCCAGTAGCCGATGGCGTGGTGCTGGCTCCGGCGCAGCCCCCAGCGGCCCCGCAGGTCGGCGCGCACCGCACGGACGACGGCCGACTCGGCGCCCACCCAGGCGAAGAGGTCCTCACCCGGCGGGCGGTGCAGCGCGGCCACCGCGTCGACCAGCAGGGTGCTCGCCTCCGGCGCCGTCCCGGTCCGGTGCAGCCAGCGCAGCTCGACCCCGGCCGGGGCGGCCAGCGGCTGCTCCTCCTGCGGGCCGGCCACCTCGAGCAGGGCGACGCCGCGGGTGTCCGGGGCGGCCGCCGCCAGGATCCGGCTGATCGCCGGGAGCGCGGTCTCGTCGCCGGCCAGCAACAACCAGCCGGCGGGGGAGGCGCCCAGGGGTGCGGCGCTGGCCAGGCCCAGCACGGCGCCGGGCGTGGCGGCCGCCGCCCAGGAGGCGGCCGGGCCGTCGCCGTGCAGCACGAAGTCGACGTCGACCTCCCCGGCGCCCGGGTCCTGCCGGCGCGCGGTGTAGCTGCGCAGGGCGACGCCGTGGCTGCCCTGCGGCCAGACGATGCGGCCGTCGCGGGCCACCTGCGGCCAGCGGGGGGAGCGGTCGTCGGCGCGGGGGACCAGCAGGGACATCGTGGGTCCGCAGGCGGCGACCACGGCGGCGGGCGCGGTGAGGGTGACCCGGCGGACCGCGGGCGTCACGTCCCGCACGGCGGTCACGCTGAGCACGTCGACCGGGCGGACGGCGGGGTCGGCCGCCCCGGCGCCGGGCGCGGCTGCCGTGCGGGCCGGTTCCTGGATCGGGGCCTCGTCGATCGGTGCCTCGTCCTCGGTCGCCACGAGGACCGACCCTAACGGGGCCGGCCCGGCCGGCCCCGGGGGAATGGGGCCAGCCGGGCCGGCGATCGTGGACGAGGACCTCACCCAGCGTGACCAGTTGATCGCACTGATCAGGGAAGACGCTGTGTGCGTCCCGTCGAGTGAGCACGCTACGTGACGATCCTGCCGCCGGCACCACCGACCGCGCAGAGACCCCCCGAACGGGTGACCGCCGTCGGGTGGCGGAGAGCCGGTCGACGCGCACCGGCGCCCGATGTGTGCGCCCGTGCCGCCACGGGCAGGCACACCGGACCGACGGTGCGAGAGGGGGGCCTGACATGGCGGAGGAGTTCTCGAAGGGCGACCACGTGAGCTGGAAGAGCCACGGCGGCACGGCCGAGGGCACGGTGAAGCGCAAGATCACCGAGGACACCGAGGCTGCCGGGCGAACGGTGCGCGCCAGCCCCGACGACCCGCAGTACGAGGTCGAGAGCGAGAAGAGCGGGGGCACCGCCGTGCACAAGCCCAGCGCACTGGAGAAGGACTGAGCGGCGCGGCGACGCCCGCACGGAGGAGGAGAACGTGAGCGAGTCAGACGGCGGCTTCACCGGGAGCCGGAGCACCAAGCACAACCCGCGCATCGACGAGGAGCTCGAGCACGAGGTGCAGGGGATGATGAAGGGGGAGCGGGCCACCCGTTCCGAGGAGTGGCGCGAGGTGGAGCCGGTCGGGGAGGACCAGCCCGACATCGACGCCGACCCGGCCGGCACGTTGGTCGGCGGGGTCCCGCAGGGCATGGACGCGAACGCGGTCGTGGCCCGGGCGGAGCTGTCCCGCTGGCTGGACCGCGCGGACTTCCCGAGCACCGGCTCGGAGCTGGTCGAGGCCGCCCGTGACCACCGGGCCCCGGACGTGGTCGCCGAGGAGCTGTCCCGGCTGCCCGAGGGCCAGGTCTTCGAGCGCATCGGGGACGTCGTCCGGGCGCTGGGCTACCCGACCGAGACCTGAGCCCTCGATCTGACCGACCAGCGACCGGCGTCGTCCCCGGGGGGCGGCGCCGGTCGGTGCGTTCAGGAGGAGCTGTCGGCCTCGGCGTCGGCCGCCTCCTCCTCGGCGATCTCCTCCGCGCCACGGCGACGGAACAGCCGCGACCCCGGGAACCCCTTCACCACCTGGCGCATGTCCTGCACGGTCTCCACCAGGGTGTGCACGTCCGGTGCGACGTCGCTCAGCGTCAGCAGCACGGGGAGCAGGTCCTCGTCGAGGTGCACCACCAGGTCGGGGAGCCGGTCGACCAGCGTGATGATCGCGGTGACCTCGTCGGTGTGCAGCTCCTCGGCGAACCGGGTCAGCACCGGGGCCAGCGTCCGCAACGCGGGGCGGTAGTCCTCCAGCAGCGGGGAGATCGTCGCGAGCAGCGCCTCCGCGCGGGCCAGCGTGCCGTCGGCGGCGCCGGCCGTGCCCGCGACCGCGGTGAGGAGCTCATCGGCGGCATCGGTGGACCGGCCGATCCGGGCGACGGACTCGTCGGCGGCGTCGTTGGTGACCCCGATCCGGGCGACGGACCGGTCGGCGGCGTCGTTGGTCACGCCGATCCGGGCGACGGACTCGTCCGCGGCGTCGTTCGTGACCCCGATCCGGGCGACGGCGGCGTCCGCGGCGTCGTTGGTCACCCCGATCCGTGCGACGGACTCGTCCGCGGCGTCGTTGGTGACCCCGATCCGTGCGACGGACCGGTCGGCGGCGTCGTTGGTCACGCCGATCCTGGCCACCGCGGCGTCGGCGGCGTCGTTGGTGACGCCGATCCGGGCGACGGCGGCGTCGGCGGCGTCGTTGGTGACGCCGATCCGGGCGACGGCGGCGTCGGCGGCGTCGTTCGTGACGCCGATCCGGGCGACGGCGGCGTCGGCGGCGTCGTTGGTCACCCCGATCCGGGCGACGGCGGCGTCGGCGGCGTCGTTCGTGACGCCGATCCGTGCGACGGCCTCGTCGGCGTGGGCGCGGGTGACGTCGATGCCGGCGACCGCCACCTCGGCCCGGTCGGCGATGCGTTCCATCCGGTCGACGAGCACCCCGACGCGCTTCAGCAGCTGTTCACCCTCGTTGAGGGCCCCCACCACCCGAGGCAGCAGGGCGAGGGCCTCGGCGACGCCGTCACGGAGGCCCCCGGCGGCGTTCAGCACGTCCGACGGGCCGGGAAAGGGCAACTTCACGGGCCAGACGCTACGGTCCGGCGGGTCGATCTGCCGGTCGAGAGCCCCGTCCTGCGCGACGGGATCCGTCCGCCGCCCGCGCGTCCGGCCGGCCTGGTGGCCTACCGCCCGTATCGTGGAACGGTCGCGCTGGCGGCGGTCTCCGGCCGTCCCAGGGCGCAGGACGACCGCGCAGCGAGCGACTGCGGACAACGACGATGGGATGTCGACGCCGGTGGCGGATCAGCCGACGCGGGACGGGGCCGACGACGGTCCCCGGCGCGGCGACCGACCGACCGGCGCCGTCCCTCCTGTCCCGGGGGGCGAGCCAGGTGGTCCCGGCGCGAACGGCCCGGCCGCGCCGCTGACCGTCGCCGAGCTGCTCGCCCGCTCGGGCACCGGGGTCCGCCGGCGACGGGCGGAGCGACGCGAGGCCGGTGAGGCCACCGGCCGTCAGCAGCCGGTCGAGGACGCCGGCACCCCGCTGTGGCAGCCGGGTTCTGCCAGGAGTGACGGTCCCGGCCGGCCGGCGATCTCCGACGAGCTCGCTCCCCGGGGTGCGTGGCGGGACCGTCCGCAGCCGTCCGCCGTGCCCTCCCCGCCGGTGCTCCCGACCGGTTGGCAGCCGGCGATGCCCGGACCGGCCTCGGATCCGGAGCCCGCCACGCCGGCCGAGGAGCCGGCTGTCCGGCCCGCCCGCCCGCCGGTCGCCCCACCCGGATCCCGCGCGCCCGCGCCTCCCGCCGTGCCGCGGGCCACGCCGACGGCAGACCGTCGTCCCCCGTTCCCCGCCTCGACGCCGGTCGGGTCGTCGTCACGTCCCCCCGGCGTCCCGCCGGACCCGGCGCCACCGGCCGGCCGCAGCCAGGCCGCGACGCCCCCGGCAGCGCCACCGTTCGCGCCGGTGCCCCTGCGGCCGGTCCCCCGGGCGGCGCACGGAGCCGCTCCGGCCCCGCCCCCGGCAGCGGCCCCGCCGACTCCGCAGCCCCCGGCGGCGGTCCCGCCGCCCCCGCGGCCGGTGCACCCGCCGTCGGTCACCCCCTCCGCGCCACCGCAGTACTCGGTGCCGGTGCCCGGCGTGCGCCGGAGCCTGCCGGTGCCGCCGATCCCCGGTCGGGACGTGCCCGTCGTCCCCGGGGGCGCCACGGTCGCCGATCTGCCGGCGCCGCGTCCACCGGCCGGTCCGGTCCGTCGTCGGTTGACCCGGGTCGCCTTCGCGCTGGTGGCCCTGCTCGGCCTGGTGGCCGTCTTCTACGTCGGCCTCTACTTCTACGTCGACCGTGGGATCGACCGGGTCGACGCACTGGTCACCGACGGCCCCGAGGTGCTCGCCCCGCAGCTGCAGGAGACCTCGTCGACCTACCTGCTGGTCGGCACCGGTGTGCCCGGGCGCAGTGGGCTGCCTGGGGTCAGCCCCGTGGTCGTGCACGTCTCCGGCGACGGTGAGCAGGCCGTCCTGGTCAGCCTGCCTCCCACGGCGCTGACCGACACCCCCGTCTGCCGGACGGCGGACGGCGAGCTGCGCCAGCCCGTGACCGAGCCGTTCGCCGCCGCACTGCTCGACGGCGGGCCCTCGTGCCTGGTCCGGTCGGTGCAGCAGCTGACCGGCCTGCGGGTCGACCACTACGTGTCCGTCGACCTCGCCCGGCTGCCCGGCATGGTGGAGGCGCTCGGCGGGGTCCCGGTCTGCCCGGGGACGGGTGGCCTCCAGCTGGCCGGCGCGGAGGTGACCGGCTACCTGCAGCCCGCCGCCACCGGGACCGACGTCACCGGTGCCGCGGTGGCCGAGCGCGAGCAGCGGGTGCTGGTCTCGGCACTCGACTCCGCCCTGGCGGACAGCACACTGGTCGACCCGCTGACCCTGACCCGCTTCCTCTCCCGGGCCGGCGATGCGTTCACCGTGGACGCCGGGACGACGCTCGGGGACCTGCGGTCCTTCGGGGCCACCCTGGGCGAGCTGTCCGGGAGCGCGATCGAGCGCACCGGGCTCCCGGTCGCCGAGGTGGGCCACGTGCCCAACGGCAGCGACCAGGCGGTGGTGGTCGTCGACGCGACCGCGACCCGGCAGCTGTTCGACTCGGTCATCGACGCGGGCCGGCTGCCCGCCCCGGCCGCGGAGGACGTCGCCGACGCGGCGCCGACCGACCCCGCCCTCACCGAGCCGGCGGCCGGCGACCCGGTCCCCGAGGGGACGACGGTCTCCGTGGCGCCGGCCGGGGTGACGGTGGACGTGCTGGACGGCTCCGGAGCCGGGCGCACCGGCGAGGTGGCCGACGGCCTGGCCGCCGCGGGGTTCCGGGTCGGTGCCCGGGGCATCGAACCGGCCACCGTGGACCGCACCGTGGTCCGGTACGGCCCGGCGGCGCTGGAGCCCGCGCGCACCGTGGCGGCGGCCGTGCCCGGTGCCGTGCTGGTGGAGACGGACCTGGTCGGCTCGGCGGTGCAGCTGGTCGTCGGGCCGGCGTACACCGGTCTGGCTCCCGTCGACATCGGCACCCCGGTGCCCACGACAGCGGCCCCGGACCCCGCTGTCGCGGAGGCCGAGGCCGCATCGTCCTGCAGCTGAGCGGCGGGAGAGCCGCTCAGCGGAGCATCACCCGAACCGGCCGGAGATGTAGTCCTCCGTCGCCTTCTCGTCGGGGTTGCTGAAGATCTTCTCGGTGGGGTTGTACTCGATCAGCCGGCCGGGCTGGCCGACCCCGTTGAGGTTGAAGAACCCGGTGGTCTCGCTGACCCGCGCGGCCTGCTGCATGTTGTGGGTGACGATGACGATGGTGAACTGCTCCTTGAGCTCCATCATCAGGTCCTCCACGGCCAGCGTGGAGATCGGGTCGAGCGCGGAGCACGGCTCGTCCATCAGCAGCACCTCGGGCTGGACGGCGATGGCCCGGGCGATGCACAGCCGCTGCTGCTGACCGCCGGAGAGCCCCGAGCCCGGGCGGTTCAGCCGGTCCTTGACCTCGTTCCAGAGGTTCGCGCCCTTGAGAGAGCGCTCGACCAGGCCGTCCATGTCGCTCTTGCTGGTCTTCTTGGCGTTCAGCCGCAGGCCCGCCGCGACGTTGTCGTAGATCGACATCGTCGGGAACGGGTTCGGCCGCTGGAAGACCATGCCGATCTGCCGGCGGACGTCGACCGGGTCGACGTCGGAGCCGTAGAGGTCCTGCCCCTCGATGACGACCTTGCCCTCGACGCGGGCGCCGGGGATCACCTCGTGCATCCGGTTGAGGGCCCGCAGGAAGGTGGACTTCCCGCAACCCGAGGGACCGATCAGCGCCGTGATGCTCCGCGGCTCGATGGAGAGGTTGACCCCTTCCACGGCCTTGAAGTTGCCGTAGTAGATGTCCAGGTCCGAGACGTCGATGCGCTTGGCCACGTGGTGTTCCTCCGGGTTCCGGGTCAGCGACTGGTCTTGGGGGCGAAGAGACGGCTGATCAGGCGGGCGACCACGTTGAGGCCCATGACCAGCATGATGAGGACCAGGGCCGCTGTCCAGGCCCGGTCGATCGCGTCCTGTGGTGGCACTCCCGGCTGGGTGAGCTGGTAGTACGCGTACACCGGCAGGGTCGCCATCCGCCCGTCGAACGCGTTGAAGTTCAGGGCGTTGGTGATGCCGACGGTGATCAGCAGCGGTGCGGTCTCACCGACCACGCGGGCGATGGCCAGCGTGACACCGGTGGCCAGGCCGGCGATCGCGGTCGGGATGACCACCTTGAGGATCGTGCGCCACTTGGGCACGCCCAGGGCGTAGGCGGCCTCGCGGAGCTCGTTCGGGACGAGCTTGAGCACCTCCTCCGCCGAGCGCACGACCACCGGGATCATCAGCACCGACAGCGCCACCGCGCCCATGATCCCCAGCCGCACGCCCGGGCCGAAGATCAGCACGAACAGTGCGTAGGCGAACAGGCCGGCGACGATCGAGGGGATGCCGGTCATCACGTCGATGAAGAAGGTGATCGACCGCTTGAGCCGGCCGGTGCCGTACTCGACCAGGTAGATCGCGGTCATCAGGCCGATCGGCACGGAGATGATCGTGGTCAGCAAGGTGATGATCAGCGTGCCCATGAGCGCGTGGTACGCGCCCCCACCCGAGCCGATGACGCCCTGCAGCGAAGCGGTGAAGAACTCGGCGTCGAAGCGCTCCGCACCGCGACGGACCACCTCGTAGACCAGCGAGACCAGCGGCACCATGGCGATGCCGAAGGCGCTGACCACCAGGCAGGTGATCAGCCGGTCGACCGCCTTGCGCGGCCCCTCGGTCACCCGGGACAGCAGGTAGGTGCCCAGCGTGCCCAGCACCACCGTGTAGATGACGAACAGCACGATGTTCCAGCTGGTCAGCAGGCCGATCGCCAGCGCGAGGACGGCGGCGGCACCGAACACCGCCCACGGCACCCACGGCGCCTGCTTCTCGTGGCCGCCCAGGGCGCCCTGGGGCGGCGCAGAGGTCTCCGGCGCGGCGCTGGATTGCTGGGTGGAGGTGCTCATCAGTTGGCTCCGGAGAAGTCGGACCGGCGGTTGACGACCCAGCGGGCGAGCATGTTGACCAGGAGGGTGATCACGAACAGCGCGAGCCCGCTGGCGATCAGGGTGTTGACGGCGAGTCCGGTCGACTCCGGGAACTCCAGCGCGATGTTCGCTGCGATCGTCTGCGGGTTGGCGCTGGTGATCAGCGCCCAGGTGATCCCGGCGGCCGAGCCGGACAGGATGATCGCCACGGCCATGGTCTCGCCGAGGGCGCGCCCCAGGCCGAGCATCGAGCCGCCGATGACACCGGACTTGCCGTAGGGGATGACGGCCATCTTGATCATCTCCCAGCGGGTGGCGCCCAGGGCGAGGGCGGCCTCGGTGTGCAGCGTCGGCACCTGGCTGAACACCTCGCGGGAGATGGCGCTGACGATCGGCAGGATCATCACGCCGAGCACCAGCCCGATGGTCAGCATGGTCCGGCCGCTCGAGGAGACCGGCCCGGCGAAGAACGGGATGAACCCGAGGTTCTCCTCCAGCCAGCGGTAGAAGGGCACCAGCTTCGGGGCGAGCCAGAAGATGCCCCAGAAGCCGTAGACGATGCTCGGGATCGCGGCCAGCAGGTCGACCACGTAGCCCAGCCCGGCGGCCAGCTTGCGCGGCGCGTAGAAGGTGATGAACAGCGCGATCGCCACCGCCAGCGGGGTGGCGACCAGCAGGGCGATCACCGCGGAGAGCAGGGTGCCGAAGATCAGGGGCCCGATGTAGGAGGCGAGGCCACCGTCACCGGCGATCTCGTCCGGGGAGGCCGTCAGCGCCGGGACCGACTCGCTGATCAGGAAGAGGGCCACCCCGGCGAGGATGACCAGGATGAGGATTCCCGCGCCCTTGGCGGTGCCGGCGAAGATGCGGTCACCGGGCCGGCTCTTGGGCTGCTGGGCGGGTGGTGCGCTGGTGGTGGAGGTCACCGATCGCTCCGGGGGGCTCGTACCGCTGGATGCTGGGAGGCGTGCAGTGGGTCATGCACCACGGCGGCCCGGGGTGTCCGGGTGGACACTCCGGGCCGCCGCAGCGCGCTGCTGACCGGCTCGATCAGCCGGCAGCCGTGATGGCGTCGATCGCACCCTGCGCCTGCTCGCGCAGGTTGTCCGAGATGGGCGCGCTGCCCGCGGCCTCGGCCGCGGCCTGCTGGCCCTCCTCGCTGACCACGTAGCTCATGAAGTCCGCGACCAGGTCGGCGGTCTCCTGGTCCTCGTACTCGACGCAGCCGACGTGGTAGCTGATCAGCACGATCGGGTAGTTGCCCGACTCGGTGGTGTCGCGGGCGAGCTCGATGGCGAAGTCGTACTCGCCGCGTCCCTCCAGCGTCTCCGAGTTCTCCACGACGGCGGCGGCGGCCTCGGCGGTGGGCTCGACGAACTCCTCGCCGACGCCGATGTTGGCGACACCCAGGTCGCCGGCCTGGCTCAGGTCGGCGTAGCCGATGCTGCCGTTGCCGGCCCCGACCGCGCTGACCACGCCGGAGGTGCCCTGGGCGGCCTCGCCACCGGAGACCGGCCAGTCGCCACTGGCCTCGTGCGGCCAGGCGTCGCCGGCTGCGGCGACCAGGTACTCGGTGAAGTTCTCCGTGGTGCCGGACTCGTCACTCCGGTTGACCGGGGTGATGGGGAGGTCCGGCAGGGTGGCGTCCGGGTTGTCCGCCGCGATCGCCGGGTCGTTCCAGTTGGTGATCTGCTGGTTGAAGATGCCGGCGAGGACCTCGGGGGAGAGGTTCAGCTCGTCGACGCCCTCGACGTTGTAGACCACGGCGATCGGCGCGATGTAGTTGGCCAGCTCGAAGATGCCGGACTCGCCGCAGCGCTCCTCGGCCTGCGCGAGCTCCTCCTCGTCGAGCGCGGCGTCCGAGCCGGCGAAGTCGGTGCCGCCGGCGAGGAACTGCTCACGGCCACCGCCGGAGCCGATCGGGTCGTAGTTGACCGTCACATCGGGCTGGACGCTGGAGTAGCCGGCGGTCCAGCCCTGCATGGCCGCCTGCTGGCTGCTGGCGCCGGCGCCGACGAGGGTGCCGCTGAGCTCCCCGCCGCTGTCGCCCCCGGAAGTGCCCGTGCCGCTCTCCTCGTTCGAGGCGCCGCACGCGGCGAGAGCGAGGGTGGCGGCGAGCGCTGCGGACACTGCCGCGGTGCGCGTCGTGGTGCTGAGCTTCAACTCAGTGGCCTTTCGACTGGTGTGTGCCCGGACGTCGGAGCCGGGCAGGGAAGATCGAACGCCGAGGACGCTAAGCAGCCCAGATGGACGGATCCAGGTGCGTCGATGAACGCGGGGTGAACGCGGACTGAGACTTGGCCCACGAAACGACAGACGCTGTACGTCCAACGGGTGAACCGCCGCGTGGCGGGGCGCCGACGGGCGGATCGGGCCGCTCAGCGGGCACGGCGGCGAAGGCGTTCAGCGGGCACGGCGGCGAAGGCGCTCAGCGCCGGGGTGCGCGCCGCCAGGAGACGTCGACGGCGTGCCGGGTGAACCCGCTCCGCTCGTAGAGCGCGACGGCGGTGGTGTTCTCCTCCTCGACGTAGAGGAGCACGGCGGACAGCCCACGGGCGCGCAGGTGCGCCAGCCCCACGTCGGTCAGGGCCCGGCCCAGCCGCATGCCCTGCGCGTCCGGGTCGATGCCGAGCACGTAGACCTCGCCGATCGGCTCGTCGCCGGCGTCGCCGGCCGGGTGCACCTTGGTCCAGTGGAAGCCCAGCAGGTCCTGCCCGCCCGGCGTCTCCCGCCAGGCGAGGAAGAACCCGGCCGGGTCGAACCAGGCCTCGGCCTCGCGCAGGGCCAGGTCGCCGCGGGTCCACCGGCCCTGCTCCGGGTGGGAGGCGAAGGCGCGGGCGTTCACCCGCAGCCAGGCGTCCTCGTCGGTGCCCGGCCGGAACGTCGCGACGGACACCCCGTCGGGCAGCGCCGGCCGGGGGTCGGGGTCGACCCCGTCCAGCGGTCGGCGCATCTGCAGCAGCACGCGCGCCCGGTCGTAGCCGCGGCGGCGGGCGAGCTCGGCCGAGCCGGGCAGCTCACCGTGAGCCCACACGCGCAGCGGCCGGTCGGCAGCGAGCTCCTCGAGCCGGGCGACCAGGGCGGTTCCCACGCCGCCACGGCGACTGGCCGGGGCCACGACGAGCTCGGCCTCGGCCTCCGGGTCGCCGGGCGGCAGCTCCAGCCGGGCGTAGCCGAGCAGCGTGCCGGCGTCGTCCCGCACGATGAGGTCGGCGCCACCGACCGGGCCGCCGTGCTGCAGTCGCAGCTCGGACTCCTCGGAGACCGGCCGGACACCGTCGGCGGCCAGTGCGGCCTCCAGCAGGGCCCGCACCTCGCCCACGGCGGCGGTGGGGAGCCGCTCGGAGACCTCGACCTGCACCGGGCTCAGCGGAGCGGGCTCAGGAGAGCGGGACACCGGTCTCGATCGCCGCCACGTTGGCCGCCGCGGTCGCGTCGGCGACCTGCTGGTCGAGCTTGTAGCCGACGTTGCGCACGGTGCCGATCAGCGCCTCGTGCTCGGCGCCGAGCTTGGCGCGCAGCCGGCGGACGTGCACGTCGACGGTGCGGGTGCCGCCGAAGTAGTCGTAGCCCCAGATCTCCTGCAGCAGCTGGGCGCGGGAGAAGACCCGGCCCGGGTGCTGGGCGAGGTACTTGAGGAGCTCGAACTCCTTGTACGTGAGGTCCAGGGGGCGGCCGCGGAGCTTCGCCGAGTAGCTGTGCTCGTCGATGACCAGCTCGCCGGCCTTCGTCACGCCGCCTTCCGCGCCGTCGGCGGGGGTCGCGGCGGCCAGCCGGCGGGCGGCGGCCCACTTCAGCCGGGCGTCGACCTCGGCCGGGCCGGCGGTGTCGAGCACGACGTCGTCGACGCCCCAGTCGGCCGACAGCGCGACGAGGCCGCCCTCGGCCAGCACCGCGACCAGGGAGGCGGCGACACCCGTCGAGGCGAGCAGCGAGCACAGGGTCCGGGCGGAGACGAGGTCGTGCCGGGCGTCGACGAGGACGACGTCCCCGGCGTCACCGTCGAGCAGGCTGGACAGCTCGGGGGGCACGATGCGCACCTGGTGGGCCAACAGCCCGAGCGCAGGGAGGACCTCCGTGGTGGCCTGACGGGCCGAGGTCATGAGCACGAGTCGCATGTCGTCTCCTCACTGGGCGGACCCAGGCCGTCGACTGCGCTGTCGAGGTGAGGCTGCAGGATAGCGGACGTGCGCCGCCGCCCCGGCGAGGTCGTGACCCACCGCACGGTCCGGTCGCGCGCCGGCGACACGACGACGCCGGCGTGCCCGGCGGTCCGGGCACCCTCTGCGAGGATCGCGGGGTGACGCAGGCCGCTCCGGACACGCAGCTGTCCCCGCGCGCCCACCACCTCCCGGCCGCCGGCCTGGTCGTCGTGGTGACCGCGGTGGCCGTCTGGTTGCCCGCTGCGCTCGGTGACACGGGGCGGGTCGCCTCGGTGGCGCTGCTCCAGGCGGGCCTGGTCGCCGGCTGGGTGGTCGCCACCGGCATCCGTGGCTCCGCGGGGTCCCTCGCCCTGGGTGGCGCCGCGGCGATCGCGGCCGACGCGGCGATGCTCCTCCCGGGCCGCCCGCAGCTGGACTGGCTGCTGGCGGTGCTCGGCCTGGGGTTCCTGGCCGCCGTCGTCCACCAGATGACCCGCCCGGCACCCCGCCGGTACCTCGTCGCGTCCCTGGCCGGCGTCGTCCTGCTGCTGTGCTCGGTCTGTGCGCTGGCGGTGCTGCTGGGGGTCGCCCGGCTCGAGGGCGGGGCACGGGCGCTGGAGACGGCGGTGCTGGTGGTCGGTGCCGCACTGCTGGTCGGTCACCTGGTCGACCTCGTGCTGCCCCGCCCGGAGATCACCCCCGACGTGCCCCGGGGCCTGCTCGGCGTCGTCCTCGCCGTGCTGGCCGCCACGGGGGTGGCTCTGCTGGGCCGCGAGGGCGACGCACTGGTCGACGCCCTGTCGGCGGCCATCTACGGCGCGGCACTGGGTGGGGCGGCCGCGCTGACTGCGCTGGGCGCCTCCTACGTCGTGGCCGAGCGCGGCGGGTGGAGCTGGGCGCTGCCGGTCGTGCAGGCGGTGCTCCCGCTGGCCGCCGTCGCACCGGTGGCCTACGCCCTCGCCTCGTACGGCGCCGGCTGAGCGGCAGGGGAGACTCGACACGTGAAGGCACTGCTGATCGTCCTGCTGCTCGCCCTCGGCCTGCTGTTCCTGGTCGACCGGGTCGGCGTCTCCGTCGCCGAGGGGCAGGTCGCCGAGCAGGTGGCCGAGCGCGGTGGGCTGGCCGGTACGCCGGAGGTCGACATCACCGGGTTCCCGTTCCTCACCCAGGCGCTGGCCGGTCGTTACGACGAGGTGCGGATCAGCTTGACCGCCGAGCAGCTCGGCGAGCCGGCCGGCACCCGCGCCGACGTGCAGCTGTACGGGGTGCAGGTGTCGTTGTCCGACGTGATCTCCGGTTCGGTCCAGGCGATCCCGGTCGAGCAGGTCGACGGGACGGCGACGCTCTCCTACGAACTGCTCGCCCGGGAGCTCGGCGGCGACACCCGGCTGGCCCCGGAGGGCGACCGGCTGCGGATCGACCGCACGATCGACCTGGCCGGGATCGAGGTCCCGGTCATCGCCCGGGGCAACGTCACCCTCGACGGACAGGACCTGGTGGTCGACGTCGAGGACGCATCGGCAGCGGGCGTCGACGTCCCCGGCTTCGTGCTGGACCGGGCCGTCGACGTGCTCGACTTCCGGTACCCGGTGCCGGAGCTGCCCTTCGGCCTGGAGCTGACCAGCGTCGACCCCGGGGAGGACGGCGTCCTCGTGGTGGTGGCGGCGACCGACACGGTGCTGCAGGGCTGATCGGCGCTGCCGGGCGGATCCGCCGGAATGTGACCGGCGGGGCGCCCGTTGCCCCTCAGGTGACCACGACGACCAGCACCGCCGGCGCCACGGCCGCCCTCGCCGGGCTGGGCGTGCGTCCGGCGGAGGCGGAGCTGACCGTCGTCCAGTTCTCCACCGCCTTCTGTGGGCCGTGCCGGGCCACCCGTGCCCGGCTGCAGCGCCTGGAGGCGACGCATCCGGGGCTGTCGTACGTGCACGTGGACGCCGAGAGCCACCTGGACGAGGTCCGGGCGCTCGACGTGCGGGTCACGCCGACGCTGATCTGGCTGGACGGCGCCGGGGCGGTGGTGGCCCGCAACACCGGCGCGCCGGGGCCGGCTGAGCTGGCCGCCCTGGTGGCCGCTCATGTGAGGCCGGGGCGATGATCCGCTACCCTCGCGCCGTGGGCCCCCTGCTGACCTCGCGCCGCACAGTCGACCTGTGCCGCGTCGCCAGCTCCCGCTGTCCGGCCTGCTGAGGCCGCACCCCCGCGCCGGAGACCCCGTCCCGCGCCGCTCTCCGCACGCCCTGGCCGCCCCCCGCCGGATGTGCGCTCCGGTGGACACCGGCTCCGCGGTCCCGCACGGGATCGGCACCCGTTCCAGATCCGCACCGCACGACGTCCGCACCATCCGCCCCACCTGATGGAGGAACCACACTCATGAGCCGTAGCGACGTGCTCGTCACCGCCGACTGGGCCCAGGAGCACCTGGGCGACCCCGGACTCGTCTTCGTCGAGGTCGACGAGGACACCAGCGCCTACGACGGCGGCCACCTCGAAGGCGCTGTCAAGCTGGACTGGAAGACCGACCTGCAGGACCCGCTGCGCCGTGACTTCGTCGGCCGCGAGGCGTTCGAGGCGCTGCTCTCCTCGCGCGGCATCGGCAACGACGACACCGTGGTGCTGTACGGCGGCAACAACAACTGGTTCGCCGCCTACGCCTACTGGTACTTCAAGCTCTACGGGCACCGCGACGTGAAGCTGATCGACGGTGGGCGCAAGAAGTGGGAGCTCGACGGCCGCCCGCTGTCCAAGGACGCCGTGGAGCGCCCGGCCACCACCTACCGCGCCAGCGAGCCCGACCTGTCGATCCGCGCCTTCCGCGACGAGGTCGTGTCCTCGATCGGCAACAAGAACATCATCGACGTCCGCTCGCCCGACGAGTTCTCCGGCAAGATCCTCGCCCCGGCGCACCTGCCGCAGGAGCAGGCGCAGAAGGGCGGGCACGTGCCCACGGCGATGAACATCCCGTGGAGCAAGGCGGCCAACGAGGACGGCACGTTCAAGAGCGACGAGGACCTGGCCAAGCTCTACGCCGAGCAGGGCTACGACGAGACCAAGCCGACGATCGCGTACTGCCGCATCGGCGAGCGCTCCAGCCACACCTGGTTCGTGCTGCGCGAGCTGCTCGGCAAGTCCGACGTCAAGAACTACGACGGCTCCTGGGTCGAGTACGGCTCGCTGGTCGGCGTCCCGATCGAGAAGTGAGCTGACATGTGCGGAGCCCCCAAGCAGGGCGGCAGCCTGGCCGGTGTCGACCTGAGCACCCAGACCGTCATCCAGGGATCGGTGTGGCACGACGGCACCCCGGTCGCCGGCGCGTACGTGCGGCTGCTGGACGCCACCGACGAGTTCACCGCCGAGGTGGTGACCAGCCCGGAGGGTGAGTTCCGGTTCTTCGCCGCACCGGGCCGCTGGACGCTGCGCACCCTGGCGCCGGTCGGCCGCGCCGAGCGGGCGGTCGACGCCGAGGTCGGGCTGAACGAGACCACGCTCGCCATCGCGTGAGGACCTGCTTCCTCCCCACCCTTCGCGAGCTCAGGGCGGGCCCCTGGAAGCAGGCCGGTCAGTGCCCGCTCCGGCTCCGGCCGGGGCGGGCGCTGTCGTCTGCGAGCCGGCGCACCCACCACACGGCGGCCAGGGCCAGCGCGGTCCCGGCGGCCACCCCGCCGCCGCGGAAGGCGGCCTCGACCGCGGCCGAGCGCAGGTCGGCCGCGCCGGGGACGGCGGTCAGCCCGCCGACGACACCGGCTCCCGCCACCACCAGCCAGGGCGCCCACCAGGCCGGCCGGTGCGGCGCCGGGACGGCGGGAGTGCGTCGCCACCACCACACGAGCCAGGCCAGCAGGACCAGGAGCCCGAGCAGCCCGCTGCCCTCCTGGGCCCACCGGTGCCCGGGCAGGCCCGCCCACGGCTCGCGCAGCAGCGTGACGTGCTCGGTTCCCCAGCGGCCGGGGTGGGTGAACTCGTCCCAGAGCACGTGCGTCGCGGCCCCGACGAGGAACCCCGCCACCGCCAGCGCCGCCTGTCCCGGCGTGCGCAGTCGCCGGCGCAGACCCAGCCGCGCACCGTCCAGCCGGCCCCGGAGGTCTGCCGGGGTGGCGTGCAGCGCCGGCGCCGCCAGCAGCCCGTGCCAGAGCGCCCACAGCAGCGCACCCAGCAGCAGGTCCACGGTCACCACGGCGAGCGCGGTGTGCGTGCGGAACCCGGGGTGTGCAGGCAGGTAGTACGGCAGGTCGGGGGCGAGACTGCCGGCCACCAGCGCCGAGGCGGGCAGTGGCGTGCGCAGGAACGGCAGGACGGCGGCGGGGTGACTGCCGGTGAAGGGCACGCTCAGGCGTCCCGCAGGCCGACGAGCCCGGCGAGGTCGCGCATCGCGTCGTCGAAGAAGGCGTCCGGGTCGGCGGATGCGCCGGTGAAGTGGCCGAAGAGCTCGAAGCTGATCGTGCCGAAGACGCTGCTCCACGCCAGCAGGGCCCGGGCCCGCACGGCGTCGTCCAGCGTCGGGTGCTCCCCGCCCAGCACCGGGATGGCGTCGGGGCTCACGACGCCGGTCGCCCGGCCGGTCGCGGGCGGGAGCAGCCCGGCGCGGGCGGCGTCGCCGAGGACCCGGCCCAGCACGGCGCCGACCCGGATGGCCGCCGGCACGGTGTCCCGGGGCGCCCGGTAGCCGGGCACCGGTGACCCGTAGAGCAGCGCGTACTCGTGCGGGTGGTCCAGGGCCCAGCGACGCACGGCCCGGCAGACACCGAGCCACCGGGTCACCGGCCGCGCCGCCGGGTCGTCGGCCCGTTCGGCGACCTCTCCCAGGGCGTCGTACCCGTCGATGATCAGCCGGGTCAGCAGGTCGTCGCGGCTGGGGAAGTAGCGGTACACGGCGGAGGAGGCCATGCCCAGCTCCCGGGCGACGGCCCGGAGCGAGAGGCCGGCAGCGCCGACGGTGGCGAGCTGAGCGCGGGCCAGCGCGGTGATCTCGCCGGTCAGCTCGGCGCGGGCGCGGTCACGGGCGGTCGGCACCGGTCCAGGGTCGCCGACGAGAGCGCTGCACGCAATCAAGAGCGGTGCTCTTGACAGGAGTGGGGGCCGGGAGGACGGTCGACGGCATCACCGAGAGCACTGCTCTCGAACGACGACCGGAGGACGACATGGGGAGACACGTGGTGCTCGGCAAGGGCCCGGTGGGGACGGCGACCGCCCAGCTGCTGGCCGAGCGGGGGCACGAGGTGGTGGTGCTCTCCCGCAGCGGCGGCACGAGCACCGGCGACGTGCAGCACCGGGCCGTGGACGCCGCCGACGGAGCTGCGCTCTCCGCGGCGGTCGGTGCGGCCGACGCGCTGTACAACGCGGTCAACCCGCCGCGCTACGACCGGTGGACCCGCGACTGGCCGCCGATCGCCGCGGCGGTGCGCTGCGCGGCCGAGGACGCCGGCGTGCTGGTCGTCATGGGCAGTCTCTACGGGTACGGCCGCCCCGGCGGGCCGATGACCGCCGACACCCCGCTCGCGGCGACCGACGTCAAGGGCCGGCTCAAGGCGTCGATGTGGGCCGACGCGCTCGCCGCGCGGGCCGCGGGCCGGTTGCGGGTCACCGAGGCACGGGCGTCGGACTTCGTCGGACCGACGGTGCCGCCCCCGCAGTCGCACGTCGTCCGCCAGCTGGCCACGCTGCGCGCCGGCCGGCGGGCCTGGGTGATCGGCGACCCCGACGCCCGGCACAGCTGGACCTACGTCCCCGACGTCGCGGCCACGCTGGTCACCCTCGGCACCGACGCGCGGGCGGAGGGGCGGGCGTGGATGGTCCCCAGCGGGGAGCCGCGCAGCCAGCGGGAGGTGCTCACCGACGTGGCCGCCGCGATGGGCAGCCGGCCGGCGCGGGTCAGCGGCATCCCGTGGCCGGTGCTGCGCGCGCTGGGGGCCGCGGACTCCCAGATGCGCGAGCTCGTCGCGATCCGGCACCAGTGGGACGCCGACTTCGTCCTGGACAGCAGCGAGACCACCGCCGTCCTCGGGCTGGAGGCCACCCCCTGGGCGGAGGTGGTGCAGGCGACCGCTCAGGCGGGGACGTCGGCCGGCTCGGTGAGCAGCGCCGAGGGCGGGACCGGTCGACTGAAGAAGTAGCCCTGGGCCTGGTCGGCGCCCAGCGCGCGGAGGGCGTCGCGTTCGGCGGCGGTCTCCACCCCCTCGGCGACGGCGACCAGGCCCATCGCGTGGGCGAGGTGCACGCAGCTGGCGACGATCGCGTGGTCGCCGGCGTCGGTGGTCATCCCGGTGACGAACGACCGGTCGATCTTCAGCTCGTCGACGGGGAACCGCTTGAGGTAGGTGAAGCTGGAGAAGCCGGTGCCGAAGTCGTCCACGGCCAGCAGGACGCCGAGCGCCTTGAGCGCCTGGAGCGAGCGGAGGGCGGCGTCGGGGTCGCTCATCAGCGCCGTCTCGGTGATCTCCAGGACCAGCCGGGAGGCCGGCAGCCCGGCGCGGGCCAGGGTGCGGGCGACCAGCGGCACCAGGTCGGGGTCGGCGAGCTGGCGTGCGGAGAGGTTGACCGCCGTCTGCAGCCCCGCCGGCCCGCCCGACGCGTCCCAGCGGACGGCCTGCTCCACGGCCTCGGTCAGCACCCAGGCGCCCAGTTCGCGGATGACGCCGGACTGCTCGGCGGCGTCGATGAACGCGGCGGGCTGGAGCAGCCCTCGGGTCGGGTGCTGCCAGCGGACCAGCGCCTCGACACCGCTCAGCTGCCCGGTCGGCAGGTGCCGGCGGGGCTGGTAGTACACGCGCAGCTCACCCTGGCGGATGCCGTTGCGGAGCTGCTCCAGCAGCAGGAGCCGGTCGGCGCCCGGGTCGCTGTCCCCGGGGCGGTGGGCGGTCCAGCGGCCGCTGCCCTGGGCCTTGGCCCGGTACATGGCGTGGTCGGCGCGGCGGAGCAGGAGCTCGGCGAGCTCGGTCGTGTCCGCCCCGGCCACCGGCACCTCGGCCGAGCAGATCCCGACGCTCGCGGTGACGACGACCTCCACGCCGTGCAGCACGACCGGTTCGGCGAGCAGGTCGATCAGCCGCTCGGCGACCCGGGCGGCGCCGGCGGCGGTGACGTCGTCCAGGACGACGAACTCGTCGCCGGCGAAGCGGGCGACGTCCGCGCCGGCGCGGACGGCGGAGCTGATCCGCTGCCCGACCACCTGCAACAGCTCGTCACCGCTGGCGTGCCCGAGGGCGTCGTTGACCGTCTTGAAGCCGTCGAGGTCGACGAACAGCACGGTCGGCACCGAGTCGTCACCCCGCTCGGTGCGGGCCGCCCCGAGCCGGCCGTGCAGCGCCCGCAGCAGGCCCGGCCGGTTGAGCATCCCGGTGAGCTCGTCGTGGTGGACGAGTTCGGCGAGCTCTGCCTCGGCCTGGGTGATCCGCGCCTCGGACTCCTCGGCCCGCCGCCGCGCGGCCAGCAGCTCCTCCTCGTAGCGGCGGCGCTGCTGGGCGTCGACCAGCGCGACCCGGGTCTCCGGGCCGTCCGCACCCTCCACGCGGGTGGCGCTCAGCAGGGCCGGGTGGCGCGACCCGTCGGGCCCGACGACCTGGACGGAGGCCTCGGCGATCCGGCCGCTGACCATCAGCTGAGGGAGGGAGTGCGTCGTGTACAGGACCCGGTCGCCGATCGGCAGCAGCGTCGGGAACGGGGTGCCCAGCAGGTCCGCCGCGGTGTGTCCGGTCCAGTCGGTGAAGGTCGCGTTGACCGCGGTGATCAGGCCGTCGTCGTCCAGCAGCAGGTGTCCGTTCGGGGCGTGCTCCCACAGCTCCGCGTAGTCCCTCATGGTCGGTCCCTCAGCGCCGGGGCAGCAGGTGGGCGCGGATGGCCGCGGCCGTCTCCTCGGGCGCGCTGATGTGCGGGCAGTGCCCGATGGCCTCGAGCTGCACGAGCGTCGAGCCGGTCAGCCGGGCGTGCAGGTGGTCACCGACCGAGGAGGGCACCAGGGCGTCGGCGCGGCTCTGCACGATCACCGAGGGGGTGGTGACCCGGGGCAGCAGCGGGCGGAAGTCCGTGGTGAACATGATGACCAGCAGCTGGCGGGCGACGTCGGGGTCGACCCGGCAGAAGCTGGCGGTGAGCCGGGCGCCGTTGTCCGGGGCGTCCGGGGTGCCCATGATCACCGGGGCCATCGCCTCGGCCCAGGTGAAGTAGTTGCTGTCCAGCGCGCCGGCGACCTCGGCCATGTCGGCCGTGGAGAAGCCGCCGTCGTAGCCGTCGGCCGGGTCCTGCAGGAAGTACGGGGACGCGGCCACCAGCACGAGCTGCCGGAAGCGTCCGGGCTCCTGGACCGCGGCGAGCAGGGCCATCATCGTGCTGACGCTGTGCGCGACGAGCGTGACGTCGTGCAGGTCGAGCTCCCGGCAGATGGCCAGGATGTCCTCGGCGTGCGCGTCCAGGGTCGCGTAGTGGACCGGGTCGTAGGCCGCGACGTCGGACCGGCCGTAGCCCATCAGGTCGTAGCGGACGACGCGGTGGTCGGCGCTGACGTGCGGCAGGACGCCGTCCCACATGCCCTGGTCGCAGCCGAAGCCGTGTGCCAGCAGCAGCACCGGTCCGTCCGGGTCGCCGGTGCTGGTCACGTGCAGCCGCTCTGCCACCGGTCCGGTCAGGGCCTCGGTCGGCCGGAGGGCCGCGTCCATCGACATGTTCTCCACCTCGGGGTGCTCGGATCCACGGGTTCGAGATCCGTCGTGCACTTCCTACGTCGGCCGGTGCGCGCCGACGCTTGAGCGGAGTCGGCGGCTGCCGCCGGAGATCGCCCGGCCGGGTGAGGCCGCCCCGCTCCCGGTGGGCGCAGGGTGTCCGGATTACCGTGACGGGCATGGGTCTGTTCTCCGCCTGGGTGCTCATCACCCTCGTCGCGCTCGTCGCGCTGGGCTTCGCCGCCTGGGCGTGGCGGGTCGCCCGCACCGAGCGTCCGGGGCGCGCACGATGAGCGCCGCCGTCCCGCCCGGCCTGCCGACCGGGCCGGTCGCCGGTCCGACCGAGCTGCCGGTCCCGGACACCGTCGACGTCCGCGAGGGGCCCGAGGTGGCCCACGAGCTGCTGTCGGTGCTGCCGCTGCTGGGCGAGTGGCACGGGGAGGGGCAGGCCGCCGGCACCGGGGGCGACCACCGCTTCGGGCAGTGGGTCCGCTTCGCCCACGACGGGCGCGGCTTCCTCAGCTACGAGTCGCGCACCTGGCGGCTGACCGCCGACGGCCAGGTCGACGGCCCGGACCAGCGGGAGTCCGGCTTCTGGCGGCCCCGCGGCGAGGAGGAGGTGGAGCTGCTGGTCAGCTCGCCGGCCGGCCTCGTGGAGATCTACGTCGGCACGGCCCGGACGACGACCAGCTGGGAGCTGGACAGCGACGTGCTGGCCCGCACGCCCGACCACCCCGACACCAGCCGGGCCAAGCGGCTCTACGGCATCGTCGACGGCGCCCTGCTCTACGCCGTCGACCGGGCGGCGGGCGACCAGCCGCTGCGCCCCACAATGTCCGCCCGCCTGGAGAGGATCCGCTGAACCCCGTGACGCAGCCAGCCACCACCCCCCGTCAGGTCGCCGACCGCTACGTCGACGCGGTCTGCGACCTGGACCCCATCGTCGCCACCCAGCTGGGCACCCGCCCCGGTGACGACCGGCTGCCGGACACCAGCCCGGCCGGGCTGGCCGCCGAGGCCGAGCTGATCCGGGCCACGCTCGCCGAGCTGGACCGCGTGCTGGCGGCGGACCCGTCCCTGGACGACGACCCGGTCGAGCGCCGCTGCGCGCGGCTGCTGCGGGAGCGGCTCACGGCTGCGCTGGACCTGCACGAGGCCGGCGAGGACCTGCGGGCGGTGTCCAACCTCTTCTCCCCGGTGCACGCCATCCGGCAGGTCTTCTCGATGATGCCGACCAGGACCCCGGAGGACTGGGCGGTGCTGGCCCGCCGGCTCGCCCGGGTGCCGGCGGCCTACCGCGGCTACCGCGAGTCGCTGACCGCCGGGGCCGCGCAGGGCCTGTTCGCCGCGCCCCGCCAGGTGCACACCGTCGTCGGGCAGCTCGACGAGTGGCTGGCCGGCCCCTACTTCGCCGGTCTGGTCGCCGCCGGCCCGGATGAGGTGCGCGCCGAGCTGGACGCCGCGGCTGCTGCCGCCGACGCCGCGGTCGCCGCCGTCCGCGACTTCCTCCGCGACGAGTACGCCCCGCAGGCCGAGGGCACCCCCGACGCGGTCGGCCGCGAGCGGTACGCCCGGTTCGCCCGCTCGTGGAACGGCTCGGACCTCGGCACCGGCACCGGGCTGGTGGAGGCCTACGCCTGGGGCTGGGCCGAGCACCAGCGGATCCTGGCCGAGCAGCGCCTCGAGGCCGAGAAGGTGCTCCCGGGGGCCACCCCGATGGAGGCGATGCGCTGGCTGACCGAGCACGGCGAGGCCGTCCAGGGCGTGGAGCCGGTCCGGCAGCGGCTGCAGGCGATGATGGACACCGCGATCGAGGCCCTCGACGGGGTGCACTTCGACATCGCCGGCCCGGTGCGCCAGGTGGAGGCGATGATCGCCCCGCCGGGCAGCGCCGCGGCGCCGTACTACACCCGGCCGACCCAGGACTTCTCCCGTCCCGGCCGCACGTGGCTGCCGACGCTGGGCCGGGAGCGCTTCCCGCTGTGGGACCTGGTCTCGACCTGGTACCACGAGGGCGTCCCCGGTCATCACCTGCAGCTGGCCCAGTGGGCGTACGTCTCCGGTGAGCTGTCGTCCTACCAGACCTCGCTGGGGTCGGTCGGGGCCAACGTCGAGGGCTGGGCGCTCTACGCCGAGCGGTTGATGGACGAGCTGGGCTTCCTGACCGACCCCGGCGCCCGGCTGGGCTACCTGGACGCGCAGCAGATGCGCGCCGTCCGGGTGGTGGTCGACATCGGCATGCACCTGGAGCTGCCGATCCCCGACGACGCCGAGGGCGCCGTTGCGGCGCACCGGGGCGAGCCGTGGACGCCGGAGCTGGCGCGCGCCTTCTTCGGGGAGAACTGCGGCCGGGACGCCGACTTCCTGGACAGCGAGCTCGTGCGGTACCTCGGCATGCCCGGGCAGGCGATCAGCTACAAGCTGGGGGAGCGGGCCTGGCTGGCCGGCCGGGAGGCGGCCCAGCAGGCGCGGGGCGCCGACTTCGACCTGAAGGCCTGGCACATGGCCGCGCTCTCCCAGGGCAGCCTCGGCCTCGACGACCTGGCCGCCGAAATCGCCCAACTCTGACCCGCTGGGCGACAGAAATGGCCATTTCTGTCGCCTAGCAGTCGGGGGCGTCGGGTGGGGTGGGGTTGACCTGGTCGGCGTCCCAGGTGGTGCGCTGGCCGGGAGCCGCGGGGACGACCTCCAGGCCGTCGACGGCGAAGAGCTCGGCGATGCAGGCGGCGCTGCCCCCGACGTAGGTGCTGACCAGGTCGATGTCGGTCACCACGCACCAGGCGCGGTCGGCCGGCCACCACAGGTTGGCGCTCTGCTCGAACGGCTCGGCGGCCATGTTCTGTGCGGCCAGCTCGACCGGACCGTTGATCAGCCAGTACTCGCGGTCGGGCAGGCTCAGCGTCGGGTGGTCGGTGATGACGGCGCCGCCCTGGGCCACGGCGAACCAGCAGACGTCGGGGGTCGTCGTCCAGCGGGACAGCACCGCGACCAGGCGTTCGGCGACCGGGGCGGGGAGGTGGCCGCGGGCAGGGGCGCCGTGCCACAGCGGCGACTGGTCGTCGTTCTCGAAGTACTCCATCGCGCCGGTGACCGAGCCCCACTGCATCAGCGGGTGCACGGTGGTGCCGTTGGCGGCCGCGACGGAGGCCCAGGGGACCTCGACGTCGTCGTCCCCCACGTACCGCACGGCGGGGTGGAAGACCCGGGCGATGGCCTCGAAGGAGGAGGGGACCAGCGCGGCCACGGTTGCCGGCGCGGCGGACGCGGCGGACTCGGCGAGCCAGATGCCGGCCGAGGTGTCCAGGGCGACGGAGCGACCGGTGAACTGCACGCCCGACCCCTCCCCCCAGACAACGGACAACCCCCGGGCTGCTCCGTGGCGCTGTACCCACCGTGGTGGGGAGCGACTCACGGGCCGACTGGACAACGTCGGCAGCCCGGGGGTCGGGTGACTGTCCGGTTCTCGCCTGCCGCCATCGACGGACGGGCGGGAGTGCCGTCGCTCAGGTGCTGTGGGTCTTCCACAGGTTCTGAACGGGCGGCCCATCTGGACGGCGGCTAGCGGACAGCCACCTCACGTGTCCTGTAAGTCATCAACTTCGGGACCACCTCCTCTCTCGTGTGCCACGACGGTACGACGCGGACGAGGGCTCGGCAACGACCTTTTCTCAGGTGTCGGACGACGGGCCGGCGGTGCGCCCGGGCGGGGGCGTGCCCTTCCAGTCCGGGTCGTGGGTCGCCTTGTCGTCGACGGTGCGGACCTGCCGGCCGTCCTCGGTCTGGTAGACGTCGGGCACGCCGTCGGCGTTGAGGTCCTCCGTCTCCTCCAGGGCGATCCGGCGGTAGCGGCGGTCGCGCGACTTGAGCAGGATCGAGGCCAGTGCGGCCGCCGTCAGGGTGCCGACCAGGACGCCGACCTTCACGTGCTCGTCGCGCAGCGAGCCCTCGCCGTAGGCGAGTGCGCCGATGAGGAGGGAGACGGTGAACCCGATCCCGGCGAGCATGGACAGGCCGATGACGTCGGGCCAGCCCAGCGACTCGTCCAGCTCGGCGCGGGTGAAGCGGGACACCAGCCAGGTGGCGCCGGTGATGCCGAGCGTCTTGCCGGCCACCAGGCCCACGACGATGCCGATGGCGACCGGGTCCGACAGCGACTCGACCAGACCGGAGAAGCCGCCGATGGTGACGCCGGCGGCGAAGAAGGCGAACACCGGGACGGCGAACCCGGCGGAGATCGGGCGGATCCGGTGCTCGAGGTGCTCGGCCAGGCCGGGGCCCGCGTCCGGGCCGCCGGCGGCCTGGCTGCGGACGACCGGCACGGTGAAGGCGAGCAGCACCCCGGCGACGGTGGCGTGCACCCCGGACTCGTGCATCAGCACCCAGGTGATGACCGCGAGCGGGATGAGCAGCCACCAGGAACGGATCCGCTTCTGCACCAGGAACCCGAAGACGGCGAGCGGGACCAGCGACAGCAGCAGCGGCGTGACCGCCAGGTCGGAGGTGTAGAAGATCGCGATCACCGTGATGGCGAGCAGGTCGTCGACCACGGCCAGGGTCAGCAGGAAGGTGCGCAGCGCGGTGGGCAGGTGGGTGCTGATCACCGCGAGGACGGCGAGGGCGAAGGCGATGTCGGTGGCCGTCGGGATGGCCCAGCCGCGCAGTGCGCCGTCGCCGGTGCCCAGGTTCACCAGCACGAAAAGGACGGCGGGGACCACCATGCCGCCGACGGCCGCGGCGACCGGCAGGGCCGCCCGCCGAGGGTCACGGAGGTCGCCGGCGACGAACTCCCGCTTGAGCTCGAGCCCGACCACGAAGAAGAAGATCGCGAGCAGCCCGTCGGCCGCCCAGGTGCCGAGGGTGAGGTCCAGGTGCAGCGACTCGGGGCCCACCCGGGTGTCGCGCAGCGCCTCGTAGGACTCCGCCCAGGGCGAGTTCGCCCAGACCAGGGCGATCACGGTGCCCACCAGCAGGAGCGCCCCGCCGATGGTCTCCTTGCGGAGGATCGCGGCGATCCGCGTGGCCTCCGGGTAGGACCCCCGGCTGAACAAGCGGGTGGGTGTGGTCACGTGGCGGCTCCGTTGTGCAGGGTCGGGAAGAGAGTTGCCGACCAGACTTCCCGGCGCACCTCGGAAGAGATTACCGGGCCAGCAGCTCGCGCACCCGCCGGGACGACCCGGCATCTCCCCGGGGCACCCCGTCCAGCCGGGTGACCGTGGCGGCGCCCCGGATGCCGGACAGCAACCAGACCGCGTCGGCGGCCTGCAGGTCCTCGACCGAACCGGCGGTCACGGCGGTCGGCCACCCGGCGGCCTCGGCCCGCTCGAACAGCCGGGCCTGGGTGGTCCCGGCCAGGATGCCGGTCTCCACCGGCGGGGTGTGCAGCCGGCCGCCGGCGGCCCAGACGACGGTCGAGGTCGGGCCCTCCAGCAGCCGGCCCTCCACGGAGGTGAGGACGACGTCGTCCGCGCCGACCGCGTGCGCGTGCCGCAGGGCGGCCATGTTCATCGCGTAGGAGAGCGTCTTGGCCCCGCCCAGCAGCCACGGGGCGGTGGCGCGGGCGTCGGCGGGTACGCCCAGGGAGAGGCTGACGACCGCGATGCCCTCCTCGCGCTGTCGCAGCGTCTCCGCCGGCACCGGGGCCAGCAGGGCCAGCAGCGTCGGTGGGGTGCCGTCCCCGAGGCCGCGGGTGAGCAGGACCCGGCAGGCCCCCTCGACGTCGGCCGGCCAGTCGGCGACCCCGGCCGCCACCACGGCCCGGACGGCGTCGTCCCCGGGGTGGGCGAGCTCCATGATCGACGCCGAGCGGCGCAACCGGGTCAGGTGGGCGTCCAGGTGCGGGGTCGTCCCGCCGGTGACCAGCACCGACTCGAAGACGCCGTCGCCCCGCCCCAGCCCCAGGTCGAACCCGGTCACCACCGGTTCGTCCGGGGCCACCACCGTCGCCGCGCCGTCCCGCCAGACCACGACCCGCGCGTTCGTCACGGCGTCCACCCTGCCGTACCGGCGAACTAGGCTCGGCACCGTGTCCGGACCGGAGAGCGCGCCGCCGTTGGCCGCCGAGCTGCGGGCTCGCGGTCTGCGGCTGACCAGCCAGCGACAGCGGGTGCTCGCGGCCGTCGCCGCGCTGGAGCACGGCACCCCGGAGGAGATCGGCGCCCGGCTGCGAGCCGAGGCCGGCCCGGACGGCGCCGCCCCGGACACCTCGACGGTCTACCGCACCTTGGAGCTGCTCGAGCGGCTCGGCCTCGTCTGGCACACCCACCTGGGCAAGGGCGCACCGATCTACCACGCCGCCCAGCACCCGCACCTGCACGTCGTGTGCCAGTCGTGCGGCGAGATCCACTCGGTCGACCCGGAGCTGCTCGACAGTGCGGCGGAACGTCTGAGCGCTCAGCTGGGTTTCACCCTGGACGTGGGCCACGTGGCGCTGTCCGGCACCTGTCGAGCCTGCGCGGAGAAGGAGAACGCATGAGCTCCCGCCTGTTGCAGCGCCCCGGTGCCGTCGCCCTCGACCTCGAGGGGGGTGGCTCGGTCGCGGCCCACTACGGCGAGCCCCTGCCCGAGCAGCGCCGGCTGGCCGAGGGAGCGGGTCTGGTCGACCGCAGTGACCGGGACGTCGTCGCCGTCCCCGGCCCCGACCGGCTGAGCTGGCTGCACGACCTCACCTCGCAGCACCTGCGCGCGATGCCCGACGGCACCGGCACCGAGGCGCTGTTCCTGGACCCGAACGGCCGGGTCGAGCACCACGCCGTGCTGGCCGAGCTGGCCGGCACCACCTGGGTCGACGTCGAACCGGGCACCGGTGCGGCGCTGACCGCCTGGCTGCAGAAGATGCGGTTCATGCTGCGGGTCGAGCCGGAGCTGCGCACCGAGGGCTGGGCCCTGCTCAGCCTGGTCGGGCCGCAGGGCGACGCGGTGCTCACCGCAGCCGGCTGGCCGGTGCCGTCCGAGGTGCACGAGGTGGCGCCGTTGGCGGACGGCGGCTGGGTGCGCCGGATGCCGGCGATCGGCGACGGGACGGCGGCGGTCGTCGACCTGCTGGTGTCGCGGGCCGAGGTGGCCGCCCGGGCCGACGCCCTGCTGGCCGCCGGTGCGGTGCTCGCCGGCCTGGACGCCTACGAGGCGCTGCGGGTCGAGGCCCGCCGTCCGCGCGCCGGGATCGACTCCGACTCCCGCACCATCCCGAACGAGCTGGTCTGGCTGGACACCGCCGTCCACCTGGAGAAGGGCTGCTACCGCGGCCAGGAGACGGTCGCCCGGGTGCACAACCTCGGCCGCCCGCCGCGCCGCCAGGTGCTGCTGCACCTGGACGGGATGAGCGAGGTGCTCCCCGCGCCGGGCGCCCCGGTCACCGCCGGCACGCGCGAGGTCGGCCGGGTGGGCAGCGTGGTCCGCCACCACGAGCTGGGCGTGATCGGGCTGGCGCTGGTCAAGCAGTCAGTGGCGCCCGACGCCGACCTGCGGGTCGGGGAGGCCGTCGCCGTCATCGACCCCGACGACGCCCCGGCGGCACTCGACGACACCCGGGCGGCGGCCCGCGACCGCGTGCGCGCGGTCCGGTCTGCGACGATCGGCCGGTGAGCACTCCGGTCGGCGTCCAGGGCACCCTGCTGACCCTGGCACCGACCGGCGCCGAGTCGGCCAAGGCCGACGTCCCGGCGCTGCCGGTCACCGTCGACGAGGTGGTCGGCGCCGCCCGCGACTGCCGGGCCGTCGGCGCCGCCGTGCTGCACCTGCACGTGCGCGGCACCGACACCCGGCCGACGCTGGACCTGCCCCGGGTCCGCGAGGTCGTCGCCGCCGTCCGGGAGAGCACCGACCTGGTCGTGCAGCTCTCCACCGGCGGCGCGGTCACCGACCCGGCCGAGGCGCGACTGGCGGTGCTGGACGCCGAGCCGGACGCCGCCTCGCTCTCCCTGGGCACGGTCAACTTCGGCCGGGACGTCTTCTACAACCCCTGGGACCTCATCGTCGAGCTGCACACCCAGATGCAGCAGCGCGGGATCGTGCCCGAGTACGAGGTGTTCGACCTGGGCCAGCTGACGACCCTCTCCCGGTTGCTCGACCGGCACGGGCCGCCCGCCGGCGGGCACGTGCACGTCGACCTGGTGATGGGGGTGCCCGGCGGCATGCCCGGGACGACGGCGGCGCTGGCCGCCTGCCTGCCGTTCCTCCCGCCGGGGGCCACCTTCGCCGCCACCGGCGTGGGCCGCACCTCGCTGCCGGTGATGCTGGCCGCGCTGTCGGCCGGCGGCCACCTGCGGGTCGGCATGGAGGACACGCTGACCTATGCCCCCGGCGAGCCGGTGCGCGACAACGCCCAGCTGGTCGCCCGCGCGGCCGGGCTCGCCCGGATCGCCCAGCGCCCGCCGCTCACCCCGACCGAGGCCCGGCAGCTGCTGGGCATCACGCGCGTCCCCACCACTGCGGAGGTCTCCCGATGACTGTCCCCTCTCCCGCCGGCGGCGCCGGCGTCGACGAGCTGCTCGACCCGTCCTTCCTGGACGGGGTCGACGAGCTGCCGATGACCGAGGTCCGCGCGCTGCGGCACCGCGCCGAGCAGGAGGAGGTCAACCTCTCCTACACCCGGCGGCTGCTCCAGGGCCGGCTGGACATCGTCCGGCGCGAGCTGCAGCGCCGGGCCGAGCACGACGGTCGCTCCCTGGTCGACCTGCTGCCGGAGATCCTGTCGGAGAAGGGCCGCGGCCCCGCGCACGGGCTCGGCCGGCACCAGACCGTCCAGCCGACGTCCCCGGAGCAGTTCGAGACCTGGGTGAACGGGCTGGCGCCGGGGGTGGACCTGTCCGACGTCCCGTCCCTGCCCGACGACCAGCTGGAGCAGGCCGCCCGGGCGCTGGGCGAGGGGGAGCGGACGCTGTCCGAGCGGCGCCGCGGCGTGCAGCAGGTGATGGACACCGTCGCCGGTGAGCTGGCCCGCCGCTACCGCGAGGGCCTGGCCGACGTGGCGCAGCTGCTGGCCGACGAGTCCCGGCACCGCGCCTGATGGGTGACCGCCTGAGCCAGTGGGCCGACGAGCCCGTCCTGGTCGAGGTGTGGCGCGCCGGCCTCGGGGTCGACGTGCTCGAGTCGGTGCACCGTGGCGCGCTGGTCGTGCTCGGTGCCGACGGCGCACCGCTGCTGGAGGTCGGTGACGTCGCCCGGCCGGTGCTGCCGCGCTCGTCGAACAAGCCGGTGCAGGCCACCACGTACCTGCAGGCGGGCTGGCAGCCGCGGGACGACCGGGAGCTGGCCATCGCGGCCGCCTCCCACAGCGGTGAGGACGAGCACCGCGCGCTGGCCGGCGAGCTGCTCGCCGCCGCCGGGCTGGGCCCGGACGACCTGGGCTGCCCGCCGGCGCTGCCGCAGCACGAGCGGACCCGCGCGGAGTGGCTGGTGGCCGGCAGGGCGCCGGAGCGGCTGGCGATGAACTGCTCGGGCAAGCACGCAGCGATGCTGGCCGCCTGTGCCGCGGCCGGCTGGCCGACCGCGGGGTACCTGGAGCGCGAGCACCCGCTGCAGCAGGCGATCGAGGCCCGGCTGGGTGAGGCCGCAGGGGAGCCGGTCGCGGCCGTCGTGGTCGACGGGTGCGGTGCGCCGCAGCACGCGATCTCGTTGACCGGGCTGGCCCGCGGCGTCCTGTCGCTGGTGCAGGCCGAGCCCGGGACGCCGGGGCGTCGGGTCGCCGACGCGATGCGCGCGCACCCCTGGCTGGTGGCCGGCACCGGCCGGGAGGACACCGAGCTGATGCAGGCGGTGGACGGTCTGCTGGTGAAGGGCGGGGCCGACGGCGTGCACGTCGCGGCGTTGCCGGGGGCCGGGGCGGTCGCGTTGAAGCTGGACGACGGCGGGGACCGCGGCCGGGCGCCGGCGCTGGCTGCGGGGCTGCGGCGGCTGGGGGTGCCGGCGGAGACGCTGGCCCGGTGGCTGGTCACACCCGTGACCGGCGGCGAGGGCGTGGTGGGCGAGGTCCGGGCGGCCGCGGTCCTCAGTGGCGCGAGCCGCTAGCAGCCTGCTTGCAGGAGCTAGCGCATTGGGTTAGCGTGGGGCTGTGCAGCGACCCACGGAGTTCGTCCGGGAGCAGGTGACCGCGGTCCGCGAGAGCGTGGCGACCGCGGCCGCCGAGGCCTCGACGGTGAACACCACCGTCAGCTCCTCGGTGGGTGAGTTCATCCGCACCCAGCGCAACGCCGCCGAGGTGTCGCTGCGCGAGCTGTCCCGCCGGGCCGGTGTCAGCAACCCCTACCTGTCCCAGGTCGAGCGCGGGCTGCGCAAGCCCTCCGCCGAGATCCTGGCGCAGATCGCCCGCGGCCTGAAGATCTCCGCGGAGACGCTCTACGAGCAGGCCGGGATTCTCGACCGGCGGTCCGGCACGGCCGGCACCGTGGCCGCCCTGCGCGCCGACGAGGCGCTCTCCGAGCGGCACAAGGCCGTGCTCCTGGAGCTGTACGAGACCTACACCCGGGAGCACGCCGCGCAGCTGGCCCGCGAGCAGGCGGCCGCTCCCACCACCACCGCACCCACCCCCACTCCCCAGGAGGAGACGGCATGAGCCGCACCGACACCCTGAAGCACCAGCACCAGTCCCTCGTCAAGCAGGGCGAGACCTTCGTCCGCACCGGCCTGCTGGCCGCCCTCGGCGCCGGCGACGTCGCGGTCGACCGTGCCCGCACCGTCGTGGGCACCTTCCGCACCCGCGCCGAGGCACTGCCCGGCGAGGCCCAGGTGCAGGCCGACCTGGCCGGCAAGGAGGCCCGCAGCCGCGTCGAGGCCGCCCGCGCCCGCGCCGCCCAGGCGGCGGCCGAGGCCCGGGTCCGCGCCGAGCAGGCCCGCGGGGTCGCCACCACCGTCCGCCCGGACACCGTGCTCGGCACCGTCACCGGCCTCGTGGGGAGCGCCCGCACCCAGGCGCTCGGCGCGATCGAGGAGCTGGCCGGTCGCGGCGAGAAGGTCGTCGACGACCTCCGCACCCAGCCGGCGTTCCGCAAGGTCGTGGCCCGTACCGAGCGGGCCGTCGACGCGGTCGAGGACACCGTCGAGGACGTGCTCGAGGAGACCGGCGAGACGATCGGCAAGGCCTCCGACGAGGTCACCTCGGTCGCGCAGAAGGCCAAGTCGCGCACCGACAAGGCCGTCGACGCCGTCGAGGACACCGTCGAGGACGTGCTCGAGGAGACCGGCGAGACGATCGGCAAGGCCTCCGACGAGGTCACCTCGGTCGCGCAGAAGGCCAAGTCGCGCACCGACAAGGCCGTCGACGCCGCGCAGCAGGAGACCCAGGAGGTCGCCGACTCGGCCAAGCGCAGCGCCCAGGAGACCACCGCCCCGGCGAAGAAGGCCCCGGCCAAGAAGGCGGCCGCCAAGCGCACCACCAAGGCCACCCCGGCGACCGTCGCCCCGGTGATGTCCGAGGGCACCACGGTGCCCGACCCGCTGGCCGTCCCGGCGAAGAGCACCGACGCCACCAGCTGACACAGAGCTGAGCACAGCGCCCCGGCGCCCGCACTGCGGGTGCCGGGGCGCAGTGCTGTCACCGGCGAGGGGTCAGGGCCGGCAGGTGCCGCGAGGGTCGAGGCGCCGCCGCGGGGCTCGGCGCGCCTATCCTTCTGACATGGCTGGCATCGACGGGCTCATCAACCTCGTCGTCTTCTACGCGACCCTCGCCCTCGCGGTGTGGGCCTTCATCGACGCGATCATCCGACCGGCCGCCGCGTTCGTCGCGGCGGGGAAGCTGAGCAAGCCCGGCTGGATGGCGATCACCGGCATCGCGACGCTGGTGCTCCTCTGGCAGGGGCCGCTGAGCTTCCTCGGCCTGCCGGCCGTGATCGCCGCGGTCGTCTACCTGGTGGACGTGCGGCCTGCGGTGCGCGAGCTGCCCCGGGGCAACTCGAACTGGTGAGCTCTCACCGCCCCAGGACGGGGCGGGGTCAGTACCGGTCGTCGCGGGGCATGACCACCCACAGTGCGAGGTAGGCGATGAACTGCGGGCCCGGGAGCACGCAGGAGACGACGAACGCCACTCGAAGACCGGTGCGGGACAGGCCGAAACGGCGGGCCAGACCGGAGCACACCCCCGCGATGACCTTGTGCCGGGTGTCGCGGGTGAGCCGTCGGGATGCGGGAGCATTCATGGGCCGACCCTAGGCCGGGGGCCGGGCAGGTGCACACCCCCAGGTGCTCAGTCGAAGATGCCGGCCGGCGGCGGGGGCGAGGGCTCGGCCACGGCGTCGCTCACCGGCACGGCCTGCCCCACGAAGCGGTCCAGCTCCGCGCCGCTGACCACCCGGGAGGGCATCGGGTCACCGGCGCACCGGCGGGTGAGCCCGGCGATCGGCAGCTCGGCTGCGGACGCGACCGCCACGGTGTTGCCGAACCGGCGCCCGCGCAGCGTGCCGGGCTCGGCGAGCAGGGCGACGTGGCCGAAGACGGCCCGCAGGGTCGCCGCCTGGGCGCGGGCGAAGCGCAGCGGCGGGCCGTCGGAGACGTTCCAGGCCGTGGTGCCGCCGGGGCGCAGCACCCGGGCCACGTCGGTGGCGAACTCCACCGTGGTCAGGTGGGCGGGGGTCCGGGCCCCGGCGAAGACGTCGACCAGGACGACGTCGGCGCTGGCGTCGGGCAGCGCGGCCAGCCCGGCCCGGGCGTCGATCCCCCGGACCCGGACGCGGGCGTTCCGGGGCAGCGGCAGCTCGCGGCGCACCAGCTCGGTGAGCGCCTCGTCGAGCTCCATCACCCGCTGCGCGGACCCGGGGCGGGTCACCGCCACGTAGCGGGGCAGCGTCAGCGCACCCCCGCCCAGGTGCACCACGTCCAGCGGCCGGCCGGGTTCGGCGACCAGGTCGAGCACGTGCCCCATCCGCCGCACGTACTCGAACTCCAGGTAGGTGGGGTCGGTCAGGTCGACGTGCGACTGCGGGGTGCCGTTGACCAGCAGCTGCCAGGAGCCGTCCCGGTCGGCGTCGGCCAGCAGCTCCGCCGTCCCGCCGCCCACCTCGGTGGCGCCCGGGAGTGGCGTGAGGTGCCCGCGGTCGCGTCGGCCCACGGTCAGCGGCCCCGCAGCAGGGCCTCGGCGGCCCGGTCACCGTGCACGGTCACCTCGGCCGGACGTCCCCACAGGTGCAGGAGCAGCCGGGCCGCCGTCCCGGACAGCTGGGCGTCGGCGTCCGCGGTGGCGCCGTCGGTGCACCGGACGGCGCCGTCGGCGACCTCCACGGTCCAGCCGCGCTCGAGGTCGGTCGCGGTGACGCCGACCGACGTCCGGGCGGTGAGCAGCGGGGCGGTGTGCTGCCAGCGGGGGAGCACGACGGCCAGCAGCTCGTCGACGCCGTCACCGGCCAGCACCGGGTCGACGGGAGCGTGGTCCAGGGACGCGGCCGCCTCCAGGTCCTGCCGGTGGACGGTGTGCTCGTGCGCCTGCCGCCGGGCCCAGTCGCGGGCGGTGCGGCCGGCGGCCGGGCTCATGTGCCAGGCGGGCGCATCGGGGTCGGTGGTGCGCAGCGTGGCGACCAGCTCGGTGAGGCCCAGGGCGTACCAGCCGTGCAGGTCGTCGTGCGGCGGGGCGATGCCGTCGTAGGAGCCCGGTGGGCGGGTGTGACCGGCCCGCAGGATCCCGGTGACCCAGCGGTGCACCGCACCGAGGTGGGCGATCAGGTCGCGGGCCGTCCAGCCGGCCACCCAGGGCACCTCGGTCTGCAGCCCACCGGTGGCCGGGGTGCGCCCGGCGTCCAGCTCCTGGGCGAGCACCCCGATCCGCTCGCCGTCTCCCACGACGGCGGTGATGCACCGGTCGTGCAGCTCGTCGGGGGTGAGGAGGGGTGCGGGCACCTCGTCATCGTGCCGCACGGCGCGGGTCAGGTCGGCGCGACCGCCGACCAGCGGACGCTGACCTCGCCGTGCTTCCACCGCCGGGTGGGTCCGACCAGCGGCCAGCCGGCGTCGGCGAGGGACTCGACCGCGGCGGCCCAGCGCTGCCGTGGGCCGAACGTCGACAGCCCGGCCGCGGAGGCCCAGGCGGTGTCGAAGGCGGTGAGGAAGGCGTGCACCGGCTGCCCGGGCACGTTGTGGTGGATCAGCGCCTTGGGCAGCCGCTCGGCCAGGTCGGAGGGGCGCTCCAGGTCCGACACCCGGGCGGCCAGGGTCAGGGTGAGCGGGCCGTCCTCGTCCAGGGCCACCCAGGTCGCCCGTCGTCCCCACTCGTCGCAGGTGCCCTCGACCAGCAGCCCCCCGGGTGCGAGCGCGGCGCGCATCGTGTCCCAGGCCCGGCCGGCGGACTCCTCGTCGTACTGGCGCAGCACGTTGAACGCCCGCACCAGCACCGGGCGCAGGCCGGCCAGCTCGAAGCCGCCGAGCCGGAAGTCCACCCGCGGCGGGTCGCGGTCGTCGGCCACCGCGGCCACCCGCTCGGGGTCGATCTCCAGGCCGACCACCTCGAGCCGGTCGACCTCCGGGGCGAGCCGGTCGACCAGCTCCAGCGTGGTGACCGCCGACGCCCCGTAGCCGAGGTCGACGACCAGCGGCCGGGCGGCGTCGCGCAGCCGGGCCACCTGGGTGGCCACCAGCCAGCGGTCGACCCGACGGAGCCGGTTGGCGTTCGTGGTGCCCCGGGTCGGCAGCCCGAGGGCGCGGGCGCGGCCCGCCGCCAGCCGGGGGGCCTTGCGGACGGGCGGCAGCGACGCACGTTGGGTGTGGTCGCTCACGGTGCACGAGGTTAGTCGTGGCGCCGATTACCGTGGTGGCGTGCAGGTACGCCATGACGCCCAGCTGGCGGACCTGACGACCCTCGGGGTCGGCGGTCCGATCGAGCGGTTGGTCGAGGTCACCGGCCGCGACGAGCTGGTCGCCGCCGTCCGGGACGCCGACGACGCCGGCCGCCCGCTGCTGGTGCTCGGCGGCGGCTCGAACATCGTGGCCCCGGACACCGGCTGGCCCGGCGACGTGGTGCTGGTGCGCACCCGGGGCATCTCCCGCACCGACACCGCCGACGGCGTCGAGCTCGAGGTCGAGGCCGGTGAGCCCTGGGACGACCTGGTCGCGCACACCGTGGCCCAGCAGCTGGCCGGGATGGAGGCGCTGTCCGGCATCCCCGGCTCGACCGGCGCCACCCCGGTGCAGAACGTCGGCGCCTACGGCCAGGAGGTCGCGGCGCTGATCACCTCGGTGCGGGTGTACGACCGGTCCGCCGGGGCCGAGCGGGTGTTCCTCCCCGCCGAGCTGGGCTTCGCCTACCGGGACAGCCGGCTCAAGTCCCAGCCCGGCGCGTACGTCGTCCTCTCGGTGACCTTCCTGCTGCGGGCCTCGGAGCAGTCGAGCCCGGTCAGCTACGCGGAGCTGGCCAAGGCGCTGGGCGTCGAGCTGGGGGAGACCGCGCCGCTGGCCGCGGTGCGGGACGCCGTGCTGGGCCTGCGCCGCGGCAAGGGGATGGTCTGGGACCCGGCCGACCCCGACTCGCGCAGCGCCGGGTCGTTCTTCACCAACCCGGTCGTGCCGGTCGGCACCGCGGTGCCCGAGTGCCCGTCCTGGCCGGCCGGGATCGGTGCCGACGGGGCCGCGCAGGTGAAGCTGAGCGCGGCCTGGCTGGTGCAGCACTCCGGCTACGGGAGGGGCACCCGCGCCGGGAAGGTCGGGACGTCGTCGCGGCACAGCCTGGCGCTGACCACCGAGCCCGGCGCCACCGCCACCGAGCTGATGGCCTTCGCCGACCGGGTGGTCGCTGCGGTGCGGGAGCAGTTCGGCGTCACCCTGGTGCCCGAGCCGACCGCGGTGCGCCCGTGAACCCGGCCGAGTCGCTGCAGCTGGGCGCTCTCTACGACGCGCTGCGCACCCCGGCCCCCATGCCTGCCGACCCCACCCAGCTCACCAGCTGGATGGCGCGCGTGGAGGCCGACGCCGCGCTGACCGGGCTGATCTCCCGGGTGTTGAACTCCGGCAGCGCCACCGAGGCCGAGGTGACGGACGCGCAGGCGCTGTTCGAGAAGAGCGGCACCGCCGCCGACCCGGCGCGGGTGGCCCGCGCCTACGACGTCCTGCACCGCAACGCGGACTAGGACAGTGCCCGGGAGAGCGTGACCTGCTCCTCGGCGTAGCCGAGCCGGGCGTACAGCTCCCGCGCCGAGTGGTTGGCGCTGCCGGTGTCGAGGGTGACCCGGTGCAGCCCGCGGGAGCGCGCCCATGCCTCGACCGCAGCGACCAGCAGGGTGCCGACGCCGCGGCGGCGGGCGCCGGGCGCGACCACCAGCTCACCCAGGTAGACCTCGCGCTCGCCGCTGAAGTGCCGCCGCGCGCTCGCCCCGGCGAACCCGAGCACGCCCTCCTCGGCGCTGGTGGCGACCAGCAGCAGGTGGTCGTCATCGGCGGCGGCCCGGCAGGCGTCGACCACCCAGCTCGCCGCCGCGGCGGCCGCGCCGTCCGCGGGTCGCCACGTCGCGATCCCGGCAGTGAGCTCGCCGGCCAGCGCCTGCACCGCGTCGTGGTCGGCGGGGACGGCCGGGCGGATCGTCAGTGGGAGACCCTGCACGGGCAGATCATGTCGGACGGGGACGTCTCGATGAAGGGGATCGGCTGCCGACGTCGAGATCCGGCTGGGTGCTGGGTCGGTGGGCCCGGAGACAGCGCTCAGCCGGATCTCGACGTCGTCCGGGGCGGTTCTCAGTCGGACTCGCGGTGCACCTTGTGCTGGGCGGCCTGCGCGCGGGGCCGGACGACGAGCAGGTCGACGTTCACGTGGTGCGGCCGGGTGACCGCCCAGGCGATGCAGTCGGCGACGTCGGCGGCGACCAGCGGCTCGCGCACCCCGCGGTAGACGGTGTCGGCCTTCTCCTGCGACTTCGTGCGGTTGAGCGAGAACTCCTCGGTCTTGACCATCCCGGGCGCGATCTCGACCACCCGCACCGGCTCGGCCACGAGCTCCAGTCGCAGCGTCTCGGCCAGCGTGTGCACGCCGTGCTTGGCCGCGGTGTAGCTCGCCCCGCCCTCGTAGCTGACCAGCCCGGCGGTCGAGCCGACGAACACCAGGTCGCCGGCGCCCGAGGCCCGCAGAGCCGGCAGCAGTGCCTTGGTCACCCGCACCGTCCCCAGCACGTTGACGTCGTAGGTGCGCTCCCAGGAGTCCAGGTCGGCGTCGGCGACCGGGTTGCTGTCGAAGGCGCCGCCGGCGTTGTTCACCAACACGTCGACCCGGTCGAGCCCGTCGGCGAGGGCGGCGACGGAGGTGGGATCGGTCACGTCCAGCTGCACCGCCCGGCCGCCGATCCGCTCCGCCAGCTCGGTCAGCCGGTCGATGCGGCGGGCGGCCAGCACGACGGAGAAGCCGTCAGCCGCCAGCCGTTCGGCGGTCGCGGCGCCGATGCCGCTGGAGGCGCCGGTGACGACGGCGACGCGGCCCGACCCGGCGGAGGGGGCGCTGGAGGACGACGGGGCGACGGGGCTGGACATGTGCCCATCCTGGCGCTGTTGCACACTGAGAGCACGACAGGGGTGCCCGCCCGGGTGCCGTACGACCACTCAGGCCGGCACCAGGCCCGACGTCCGAGCGGGAGGAGTTCCGTGCCCGCTCGCCGCTCTCCGCGCCAGCCCACGCCGTGGCGGGCCGGCGCCGTGCCCGAGCCCGCCGCGCCGGTGCTGCCGCGCCGGGTCGCGACCCTGTCGGTGCACACCAGCCCGCTGGAGCAGCCGGGCGCCGGTGACGCCGGGGGCATGAACGTCTACGTGGTCGAGGTGTCCCGCCGGCTGGCCGACCGCGGGATCGCCGTCGACGTGTTCACCCGGGCCACCTCCAGCGAGCAGCCGCCGGTGGTCGAGATGAGCCCGGGCGTGACCGTGCGGCACGTGAGCGCCGGCCCCTTCGAGGGCCTGGGCAAGCAGGAGCTGCCCGCGCAGATGTGCGCCTTCACCGCCGCGGTGCTGCGCGAGGAGGCCCAGCACGAGCCGGGGCACTTCGACGTCGTCCACTCCCACTACTGGCTGTCCGGCCAGGTCGGCTGGCTGGCCCGCGACCGCTGGGGCGTGCCGCTGGTGCACTCGGCGCACACGCTGGCGAAGGTGAAGAACGCCGCGCTGGCCGAGGGCGACGAGCCCGAACCGCGCACCCGGGTGATCGGGGAGCAGCAGGTCGTCGCGGAGGCCGACCGGCTGGTGGCCAACACCGCCGAGGAGGCCCGGCAGCTGGTCGACTTCTACGACGCCGACCCCCGCCGCACGCTGGTCGTCCCGCCCGGCGTCGACCTGGACGTCTTCCGGCCCGGTGACCGCCGCGGCGCCCGGGCGCGGATCGGGGTGGCCCCGGACGCCGTCGTCCTGCTGTTCGTCGGCCGGATCCAGCCGCTCAAGGCCCCGGAGATGCTGCTGCACGCCGCGGCCCGGATGCTCGCCGCCGACCCGGCCCTGCGCGAGCGGCTCGAGGTGCTGGTCGTCGGTGCGCCCAGCGGGTCGGGGCTGGCCGAGCCGCAGCGGCTGCAGGAGCTGGCGGTCTCCCTGGGCGTCTCCGACGTGGTCCGCTTCCTGCCGCCGCAGGCGCCCGCGCAGCTCGCCGACCACTACCGGGCCGCCGACGTCGCCGTCGTCCCCAGCCACAACGAGTCCTTCGGCCTGGTCGCGCTGGAGGCCCAGGCCTGCGGCACCCCGGTGGTCGCCGCGGCGGTCGGCGGGCTGCCCACCGCCGTCGACGACGGGGTCTCCGGGCTGCTGGTCGCCGGCCGCGACCCGGAGGCCTACGCCGCGGCCATCCGCCGGGTGCTGGCCCGCCGTGAGCTGCTCGCTGCCGGCGCCCGGCGGCACGCCGCCGCGTTCAGCTGGGACCGCACCACCGACTCGCTGGTCGACGCCTACGCCGCGGCGATGAGTGAGATGGGCCGGCGCCGGGTGCGCAGGGCACACCGGGCCGCCGAGGCCGTGCGGGTGCTGACCGGCGGGAACAGCCTCGGGGGTCGGGCCCGGCGATGAGCGAGCGCAGCATCCCCGAACTCGACGCGGTCGTCGAGGAGACGCTGCGCGCGGCCGAGCTGGAGCACGAACACCCGGGGTCGGGTCGCTTCGTCGTCACCCTGCCCGGCACGAAGAAGCTCAAGACGGTCGTCGGGCTGACCATCGGCGCACACGCCCTCACCATCGAGGCGTTCGTCTGCCGGCAGCCCGACGAGAACCGGGAGCAGGTGTGGGCCTGGCTGCTGCAGCACAACGCGCGCAGCTACGGGGTCAGCTACTCGATCGACAGCGTCGGTGACGTCTACCTGACCGGCCGGCTCCCGCACGCGGTGATCACCCCCGAGGAGATCGACCGGCTGCTCGGCTCGGTGCTCACCTACGCCGACGACCACTTCAACACCCTGCTGGAGATCGGCTTCGGTACCTCGATCCGCCGCGAGTGGGACTGGCGGGTCAAGCGCGGGGAGTCGCTGCGCAACCTGGAGGCCTTCGCCGCCTTCGCCGACCCCGCCCGGCGGCCCCGGGACCCGCAGGGGTGAGCACCACCGAACGCCCGGCGCCGGCGACCGACCAGCTGCCGCCGGGCTACGAGCGCCGCTGGTGGGTGCTCGGCACGATGATCGTCTGCCTGCTCATGGTCATCATGGGCAACACGATCCTGAACGTCGCGCTGCCCACCCTGCAGCGGGAGCTGGACGCCACCCAGGGTGAGCTGCAGTGGGCGATCGACTCCTACATCCTGGTGTTCGCCGGGCTGCTGTTCAGCTGGGGTGTCATCGGCGACCGGATCGGCCGGCGCAAGGTGCTGCTGGCCGGGCTGACGATCTTCGCGCTCGGGTCGGTGCTGGCCGCCTTCAGCGACTCGGCGCTCGAGCTGATCGGCTGGCGGGCGCTGATGGGCGTCGGCGGCGCGGCGATCCAGCCGGCCACCCTGGCCGTGATCACCAACGTCTTCCCCTCCGGTGAGCGGGGCCGGGCGATCGGCCTGTGGGCCGGTGCCTCCGGGCTCGCCGTCGCCGGTGGGCCGCTGGCCGGTGGCCTGGTGCTGGAGCACTTCTGGTGGGGTGCGGTCTTCCTGCTCGGCGTCCCGGTCGCGGCGGTCGGTGCGGTCGGCGTCCTGACCGTCGTCCCCGAGTCCAAGGACCCCGACCCGGGCCGGCTCGACGTCCCCGGCGTGCTGCTGTCCATCGCCGCACTGGTCGGGGTGGTCTACGGGATCATCCGCGGCGGCAGCGAGGGCTGGAGCGAGCCGCAGACCTGGGGACCGCTGGCCGCCGGCGTCGTCCTGCTGGTCGTCTTCATCTGGTGGCAGCGGCGCACGGCGCACCCGGCGCTGGACGTCTCGCTGTTCCGCAACCCGGCCTTCTCCGCGGCGGCCGGCGCCCTCGCGCTCAACTTCTTCGCCCTGCAGGGGGCGACGTTCTACCTCGTCTACTACCTGCAGGGCGTGCGCGGGTACTCCCCGCTGGAGAGCGGGGCCTCGCTGGTGCCGGTCGCCCTGGGCATCGCGCTGACCGCGCCGCGCACCTCGCGGCTGGCCGAACGGTTCGGGGCCAAGGCGGTCTGCGCCACCGGCTTCACGCTGATCGCGCTCTCCTTCGCCGGCATCCAACTGCTGGACGCCGATGCACCGGTCTGGCTGGTGCTCGCCGACCTCGCGCTGCAGGGCATCGGCATGGGGGCGGTGATGGCCCCGGCGACCGAGTCGATCATGTCCGTCGTCCCGCGGGAGAAGGCCGGTGCCGGGGCGGCCGTGAACAACGCGGTGCGCCAGGTCGGCGGCGCGCTCGGCGTGGCGATCCTCGGCTCGGTGCTGGCCACCTCCTACGCCAACCGGCTCGGGGACGACGTCCTGGCGCTGCCTGCCGGGGCGCGGGACCAGGCGGGGGAGTCGATCGTGGCGACGCTCGCCGCGGTGGAGGACGCCGAGGCGACCGGCGGGGAGGCCGCCGCAGCTGCCGCGGCCGTCGTCGACCCGGCCCGGGAGGCGTTCGTCGGTGCCATGCACCTGACCGCCGTCGGCACCGCGGGCGCCGCGGTGGTCGCCGCGATCGTCGTCCTGGTCTGGCTCCCCGGCCGGCGCCGGACCAGCTGAGCCGTCCGCCCCCTCGCGTGACCGGGTGTCACCCGCCCGGGCCCTGCCGGCTGCCCCGACCCGACACGCTCCGTCGAGGAGTGACCCGTCCCACGCCTGCTCGGGTGACCCTCGACCGGACTGAGCGGTATCCGTTGACCACGGAGCGTGTTGGCCGCCAAGGTCAGGGGTGAACGGCTGCGATCCCCGCGCCGACTGCGAGGAGCTGCCCGTGTTCGACGCTGCCCGGTCCGTCCCCACCCGCCGCGACCCCTTCGCCCCGCTGCTGGAGAGCACCCGCGCGGAGATGATGCGGCGGCACGTGCGGGAGGGGATGGCCACGCACTCGGTGCCCACCGCCGGGGCACCCGAGCCGCTCACGGTGTTCGACGACGGCCGCACCCGGATCAACCTGGGCACGAACAACTACCTCGGCCTGGCCGGTGACCCCCAGGTGGTCGAGGCCGCGGTCGCCGCCCTGCGGCAGTACGGCACCAGTGCGGCCGGCAGCCGCATCCTCAACGGCACCACCCGCCTGCACCTGACCCTGGAGCGGGAGCTCGCCGAGCACCACGGCACCGAGGACGCGGTGCTGACCTCCGCCGGGGTCAACGCCAACGCCGCCATCCTCTCCACCATCGGCGCGCCCGGCGACGCGCTGCTCGTCGACGCCCACGCCCACGCCAGCCTGCACGCCGCGGCGGCCGCCAGCCGGGGCACCGTGCTCCGCTTCACCCACAACTCGGTGGCCTCGCTGGAGCGGCGGCTGGGGCGCCTGGACCCCGAGGCCGGGGCGGTCGTGGTCGTCGACGGCGTCTACTCGATGAGCGGGGAGTCGGCGCCGCTGGCGGCGATCGCCGGCCTCTGCGGGCGGTTCTCCGCCCGCCTGGTGGTCGACGAGGCGCACGGGCTCGGGGTGCTGGGGGCCAACGGCCGGGGCGCCGCCGAGGCGGCCGGTGTCCTGGACCGGGTCGACGCGGTCACCGTGGCGTTCAGCAAGTCGCTGGCCAGCGTCGGCGGCGCGGTGCTCACCTCGCGCGCGGTCGCCGACGGCATCCGCGCCTCGGCGATGCCCTACATCTTCAGCGCCGCGAACGCCCCGGCAGCGGTCGCCGCCGCGCTCGCCGCGCTCCGCGTGCTGCGCCGGGAGCCGGAGCGGATGCAGCGCCTGCGGGACAACGGGGACCTGCTGCGCCGGGTGCTCACCGAGTGCGGTGCCCCGCCCCTGCCCGGCAAGGGCGCCGTCATCGCCGTCCGCACCGGCGAGGACGAGGCCACCCGCAGCGCCTGGGCCGCCGCCCACGAGGCCGGGGTCTACACCAACGCGGTCAGTTACCCGGCCGTCCCGCGCGGACAGGGCGTGCTGCGCCTGGCGGTCATGGCCACACACACCGAGGAGCAGCTGCGCCGGGCCGGGGAGCTGGTGGCCGCCGCCGTCCGCGGGGTGCGCTCCCCGGAGCCGACCGGCGCGATGGCCGGCGCGATGGCGTGAGGCCGCCGGGCTGCCGTGCACGGGCCGGGTGGCGGTCGGGCAGGATGGCCGCGTGAGCGACACGACGAGCACCGGGACCCTCATCCTGCTCCGCCACGGCGAGAGCGAGTGGAACAAGGCCAACCTGTTCACCGGCTGGGTGGACGTCGAGCTGTCGGAGAAGGGGCGTGCCGAGGCCGCCCGCGGCGGGCACCTGCTCGCCGAGCAGGGGCTGCTGCCCGACGTCCTGCACACCTCGCTGCTCAAGCGGGCCATCACCACCGCGGAGCTGGCGCTGGCCGCGGCGGACCGGCAGTGGATCCCGGTCCGCCGCTCCTGGCGGCTCAACGAGCGGCACTACGGGGCGCTGCAGGGCAAGGACAAGGCAGCCACGCTCGCCGAGTACGGCGAGGAGCAGTTCATGACCTGGCGGCGCAGCTACGCCACGCCGCCGCCGCCGATCGAGGCCGGCAGCGAGTACAGCCAGGACGGCGACCCCCGCTACCGGTTCCTCCCCTCGGAGGCCCGCCCGGCCACCGAGTGCCTGGCCGACGTCGTCGTCCGGATGCTGCCGTACTGGTACGACGCGATCGTGCCGGACCTGCGCAGCGGTCAGACCGTCCTGGTGGCCGCGCACGGCAACAGCCTGCGCGCCCTGGTGAAGCACCTGGACGACATGGGTGAGGACGAGGTCGTCGGGCTGAACATCCCCACCGGCGTCCCGCTGCGCTACGACCTGGACGCCGACCTGCGGCCGGTCACGCCCGGCGGCCAGTACCTCGACCCCGATGCAGCCGCCGCCGCGATCGAGGCGGTCAAGAACCAGGGCAAGAAGTAGCAGACGAGGAGGGGCCCGGGCACATCGCGCCCGGGCCCCTCCTCGTTCGCTGGGTGGTGCTCAGCGAGGGTCGGTGACCGCCAGGGTCGGCTTCTCGCCGGTGACCAGGAAGACCACCCGGCGGGCGACGCTGACCGCGTGGTCGGCGAAGCGCTCGTAGTAGCGGCCCAGCAGGGTGACGTCGATGGCCGACTCCATGCCGTGCACCCAGGTCGGGGCGAGGAGCTCACGGAACAGCTGCTTGTGCAGCTGGTCCATCAGGTCGTCCTCCGCCTCGAGCTCGACGGCCGCCTCGACGTCCCGCTTGGCGATCACCGTGCCGGCCTTGGTCACCAGGCTCTCCGCGATGTGCCCGGCCTCCAGGAAGACCGGCCGGACCTCCTGCGGCACCGCGTGCTCCGGGAAGCGCATCCGGGCCACCTTGGCGATGTGCTCGGCGAGGTCGCCCATCCGCTCGAGGTCGCCGACGATCCGCATGGCCGTGGTGATGGTGCGCAGGTCGGTGGCGACCGGCTGCTGGCGGGCCAGCAGGGTGAAGCAGCGTTCCTCGATGCTCTCGCGGACGGCGTCGATGCGCTCGTCGCCGGCGATCACCAGGTCGGCGAGGGCGACATCGGCGTCCAGCAGGGCGGTCGTGGCCGTGCTCATCGCCGAGCCGACCGAGTTCGACATCTCCACCAGACAGGCGTTGATGTCGTCCAGTTCCTCGCGGTAGCTCTCTCGCAACACGGTTCCTCCTCGTCCCGTCGCCGCGCGCAGGCGGCACCCGGGGGACGGCGACCCGGGACGACGCGATCCCCCCCGCGTGTGCGCCGCCGGCGGATTCGTCGGTCGCGACACGTGTGTGTTCGAGGGTAGAGACCCGGTTCCACGCCTGAGGAGGCCGCCAGGTGAACGGCCAGGGGCCCGACGGTGAACTCCTCCGACCCGACCGGGTGACAGCCACCGAGGATGCTGGTCCGCGCCCGGGTCCTGTCTAGCATCGGACCTGTGGACCCGGTCGTCGCCCTGCTGGTGGGCCTGGTGCTCGGCCTGCTGCTGGCGGCGTCGGCGGCACTGGTCGTGCGGTCCTCGCGCGCCCGGCGGCAGGCCCAGGCCGACCAGCAGGCCGGTGCGGCCGATCGCGCCGAGCGCCGCACGGACTCCGACGCCGCGATGAGCCGCCGGCTGGTCGACCTGATGGACCCCGCCGTCGTCCTGCTCGGCCGTGACGAGGCGGTGCTGCTGGCCAACGCCTCCGCCCGGGCGCTGGGCGTCCTGCGCGGCAACCGGCTGCTCGTCCCCGGGCTGGTCGAGGTGGCCCGCGAGGTGCAGGTCACCGGGAGCCAGCGAGCCGACGTCGCCCTGCCCAGTGACCTGGTGGGAGCAGGGCCGCGGATGGTGGCCGTGCACGGCATCCGGCTCGGGACCGGGCCCGCCACCTCCCCAGGGCCGGTCGCGCTGGTGCTGCAGGACGTCACCGAGGCCCGGCGGGTCGAGGCGGTCCGCAAGGACTTCGTGGCCAACGTCGGGCACGAGCTCAAGACCCCGGTCGGCGCGCTCGCGCTGCTGGCCGAGGCGGTGCAGGACGCGGCCGACGATCCGGAGACCGTCCAGCGGTTCGCCGCGCGGATGAGCCACGAGGCCGACCGGCTGTCCCGGCTGGTCCGCGAGCTGATCGACCTCTCCCGCCTGCAGGGGGCCGAACCGCTGCCCGAGCTGGTGCCGGTCGCGGTGGGCACGGTCGTCTCCGAGGCCGTGGACCGGACCCGGGCCGCCGCTGCGGCGAAGGACATCCAACTGGCCGTCGCCGCCCAACCCGGCCTCGTGGTCCGCGGGGTCGAGGCCCAGCTGGCCACCGCACTGACCAACCTGCTCGCCAACGCCGTCGCCTACAGCCCCGGCGGCACCACGATCGCGGTCGGCGCGCGCGCCCGGTCCGGGTTCGCCGAGGTCGCGGTGACCGACTCCGGCATCGGCATCCCCCGCTCCGACCGCTCGCGGGTGTTCGAGCGCTTCTACCGGGTCGACCAGTCCCGGGCCAGCGCCACCGGGGGCACCGGGCTGGGGCTGGCGATCGTCAAGCACGTGGCCACCAACCACGGTGGCTCGGTGACGGTCTGGAGCGAGGAGGGCCTCGGCTCGACCTTCACCCTGCGCATCCCCCTCGCGGCAGACGCCGACGGGGCGATGGACGACGACGGTGCGCCCGAACGGCCACCGGTACCACCACTGCGCAGCCGCCAGACAACCGATCAAGGCCCCTCAGGGGCCGATGATGGACCCTCCGGGGTCCTGCAGAAGGGACGGTCATGACCCGAGTGCTCGTGGTGGAGGACGAGGAGTCCTTCTCCGACGCGCTGTCCTACATGTTGCGGCGGGAGGGCTACGACACCGTCGTCGCCTCCACCGGGACGGACGCGCTCGTCGAGTTCGACCGGGCCGGGGCCGACATCGTGCTGCTGGACCTGATGCTGCCCGGCTTGTCGGGCACCGAGGTCTGCCGGTCGCTGCGCGCCAAGAGCTCCGTGCCGATCATCATGCTCACCGCCAAGGACGCCGAGATCGACAAGGTCGTCGGGCTCGAGCTGGGGGCCGACGACTACGTCACCAAGCCCTACTCCGCCCGGGAGCTGGTCGCCCGGATGCGGGCCGTGCTGCGCCGCGGCACCGAGGCCGAGCCCACGGCCGAGGGCGCCCTCGTCGCCGGACCGGTACGGCTGGACGTCGACCGGCACGTCGTGGCGGTCGACGGCCAGACGGTGTCGCTGCCGCTCAAGGAGTTCGACTTGCTGGAGCTGCTGCTGCGCAACGCCGGCCGGGTGCTCACCCGCGGCCAGCTGATCGACCGGGTCTGGGGCGCCGACTACGTCGGGGACACCAAGACCCTCGACGTCCACGTCAAGCGGCTGCGCGCCAAGCTCGAGCCCGACCCGGCCAACCCGCGCTACCTGGTCACCGTCCGGGGGCTGGGGTACAAGTTCGAGGCGTGACTCATTGCGATCCTCCGGATCGCACCGCGGCCAGGTGCCGGGTCACCTCGTGCTGAGCCGTTTCCCGTCACGCCGGAGGTGGACCCTGCGGGCCCGCCGTCCGGCGTGACCGCCTCCGGCGTCTCGGACCCCGCGACCAGGTGCGGGCTTGCCCTGCGGTGAGCCCTTTCCCGTGACGTCGGAGGTGGACCCTGCGGGCCCGCCGTCCGACGTCACCGCCTCCGGCGTGACCACTGGTGGCAGTGGTCGGCGGCCTGCGTGCTACTGGCCGCGGCCGGTCTCTTCCTGGAGTTCGTCGATCTTCTTGGAGGCGTCGGCCTTGCTGATGTCGTCGGGGACGTCCTCCTCGGCCTCGCGGGCCAGGGTGTTCAGGTAGCTCTTCTGTGCGCCGGTGGCCGGCTCGTCGCCGGTGACCCAGTCGTTGGGGTCCTTCTCGGCGCTCTGCGGGCTGTCCGGGCCGGTGCTGTTCGATTCGCTCATGTGTTCGAAACTACGCGGGCTGTCGGAGCCGTGCAGCTCGAGCGGCGGCGGCCGTCGCCGCCTGGACGGCTGCCTGCTGCGCGGCCCGGGTGGCGAGCTCGGCGCGGCGGTCCTCCCACCGCCGTCCGGTGCGGAAGACGTGGGTGCCGCCGCAGGACGGGCACTCGACCGCGACGGCGATGTGCGTGGGGTGGTTGGCGACCGATCGGATCCGCCGGTCGGCGACCAGCTCGTCGGTCCGGGTGACGGGGCAGGTGATCAGCAACATGTGGAGAGCGTCGCGCTCGGTGGACGACCGGACGAGTGGCAGGACTGACCACGACCGCGTCTGTTCTGCCATCCTGTCGGCATGACCACTCCTGGTGCCCCGGTCGTGGTGAGCGTCGTCGTCGCCGATGGCGTCGTCGGCAGCTTCGGGCTGGGGGTGACGTCGGAGGTCTTCGGCTACGACCGCACCGCGATGGGCCTGCCGCTGTTCGACTTCGCGCTGGTCACCGAGGTGCCCGGTGTGGTGCGCACCGACACCGGTGTCCGGCTGCTGGTCGACGACGGGCTGGAGCGGCTGGCGGTCTCGGACATCGTGCTGATCACCGCCTGGGAGCTGTACGAGCGTGAGCCCTCGGCCGCGCTGATCGCCGGGATCCGCGACGCCCATGCCCGGGGTGCGATCGTGGTCAGCCAGTGCACCGGCGCCTTCGTCGTCGCCGCCGCCGGGCTGCTGGACGGCTGCCGCGCCACCACGCACTGGCGCCACGCCGGCGAGCTGGCCGCGCGGTTCCCCGCCGTGACGGTGGACCCCGCCGTCCTCTACGTCGACTGCGGTCGGCTGATCACCGGTGCGGGGACGGCCGCCGGCGTCGACACCCTGCTGCACCTGGTGCGCCGGGAGTGGGGCACCGCAGCGGCGAACGCGCTCGCCCGGGAGATGGTCGTGCCCCCGCACCGGGACGGGGGGCAGGCGCAGTACATCGACACCCCGGTCGCCCGCTGCGAGGACGACCTGCTGGGCGTCGTCCTGGAGTGGGCCCGGGCGCACCTGGCGGAGGAGATCAGCGTCGAGCTGCTCGCCCGCCGGGCACTGATGAGCCCCCGCAGCTTCGCCCGCCGGTTCAAGGCCACCACCGGGACGACGCCGCACGCCTGGCTGCTCGGTCAGCGGCTGGCCGCGGCGGAGGCCCTGCTGGAGGGCAGTGACGCCCCGGTCGAGGAGATCGCCCGGCTGGTCGGCTTCGGCACCGCGGCCGGCCTGCGGGAGCAGTTCACCCGGCGCCGCGGGGTCTCCCCGCGGGCCTACCGGCAGACCTTCCGGGCCGGCGCCCGCCCGGGTGGCTCAGTCGGGACGGCGACGGTGCAGCTCCACCGGCACTGGCCGGGGGCTGGCGGGGTGGGGAGCGACGAGGCCGGCGTCCAGGCGGGCCTCGGTCAGCCGGCGTAGCTCGGCGTACGCGGCCGGCCCGAGCAGCGCGACCAGCTCGGGGCCGTAGGTCTCCACCAGCGGCTCGGCGGCGACGTGCGCCGTCGGCGAGCCCGTGCACCACCAGTGCAGGTCGTGCCCGCCGGGACCCCAGCCACGCCGGTCGAACTCGCCGATCGTGGAGACGAGCACCCGGCTGTCGTCGGGGCGGTCGACCCACTCCTGCTCCCGGCGCACGGGCAGCTGCCAGCAGACATCGGGCTTGGTCTCCAGGGGGTGCCGGCCCTGGCGCAGTGCCATGGCGTGCAGCGCGCAGCCGGCCCCGGCCGGGTGCCCCGGCCGGTTGAGGAAGACGCAGGCGCCGTCCACCACCCGGGTGCGCAGCGCCTGCTCGGCGTCCTCGCCCGGTGCCGGCTCGGTCAGGGTGTCCGGTTCGGTCCAGTCGTCCCGGCCGGGGGTCGTGCCGGGATGCCGCTGCCAGTCCGCGGGCGTCAGCTCGCCGACCGACTCCTCGACCCGGGTGAGGTCGTCGGTGTCGGTGAAGAAGGCGCCGTGGTTGCAGCAGCCGTCCTCGGCGCGGCCGGCCACCACCCCGGCGCAGCCACGACCGAAGACGCAGGTCCAGGCGCTGGTCAGCCAGGTGAGGTCGGCCCGCACGAGGTGCTCCGGATCAGCCGGGTCCAGGAACTCGATCCACTCGCGGGGGAAGTCCAGCCCGACCTCGGGAGGGCTGTCGGCGGCTGTGCTCGGGTCCACCGGCGCAGCCTAGTGAAAGGACCCCCTCCCCCTCACGCCTCGCCCGCTCGCCGCGAGCCTCCGGAGGGGGCCAGGCAGACTCTCGGGCATGCGACTCGGGGTGCTGGACGTCGGCTCGAACACCGTGCACCTGCTGGTGGTGGACGCGCACCGCGGTGCCCACCCCACGCCGATGCACGACGACCGCTCCGTGCTCCGGCTCGCCGAGCACGTCGGCGCCGACGGCAAGCTGTCCAAGGCGGGGGAGAAGGGCCTGCTGCACGCGGTGCAGAAGGCGAAGCAGCAGGCGGCCGAGCAGCGCTGTGACGAGCTGCTGGCCTTCGTCACCTCGGCGATCCGCGATGCGGAGAACGGGGCTGCGGTGCTCCGCCGGGTCCGCGAGCAGACCGGCGTCGACCTGCAGGTGCTCACCGGCGAGGACGAGGCCCGGCTGACCTTCCTCGCCGTGCGGCGGTGGTTCGGCTGGAGCGCCGGGCGGCTGCTGGTGCTCGACATCGGCGGCGGCTCGCTCGAGCTGGCCACCGGTGTCGACGAGGACCCCGACGTCGCGCTGTCGGTCCCGCTGGGCGCCGGCCGGATGACCCGCCGGTTCCTGCCCGACGCCGAGACCGGGAGCCGGCCCGACCTGTCCGCGCTGGCAGAGCTCGCCGACCACGCCACCGACGTGTTGGCCCCGGTCGGCAGGAAGCTGCGTGACGCCGGCCCGCCGGACCTGGTGGCCGCCACGTCCAAGACCTTCCGGACGCTGGCCCGGCTGGCCGGCGCGGCTCCGTCGGCCGCCGGGCTGCGCGCCCCGCGCGAGCTGACCGCCACCGGGCTGGCCCAGGTGCTCGGCTTCGTCTCCCGGATCGAGTGCACGGCGCTGGCCGAGCTGCAGGGGGTGTCTGCGGCCCGGGCGCACCAGGTCCCGGCCGGTGCCGTCGTGGCGCAGGCCGCGATGCGGTCGGTGGACGTACCGTTCGTGCGGATCTGCCCGTGGGCGCTGCGTGAGGGCGTCATCCTGCGGCGCCTGGACCAGCTGGAAGGAGCGTGATGACGCAGCCCAACCCGTCAGGGGAGTACAGCGTCCGCTCGCTCGCCGAGATCCTGCGCGAGCACGGTCTGGAGAGTGAGCTCGGCACCCGCCCCGGCCGTCGACGGCAACCCAACGGCGACGTCGAGTCCACCGGCCGTTCGGCGCGGGTGGACACCGGTACGGGGTCGTCGCGGGCGGAGGCGCCGGTGCGCTCGCCCTCGGCCACGCCGAACGGCCGCTCCGCCACCCCGCCCCGCTCCCCGGAGCGCGCGCCGTCGGTCCCGGTCTGGACCCCGGCTCCCGAGCCGAAGGCGCGGCCGGCAGCCGGGCTGCTGAGCCCCCAGACACCGCCGGCCGCCCCGGCGTCGGCCCGGCCGGCGGCCGGGCGCGCGGACGAGGCGCCCCCCGCGGTACGCACCGGTCGGCGGAAGTCCGATGCCGCCCCGACCGGACCGGGTGCAGAACCGCTCTTCGGTACCGGGCCCTCCACCGCCGCCATCCCGGCGGCGGCCCCGACGACCTCGTCGAGCCCGACCTCCACGCACAGCAGGTCCGCGCCGACGGGCTCCACGGGGGCGACGGCTCGGGGCGCCACCGGCGCGGGGCGGCGCGGCGCCGACCACCCGGTCACCGGCCCGATCCCGGTCGTCTCCGCGGCGCAGGCCGAGGCGGCCAGGGGTGAGGCCGCCAAGGCCGACGAGGAGCCGCTGACCGGCCGGGAGAGCGTGCTGGCCTGGGCGCGGTTCGCCGGCGAGATGGTGGTCGCGCTGGCCGCCGGCATCGGCGTCTACTTCGCCTTCACCGTGCTGTGGGAGCTGCTGCCCTACGTCGCCCTGGTCGCGGCCCCGGTGACGGTGACCGGTCTGGTCGCCGGAGTGGCGGCGTACCGGCAGCGCCGTGGTCAGGGTGCGCTGCCGGTCCCGTTGCTGGCGGTGCTGCTGCTGGCCGGGACGGTGCTGGTGATCGCCCCGGCCGCGGGCCTCCTCGCCGGCAGCTGACCTGCCCGGTCAGCCCGCAGCGGCGATCTGCTCGACGAGGGTGCGCCCGAACGCCGGCAGGTCGTCGGGGTTGCGGCTGGTGGTCAGGTTGCCGTCGACGACGACCTCCTCGTCGACCCACTCGGCGCCCGCGTTGCGCAGGTCGGTCTGCAGGGAGGGCCACGAGGTCATCCGGCGGCCGCGGACGACGTCGGCCTCGGCGAGCACCCACGGGGCGTGACAGATGGCAGCCACCGGCTTGCCGGCGTCGAAGAAGGCCTTCACGAACCGGACGGCCCCCTGGTCGGCGCGCACGAAGTCGCCGTTGATCACGCCGCCGGGCAGCACGAGCGCGTCGTAGCTGCCGGGGTCGGCGTCGGACACCGCGACGTCGACGTCCTTGGTGTCGCCCTTGTCGATGTGCTGGTAGGCGGTGATGGTGCCGGCCTCGAGCCCGATGAGCTCCGGCCGGGCGCCGGCGTCCACCAGCGCCTGCCACGGCTGGTCCAGCTCTGCCTGCTCGACGCCGTCGGTGGCGAGCACGGCCACTCGCTTGCCGTTCAGTTCTCCGGACATGGCGGACCGCTACCCCGGCACCTCCGGACGCACACGCCCGGGCACTACGGTCGCGGACATGATCGATGCAGGGCACGCGGGTCCCGACGCACGGCTGGCCGTCATCGGTGGCGGCAAGATCGGTGAGGCGCTGCTCGCCGGCCTGGTCCGCCAGGCGGGGGACGGGCGGGAGTTCCTGGTCGTCGAGCGCAGCCCGGAGCGGGCGGCCGAGCTGACGGCTCGGTACGGCGTCGGCACCACCGACCTCGCCGGGGCGGCTGCCCGGGCGAGGGTGCTGCTGCTGGCCGTGAAGCCGCAGGACATCGACACGCTGCTGGCGGCGCTGGGCCCGCACGTGACCCAGGAGCACCTGGTGGTCTCGGTGGCGGCGGGGGTGCCCACCAGCCGGGTCGAGGCGGCGCTGCCGGCCGGCACCCCGGTGGTGCGGGTCATGCCCAACACCCCGGCGCTGGTCGACGCGGGTATGAGCGTGCTCTCGGCCGGGGCGCACGCGACCGAGGCGCACCTGGACGAGGCGGAGGCGCTCCTGCTGCCGGTGGGGCAGGTGCGCCGGGTGCCGGAGAGCCAGCAGGACGCCGTGACCGCGCTGTCGGGCAGCGGACCGGCCTACTTCTTCTTCCTGGTCGAGGCGATGATCGACGCCGGCATCCTGCTCGGGCTGCCCCGCACGGTCGCCGCCGACCTGATCGTGCAGACCGCCTACGGCGCGGCGGTCATGCTGCGTGACTCCGGAGAGCACCCGGTCCAGCTGCGCGAGGCGGTCACCAGCCCCGGCGGGACGACGATCGCCGCCATCCGGGAGCTGGAGCGGCACGGCGTGCGGGCTGCGCTGATCGCCGCGATCGAGGCGGCGCACCAGCGTTCGGTGGAGCTCGGCCGCACCTCCTGACCCGCTGACGCCGGGCTGAATCACACGCATGTGGTTTTCCACAGAAATCTGTGGAGAACGGCCCCTGTGGAGCTTGTCGACTTGGGGACAACACGCCGTGACGGGTGTGTCACGCGGTGTTTCTGTCCACTTGTGCCCAGGACGGACCGGTCCGCCTGTTCGTTTCACCCATCGCTTCTGTCACTCCGGTCCCCTTACGCTCTGTTCCAGCACATGAGCGTTCTGTTCGCCGGTGGGGAAGCCGGTGGCCGCACATGGAGCTGAGAACCGGAGATGATCCACGTGACCATGCCCCAGCGCGCCGCCGTCCAGACCGTCCGTCCGGGTGTCCCGATGCCCCGCCAGATGGGTCGGCCCATCTCGGCCGCCTCGATGGCCCGCCCGGTCCCCGCCGCCCACCCGGCCTCGATGCCGCTCGGTCGCCCGGCCGCCGTGCCGGCGCCCCGCGCCGCCGTCTCGTTCCTGACCGTCGCCGAGGTCGCCGCCCTGATGCGCGTCTCCAAGATGACCGTCTACCGGCTCGTCCACGGCGGGGAGCTCGCCGCCGTCCGCGTCGGCCGTTCCTTCCGGGTGCCCGAGCGCGCCGTGCACGAGTACCTGCGCGACGCCTACACCGACATCGCCTGAGCGGAGGACCCCACTGCCCCCCGCTACTCGCACCTCGTGTCGGGGCCCTGCAGCGGAGCCGTTCCAGCACGTCACCCGCTCAGGCGGGACCCGGGAAGAAGGCCTGACCCTCGCGCCACCCACCGCTCGCACGTCCGCGGTGGGAGCGCGTGAGGCGGCTCTCCGGCACCTCGCCGGGCGGGCGTTCCCGCTCGGGGGCACCCGCCGGGTAGTCTCGGGTGCTGAGCGGTGCCACCCCCCGGGGCGGGCCGCGCACGAGCTGATCACCTCGCCCGGCGCCCGGACCACGGATCCGCGTGACCACCCCGGTCACCACCCCCGGCCGCCGAGCGAAGACGACGTCGGGAGCGGGACATGGGTTCTGTCATCAAGAAGCGCCGTAAGCGGATGGCGAAGAAGAAGCACCGCAAGCTGCTCAAGAAGACCCGCGTCCAGCGGCGCAACAAGAAGTGAGCTGACGCTCGTGCCGCCCGCGGTCGTCCTCGTCACCGGCGTCAGCCGGTGGCTGGGCGGCGCGCTGGCGGCCGAGCTCGCTGCTGACCCGGCGATCACCCGGGTCATCGGGGTGGACACCGTCCCCCCGGCCCCCGAGGTGCTGCGTCGCCTCGGTCGCACCGAGTTCGTCCGCGCCGACATCCGCAGCCCGTTGATCGGGAAGGTGATCGAGTCGGCGTCGGTGGACACCGTCGTGCACATGAACATCAGCGCCACACCGGCCGGTGCCGGGGGGCGGGTGTCGATGAAGGAGCTCAACGTCATCGGCACCATGCAGCTGCTGGCTGCCTGTCAACGGTCTGCCGCGGTCCGCCGACTGGTCCTGAAGAGCACCAGCGCGGTGTACGGCGCCAGCTCCCGGGACCCTGCGGTCTTCACCGAGACCATGCAGGCCCGGCGGGTGCCCGGTGGCGGCTTCGCCAAGGACAGCCTCGACATCGAGGGGTACGTCCGCGCCTTCGCCCGTCGCCGCCCCGACGTGGGTGTCGCGGTGCTGCGGTTCACCAACCTCATCGGCCCGCGGATCGACTCGCTGCTGTCCGGGTTCCTCCGGATGCCCGTCGTCCCCACCGCCCTGGGGCACGACGCCCGGCTGCAGCTCCTCCACGAGGACGACGCCGTGGCCGTGCTCACGCGCGCCGCCACCGGCGACTTCGTCGGCACCGCGAACGTCGGTGCCGACGGCACGGTCCTGCTCTCCCAGGCGATCCGCCGGCTCGGCCGTGTCGCGTTGCCCCTGCCGGAGGCCGCGATGGGCTCTCTCGGCCGGACGACCCGCTGGGCCCGCCTGGTCGACTGGTCGCCGGAGCAGATGCGCTTCCTGAACTTCGGCCGGGTCATCGACACCCAGGTGCTGCGCGAGGAGTTCGGCTACGAGCCGCAGTACAGCACCGCCGAGGCCCTCGCCGACTACGGGCGCAGCCTGCCCCCGGTCGTCCGTGCCGAGCTCGTCGATGACGTCGCCGCCTCCGCGCGGACCGTGCTCGGCTCCGTCGCCGGTGGCGTGCACGCCGTGCAGGGCGCTCTCGGCAGCGTCACCGTAAGACGCCGCCGCGCTGCGCCCTCGGTGCCGGGCCTGCGGGCGGTGCGCGATGCCTGAGGCCCGGGTGATCCCCCTGCGCCCCGACGACGACCCGCCCCCGCAGCCCCCGGCGACCCCGCCGGGCTGGGACGAGCAGCTGGCCGGGGGTCTGGAGTTCCTGCGCCGCCGGCTGATCGGCGAGTACGACACCGACGAGTTCGGCTTCGACCCCGACCTCACCGACCACCTCCTGCTCCCGGGGCTCCGGCCGTTGTTCCACCGCTGGTTCCGGGTGGAGACCCAGGGGCTGGAGAACGTGCCGGACGTCGGGGGCGCCCTGGTGGTGGCCAACCACTCGGGCACCGTGCCGGTCGACGCGCTGATGGCCACGGTGGCGCTGCACGACGAGCACCCGGCGGCCCGCCGGCTCCGGCTGCTCGGTGCCGACCTGGTGTTCCAGGTCCCCTTCATCGGGTCCCTGGCACGGAAGCTGGGCGTCACCCTGGCCTGCAACGAGGACGCCGAGCGGCTGCTGTCCGGCGGGGAGCTGGTCGGGGTCTTCCCCGAGGGCTTCAAGGGCGTCGGCAAGCCGTTCCACGAGCGGTACACCCTGCAGCGGTTCGGTCGCGGCGGCTTCGTCAGCGCCGCGCTGCGCACCGGCACCCCGATCGTGCCGTGCGCGATCGTGGGGGCCGAGGAGATCTACCCGATGATCGGCAACGCCCGCACCGCCGCCCGGCTGCTCGGCCTGCCCTACTTCCCGATCACCCCGACCTTCCCGCTGCTGGGCCCGCTGGGTGCGGTCCCGCTGCCGTCGAAGTGGTTCATCGCCTTCGGCGAGCCGATCGAGACCGCGTCCTACGGGCCCGCGGCCGCCGACGACCCGATGGTCGTGTTCAACCTGACCGACCAGGTCCGCGAGACCATCCAGCACTCCCTCTACCGCCTCCTCCTCCAAAGACGCAGCGTCTTCAGCTGACCACCAACTGACCAGCTGACCAGCCGAAAGCCGACCAGACTCGACATCCGGCGCAGCCGGGCGCGACGACGGGGGCCGAGGCCCCCAGAGGAAGTGCAGGAAGCGGCTCAGCGCCGGTCGGGCACGGCACCCGACTGGCGGAGCAGGAGACGCGACGAAGTCGCGGGCACACCGAGCGGGGGCCCGCAGGGCCCCCCGAGGTGAGCCGGCAAACGGCTCAGCGCAGACCGGGCACGGCAGTTGGCCGCGATGCGATCCGGAGGATCGCCATCAAAACGGCCAGAGGCTGCGGCGGCGCAGCGCCAGCAAGCCGCCGACGACGCCGCCGGAGAGGGCGGCCGCGCCCACGGTGGGGACGCCGATCTTGGCGGCCTTGCGGCCGGTCCGGTAGTCCTTGACGGTCCAGCCGCGGGAGCGGGCGACGGCGCGCAGCTCGGAGTCCGGGTTCACCGCGACCGCGGTGCCGACCAGGGTCAGCATGGGCAGGTCGTTGGTCGAGTCGCTGTAGGCGGTGCAGCGGGCCAGGTCGAGGCCCTCCCGCTCGGCGATCGCCCGGACGGACTGTGCCTTGGACTCCCCGTGCATCATCTCGCCGACCAATCGGCCGGTGTAGCGGCCGTCGACGATCTCGGAGACGGTGCCCAGCGCGCCGGTCAGGCCGAGGCGGTGGGCGATGATCGAGGCGAGCTCGACCGGGGTGGCGGTGACCAGCCAGACCCGCTGGCCGGCGTCCAGGTGCTGCTGGGCGAGGTTGCGGGTGCCCGACCAGATGCGGTCGGCCATCAGCTCGTCGTAGATCTCCTCGCTGGCGTCGACGATCTCCTGCACCTCGCGGCCGGCGACGAACGCCAGGGCGTTGTCCCGGACGGTGTGCATGTCGGTCGCGCTCTCGCTCCCGGCGACCCGGAACTTGGCCTGCTGCCAGACGAACGAGGCGACGTCGCGGCTGGTGAAGTACTTGCGGGCGGCCAGGCCGCGGGCGAACCAGAAGAGCGAGGCGCCCATCATCATCGTGTTGTCGACGTCGAAGAACGCCGCTGCCGTGCGATCGGGCGCGGGGGCGGTGGCCTCGGTCTCCGCCGCGGCGGCCGAGGCGGCGCCGGCGACGAGCGCGCGGGCCTCGTCGTCCTCCAGCTCGACCGGGGTGCGCGCCCTGCGGCCCCGGAAGGGCACTCCGGCCATCCCGCACCACCTCCCCGGTGTCGCTCCGACGTCGTCGACCGCCACCTCGCTGACCGTCACCGCGACCCTATCGCCGGGTCACCCTCCCGTGGCCGGTCCGTCGGGCAGCAGTGCGGCCAGTCGGCGCACCGCCCGGTGCTGCAGCGCCTTCACCGCGCCGTCCTTGCGGCCCATGGCCGTGGCCGTCTCGGCCACCGACAGCCCCTGGAAGAAGCGCAGCACCACGCACTGCCGCTGGTCGGCGGACAGCAGCCGGACGCCGGCCAGCAGGTCCACGTTCGCCAGCCGCTGCAGCACGGCGTCCTCGGGGCCGTCGGTCGCCCGGTCCGCGTCCCGCATGTCGGCGGTGAGGACCTCCAGCCGGTGCCGGCCGCTCTTGACGTGGTCCAGCGCGATGTTGCGGGCGATGCTGATCAGCCAGGCTCCGACGTCCGGCCCCTGGAAGGTCAGGGAGTCGATCCGGCGCAGGGCGCGCGCGAACGTCTCGCTGGTGAGGTCCTCCGCCGTGGCCTGGTCGGCGACCCGGCGGGACAGGTAACGGTGGACGACGTCGGCGTACCGGTCGTAGAGCTGCCCGAACCCGTCCGCGTCACCGGCCTGCGCCCGGCCCACGAGCGCCCAGACCTCGGCCTCGGCCGGGGTCGGATCGCCACCCCGGCGCGGCCGGGGGACGACCGGCGATGGCGTCGGGGACGCGACGGCGGGAGACGTGACGGCCGGGGACGCGACGGAGGGGAGGCGGGTCATGCCGCTGTCGGACCTCCTCACATCCCTGCCGAGCTGAGCTGCTCGGGCGCCACGCAGCCACGGACGGTGCGGTCCGCCGCCCATGGTGACAACATCGTGCCGCTGCGTCCACGTCCCCGCCGTCCGAGACGGCTGCTGTCCCCGCGGAGGTCCGTCGTGCCGGTCGAACGAGAGCCGCACGAGCAGGCCGGACACCTGCAGGAGGGCCACGAGCAGGACGGTGCGGTGCGCTCCTTCTCCGCACTCGTCCGCCGCGCGGCCGCAGGCCACGGCGACGCGCCGGCGCTGGTCCACGGCGAACGCCGGCTGACCTGGTCGGAGGTCGACGCCCTGACCGACCGGGCGGCCGCGGGGTACCTCGAGCGCGGACTGGACGCCGGTGACCGGGTGGCGGTGCAGCTGCCCAACGGCGTGGACTGGGTGATCGCGGTGATGGGTGCGCTGCGGGCCGGGCTGGTCGTCGTCCCGGTCAACACCGCCTACACCGACCCGGAGGTCTCCCACCTGCTCGCCGACTCCGGTGCCCGGCTGCTCGTGGTGGCGGGGGAGCGGTCGGAGCTGGGCGGCGTCCCGGTGTGCGTCGGTCCCCCGGCAGCCGACGGCCCGCCGCCGGCCGACCCGGACGACCCGGACGCGCTGGCCCTGCTGGCCTACACCAGCGGCACCACCGGGCGGCCCCGCGGCGCGATGCTCACCCACGCCGCGCTGCTGGCCAACCAGCAGCAGTGCCTGGCGCTCCAGCCGCCGCCGGTGCGCACCGGCGACCGGGTGCTGCTGACCCTGCCGCTGTTCCACGTCTACGGCTTCAACAGCGGCTGGGGCCTGGTCGCGGCCACCGGTGCCTGTGCGGTGCTGCTGGACGAGTTCGACCCGGCGGGGTCCCTGGCGCTGATGGCCGCCGAGGAGGTGTCGGCGGTGCCGGGTGCCCCGCCGATGTACGCCGCCTGGCTGGCGGTGGCCGACGCGGCGGGCAGTGACGCCGTGCTCCGCCGCGGGTTCGCCGCCGTGCGCACGGCGAGCTGCGGTGCCGCGCCGATGCCCGGTGCGCTCTTCGAGGCCATGCGCACCCGCGCCGCGGTGACGGTCTGGGAGGGCTACGGGCTGACCGAGGCCGCCCCGGTGCTGGCCAGCACGCTGGCCACCGGGCGGGCGAAGCCGGAGTGCATCGGCGGTCCGCTGCCCGGTGTGGAGCTGGTGCTGCGGGACACCGCGGGCGGGCCGACCGCCGGGCCGGACCCGGGCAGCCGGGTGCGGGCCGACGTCTGGGGCGACCCGTTCGGCGACGAGGACGCCGACGGGGAGACCGGGGAGATCTGCGTGCGCGGCCCCAACCTGTTCGGCGGCTACTGGCCCGACGGGGCCGACGGCCCGGACGCCGACGGCTGGCTGCTCACCGGCGACATCGCCTACCGCGACGCCCAGGGCGACCTCAAGCTGGTCGACCGGCGCCGGGACCTGGTGCTGGTCAGCGGCTTCAACGTCTACCCGGGCGAGGTGGAGCGGGTGCTGGGCGAGCACCCCGGGGTGGCCGAGAGCGCGGTGATCGGCGTGCCGGACCAGCGCAGCGGCGAGGCGGTGCACGCCGTCGTCGTCCGCACCCCCGGCGCGGAGGTGACGGAGGCGCAGCTGCGCGAGCACGCCGGCCGGTCGCTGGCCCGGTTCAAGGTCCCGGTGGCCGTCCACTTCGTCCCCGAGCTGCCGCACTCCCTGGCCGGCAAGGTCAGCCGGGCCCGGCTCCGCGAGCTGGGGCTGGAGCGGGCCGCGGCCGCGGTGGACGCCGAGCAGTCGGCCGCGGAGGCCTCCGATGACTGAGCCGGCGCCCCGGCTGCAGCTGCTGAGCCGCGAGGGCTGTCACCTGTGCGTCATCGCCGCGGAGACGCTGACCCGGATCGCCGGGGAGGCCGGCCTGGGCGTCTCGCTGGTCGACGTCGACTCTGACCCGGAGCTGCGGATCGAGTACGGCGACCGGGTGCCGGTGGTCCTGCTGGACGGCCGGGAGCACAGCCACTTCACCGTCGACGTCCCGCGGCTCCGCCGCGACCTGGGCATCCCCGCGCCGTACTGACCCGCCCCGGATGGGACGGCGCGGGCGGCCGGTGAGATGCTGGGGCACCCGTACGGGGGTTCCTGAGGCGTGGTCCTCACCACAGCGGACGGCTGCGACCTGCACGGACGGTCTCGGCGACTTTGTTCAGGCGTTCACAAGCGGTTACCGTGGCGTTTGCCGGGTGCCGACGTGCCCGTCTCCCTGACCTGTCTGAGTCCCCCCGATCGTCCCCGGCCCGTCCGGGAGTGCGTTCGGATCGCTGTGGAGTCTGCCCGTGCCCCAGTCGCGGCCCCGGATCATCCCGGAGGCCACCGTTGCCCGGTTGGCCGTGTACCTGAGGGTGCTGGCCGGTCTCGCCGACGGCGGTCGCAGTCACGTCTCTTCCGGGGAGCTCGCCTCGGCGGCCGGGGTGAACCCCGCCGGTCTGCGCAAGGACCTGTCCTACCTCGGTCCCTGTGGCGTCCGCGGGGTCGGCTACTCGGTCTCGGGCCTGCGGGACCGGCTCACCGACGCCCTCGGTGGGGAGCGCTCCCGGCCCTGTGTGCTCATCGGGATCGGCCGGCTGGGGTCTGCGCTGGCCGACTACGCCGGGTTCGCCAGCCGGGGCTTCGAGTTCGTCGGCCTGCTGGACACCGATCCCGCGACGGTCGGGCACCGGGTCGGCGGCCTCCAGGTCCGCCCGGTCCAGGAGCTGGAGGCCGTCGTTGCCGAGACCCACGCGACGATCGGCGTCATCACGACACCGGCCGAGGTGGCCCAGTCGGTCTGCGACCGACTCGTCTCGGTCGGGGTGAGGAGCATCTTGAACTTCGCGCCGGTGGCGTTGACGGTCCCTGCGGGTGTCGACGTCCGCAAGGTCGACCTGTCCGTGGAGCTGCAGGTGCTGGCCTTCCTGGACCAGCAGCGCGACGGGACGCCGCCGCTGCTGGCCCCGCTGCGGGCCGCCCAGGGGGTCGCCCGATGAGCCTGCTCGCGGTCGGCATCAGCCACCAGACGGCGCCGGTGGCCCTGCTCGAGCAGGTGAGCATGACCGGCGACGACAAGGTCAAGACCCTGCACGAGCTGGTCGAGAGCGACCACGTCTCCGAGGCCATCGTGCTGGCCACCTGCAACCGGATCGAGGTGTTCGCCGAGGTCGACCGCTTCCACGGCGGGATCACCGACGTCAGCCGGGTGCTCGCCCGGCACGCCGGCGCGACGGTGGAGGAGCTCTCCCCGTACGTCACCGTCTACTACGAGGACCAGGCGATCGGGCACCTGTGCACCGTCGCCGCGGGCCTCGACTCGATGGTCGTCGGTGAGACCCAGGTGCTCGGGCAGCTGCGCGCCGCCTACGCCCTCGCCCAGGAGGAGGGCACGGTCGGGCGCGAGCTGCACCCGATCGCCCAGCGGGCGCTGCGCGTGGGCAAGCGCGTGCACGCCGAGACCGGCATCGACCGGGCCGGGGCCTCCCTGGTCTCGGTCGCCCTGGACCGGGTGTCGGAGACCCTCGGTGAGCTCGCCGACCGCCCGGTGCTGGTGGTGGGTGCCGGTTCGATGGGCGCCCTGGCCGCGACCACCCTGGCCCGGCGGGGCGCGGCGGTCACCGTCAGCAGCCGGACGCCGGCCAGTGCCGCCCGCCTGGCCGAGTCGATCGGCGGCCGGCAGGCCGACCTCGAGCAGCTGCCCGACGAGCTCGCTGCGGCCGACGTCCTGGTCACCTGCACCGGCGCCACCGGCACCGTGATCGGAACCGACCTGGTCGAGGAGGCCCTCCTCGGGCGGGCCGGGCGGCCGCTGGTGATCGTCGACCTCGCGCTCCCGCGCGACGTCGACGCCTCGGTCGGCGGCCTGCCCGGCGTGCACGTCGTGGACCTGGCGATGCTGCAGGGGGAGCGCGCCGCGCACCCCGGCCAGCCGGTCGCCGGCTCCGTCGCCGCCGACGACATCGCCGCCGCGCACGCCCTGGTCGAGCTGGAGACCTCGCTGCTGCGCGCCGAGCGGCAGGCCGCCGCGGTGGCCCCGACCGTCTCGGCGCTGCGCAGCCAGGCCGCCGAGGTGGTCGACGCCGAGCTGCTCCGGCTGTCCACGCGCCTGCCCGACCTGGACGCCAAGGCGCGCAGCGAGATCGCCCGCACCGTCCGCCGGGTGGTCGACAAGCTGCTGCACGAGCCCACCGTCCGGGTGAAGGAGCTGGCCGGTGCCCCCGGCGGCACCGACTACGCCGACGCGCTGCGTGCGCTGTTCGGACTGGGGCTGTCCGGTGTCACCGACGGGGAGCGCACCAGCCTCTCCGACGCGGTCACCGTCGACCCCGAGCTGCCGGCCGGCACCCCGCTGTCGGCGCTGGACCCGCGGGTCGACGCCACCCGCGACGGGCGCACCGGCGGCGCCGCGTGACCGGCGTGGAGTCGCCGCTGCGGCTGGGCACCCGGGCGAGCCAGCTGGCGCTCACCCAGTCCCAGCACGTCGCCGACGCGCTCACCGCGGCCACCGGCGTGCCGGTCGAGCTGGTGCACATCAGCACCTACGGCGACCGGTCCACCGAGGCGATCAACCAGCTCGGCGGCACCGGGGTCTTCGTCACCGCCCTGCGCGACGCCCTGCAGCAGGGCACCGTCGACCTCGCCGTGCACAGCTTCAAGGACCTGCCGACCTCGCCGAGCCCCGGCCTGACCGTGGCCGCCGTCCCGCCCCGGCAGGACCCCCGCGACGTGCTCGTCGCCCGTGACGGCCTCAGCCTCGGGGAGCTGCCCGCCGGCTCCCGGATCGGCACCGGTGCCCCCCGCCGGGTGGCCCAGTTGCGCGCCCTGGGCCTCGGCCTGGAGATCGTGCCGATCCGCGGCAACGTCGACACCCGGATGGGCCGGGTCACCTCCGGGGACCTGGACGCCGTCGTCCTGGCCCGGGCCGGTCTGGCCCGGTTGGACCGGCTGTCGGCGGTGACCGAGGTGCTCGACCCGATCCAGGTGCTCCCCGCCCCGGCGCAGGGTGCCCTCGCCGTGGAGTGCCGCGCCGACGACACCCGCGTGCGTGAGCTGCTCGCCGTGCTCGACGACCCCACGGCCCGGGCGTGCGTGGCGGCCGAGCGTGCGGTGCTCGCCGCGCTGGAGGCCGGGTGCAGCGCCCCGGTGGCCGCACACGCCGAGCTCGCCGAGGACGAGGACGGCGCCGCGGAGCTCTACCTGCGCGCGTCGGTCACCGCCCTCGACGGCAGCGACGGCGTCCGGAGCTCGATCACCGGGCCGGCCGTCGCGGCCGAGTCCCTGGGGCGCGAGCTGGCCGCCGAGCTGTTGGACCGAGGCGCGGCTGCGCTGATGGCAGCCAGCCGGTGACCGCCCCCCGCGGGGGCCACGCCCCCCGCCCCATCCGTCCCGTACCACCCGCAGCGACCCCCTCCCGGGGCAGGAACAGGAGCACGCGATGACGCGCTCACGCAAGCAGAACGGCAACGGCAAGGGCACGGTGGTCTTCGTGGGCGCCGGGCCCGGTGACCCGGAGCTGCTGACCGTCCGGGCCAGCGCCGCGATCGCCGGCGCCGACACGGTGCTGGCCGACCCCGAGGTCTCCGCCGCCGTCCGCGAGGCGCTGCTGGAGGCCCACCCGGACCTTGAGCTGACCACGGTCAGCGGCGAGCCGGCCGAGGTGGCCAAGTCCGCGGTGGCCGCGGCCAAGAACGGCAGCGTCGTCGTCCGGCTGATCGCCGGTGACCCGTTCACCAGCGACGCCGTGGTCAAGGAGGCGCTGGCGGTCACCCGCACCAGCGTCGCGTTCGACGTCGTCCCCGGCGTCGCGATCGGCACCGCCGTGCCCGCCTACGCCGGTGTCCCGCTGGGTGCCAGCTCGGTCCAGGCCGACCTGCGCACCCTGGACGCCCAGGTCGACCTGGCGGCGCTCGCCGCCGCCGCGACCGGCACCGGCAGCCCGCTGGTGCTGCAGGCCGACGCCGACCAGGTGGCCACCGCCGCAGCCGGCCTCCTCGACGGCGGCCTGTCCGGCAACACCCCGGTCGTCGTCACCACCCAGGGCACCGGGACGGCGCAGAAGAGCGTCGCCGCCAAGCTCGCCGCCGTCGCCGAGAAGTCCGCCGGGCTGGACAGCCTGGCCGGGCCGGTCGTGGTCACCGTCGGCGCCGTGGTCGACAAGCGCGCCAAGCTCTCCTGGTGGGAGAGCCGCCCGCTGTTCGGCTGGCGGGTGCTGGTGCCGCGCACCAAGGAGCAGGCCGGCGACATGAGCGAGCGGTTGCGCGCCTACGGGGCCGTGCCGGTGGAGGTGCCGACGATCGCCGTCGAGCCGCCCCGCAGCCCCGCGCAGATGGACCGCGCGGTCAAGGGCCTGGTCACCGGCCGCTACGGCTGGATCGTCTTCACCTCGACGAACGCGGTGCGCGCCGTCCGCGAGAAGTTCGCCGAGCTCGGCCTGGACGCCCGCGCCTTCGCCGGGGTCAAGGTCGCCTGCGTCGGGCAGCAGACCGCCGACGCCGTGCGCGAGTTCGGCATCGTGCCCGAGCTGGTGCCCAGCGGCGACCAGTCCAGCGAGGGCCTGCTGGCCGACTTCCCGCCGTACGACGACGTCTTCGACCCGATCGACCGGGTGCTGCTGCCCCGGGCCGACATCGCCACCGAGACCCTCGCGGCCGGGCTCAAGGAGCGCGGCTGGGAGATCGACGACGTCACCGCCTACCGCACCGTGCGGGCGGCGCCGCCGCCGGCGGCGGTGCGCGAGGCGATCAAGGGCGGCGGCTTCGACGCCGTCTGCTTCACCTCGTCCTCGACCGTGCGCAACCTGGTCGGCATCGCGGGCAAGCCGCACGCCCGCACCGTCGTCTCGGTGATCGGCCCGGCCACCGCGGCCAGCGCCACCGAGTTCGGCCTGCGGGTGGACGTGCAGCCGGAGACCGCGGCCGTCGGCCCGCTGGTCGACGCGCTCGCCGAGTTCGCCCAGGCCCGCCGGGCCGAGGCGGAGGCCGGGGAGTCCAAGTGACCACCGGCCAGGGCGGCACGAACCCCGGGTTCGCCCGGGGTCGTCGGCTGCGCTCGACCCCGGCCATGCGCCGGTGGACGGCGCAGACCCGGCTGTCCCCGGCCGACCTGGTGCTGCCGGTGTTCGTCAAGGAGGGCATCGCCGAGCCGGTGCCGATCAGCTCCATGCCCGGCGTCGTCCAGCACAGCCCCGAGTCGCTGCGGAAGGCCGCCACCGAGGCGGCCGAGGCCGGGATCAGCGGGCTGATGCTGTTCGGCATCCCGGCGGACAAGGACGCGGTGGGCTCCCAGGCCGACGCCGCCGACGGCGTGGTCAACGCGGCGCTGCAGCAGCTGCGGGCCGACCTCGGCGACGAGCTCGTCCTGATGGCCGACCTGTGCCTGTGCGAGTACACCGACCACGGGCACTGCGGCGTGGTCACCCCGGCGGGCGTCGTCGACAACGACCCGACGCTCGACCGGTACGCCGCCGTCGCGATCGCCCAGGCCCAGGCCGGGGCGCACGTGATCGCCCCGAGCGGGATGATGGACGGCCAGGTCGCGGTGATCCGCGCCGGGCTGGACAGCGCCGCGTACACCGAGACGCCGATCCTGGCCTACGCCGCCAAGTACGCCTCCGGGTTCTACGGGCCCTTCCGCGAGGCGGCCGAGGGTGCGCCGCAGTTCGGTGACCGCTCGACCTACCAGATGGACCCGCCGAACACCGACGAGGCGCTGCGCGAGGTGGCGCAGGACATCGCCGAGGGCGCGGACGCGGTGATGGTCAAGCCGGCCGGGCCCTACCTGGACATCATCGCCCGGGTGGCCGACGCCGTCGACGTCCCGGTGGCCGCCTACCAGGTCAGCGGCGAGTACGCGATGGTCGAGGCGGCCGCCGCCAACGGCTGGGTCGACCGCGAGCGGGCTGTCCTGGAGACGCTGACCTCGATCCGGCGCGCGGGTGCGGGTTCGGTGCTGACCTACTGGGCGGTCGAGGCCGCCCGCTGGTTGCGCTGACCCGGTCGTGAGCGCACCGCGGGACGTCGGCCACCTCGAGCGGGGCGGTTCGTGGCTCCCGCCCTGGCCGGTCGTCGCGGGGCTGGTCGGGTTGTTCGGGCTGGACGCCGTGCTGCCGCAGATCGAGGTGCCCGCGGTCGTCTGGGCCGTGACCGGCGGACTGGTGCTGGCCGGCACCGCGGTCGGCTGGCTGTCCGCTCGCCGGCTCTGGACGGTCGAGCTGGCCGGACGGGGCCAGGACGCGACCCTGCGCGTCGGCCGCGAGGAGCTCAGGCTGGCCGACGTCGACCTGGACCACTTGCGTGCGGTCTGCGACGGCGCTGCCGGGGCGGGGGCAGGTTCCCCGGTACTCGGTGGTTCCTGGTCGGTGCCGAAGGGCAGCGTCGGCCTGCCGCTGCGGCGCGTGGACGGGACGACCGTGCTCGTGCCGACCCGCGTTCCGCGGGAGCTCGGCGTGGCGCTGCTCACGGCTCACCCCGCGAGCGGCGGGGACACCGGAGCGCCTGGGACAGTGGGACCGTGACTGAGCCCTACCCGTACGAGGCCCCGGTGTCGGCAGAGCTGTTCGAGCGGGCGGGTCGGGTGACGCCCGGCGGGGTGAACTCCCCGGTGCGCGCGTTCCGGGCCGTCGGGGGCACCCCGCGGTTCATGGCCTCGGGCTCGGGTCCGTGGCTGACCGACGTGGACGGCCGCCGCTACGTGGACCTGGTGGCCTCCTGGGGCCCGATGATCCTGGGGCACGCCCACCCGGAGGTCGTCGCCGCCGTCACGGCCGCGGCCCGCAACGGGTTCACCTTCGGCACCCCCACCGCCGCGGAGGCCGAGCTGGCGGAGGAGATCGTCTCCCGGGTGGCCCCGGTCGAGCGGTTGCGGCTGGTCAACTCCGGCACCGAGGCGGTCCTCTCCGCGGTGCGGCTGGCCCGCGGGTACACCGGCCGGCCGCTCGTCGTGAAGTTCGCCGGCTGCTACCACGGGCACGTCGACGCCCTGCTCGCCTCGGCCGGTTCCGGCGTCGCCACCCTGGGCCTGCCGGACACCCCCGGGGTGACGACCGGGGCCGCGGCCGACACGATCGTGCTGCCCTACAACGACGTCGCGGCGGTCGAGGCCGTCTTCGCCGAGCGTGGCGACCAGATCGCCTGCGTGGTCACCGAGGCCGCCGCCGGCAACATGGGTGTCGTCCCGCCGCTGGACGGGTTCAACGGCCACCTGCGCCGGATCACCGCCGCGCACGGGGCGCTGCTGCTGGTCGACGAGGTGATGACCGGGTTCCGGGTCTCCGGCGCCGGTTGGTACGGCCTGGACCCGGTGGACGCCGACCTGTTCACCTTCGGCAAGGTCATGGGCGGCGGCATGCCGGCCGCGGCGTTCGGTGGCCGCGCCGACGTGATGGACCAGCTGGCCCCGTCCGGGCCGGTCTACCAGGCGGGGACCCTGGCCGGGAACCCGGTCGCGGTGGCGGCCGGCCTGACCACGCTGCGGCTGTGCACCGATGAGGTCTACGAGCGCTGCGACTCCGTGGCCGCCCTGCTGCGGGGCGCCGCCAGCGCCGCGCTGTTCTCCGCCGGGGTGCCGCACCGGGTGCAGCAGGCCGGCTCGATGTTCTCGGTCTTCTTCGTCCCGGACGAGCGCCAGGTGCGCGACTACGACGACGCTCGCAGCCAGGACGTCGCCGCGCACACCGCCTTCTTCCACGCCATGCTCGCCCGCGGCGTCTACCTGCCGCCCTCGGCGTTCGAGGCGTGGTTCGTCAGCGCCGCCCTGGACGACGAGGCGCTCGACCACGTGCTGGCCGCACTGCCCGCCGCCGCGTCGGCCGCCGCGGCCGCCGCCGGCGGCCCCGCCTCGCCCGAGGCCAAGGACACCCTGGAGCTGCAGCCGTGAGCGAGACGACCGTCGTCCACCTGATGCGGCACGGCGAGGTGCACAACCCCGCCGGCGTGCTCTACGGCCGGCTGCCCGGCTACCGGCTGAGCGAGGCCGGCGAGGGCATGGCCCGCACCGCGGCCGCCTGGTTCGCCGACCGCGACGTCACCCACCTGGTGGCCAGCCCGCTGGAGCGCGCGCAGCAGACCGCGCGCCCGATCGCCGACACGCTGGGGCTGGAGATCGCCACGGACGAGCGGCTGATCGAGGCCGGCAACTCCTTCGAGGGCAAGACCTTCGGCGTCGGTGACGGGGCGATGCGGCACCCGGGCAACTGGTGGCGGCTGCGCAACCCGTGGACGCCGTCGTGGGGCGAGCCGTACCGGGAGATCGCCGCGCGGATGCTCGGTGCGATCGACACCGCCCGGGACGCCGCCCGCGGGCACGCCGCCGTCTGCGTGAGCCACCAGCTGCCGGTCTGGACGGTGCGGCTGCACCTGGAGGGCCGTCGCTACCTGCACGACCCGCGACGGCGGGAGTGCGGGCTGGCCAGCGTCACCTCGCTCACCTACGACGGCGATCGGCTGGTGCGGCTGGAGTACGCCGAGCCGGCCGGGGCCACCGACCCCGATGCGGTGCCCGGTGCGTAGCCGACTGGCGGCGGCGCTGGCGGTGGCCGCGGTGCTCACCGCTGGCTGCAGCACCGGCGACGACCCCGTGGACGTGACCAACGGTGGTGAGTTCCGCTTCGTGGCGGGCACGCCGTCCGGCGAGGTCATCCCCGAGGGGGAGCGGGCCAGCGCCCCGGGCTTCTCCGGCACGCTGCTCGACGGCGGGGAGTTCGACTCCGGCGAGCTGGCCGGGGACGTCGCGGTGCTCAACTTCTGGGGGTCGTGGTGCGCGCCCTGCCGGGTGGAGAGCCCGGAGTTCCAGGAGGTCTACACCGAGGTCCGGGACGACGGCGTCCAGTTCCTCGGCCTGAACGTCAAGGACACCGAACAGCTGGCCAACGCCTTCCTGGAGAGCAAGGGGATCACCTTCCCCTCGCTGTTCGACCCCCGCGGTGAGGTGGCGCTGGCCTTCCGCGACTACCCGGCCGCCGCCATCCCCTCGACGATCGTGCTGGACCGTGAAGGTCGCGTCGCCGCGGTGTACACCGGTGCTGTGCGCCAGGACGACCTGCGCACCGTGATCACCCAGCTGACCGGGGAGGCCTGAGCCGTGGTGGAGGCCATCAGGGAGCTGATCGGCGACGGGCCGCTGCTGGTCGCCGCCGCGGTGGCGGCACTGGCCGGGCTGATCAGCTTCGCCTCGCCCTGCGTGCTGCCGCTGGTCCCCGGCTACCTCTCCTACGTCACCGGCCTGGTGGGCAGCGCCCCGCGGACGGCGGCTCCGGTCCCGGCTCCGGTCCCGGCGTCGGCCGGTGCCGTGCCGGGGGGCCAGCCCCTCGCCGGCGGCGCCTCGGTGGCCACCGCCGTCGGGCCGGTCGACGAGCGGGCCTCGCGCGGCCGGATGGTGCTGGGCTCGGTGTTGTTCGTGCTCGGCTTCACGGTGGTCTTCGTGGCGATCAGCAGCGCTGTCGGCGGGCTGGGCCGGCTGCTGCTCGAGTACAACGACGTGATCACCCGGGTGATGGGCCTGGTCACCATCGTGGTCGGGCTGGGCTTCCTCGGCTGGCTGCCGTTCCTGCAGCGCACCGCCCGGATCTCCGCCCGCCCCGCCGTCGGCCTGGCCGGCGCCCCGCTGCTGGGGGTGGTCTTCGGCCTGGGCTGGACCCCGTGCCTGGGCCCGACCCTGCAGGCCGTGCAGAGCCTGGCCTTCAGCGAGGCGACCGTGGGGCGGGGCGCGTTCCTGGGGCTGGCCTACTGCCTGGGGCTGGGCGTGCCGTTCGTGCTCGTGGCGCTGGGCGCCCGCTGGGCCGTGGGGGCCATGTCATTCCTGCGCCGCAACGCCCGCACGGTCACCCGGGTCGGTGGGATCGTGCTGATCGGCGTCGGGCTGATGCTGGTCACCGGCGCGTGGACCGAGCTGATGATCTGGCTGCGCGGCTGGCTGGCCGCCACCGGTCTGGCCGAGTCGGCGCCGCTGTGACCGCAACCGCTCCGCCGCGCCCGGCCGCACCGGCCAGCCCGCCGTCCCCGCCCTCGCCCGGCCGCCGGGTGGCGGGCCGGCTGCTGCGCTGGTGGCGGCAGCTCACCGCGATGCGCACGGCGCTGATCCTGCTGTTCCTGCTGGCCGTCGCGGCGATCCCGGGTTCGCTGCTGCCGCAGCGGTCGCTGTCGCAGAGCGACGTGGCCGGCTACCTGGCCGAGTACCCCACGCTCGGACCCTGGCTGGACCGGCTGTACCTGTTCGACGTCTTCAGCTCGCCCTGGTTCGCGGCGATCTACCTGCTGCTGTTCATCTCGCTGATCGGCTGCGTCGTGCCCCGGGCGATCGAGCACGGCCGCTCCCTGTTCACCCCGCCGCCGACGGCGCCCCGGCACCTGCAGCGGCTGCCGGAGTCGGCGGCGCTGACCACCTCGCTGGCCGGCCCGGCCGCGCTGGACGTGGTGGAGGAGGAGCTGCGGGTCCGCCGCTTCCGCGTCGTCCGCCGGGAGGGCCGGTCCGGTCCGGAGGTCTCCGCGGAGAAGGGCTACCTCCGGGAGACCGGCAACGTGCTCTTCCACCTCTCGCTGCTGGCGCTGCTGCTCGGCCTGGCCGGCGGGAAGCTCTGGGGCTACGAGGGCAGCATCCTGGTGACCGAGGGCCAGGGCTTCTGCAACGCGTTCCAGCAGTACGACACCCACCGGTCCGGGCCGCTGGTCGACGGTGAGGACCTCTCGCGGCTGTGCGTGGACCTCGACGACTTCCAGGCCGAGTACGAGGAGAACCTCACCGCGGCCTCGTACACCGCGGACATCAGCTGGGAGCTGGACGGCGCCGACCCGGTGGGCACCACCATCGGGGTCAACGACCCGCTGCGAGTGGGCGGCGACCGGGTCTACGTCACCGGGCACGGCTTCAGCCCCGTCTTCAGCATCACCCGGCCGGACGGGCAGACGTTCACCGACCTCTCCGCGCCGTTCCTCCCCGCCGACCTGGGGACGATGCTCAGCCAGGGCGTGCTCAAGGTGCCCGACCTGGGTGCCGGCTCGACCGAGCAGCTGGCGATCGAGGGCTTCCTCGCCCCGACCGGTGTGCTGCAGGCCGGCGTCCTCACCTCGATCGACCCGCAGCCGCTGGACCCGCAGGTCGGCATCGACGTCTACACCGGCTACCTGGGGCTGGACTCGGGCCTGCCGCAGTCGGTCTACGCGCTGGACCGGGAGCAGATCGACCGGGGTCTGCTGAACCGGGTGGCCCGGACGAACCTCGCCATCGGGGAGTCGACCACGCTGCCCGACGGCACCGTGGTCACCTTCAGCGGCCTGAAGGAGTTCGCGGCCCTGCAGGTCTCGCACGACCCCGGCCAGGTGTGGGTGCTGGGGGCGTCGATCGCCGTCCTGGTGGGCCTGCTGGGCATGCTGCTGGTGCGCCGGGAGCGGGTGTTCGCCCGCTCCGGCCCCGCACCGGACGGCGGGGGTACCGTGCTGTCGATCGGCTCGCTGACCCGCGGCAGCGCTGACACCGGTCCCCGCTTCACCTCGCTCACCGAGGACGTGCAGGCAGCCCTGGCCGCCCGCGCCGACGCCCCGGCGAGCACCCCAGCGGCCCGGGCACCCGGGCCGGCACCCGATGAGGAGGCACCGCCGTCGTGATCGACGAGTCGTTGGCCGCACTGTCCGACACCCTGTTCTCGATCAGCGTCGGCCTGTACTCCCTGGCCGTGGTCGCCTTCTGCGCCGAGCTGGCCTTCGGCCGGTCCGTCCGCGGGCGCAGCGAGCAGCTGGTCGCCGCCGGTGGCGTCCCCGCCCAGCCGCCGGTCGACGTCCGGGTCGCCGGCGAGCCGGTCGAGCCGGCGCGGGCCCGCCGGCTGGGCCTGGTCGCGATGGTGCTGACCGGCCTCGGCGCGGTGTCCCACGCCGGGGTGCTGGTGACCCGGGGCATGGCCACCGACCGGTTGCCCTGGGGCAACATGTACGAGTTCGCCACCGCGGTGGTCCTGGTCGCCGTCGTGGCCTACCTGGTGCTCGCCGTGCGGGCGCCGTCGCTGCGGCACATCGGCGTCTTCCTGCTGGCGCCCGTGGTGCTGTCGATGGTGCTGATCGGGCTGTTCCTGTACGCCGAGGCCGGCCCGCTGGTGGCCGCCCTGCGGTCCAGCTGGCTGGCGATCCACGTGAGCACCGCCACCATCGGGTTCGGCATCTTCTTCGTCAGCGGCATCGCCAGCGCGCTCTACCTGGTGCGCACCCGGCGGGACGCGACGGTGACCGCCGGTGCCTCCACGGGCGCTCCTGCTGCCCCCTCCCTGCTGGACCGGCTGCCCACGGCGGCGGCGCTGGACCGCACGGCCCACCGCACCGCCGTCTTCGGCTTCCCCATCTGGACCTTCGCGGTCATCGCCGGCGCGATCTGGGCGGAGAGCGCCTGGGGCCGGTTCTGGGGCTGGGACCCGAAGGAGACCTGGGCGTTCATCGCCTGGATCGTCTACGCGGCCTACCTGCACGCCCGCACCACGGCCGGTTGGCGGGGCCGCCCCTCGGCGTGGATCAACATCGTCGGCCTCGTGGTGATGATCTTCAACCTGCTGTTCGTCAACCTGGTGTCGACCGGCCTGCACAGCTACGGCGGCGTCTGACGCCTCTGGCGCTCCGAGGCGGGCCACCCACCGTCACGATCGGATGGACAGGGACCGCGCAGCCCCCGGAGAGATGCGCTCCGGGGGCTGGACCGTGCATCCTGACCGCATGACTGAGCGCGGCCGAGTCCACCGTGGGTAGGCACTCGGCGGGGAACGGTGCCCGCGTCGACCCGATCGTCGCGGACGCGCTGCGGCAGCGGACGACGTCGGTGGAGCCGGGCCCGCCCCGGCACGCGCCCGGCCTCCCCGACCGTCAGCAGGTCGACAGCCAGTCGGACGGCGGCCTCGGCTGGCCCGGCGAGCCTGGCGAGGGCTCCGGCCTCGGCTGGCCGGACCGCGACGACGCCACGCACCCCGCGGCCGACACGACGGAGTCCGCCACCACGGAGGCCGCGACTCCCGTGGCCCCGGCGGCCGGGGACGGACGACCTGCCGGGCGGCGGTTCGGCTGGCGCCGGTGGCTCGGCGTCAGCCCGGCCGCCTCTCCCGCGCCGTCCGGCAGCAACGCCGCCTGAGAAGGACGCCCAGGCGCAACGAGCCGTCAGCCCCGGAGGGCTGACGGCTCGTGGTGCGTCCGGGAGCGGGCCAGCGGGCCCGCAGGTCTCAGTTCAGGCTGCCGTCGTCCCGACGGGCCCGCCGCTCCAGCTCACGCAGGAACTCCGGGTCGTCGTCCGGGGCCACCGGCCGGGTGGGCCGCTGCGCTCGCGGTGGGCGGGGCCCACGCGGCGGGCGCTCCGGGCGACCGATGCCGCCCGACCCTCCTCGGCCACCGTCCTGCGCCGACGCGGCGCGCATCACGAGCACGACCACGGCCACCGCGATCACCAACATCACCAGGAAGACCATCAGGCCACCCCCCTCATCGCCACCAATGTACGACCGCGGCGATACTCGGACCCGGTGATCTCCTGCCCGACCGGGGCGGGCCCTGCGCCGGCGGTCCGCCGGGCGCGCACCCGAGGAGCCGGAGGGCGACATCGACGCGGTCGACGAGCAGTTGATCAGCCTGTTGCGGGCCAACGGCCGGGCCAGTTACGCCGAGCTCGCCCGGCAGGTCGGGCTCTCGGCCCCCTCGGTGCACGAGCGGGTCGGCAAGCTGGAGGCCGCCGGTGTGATCACCGGCTACCAGGCGCTGGTCGACCCGGCCTCGGTTGGGCTCGGCGTCACCGCCCTGGTCGGGGTGATCGAGAGCGACCAGGTCGACGACACCGGCCTGGAAGAGGCACTGGCGGAGCTGTCGTCGGTGGAGGACTGCTGGCGGGTCGCCGGCAGCGAGGGGTACGTGCTCAAGGTGCGGGTTCCCGACATCCGGGCACTGGAGGACACCATCAGTGCGTTGAACAGGGTCCGGGGCGTCGCACGCACCCGGACGACCGTGGTGCTGTCGACCAAGTGGGAGGGCCGTCGTGGCTGAGCAGATGAGGGCAGCCGGGGCCTCCGTGCCCGGGGGCACCGACGGCAGGGCGCCGAGCCAGGGTGGTGTCGCGAAGTGGCTGGCGATCTACACCCTCGGGCGGCTGGCGATCGCCGCCGCGCTGATCGGGCTGCTGTGGGTGCTCGGGCTGCCCGGCACCCCCGGCTTCCTGTTCGGGGTGCTGCTGGCGATGCCGGTGTCCTACCTGGCGCTGGGCCGGGTGCGCGAGCAGCTGACCGGTGCCCTGGTGGCACGCAACGAGCGCAAGGAGCGGCTGCGCGCCGAGCTCCGCGGCACCGCCGCCGACGACGCCTGAAGAAGGACCCCGCCACGAGCGGGCGAGTGGTGGGGGGCGGCAGGGTCCTTCGTCAGCTGAGGGCGAGGCCGAGGCCGAGCAGGACGCCGGTGACCAGGGTGAGCTGACCGGTGGCCTTGAGCGCGCCGATCAGCGCCGGCCCGCGGCCGCCGCCCAGCACCGTGCGCACCGGCGGCACCGCCAGCGGGGCGGCGAGCAGACCGAGCAGCGCCCAGGGCCGGACCACGCCGATCCCGGCGATCACGGCGAAGGCGACGACCAGCAGCCCGGTGTAGAAGAGCCGGGTGCGGGCCTCGCCGAGCAGCACCGCCAGCGTCCGCTTGCCGACGGCGGCGTCCCCGTGCACGTCGCGGAGGTTGTTGACGACCAGGAGCGCCGTCGAGAGCAGCCCGATCGGCACCGCGGCGGCGAACGCCAGCCCGTCCAGCGTCTCGGTCTGGGCGAACGTCGTCCCGACCACGGCGACCAGGCCGAAGAAGACGAAGACGAAGACCTCGCCCAGCGCCCGGTAGCCGTAGGGGATCGGGCCGCCGGTGTAGGTCCAGGCCGCCAGGATGCTCACCGCGCCGACGGCGACCAGCCACCAGCTGGACACCGCTGCGAGCGCCAGGCCGGCCACCGCCGCCACCGCGAAGGACGCCAGCGCGGCGACCAGCACCTGGTGCGGGGTGGCCGCGCCGGAGCCGACCAGCCGCATCGGGCCGACCCGGTCGGCGTCGGTGCCGCGCTTCCCGTCGGAGTAGTCGTTGGCGTAGTTGACCGCCACCTGCAGCGCGAGCGCGACGGCCAGGGCGAGCAGCGCGGGCACCAGCCGGAAGCCGTCGAGCGCGGCCGCGGCGCCGGAGCCGACGAGCACAGGGGCGAGCGCGGCGGGCAGCGTGCGGGGTCGGGCGCCTGCCAGCCACTGGGCGGGGGTGGCCATCAGTCGGTTCCTCTCGGCGTGCGTGTGATCAGCGTGCGTGCGACGGCCCGGCGGTCGGGCTTGCCGGTGTGCAGGGTGGGCACGGCGTCGACGACCGTCAGCTCGCGGGGGGCGGCGGCCGCGCCGAGCCGGGCGGTGACCCAGGGGCGCAGCTCAGCCAGGTCCGGGGTGGTGCCGGGGGCGGCGACGACGGCGGCGACCACCCGCTGCCCCCACTCGGGGTCGGGGAGCCCGGTGACGACGGCGTCGGTGACCGACGGGTGCTCGCGCAGCACCGCCTCGACCGCCTGCGGGGAGACGTTGACCCCGCCGCTGATCACCACGTCGTCCAGCCGGCCGTGCACGGTGAGCCGGCCGGCGTCGTCCAGCGAGCCGGCGTCCCGGGTGCGGAACCAGCCGTCGCGGAAGGCGGCCGCCGTCCCGGCCGGGTCGAGCCGGTAGCCGTGCGCCAGCACCGGGCCGGCCAGCTCGATCCCGTCGGCCACCCGCACGGAGACCCCCGCCAGCGGCACGCCGTCGTAGACGCAGCCGCTGGCGGTCTCGCTCATGCCGTAGGCGGTGCGCACCTGCACCCCGGCGCGGCGGGCGGCCGCGAGCAGGGCGCGGTCGGTGGCGGCGCCGCCGATCAGCACACCGTCGAAGGACGCCAGCGCAGCCGGCTCGTCGGCCAGGTACCGGCGCAGCTGGGTGGGCACCAGCGCGACGTGGCGGCGGTCGCCGGCCGGCAGCCGGGCCGCGGCGGTGGCCAGTGACTCGCCCCGGCCCAGGACGACGGGCTCCCGGCCGGCCAGTGCGGTGCGGACCAGCACCTGCAGCCCGCCGATCGCCGAGGTCGGCAGGGCGAGCAGCCAGCTGCCGGGGCCGCCGAGCCGGTCGGCGGTGGCGGCCGCCGAGGCCCGGAGCGCCGCCGCGGAGAGCAGCACGCCCTTGCCGGCACCGGTCGACCCGGAGGTGACCACGACCAGGTCGGTGCCCGGCTCCAGCGGCTCGTCCGGCCGGAGCACCGCACGTGCGGTGTCGGCGGGCCCGGTGCCGGCGGGCAGCACGGCCAGCGGCCCGTCGCCGTCCAGGCTGCGGAGGAGCGCCGGCCAGACGGTGGACAGCACCGACGCGGCCCCCTCCGGCGGCGGCGCGGCCACGAGGGTCAGCTGCCGGTGCACGAGGAGTCAGGCTACGGCGGCCCGCACTCAGAACAGGTCGGGCACCAGCGCCAGGACGACGAACCGGATCGCGCGGCCGATCAGGCAGGTCACCACGAACGCCCGCAGGCTCATCTTCGACGTCCCGGCGTAGAAGGCGATGGCCAGCAGCGGCGGGATGCCCACCGAGCCGCTGAGCAGCACCACCCCCGGACCCCAGCGGCCGGACAGCAGCGCGACGCCCCGGGCGTTGACCCGGCTCAGCCAGCGGCCAACCGGCCGGAGCGCCCGCTTCACCGGCCCGCCCGGGGGTGGCTCCCCAGCCGCCTCGGCGGCGGCGATGGCGGCCGCCTCCGCCGCCCCCCGCTCCCGCAGCCGCTCCAGCCAGCGGGAGCTGGTCGCGCCCCGGGCGGCGGAGAACAGCAGCACCTTGCCCGTGGTCTGGCCGATCGCCGCGGCGACGGCGCCGGCGACGGCCACGGTGGGGGAGTGGGTCACCGCCAGGCCGATCACGTAGGCCTCCACCGGCAGGAACGGGGTGACCGCGGAGACCGCGCCGACCACCAGGCCGAGGGCGATGAGCCCGATCGCGCCGGCGTCAGGCACGGGCGGCGGCGCCCGGGGTCGGCTGCCGGACGTGCACCGGGTCGGTCGGCCGGGGCAGCCGCAGCACCCGGCCCAGCGACCAGACCTTGATCACCAGCACCACCGAGGCGGCGACCAGGGCCACGCGCTGGTCGGGCACGAACACCAGCAGCAGCACCAGCAGGGTGGTGTTGGTGACCTTGGCGACCACGTGCCAGTTCAACGTCCAGGCCAGCCGGTCGACGAGATAGAAGTAGTTGGGCGAGAGCACCGGCCAGCGCATCGGCAGCAGGGTCAGCGGCAGGTCGACCACGACGAACTGGAAGAGGAACACCGCCACCGGCCACGGTGCGTCGATGAACATCAGCAGCACCAGGGCGCAGCTGATGCAGTTGATCCGGTCGCAGACCACGTCGAACACCGCACCGAAGCGGGTCTCCTGGTCCCGCCAGCGGGCGACGTTGCCGTCGGCGGAGTCGCCGATCCAGTAGGTCAGGTAGGCGGCGAGCAGCCACGGCCACGAGTGCTGGACGGCGGCGGTGGTCACCAGCGCCAGCGACGCCAGCGTGCGCACCACGGTGACCAGGTTCGCGGCGTTGCGCAGCTGGCGGGGGTCCTCGCAGGCGCAGCCGCGCACGCCGCACCGCACCGGCAGCCCGGGACGGCGGGGGGTGCGGTCGGCGGCGACGGTCCCTGGAGCCGTCGAGTGGGCCACAGGGGACCTCCGGGTCTCGGGCGCGCCGTGATCACGGCGGCGCTGCGGAGTGCACGCTAGGGGTCGGTTGGCCCGTGCACCAGGACCGCCCCCGGGTGTCCCGGCCGCCCGCCTACGCTGTCGGCCGTGGTCACCGCCCCTCCCGACGCCGCAGCGGCGGCCCTGGCGGTGCACGTCTGGTCGGTGCCGATGCGCACCCGGTTCCGCGGCATCGACGTCCGTGACGGGGTGCTGGTGCACGGCCCGGCCGGCTGGGGCGAGTTCTCCCCGTTCTGGGACTACGACGTCACCGAGAGCCGCCGCTGGTGGGCCGCGGCGCACGAGGCCGCCGTCCTCGGCTGGCCCGACCCGCTGCGGGACAGCGTGCCGGTCAACGTCACGGTGCCGGCCGTGGAGCCGGAGCGGGCACACGCCATCGTGACGGCGTCGGGGTGCCGCACCGCGAAGGTGAAGGTCGCCGAGCCCGGTCAGTCCGCCGCCGACGACCTGGCCCGGGTGGAGGCGGTGCGCGACGCGCTCGGCCCGGCCGGGGCGATCCGGGTGGACGCCAACGCCGCCTGGGACGTCGACACCGCGGTCGCGCGGTTGCGCGAGCTGGACCGGGTGGGCCTGGAGTACGCCGAGCAGCCCTGCGCCACGATCGGTGAGCTGGCGGCGGTGCGCCGGCGGGTCGAGGTCCGGGTGGCCGCCGACGAGGTGGTCCGCCGCGCCGCCGACCCCCGCGAGGTCGACCTGCGCGAGGCGGCCGACGTGGTGGTGCTGAAGGTGCAGCCGCTGGGCGGGGTGCGGGCGGCGCTGGCGGTCGCCGAGGCGCACGGGCTGCCGTGCGTGGTCTCCTCGGCGCTGGAGAGCTCGGTCGGGATCGCCGCCGGCGTCGCGCTGGCCGCCGCGCTGCCGGAGCTGCCGTTCGCCTGCGGCCTGGCCACCGTCGCGCTGTTCACCGACGACGTCACCGGTGACCCGCTGCTGCCGGTCGACGGTGCGCTGCCGGTGCGCCGCCCGGAGCCCGACCGGCTGGCCGAGACCGCGGCCGACCCGGCGGTCGAGCAGCGCTGGCGCGCCCGGCTGGCCGCGGTGACGGCCCGGTGAACCCGGCCACCGCCTTCGCCCGGGTGCTCGTCGACGAACTGGTCCGCGGCGGCGTCACCGACGCGGTGGTCGCCCCCGGCTCCCGCTCCGCGCCGGTCGCCCTGGCGCTGGCCGACGCGGAGACGGCGGGCCGGCTGCGCCTGCACGTCCGGATCGACGAGCGGACGGCGGCGTTCCTCGCGCTCGGGCTGGCGAAGGCCGCCGGGCGGCCGGTGCCGGTGCTCACCACCTCCGGGACGGCGACCGCCCACCTGCACGCGGCGGTGCTGGAGGCGCACGAGAGCGGGGTGCCCGTGCTGGCGCTGACCGCGGACCGCCCGCCGGAGCTGCGCGCCACCGGCGCGAACCAGACGATCGACCAGGTCGGCCTCTACGGCGGTGCGGTGCGCTGGGCACTGGACGTCGGGGTGCCCGAACCGGGTCGCGAGGCAGCACAGAACAGGTACTGGCGGTCGGTCGTCGCCAAGGCGCTGCTCGTCGCCCGGGGTGCGCTGTCCGGCGACCCCGGCCCGGTGCACCTGAACCTGTCCCTCCGTGAGCCGCTCATGCCCGACGACGGCGGGGAGCGACCGGCGCCGCTCTCGGGTGATCTCGCCGGGCGCCCCGACGGCGCTGCGTGGACCACCTCGGCCGGTGACGGGACGCGGAGCGCGCCGCTGACCGGCGGCGAGCCGGCCGGCGGAGGTCGCACCCTGCTCGTCGCCGGGGACGCGCCCTCCGCGGTCGGTCGGGCCGCTGCCGTCGTCGCCGACCAGCGCGGCTGGCCGGTGCTGGCCGAGCCCAGCAGCGGGGCCTGGGGGGCGAGCGGGGCGGTGCGCGGGCCGGCCCTGCTGCTGGGGGCCGCCGACTGGCTGGCCGCACACCGGCCCGACCGGGTGGTCGTCGTCGGCCGGCCCACGCTCTCCCGGCCGGTCAACGCCCTGCTGGGCGACCCGGCGGTGACCGTGGAGACCTACGGGCCGACGCCGCGCTGGGCCGACCCGGGCCGGGGCAGCAGCGTCGTCGGCAGCGCCCAGCTCGACCCGGGCCTGGCGCTGCGCGACCCCGGGCCGCGGGGCGGCGGGGAGTGGGCGGGTCAGTGGGTCGAGGCCGGCCGGCTGGTCGGGGCGGCGGTCGACGCAGAGCTGGACGACGTGTCCGGGCGTGGGCTGACCGCGGCCCGACTGGCCCGGGACCTGGTGGCCCTGCTGCCGGCCGGCGCGCTGCTGGTGCTGGGCTCCTCGACGCCGGTGCGCGACGTCGACCGGCTGGCCGTGCCGCGGCCCGGGGTGACCGTGCTGGCCAACCGGGGGGTGGCCGGCATCGACGGCACGATCTCCACGGCGGTCGGGGCTGCGCTGGCGCACCAGGGGGCCGGTGGCGGGCCGGCGTTCGCGCTGATGGGCGACCTCACGTTCCTGCACGACCTGACCGGGCTGCTGCCCGGGGCCGGTGAGCCCCGGCCGGACCTGACCGTCGTCGTCCCGGACAACGACGGGGGCGGCATCTTCGCCCAGCTGGAGCCGGGGCAGCCGCAGTACGCGGCCAGCTACCGGCGGGTGTTCGGCACCCCGCACGGCCGGGACCTGGTGGCGGTGGCCCGCTCGCTCGGCTGGGCGGCGACCGCGGTCAGCGACCCGGCGCAGCTGGTGGCCGCGCTGGGCGCGGGTGGGCCGCGGGTGGTCGTCGTCCGCACCGACGCCGCCGCCGAGGCGGCTCTGGCCACCCGGCTGCGCGCGGCCGCCGTCACCGCCCTCAGCTAGCTCGGCGCCGGTTCAGGCCTGGGCGACGGGGAGGTCGCCGGCGCTGGTCGCCGGCCGCGGCCGGGGCAGCGCCGGTGCCGTGGACGCCTCGGCGAGCAGCAGCAGCTCCGCCTCGTCGGCCTCCAGCGGCTTGGCGAACAGCCAGCCCTGGGCGAGGTCGCAGCGCTCCGCGCGCAGCCGGTCGCGCTGGACCTCGGTCTCCACGCCCTCGGCGACGACCTCCAGCCGCAGCGTGCGGCCCAGCTGGACCAGCCCGTGCACGATCGCCGCGTCGTCGGCCGAGCCGTCGAGCAGGTTCACGAACGAGCGGTCGATCTTGAGCACGTCGACGTCGAACTGGCGCAGGTAGCTCAGCGAGGAGTAGCCGGTGCCGAAGTCGTCCAGGGCCAGCCGGGTGCCCAGCGCGCGCAGCTCCAGGAGCCGTTCGGCCACCGCGTCCGGGTCGGTGACCAGCGCCGTCTCGGTGACCTCCAGGACCAGCGAGGACGGCGTGATCCCGCTGGAGGTCAGCGCCTCGGCGACGTGGTCCACCAGGGTGCCGCCGGCCAGCTGCCGCGCGGAGACGTTGACCGCCATGGACAGCGGCGTGCTCCGGGGGTGGGCGCGCTGCCAGCGGGCGGCGGTGGCGGTGGCCTCGGCCAGCACCCAGCGGCCGATCGGCAGGATGTGCCCGGAGTCCTCCGCGATCGGGACGAACCGGTCCGGACTGATCGCGCCGAGGGTGGGGTGCTGCCAGCGGAGCAGCGCCTCGAAGCCGACCACCCGCTCGGTCTGCAGGTCGACGACCGGCTGGTAGACCAGCCGCAGCTGGCCGGCGGCCAGTGCCCCACCCAGCTCCCGCTCCAGCTCGATCCGCTCCAGCGCCGCGGTGCGCATGCCCGGGTCGAACACCACCCACTGGGCACGGCCGGCGGCCTTGGCCTGGTACATCGCGATGTCGGCGTCGCGGAACAGCGACAGCGGGGTCGCGTCGGGCTCGGCGGCGACGATGCCGATGCTGGCGGCCACGGTCACCCGGTGGCCGTGCAGCAGCACCGGCTCGTCGAGGACCTGCAGCAGCCGCTCGGCCAGCGAGGCGGCGGCCGGCAGGCCGCCCCGGGTGTCGTCGATGAGGACGGCGAACTCGTCGCCGCCCAGCCGGGCCACCGTGTCCGCCGCCCGGACGACGCCCTGCAGCCGCTCGGCGACCGTGCGGAGCAGGTCGTCCCCGGCCAGGTGGCCGAGGCTGTCGTTGACGTCCTTGAAGCCGTCCAGGTCCAGGCACAGCACGATCGGCGGGCTGCCGGTGCGTCCGGCCCGGCGCAGCGCCTGCTCGGCGTGGTCCAGGAACAGCGACCGGTTGGCCAGCCCGGTGAGCCCGTCGTGGAAGGCCTGGTGGGCCAGCTCCTGCTCGGCGAGCTTGCGAGGGGTGATGTCGTAGACGCTGACGGCGATGCCGCCGACGTCGGGGTCGTGCCGCAGGTCGACGGCGCGACCGCCCAGCCACACCGTGCCCCCGGTCGGGTGGTCCCCGCGCAGGTCCAGCTCCACCGGCTCACCGGGCACCAGCCGGGCGCGGTCCAGGGCCGTCAGCACGTCGGCGGGGTCGATGCCGATGCCGCTGAGCAACTGCGGCAGCGACCGCCCGGCGCCCCCGGGGCGCCCGAGCAGCTCGGCCAGTGACCGGGAGTCCGAGGTCAGCCGCCCGTCGCGGTCGACGACGGCCACCGCGTCGGAGGAGGTCATCGCCAGCGCCTCGTACCGCCGGGCCAGGGAGTGGACCTCGGCGCGGGCGCGGCTCTGGTCGGCGAGCAGCCGCTGGGCGCGCACGATCATCAGCACGGTCAGCGTGGAGGTGGCCAGCAGGCCGGGCAGCGGTTCGACCTCCTCGCCGGCGACCCAGGCCCGGAGCTCGAAGGCGCCGGGCACGAGCAGCGGCAGGAAGGCCAGGGTCATCCGCCAGCGTCCGGTGCCGGCCGTCCGGCGCGGCACCGCCGGGCCGGGTGCGGCGTCCCGTCGGTCGGCCCACGGCAGCGTGGCGAACGCGACGGCGCCGATCAGCCAGCCGGCGTCCAGCCAGCCGCCGACCGTGTCGGGGGCGGCGAGCAGCAGCCAGGCCATGTCCGAGGCCAGCCAGGCGCTGGAGCCGAGCCCGAGCAGCAGCGCCGGCACCCCGACCCGCGACTGCACGACCATGCCGCGCACCACCAGGCCGATGACCACCGCGTCCAGCAACGGGTAGGCGGCCCAGATGGCCCGGGTGCCCAGCGGCAGGTCGGCGTCGGTCAGGGTCGAGTGCACCGAGCTCTGCCAGACCACGAGCAGGGCGATCACCAGCACGGCGGCGCCGTCGAGCAGGGCGTGGAACCGGGCCCGCGGGTGGGCGTCGCCGTCCCCGGCGTAGACCAGCAGGGCGGCCCCGAGGGAGCAGTAGGAGGCCAGGTAGGCGGCATCGGCCACGGAGACGTCCGGTGGGGCGTCGGCCAGCCAGGCCTGCACCTGCCAGAGCAGGTCGCCGAGGGCGTTGAGTGAGACGGTGACCGCGATCCACCGGGCCGCCGGGCCCGGGTGGCACCGCCGCACCCCCAGCCAGGCGGCGACCGCGGCGCCGAGGGTGCCGACCGCGTAGCCGACCGAGGAGACGGTGGTCCCGCCGGTGGACCCGACCAGGACGACGAGGGCAGCGGCCAGCGACAGCCAGGCGACAGCGACCCTGCGGTCGCGGCCGTTCGCCGTCCTGCCGTCCATGTCCCGTCGTCCCCCTGTCGGTGTCCTGTACCGAACAGTCTCGGAACGTGGGCGTGCCGTCTTGACCTGAGGGAGGGCACTCGCGCGGCGGGGTCCCTCCTCGGGGGGAGGGGCTCAGTCCTCGAGCGCGGCCTGGAAGGCGGCCAACTTCGCCTGGGTCTCGGCCAGCTCGGCGATCGGATCGGAGCCGGCGACGATGCCACAACCGGCGAACAACCGGGCCTGCCGCCCGCCGTCGGCCCCGGTCAGCTGCGCGCAGCGCAGCGCCAGCCCGAACTCCCCGTCGCCGCGCGCGTCCAGCCAGCCGACGGGCCCGGCGTAGCGGCCGCGGTCCATCCCCTCGAGCTCGGCGATCACGCGGGCAGCGGTGGCGGTCGGGCTGCCGCAGACCGCGGCGGTGGGGTGCACGGCACCCACCAGCTCCAGCAGCCCGGTCGCGTCGTCGTCCCGCTGGCGGCCGCGGACGTCGCTGGCCAGGTGCCGGACGTTGGGCAGGGTCAGCACGCTGGGCCGCTCGGGGACGACGAGCTCGTCGACGAACGGCCGCAGCGCGTCGGCGAGGGAGTCGACGGCGTAGGCGTGCTCGGCGTGGTCCTTGACCGAGGTCTCCAGGCCCGCCGCCAGCCGGTCGTCCTCCGCGCCGGCGCCCCGCGGGGCGGTACCGGCCAGCACCCGGGCGTCCAGCTCGCGGCCGGTCCGGCGCAGCAGCAGCTCGGGGGTGGCGCCGAGCAGGCCGTCGACGGCGAACGTCCAGGTGTCCGGGAACCGCTCGGCCAGGCGGAGCAGCAGCCGGCGGGGGTCCAGCGGCCGGTCGGCGCTGACCAGCAGGTCGCGGGCCAGCACCACCTTGTCCAGCTCGCCGGCGTCGATCCGGGCGACCGCGGCGGTGACGGCACCGCACCAGGCCATCGGGTCCAGGGCGCCGTCGGCGTAGGCGAGCCGGCCGATGGAGGTGGCCGCGTGCTGCGGTGAGGTCTCGACGACGGCGAGGTCCTCGTCGTCCGCATCGCCGGTGACGGTCACCCAGGTGCACCCGTCGCGGCGGCCCACGACCACCTCGGGGACGACGAAGACCGACGTCCCCGCCGCCGGGTCGAAGGCCACGGAGGCGAAGAGGACCGGCCCGGAGCCGGGGACGCCGACCGGGTCGTGGACCTCGGTGCCGGCGCAGCGTTGGGCCCACCAGTCGGCGGCCTCGGTGAGCGCACCGGGGCCGGACACCTCCAGCCGGGCCGCCTCGCCCCACCCGATCAGGCCCTCGCCGCAGCGCACCCAGGCCAGCGCGCCGTCGCGGGGGAGCAGGGTCAGCAGCGGCGTGCGCCGGGCGCCCAGCGGGGTGGTGGTGACCGCTGCCGCGCTGGTCGCGGTGCGTGCGGCTGCCGTGGTCACCGCTCCAGGGTAGGAGAGGCGCAGGTAGCGTCGCCGTCGTGGCGACCGGGGAACGAGCGGGGACGGCGGGGACGCGAGCCGGGCTGGACAAGCGGCCGGCGGAGGTCGCGGCGATGTTCGACCGGGTCGCCGGCCGGTACGACGTGACCAACACGGTGCTCTCCGCCGGGCTGGACGCCGGCTGGCGCCGGGCCACCCGCGAGGCGCTGGGTGCGCGGCCGGGTGCGACCGTGCTCGACGTCGCGGCCGGGACGGCGGTCTCCACCGTCGAGCTCGCCGCCGGGGGAGTGCACGCGATCGCCTGCGACTTCTCCCAGGGCATGCTGCGCGCCGGGGCGTCCCGGCCGGTGCCGAAGGTGGCCGGGGACGCGATGGCGCTGCCGCTGGCCGACGAGAGCGTCGACGGCGTCGTCATCTCCTTCGGGCTGCGCAACGTGGCCGACCCACAGGCGGCGCTCCGCGAGTTCTCCCGGGTGACCAGGCCCGGCGGCACGTTGGTGGTCTGCGAGTTCTCCAGCCCCACGCTCGCGCCGTTCCGGACCGTCTACACCGAGTACCTGATGCGGGCGCTGCCGGTGATCGCACGGGCGGTCAGCAGCAACCCGGAGGCCTACGTCTACCTGGCCGAGTCCATCCGGGCGTGGCCGCCGCAGCCGGAGCTGGCGCGGTGGCTGCAGGGCGCCGGCTGGGCCGACGTCGCGTGGCGCGACCTGACCGGCGGCGTCGTCGCGCTGCACCGGGGCACCCGGGTCTAGTCGTCGGCCAGCACGGCCGCCAGGACGGCGTCGGCGCGGTGCTGTTCGGCCGCGTTCGTCCCGGCGAGACCGGCCCGCACGACGAGCGCCTTCCACAGCGCCCAGCCGCGGGCCCGGGCCCACGTGCCGTCGTCCAGGTCGAGGACGGCCCGGAAGGCCGCCCGGCTCCGGTCCGTGAAGAGCGTCCAGGCGATGACGAGGTCGCACGCCGGGTCCCCCACCCCGCAGGTGCCGAAGTCCAGGACGGCGGCCAGCCGGCCGTCCCGCACCAGCAGGTTGCCGGCCGCGACGTCGCCGTGGAACCACCGCGGTGGCCGGTCCCAGGAGGTCGATGCGGCAGCCGCCCAGACGGCGGTGGCCGCGGCGCCGTCGATCGACCCGCCCAGTGCCTCGATCGCTGCGTGCGTCTCGCCGGCGTAGTGGGCGAGCGGGGCGCCGCGGAACCAGCTGTGCGGTCCGGCCGGTGGCCCGCCGGCCGTGTCCACCCGTTGCAGGGCGGTCAGGAACCCGGCCAGGTCGGTGGCGAACGTGCTGAGGTCGTCGACCGGCGTCCCGGACGCATCGGTGCCGTCCAGCCAGCGGTACACCGACCACGGCCACGGGTAGCCCGCGCCGGGGGAGCCCTGGCCGAGCGGCACGGGGACCGGCAGCGGCAGCTGCGGCGCCAGGCGGGGGAGCCACTCCTGCTCCTTGGCCACCTGGACGGCGTAGGCCGCCGCACTGGGCAGCCGGACGAGCAGCTCCGCGCCGAGCCGGAACGTGCGGTTGTCCCAGCCGCCCGGCTCCACCGGCACGACCGGCAGGCCGGCCCACTCTGGGAACTGGGTCGCGACCAGCCGGCGCACGAGCGGGACGTCGATGCGCGGGGTGGTCACGGGAGCACCCTGCCCTGCTGCGGCCGTCGGTTCACCTCCCGCGGGTCCGTCGGTGGCGGCGTGGTGGCGGTACGGGGCGGGTTGGATGAGGTGCAGCGGGCGGCGGTCGAGCCGCAACCGCGATCGAGGAGGTGACGAGGTGGTCCACCGAGCCGCCCCGTCCCCGGGAGCCCGGGCACTGGTCGTCGTCTCGCTCGTGGGCGTCCTCGGCCTCGCGGTCTGGCTGGCTCCCCGGGTGTGGGAGACCAGCGGCTCGCTCGGCTTCCTGCTGTTCGGTCCACCTGTGGTCTGCTCGGCTCTCGCCCTGTGGGTCGAACGCGCTCGCGGGACGGTGCTGGCCCCTGCGGTCGTCGCTGCGCTCGGAGTGGTGTCCGTCGCGTGGGCGTTGCTCACGTTGCTGGGTGGCGGGCTCTATCTCCTGGTGCCCGCGCTCCTCCTGCTGGTCGCCGCCATGGTCTCGTGGGTCGACAGACGGCCGGACCGCTCGACCCCAGCGCGGGACTGACCGCTGCCGCGCCGCACGGGACCGGGCGTCGAGTGTCTAGCTGTCGACGCCTCGTGCCGGGCGGAGACGTGCGCAGCTCGTCACTCGGCGAGGTCTGCTCGGGCATGACCGCGTTCTCCCGGAGCGGACGGTGCTCCCCGGCCGCCCCGGGAGGAGCAGGCTCCGGGCATGACGATCCCGCCCACCCCCGCGCCCCTGCCGTCCCCGTCGCTGACCGACCCGATCTCCCCGCCGTCCCCGGACCCCGTCCCGGGACCGGACCCGACCGACCCGATCTCCCCGACCGACCCGATCTCCCCGCCGGCCCCGGCGCCGGTCCCGGGACCAGGTCCGACCGACCCCACCGCGCCGCCGCCCACGTCGGCCCCCGGGCCGCTGTGACCCCCGATCCGCGCTCTGCGCGGCCTGTCAGGACCCCCGGTGTGAACTCGATCACCGGGGGTCCTGGTGTTCCGACACCCCTCGGCATAGGCTCTGACCACTCGACCTTGTGAACTTGTTCACAAGCAGGCGGTGAACCAGTTCACAGTCGTCGGTCCGCTGTCCGCGAGCACTGGGAGGTCGTCGCAGTGTCCCGCCCGAAGACGTGCACGCCCCCGGTCGGGGGTGGCTGATGCTGTCGAACTACGTGCCCCTGGTCGGGCTCTTCGTGCTCGCCGCGGGCTTCGCGCTCTTCTCGGTCACCGCGGCCCCGTTCATCGGCCCGCGCCGCTACAACAGCGCGAAGGTGCAGGCCTACGAGTGCGGCATCGAGCCGGTCGACCAGCCGCTCACCGGCGGACGGATCCCGGTCAAGTACTTCCTGACCGCGATGTTGTTCATCGTCTTCGACATCGAGATCGTCTTCCTCTACCCATGGGCGGTCGCCAACGACGCGCTGGGCCTGTGGGGCCTCACCGCGATGGCCGTCTTCATCGGCACCGTCTTCATCGCCTTCGTCTACGAGTGGCGCCGCGGGGGGCTGGAATGGGACTGACCCACACCGGACCGAGCACGGACGGAGGTCGCTGACATGGGCCTGGAGGAGAAGCTCCCCAGTGGCGTCCTGCTGACCAGCGTGGAGAAGCTGGTCAACTGGACCCGCAAGTCCTCGCTGTGGCCGGCCACCTTCGGCCTGGCCTGCTGTGCGATCGAGATGATGGCCTCCGGCGCCGGCCGCTACGACCTGGCCCGCTTCGGCATGGAGGTCTTCCGCGCCTCCCCCCGCCAGGCCGACCTGATGATCGTCGCGGGGCGGGTCAGCCAGAAGATGGCCCCGGTCCTCCGGCAGATCTACGACCAGATGCCCGAGCCGCGCTACGTGCTCGCCATGGGCGTCTGCGCCAGCTCCGGCGGCATGTTCAACAACTACGCGATCGTGCAGGGCGTCGACCACATCGTCCCGGTGGACATGTACCTGCCCGGCTGCCCGCCGCGGCCGGAGATGCTCACCGACGCCATCCTCAAGCTGCACCACAAGATCCAGCACCAGCCGCTGGGCGCCAAGCGTGCCCGGGAGCAGGCCGAGGCCCGGGCCAACGGGACGGCGCCGGAGCTGCACCTCGCGATGCCCTCCAGTGTCCGGGCCGACCCGGCGGCGCGGCGCGCCTACGAGCAGGCCGCCGCGGAGGGCCGCACCGGTCAGTTCGCCATCGAGCAGCGCGGAGGCAACGCCGTCGTCCTGCCCGGAGCGGACCGATGAGCGACGAGGCCGGCTTCGGCGCGGCGACCGAGCCCGGTGGGGGGTTCCGCAAGGGCGCCTTCGGCGTCACCGGCAGCGGCGACACCTCCGGCTTCGGTGGGCTGGTCCGGGTCGAGCCCGGCGGGGCCGTCGCGCTGCACTCCACCGACCGGCCCTACGGCGGCTGGTTCGACGAGGTCACCGACGCGCTGATCGACGCGGTCGGTGAGGCCACCTACGCCGCCGCCGTCCACCGGGTCCTGGTCGATCGGGGCGAGATCACGTACTTCGTCGCCCGCGAGCACCTGCTCACCCTGGTCCGGGCGCTGCGGGACGACGAGGCGCTGCGCTTCGAGCTGTGCAGCAGCGTCTCCGGCGTCGACTACGCCGACAGCGGCGGCCCGGCTGCGACGCCGGAGCGGCCGCGGCTGCACGTCGTGTACCACCTGACCTCGATGACCTACCGCCGGCGGATCCGGCTGGAGGTGGCGGTCACCGCCGAGGACCCGCACGTCCCCTCGGTCACCTCCGTCTACCCGACCGCGGACTGGCACGAGCGCGAGGCCTGGGACATGTTCGGCGTCGTCTTCGACGGCCACCCGGCGCTGACCCGGATCCTCATGCCCGACGACTGGGAGGGCCACCCCCAGCGCAAGGACTACCCGCTCGGCGGCGTCCCGGTCGAGTACAAGGGCGCGCAGATCCCGCCCCCCGACGAGCGCCGGAGCTACCGATGACCACCACCCAGGACCCCTACGCCGGCTCCCGGCAGACCACCGAGGGCCGGGTCTACACGGTCACCGGCGGCGACTGGGACCAGACCTTCGGCGCCGACACCCAGGGCGACGAGCGGCTCGTGGTCAACATGGGCCCGCAGCACCCCTCGACCCACGGGGTGCTCCGCCTGGTCCTCGACCTCGAGGGCGAGACGGTCACCCAGGCCCGCGTCGTCATCGGCTACCTGCACACCGGCATCGAGAAGACGACGGAGTACCGCACCTGGACCCAGGGCACGACCCTGGTCACGCGGATGGACTACCTGGCCCCGCTGTTCAACGAGACCGGCTACTGCCTGGCCGTGGAGAAGCTGCTCGGCATCGAGGCACCGCCGCGGGCGCAGACCATCCGGGTGCTGGTCATGGAGCTCAATCGGATCGCCTCGCACCTGGTCGCACTGGCCACCTTCGGCATGGAGATGGGCGCGCTCACCGGGATGACCAACGGCTTCCGGGAGCGGGAGCTGGTGCTGGACGTGCTCGAGGAGATCACCGGGCTGCGGATGAACCACGCCTACGTCCGCCCCGGCGGGCTGGCGCAGGACCTCCCCGAGGGTGCCGTCGAGTCCGTGCGGGAGCTGCTCGCCGTCCTCCCCGAGCGGGTCGCCGGCACCCACCGGCTGCTCACCGGCCAGCCGATCTGGCAGCGCCGGCTCAAGGACACCGGCTACCTCGACCTCACCGGCTGCGTGGCCCTCGGCGTCACCGGGCCGGTCCTCCGTGCGGCCGGGCTGCCCTGGGACATGCGCAAGGTCGAGCCGTACCTGGGCTACGAGACCTACGACTTCGAGGTGCCGACGGCGGACACGTGCGACGCGTGGGGCCGCTACCTGGTGCGGATGGGCGAGATCACCGAGTCGATCAAGATCATCGGACAGGCGCTGGACCGGCTCGAGCCCGGGCCGGTGATGGTCGAGGACAAGAAGATCGCCTGGCCGGCGCAGCTGTCCCTGGGCGCCGACGGGATGGGCAACTCCCTGGACCACGTCCGGCACATCATGGGCCAGTCGATGGAGGCCCTGATCCACCACTTCAAGCTGGTCACCGAGGGCTTCCGGGTGCCGGCCGGCCAGGTCTACACGGCCATCGAGTCCCCCCGCGGCGAGCTCGGCTACCACGTGGTCAGCGACGGCGGCACCCGCCCGTTCCGGGTGCACGTCCGGGACCCCAGCTTCGTCAACCTGCAGGCCACCGCGGCGATGAGCGAGGGCGGCATGATCGCCGACGTCATCGCCGCGATCGCCTCGATCGACCCCGTGATGGGAGGCGTCGACCGATGAGCGTGTTGCCTGGTTCCCCCGAGGGGACGGCGGTCACCGGGCTGGACTCCAGCCCGGTCGAGCCGGCCGCCCCGGACCTGCCGCCGCTGACCGAGCAGACCGAGGCCGAGGCCCGCGAGCTGATGGCCCGCTACCCGCAGGAGCGGTCGGCGCTGCTGCCGATGCTGCACCTGGTCCAGTCGGTACAGGGCTACGTCTCGCCCGAGGGCGTGGGGTTCTGCGCCCGGCTGCTCGGGCTGACCAAGGCCGAGGTGGGCGCGGTCGCGACCTTTTACACGATGTACAAGCGGCACCCGACCGGTGAGCACCTGGTCAGCGTCTGCACCAACACGCTCTGCGCCGTCCTCGGCGGGCAGCAGATCTACGACGCGATCTCCGCCGACCTCGGCGTGGGCCACGACCAGACCGCCGCCGACGGCTCGGTCACCCTGGAGCACGCCGAGTGCCTGGCCGCCTGCGACTACGCGCCGGTGGTCACCGTCGACTACGAGTTCTACGACCAGCAGGACGTCGAGTCGGCCCGGGCGCTGGTCACCGCGCTGCGGATGGGGGAGAAGCCGCCACCCACCCGCGGGGCGCCGCTGACCGACTTCCGCGGCGTCTCCCGCCAGCTGGCCGGCTTCTCCCAGCACGCCGACCTCGAGGCCGAGCGGGCGGCGATCGACGCCCCGTCGGCCGGTGTGCCGACGCTGGTCGGCGTGCGGCTGGCCGCCGAGCGCGGCGAGACCGCGCCGCCGATGGGCGACGCCCAGCCCGAGCAGGCGCCCGAGCCGGACGTCGAGCCCGCGGGCGGGCCGGGCGAGACGGCGTCCGAGCAGGCCGCCGACACCGCCGTCGCCTCCGCCGACACCCCGGCCGAGCGTGCCGGGGCGGCGCAGCACCACCCGGACACCCCCGAGCCCGCCGGCCGCCAGCCGGCCGAGCGCGGCCGCGAGGGCACCGACACCCCGCCCACCAGCTCGGGCGCCGGGCAGAACAGCTCGATCGAGCGGGAGACCTGACATGCCGCTGACCCCCGTCCTCACCGCCCGCTTCGACGCGCCCCGCTCCTGGGCGCTGGACACCTACGAACGCCTCGACGGCTACCGCGCGCTCCGCTCGGCCCTGGAGATGGCGCCGGACGACGTCGTCGCGCTGGTCAAGGACTCCGGCCTGCGCGGTCGCGGCGGCGCCGGTTTCCCCACCGGGATGAAGTGGTCCTTCATCCCCCAGCCCAAGCCGGGGGAGGAGCCCACCGGCCCAGCCGCGGCGCCCAAGTACCTGGTGGTCAACGCCGACGAGGGCGAGCCGGGCACCTGCAAGGACCTCCCGCTGATGATGGCCGACCCGCACTCCCTGGTGGAGGGCGTGATCATCACCGCGTACGCGATCCGCTCGCACTTCGCCGTCATCTACGTCCGTGGTGAGGCGGTGCACGCCCATCGCCGGCTGATGGCCGCCGTGCAGGAGGCCTACGCCGCCGGCTACCTCGGCAGCGACGTGCTGGGCACGGGCTACGACCTCGAGCTGGTGGTGCACGCCGGCGCCGGGGCCTACATCTGCGGCGAGGAGACCGCGCTGCTGGACTCCCTGGAGGGCTACCGCGGGCAGCCCCGGCTCAAGCCGCCGTTCCCCGCCGTCGCCGGCCTCTACGGCTCCCCGACGGTGATCAACAACGTGGAGACGCTGGCCAGCGTGCCGTACGTGGTCCGCGGCGGCGCCGAGTGGTTCAAGAGCATGGGCCCGGAGAAGTCGCCCGGCCCGAAGATCTACTCGCTGTCCGGCCGCGTGGTGCACCCGGGCCAGTACGAGGCCCCGATGGGGACGACGATGCGCGAGCTGCTGGCCATGGCCGGCGGCGTCCGGCCCGGTCACGAGCTGAAGTTCTGGACGCCGGGGGGCTCCTCGACGCCCTACTTCACCGCCGAGCACCTCGACGTGCCGCTGGACTTCGACTCGGTCGCCGCGGCCGGCTCGATGCTGGGCACCACCGCGCTGATGGTGTTCGACGAGACCGACTCGATCGTCGAGGCGACCCTGCGGTTCACCGAGTTCTACGCGCACGAGAGCTGCGGCAAGTGCACTCCTTGCCGGGAGGGCACCTACTGGCTGGTCCAGATCCTGGAGCGGCTGGTGCACGGGCAGGGCCGGGCCGCCGACCTCGACCTGCTCACCGACACCTGCGACAACATCCTGGGCCGCTCGTTCTGCGCCCTCGGCGACGGTGCGACCAGCTGCATCGCCAGCTCGCTGAAGTACTTCAAGGACGACTACGTCGCGCTGCTGCCGGCCGAGGAGCAGGCCCGCCTCGGTCGTTCGCTGCGGCTCGAGCCGGTTGGAGCAGCCTGATGACCCTCACCCCGACCACCCCCGAGCCCGCACCGGCGGTGCCGCCTGGCGCGCCCGGCCCGCACACCCCACCGGACGCCGTGCACTGCACCATCGACGGCTTCCCGGTCGCCGTGCCGAAGGGCACGCTGATCATCCGGGCCGCCGAGCAGATCGGCGTGCAGATCCCGCGGTTCTGCGACCACCCGCTGCTGGACCCGATCGGCGCCTGCCGGCAGTGCCTGGTGGAGGTCGAGGGGCAGCGCAAGCCGGTCGCCTCCTGCACCACCCCGGTGGCCCCGGACATGGTGGTGCAGACCCAGCTCACCAGCCCGGTCGCGGACAAGGCCCAGCAGGGCACGATGGAGCTGCTGCTGGTCAACCACCCGCTGGACTGCCCGGTCTGCGACAAGGGCGGGGAGTGCCCGCTGCAGAACCAGGCGATGAGCAACGGGCGCGCCGAGTCCCGGTTCGTCGAGACCAAGCGCACCTACCCCAAGCCGCTGCCGATCAGCACCCAGGTGCTGCTGGACCGCGAGCGCTGCGTGCTCTGCGCCCGCTGCACCCGGTTCAGCCAGCAGGTGGCCGGCGACCCGTTCATCGAGCTGTTCGAGCGCGGCGCGCTGGAGCAGGTGGCGATCTACGAGGACGAGCCGTTCGAGTCCTACTTCTCCGGCAACACCACGCAGATCTGCCCGGTCGGCGCGCTGACCAGCGCCACCTACCGCTTCCGCGCCCGCCCGTTCGACCTGCGCAGCGAGCCCAGCGTCTGCGAGCACTGCGCCAGCGGCTGCGCCCAGCGCACCGACTACCGGCGCGGCACGGTGACCCGGCGGCTGGCCGGGGAGGACCCGGCGGTCAACCAGGAGTGGAACTGCGACAAGGGCCGCTACGCCTTCCGCTACGCCAGCAGCAACGAGCGGCTGATGACGCCGCTGGTCCGCCGGGACGGTGAGCTGCAGCCGGCCTCGTGGCCGGAGGCCTGGGCCGCCGCGGCCGAGGGGCTGCGGGCGGCGCGCGCGGCCGGCGGGGTCGGGGTGCTGCCCGGTGGCCGGTTGACCGTCGAGGACGCCTACGCCTACGCCGCCTTCGCCCGCGTCGCGCTGGGCACCAACGACGTCGACGCCCGGGCCCGCGCGCACTCCGCCGAGGAGCTGGACTTCCTGGCCACGCACGTCGCCGGCACCGCTCCCGGGGCCGGCGCGGTCAGCTACGACGACCTGAGCACCGCACCGACGGTGCTGCTGGTCGGCTTCGAGCCGGAGGAGGAGTCGCCGATCGTCTTCCTGCGGCTGCGCCGGACGGTCCGGACGGCGGGCCTGCAGGTGTTCGACGTCGCCCCCTTCGGCACCCGGGCCGCGGAGAAGCTGCAGGCCACCGTGTTGCCGACGGTCCCGGGCCAGGAGGCCCAGCTGCTCCGCGACCTGGCCGCCAACCCGGTGGACGGCGTGCTGGCCGACGCGGCCGTCGCGCTGTTCCGCCCGGGCGCGGTCATCCTGGCCGGGGAGCGGCTGGCCGAGCTGCCCGGCGGCTTCTCCGCGGTCAGCGCCCTCGCCGCCGAGACCGGCGCCCGGATCGGCTGGGTGCCGCGCCGGGCGGGGGAGCGGGGTGCGGTCGAGGTGGGCGCGCTGCCGACCCTGCTCCCGGGCGGCCGCACCGTGGCCAGCGCCGCCGACCGGGCCGCCGTCGCCCAGCGATGGGGAGCCGACGTGCCGGCGACGCCGGGACGCGACCTCACCGGCATCCTCACCGCCGCCCGGGACGGCGCCCTGTCCGGGCTGCTCGTCGGGGGCGTCGACCCCGCCGACCTGCCCGACCCGGTGCTGGCCGAGCGGGCGCTGCAGGCGGCCCGGTTCGTGGTCAGCCTGGAGCTGTTCCCGACCGCGGTCACCGCGCACGCCGACGTCGTCCTGCCGGTCGCCGCCGCCCCGGAGAAGGCCGGCAGCTACCTGGACTGGGAGGGACGGGTCCGTCCCTTCGACGCGACCCTGCACGGCACCGGTCAGCTCACCGACGGCCGCGTGCTGCAGGGCCTGGCCGAGCACCTGGGCGTCGACCTGCGGGTGGGCTCGGTGACCGAGGTCCGCGCCCAGCTGACCGCCCTCGGCGGCGCCGCGCAGGCACCCGCCGGCACCGGAGCCGACGTCGCCCCGGCACCGTTGCCGGAGCTGGCCGACGACGAGGCGGTGCTCGCCTCCTGGCGGCAGCTGGTCGACGTCGGGACGCTGCAGCGGGAGGAGCCGGCGCTGGCCGGCACCGCCCGGCCCCCGGTCGCCCGGCTGGGCAAGGACGCCGCCCGCCGTCTCGGCCTGGCCGACGGCGACCCGCTCACCGTCACCGGCCCGGCCGGGGCGGTCACGCTGCCGGTGCAGCTGGTCGAGATGCCCGACGGGGTGGTCTGGCTGCCGATGCGCTCGCCGGGCAGCGAGGTCCGCGCCCAACTGGGCGCCGGCCCCGGCTCCGTCGTCCGGCTGGCGGGTCCGCCGCCCACCCCGGCCGGCGCGACGTCCGTCTCGAGCCTGCGGGGAGCCCAGGAGTGACCGTCTTCGCCGCCGCCGACCAGCCGACGCTGGTGGACTTCGGGAACGACGTCTGGTGGATCGTGCTCATCAAGATCGTCGGCATCTTCGGGGTGCTGGTGCTGATGACGCTGTTCGCCATCGTCTTCGAGCGCAAGGTCGTCGCCCGGATGCAGCAGCGGATCGGCCCCAACCGGGTCGGGCCGCGCGGCTACCTGCAGAGCCTCGCCGACGGCCTGAAGCTGGCGTTCAAGGAGGACATCATGCCGGCGCTGGCCGACAAGCCGGTGTACTTCCTGGCGCCGGTCATCGCCACCATCCCGGCGTTCCTGGCGTTCTCGGTCATCCCGCTCGGCCCGACGGTCAGCATCTTCGGCGAGCGCACGCCGTTGCAGCTCGTCGACTCCCCGATCGGGGTGCTCATCGTGCTCGCCTGCTCGGCGATGGGCGTCTACGGCATCGTGCTCGGCGGCTGGGCCTCCGGGTCGACCTACCCGCTGCTCGGCTCGCTGCGCAGCGCGGCCCAGATGATCAGCTACGAGATCGCGATGGGCCTGTCGATCGTCGCGGTGTTCCTCTACGCCGGCTCGATGTCGACCTCGGAGATCGTCGCCGCCCAGGCTGACGGCACCGAGCTGTCCCTCTTCGGCCTCGAGTTCACCGGGCCCAGCTGGTTCGCCGTCCTGCTGCCGGTGTCCTTCGTCATCTACGCCATCGCCGTGGTGGGCGAGACCAACCGGGCGCCGTTCGACCTCCCCGAGGCCGAGAGCGAGCTGGTCGGCGGCTTCCACACCGAGTACTCGTCGCTGAAGTTCGCCCTGTTCTTCCTGGCCGAGTACATCAACATCGTCACCGTCTCCGCGCTGGCCGCCACGCTCTTCCTCGGCGGCTGGCGGGCGCCCTGGCCGATCTCGATCTGGGACGGCGCCAACACCGGCTGGTGGCCGCTGCTGTGGTTCTTCGCCAAGGTCGTCGTCGCGCTGTTCGTCTTCGTCTGGTTGCGCGGCACGCTGCCCCGGCTCCGCTACGACCAGTTCATGAGCTTCGGCTGGAAGGTGCTCGTCCCGGTCGGCCTGGTCTGGATCCTCGTCGTCGCGACGCTGCGCGCCGTCGCCCGGGAGACCGACGTGGACGCCGGCGAGATGGCGGTCTTCGTCGGGGTGCCGATCGCGCTGGTGCTGCTGGGTGGGCTGCTGCTGGCCTCCCGGATGCGCAACCGGGACACCCGGGTCGCCGCCCGCGAGGCCGCCGCCGGCGGGCCGGCACCGGCCGAGCCGCAGGTGCTGGACGCCCGGGGCCGGGACCGGGCTGCCGGCGGGTTCCCGGTGCCCCCGATGGACCTGGTCGTCCCGCCCTCCCCGCGGCTGCGCAGCCGGGAGTCCGTCAGCGCCGGGACCGTGGTCGGCACCGGCCGGCGCAGCAGCTCGACCACGCCTGAGGAGACCGACGATGTCTGAGCCCACCCCGCCGCCCCCCACCGAGCCGACGTCCGGCGCCAGCCCGGCCCGGCGGGAGGGCACGGCCATCGCCCGGCAGTCCTCCGCGGCGCCGGCCAGCACGGCCCCCGGCAAGCGGTCCAGCTGGCTGCCCGGGCCAGCCCAGGGGTTCGGGGTCACCTTCGCCACGATGTTCAAGAAGGTGACCACCGAGGAGTACCCGGAGGTCCCGAAGCAGACCAAGCCGCGCTACCACGGCCGGCACGTGCTCAACCGGCACCCCGACGGCCTGGAGAAGTGCGTGGGCTGCGAGCTCTGCGCCTGGGCCTGCCCGGCCGACGCCATCTACGTCGAGGGCGGGGACAACACCGAGGACGCCCGCTTCTCCCCGGGTGAGCGCTACGGCGCCGTCTACCAGATCAACTACCTGCGCTGCATCTTCTGCGGGCTGTGCATCGAGGCCTGCCCCACCCGGTCGCTGACGATGAGCAACGACTTCGAGCTCGCCGACGACGACCGCCAGGCGCTGATCTACACCAAGGAGCAGCTGATGGCCCCGCTGCTGCCCGGGATGGAGCAGCCGCCGCACCCGATGCGGCTGGGCGAGAGCGAGCAGGACTACTACGTGCGGGCGCCGCAGCCCGGGTCGGCCGCCGAGCCGGTGGTCGGGGAGCGGGCATGAGCGTGCTGGCCGCCGCTGCGGACACCGGGGTGGTCATCGGCACCGGGGAGACCATCGTCTTCTGGGTGCTGGCCCCGGTCGCCCTGGCCGGTGCGCTGGGGATGGTGCTGTCCCGCAACGCCGTCCACTCCGCGCTGTGGCTGGTCGCCACCATGCTCAGCCTGGGCGTGTTCTACGTCGTCCAGGAGGCGCCGTTCCTCGGTGCGGCGCAGATCATCGTCTACACCGGCGCGATCATGATCCTGTTCCTGTTCGTGCTCATGCTGGTCGGCCGAGAGACGTCGGACTCGGTGGTCGAGACGCTGCGTGGGCAGCGGGTGGCGGCGATCGTCCTGGGCATCGGCTTCGCCGGGCTGGTGGGTGCCGGTGTCGCGCGGGGCGCCGAGGACCTGCCGGTGATCGGTCTGACGGCGGTGCAGGGCACCGAGGGCGGGCCGGCTGCCGGCAACGTCGAGGCGATCGCCGCCGTGCTCTACGGGCGCTTCGTGCTGGCCTTCGAGGTCACCGGTGCGCTGCTCATCGTGGCCGCGGTGGGTGCGCTGATGCTCACCCACGCCGAACGGGAGCCCGGCGTCCTGCGCAGCCAGAAGGAGCGCTCCCGCGCCCGGTTCCTCACTGACCGGCCGCAGACGCTGCCCGGGCCCGGCGTCTACGCGCGGGCCAACTCCATCGCCGCGCCCGGCCGGCTGCCCGACGGCGGTCTCGCGCCGAGCAGCTTCGCGACCGGGGTCGAGCCCGTGCGGGTCGACGAGATGCCGCGCACCGGCAGCGTCGGGATCGAGCGGGAGGGGCTGCCGCACGCCGGGGGCACCGACGCGGCGCTCGGCACGATCGGCGGCGGCACCACCGGCCCGGTCCCCGGCAGCGGAGAGGGCGCGCCCCGATGACCATCACGAACTACCTGGTGCTGGCCGCGATCCTGTTCACCATCGGCGCGGTCGGCGTCCTGGTCCGGCGCAACGCGATCGTCGTGTTCATGTGCATCGAGCTGATGCTCAACTCGGTGAACCTCACGCTGATCACCTTCGCCCGGAGCACCGGGACGGTCGAGGGGCAGGTCATCGCCCTGTTCGTGATGGTCGTCGCCGCCGCGGAGGTGGTCATCGGCCTGGCGATCATCATGTCGATCTACCGCACCCGCCGCTCGGCCTCGGTCGACGACGTCAACCTGCTGAAGTACTGAGCGGAACGGGAGCCCAGGGGTGAACGAGGTCGTGCCTGCGTCGGTCCCGGTCGACGGGCTGTTGTCCGTCGCGTGGCTGGTGATCGTGCTGCCGCTGGCCGGTGCTGCGCTGTTGCTGCTGGGTGGGCGGCGTACCGACCGCTGGGGGCACCTGCTGGCGACCGGCACCGTGGTCGCGGCGTTCGCCGTCGCGCTGGCCTGCACCCTCGCGCTGACCGAACGCGCCGGCCGCACGGTGAGCCTGGACCTGTTCACCTTCATCGACACCGGCAACCTCGACGTCACCGCCGGGCTGCTGTTCGACCCGCTGTCGGCGGTCTTCGCCCTGCTGATCACCGGGGTCGGTGCGCTGATCCACGTCTACTCGATCGGCTACATGGCGCACGACCCCGGTCGCCGCCGGTTCTTCGCCTACCTCAACCTGTTCGTTGCGGCGATGCTGCTGCTGGTCCTGGGCAACAGCTACGTGGCCCTCTACGTCGGCTGGGAGGGCGTCGGCCTGGCGTCCTACCTGCTCATCGCCTTCTGGCACACCCGCCCGGCGGCCGCCACGGCGGCCAAGAAGGCCTTCCTGATGAACCGGGTCGGGGACGTCGGCCTGGCGCTGGCGATCTTCTTGATGTTCGCCCAGCTCGGGACGACGTCCTACGCCGGCGTCTTCGGCTCGGTCGGGCTGCTCGCCGGCGGCACCGTCACCGCGATCGGGCTGCTCCTGCTGCTCGGCGCCTGCGGCAAGTCCGGCCAGTTCCCGCTGCAGGCCTGGCTGCCCGACGCGATGGAGGGCCCGACGCCGGTCTCGGCGCTCATCCACGCGGCCACGATGGTGACCGCCGGGGTCTACCTGATCGCCCGCAGCGCCCCGGTCTACGACGCCACCCCCACCGCCCGCACCGTCGTCCTGGCCGTCGGTGCGGTCACCCTGCTGATCGGGGCCATCGCCGGCTGCGCCCACGACGACATCAAGAAGGTGCTGGCCTACTCCACGGTCAGCCAGATCGGCTACATGTTCCTGGCCGTGGGGCTCGGGCCGGTCGGCTACGCGGCCGCCATCGCCCACCTGCTGGCGCACGGCTTCTTCAAGGCCGGGCTGTTCCTCGGCGCCGGCTCGGTGATGCACGCGATGGACGACTCCGTCGACATGCGCCGCTTCGGCGGCCTGGCCAGGAAGCTGCCGGTCACCTTCGTCACCTTCGGGCTGGGCTACCTGGCGCTGATCGGCTTCCCGTTCCTGTCCGGCTGGTGGACCAAGGACGCGATCATCGAGGTGGCGCTGGACCGCGGCGGCTGGTCGGGCTGGGTGCTCGGCGGGGTCGCCGTCCTCGGTGCCGGGCTCACCGCCTTCTACATGACCCGGCTGATGCTGATGACCTTCTTCGGCCGCCCGCGCTGGGAGGAGGGCGTGCACCCGCACGAGGCCCCGGTGTCGATGACGGCGCCGATGGTGCTGCTGGCCTTCGGGTCGGTCGCGGCGGGCTTCCTGCTGGTGGCCGCCTTCCCGCTCAGCGGCTGGCTGGAGCCGGTGTTCGGCGAGCCGGAGGAGGCCGCGCACCTGGTGTCGCCGCTGGTGGTCAGCATCGTCGTCACCGTGGTCGTCGCCCTCGGGGCGCTCACGGCCTGGCTGTTCGTCGGCCGCCGCGAGGTGCCGACGACGGCGCCGGCCCGCGTCTCGCCGGTGGTCACCGCCGCGCGCCGTGGGCTGTACGCCGACACGGTCAACGAGTCGCTCGTCATGCGCCCCGGGGTGTGGCTCACCCGCGCGCTGGTCTGGCTGGACGCCCGCGGGGTGGACGGCGCGGTCAACGGCGCGGCCGCCGCCCTGGGCGGCGGCTCGGCCCGGCTGGGCCGGGCGCAGACCGGGTTCGTCCGCAGCTACGCCCTCGGCATCCTCGGCGGCGCGGTGCTGGTCGCCGGCGCGCTGGTCGCGGTGACGGCATGACCACCCCGAACACCCCCACCCGCGGAGAGGCGGCCCGGCCGTGACCGACGTCCCCTGGCTGGTCCTGATGATCGTCGTCCCGGCGGTCGGTGCGGCGGTCGTCGCGGCGCTGCCGGCCGCCCGGGAGGCCCTGGCCCGCCAGCTCGCCCTGGCGGTGAGCCTGCTGGTGCTGCTGCTCGCCGTGCTGACCACCGTCGCCTTCGACCCCGGCGGTGAGCGGTTCCAGCTGACCACCTCGGTGGCCTGGATCCCCGACTTCGGGGTCGACTTCGCCCTCGGCGTCGACGGCATCGCACTGTCCATGCTGCTGCTGATCGGCGTGCTGGTGCCGGTCGTCGTGGGCGCCTCGTGGCGGGACACCCCGGTGGCCCGGCCGGGCCGCCCGGCGCGGTCGATGACCGCCTTCTGGGCGTGGCTGCTGCTGCTCGAGTCGCTGATGGTCGGGGTATTCGCCGCCACCGACGTCTTCCTGTTCTACGTCTTCTTCGAGGCGATGCTCGTGCCGATGTACTTCCTGATCGGCAGCTTCGGCGGCCCGAACCGGCAGTACGCCGCGGTCAAGTTCTTCCTGTACAGCCTGCTCGGCGGGCTGGTCATGCTCGCCTCGGTGATCGGGCTGTACGTGGTCAGCAACTCCCAGCTGGGCGAGGGCACCTTCGCCTTCGACGCGCTGCGCCAGCTGGAGATCGACCCGAACGTGCAGAAGCTGCTGTTCGCCGGCTTCTTCCTCGCCTTCGCCATCAAGGCGCCGCTGGTGCCCTTCCACACCTGGCTGCCCGACTCCGGCGCCGAGGCGCCCATCGGCGGCGCCGTGCTGCTGGTGGGTGTGCTGGACAAGGTCGGCACCTTCGGCTTCCTGCGGTACTGCCTGCCGCTGTTCCCCGACGCCTCCCGCGACCTGGCCCCCTGGGTGCTGGTGCTCGCCGTGGCCGGGATCATCTACGCCGCGCTGCTGGCCGTCGGGCAGAGCGACATGAAGCGGCTGGTGTCCTACACCTCGATCGCCCACTTCGGCTTCATCGCGCTGGGAATCTTCGCCTTCACCACCGAGGCGGCCACCGGCGCGGTGCTCTACATGGTCAACCACGGCATCGCCACCGGCCTGCTGTTCATCGTCGTCGGCATGGTCATCGCCCGCGGCGGCTCCCGGCAGATCCGCGACTACGGCGGGCTGGCGGCCAAGACGCCGCTGCTGGCCGGGGTCTTCCTGCTCGCCGGGCTGGCCTCCCTCGCGCTGCCGGGCACCAACAGCTTCGTCAGCGAGTTCCTGGTGCTGATCGGGGCGTTCCCGACCCGTCCGGTGTTCACGATCATCGCCACCGTGGGGATCGTGCTGGCCGCCCTCTACGTGCTGCTGATGTACCAGCGGGTCATGCACGGGCCGCCGCGCGGCGTGCTCCTGGTCGACGAGGACGACGCTGCCGCTCACGACCCCGCTGGTCACGACGCTGCTGGTCACGACCCCGCTGGTCACGGCGCTGGGGACGGCGCCACCGCCGTCCCCGAGCGCGGCGCCGGCGGGGCGACCGCGGTGCTGGAGGCGCCGGCGCGGTCCCGGGTGCTCGCGGTCCGTGACCTGTCCGGGCGGGAGATCGCCGTCGTCACGCCGCTGGTCGCCCTGATCCTGGTGCTCGGGGTGTACCCGCAGCCGCTGATCGACCTGGTCAGCCCGGCGGTCGAGGCGACCATGAGCGACATCGGCGTCGACCCCGGGGGCAGCACGCCGGCTGCACCGGGCAGCACCGGGACCGGGGGGACCGACTGATGGGCGCCATCGAGGCACCGGACCTGTCCTACGCAGCGCTCGCACCGCTGCTGTTCGTCTTCGGTGCCGCGTGCGTCGGCGTCCTGGTCGAGGCGTTCACGCCCCGGTCCGTGCGCCATCCCGTGCAGGTGACGATCGCCCTGATCGGCACCGTCGGGGCCTTCGTCGCCACGCTGCTGCTGGCCGGCACCGAGGAGGTCACCGCCGCCGGGGCGCTGGCCGTCGACGGGCCGGCCCTGTTCCTGCAGGGGACGATCGCCCTGCTGGGCGCGCTGTCGGTCCTGCTGTTCAGCGAGCGCGCCCTGGACCCGGCCCGCTCGGCGTTCGTCGCCGCCGCCGCGGTCCCGGCCGGCAGCGTCCGGGACCGTGAGCTGGCCACCTCCGAGCGGGTGCAGACCGAGGTCTACCCGCTGGCGACCTTCGCCATCGGCGGCATGATGCTGTTCACCGCCGCCAACGACCTGCTGCTCATGTTCGTGGCGCTCGAGGTGCTCAGCCTGCCGCTGTACCTGCTGTCCGGGCTCGCCCGCCGCCGGCGGTTGCTGTCCCAGGAGGCGGCCGTCAAGTACTTCCTGCTCGGCGCGTTCGCCTCGGCGTTCTTCCTGTACGGGCTCGCCCTCGTCTACGGCGCGACCGGCAGCGTGCGGCTGTCCGACGTGCGGGCGGCCGTGGTGACCGAGGGCGGCAGCGCCCTCATGGTGATCGGGCTGGGCCTGCTCGTGGTCGGGCTGATGTTCAAGGCCAGCGTCGCGCCCTTCCACAGCTGGACTCCCGACGTCTACCAGGGCGCCCCCACCGCGGTGACCGCCTTCATGGCCGCGGCCACCAAGGTCGCCGCCTTCGGGGCGGTGCTGCGGCTGCTCTACGTGGCCTTCGGCACCGCCGACTGGACCTGGCGCCCGCTGGTCTACGCCCTGGCGATCGCCTCCATGGTGGTCGGCGCGGTGCTCGGGCTCACCCAGACCGACGTCAAGCGGATGCTGGCCTACTCCTCGATCGCCCACGCCGGATTCCTGCTCACCGGGGTCATCGGCCTCGGCCCGGACGGCACCGGCTACGGGCTGGCCGCGACCATGTTCTACCTGGTCACCTACGGCCTCACCACGCTCGGCGCGTTCGGGCTGGTCACCCTGGTCCGGGAGGGCGACGGCGAGGCCACCCACCTCTCCCAGTGGGCCGGCCTGGCCCAGCGCTCCCCGCTGGTGGCCGCACTGATGTCCTTCTTCCTGCTGGCCCTCGCCGGGATCCCGCTCACCAGCGGGTTCACCGGCAAGTTCGCCGTCTTCCGGGCCGCGATCGAGGTCGGGGCCTGGCCGCTGGTCGTCACCGCGCTGGTCGCCAGTGCGATCGCTGCGTTCTTCTACCTGCGGATCATCGTGCTCATGTACTTCTCCGACCCCGCGCCCGACGGCCCCACCGTCGGCGTCCCCGGCCTGCCGACGACGATCGTGCTCGCGGTCACCGCCGCCGCGACGCTGGTGCTCGGCGTCCTGCCCGGTGCGGTGCTCGAGCTGGCCGAGTCGGCCGCGGTGTTCGTCGGCTGACCGGCCCCGACGCCGCGGGTGGCGGCAGGCCGGTGCGCCGGTGGCCGTGCGCGACGGCTATCTTCGTCGGTTGATGACCGGAGCCGGCACCACCAGCCCCCAGGGCGGCGGACTCGACCCCCAGCGGGAGGGCCAGTCGTGGCACCGGCCCGCGAGCCCGGCCTCGACGATCGGCCCCTGGCTGCCCGATGGTGAGCTCGGTGAGGCCCTGTCCGACGGGCTGGCGCGGGTGGAGGCCCGGCTGGCCTCCTCGGTCGCCAGCGAGCACGCGTTCGTGAACGAGGCCGCCGGTCACCTGATGGCCGCCGGCGGCAAGCGGTTCCGGCCGCTGCTGGCCCTGCTCGCCGCCCAGCTCGGCGACGCGGAGGCCCCCGAGGTGGTCGACGCGGCCGTCGTCTGCGAGCTGACCCACCTGGCCACGCTGTACCACGACGACGTGATGGACGAGGCCTCCGTCCGCCGGGGCGCCCCGAGCGCGAACAGCCGCTGGACCAACAGCGTCGCCATCCTGACCGGCGACTTCCTCTTCGCCCGGGCGTCGGACCTGCTGGCCGACCTCGGCCCGGAGGCCGTCCGGGTGCAGGCCCGGACGTTCGAGCGGCTGGTCACCGGCCAGTTGCGGGAGACCGTCGGCGCCCAGCCGGGCGAGGACGCCGTCGGCCACCACCTCGGGGTGCTGGCCGACAAGACCGGTTCCCTGGTCGCCACCTCCGCCCGCTTCGGTGCCTCGTTCGCCGGCGCCGCCCCGGAGCTGGTCACCGCGCTGACCGCGTTCGGCGAGGAGGTCGGGGTGGCCTTCCAGCTCTCCGACGACCTGATCGACATCGTCAGCGAGGCCGGGGTGTCCGGGAAGCGGCCCGGAACCGACCTGCGCGAGGGGATCGCCACGCTGCCGGTGCTGTTCGCCCTGGCCGGTGACGACCCGGCCGAGGCCCGGCTCCGCGAGCTGGTGGCCGGCCCGGTCGTCGACGACACCGAGCACGCCGAGGCGCTCGCCCTGCTGCGCAGCTCGGCCTCGCTCGCCCGGGCCACCGCGGTGCTCGGCGAGTACGCCGACCGGGCCCGCAACCGGTTGACGGCGGTGCCCGACGGCCCGGTGCGGGAGGCCCTGTCCGGGCTGTGCACGTACGTGGTGACCCGCACCAGCTGAACCCCACCAGCTGAGCCGCACGGCCGGATCGGGGGCATCCTGGGGAGGATGACCCGCCGTCCCTGGGTGGCCCTGCCCCCGCTCCTGCTGCTCGTCGCCTGCGGTGCCACCGACTCCGGCGCCGGTGACACCGGTGCTGCCGCCCCTGCACCGGTGTCCGCACCCACCGGCGCTCCCGCGCTGGACGTCGAGGTGGTGCTCGACGGCCTGGACCACCCCTGGGACGTCGCCCAGGCACCGGACGGCACCCTGCTGGTCGACGAGCGCGCCGGCGGCCTGACCGCGGTGCTGCCCGACGGCGAGGCGCGCACGCTGGACGCGGACTTCGGCGACCTGTTCGCCGAGGGGGAGACCGGCCTGATGGGTCTCGCCCTGGACCCGGACTTCGCCGAGAACCGACGCTTCTACACCTGCCAGGGCGTGCAGTCCGGCGGCGCCGAGGACACCCAGGCGCCGGAGATCCAGGTGATCGCCTGGACCGTGGACGAGGGGTGGACCGCCGCCACCCGGGTCGCCGACCCACTGCTGGGCGGCATCCCGGTCAACGCCGACAGCGGCCGGCACGGCGGGTGCCGGGTCGAGTTCGGCCCCGACGGCGCGCTCTTCGTCGGGACGGGTGACAACGCCCTCGGGACCAACCCGCAGGACCTCGGCTCACTCGCCGGCAAGGTCCTCCGGATCGACCCGGAGACGGGTGAGGCCCTGCCGGACAACCCGTTCACCGACGACGCCGACGCCGCTGACCGGATCTGGACGTACGGGCACCGCAACGTGCAGGGCCTGGCCGTGCACCCCGACTCCGGCCAGGTGTACTCGGTGGAGCACGGGCCCGACCGGGACGACGAGGTGAACCTGCTCCAGCCGGGTGCCGACTTCGGCTGGGACCCGGTCGGGGCGGGTGTCTACGACGAGAGCGTGCCGATGACCGCCCCCGGCGCCGTGCCCGCGGTCTGGTCCTCCGGCGAGCCGACCATCGCGCCGTCCGGGGCGACGTTCCTCGACGGCGCGGAATGGGGCGACTACGACGGGCTGCTGCTCATCGGCGTGCAGAAGGACACCGGCGTCCTCGCGCTGCGGCTGACCGACGACGGCGAGCTCGTCGAGTCCTTCCGGCTGCCCGAGCTCGAGGACGCGTACGGCCGCATCCGCACCCCCGAGCAGGGGCAGGACGGCGCGCTCTACGTCACCACCGACAACGGCGGCGGCGAGGACCAGCTGCTCCGGGTCACCCCGGCCGGCTGAGCGCCCGGTCCCGCACCCGGGGCGGTACCGGCACCCCGGGCGGGAGCAGCGGATCGGGCTCCGGCTCGCCGAGCACGGTGCGCAGCGGCAGGACCCCGGCCCACACAGGCGACGGACCGGCATCGGCCGCCAGGTCCCGCTCGTCGTCCCCGGGCGGGCCGGTGCGCACCTTCAGGCTCGCCTCGGCGAGGTCCAGCGCCAGGACGGCGGTGGCGGCCAGTTCCCGGCGGTCCGGCTGCCTCGTCGCCGTCCAGGAGCCCGGCGCCAGCTGCTCGGTCAGCGCCGCGAGGGCACGGAGCCGCTCCGCGGGGTCGGTGACCAGCTGGGCGGTGCCGTGCACGACGGCGCAGCGGTAGTTCATCGAGTGGTGGAACGACGAGCGTGCGTAGACCACGCCGTCGAGGTGGGTGACGGTGAAGGCCACCGGCTGGCCGTCCGCGGCGGCGCGCAGCGTGGCCGCCCCGGTGGAGCCGTGCAGGTAGAGGGTGTCGTCGACCCGGCCGTACCCGGTGGGCAGCACCACCGGCGCGCCGTCGAGCACGACGCCCAGGTGCCCGACGAGCCCGGCGTCCAGCACGGCGTACAGCTCCGCGCGGTCGGTGCGGGCGCGGCGGGCCCCCCGGCGGATGGTGCTGCGGGGGGTGGGGGAGAGCGGGGCTGCGACGTCCATGGCCCCAACGTGCAGCACGCAGTGGCATCCTCCAAGGGCCATTCCGCCGCTTTCCTGCCAGGCCACCGGAGGTGTCCGCTGATCGACGTCCCGCCCGTCGTCCTCGACCGGTCGGCCGCGCGGCCGTTGTCGGCGCAGCTGGCCGACGGGCTGCGGGAGGCCGCCGTGGCCGGTGCGCTGCGCCCCGGTGACCGACTGCCGTCCACCCGCGAGCTGGCTACGGCGTTGCGGGTCAGCCGGACGGTCACCGCAGCCGCCTACGACCAGCTGCTGGCCGAGGGGTGGGCTGCCGGGCGCCGCGGGGTGGGCACGTTCGTGGTCGGCTCGGTGCTGGCCCCACCGGCACCGGCCAGTGCCGGCCGGGTCGCGCCGCCGGCGGGTCCTGCGCTCGTCGACCTGCGGGCCGGGTCGCCCTGTCTCGAGGTGCTCGACCAGGCGGCCTGGCGGCGTGCCTGGCGCGCCGCTGGGGACAGCGCGCCCGATGCCACCAACGAGTCGGCCGGGGACCCGGCCTTCCGCGCCGCCGTCGCCGAGCACCTGCTGCGCCACCGGGGGTTGTCGGCCACCGCGGCCGACGTGCTGGCCACGTCCGGCACCTCGGCCGCCGTGGCCGAGGTCGCCCGCGTCCTGCCCCCGGGCAGCCGGGTCGGGGTGGAGGACCCGGGGTACCAGCGGGTCGTCGGTGCGCTGGTCGATGCCGGTGTCCAGCCGGTGCCCGTCCCCGTCGACCGCGACGGACTGGTCGTCTCCGCGGTGCCGGCCGGGTTGGCCGCCGTCTACTGCACCCCGGCCCACCAGTACCCGCTCGGCCTGCGGATGTCGGCAGCCCGCCGGCTGGACCTCGTCGCCCGCGCCCGCACCGAGGGCTGGTGGGTGCTGGAGGACGACTACGACGGCGAGCTGCGCTACGACGTCGCGCCGCTGCCGCTGCTCGGTGCCCTGGGGCCGGACGTCGTCGTCCACCTCGGCACCACCAGCAAGATCGTGAGCCCGACCCTGGGTGCCGGCTGGCTGGTGGCGCCACCGGGCCTGCGCGCCGAGCTGCTCGCCCGGCGCACCAGGACGGGCACCCGCCCGGCTCGGGCCGGTCAGCGGGTCCTCGCCGCGCTGGCCGACTCCGGCGACCTCGCCCGGCACCTGCGGCGGCTGCGCCGCGAGCTCGCCGGCCGCCGGGCGGAGGTGCTCGCGGCGGTGGCCGCGGCCGGCTGCCGGGCGGACGGAGACCCCGCCGGAGCCCACGTGCTGGTGCCGCTGCCCGACCCCGGGGTGGAGGCGGCGGTCATCGCGGCGGCCGCGGCCCGCGGGGTGGCCCTGGACGGGCTGGGGCGGCACCACCTGACCGGCGCCGACGGGGACCGGGCCGGACTGGTGCTCGGGTTCGCCCACCCCACCAGGACCGAGCTCGCCGGGGCCCTGGCGGTGCTCACCGAGCTGCTCGGCGAGGCATGAACGCCGGTGGCCTGAGGACCGGAGAGGTCCTCAGGCCACCGGCGTTCAGCGTTCGACTCGGGTCAGCTGACGGTCCAGCTGTCGCCGCCGGCCAGCAGGGCGTCGAGGTCGGCGGGCTCCTGCGCCGCGGCGTCCTCGAGCTGGTCGGCCATCATCCGGTCGTACGTGGGCTTGGCCACCGACCGGAAGACGCCCATCGGGCTGTAGCGCAGGTCCTGGCTGGAGAGCCGGGACAGCGCGAAGGCGTACGACGGGTCCTCGCGGTGCGCGTCGTGGACCACGATCTGGCTCGCGTCGACCTGGTTGGTCTCGGCGATCCGCAGGCCGCCGAAGTCGTCGCGGACGACGCAGGAGGCGCCCCCCGGGCCGAAGACCAGCGGCTCGCCGTGCACCAGCGGGATGGTCCACATCGGGCCGGTGGCCGGGTCCTTGAGCAGCTCGAACGCACCGTCGTTGAAGATGTTGCAGTTCTGGTAGATCTCCACCAGCGACGTGCCCTGGTGCTCCGCGGCCTGGCGCAGCACGTCGGTGAGGCCCTTGCGGTCGGAGTCCATCGCCCGGCCGACGAAGGTGGCGTCCGCGCCCAGCGCGAGCGACACCGGGTTGAACGGGGCGTCGATCGAGCCCATCGGGGTGGACTTGGTGACCTTCCCGACCTCCGACGTCGGCGAGTACTGGCCCTTGGTGAGCCCGTAGATCCGGTTGTTGAACAGCAGGATCGTCAGGTTCACGTTGCGGCGCAGGGTGTGGATCAGGTGGTTGCCACCGATGGACAGCGCATCGCCGTCCCCGGTGACGACCCACACCGACAGGTCCGGGCGGGAGGCGGCCAGGCCGGTCGCGATGGCCGGGGCCCGACCGTGGATCGAGTGCATCCCGTAGGTGTTCATGTAGTACGGGAACCGGGAGGAGCACCCGATGCCGGACACGATGACCATGTCCTCGCGGGCGATGCCGAGACTGGGCAGGAAGCTCTGGACCGCGTTGAGGATGACGTAGTCACCGCAACCCGGGCACCAGCGCACCTCCTGGTCGGTCTTGAGGTCCTTGGCCTTCAGCGTCGTCTGCTTCTCACCGTTCGCCGCGACCGAGGCGTCGATGGCGCCGGAGATCGTGGTGACGTCCGGACCTCCGGCGGGCATGCCGAGGTCGTGCACGTGTGCGTTGGTGGACTCGATGGCGGTCACAGGGCCGCTCCCGTCTGTGCAGGGGTGTCGTTGCCGGTGTCGAGGGTGGCGACCGTCCCGGTGGTCCCGTCGATGACGTCCTGGAACACGGCCGCCAGCTCCGCGGCGCGGAAGGGCAGCCCGCGCACCTGGGTGTGGCTGTGCACGTCGACCAGGTACTTGGCCCGCAGGACCATGGCCAGCTGACCGAGGTTCATCTCGGGGCAGACCACCCGGTCGTACCGGGCGAGGATCTCGCCCAGGTCGGCCGGCAGCGGGTTGAGGTGGCGCAGGTGCACCTGGGCGATCGAGCGGCCCGAGGCGCGGATCCGACGGCAGGCCGCGCCGATCGGGCCATACGTGGAGCCCCAGCCGATGACCGCGACCCGGGCGTCCCCGTTCGGGTCGTCGACCTCGGTCGCGGGGATCGAGGCGGCGATGCCGTCGACCTTGGCCTGCCGGGTACGGGTCATGAAGTCGTGGTTGGCCGGGTCGTAGGAGATGTTGCCGGTCTTGTCGGCCTTCTCCAGCCCACCGATCCGGTGCTGCAGCCCCGCGGTCCCGGGCACCGCCCACGGCCGGGCGAGGGTCTCCGGGTCACGCAGGTAGGGGAGGAACTCGCCGTCCTCACCGTTGGGCTCGGTGGCGAACTCCGTGCGCAGGTCGGGGAGCTCGTCGGCGGCCGGGATCGACCACGGCTCGGCGCCGTTGGCCAGGTAGCCGTCGGACAGCAGGATGACCGGCGTCCGGTAGGTCAGCGCGATCCGCGCGGCCTCCAGCGTGGCGTCGAAGCAGTCGCCGGGGGAGCGGGGCGCGATGACCGGCACCGGGGCCTCGCCGTTGCGGCCGTAGAGGGCCTGCAGCAGGTCCGACTGCTCGGTCTTGGTGGGCAGCCCGGTCGAGGGGCCGCCGCGCTGCACGTCGATGATGAGCAGCGGCAGCTCGGTCATCACGGCCAGGCCGATGGTCTCGGCCTTGAGCGCCACACCCGGGCCGGACGTCGTCGTCACACCGAGCGCCCCACCGAAGGAGGCGCCCAGGGCCGCGCCGATGCCGGCGATCTCGTCCTCGGCCTGGAAGGTGCGCACGCCGTAGGCCTTGTGCTTGGACAGCTCGTGCAGGATGTCGCTGGCCGGGGTGATCGGGTAGGCCCCGAGGAACACCGGCAGGCCCGAGCGCTGCCCCGCGGCGACCAGGCCGTAGGAGAGCGCCTGGTTGCCGGAGATGTGCCGGTACTTGCCCGGGGCCATCGGGGCCGGCTTGACCTCGTAGGAGACCGCGAAGGCCTCGGTCGTCTCGCCGTAGTTGAACCCGGCGCGGAAGGCGGCGATGTTGGCCGCAGCGATCTGCGGCTTGCGGCGGAACTGCCGCTCCAGGAAGCGGATCGTGCCCTCGGTGGGCCGGTGGTACATCCAGGACAGCAGGCCGAGGGTGAACATGTTCTTGCTGCGCTCGGCCTCCTTCTTGCCCAAGCCGGAGTCCGCGAGCGCGTCGGTGGTCATCGAGGTCAGCGGCACGCTCACCAGCTGCCACTTCTCCAGCGAACCGTCCTCGAGCGGGTTGCTGGCGTAGCCCACCTTGGCCAGGTTCCGCGGGGTGAACTCGTCGGAGTCGGCGATCAGCAGGCCACCGCCGGGGAGGTCCACGAGGTTGGCCTTCAGCGCGGCCGGGTTCATCACGACCAGCACGTCCGGGGCGTCGCCCGGGGTCATGATGTCGTGGTCGGCGAAGTGCAGCTGGAAGCTGCTGACCCCGGGGAGGGTGCCCGTGGGCGCCCGGATCTCCGCAGGGAAGTTCGGCAGCGTCGAGAGGTCGTTGCCGAACGAGGCCGTCTCGCTGGTGAAGCGCCCACCCGTGAGCTGCATCCCGTCGCCGGAGTCCCCGGCGAGCCGGATGACGACGCGGTCGAGCGCGACGACGCTCTTCACCAGTCCGCCGGGGGCGGAGCTGGAGGCGGCGTCGATGTCGGGGTCCACGGCGGGGTGCATGCCAGGGGCAACACCGTTGGCGGCAGAGCTGATTCCGGGGGCGCTGATCCCGTGGTTGGTGCCAGTCATGTGTGAGGTACCTCCGACCCACCAGGCTACGTGCGCGGCGCCCCGGGGGACCGGCTCGGCGGCCGACGTGAGGGAAGCCACACAGGGTCGGCTCACCTCACAGCCGGGCCCCAACTGCCGGGGGAACGGCGATCGGGCCGGCGGCGTTCTACCGCTCGTGCAACGCTGGAACAACGGACTGAAGACGGCCGTGCTGCTGGGCCTGATGGCCGGGGTCATCCTGCTGGTCGGCAGCTTCTTCGGCCGCGGCGGGCTGCTCATCGCCCTGGTGCTGGCGCTCGGCGTGAACGGCTGGGCGTACTTCAACTCCGACAAGCTGGCGCTGCGGGCCATGCGCGCCTTCCCGGTCACCGAGACCCAGGCCCCACAGCTGTACGCGATCGTGCGCGAGCTGGCGACCGAGGCCCGGCAGCCCATGCCCCGGCTCTACGTGAGCCCCACGAACCAGCCGAACGCCTTCGCCACCGGCCGCAACCCGCGGAACGCGGCGGTCTGCTGCACCCAGGGCATCCTGGAGCTGCTGGACCGCCGGGAGCTGCGCGGCGTGCTGGCCCACGAGCTGTCGCACGTCTACAACCGCGACATCCTGATCAGCTCGGTCGCCGGCGCCATGGCCACCGTGATCACCTACCTGGCGCACATGGCGATGTTCGCCTCGCTGTTCGGTGGCCGGTCCGAGGACCGCCAGGGCGGCGGGCTGGGTGGCCTGCTGCTGGTCTTCCTCGGTCCGGTCGCCGCGGGCCTGGTCCAGATGGCGGTCAGCCGCAGCCGCGAGTACCAGGCCGACGCCTCCGGTGCGCGGCTCAGCTCCGACCCGCTGGCGCTGGCCAGTGCGCTGTCCAAGCTCGAGCGCGGCGTGGCGGCCCGACCGCTGCCGCAGGACGACCGGCTGGTGACCCAGAGCCACCTGATGATCGCCAACCCGTTCCGCGGGCAGGGGATGGCGTCGATGTTCGCCACGCACCCGCCGATGGCCGAGCGCATCGCGCGGCTGCAGCAGATGGCCCGGGAGCTGGGCTGACGGCCCCTGCGCCGCAGCGCGGGGGCCGTCTCCCTCAGCTCAGCGGTAGTTGTCGAACTGCAGCGCGATCTCGAAGTCCTTGCTCTTCAGCAGCTGCTGGACCGCCTGCAGGTCGTCGCGCTTCTTGCCGCTGACCCGGAGCTGGTCGCCCTGGATCTGCGCCTGCACGCCCTTGGGGCCCTCGTCGCGGATGGCCTTGGCGATCTCCTTGGCCTTGTCCGAGGCGATGCCCTGCTGGATCCGGGCGGAGATCTTGTAGACCTTCCCCGAGGACTGTGGCTCGTCGGCGTCCAGCGCCTTCATCGAGATGCCCCGCTTGACCAGCTTCTCCTTGAACACCTCCAGCGCTGCGGCCACCCGCTCCTCGGTGTCGGCCTGCAGGCTCACGGCCTCCTCGCCGGCCCAGGCGATGGTGGCGTTCACACCACGGAAGTCGAACCGCTGCGACAGCTCCTTGCCCGCCTGGTTCAGGGCGTTGTCGACCTCCTGCCGGTCGACCTTGCTCACCACGTCGAAGGACGCATCGGCCATGTCGGTTCCTCCTCAGTGGGGACGACGTGCCGCCGGGGACCCGGCGAGGACGTCGTCCCCCGTCTTGTAAGCTCTCCCGGTACCACCACGGCGGGTTGCCCGAGTGGCCAATGGGAGCGGACTGTAAATCCGTCGGCTTAGCCTACGAAGGTTCGAATCCTTCACCCGCCACACCTGGTACGACGGCCCCCGACCTCGCGGTCGGGGGCCGTCCTCGTTCATGCGATCGGGGCCCGGGCACTGGCCACGGCGGTGCGCTCCAGCGGCTCGCCGGCCAGGAAGAGCCACCCGAAGGCGATCGGGACCGACCGGCTGCACCGCACGGTCACCTCGGCCCCGTCGGTCGCCGCCGACCACGAGTCCAGGACGACGCCGGCGTCCCCGAGCTGGTCGGCCACGGCCGCCTCGGCCGCCGCGCGGGTCAACGGCAGCTCGGTGCCCACCCCGCGGGAGTAGACGGCGCCCTCGTCGACCTGGTTCGCCGCCGCCAGCGCGGCACCGTCGCAGACCGACTGGACCTCCTGCTGCTCCAGGAAGGCGTCGGAGGCAGCGATCGCGCCGAACACCATCAGCGCCCCCACCAGCCAGCAGACCAGCACGAACGGCAGGGTCGACCCGGCCTCGGGGTCGCCGACGTCGGGCGGTCCGGTGCGCACGCGCGCAGCCTAGAGGCCGGCCGCAACGGTCCTCCGCCGTCGTCCACCGGTTGTGGACGGAGCCTGTGGACGGTGTGGACGACGGCGCGTCAACCGGCCTGCGACGCCACCGGCCCTGTGGACGACGGCCGAGCCGACACCGCCCGGCCGCGAGACTGCCCGGCATGGTGATCGAGGTGGTCCCGGCCCGGCTGTACGCGCTGGCCGGGGTGCTGGACGCCGCATCGGTCCGGGCGGCCCAGGTCGGTGCGGCCGGCGACGGTGCGGGGGTCGGTGGGCCGCTCGGCCCGGTGGTGGCCGGGTTCGGCGAGACGGTGGCGACCGCCGGTGGCTGCCTGGCCGGCGAGCTGACCTGGCTGCGGAGCGCCGTGGCGACGGCCGCCGACTCCTGGCAACAGCTGGACGGCGAGCTGCTCCCCGGGCGGGGAGCGGCGGTCCCCCGATGAGCACGCTGCTCCCCACGCCGGCGGAGCTGCCCGACCCGCCGGGCTCCCCGGCTGCCCTGGGCGACGTCCTCGACCAGCTCGCATCCGCCGGCTTCGCCGCAGGGACGACGGTGCACCTGCTGGACGCGACGGCCGTCGACACCGGCTGGCAGGGAGCCGACGCGGCGGCGGTGACCACCGAGGTCGCCACGGCGACGGCGGTGGCCGGCGAGCTGCACAACGCACTGACGACGGCGGCCGCCCGGCTCGCTGAGCACCGTGAGCTCTGGCTGACCGTGCTCGCCAGGGTCGCCGTCCTGCGCGCCGACCAACGTGACCAGTTCGCCCGCGCCGGGTCCCGGCTCGCCGTGCTGATGGGACCGGCGTGGGACGGCGGCGTACCCGCTCCCGGCCGCGACGAGGCCGCCGACCTGAGCGCGGCGGTCGCGGTGGACGACGCCGACCGCGCCGTCGAGCACCGGGCCCTGCTGGACGAGCTGGCCGCCGACGCCGTCGCCGTCGCGGCGGTGCTCGCCGCCGTCGCCGCGCCGCTGGGTGGGGCCGCCCGCCCGGGAGACGCCGCAGGGGTCACCGCCTGGCTCGCCGGGCGGATGCCGGGGTGGGGGGACGGCGCGTTCGCCGCGCTGGGGAGGGAGGCGGCGGCGGACCTCCTCCGGCCGGGCACGGCCGAGCAGCTCGACGCTGCAGCCGCCGGCTGGTCCGGCCACGCGGCGAGCCCCGCCTTCGCGGCTGCCGTGGTCGGGCGGCTCGGCGTCGACGGGCTCCGCTGGCTGCTCACCGTGCTGGGTGAGCGGAGCGGCGCAGTCGACGCGCTGGCCGGCCTGCTGGCGGGAAGGCTCGACTCGGTGGCCGGTGGGGCGGCCCCAGGGAGCCCAGCCCGTCGCGCCTTGGGCGACCTGCGGCTGGCGCCGGCGGACCCCGACGGCGCGGTCGACGTGCTGGCGGTCGGGATGGGCACGGTGCTGGGCGTCCTGGCCGGCCGGGGCGGAGCTGGAGCCTCGGCACTCGCTGCGTCCTGGGGGCGCCAGTTCCTGGCCCGTGAGGCGGTGCAGGGGGCTGGCGCGGCGGTCCGGGTGGGCGCGCCGGCCGCCGACCCCGTGGCGGTGGCGCTGACCGTCCTGCGCCACGCCGGCGACCGGGCTGCTGCGGGCGAGCTGCTCGCCGACCCGGCTGCCTGGACGACGCTCCTGAGCCGGCCCTGGCCGGGTGGGACCGAGGACCTGGCTGCGGTCGTCACCCTCGCCGCGGCCGGCCCGGCTGCGGCGCCGGCGGTCGGGGCGCTGCTGCAGTCACTGGGTCGGGGACTGGCCCCGGACTCACCGGACGAGGTGCTGGTCGACCAGGTGACGCTCGTCCGGATCGGCGCGGAGGTGAGCGGACTGGTGGCTGGACAGGCCGGTGTCGTGCTCCCGGTGCTCGAGACGGCCGTGCGCGACGGCGGCCGGGAGGGGCGCCTAGACGCGTCGACCGACGCCGCGCTGCGCGGGCTGGCGCTCCTGATCGCCGACGAGGCTCGGAGCGAGCCGGTCGTCACCGCTGTGCAGGCCGCACTGGCGGCCGGGGACGCATCTGTGTCGTCGTCGGCGGAGCTCGTGGGTGCCACCGTGGCGGTCCAGGAGCACGCGCAACGGCTCAGGTACGGGCTCGCGTACAGCCAGGAGCACGAGGCGGCCGTCGATCGGCAGCTGTTGTGGACGCTCGGGGTGACCGTGCCCAGCTTCGCGGTCCGCGGGCCCCGAGGGGACCCGCTCAGTGCTGCCCTGGACGTCGCGGCGGTCCTGGTCGGCGCGGATGGCGAGGTGCGGATGGGCCCGGACACCGGCCGGGTCCGCACGGCCGAGGACGCGCAGCGGGACGCCGTCGAGTTGCTGGGGGAGGAGGCGATCGACCCGGGCGCAGTCGGGGCGGCCGCGCGGACCGGGTTCGTACAGGTGGCCGCCGTGCTCGGCTCGCTGGGATCACCAGGACCCTCGCTGTGGGATCAGCTCGACGACCTGTCCCGCGACGACCTCTCGGAACGCCGTCCACCACGCTGACACCCGTTCGGGGGCCACTCAGACGTGACGCTGGGCGGATCACTCATTACACAAAGTCACGACACAACGAAGATCATTAGCCCAGTCGTGTCTAATCTTGCGCGTGTGGGTGACCCGCTGCAGTCTCTTCATTGCGGTCTGTGCCGGACGACGCTCTGCCCCCGCGTGGGCGGCTACCGCGACCCCGAGTCCATCCGCGCCTTCAGGAGACGTCATGACCGGCACCACCTCGCTCGCCACCGCCCGCCCCTCCGCCGCCGACCGTGGCTGGCGCTGGAACCGCGGGTGGCGCTGGAACCGCTGACGCGGCCGCCTGACTACGGGGCGGTCGTGACGAGCCGACTGCCCCATCGGGTGAGGTGGCTGCCCGGAAGGGGCCACCGCTGTTAACGTCTGTCGACCACGCCACTTGACAGACGGGCTGACGTTGGCCGAGCAGCCGGCCCCTCCGCAGTGGGGGGCAGCAGTGATCCGGCGCCCCGAGATGATCGTCGCCGTCGCGCTCTCGGTGGCGGCGGTGCTCGGTGCGTTGACGCTGCCGCATGCCTGGACCACCCCGTCGGTGTGGGCCGTCCTGGCCCTCTTCCTCGCCTTCCTGCTCACCGAGTCGTCCCAGTTGGAGCTCGAGTTCCGGCGCCAGACCTTCGCGGTCTCGCCCTCCGAGCTGGTGCTGGTCATCGCACTCGTCGAGGTCGGAGGCGTCTGGGCCGTCATCGCCCGCGTGGCCGCCGTGGCCATCGTCCTGGTCCGTCAGTCGCTCCCGTTGACCAAGGCCGCCTACAACATCGGCCTGACCGTCGCCGAGGTGTGCACGGCGCTGCTGGTGCTGTCGTGGCTCCCGCCGCTCGACCTCGACGACCCGCTGAGCTGGCTGTCCCTGGTGCTGGCGCTGCTGGCGGCGACGGTCGTCGGCATCCTGATGACCTGTCTGGCCATCTGGCTGTCCGGGGGCTTCCCGGGTTGGGGGCTGCTGCTCAGCGCGATCCCGGCCTTCGCCGTGGCTCCGCTGAGCGTGGTCGTCGGTGTCGTCGCCCTCCTGCTGACCCGTGAGACGGCGTGGGGCTGGGTGCTGATCGGCCCGCTCGTCCTCGGGGCTGTGGCGATGTTCCGGCAGTCCTCGCACGCCATCCGGGAACGGCGGACCGTCCAGCAGGTCTACGACTTCGCCCGGCGCGTGGAGCTGGTTACCCCGGACGAGGCGGGGACGCGGGAGATCGTGAGCGCGGTCCGTGAGCTGCTCAACGCCGACCGGGTGGCGCTGTGGCTGCCGCCCTACCTCGACGAGGGTCCGCAACTCGTCGTCGATGCCGCCGATGGCGAGCTCGCCTGGTACGACGGTCCCGGCGATCCCGACGACCCGATCCGGCAGCGTGCCCTGGCCCCCGATGCCGCGGGACCGGTCCTCCTCTCGACGGCCCGGGCGGAGCCACGGGAGCTGGCCGCCCTGGCCCGTCGCCACGCCCGCGAGGTGCTCGGCGCGCCCGTGGTCACCGCAGCCGGTGAGCCCGGGTACCTGGAGGTCTGTGACCGGCGCAGCGACGTGGTGACCTTCGCCGACGGGGACCGCAGTGCGCTGGAGTCGATGTTGACCCACGTCAACGCCGCGATCCGGCAGCAGCAACTGCTCAGCCAGATCCGGCACGACGGCGACCACGACCGGCTGACCGGGTTGCCGAACCGGCAGCGGCTGGGCGGGGAGATCGACGCGCTGCTGCTGGCCGAGCCGACCACCGCCCGGGCCGGGCTGGTGCTGGCGGCCCTGGACGGCTACACCGACGTCACCGACACCCTCGGGCACGCCGCCAGCGACGAACTGCTCCTGGTCACCGCCGGGCTGCTCCGTGAGCACGCGCCGCCGCAGGCCGTCGTCGCCCGGATGGAGGGCGGTCAGTTCGCCGTCCTGCTGCCGGGCCTGTCCCTGGCCGCCACCGAGCGGGCCGCCCGTCGGCTGCGGGAGGCCGCCTCCACCCGGGCCCGGGTCGCCGGGCTGGACCTGGAGGTCGCGCTGACGATCGGGGTGGCTGCGGCGCCCGTGCACGGGTCGGAGTCCGGCACGCTGATCCAGCGGGCGGACGTCGCGCTGCTCGCGGCACAGGGCTCCGGGGGAGTGGCGACCTACCACCCCGTCCTGGACCAGCAGAGCCTGCGCCGCCTGCAGCTGGGCGCGGAGCTGGAGACCGCGATGGCCGACGGGCAGATCTCGGTCGTCTTCCAGCCGATCGTGGACACCCGCACCGCGGACATCGTCTCGGTCGAGACCCTCGTGCGCTGGGCGCACCCGCGCTACGGGGACATCTCGCCGGACGACTTCATCAGCCTGGCCGAGCAGATCGGTCGGATCGGGCTGCTGACCGACCAGGTGCTCGACCGGGCGCTGGACCGCTGCCGGCGGTGGCTGGACCAGGACATCGCCCTGTCGGTGGCGGTCAACCTCTCGGCCCACTGCCTCGCCGAGCCGGACATCGTCGACCGGGTCCGCCGGGCACTGCGCCACCACGGGGTGCCGGGTGAGCTGCTGACCCTCGAGCTGACCGAGGGCAGCGTCGTCGACGACACGGTGCGCAACAGCACCGTGCTGGCCGACCTGCACGCGCTCGGTCTGCGGTTGTCCATGGACGACTTCGGCACCGGCTACTCGTCCCTGTCCCAGCTGCGGCTGCTGCCGATCGACGAACTGAAGATCGACAAGTCCTTCGTGCTGGGCATGTCGACGAGCCAGAACGAGTCCTTCATCGCCCGGTCGATCGTCGAGCTCGCGCACAACCTGGGGTTGCGCGTGGTGGCCGAGGGGGTCGAGGACGAGGTGACCCGGGACCTGCTGACCCAGATGGGCTGCGACAAGCTGCAGGGCTTCCTGGTCAGCCGCCCGTTGCCCGAGGACCGGCTCGAGGGGTGGCTGCTGGCGCGCACCGGGGTCCGCGCCGCCGCGCCGGGGGCCACCCACCGGCGGCTGTTCGTCCGCACCTGAGAAGGGACCGCCCTGCCCAGCACTGCTCGCAGGCTCGCGGCGGGCCCCTGCGGGGAGGCCGAAGGGCATCAGGTACAGTTCTCCACGGCTCTTCGGAGCAGGCCCCTTTAGCTCAGTCGGCAGAGCGTCTCCATGGTAAGGAGAAGGTCTACGGTTCGATTCCGTAAAGGGGCTCGCACAACGACCACCGGTGCAGTCGGAAGACCGGGCCGGACGGTCACCTGGCGGTGTAGCTCAGCCTGGTAGAGCAAACGGCTCATAATCGTTGTGTCACCGGTTCAAGTCCGGTCACCGCTACCCCAGACGGACCCCGGGAACGGGGTCCGTCGTCGTGTTCGGCATCCGCCGGGCACGGGCACCACCCGAGAAGCGTCGAGGGACACTCGACCACCGACAAGGCGAGGATGCGCTCATGGCAGCCACCGACGTTCGTCCGAAGATCACCCTGGCCTGCCAGGAGTGCAAGAACCGCAACTACATCACCCGCAAGAACCGGCGGAACGACCCCGACCGGATCGAGCTGAAGAAGTACTGCCCGACCGACCGCAAGCACACGGTCCACCGCGAGACGCGCTGACCGCAGCGGTCGCGAGGAGAGGGCGGGAGCATGGCGCTGGACGCAGGACTGGTCGGGCGCAGCTACCCGCCCTCTGCCGTGTACGAGGTCGGGCGCGAGAAGATCGCGGAGTTCGCCGCGGCGCTGGCCGACCCTGACCCGGTCTACCGCGACCCGGCCGCCGCGCGTGCCGCCGGTCACCCCGACGTCATCGCCCCGCCGACCTTCGCCATCGTGCTGTCCCTCGGTGCGGGCAACGTCGTCGTCGAGGACCCGGAGGTGGGGCTCGACTACAGCCGGGTGGTGCACGGTGAGCAGCGGTTCACCCACCACCGCCCGATCCGGGCCGGCGACCGACTGGTCGCGACCGCCACCATCGACGCGGTGAAGACGGTGGCCGGCAACGACATGCTGACCACCCGCGTGGACCTGGCCACCGAGGACGGCGAGCCGGTCTGCACCACCCGCTCGATGCTCGTCGCCCGGGGCACGGCATGAGCCCGCGACCGACCGACGTCGAGGTCGGCACCGAACTGCCCGAGCAGACCTCCCGGGTCACCCGCGCCGACCTGGTCCGCTACGCAGGCGCCTCGGGTGACCTCAACGTCATCCACTGGAACGAGCGGGTCGCCCGTGAGGTCGGCCTCCCCGGTGTGATCGCGCACGGGATGCTCACCGCGGGGCTCGCCGTCCGTGCGGTCACCGCCTGGGCCGGCGACCCGGGTGCCGTCGTCGACTACTCGGTGCGTTTCAGCCGGCCGGTGGTGGTGCCCGACGACGACCTCGGTACCGAGCTGACCGTTCGGGGCCGGGTCGCTGCCCTCCTCGAGGGCGGCCGGGTGCGCGTGGACCTCACCGTGACCAGTGGTGGCGACAAGGTCCTGTCCCTGGCCCGCGCCGTCGTCGCGCTGGGCTGATCGGGTCCGCGGGTCTCAGCCTGCGGAGCCCAGGAGCTGCTGCATCCGGCGGACACCCTCGACCAGGTCGTCGTCCCCGAGGGCATAGGACAGGCGGAGGTACCCCGGCGTGCCGAAGGCCTCGCCCGGGACGACGGCGACCTGGGCCAGTTCCAACAGCAGCTCGGCCAGCTCGGCGCTGGTGGTGGCCGTGCGACCGGCGATCGAGCGGCCGAGCAGGGCGGTGACCGACGGGTAGACGTAGAAGGCGCCCTGCGGCTCGGGGCAGGCGATCCCGGGGATCTCCCGCAGCATCCGGACGACGGTCCGGCGGCGCCGGTCGAGGGTGGCCCGCAGCTCCGCGACGCTCGACTGGTCACCGCTGAGCGCGGCCACCGCGGCGGCCTGGGCGACGTTCGAGACGTGCCCGGCCGAGTGCGACTGCAGGGCCGTCGCCCCGGCCACCACGTCGGCCGGCCCGATCAGCCAGCCCACCCGCCAGCCGGTCATCGCGTACGCCTTGGCGACGCCGTTGACGACCACGCACCTCGGCTGGACCTCGGGCACCAGGGCGGGCAACGACGGCGCCGTCGCCCCGTCGTAGGTCAGGTGCTCGTAGATCTCGTCGGTGACCACCCAGAGGCCGGCAGCCAGCGCCCACTGGCCGATCTCGGCCACCTCCTCGGGCGGGTGGACGGCGCCGGTGGGGTTGGCCGGGGAGCTAAACAGCAGCAGCTTCGTCCGGGGGGTGCGCGCCGCCTCGAGCTGTCCGACGGAGACCAGATAGCCGCTGGCCTCGTCGGCGACCACGGGGACGGGCACGCCGCCGGCCAGCCGGACAGCCTCCGGGTAGGTGGTCCAGTGCGGCGTCGGGAGCAGCACCTCGTCGCCGGGGTCGAGCAGCGCTGCCAGTGCCTGGGCGACCGCCTGCTTGCCCCCGGCGGTGACCAGGACGTCGGTCGGCTGGGCGGTCAGGCCCGAGTCGCGCAGCGTCTTCGCGACGATCGCCTCCCGGAGCTGGGGGAGACCCCCGACCGGGGTGTAGCGGTGCATCGCCGGGTCCCGGGCCGCCCGGACGGCCGCCTCGACGACGTGGTCGGCCGTGGGGGAGTCCGGCTCGCCGGCGGCGAAGCTGATCACGGGGCGCCCGGTGGCCCGCAGCGCCTTGGCGCGGGCGTCGGCGGCCATCGTCGTGGAGGAGGCGACGGCGGCGACCCGCCGGGAGACCCGCCGCTCCGCCGATGGCGCCGGTTCGACGGGCTCGGACCCGGGGGCGGGGGCGGTCGGCATGATCTGATCGTGGCAGACCGACCGGGTGCCCCAGCCCGCTCCGTGCACCCCGCGGGAGGTGACCCGGCTCCCGTGTTGGCTGCTGGCCGAGCCGGTCCCGTACACTCGACGACCTGGGGCCTGTGGGACCCCGCCACCGGCGTGCCCCGGAGGCCCTCTTCGGGGGGTCACGTCGAGACTGGGGCCGCGTCGCGACGCGGACCCGGCGTCCCCTAGGGGTGTAGCTCAATTGGCAGAGCAGCGGTCTCCAAAACCGCAGGCTGCAGGTTCAAGTCCTGTCACCCCTGCCACGACCTGACGACCGACCGAGAAGAGCCGACCGAAGTGAGCCGGACCGACGTGAGCGAGGCGCTGTGAGCGAGAAGGACGGCGAGCCGGACGGCGAGCAGGTCGACGCCGAGCGGCTCGACGCCGAGACGCCGGGCGTGGAGGACGCGGGAGCGCTCGAGGCCGCTGAGGCCGACGTCGCCGACGATGCGGAGACCGACGAGGACAAGGTCGTCGCCACCCCCACCCAGCGCCGGTCCCGCACGTCGAGCCGTCCCGCCGGCCGGACGCCCGACACGGGTTCCACGGGGACGCGCACCCGCGCCGCCGCCGAGCGGGAACGCGCCGCCGAGCAGCGGAAGAAGCGGGACGTGGGGCGGTTCCTCCGCGAGGTCGTCGCCGAGCTGCGCAAGGTGATCTGGCCCGGTCGCAAGGAGCTGATCACCTACACCACCGTGGTGATCATCTTCGTGGCGGTGATGGTCGCGATCGTCGCCGGCCTGGACCTCCTCTTCGCCCAGGGCGTGCTCGCCGTCTTCGGCTGACCGCCCTCCGCGACTGCACCACACCCGACAAGGAAGAGACCCTGTGACTGACCCCCGCGAGCCCTTCGATACCGACAGCGCCGTCGCGGACACCGACCTGGACGATGCCGCTGCCCAGGACGGCACCGTCGACGTCGAGACCGGTGTCCGCGAGACCGGTGCCGCCGAGGGCTCCCTCGGGACCACGGACCTCACGGCGGACAACCCGATGGGCGACGCCCCCGTCGCCGGCGGCGGCAACTCCCGGGGCTCCGTCGACGACGCCCTGGTCGCCGACCCCCTGGCCGAGCCCGCCCCCGACCACGACCCCGTGGTCGTCGAGGCCCTCGAGACCGCGGCGGCGGAGGACGAGGACCCGGCAGAGGCCCTGCGCTCGACGCTGCGCGGCCAGTTCGGCGACTGGTACGTGATCCACTCCTACGCGGGCTACGAGAACAAGGTGAAGACCAACCTCGAGTCCCGGATCACGTCGCTGGACATGGAGGACTACATCTTCCAGATCGAGGTGCCCACCGAGGAGGTCACCGAGATCAAGAACGGCAAGCGGACCCAGGTCAACCGCAAGAAGCTGCCCGGTTACCTGCTCGTCCGGATGGACCTCAACGACGAGTCCTGGGGTGCGGTCCGCAACACCCCGGGCGTCACCGGCTTCGTCGGGGCCACCTCCAAGCCGTCGCCGCTGAGCATCGACGAGGTCGTCAACCTGCTGGTGCCGGCCACCACCGCCAAGCCGGTCTCCACGGCCGAGGCGGCTCCCAGCGCCGGCCCCGCGCCGGAGGTCGAGTTCGAGGTGGGCGAGTCCGTCACCGTCATGGACGGGCCGTTCGCGACGCTGCCGGCGACCATCAACCAGATCAACCCGGAGCAGCAGAAGCTCCAGGTGCTCGTCTCCATCTTCGGCCGCGAGACGCCGGTCGAGCTGTCGTTCACCCAGGTCACCAAGATCTAGAAGGACCCGGTCGCCTCCCACGCCTCGCACGCTCGGCGCGGGCCCTGCGACCGGGCCGTTCCAGCCAGGCACCACCGTCACGAAGAAGGAAGTCATGCCCCCCAGGAAGCGGTTGACCGCGGTCATCAAGCTCCAGATCAACGCCGGTGCGGCCACCCCCGCGCCGCCCGTGGGCCCCGCCCTCGGTCAGCACGGCGTCAACATCATGGAGTTCTGCAAGGCGTACAACGCCGCGACGGAGGCGCAGCGCGGCAGCGTCATCCCCGTCGAGATCTCGGTCTTCGAGGACCGGTCGTTCACCTTCGTCACCAAGACGCCCCCGGCAGCGCGCATGCTGCTGAAGGCCGCCGGTGTGGACAAGGGCTCGGGTGAGCCGCACAAGACCAAGGTCGCGACGGTCACCCGCGACCAGGTCCGCGAGATCGCGCAGACCAAGATGGCCGACCTGAACGCCAACGACCTCGAGCAGGCCGAGAAGATCATCGCCGGCACCGCCCGGTCGATGGGCATCACCGTCAAGTGACGGCAGCCGCCGGCTGACGGCGGCCCTGCACCACCCGGGTCCACGCGGACCCGGACAGCACTCGTGGGAGGGCCTCGCCAGGCCCGCGCACCACGCGACCCCCGCTCCGGGGGGAAGGAGAACCACCATGGCAAAGCACGGCAAGAACTACCGCAAGGTCGCCGAGCTGGTCGACGCGGACACGCTGTACAGCCCGCTGCAGGCCGCCGGTCTGGCCAAGCAGACCTCGACCACCAAGTACGACGCCACTGTCGAGGTCGCCATCCGGCTCGGGGTCGACCCTCGCAAGGCCGACCAGATGGTCCGCGGCACGGTCAACCTGCCGCACGGCACCGGCAAGACCGCCCGCGTCATCGTCTTCGCGACCGGCGACAAGGCAGCCGAGGCGGAGGCCGCCGGCGCCGACGTCGTGGGCTCCGACGACCTGATCGAGCAGATCCAGGGCGGTTTCCTGGACTTCGACGCCGCGATCGCCACCCCGGACCAGATGGCCAAGGTCGGTCGCATCGCCCGCATCCTCGGCCCCCGTGGCCTGATGCCGAACCCGAAGACGGGCACGGTGACCCCCGACGTCACCAAGGCCGTCAACGACATCAAGGGCGGGAAGATCAACTTCCGCGTCGACAAGCAGGCCAACCTGCACCTGGTGATCGGCAAGACGTCCTTCGACCAGGCCAAGCTGGTGGAGAACTACGCCGCCGCCCTGGACGAGGTCCTGCGGGCCAAGCCCTCGGCGGCCAAGGGCCGGTACCTGCGCAAGGTCACCGTCTCCACCACCATGGGCCCGGGCATCCAGGTCGACCCGAACCGCACCCGCAACCTCACCGTGGACGAGCCCTCCTGATCGGCGCACCTGTCTGATCGACGGACCCCGTCCCCACGAGGGCCCCGCAGCGCACGTCGCTGCGGGGCCCTCGTGCGTCGGGGGGCGCAGGGCCGTGTACTCTTCCTGCTGTTCCCCCCAAGACCGCTGGTCGTCGCACGTCCGCGTGCGATCGAAGGTCCGGAATCGACCGGGCGACCCGCGCAGGTGGACGGTTCGACGAACGTGGCACGGCCTGGGCTCAGCGCCCGGACCGTGAACGTCCCTCGCCCCGTGCGCTCTGCGCCGGGGCGTTCCTCGTCTCCGGGCCCGATCGCCCCGGGCGCACGTCGCCGGTGGTCGCCCGACAGACGAGAGGAGGCCCATGCCCACGCAGGCGAAGGCCGCGGTGATCGAGGAGATCACCGAGCGGTTCCAGAAGTCCAGCGCGGCCGTGCTCACCGAGTACCGCGGGCTGACCGTGGCGCAGCTCACCGAGCTGCGTCGTTCCCTCGGTGCGGGCAGCAGCTACGCCGTCGTCAAGAACACCCTGACGAAGCGGGCGGCGGACTCGGTCGGTCACTCCGACCTGGCCCCGCTGCTCAACGGCCCCACCGCGATCGCCTTCATCGAGGGCGACCCGGTCGAGGCCGCCAAGGCCATCCGTGACTTCGCGCGGGCCAACCCGCTGCTGGTCATCAAGGGCGGCGTGGTCGAAGGCCGCACGGTCGACGCTGCCGAGGTCACCCGCCTCGCCGACGTCGAGTCCCGTGAGGTCCTGCTGGCCAAGCTGGCCGGTGCCATGAAGGGCAACCTCACCAAGGCTGCCGGGCTGTTCCAGGCCCCGCTGTCGCAGGTCGCCCGGCTGGCCGCCGCGCTGCAGGAGAAGAAGCCGGCCGAGGGCGCTGCCGCCTCGGACGACGCAGCTCCCGCCGACTCTGCTGCTGACACCACCCCCGACACGACCGATGCTGCCGCGGACTCCGCGGCCAGCACCGACTGACCCCCTCAAGGAGACACCATGGCCAAGCTTTCCACTGACGAGCTGCTCGACGCCTTCAAGGAGATGACCCTCCTGGAGCTGTCGGACTTCGTGAAGCAGTTCGAGGAGACCTTCGAGGTCACCGCCGCCGCCCCCGTCGCTGTCGCGGCTGCCGGCGGTGGCGGCGGCGCTGCCGCCGCCGAGGCCCCGGTCGAGCAGGACGAGTTCGACGTCGTCCTCGAGGCTGCCGGCGACAAGAAGATCCAGGTCATCAAGGAGGTGCGCGGCCTCACGTCCCTCGGCCTCAAGGAGGCCAAGGACCTGGTCGACAACGCACCGAAGCCGGTCCTGGAGAAGGTCGCCAAGGACGCTGCGGAGAAGGCCAAGGCCGCCCTCGAGGGCGCCGGCGCCACCGTCACCGTCAAGTGACCCCCCACCCGGCCGCCACCTCCGTGGCGGCCGGGTAGCACCACCCCGCACTGACGACAGGGGCCGATCCACTCCGGTGGGTCGGCCCCTGTCGTGCGTCCCGGCCGCTGTCGCCGGGTGGGGTCCACGGGGTCTTCGTTCACCCACAGGTCGCGGCGTGGCGGTCCCACGTGGGCTGTGGCACTGGCATCATCGGCAGGGCACTCATCCCGCTCACCCCCGATCCCGCGGCGCCGGGCTCCTGCTGGAGCCCCGTGTCCCTCGGGCCGGGTGGGCGCCGGCCACCCCTCGCGGGTGGGTCCCCACCGCTCCGGCGGCCCGACGTGGACACCGGCGCTGAGCAGGGGTAGGGTCTCCTGTTGCGCTGCCCTCTGACTGCCAGCCCGTCGAGACGGGTCACGAGGGGTGCCCGGGAACGGCTCCGGGTCACCCCGTGTTGACCGTACCGATGGGGCAGGCATCCGCGGTCAGCCTCGCCGACAACGACGACGACCCAGGACGAACTGCACCCACCGCCCGCACGTCGTGAGGTCCTCGAAAGGACGCATCTTGGCAGGCTCTCGCCCCACCAGCACCACCACCACTGATCCCAGCACCACCGCGGTCGACGTCCAGCCCGGTCCCCGTACCGGCGGCACCGACCAGCAGAAGATCCCCGGCGCGCCGCTCCGCGTCTCGTTCGCCAAGATCCGCGAGCCCCTCGAGGTCCCGGACCTGCTCGCCCTGCAGACCGCCTCGTTCGACTGGCTGGTCGGCGCCCCGGAGTGGAAGGCCACCCTCGCCCCCGAGGACCAGGCCAACGCCGTCGGCGGCCTCGCCGAGATCCTCGAGGAGATCTCGCCGATCGAGGACTTCAGCGGCTCGATGTCGCTGTCCTTCTCCAACCCGCGCTTCGAGGACGTCAAGGCGTCCCTCGAGGAGTGCAAGGACAAGGACATGACCTACGCGGCGCCGCTGTTCGTCACCGCCGAGTTCATGAACAACACCACCGGCGAGATCAAGAGCCAGACGGTGTTCATGGGCGACTTCCCGGTCATGACGGGCAAGGGCACGTTCGTCATCAACGGGACCGAGCGCGTCGTCGTCTCCCAGCTGGTCCGCAGCCCCGGCGTCTACTTCGACAAGAGCCTGGACAAGACGTCGGACAAGGACGTCTACAGCGCCAAGGTCATCCCCAGCCGCGGTGCGTGGCTGGAGTTCGACGTCGACAAGCGCGACACCGTCGGCGTCCGGATCGACCGCAAGCGCCGCCAGCCGGTCAGCGTCCTGCTCAAGGCCCTCGGCTGGACCGAGGACCGGATCCGCGAGCACTTCCAGTGGTCGCCCACCATGCTGGCCACCCTGGAGAAGGACCACCTCGCCGGCCAGGACGAGGCGCTGCTGGACATCTACCGCAAGCTGCGCCCGGGCGAGCCGCCGACGCGTGAGTCGGCGCAGGCGCTGCTGGAGAACCTCTTCTTCAACCCGAAGCGCTACGACCTGGCGAAGGTCGGCCGCTACAAGGTGAACAAGAAGCTCGGTGTCGACGTCCCCAAGGGCACCTCGACGCTGACCGAGGACGACATCGTCGCCACCATCGAGTACGTCGTGCGTCTGCACGCCGGCGAGCCCGACCACGGCGTCGACGACATCGACCACTTCGGCAACCGTCGCCTGCGCACGGTCGGCGAGCTGATCCAGAACCAGATCCGGGTCGGCCTCTCCCGCATGGAGCGCGTGGTCCGCGAGCGGATGACGACCCAGGACGTCGAGGCGATCACGCCGCAGACGCTGATCAACATCCGGCCGGTCGTCGCCTCCATCAAGGAGTTCTTCGGCACCAGCCAGCTCTCGCAGTTCATGGACCAGACCAACCCGCTCGCGGGCCTGACCCACAAGCGCCGCCTGTCGGCGCTGGGCCCGGGTGGTCTGTCCCGTGAGCGTGCGGGCATGGAGGTCCGCGACGTGCACCCGAGCCACTACGGCCGGATGTGCCCGATCGAGACCCCTGAGGGCCCGAACATCGGTCTGATCGGCTCGCTGTCCTCCTTCGGCCGGGTGAACCCCTTCGGCTTCATCGAGACGCCGTACCGCAAGGTCGTCAACGGCACCGTCAGCGACCAGATCGACTACCTGACCGCCGACGAGGAGGACCGCTTCGTCGTCGCCCAGGCCAACTCGCCGCTGGACGCGTCGGGCCGGTTCGCCGAGGACCTGGTCCTCGTCCGCACCAAGGGCGGGGAGACCACCGACCTCGCCCCGGAGAACGTCGACTACATGGACGTCTCGCCGCGGCAGATGACCTCGGTCGCGACGGCGATGATCCCGTTCCTCGAGCACGACGACGCCAACCGCGCCCTGATGGGCGCGAACATGCAGCGTCAGGCGGTCCCGCTGCTGCGCAGCGAGGCCCCGCTGGTCGGCACCGGCATGGAGCTGCGTGCCGCCGTCGACGCCGGTGACGTCGTGGTGGCCGAGAAGGCCGGTGTGGTCGAGGACTCCACCGCCGACTACGTCACCGTGATGGCCGACGACGGGACCCGGCAGACCTACCGGCTGCTGAAGTTCCAGCGCTCGAACCAGGGCACCTCGATCAACCAGAGCCCGGTGGTCGAAGAGGGCCAGCGGGTCGAGGTGGGCCAGGTCGTCGCCGACGGCCCGTGCACCGACGAGGGCGAGATGGCGCTGGGCAAGAACCTGCTCGTCGCCTTCATGCCCTGGGAGGGTCACAACTACGAGGACGCGATCATCCTGTCGCAGCGCCTCGTGCAGGACGACGTCCTGTCCTCGATCCACATCGAGGAGTTCGAGGTCGACGCCCGCGACACCAAGCTCGGTGCCGAGGAGATCACCCGGGACATCCCGAACGTCTCCGAGGAGGTCCTCGCGGACCTCGACGAGCGCGGGATCATCCGGATCGGTGCCGAGGTCGTCCCCGGCGACATCCTCGTCGGCAAGGTCACGCCCAAGGGCGAGACGGAGCTGACCCCCGAGGAGCGGCTGCTGCGGGCGATCTTCGGTGAGAAGGCCCGCGAGGTGCGCGACACCAGCCTCAAGGTCAAGCACGGTGAGTCCGGCAAGGTCATCGGCGTCCGGGTCTTCTCCCGCGAGGACGGCGACGAGCTGCCCGCCGGCGTGAACGAGCTCATCCGGGTCTACGTGGCCCAGATGCGCAAGATCAGCGACGGCGACAAGCTGGCCGGCCGCCACGGGAACAAGGGCGTCATCTCCAAGATCCTCCCGCAGGAGGACATGCCGTTCCTCGAGGACGGCACGCCGGTCGACATCGTGCTCAACCCGCTGGGCGTGCCCGGCCGGATGAACGTCGGCCAGGTGCTGGAGACCCACCTCGGGTGGATCGCCAAGACCGGCTGGGAGGTCGAGGGCTCCCCGGAGTGGGCGGCCAAGCTGCCGGGCGCTGCGCGCCAGGCCGCGCCGGGCACCCGCACCGCGACGCCGGTCTTCGACGGTGCCAAGGAGGAGGAGATCATCGGCCTGCTGGGCTCGACGGTCCCGAACCGCGACGGCAACCGGATGGTCAAGGAGACCGGCAAGGCGCGGCTGTTCGACGGCCGCTCCGGGGAGCCCTTCCCCGAGCCGATCTCGGTGGGCTACGTCTACATCCTGAAGCTGCTGCACCTGGTCGACGACAAGATCCACGCCCGTTCGACCGGGCCGTACTCGATGATCACGCAGCAGCCGCTCGGTGGTAAGGCGCAGTTCGGTGGTCAGCGCTTCGGTGAGATGGAGTGCTGGGCGATGCAGGCCTACGGCGCGGCCTACGCGCTGCAGGAGCTCCTCACCATCAAGTCCGACGACATCCTCGGCCGCGTCAAGGTGTACGAGGCGATCGTCAAGGGCGAGAACATCCCGGAGCCGGGCATCCCGGAGTCCTTCAAGGTGTTGCTCAAGGAGCTCCAGTCGCTCTGCCTGAACGTGGAGGTCCTCTCCAGCGACGGCAACGCGATCGAGTTGCGTGACACCGACGACGAGGTCTTCCGGGCCGCGGAGGAGCTGGGCATCGACCTCAGCCGTCGCGAGCCGTCGTCCGTCGAAGACGTCTGATCGGCCGCCGGCCGGCCCTGACCGAGTCAGGGCCGGCTGCAGCGCCAGCAGGGCGTCCCGCCGGGCGTCGGTCACCCGGGACAGCCCGAACGCCGCGGCGGTGAGCCGGGCCAGC
>NZ_JAPVBO010000003.1:0-552436 GCF_026967995.1 Modestobacter sp. VKM Ac-2979
CGTGGCGCTGGGCCGGCCCAGCGCCACGGCGACCGACAGCACCAGGACGACGCCCGCCGTGACGATCCCGACCGCCGGCGCGACCCGGTCCGCGCGCCGTCCGGTGACACACAGCCCGGCGCCGACGACCGCGGGCACCACGGCGCAGGCCCAGAGCAGCCCGGTCACCGGGACAGGTCCGTGGCCATGTCGGTCATGTCCGACTGCCGGGACCGGTGCAGCAGCGTGGCCACCGCGAAGCCCATCGCCATCTCCACCGTCATCGCGGTGATCACCACGAGCAGCAGCACCTGGCCGTCGGGGGTGGGGGAGAGGAACCACCAGAAGGCCGCGGCGGCGAGGATGACGCCGTTGAGCATCAGCTCCAGGCCCATCATCACCATGACCACGACCTGCTGGGAGATGGCGCCGTAGAGGCCCACGCTGAACAGCGCGGCCGCCACCAGCAGCATCGTCTGCAGCGTCATCGCGGGGCCTTCCCGCGCAGGTCCGTACCGCGCAGGTCGTCGCCGAGCCGGTCGTACCGGCCCTTCGGCAACGCCAGCACCAGCGCGGCGACGATCGTGGCGAAGAGGACCGGCGAGACGGTCATCATCACCAGCATCTTCGACTCCATGACCGCCTCGCCCAGCGAGGTCACCAGGTCGGCGGCGGGAGCTCCGCGGCGGGTGGGCCACGGGATCAGCAGCGCCCCGGCGGCCAGCACGACGAACGTGCCGACCGCGACCGCCAGCGCCGGGCGTTTGCCGTGCACCATGTCCATGGGCATCAGCGCGGGGTTCATCCCCATGAACATGATCATGTAGATGCCCATCACGGCCATCTCCATGGTCATCATCAGCACGGTGATGACGCCGAGGAACTCCAGGTCGACCAGCAGCAGCACCAGGCCGACGGCGATGAAGGACGCGGCCAGCGCGTAGGTCGCCCGGGCCATCGAGTCGACCCGGAAGACGGCGACGCCGGTGGCCACCGCGATCACGGCGAGCACCCAGAACACGATCCCGGTCAGCACGTCCACCCTCCTCAGGCCTGGACCACGACGACGACGGACACGACCAGCAGTTGCAGCAGCACCAACGGGAGTGCGACCAGCCAGGCGGGGCCCGCGAACCGCTCCGGAGCGACCACCGGGAGCCGGCGCCGCAGCGCGACGAGCACCGCGAGCAGCCCGGCGGTCTTGACCAGCAGCCACAGCCAGGCCGGCAACAGCGGCCCGTGCCCGCCGCCGAGGAAGGCGGTGGCCCCGAAGGCGGACCCGGCGGTCAGCAGCGCGTACCGCCCGGTCGAGAGCAGCCAGCGGTCGACCCCGGACGCCTCGGTGAACACCCCACCGGCGGGTGCGCCGAGCGGCTCCCAGACGGAGAAGCCGGCGACCGCGACGCAGAAGACGGCGAACGCCACCGGCATCCAGACGACGAACCACAGCCCGGACTGCGCGGCCACCACGTCACCCAGCCGGAGGCTGCCCGCGGCGACCGCCGGCGCGGTCAGCGCGAACATCAGCGGCAGCTCGTAGGACAGCGCCTGGGCCAGGAACCGGTACCCGCCGACCAGGGCGTGGGCGCTGTTCGGGCCCCAGCCGGCCAGCCAGACCGCCGCCCACACCAGCACGTCCATCGCGTTGAACCAGACGATGCCCACCGTCAGGTCGGCGACGGTCCACCGGCCGAACGGGACGACGGCGACCATCAGCAGCGCCGCGGTGAGCAGCCCGGCGCCGCCGATCCGCTGCAACGGGAGGTCCGCGGCCACGGTGGTCCGGCGACGCTGGCCGAACAGTCGCGCCGTCTCCGCGACCGGGGTGAGCAGGCCCCTACCCAGCGGCTGCCCGGCCGACCGCGCGGCCAGCGCACCGTCCAGGCTCGCCGCGGCGGCCCCGACGACGAGCAGCAGCGCGGCCGCCACCGGCACCCAGCCGACCGAGACCTCGGTGACGGTCACGAGCCCGCCTCCGCCGGCACGGTCACCCGGTCGGCGGTGTCCAGGTCGAGCGAGGCGACCACCAGGCGGGCGGTGGCCAGGTCCAGCCCGGTGACCAGCTCGGCCACCGCGGTCAGCTCGGTGGATCGGCGCTGCTGACTCCCCTCCAGCCAGTGCCGCAGCCGGTCGTGCGCATCGCCCTCGGGGAGCCGGCCCAGACCGCGCAGCGACCAGCGGAGCAGCCGCGACCGGATGATCCGGCGGGCCAGCCGCTCGGCCTCGGGTGGCTGCCCACCGGCGAGCAGGGCGTCGCGGACCCGCGCGGCCCGGGTGGCGGCGTCGTCCCAGCCGGCCAGGCTCAGCAGGGTGGCCACCGCATCCCACCGGCCGGCCGGGGTGCCGTGCACCGGGGCGTCGGTGGGGGAGCCGTCGGCCGGCAGCAGAACCTCCGCCCGGGCGGAGACCACCAGCTCGCCCTGCAGCGTGGTGTGCAGCAGCAGGCCGGCCGGCCAGTGCGGCAGCACCGGTCCGAGGGGCACGTGCAGCACGTCGAGGTCGAGGGCGTCGGGGTCGGTCAGCTGGTCGTCGTCCCCGCCGCCGGCCAGGCCGATCCCGGCGGGCATCGGCATGTCCATGTCGCCGTGGTCCATGTCGTGGTCGCCCATGTCGCCGTCGCCGTCGCTGGCGTCGTCGTCCATGTCCATGTCGCCCATGTCGTCGTCGCCCGTGGCGGTGGTGCCGGGTTCGGGGTCGGCCGGCCGGGCGGCGGCGTCGCGGCGCTGGGCTGCGCCGTCGGCGAGCTCGGCCGCGGCACGGTCCAGGACGGCCGGGACGTCGGCGGCGGTCGTCACCTCCGCCCGGGCGCGGGGGCCGGGCAGCTGGCTCCAGACGTGGTCGACCGCGGCGGTCAGCCGGATCCCGGGGCGCCCGCACACGACCAGCAGGTCCGCGTCGGCGGGTGAGCGGGCCAGCCGCCAGCCCCGGTCCCGGACGTGCTCCTCGAGCGCGCAGCGGGTGCGGCTCCAGCCGGGCACCTCGACGGCGAGCACCGCGGTGCGGCGGGCGGCCAGCCGGCTCAGGTCCACCGCAGCGCACCCTCGCGCCAGGCCCAGAGCACGCCGGTCATCAGCACCCCGAGCAGCACGAACATCTCGATGATCGCCGAGGTCCCGATCGAGGCGACCACGGTCGCCCACGGGTACATGTAGAGCATCTCCACGTCGAAGGCGAGGAACAGCAGGGTCATCGGGTAGTACCGCGCCTCGAACCGGGACAGTGCGTGCTCGGCGGGCCGCCAGCCGGAGAGGAACGGCAGGCTCGCGACCGCGCCCGGCGCCACCGCGGTCCGCCGGTGCAGCAGGTACGCCAGCAGCACACCGCCGACGGCGAGGCCCAGCATCGCGGCGAGGCTCAGGTAGGCCGACACCAGTTCGTCCTCCGTCCGCGTCGTCCTCGGGCCGTGGCTGACCGACGGCGCGCATACCCGTGCGCCCATGCGGGTAACCGCACCGATCGTGACGGACCATCCCCATCCGGTCGACCCCGTGCGTGTGGCTGCGGCGAGGGCGCGGGTGCCCAGCCGCGAGGACGCCGCGAGCCTGTCGGCGATGCTGAGCCTGCTGGCCGACCCCACCCGGTCCCGGGTGCTCTACGCCCTCGACGTGGTCGAGGAGCTGTGCGTGGGCGACCTGGCGATGGCGCTGGAGGCGACGGAGGACGCGGTCGGCTACGCGCTGCGGCTGCTGCGCACCGCCGGCTTCGTCACCAGCCGCAAGGACGGGCGGGTCGTCTTCTACCGCCTGGCCGACGGCTTCCCGGGGCCGCTGCGGGAGCACTGCCTGCGGCAGCTCGTCGAGCTGTCCCGCCAGGTGGCCGACGGGGAGGGCTGACCCCGGCTCAGCTCCGGTGCGTGAGCGTCTCCAGGTGCTCGGCGTAGGTCTGCCTGCCGCGGACGTGGGGCTCGGCGGGGACGAGCGCACCACCGGCCATCGCCGCACCCGCCCGGCCGGGCAGCCGCACCGGGACGACGACCCGGCGCTGCCCGGTGGCGCGCAGCAGCCGCCGGACCAGGTCGCCCATGTCGTGGTCCTCCGGTCCGGCGATCGGCTGGGCGACCCCCTGCGCGGCGTCGTGCGCGAGCCGCACGAGGTGGGCGGCGACCTCGGCGGCGGCGACCGGCCGGGTGGCCATCCGGGGGACGACGACGAACGGGCGGGGGGAGCGCTCGACCAGCTGGCCGGCGAACTCGTGGAACTGGGTGGCGCGCAGCAGCGTCCAGGGCACCGGACCGGCGGCCAGCAGCTCCTCCTGCCGCCGCTTGCCCAGGTAGTAGCCGAAGTCGACGGTGTCGGCGCCGACGATCGACAGCGTGACCACGTGCCCGGCACCGGCCCGGGCGGCCGCGGCGAGCAGCTGGGAGGTGGCCGAGGTGAAGAAGGCCACCGACCGGCGCCGGCTGGTCGTGGTCACGTTCGCGACGTCGACCACCGCCTCGACGCCGTCCAGGGCGCTGTCCAGGCCGGTGCCGTCGGTCAGGTCCACCCCGTGCGAGCGGGCGAGCACGACCGGGTCGTCGCCGTGCCGCGTCAGCTCCGCGACCACCAGTGCACCCAGCAGGCCGGTGCCACCGGCCACCGCGATCCGCATGCCCCCATCCTCGGGGACGGCGGAGGATCAGGACGCGGGGGGCTGCGGGCCGAGCGCGATGGTCAGTTGGAGCACCGTCTGCGGGTCCTCGAGGCGGTCGCCGTACAGGTCGCGCAGCTGCCCCATCCGGTACCGCACGGTCTGCGGGTGCACGAACAGCTCGGCGGCGACCTGGTCGCGCCGGCCGTGGTGCAGCAGCCAGGAGCGGAGGGTCGCGGCCAGCTTCTCCCGGGTGGCCGGGGTCAGCCCGTCCAGCGGGGCGAGCGCCGCGGCCCGCAGGTCGGCCAGGGCGTCCTCGTCGGCCCGCAGCACCAGCTCCGGCAGTCGCTGCTCGGTGTCCAGCGGCGCCGCGCCGGTGGAGTGCAGCCCGAGCCGCAGGGCGCGCAGCGCGCGGGCGTAGGAGCCGGCGACCGCGGACCACGGCCGGGCCGGGCCGACCACCGCCGTCCGCCCCTCGAGGGCGCGCAGCAGGGCGGCCCGGGCGCCCTCCCCGGCGTCCGGCACCAGGAGCACGCTGAGCTCCAGGGCCGGGTCCAGCCCCGGGATGTCGTCGTCCAGCTGGAGCGTGCGCTGGCCGAGCAGCGCGACGGCGCCGCGGGCCCGCACCTCGGGGAGCAGCACGGCGGTCAGCGTCCGGGGCGGGAGCCAGCCGGCCCGCTCGGCCGCGGGGGTGAGGTCGTGCAGCGGCCGCCCGGCCAGCAGCAGCGCGCCCAGTCGTTCGCGGTGGTGCCGGCGCACCCGGCCGGTGGTCTCCAGCTCGTCGGTGTGCCCGGCCACGCTGGCGGCCGACAGCTGGTCGATGTAGGCGAACACCAGCTCGGCGAAGCGGGCCAGCGACCCCACCGAGAGGCCGGCGTCGACCGCGGTGTCGCTCATGTGCCGCCAGGACACCCGGGCGCCGACCCGGTAGGCGGCCAGCAGGGCGTCCATCGACCGTCCGCTGCGCGCCTCGCCCCGGCCGAGGGAGTACGCGCCCTCCAGTGCCGGGCCGATCGGCCGGCTCGCGTCGACGCCCCCGGCGGTGGTGGCCAGCTCCAGGAAGCCACCCAGGGCGAGCTGGACGGCGTTGGAGATCGCCCGGCCCATCTCCCCGGAGAAGGCGTCGGCGTAGCTGGGCACCTCGACGACGATGCTGGCCACCGTCTGCTGGGCCACGGCGGGGAGCTGGGCCTGCATCGCGGCGACGACCGGCGGCGGGAACGTGACCTGGTCGCTCGTGGTGTTCACCCTCTCGTTGTTCGCAGGGAACAGAAGATACCGCCCGATTCACGTCCGAGGCACAGTTGTTCGCCCTCGGTGCGGGTAAGGATCAGTACATGACCGCCACCGTCCCGCGTCCGTCGCCGGCCCGTCCTGTGCTGACCACGCTGCGTGACCGGGTGCTCAAGGTGGCCGAGCTGGTCACCACGCCGCTGCTGCCCGCCGATTACCTGGACCTGGTCGACCCGCTGCGCTCCGGCGCCGCGCTGCGCGGCCGGATCGAGGCGGTGCACCACGAGACCCGGGACGCCGCCAGCATCGTGATCCGGCCGGGCCGTGACTGGCTCCCGCACACACCCGGCCAGTACGTCCGGATCGGCATCGACATCGACGGCGTGCGGCTGTGGCGCGCGTACTCGATCACCTCGGTGCTCGGCCGCGCCGACGGCTGCTTCTCCATCACCGTGAAGGCCATCCCCGACGGCAAGGTCAGCAACCACCTGGTGCACCGCGCCCAGCCGGGCACCATCGTGCAGCTGGACCAGGCGACCGGTGAGTTCGTCCTCCCCGAGGCGCGGCCGGCGAAGGCGCTGTTCGTGACGGCGGGCTCGGGCATCACTCCGGTCATGGGCATCCTGCGCAACCTGGGCGAGGACGCCGGGTGCGACGTCGTCCTGGTGCACTCCGCGCCCACCGTCGAGGACGTCATCTTCGGTGCCGAGCTGCGCGAGCTGGCGGGGGCCGGCCGGATCCGCCTGGTCGAGCACCACACCCAGGACGCCGGCTTCCTGGACGCCCCGGCGATCGCCGACCTGGTGCCCGACCTGGCCGAGCGGGCCACCTGGGCCTGCGGCCCGGTCGGCCTGCTCGAGGCGCTGGAGGAGCACTGGGCCGACCAGGGCATCGCCGACCGGCTCTACACCGAGCGCTTCCGCCCCCGGGTGCTGGTCACCGGCGAGGGCGGCACGGTCACGTTCGCGAAGTCCGAGCGCACGCTCGAGGTCGACGGCGCGACGCCGATCCTGGACGCCGCCGAGGAGGCCGGGCTGCTGATGCCCAGCGGCTGCCGGATGGGCATCTGCTATGGCTGCGTGCTGCCGCTGCGCGAGGGCGCCGTCCGTGACCTGCGCAACGGGGAGCTGACCACCGCCGCCCCCGGTGACGGCGTCCTGATCCAGACCTGCGTCAGCGCCGCCGTTGACGCCTGCGACATCGACCACTGATCCAGAACTGCTGTCCCACCAGCTGAGGAGCTGCACATGACCGTCCTGCAGAAGAAGTCCGACAACCCGATCGCCCACCTCTCCGAGGCCGACATCGAGGCCATCGGCCGCGAGCTCGACGCCATCCGGCAGACCATCGTGGACAGCCGTGGCGAGGACGACGCGGCCTACATCCGCCGGGTCATCGACGTGCAGCGCAAGATGGAGCTGGCCAGCCGGGCCGTGCTGCTGTTCTCCAGGTTCCCGCCGGCCTGGGTCCTCGGCACCGCCGGGCTCTCGGTCGCCAAGATCCTGGAGAACATGGAGATCGGGCACAACATCCTGCACGGGCAGTGGGACTGGATGCGTGACCCGAAGATCCACTCCACGACGTGGGAGTGGGACATGGCCAGCCCGTCGGAGCAGTGGAAGCACTCGCACAACGTGCTCCACCACACGTACACGAACGTGATCGGCAAGGACAACGACCTCGGCTACGGCATCATGCGCGTCGACGAGGACCAGAAGTGGGTGCCGCTGTACCTGCTGCAGCCGGTCTGGAACTTCGTCAACGCCTGCTTCTTCGAGTACGGGATCGCCGCCTACGACCTGGAGCTGGGCAAGAACCTGGCCACCAAGGAGCGGCGGGCCGACCCGGGCTTCCGCGCCCGCGGCAAGCAGGTGCTGAAGAAGATCGGCAAGCAGATGACGAAGGACTACGTCGTCCACCCGGCGCTGTCGGGCCCGTCGTTCCTGCCCACCCTGGCGGCCAACTTCACCGCCAACGTGGTGCGCAACGTGTGGTCGCACTCGGTGATCATGTGCGGGCACTTCCCGGAGGGCGTGGAGACCTTCGAGAAGAAGTCCATCGACGGGGAGACCCGCGGTGAGTGGTACCTGCGCCAGATGCTCGGCTCGGCCAACATCTCCGGCAGCAAGGCCATGCACATCATGACCGGGAACCTCTCCCACCAGGTCGAGCACCACCTGTTCCCGGACCTGCCGAGCAACCGGTACGCCGAGATCGCCCCGCAGATCCGCGACCTCTTCGCCCGCTACGGGCTGCGGTACCACTCCGCGTCCCTGCCCCGTCAGGTCGGCTCGGCGTGGCACAAGGTCATCCGGCTCTCGCTGCCCAACGGCTGGCTGGCCCAGACCACCCCTGCTAACGCCCCGGCCCAGGTCGTCAAGCTCTACAAGATGACCACCGGTGGCCCGAAGGTGCGGCGCGCGCTCCAGGCCGCCGCCTGACAGACCGGCCCCACACACAGCACGAGGCCCGCCAGGAGATCTCCTGGCGGGCCTCGTGCCGTCCTGGGCGGGTCAGCCGGCGGTGGGGTGCGGCTTGACCGCCAGGACCGGGCGGTCGGCGTCCAGCAGGATCCGCTGGGCGCTGCTGCCCATCAGCAGCTTGCCGACGGGGGAGCGGCGGCGCAGGCCGATCACGATCACCGAGGCGTCCACGGACTCGGCCACCCGGAGCAGCTCGTCGGCCAGGTCGCCGGTGTGCGGGGTCTGCCGCAGCTCCAGGGCGACGCCGTCGGCCTCGGCGCGGGAGGTCAGCGACCGGACCAGCTCCGGTGGTGCGACGTCGGCGCTGACCGGTGCTCCGCCCCGCGGGGTGTTGAGCACCAGCAGCCCCTCCTGCCGACGGCGGGCCTCGGCGAGACCGGCCGTGAAGGCCGCCTCGCCCTCGGGCGTGGGGACGAAACCGACGAGGACGGTCACACGAGCTCCTTGGTGTTCGGGTCGGACGTGTCCTGGGCCGGCTCCTGCCGCCGGCGGCTCCGCAGGCTCGCCACGAAGGGGTACACCGCCACGATCAGGAACACGACGAGCAGGGTGCCGGAGATGGGACGGGTGAAGAAGCCGGTCGCGTCGCCGTCGAAGATCAGCAGCGAACGGCGCAAGCCGTCCTCCAGCAGAGCACCCAGCACGAAGGCCAGCAACAGCGGGCCGGGGTCGAAGCCTGCCTTCTTCATCAGGTAGCCGAGCACGCCGAAGACGATGACCAGCACGATGTCGAAGACGCTGTTGTTGACCGTGTAGACGCCGATCAGCGTGATGAGCACGGTGATCGGCGCCAGGATGGCCGGCCGCACCCGGAGGATCTTCACGAACAGCCCGACCAGCGGGATGCTCATGATCAGCAACAGGATGTTGCCGATGTACATCGAGTTGACGACGCCCCAGAACAGCTCCGGCTCCTCGGTGACCAGCTGCGGGCCGGGGGTGACCCCCACCACGAGCAGGGCGCCGAAGATCACCGCCATGGTCGCGTTGGCGGGGATGCCCAGCGTGAGCAGCGGGATGAAGGACGACGTCGCGGCGGCGTTGTTCGCCGTCTCGGGCCCGGCCACGCCCTCGACCGCCCCCTTGCCGAAGCGTTCCGGCGTCTTGGAGCGCCGTTTCTCCACCGCGTAGGCGGCGAGCGAGGAGAGGGTCGCACCACCCCCGGGGAGGATGCCGAGGAAGAAGCCGATCACCGACCCGCGGCCGATCGCGCCCGAGGACTGGCGCAGGTCCTGGCGGGAGGGCCAGACGTTGGCGACCTTGGTCGGCGCCTGGGTGGCGTTGTGCCGCTGCTCCAGGTTGTAGAGGATCTCGCCGAGACCGAAGAGGCCCATCGCGATCGGCACGAAGTCCAGGCCGTCAGCCAGGTTCAGGTTGCCGAAGGTGAACCGCTCGGTGGCGGTGAAGCCGTCGCGGCCGACCGTGGCGAGCAGCAGGCCGACGCAGGCCGCGACGACCGCCTTGAGCCGGCTGCCACTGCTGACGGTGGCGACCAGCAGGATGCCGAGCAGCGCCAGGGCGGTGTACTCCGGCGGCCCGAAGTCCAGCGCGAAGCTGGCCACGAGGGGGGCGAGGAAGGACAGGGCGACGATCGAGATCGTGCCGCCGGCGAACGAGCCGATCGCCGCGATCCCGAGCGCGGTCCCCGCCTTGCCCTGGCGGGCCATGGCGTAGCCGTCGAAGACGGTGACCACCGACGACGCCTCGCCCGGCAGCTTGAGCAGGACGGAGGTGATCGTGCCGCCGTACTGGGCGCCGTAGAAGATGCCGGCCAGCATGATGATCGCGGTCACCGGCTCGATGCCGATGGTGATCGGCAGCAGGATCGCGATGGTGGCGGCGGGGCCGAGGCCCGGCAGCACGCCGACGAGCATGCCGACGACGACGCCGATCAGGCAGTAGAGCAGATTGGTCGGTTCCAGGACGACGGCGAAGCCGTCGAGCACCGGGGCGAGGTCCAACGGACTCTCCTCAGAAGAGGTGCGGGATGGGGACCGAGAGGGCCGCGACGAAGACGAGGTAGAAGGCGACCACCACGCCGATGCTGACGATCGCGGACGTCCGCCAGCTCTCGCCGCCCAGGAAGCGGAGCCAGACGAAGGCCAGCAGCACGGCAGGGATCTCGAAGCCGATGGTGCCGATGGCAGCGACGAAGACGAGCATCGTGGCCAGCCCGGCGAGGACCAGCCAGGACGACCTGGAGAACTGCTCGGTGTCGGTGGTCCGGCGGGCGGTGGCCGCCAGGCCCACGCCCAGCACGACCAGCAGCACGCCGAGGATCAAGGGCCAGATGCCCGGTCCCGGCGTGCGTGCGGTGCCGGCGCCGAGCGCCAGGGCGCCGACGGTGGCGGCCGCCCCCAGTGCGACCACGAGTGCCGCGATCACCAGGTTCGTGGCCGGGCCGGCCGGTGGCGGGCGGTGCTCGGCCTCCTCCTCGACCTCCTGCGCGAGGTCCTCGAGGTCGTGCAGCGTCGAGGGGGTGTCGGTGGTCGCCGGGGCGGTGTCGGTCGGGTGGGGGGCCACGTTCCCCTGGGGGGTGGCCCCGGCGGCCGTGCGGCCGCCGGGGCTCCCTGGGGTGTGCGCCCCGTCGTGCGCAGAGCTCACGAGTTCTCCTCGCTCCTGCTCGGGGTCATCGGGACGCAGGTCGCGTCCCGGACCATCGGGGACCCGAGGGTCACGCATCTCCACCGAGGTCGATGCCGTACTCCTCGACCACGGCACGGTAGTTGTCCAGGTTCTCGGTCCACCGCTCCCGGATCTCCTCACCGTCGACCTCGAGGGGGGTGAGCAGGTTGTCCTCGTTGAGCTGCTGGTAGGCCTCCGTCTCGAACGCGGCCTCGAAACCGTCGCGCAGCGTCTGCATGACGTCGTCCGGCACGCCCTGGGGGGCGAAGACGGCGCGCGACTGCTGCACCGGCACGTCGTAGCCGGCCTCGACCGCGGTCGGGGTGTCGGGCAGGTAGCTCGGACGCTCCTCGGCGAAGGTCACGATCGGGGTGAGGCCGCCGGACTCGATCTGCTCGATGGCCTCACCGAGCTGGACGGAGCCGACGTCCACCTGCCCGCCGAGCACGGCGGTCAGCGTGGGCGAACCGCCGTCGAACGGGACGGCGGTGGCGTCGATGTCGGCCTGCGCGAACAGCAGCTCCTGGGACAGCTGGCTGCCGGTGCCCACCCCGGTGGTGCCGAAGGTGATCGGGCGACCGGCCGCGGCCAGGTCCTCGACCGTGCTGAAGCCGGAGCCCGGCGCGGTCACCAGGACGTAGTCGTCCAGGGAGAGGCCCGTGACGATGTCGAAGTCGGCGATGTCGGGGGCCTCGCCCTCGCCCACCGCGAGCGGGGTGATGTAGGCCAGGCTGCCGTTGTAGACCATGAGGGTATGGCCGTCCGGGTCCTCGCCGGCCAGCTGCTGGGCGGCCAGCGCACCGTTGGCGCCGGGCCGGTTCTCCACGGTCACCGGGACGCCGAGCTCGTCGGAGAGGCCGTCGGCCGCCGCGCGGGCGATCAGGTCGGTGCTGCCGCCGGGGTCCTGCCCGACCAGCATCGTGATCGGGTCGCCGCCCGGGAACTCCTCCTCGGAGTCCGACCCGCCGCCGACGTTCCCCCCGCAGGCGGTGAGGGAGAGGGCCAGGGTGAGTCCGGCGCCGGACAGTGCCCAGCGACGGGCGCGGTGGTTCGTGGTCATGGTGGTTCTCCTCTTCGAGAAGCCGTCGGTCCGGCCTGGGGGTGCTGTGAGTGCCGTCACGAACGCGGGGACGACCGAAGAGTAGGAACGGCCGCTCATGCCTGTCCAAATCCATTGGAGCATTGATTGATACCTTCGCTGCATGGCGTTCACCTTGGAGCAGCTCCGCGGTTTCGTCGCCGTCGCCGAGGAGCTCCACTTCGGCCGCGCGGCGGAGCGGCTCCAGATGACCCAGCCACCGCTCAGTCGGCAGATTCAGAAGCTGGAGCGGGTGGTCGGTGCCCAGTTGCTCGAGCGGGACAACCGGCGGGTCGACCTCACCGCCGCCGGTGAGGTCTTCCTGGTCGAGGCCCGCCGGCTGCTCACCCTGGCCGATGGCGCACCAGAACTGGCGCGCCGGGTCTCCTCCGGGTCCAGCGGCGTGCTGCGGATCGGCTTCACCGCGGCGTCCGCCTACGGCGTGCTCGGCCGGCTGCTCGACGACCTGGGTGCCGCCCTGCCCGACGTGGACGTCGACCTCGCCGAGATGGTGACCAGGGAGCAGGTGGCCGGCCTGCTGGCCGAGGAGATCGACCTCGGGCTGGCCCGGCCGCCGTTCGACGCCGAGCGGTTCGGCTCCCGGCTGCTGCACCGCGAGTCCCTGCTGGTCGCCGCTCCGCTGGGGCACCGGCTCCTCGCACTGGACCGGCCGGTCACCGCGGCCGACCTGGCCGGTGAGCCGGTGGTGATGCACTCGCCGACCCAGGCGCGGTACTTCTACGACCTGGTGGTCGGGTTCGTGCCGGCGACCTCGGAGAACGCGGTGCACACCGTCAGTCAGGTGCTCACCATGCTCTGGCTCGTCGCCGCCGGCCGGGGGGTCGCGTTCGTCCCGGAGTCGGCAGCCGGGCTCACCATCGCGGGGGTCGGACTGGTGCGCCTGGAGACCCCGGTGCCCGAGCCGGTCGAGCTGCACCTGCTCTGGGCCCGGGAGTCGAAGAACCCGGCGCTGTGGCGTGCGCTGGACGTCCTGGCGGATGGGCAAGCGCTTTCATGATGCCCTGTGCGCATCGAACGATGCGGAACTGCTCTTGGACAGGCATCGCAGGCCGTTCCTAGGGTGACGTCGACCACCGCCCGCGACCTCCGGTCGACAGTGCGCGGACCCGTCGAACCCAAGGACACGACCCGTGACGTTGCTGCCCCCGGATGCTCTCGCTGACCGGCTGAAGTCCGGTCTGCTGTCGTTCCCGGTCACCCACTTCGACGCCGAGCTGCAGTTCGACGAACCCCGCTACCGCGAGCACCTGGCCTGGCAGTCGAGCTTCGACGTGGCCGGCCTGTTCGCCGCGGGCGGCACGGGGGAGGGCTTCTCGCTCACCCCCGCCGAGATCGACCGGGTGGTCCGGGTGGCCGTCGACGAGGTGGCCGGCCGGGTGCCCGTCATCGCCCCGGCCACCGGCGGCACCGCCGTCTCGGTCGCCCAGGCCCAGGCCGCCCAGGCCGCCGGTGCCGATGGCCTGCTGCTCTTCCCGCCCTACCTCACCGAGGCCAGCCAGGCCGGTCTGGTCGAGCACGTCAGCGCCGTCTGCCGGGCCACCGACCTCGGTGTGGTCGTCTACAGCCGGGCAAACGCCGTGCTCGGCGACGGCGCCGTCGCCGAGCTCGCCGACCGGAACCCCAACCTCATCGGGCTCAAGGACGGCGTCGGCGACATCGAGCAGATGACCCGCACCTACGCCAAGGTCGGCGACCGGCTCATCTACGTCGGCGGCCTGCCCACCGCCGAGACGTTCGCCCTCCCGCTGCTCCAGCTGGGGGTGAGCACGTACTCCTCGGCGCTGTACAACTTCGTGCCCGAGTTCGCGCTCCGGTTCTACGCCGCCGTCCGCGCCCAGGACCGCGTGGCGGTCTACGGGATGCTCAACGACTTCGTCCTCCCGTACCTCGACATCCGCGACCGGGCCCGCGGCTACGCGGTCTCGATCGTGAAGGCCGGTCTCACCGCGGTGGGCCGGGACGGTGGCCGGGTGCGCCCGCCGCTCACCGACCTGACCGAGGCCGAGCTCGGCGAGCTGACCACGCTGGTCTCCAAGCTCTCCTGAACCCCGGGTCCCCGGACCCGCTGCCCGCCGTCTGCTGAGAGGAACCCGATGACCGGCACCACGCCGACCGTCGCCCGCGTCGAGGTGGTGCCCGTCGCCGGGCACGACAGCATGCTGCTCAACCTCAGCGGCGCGCACGGCCCCTTCTTCACCCGCAACATCGTGATCGTCACCGACAGCGAGGGCCGCGAGGGCGTGGGGGAGGTGCCCGGCGGCGAGGACATCCGGCGGACGGTGGCCGACGCCGGCCCGCTGCTCGTCGGGCAGCCGGTGGCCGCCTTCGGCCGGCTGCTGCGCTCGGTCGCGGACACCTTCGCCGACCGGGACGCCGGCGGCCGCGGTCTGCAGACCTTCGACCTCCGGACGACCGTCCACGCGGTGACCGGGCTGGAGTCCGCGCTGCTGGACCTGCTCGGGCAGCACCTGGGGGTCCCGGTCGCCGAGCTGCTGGGCGACGGGCAGCAGCGCGACGCGGTGCCGATGCTGGGCTACCTCTTCTACATCGGGGACCGGACGGCGACCGACCTGCCCTACGTCGCCGAGCCGACCCCGGCCGACGACTGGGAGCGGCTCCGTCGGGAGCCCGCACTCACCCCCGAGGCGGTCGTCGCCCTGGCCGAGGCGGCCCAGGCCCGCTACGGCTTCACCGACTTCAAGCTCAAGGGCGGCGTGCTCGCCGGCGAGCAGGAGGTCGCCGCCGTCCGGGCACTGGCGCAGCGGTTCCCCGACGCCCGGATCACGCTGGACCCCAACGGGGGCTGGCTGCTCGCCGACGCCGTCCGGCTGCTCGGCGACCTGCACGGGGTGCTCGCCTACGCCGAGGACCCGGTCGGGGCCGAGGGCGGCTTCTCCGGGCGGGAGGTCATGGCGGAGTTCCGGCAGGCCACCGGGTTGCCGACGGCCACCAACATGATCGCCACCGACTGGCGGCAGATGGCACACGCCGTCCGGTCGCACGCCGTGGACATCCCGCTGGCCGACCCGCACTTCTGGACCATGCGCGGTTCGGTGCGGGTGGCCCAGCTGTGCGCCGACTTCGGCCTGACCTGGGGATCGCACTCCAACAACCACTTCGACATCTCGCTGGCGATGTTCACCCAGGTCGGGGCTGCCGCGCCGGGGGAGATCACCGCGCTGGACACCCACTGGATCTGGCAGGACGGCCAGGCGCTCACCCGGTCGCCGTTGCAGATCCGGGACGGGGCGATCGCGGTCCCCACCGCGCCGGGACTCGGCGTCGAGCTGGACCGGGACGCCCTGGGCGCGGCCCACGAGCTCTACCGCGAGCACGGGCTCGGCGCCCGGGACGACGCGGTCGCCATGCAGTACCTCGTGCCCGACTGGGGCTTCGACCCCAAGCGTCCCTGCCTGGTGCGCTGACCCCGATGCCTGGAGCTGCCATGACGACGACGTCCGCCCCGACCCCGACCACCTCCGCCCCGGCCGTCCTGGACCGGATCGAGTCGATCTCGCTCTCCTCGGTCACGCTGCCGCTGCCCAACCCGATCAGCGACGCGAAGGTGTTCACCGGCCGGCAGCGGCCGATGACCGAGGTCGCGTTCCTGTTCGCCGAGATCCGGACCGAGGCCGGCCACGAGGGCGTGGGGTTCAGCTACTCCAAGCGGGCCGGTGGGCCCGCGCAGTTCGCCCACGCCCGGGAGGTCGCCCCCGGCCTGATCGGCGAGGACCCCAACGACATCGCCCGGCTGTGGACCAAGCTGGTCTGGGCGGGGGCGTCGGTCGGCCGCAGCGGGGCCTCGACGCAGGCGATCGCCGCGATCGACGTGGCGCTGTGGGACCTCAAGGCCAAGCGCGCCGGGCTGCCGTTGGCCAAGCTGCTGGGTGCCCACCGCGACTCGGTGCGTTGCTACAACACCTCCGGCGGCTTCCTGCACGAGACGGTCGAGCAGGTCAAGGACAACGCCACGCGGACGCTGGAGAGCGGCGTCGGCGGCATCAAGATCAAGGTCGGCCTGCCGGACTCGGCGGAGGACCTGCGCCGGGTGCGCGCCGTCCGCGAGCACCTGGGTGACGGCGTGCCGTTCATGGTCGACGCCAACCAGCAGTGGGACCGGCCCACGGCCATGCGGGTCAGCCGCCGGCTGGAGGAGTTCGACCTGGTGTGGATCGAGGAGCCGCTGGACGCCTACGACGCCGAGGGGCACGCCCAGCTCGCCCGCTCGCTGGACACCGCGATCGCCACCGGGGAGATGCTCACCAGCGTCGCCGAGCACCGCGAGCTCATCCGGGCCGGCTCGGTCGACATCCTGCAGCCCGACGCCCCCCGGATCGGCGGCATCACGCAGTTCCTGAAGCTGGCCGCGCTCGCCGACGACGCGAACCTGCAGATCGCGCCGCACTTCGCGATGGAGATCCACGTGCACCTGGCCGCGGCCTACCCGCACGAGCCGTGGGTCGAGCACTTCGACTGGCTGCACCCGCTGTTCAACGAGCGGCTGGAGACCCGCGACGGCCGGATGCACCTGTCCGACCGCCCCGGTCTCGGTGTCACCCTGACCGAGCAGGCGCGCGCCTGGACCGTGGACCGCGTCCACGTCGACGCGCCCCACTGACCTGCCCCACTGACCCGCCCCCAGAACCGACAGGAGCACCCATGACCGACGTCGTGAGCATCGACCCGCGCAACGGGCAGGCGGCCGAGGTGGTCGCGCAGGAGACCACCCCCGAGGAGGTGGCCCGGCTGTGCGAGGCGGCCCTGGCCGCTGCCCCGGCTCTGGAGGAGATGGGACGGGCGGGTCGGGCCGGCCTGCTGCGGGCCCTGGCGGACGCGCTGGAGGCCCGGCGGGAGGACGTCGTCGCCGTCGCCGACCGGGAGACCGCCCTGGGCACCGGCCGGCTGAACGGCGAGCTGACCCGCACCGCCTACCAGCTGCGGCTCTTCGCCGAGGTGCTCGGAGAGGGCAGTTACCTCGAGGCCACCATCGACCACGCCGGTGACACCCCCATGGGCCCGCGCCCGGACCTGCGCCGGATGCTGCTCCCGATCGGCCCGGTCGCCGTCTTCGGCGCCAGCAACTTCCCGCTCGCCTTCTCCGTGCCCGGCGGCGACACCGCCTCGGCCCTGGCGGCCGGCTGCCCGGTGGTGGTGAAGGCGCACGGCTCGCACCCGGCCACCTCCCAGCTGGTCTTCGAGGTGTTCGTGGCCGCGGCCCGCGAGGCCGGCGCCCCCGAGGGGACGCTCGGCCTGGTGCACGGCCTGCAGGCCGGCGCGACCCTGGTCGCCCACCCGGCCATCCGCGCGGTCGGCTTCACCGGCTCCGTGAACGGCGGCCGGGCGCTGCTGCAGATCATCGAGCAGCGCCCGGACCCGATCCCGTTCTTCGGTGAGCTGAGCAGCCTGAACCCGGTGGTGGTCACCACGCAGGCCGCCGCCGAGCGCGGCAGCCAGCTCGGGCAGGAGCTCGTCGGGTCCTTCACCCTCGGCGCCGGTCAGTTCTGCACCAAGCCCGGCCTGGTGCTCGTGCCCACCGGTCCGGAGGGGGACCAGGTCGTCGACGCGATGGCCGAGGCGGTGCGCGGCAGCAGCCCGCAGGTGCTGCTCAACGAGGGCATCGCGGCGTCGTTCGGGAAGCTGTCCGCCGCCATCGCCGAGGCGCCGGGGGTCACCGCTGTCGCCCGTGGCACCGAGGGCGACGGCACCGGTTTCGCCGCGACGCCGCTGCTGCTGAGCACCTCGGCCGCCGGGCTGCCCGAGCAGGTCACCGAGGAGGTCTTCGGCCCGGTCGCGGTCGTGGCCCGGTACGACGGCGAGCCGGACCTCTTCGCCGCGCTGGCGAAGATGCCCTCCTCGCTCACCGCCACGGTGCTGCGGGGCGCAGGGGAGACCCAGCTGCCGCTGGCGGTCTCCCAGGAGCTCCGCACCCGGGCCGGCCGCATCGTCTACGACGCCTACCCGACCGGTGTCGCGGTGTCCTGGGCGCAGCACCACGGCGGGCCGTGGCCGTCGACGAACTCCCAGCACACCTCGGTCGGCACCTCGGCGATCCGCCGGTTCCTCCGCCCGGTCACCTGGCAGGGCGCCCCGGCCGACGTGCTCCCGGCCGAGCTCACCGACGACCACACGAGCATCCCGCGGCGGATCGACGGCGTCCTCCAGCTGCCGGCGTGAGCGCGCGGGTCGCGCTGGTCAGCAGCGAGCGGGGGCTGCGGGTCGACCCCGACCTGCCGATCGCGGCGCCTGCGCTGCGGTCGGCGGGGCTGGCCGTCGACCTCGTGCGCTGGGACGACCCGGAGGTCGACTGGGCGGGCTACGACCTGGCCGTCGTCCGCTCGTGCTGGGACTACGCCTGGCGGCGGGCGGAGTTCCTGGCCTGGGCCGCCGCCGTCCCGCGGCTGCGCAACCCGGTCGAGGTGCTGGCCTGGAACACCGACAAGGCCCACCTGCGGGACCTCGTCGCCGCCGGGCTGCCCGTCGTCCCGACCGTCTGGGACCCCACCGACGTCGCCGCGCTGCCGGAGGCGGGGGAGTGGGTGGTGAAGCCGTCGATCTCGGCCGGCTCCCGGGACACCGCCCGGTGGACCGAGCCGGCGGCGGTGCTCGGGCACGTGGCCGAGCTGACCGCGGCCGGCCGGACGGCGATGGTCCAGCCCTACCTGGCCAGCGTGGACGACGCCGGGGAGACCGCGATGCTCTTCCTCGGCGGCCGCTTCTCCCACGCGGTGCGCAAGGGCGCGCTGCTACAGCGCGGCGAGGGTGTGCGCCAGGACCGCGACAGCCGCGGCGACCTGCGCGCGGTCGAGCCGACCCCGGAGCAGCGGGCGGTCGCCCAGGCGGTGTTCGACGCGGTGCCGTCGCTCGTGCCCGGTGCCGCCCCGGTGCTGTACGCCCGGATCGACCTGGTCGCCGATGCGGGCGGCTCCCCGGTGGTGCTCGAGCTGGAGCTGGCCGAGCCGAGCCTCTTCCTCCCGCAGGCCCCGGACGGCGCCCTCGCCCAGCTGGTGTCCGCGGTGGAGGACGCGATCCGGTGACCGCCACGGTGCGGCCTGCGGCCACGTGACCGCGGTCCTGAGCGGGTTCGCCGCCCTGGCCGCGGTCATCGCCGTCGGCTGGCTCACCGGCCGCACCGGGGCACTGGGCCCCGACGCCGCCGGGGTGCTGTCCCGGCTGTCCTACTTCGTCGCGACGCCGGCGTTGCTGCTGCTGACGCTGGCCGAGGCCGACCCGGCGGGGCTGTTCACCGCCGCTCTGGTGGCGACTGGCGGCAGTGCCCTGATCGCGGCCGCGCTGTACGCCGGGCTCGCCCGCTGGTGGTGGCGGTTGCGCCCGGCCTCGCTGACCACCGGCGCGCTCGCGTCCTCCTACGTCAACGCCGGGAACCTCGGCCTCCCGATCGCCGTCTACGTGCTCGGCGACGCCACCTACGTGGCACCGGTGCTGCTCTTCCAGGTGCTGGTCATGGCCCCGGTGGGGCTCGCGGTGCTGGCCGGCTCGCGCGGGCCGGAAGAGGGCGCGCCGTCCCGCTGGCAGGTGCTCACCCAGCCGGTGCGCACGCCGGTGGTGCTCGGCTGCCTGGTCGGCCTGCTGCTGGCCGAGACCGGGTGGCGGCTGCCCGCGGTCGTGCTCCAGCCGGTCGAGCTGCTCGCCGCCCTCGCCGTCCCCGCGGCGCTGCTCGCCTTCGGGTCGAGTCTGCACGGGGCGCCGCGGCCGGCGTCCGGGGACGGCGGAGGCCAGGTCTGGCTGGCCGTCACGCTCAAGACGGCGGTGCAGCCGGCGCTGGCCTACGCGCTGGGCCGCTGGGGGGTCGGGCTGGCGGGGGTGCCGTTGCTGGCGGTCACGCTCACCTCCGCCCTGCCCACCGCGCAGAACGTGTTCGTCTACGCCACGACCTACGACCGGGGCAGTGCGGTGGCTCGCGACGTCGTGCTGCTGACCACCGTGCTGTCGGTGCCGGTGCTGCTCGGTGTGGCGGTGTTGCTGAGATGAGAGGGAGAGCGATGACCGACGCTGGACCAGAGGACCGGGACGTCGTCCTGGTCGGTGGCGGGGTGATGAGCGCGACGCTGGGCGTGCTGCTCAGCGAGCTGGAGCCGGACTGGACGATCACCGTGGTCGAGCGGCTGGACGCCGCGGGGCTGGAGAGCTCGAGCGCCTGGAACAACGCCGGCACGGGGCACGCCGGGCTCTGCGAGTTCAACTACACGCCCCGCCGTCCCGACGGGACCGTCGACGTGTCGGCCGCGGTGCAGATCGGCGCACAGTTCCTCACCTCGCTGACCCTGTGGGCCCACCTGGTCGAGCGCGGGCTCCTCGGCGCACCGGAGGACTTCATCCGCTCGGTGCCGCACCTGGGGCTGGGGCGGGGCGACGAGGGGGTGGCGTACCTGCGGGCCCGCTGGGAGGCCCTGCGCGACCACCCGCTGTTCGCCGGCCAAGAGTTCTCCGACGACCCGGCGGTGCTCGCCGGGTGGCTGCCGCTGGTGTTCGACCAGCGGCCCCCGGGTCAGCCGATCGCGGCGACCCGCTCGGTCCAGGGCACCGACGTCGACTTCGGCGTGCTCACCCGCCGGCTGCTGTCCGCGCTGGCCGCACGGGGCGCGGACGTCCGGTTCGGCCAGCAGACGCAGGGGCTGCGGCGGAGCGGGGACCGGTGGCACCTGGACGTGCGCGACCGGCGCACCGGAGCACGGCGGCAGCTGCGCGCCCCGTACGTCTTCGTGGGTGCCGGCGGCGGGACCCTCCCGCTGCTGCAGGCGGCTCGGGTGCCCGAGGTGCGCCGGTACGGCGTCTTCCCGATCAGCGGCCAGTTCCTGCGCACCGACCGGCCCGAGCTGGTCGCCGCCCACCGGGCCAAGCTGTACGGCCACGCGGCGCCGGGTGCGCCGCCGATCTCGGTGCCCCACCTGGACCGGCGGGTCGTGGAGGGGCGCGACCACCTGCTCTTCGGGCCGTTCGCCGCCTTCTCCCCGCGGTTCCTCACCCAGGGTCGGCTCACCGACCTGGTGCGCTCCGTGCGGCGGGGCAACCTGCCGACCCTGCTGGCCGCCGCCCGGGACAACCGCAGCCTGATGGCCTACCTGGTGCGACAGCTGCGCCAGACCCCGCAGGACAGGATCGCGGCGCTCGCGGAGTTCGTCCCGTCGGTCCGTGCCGAGGACTGGGAGCTGATCACCGCCGGGCAGCGGGTGCAGGTGCTCAAGACCACGGAGGGCCGCGGCAGCATGGTCGGCTTCGGGACCGAGCTGGTGACCTCGGCCGGCGGCTCCCTGGCGGCGCTGCTCGGCGCCTCGCCCGGGGCCTCGACCGCCGCGGCGACCATGGTGGACGTGCTGGCGGCGAGCTTCCCGGGGCGGACGGCGGCGTGGGGGCCCCGGCTCAGCGAGCTGGCCCCGTCGGCGGACACCGTGCACGGCTGGGACGCCGCCCAGCTCGCGGCGAACGTGGACCACGCCCGCGCCGTCCTGCAGCTGACCCCGGTCCGGTCCGGAGGGGACACCGCATGACCACCCCCGATGCCCTCCCGGCCCTGCTCGCGGCGCTGCACGACGCCGTCGGCCCGGCCGGGCTGGTCACCGACCCCGACCAGGTGCGCAGCCACCTGACCGACTGGCGCGGCGCGTACTCCGGCGAGGCCGCAGCGGTGGTCCGACCGGCCAGCACCGAGGAGGTCGCCGCGGTGGTCCGGCTGTGCCGGGACGCCGGGGTCGGCGTGGTCCCGCAGGGCGGCAACACCGGCCTGTGCGGGGGCGCGGTGCCGGACGCCACGGGTCGGCAGGTGGTGCTGTCGCTGACCCGGATGCGCCGGATCCGGGAGCTCGACCCGGCCAACCAGACGATCACCGTGGAGGCCGGCGTCGTGCTGCAGTCGGTGCAGGAGGCCGCTGCGGCCGCCGACCGGCTGTTCCCGCTGTCGCTGGGCGCGGAGGGCAGCTGCACGATCGGCGGCAACCTGGCCACCAACGCCGGCGGCACGGCGGTGCTCCGCTACGGCACCATGCGCGACCTGGTGCTGGGTCTGGAGGTGGTCCTCCCCGACGGGCGGATCTGGCACGGGCTCCGAGGCCTGCGCAAGGACAACACCGGCTACGACCTCAAGCACCTGTTCGTCGGAGCCGAGGGCACGCTCGGCATCATCACCGCCGCGGTGCTCAAGCTGTTCCCCGCCGTCCGCAGCCGGGCCACCGCCTGGGTGGCGCTGCCCGGGCCGGCGGCGGCGGTCGAGCTGATCGAGGTGGTGCGCGCGTTGGCCGGCGACCGGCTGACCGGCTTCGAGGTGATGAGCCGGCAGAGCGTGGACTTCGTGCTCGCGCACGCGGCCGGTGCCCGCGACCCGTTCGCCGAGGTGCACCCCTGGTACGCGCTGGTCGAGCTCAGCGACACCCTGCCCGACGCCGGGTTGGGCGAGGTGGTGGAGACCGCGCTGGGCGAGGCGTTCGAGCGGGACCTCGCGCTGGACGCCGTCATCGCCTCGGGATCGGCGCAGGTGGCCGCGCTGTGGGCGCTGCGCGAGGGGATCTCCGAGGCGCAGAACCGGGAGGGCCCCAGCCTCAAGCACGACGTCACCGTGCCGGTCAGCCGCATCCCGGCGTTCGTCGAGCAGACCGACCGCGCGCTGGCCGCCGCCGTCCCCGGCATCCGGGTGGTCGCCTACGGGCACGTGGGCGACGGCAACCTGCACTACAACCTGAGCAAGCCGGCGGGCAGCGACGACGCGGCGTTCCGCGCCCGGGCCGACGAGCTGGCCCGGGTGGTCTACGACTCGACCGCATCCTTCGCCGGCAGCATCAGCGCCGAGCACGGCGTCGGGGTGGCCAAGCGGGACCTGCTCACCGACTACGAGGACCCGCTGGAACTGGAGTTGATGCGCGGGGTCAAGGCGCTGCTCGACCCGGTGGGGCTGATGAACCCGGGGAAGGTGCTGCCGGCGGGTTGAGCGGACGCGGTCGTGGACAGGGACCACCGGTGACGACGCGACTGCGGTTCGACGGCTGGATCCTCGGGACCGGCACCACGTCGGGCACCCGGATCGTGCTCGGGCACTGGCCGTCCTCGCCGCTGGGGGCGTTCTCCGACGTCATGGTGCAGCGGCCGGACGGGCACCGGGTGCTGCTCGCGCCTGGTCCGGAGGTCGCCGAGTTCGTCGGCTCGACGTACACCTTCGACGAGGTGCGGCTGGTGGACGTGGCGGTGACCCGGCGCGGCGCGACCTGGACGGTGCGCGCCGGCCCGCTGGCGATGTCGGTCCGGGTCGGCCGCCGTCCCGGGCTGGGCCGGGTGCTGCGTGCGGTGCCCGCGCCGCTGGCCCGGCGACCCGGCTGGGTCGGGCTGCTCGACCGGCCGGCCCGGCTGCTGACCGGGCTGCGCACCACCGGCTCGGCCGGCAACGGGCGCACCGAGTGGTACGGCGTGCAGGACCTGCACACCGTGGCCTCGGTGGACGCGACGTGGGACGGCGAGCCGCTGGGCGCGGTGTCGCCGGTGCGGCCACCGGTCACCTTCGGGTTCGGCTCGGTGCCGCCCCGTCCCTCGGTGGTGCGGGTGACGACGACGGTGGAACTGCCCGGACCGCAGGTCAGCCGATGACCACGTTCCAGGGCCGGATGGTCCACCCGGTCACCAGCCCGTGCACGACGTAAGGGTCGGCCTCGACGAACCGCTCGACGACCTCGCGGGACGCGGTCCACACCAGCAGCGCCCGGTCGAAGGGGTCCGGCAGCGCGCCGCCCAGCAGCAGCTCACCCCGCTCGTGGGCAGCCCGGGCCAGGCCGAGGTGGTCGTCCCGCAGGGCCGCCCGGCGCTCCAGGTAGTCCTCGGCCAGCGTGTACTCCAGCAGCAGGTGCATGCCCGCCACCCTCACACACCCGGTGGCGGTTGCCGGAGCCGCGCACGGGGCACCCCGGGCGGACGAGCCGTACCTGGAGGCACCATGCGCGCGATGACCTACCGAGGCCCCTACAAACTGCGGGTCGAGGAGAAGGACCGGCCCCGGATCGAGCACCCGAACGACGCGATCGTCCGGGTGACGCTGGCCGCGATCTGCGGTTCCGACCTGCACCTGTACCACGGGTTGATGCCGGACACCCGGGTCGGCCACACCTTCGGCCACGAGTTCATCGGCATCGTCGACGAGGTGGGCCCGTCGGTGCAGCACCTGAAGGTCGGCGACCGGGTGATGGTGCCGTTCAACGTCTTCTGCGGCTCGTGCTGGTTCTGCGCCCGCGGCCTCTACTCCAACTGCCACAACGTGAACCCGAACGCGACCGCGGTCGGGGGCATCTACGGCTACTCGCACACCACCGGCGGCTACGACGGCGGCCAGGCGGAGTACGTGCGGGTGCCCTTCGCCGACGTCGGGCCGGTGCTGATCCCGGACTGGATGCACGACGAGGACGCCGTCCTGCTCACCGACGCCGCCGCGACCGGGTACTTCGGGGCGCAGCTGGGCGAGATCGTCGAGGGCGACACCGTGGTGGTCCTGGGCGCCGGGCCGGTGGGCCTGATCGCCGCCCAGTCCTCCTGGCTGATGGGCGCCGGCCGGGTCATCGTCGTCGACCACCTCACCGAGCGGCTGGCGAAGGCCCGGGAGATGGCCCACGCCGAGACGCTGGACTACGACGAGCTGGACGACGTCGTGGTCGAGCTGAAGCAGCAGACCGACTTCCTCGGCGCCGACGTCGTCATCGACGCGGTGGGCGCGGAGGCCGACGGCAACGCCCTCCAGCAGTTCACCGGACCGAAGTTCAAGCTGCAGGGCGGGTCGGCCACCGCGCTGAACTGGGCGATCGACGCCGCACGCAAGGGCGGCACCATCGCGGTGGTGGGCGCCTACGGCCCGATCCCGAACGCGGTCAAGTTCGGCGACGCGATGAACAAGGGCCTCACCCTGCGGATGAACCAGACCCCGGTAAAGCGGCAGTGGCCCCGGATGTTCGAGCACGTGCGCAACGGACACCTGACCCCGCGGCAGATGGTCACCCACCGGTTCCCGCTGGAGGACATCGCCGAGGCCTACCACGTCTTCTCCGCCAAGCTCGACGGCTGCATCAAGCCGCTCGTCGTGCCGAACGCGACCTGAGGGAGCGACCACGATGACCGAGCCCGACATCCCCAGCGCCTACGTCCGCGACAAGCGCACCGCGCCCCCCAGCCGGGAGGAGCTGCGGGCCCGCATCCCTGGCTGGGGCGTCGACCTCGACCCCGCCGACCGGCCGTCGTCCCCGAAGCTGCAGTACCCCGCCGAGACCGGCGCCCACTGGGACTTCCCGGACCGGCAGCCGGGGTCGGCGGGCCGGGAGCGTTCGATCGAGCACGCGTTCGTGACCCCGGTGTTCGGTACCGCACAACCGCTGCACGGCCCGTCCGGGGCGATCCGGCGGCTGGCCTACGAGCGGTTCAGCGAGGCGCGGCTGGCGCACTGGCTGCTGCTGGTCGCCGGTGACCGGGTCGACGCCTGGGGCAGCCACCTGCAGTCCTTCGGCTCCACCCGGCCCGACGTGCCGGCGACCGGGGTGCGCACCGAGGTCACCCACGGCGGCGTCGGCTCCCGGAGGGGCCGGTCCGACGCCCGCCACCACGTGCTGGACCCGCTGGTGGTCGCCGGCCCGTGGGTGGCCGGCGCCGGGCTCGGCGCAGTGGCCGTCCGGCGGCTGGCCCGGTCGCTGCGCGGCTGACCCGCGCGACGGGCGCGGCCAGGGAGGTCGCGCGGGCCGGGTGGTCGACGAGTCAGATCGAGCGGGTGGTCCCGGCGCGGTCGCGATAGGCGTCGTCGACCTGCCCGGCCAGGGCCAGCGACACCCGTCGGGCCATGTCCCGGACCGCCTCCTGGTCGGCGTCCAGCAGCCGGTCGGACGTCTCCGCCACGACGAGGTCGACCTGGTCGGCGACGGCCCGACGCTGGTCGTCGTCCCGGACCTGGACGGCGACGTCTCGCAGCAGGCGGAGGACCGCGGTGAGCACGGTGGGCTCGTCCCGGCCGAACCGGCGGACCTGCGCACAGGACAGGTCCAGGTAGTAGTGCAGGTCGCGGTCGGGGAGCACGGCGCGCACGACGCCGTCCTGGTCGCGCTGCACCTGCGGGCCCAGCCGCCGGCCGGTCAGCCGGACCAGCAGGTCAGCGCAGTAGCCCAGCGCCTCGGCCGCGGTCGTCGGGTCGTTCACCCCGGGCGAGATCGCCCTGAGGGCGATGTCGACCAGCTGCCGCAGCCCGAAGGCGACGTCCTGCTCCTCGGTCCGCTCGAAGCCCAGGTTCACCGCCTCGCGCAGGGCAGCCACGAGCGCGTCGACCGGGACCTCGTCGTCCTCGTCGGCGAAGGCGGTGGCGATCGGCGACCCCAGCACCACCGAGTCACCTGGTCGGATGCCCAGCCGCAGCAGCACACCGTGCTCCCGTGCGGCCTCGACGAGCGGCCCGGGAGCCACCGTCCGGACGAACCCGCTGCGCCAGGCCGGGATCAGCACGCCGCCGCCCGGCCCCGGCAGGCCGGGCCCGGGCCACTCGGGCCCCTGGTCGTAGGGGGCGTAGGCCTCCTCCATGCTGGCGACCGAGTCCTGGTGCACCGCGGCCATCATGTTGTCGACCCGCAGCCGGGCGACCATGTGGGCGATGAAGCCGATCAGCATGCCGCCCGACACCAGCCCCAGGGCGAAGCTGAGCAGCAGGGCCAGCACCGGCAGTGGTCGCTCGGGGTCGATGCCGCGCAGCGTCACCAGGGAGACGAAGAACGCCGAGATGAGCACCCCTACGGTGGCCTGGACGACGCCGTCGCGGGCGAACGAGCGCAGCAGCCTGGGGGAGAACTGCTGGGACGCCAGCTGGAGGGCCACCACGGTGAGCGACAGGGTCAGCGTCAACGCGGTGATCGAGGCGGTGGCGACCGTCTGCAGCAGTGAGGCGGCGCTGGACGCATCGCCGGGCCAGGCCCGCTCGGCGAAGGTGCTCGCGGTGGCCGGCCGGATGAACAGCAGGCCGAAGGCGACCACGAGCGACCCGATGGCCGCGACCGTGGGCCAGAACCAGAGCGACGCTCGGACCTGCTGACCGGTGGGAGTCCGGACCGCTCTCATGGCCGCTCCGTCGTGTTGACGCGCATCCGCCGCTGCCTCGACGTCTGCCCGGAGCATGTCAGCGCGTCCACCGTGCCGGGCCAGGGGCCCCGGGCGCCCCAACGGTTGCAGGTGTGCAACCACCCTGTGAGGGTGGGCGGAGTTGCCTGGCCGCCAATGGCGCCGCGGTGGGCAGGACGCGCTGAGCAGCGGCGCGCGCGGGACGTCGGCCCGGTTGGATCTCGACGCCGAGGCGGTACCAGGGGCCGGGCACGGCCCGGTGGGCCGTTGCGGCCGGGGGACGAGCACCGCAGACAGCCGGACTTCTCTCAGGAGGCATGGCATGCAGATCGACCGCATCGCAGAACCGTGGGGCACCCGGACGCCCTACGGACCGGGGGAGGAGTGGCCCACCCGGGTCGACACCCACCTGGCCGACGGGGTCGCCCCCGACGACGTGGACCGCTGGGTCCAGTCGGCGACGATCCTGCACTCCAACGGAGACGGCCTGGACATCGCGGTCAAGGACGGCGAGATCGTCGGGGTCCGTGGTCGGGAGGTCGACCGGGTCAACCACGGCCGGCTCGGGCCCAAGGACCTCTTCGGCTGGCAGGCCAACAAGTCACCGGACCGGCTGACCACGCCGCTGATCCGGCGCAACGGGAAGCTGGTGGAGACCGACTGGGACACCGCGATGGACGCGGTGGTCAACCGGGCGAAGGAGCTGCTGGACGAGCAGGGCCCCAGCGCGATCAGCTTCTACACCACCGGGCAGCTGTTCCTGGAGGAGTACTACACGCTCGGCCTCATCGCGCACGGCGGTATCGGCACCAACCACGTCGACGGCAACACCCGGCTCTGCACCGCGACCGCGGCCGCCGCGCTCAAGGAGTCCTTCGGCTGCGACGGGCAGCCCGGCTCCTACACCGACATCGACCACGCCGACGTCATCGCGCTCTTCGGGCACAACATGGCCGAGACCCAGACCGTGCTCTGGACCCGGGTCCTCGACCGGCTGGCCGGCCCGAACCCGCCGCAGGTGATCTGCGTCGACCCGCGGGAGACCCCGGTCGCCCGGGCGGCGACGGTGCACCTGGCGCCGCGCCCGGGCACCAACGTGATGCTGATGAACGCGCTGCTGCACGAGGTGATCGCCAACGGGTGGGTCGACGAGGAGTACGTGCAGGCCCACGCCGTCGGGTTCGCCGAGCTGGAGAAGCGCGTCGCGGACTACCCGCCGGAGCTCGCCGCCGAGATCTGCGACGTGCCCGTCGAGCAGATCCGGGAGGCGGCCCGCGTCCTCGGCACCGCCGAACGGCTGATGTCCAGCGTCCTGCAGGGCTTCTACCAGTCCCACCAGGCGTCCGCGGCGGCCACGCAGGTCAACAACCTGCACATCATCCGGGGCATGCTCGGCAAGCCGGGCTCGGGTCTGCTGCAGATGAACGGCCAGCCCACCGCGCAGAACACCCGGGAGTGCGGAGCCGACGGCGACCTGCCGGCCTTCCGCAACTGGTCGAACGAGGAGCACGTGAAGGACCTCGCGAAGGTCTGGAACCTCGACCCGATGCAGATCCCGCACTACTCGCCGCCCACCCACGCCATGCAGATGTTCCGGTACGCGGAGGAGGGCTCCATCCGGTTCATGTGGGTGCAGGCCACGAACCCGGCGGTCTCCCTGCCGGAGCTCGGCCGGATCCGGGAGGTCCTCGCCCAGGAACGGCTCTTCCTGGTCGTGCAGGACATCTTCCTGTCCGAGACGGCGCAGCTCGCCGACGTGGTGCTGCCGGCGGCCACCTGGGGGGAGAAGACCGGCACCTTCACCAACGTCGACCGCACGGTGCACCTGTCGGACAAGGCGGTCGAGCCGCCCGGCGATGCGCGGCCCGACCTGGACATCTTCATCGACTTCTCCCGGCGGATGGACCTGCAGGACAAGGACGGCCAGCCGCTGGTGAAGTGGGACGACCCGGAGGGGGCGTTCGAGGGCTGGAAGGACTGCACCCGCGGGCGGCCGTGCGACTACACCGGCCTGAGCTACGAGAAGCTCCGCGGCGGCAGCGGCATCCAGTGGCCGTGCAACGAGGAGAACCCCGACGGCACCGAACGCATCTACGTCGACGGCCAGTTCTGGGCAGCACCCGACTACTGCGAGAGCTACGGCCGGGACCTGGTCACCGGCGCGCCGCTGTCACCGGTCGAGTACAAGGCGCTGAACCCCACCGGCAAGGCGGTCCTGAAGGCGGTCGAGTACCTGCCGCCGCACGAGATCGTGAGCCAGGACTTCCCCTTCCAGCTGATCACCGGTCGCACGCTGTACCACTTCCACACCCGGACGAAGACCGCCCGGGCACCGCAGCTGCAGAAGGCGGCACCGGAGGTGTGGGTCGAGCTGTCGGCCAGTGACGCCGCCGACCGCGGCTTCGCCGAGGGCGACCTGCTGGAGATCAGCACCCCTCGGGGCCGGGTCGACGCCCGGCTGCGGATCAGCGGCATCCGGCCCGGGGTGGCCTTCCTGCCGTTCCACTACGGCTACTGGGACTCACCGTCGGGCCACGAGCCGGGCGGCAAGCGGGGTCGGGCGGCCAACGAGCTGACCCTCACCGACTGGGATCCCGTGTCCAAGCAGCCGATCTTCAAGACCGCTGCGGCGTCGGTCCGCCGGTTGTCGAAGGGCAAGGGGACGCCGTCCTCGGCACCCACGACCACGGGATCGCGGCCGGTGACGGCCGACGTGCCGCCCACCACCGGCGGGCCCGCCGCCGCCGTCACCGAGCGGATGGCCACGACCGGAGGTGCGCTGTGAAGCTGGGACTCGCGATCGAGGAGCTGCACCGTTCGGAGAACCACCTCGCCGGCGCGCTGCTGGCGATGTCGGACCGGCACAAGGCCGACCACGAGGTCTTCTACGTGGCGCGCGACATCGCCCGCTGGTCGCAGGACCACGTGCGGGCGCTGGCCGAGATCGGTCGGGACCACGACATCGAGCTGGACGGGGAGCCGGAGGGCGACCCGAGCCTGCTGGCCAGCCTGCGGCAGAAGGCGTCGGACGCCGTGGGCCGCCGGCCCGAGCCGGGTCTGCTGTTGCTGGCCGACCTCCGGCACGTCTATCGGGAGGCATCCGGGGTGTCGCTGGACTGGGAGCTGCTGGCCCAGGCCGCCCAGGGAGCCAGGAAGAAGGAGCTCCTGGCGCTCGCCCAGCGCTGTCATCCCGAGACGCTGCGCCAGGTGCGGTGGGCCAACGCCATGCTCAAGGTGCAGGCGACCCAGGTGCTGGTCAGCTGATGAGCGGGGGAGCCGCCACGCGGGTGGTCCTGCGGCCGTTGGCGACGCCCCTGCCGCTCGGCTTCCTGGCGCTGGCGCTGGCGACCACGGTCTTCAGCGCCGTGCAGCTGGGCTGGGTGGACCCGGACGAGGGCCGGATCGCGGCGCTCACCGCGCTGGCGGCGACCGTTCCGCTCCAGTTCCTGGCCTCGGTGCTCGGGTTCCTCACCCGGGACCCGGTCGCCGCGACCGGCATGGGGGTCCTCAGCGGTACGTGGGCGGTGGCCGGCTTCACCACGCTGACCATCCCGCCGGGCAGCACCAGCTCGGGGCTCGGCGTGCTGCTGGTGGTGGCCGGCATCGCCATGCTGGTACCCGCTGCCGCCGCGATCAGCAGCAAGGTCATGCCCGCGCTGGTGATGACCGTCGCCGGCATCCGGTTCGTCACCACCGGGGTGTACGAGATGACCGGCTCGGCCGACTGGGAGGCGGTGGCCGGCTGGGTGGGCATCGTGCTGGCCGCCGTTGCGCTCTACACCGCGCTGGCCCTCGAGCTGGAGGGGGCGCGGGAGAGCACGGTGCTCCCGGTCGGGCGGCGGGGTCCCGGTCGGGCCGCGATGGACGGCGACGGACCACTGGAGCCGGCGTCCCTGGCCGAGGAGGCCGGTGTCCGGCCACAGCTGTGACGCCGGCACGGCCGTCAGGACGTCGGTGAGGCCGTCGGGGTGAGCAGCGGCTCGTAGTCGGTGGCGGAGAGGGGGCGGGAGGTCAGCTCGCCCGAGGGCAGGGGCGCCTCGACCGGCTCCCCGGCCTGGGTCAGCAACACTGCCTCGACCTCCGGCAGGCTGGTGGCGGTCAGGACGATCTGGGCCACCGCCCGGCGGCTCTCCTGCCCTGCCGGCGCCTGGGCGTCCCCGCCCAGCTCGATCGTCACGGTCCCGTCGGACAGCTCCTCGACCGTCAGCGACGTCTCCGGCCGCAGCGCGGTGGACAGCCGGTCGGTCAGCTCGCTGGCCGACGGCCCGGTCGCCAGGTCGTCGAGCAGCTGGTCGAGCCGGTCCTCCAGCGGTCCGGAGTCGAGCGACCGGCCCCGGGCGACGAGGACGCCGTCCTCGGCCACCAGGTAGACGCGCGGCTCGTCGATCCGCGCGTCGGCGGAGGGGGCGCCGGTGGCGGTCGGGCTGGGGGACGCGAGGTCGTAGGGCACCTGCGAAGTGGGGATCGGTTCGGGCGCGCCGCCGGTCGGGACGCCGCAGCCGGCCAGCGCGCCGGCCAGCAGCAGCGCGCCGGACCAGCGCCTCTCGGACCCGCGCGTGGTGCGGAGGCGGCTCACTGCGGTGCGCCGGGGAGGGAGAGGGTGAAGCGCGCGCCGCCGAACGGGCTCTCGGAGCACCAGGCGCCGCCGCCGTGACCGGTCGCGGTCTCCTCCACGATCGCCAGCCCCAGACCGGCGCCGGGGAGCGACCCGCGGGCCGCCCGCGGGCCCCGGGCGAATCGCTCGAACACCCGCTCCCGCTCGACGAGGGGCACGCCGGGGCCGGCGTCGTCGACCATCACGACCACCGAGCCCTCCCGGCGTTCCACCAGCACGGCCGCTGCCCCGCCGGCGTGCCGGTCGGCGTTGTCCAGCAGGTTGGTCACCGCCCGCTCCAGCCGGTTCTTGTCACCCTGCACGACCGTCTCCTCGTCCGGGTCCGCGGACAGCACGACCTCCGGCCCGCCGCGGTGCGCCAGGACCTCGCGGACGAGGGCGGCCAGCGAGACCGGCTCGTCCGACGCCGTCACGGGGTCCCCGTCCACCCGGGCCAGCTCCAGCAGGTCGTCCAGCATCCGGCGGAACCGGCCGAGCTCCCCCTGGATGAGGGTCAGCGCCTGCTGTCCGCGTGGGGAGAGCTCCTCACGGCGGGCGCCCAGCACCTCGACGCTGGTGACCAGGCTGGTCAGCGGGCTGCGCAGCTCGTGGCTGACGTCGCCGACGAACCGGGTGTCCCGGTCGATCCGGGAGGCCAGCGCATCGACCATGCTGTTGAAGCTGGCGACGATGGCCAACAGGTCGGGGTCCTCCGTGGGCGGCAACCGGATGTCCAGCTCACCCCCGGCGATCCGGGTCGCCGCCCCGGCCACCTGCTCCAGTGGCTGGACGACGCGCCGACTTGCCCAGGCCCCGAAGAGTGCCCCGGCCAGGGTGGCGGTCGCCGCGCCGGCGCCCAGCACCGCGGCCAGCGTGCGCAGCGCGGTCTGCAGCTCGACCAGCGGAGCGACCTCGTAGAACTCGACACCCGCCGCGGCGATCGGGATGCCGATCACCAGCTGCGGGCCGGTCGGGCTGTTGACCCGGGTGGTGCTTGCCGTCCCCGAGGCCACCAGCTCCTGCAAGGGGGCCGGGACGTCGCGGGCGCCGACGTCCAGCCGCGAGGAGTACCAGGCGCCGCCGCTGCGCACCACGACGTCAGCGCCACCGGAGGGGACGAGGTCGTCGAGCTCGTCCCCGACCTCGCTGCCCGCCGTGGACAGCCGGCTGGCGAGCACGTTGGCGTCGGTGAACGCCTGCCGGGTGGCGGCGGTCTCCCGCTGGTCCAGCAGGTAGCTGCGGGCGAGCGCGAAGGTGGTGGTCACCAGGACGGCGGAGACCAGCAGCGCGCCGACGGCGAAGGCGAGCACGATCCGCGCCCGCAGCCGTCTCGGCGCGAGCGCCAGCCTCACTGCGGGTCCAGCCGGTAGCCCAGGCCCCGCACGGTCACCACGAGCGTCGGGGCGCCCGGGTCCCGCTCCACCTTGGTCCGCAGCCGGCGCACGTGCACGTCCACCAGGCGCTCGTCGCCGAAGAACCCGTGCTCCCACACCCGCTCCAGCAGCGCCTGCCGGCTGAGCACCCGGCCGGGGGAGGCGGCCAGCTCGCACAGCAGCCGGAACTCGGTCAGCGTGAGGTGCAGCTGCTCGGTGCCGCGGTGCACCGTGCCCCGGTCCGGCCGGAGCACCAGCGGTGCCGCCGGGTCGTTGTCGAGGACCAGTTCCTGCGGGCGCTCGTCGGCACCCGAGCTCGCGCCGATCCGGCGACGCAGGGCGCGCAGCCGGGCGGTGATCTCCTTGACCTGGAACGGCTTGGTCACGTAGTCGTCGGCGCCGGCCTCGAGCGCGGCCACGATGTCGTGCGTGTCGGCCCGGGCGCTGACCACCACGATCGGCAGGTCGTTGGCGCGGCGGACCTCGCGGATGACGGCGTAGCCGTCCATGGCGCCGAGCATCAGGTCCACGATCATCAGGTCGGGCGCGGCGATCGCCACCTGCCGGCAGGCGTCCTCCCCGCTGGCCGCCTCGGCCACCTCGTAGCCCTCGTCCTCGAGGGCCCAGCGCAGGGGCATGCGGATGTGGTCGTCGTCCTCGACCAGCAGCAGACGCGGCGACACGCGGCCCATGCTGCCATCGCCGCGGTGCGCGCCCCGAGCCGGTCGGGGAGCCGTCACACGATCGCAAACCAACGAGCGGGGGATCGCAAGGTGCGGCACCCATCCTCGGAGGGGTCCACCCGACCACGCAGAGCCGCGGGGAGCACTGCCGATGACCGCCACCGCCGTCCACCGTCCACCGACGGGCACGGACGCCGCACCCGCGCGTCCCGGCCGGGACGGGCAGGTGGTCGTGCGGCTGTCCGACGACCTGTTGGCCGACGGGCTCGCGGACCTGCGCTGGCTGCTGCACGACGCGCTGCTGTCCGGAGCGCGCCGGCTGGTCGTGGACCTCACCGACGTCCGGCAGCTCTCCAGCACCGCGGTGGCCAGCTTCCTGTGGGCGCACCGGACCTGCCGGGCCCGCGGCGGCGCCGTCGTCCTGCGCGGGGTGAACCGGCGCACCGAGGACCTGCTGCACCGCACCGGGCTGTGGCGGGTCATGCAGCTGGAGGACGCGCCTCACCCGCCCGAGGGCTGACCCGCCCGCCGTGCCCCTGCCGGACCGGGGCGTGGGCGAGACTCCGAACATGCGCAGTTCACGAACACACCGGGGTGGGCTGCTGAGCCGGCTGGTCGGCAAGCTGCGGGGCGCGCTGTGGCCGATCCCGGCACTGGGCGTCCTGCTGGCCATCGTCCTGGGGACCACGCTCCCGGAGCTCGACCAGCACTGGGCGACCCGGGAGCACCCACTGACCTTCGCCTTCGGCGGCGGTGCCTCGGCCGCGCGGGACCTGCTGGCCGCGATCGCCGGCTCGCTGATCTCGGTGACCGGCGTGACCTTCTCGCTCACCGTCGTCGCACTGCAGCTGAGCAGCAGCCAGTACACGCCGCGGCTGCTGCAGACCTTCGTCACCGACCGGGTGGTGCAGCTGACCCTGGCCCAGTTGGTGCTGACCTTCGTCTACGCCCTCACCGTGCTGCGGACCGTGCGGGCCGAGAGCGCCACCGAGGACGACAGTGCCTTCGTGCCGCGGTTGTCGATCACGGTGGGCTACCTGCTGACGCTGGGCAGCGTGCTGGGGCTCGTCCTCTTCCTGGGACACCTGTCCCGGCTGCTGCGGGTCGAGACGATGTTGCGCGACGTGCACGACGAGGCCACCCAGACCGTCGCGCGGGAGCTCGACGAGCCGGGCGGTGCTGCCCGCGACACGGGAGGGCACCGCGGCGGCGGTCCGCCGGTCCCGCTGGTGGCGCGGTCCAGCGGGTTCCTCGTCGGCGTCGACGAGGGAGCGGCGGTCGCCGCTGCCCGCGAGGCCGGCGTGGTCGTCGAACTGGCCGTCCGGATCGGTGACTCCGTCGTCGAGGGGACACCGGTGGCCCACGCCCGGTCGCTGTCGCCGGGCGGCGACCCGGACACCGAGACACTGGAGGAGGCGCTGGACCGCAGCTTCCAGCTGCACTACGAGCGCACGCCCGACCGGGACCTGTCCTACGGCCTGCGCAAGGTCGTCGACATCTGCGTCCGGGCGCTCTCCCCGGGCACCAACGACCCGACGACCGCGGTGCACGCCCTCTCGCACGCCTCGGCGCTGCTCGGGCGCTTCGCGGAGTGTCCCGTGGAGCCCCGCACCTGCCGGGACGAGGAGCAGCGGGTGCGGCTGGTCGTGCCGCCGTGGGAGCTGCCGGAGCTCCTGCAGCTGGCGATCGAGGAGCCGCTGCAGTTCGCCGAGGGGCAGCCCACGGTGCTCCGCCGGCTGGCCGGGCTGCTGCGGGAGTTCGCCTGGCGGGCCCAGGGCCGCGGCGTCGACGACCTGGTGTGCGGGTACGTCGACTCGGTCGCCGAACGGGCGCTGACGTCCACCGAGGTCACCGAGGCCGAGACCCGGGCGTGGCGGCAGAAGGTCCGCCAGGCGCTGGCCGGGAGCTGGCCGGCCGAGGTCGGCTGACCGTCCCGGGCGTCAGCCGACGGCGGTCTCGTGCGGTGCGTTCCGGAGGAGGAGTTCGTCACCGGAGGCCCGCATCGTGGTGCGCAGGTCGGAGAGGACGTGCAGACCGACGGCGTCGGCGGCCTGCACGTCGGCCAGGTCCAGGACCACGGTCGAGTGCCCGAGCCGGCGGAGCCCCTCGACGGTGCCCCGGAGCAGGTCGGCACCCTGGGGGGTGAGGTGCCCGCTGACCCGGACCCGGCCGGTGTGGCCGTCGACCACCTCGGTGAGCGAGGGGCCGGGGAGCGGGTGCGGTGAGCGCTGAGCGGTCACGTCGTCCTCCGGGGGTGTCGGCATCGGGCTGGTCTGTGACGGGGTCGCTGGGGGGATGGCAGGCGACACGGGGTGGCGGTTGCTCCGGACCCGGTTCGCCGGGACCTGAGACTGGCACTCGACCGGCGCGGCCGACAGGTTTGCGGGCGGACCGTCACGTACCTGTCACATCGCCGCCGTCGACCCCAGGGCCGCCGCCGACCGGCACCGGACGGTGTGTTTCCGGCCGGGGCGGGCTGGCTACGGGGGGCGGGATCAGCCGGGCGCAACTGCTGCGTCCCTGCGAACCCCATGGCAGGAGGGGAGCGGGCCGGGCGGGCGAACAGGACGGGGAGAGCGGCATGTGGTGGGACTCGTGGGCGGATCTGGGCCGCATCCTGGCGGTGGGGGCGGCGGCCTACGTCACCCTGGTCGTGGTGCTGCGCTTCTCCGGCAAGCGGACGTTGGCGAAGCTGAACGCCTACGACCTGGTCGTCACCGTCGCGCTCGGCTCGGTCCTGGCCACGATCCTGCTGAGCTCCGACGTCTCCTGGACCGAGGGCCTCACCGCACTGGCACTGCTGGCCGCGCTGCAGTGGCTGGTCGCCTGGGCCTCGGCCCGTTGGGGCGGGGTGCGCAACGTCCTGACGGCGCGACCGACGCTGCTGTTCCGCGAGGGCCGGCCGCTGCCGGGGCCCATGCAGGAGCAGCGGGTGACGCTCGACGAGATCCGGCAGGCCGTCCGGGCCACCGGCTCCGGCGACCTGTCCGACGTCGCCGCCGTGGTGCTGGAGACCGACGGCTCCTTCAGCGTCGTCCCGCGCAGCAAGATCGGGAACTGGTCGGCCTTCGAGGGGGTCGCTGGCGCCGAGGTCGGCGCGACCGGAGACCAGGCGGCCTGACCGCCGCGGTCCGGGCGGCTCGACCGCCGGGGTCCGGCCGGGCCGGTTTGCGATCCTGTGACGGTTCCCCGGACACGCTGGCGCCGACCTACCGCGGGTGCAACCAGTCACTCAGGGTGTGCGCATGGTCTCCGTCTGGATCCTCTCCCTGCACAACCTCCACTGCCCGGAGTGCGACACCCGGCTCATCGAGCGCGCCGGCCGGTTCGAGGTGCCCGGCCGCCCGCGCCCGGTCCTGGTGGGGGAGGTCGGCACGCTGTGCTGCCGGGGTGGCCACCCGCTGCCCAGCCGGCACGAGCTGTACGCGCACCGGGAACAGCGTGGCCACGCCCGGACGGCGACCGTCCGGGAGGTCGCGCCCCCGACCTCCACCGACGTCCAGCTGGTCGCGGCGGGCGCGCCGCTGGCCGACGCGTGAGCCGGCGATGACCCTCTCGATCGCACCGGCGGACACGACCACCACCGACGGTGGGCGGCGGAGCGGGGGACGGCTGGGCGGCGCGCTCGCCGCCCTGCTGCGGTGTCCCGGCTGCACCTCCCGCGACCTGGTGGACGCCACGCAGCCGACCGAGGACCACAGTTGGTGGGCGACCATGCTGTGTCGCGCCTGCGGGCACGAGTGGATCGCCCGCTCCTGACCGTCCCCGGCCGGCCGCGTGCCCGGCCGGTCAGCCCAGCGAGCTGATCAGGTCGCGGCAGGCCTGCTCGCAGCGGCGGCAGGACTCCGCGCAGACCCGGCAGTGCTCGTGCATCTCGGCGTGGCCGCCGCACTCGTCCCCGCACGCCTTGCAGGCGGCCGCGCAGGCCTCCAGGACGGCCCGGGTGAGGTTGGCGTCGTACCCGGTGTGCCGGGACAGCACCCGCCCGGTGGCCTCGCAGACGTCGGCGCAGTCCAGGTTGGTCCGGATGCACGTGCGCAGGTCGGCCACCATGTCCTCGGCCAGGCAGGCGTCCGCGCACGCGGTGCACGCCTGCGCACACTCCAGGCACGCCTCGATGCAGGCGATGAGCTTCTCCCGATCGATGCCCCCGAGGTCCTGCGGGTACGTCTCCAGCATCTGTGCTGCTGCGGTCATGTCGAGTCCTCCCGGTCGTCCGGGCGGCCGGTTGCCGCCACGCGTTCCCCGCCGCCTACCCACCGCGGACGACAGGGTCACGTGCGTCATGGAGTCGTCATCCGGCACCGCCTAGATTCGCTGCCGGAGGCGTGCGTCGAGCGCGCCGGCAACGACGACCCAGCCGCGTCACCACGGCCCGGCGGAGAGCACGAGGTACCGCGTGACCACGGACGCTGCGTCCGGCCCCATCCGGGTGTTCCTGCTCGACGACCACGAGATCGTCCGGCGCGGTGTCGCCGACGTGCTGGAGACCGACCCGGGCATCACCGTGGTGGGCGAGGCGAAGAACGCCGCCGAGGCGCTGGCCCGGGTGCCGGCGCTGCGCCCGGACGTCGCCGTCCTGGACGTGCGGCTGCCCGACGGTGACGGCGTCTCGGTCTGCCGGGAGCTGCGGTCCCGGATGCCCGACCTCAAGGCGGTGATGCTCACCAGCTACAGCGACGACGAGGCGCTGTTCGAGGCGATCATGGCCGGGGCCTCGGGCTACCTGCTCAAGCAGATCCTGGGGCAGGACCTGGTGAGCGCGGTGCGCACGGTGGCCGGTGGCGGGTCGCTGCTGGACCCGGCCGCGGCGGCCGCGGTCATGCAGCGGATGCGCCGGGCGGCCGAGCCCAGCGGCCCGCTGGCCAAGCTCAGCGACCAGGAGCGGACGGTGCTCGAGCTGATCGGGGAGGGGCTGACCAACCGGCAGATCGGGGAGCGGATGTTCCTGGCCGAGAAGACGGTGAAGAACTACGTCTCGCACCTGCTCGCCAAGCTGGGGCTGGAGCGGCGGACCCAGGCCGCGATCCTGGCGACCGAGCTCCGGGGCTCGGGCCCCGCCTCGTCCCGGGGCTGACCCCGGTCGTCGGTCAGCCGGAGCCGCGCACCGGCAGCGGGGCGTGCCAGCGCACCAGCGTGCCGCCCTCCGGCAGCGGCTGGACGACGGACTCCCCGCCCCGCCGCCGCGCCCGCTCGGCGAGGTTGCGCAGACCGCTGCAGGCCACGGTCGGGTCGATGCCGCGGCCGTCGTCCCGGACCTCGACGACGACGGCGTCGGCGACGTCCAGGGTGACCGTCACGTGCCTGGCGCCGGCGTGCCGGGCGGCGTTGCTGACCCCCTCGCGGACCACCGCGACCACGTCGACGGCCAGGTCGCCGGTCACCAGGCTGTCGACCGCCCCGGACGTCCGCACGGTCGACTGCAGGTGGTCGCCGGCGGTCTGGGTCACGATGTCGAGGACCTGCCGGCGCAGGCTCTCGGCGTGCTCGGTGCCATCGGTCGTGTGCAGGTCGAAGATCGTGGTGCGGATGTCGCGGACGGTCTCGTCGAGCTGGTCGACCACCTGGCGCAGTCGTTGCCCGACGACGTCGTCCTGCACGCGGGTGGCCGCGGCCTGCAGGCTGAGGCCGGCGGCGAACAGCCGCTGGATGACGTGGTCGTGCAGGTCGCGGGCGATCCGGTCCCGGTCCTCGTACACGTCCAGCCGCCGGGCGACCTGCTGACGGGCCGCCATGTCGAGCGCGAGCGCCACCTGGTCGGCGAACTCGCCGATCAACGGCCCGATGGTGGGGTCGAAGCCGGGGCGGCCGCCGCGGCGGGCGGCGATCACCACCGCGGCCTGGGCGTCCGTGCTCGGCAACGGCACGCCGATCCCGGGGCCCCAGGGCGCAGCATCGGGACCACCGAGCGGGAAGCCGGACAGGTCCACGGGGGTGAGGGCGCGTGGGCCGGCGGCCGGCTGGCGGGTGGGCGCCTCCGCGAGGAGCAGGCGGTGGCCGATGACGTCGGGGAGCTCCGCGCCGGACTGCGCCTGCACCTCGTAGCTGCCGCTCACCGGGTCGGGGCCGGACACCAGCCAGGCGCCGTCGGCTGCGGTCAGGTCGGCGACCCGGTCGACGACCAGCTGCAGCGCCTGCTCCGGCGGCAGCCCGCTCAGCAGCGTGGAGCGGATGTCGGCGACCGCGGTCAGCCAGCGCCGGCGGACCTCGCCCTCCGCGTAGAGCCGGGCGTTGTCGACCGCGATGCCGGCGGCTCCGGCCAGGGCCACCAGCACCGCCTGGTCCTCGTGGGTGAAGTGGCCGCCGCCGTGCTTCTCGGTCATGTAGAGGTTGCCGAACACCGTGCCGCGGACCAGCACGGGCACGCCGAGGAAGGTGCGCATCGGGGGGTGCCCGGGTGGGAGGCCGACCGAGGACGGGTGGTCGCCGAGGTCGGCGATGCGCAGCGGGTGCGGGTCGGTGATCAGCTGGCCCAGCACGCCCTTGCCCTCGGGCAGGTGGCCCATCCGGGCGCGCGTCTCCTCGTCGATGCCGACGGTGATGAACTGGCCCAGGCCGCCCTCCGGGCGCAGCACGCCGAGCGCGCCGTACTCGGCGTCGACCAGCCGGGCCGCGGCCTCGACGATCTGGCGGAGGGTGGTGTCCAGGTCCAGGCCGGCGGAGACGCTGAGAAAGGCGTCCAGGAGGTCCTGCACCCGGGCCTGGGTGCGGGCCACCGTGGAGAGCCGGTCCTGCACCTCCTCGAGCAGCTCGGTCAGCCGCATCGCCGCCAGCGGGGAGGTGTCGTCGGTGCCGGGCGGTGCGTCCGGGGACCGCGGTGTCGTTCCGTCCTGGCTCATCGCACTCAGCTTGGCAGCCCTGCCCCGGCCGAGGACAGGCCCGGTGCGCCCGCCGTCGTCGCCGGGCGGGGTCCGATCCGCCGACCGCGTACCAGCCGGACCTGCACCCCGACGTAGCAGTGCGCACCCGAGGGGACCCACGGGCCGATCCCGAGGCCGTCGAGACGGCAGACCTCGGCCGGGTCGGTGATCAGCCGGGACGGGCCGACGACGGTGACGTTCCACCCGGTGCGGGTGTCGACGTCGACCTGGTCGACCTCAAAGGCGACCACGGCGCCCCGGCTGGCCGCGGCGACCGCGCTGCCCCGGTGGGTGGGGACGTAGATCTCCCGGTCGTCCCGGACGAAGGTGACCGGCTGGACGGCGGGCAGCGCACCCTCGGTGAAGGCGATCCTGCCGATGGCGGCGGTGTCCAGCAGGCGCAGGCACTCGGCCTCGCCCAGTGCCAGTGCGTCGCGTTCGTCGTCCAGGGTGTCCACCGGGGCCTCCTCGGGGTCTGTGCTGAGACGGGCCCGCGGGGCGGCCGTCCCGCCCATCGTCCAGAGCCGGGTCGATCGGTGCCGGTGTCCTTGGTCCCCTCCTGGTGTCCTTGGTCCTCTCCTGGTGTCCTTGGTGCTCTCCCGGGGTCCCCGGCCTCTCCTGGGGTGCTTGGTCCTCTTCTGGAGGCGCGGGTGCCGGCGCCACGGTCCTTGTGATCGGGACCACATGGTGGCTAGCCTGTGGCGGACTTCGAACGAAGCGCTCGATCATCGAGCTGCGGTCAAAGGAGACCTCATGGGACGAAGGACCGCGACGACGCGCACCGCCGCACTGCTGGCGGCGATGACCCTCAGCCTGGCGGCCTGCGCCGAGTCCGACGACGGCGGTGGGGGCGGCGGCGGCGGGGGCAGCGCCGACGAGACGGGCCCGATCAAGATCGGTGCGGTCCTCGACATCACCGGCGCCGGGGCGTCCCTCGGGGTGCCCGAGCGCCAGGCCCTCGAGCTGCTCGCCGGGCAGCTGGAGGAGGAGGGCGGCATCGACGGCCGCGAGGTCGAGCTGATCATCGAGGACAACCAGTCGACCGAGGACGGCGCCGCCAAGGCGATGAACAAGCTGGTGAACGAGGACGAGGTCGACATCGTCCTGGGCGCCAGCCGCACCGGTCCGAGCCTGGCGATGCGGCCGATCGCGGAGTCCACCGAGACGCCGATGATCTCTCTGGCCGCGAACCAGGCGATCGTCGAGGGCTCGGAGTGGGTCTTCAAGACCGCCCAGAACGACCGGGTCGTGATCGAGCGCATGATCGACTACATGGCCGAGCAGGGCTGGAGCACCATCGGCCTGGCCCGCGACGCCTCGGGCTTCGGCGAGGGCGTCGCCGAGATGTTCGACGAGATCGGCGCGGAACAGGGCATCTCGGTCGTCGCGACGGAGAAGTTCGCCCCGGACGCCACCGACTTCACCGCGCAGATGGTGAACCTGCGCAACGCCGGTGCCGACGTCAACGTGATCTGGGGGATCCCCCCGGCCGCCGGTCTGGCGCAGCGGGCCTACGACCAGCTGGGCATCGAGACGCCGGTGATGCAGAGCCACGGCATCGGCAACCAGGTCTTCCTGGACACCGCCGGGGACGCCGCCGAGGGCATGGTCGCGCCGCTGGGCCGCCTCGTCGTGGCCGAGCAGCTGCCCGACGACGACCCGCAGAAGGAGATCATCACCACCTTCATCGACGACTACACCGCTGAGTTCGGGGCCGGTCCGTCCACCTTCTCCGGGCACGCCTACGACGCCTGGCAGCTGGCCGTCGACGCCCTGAGCGAGGAGGGCACCGACCCCCAGGCCATCCGGGACCACCTGGAGAGCGTCACCGACTTCACCGGCATCAGCGGGGTCTTCACGATGACCCCGGAGGACCACGCGGGGTTGTCGAAGGAGGCCCTCGCGCTGGTCACCGTGGAGAACGGTCAGTGGCAGCTGGTCCCGGACCAGGGCGACTGACGCCCGCCGTGAGCGTCGTCGCCAGGTCCTGCAGGGGGCTGTTGCCCCTGGTCCCGCCGGCGGACGGGTGCGAGGTGGGTCGGTGACCGACCTGCTGCAGCTGTTGTTCGCCGGGCTCAGCCAGGGTGCGGTCTACGCACTCGTCGCCATCGGCTTCGTGGCGATCTTCACCGTCAGCGGGGTCATCAACCTGGCTCAGGGCGAGTTCGCCGCCCTGGCCGGGTTGGTGGCCATCTCCGCGGTGAGCAGCGGGCTCCCGCTGCTCGCCGCGGTGGTGCTCGCCGTGGTGTCGGTCGCCCTGGTCGCCGTGATCATGGAGCGGCTGGTCATCTTCCCGGTCAAGCGGATGACGACCCTGGTGTCGTTGATCCTCACGCTGGGTGTCTCCACCGGGCTCAAGGCCCTGATGCTGCTGGTCTACGGCCCGAACGCGGAGGGGCTGACCCCGCTGACCCCGGGCGGCTTCTCCGTCGCCGGGGTGAGCATCCGCTACCAGGAGCTGTGGATCCTGCTGATCGCCGGGATCGTCTCGCTGGCCGTCTACTGGTTCTACGAGCGCACCCTGGCCGGCAAGTCGCTGCGCGCCTGCGCGGAGCAGCCGGTGGCCGCCCGGCTGGTCGGCATCTCGCTGACCAAGGCCTCGCTGATCAGCTTCCTGATCGCCGGGACCGTGGGCGCGATCGCCGGGGTGCTGGCCAGCCCGATCTTCTTCACCTCCTGGGAGTCCGGGCTCACCCTCGGGCTCAAGGGCTTCGTCGCGGCCACCCTGGGCGGGCTGATCTCGGTGCGCGGTGCCGTGCTCGGCGGGCTCCTGCTGGGCGTGCTGGAGACGCTCACCGCCGGTTACATCAGCACCGGCCTGCGGGACGCGGTGGCGTTCCTGCTCCTGATCATCGTGCTCGTCGCCCGGCCCGCCGGGATCTTCGGGCGTTCTGCGGAAGCGAGGGTCTGACCCATGGTCGGTCGACCGGTCCGTCGACTGCCCCGGATCGGGGCCCGCAGCCGCCGCAGCCGCCGCGGCGACGTCATCGGCATCGCCGTCGTGGCGCTGCTGATGCTGGCGCTGCCCCTGGTCGCCTCCTCCAGCGTCATCAACGTCGGGGTGTACGCGCTCATCTACGCCCTCGCCGCGCTCGGGCTGTCGCTGCTGATGGGCCTGGCCGGCCAGGTCAGCCTGGGGCAGGCCGGCTTCTTCGCGATCGGGGCCTACACCCAGGCGGTGCTGGTCACCCGGTACGAGTGGAGCGGGCTGCCGGCGTCGGTCCTCGCGGTCGGGGTGACGATGTTGGCGGCGCTGCTGGTCGGGCTCCCGCTGCTCCGGCTGCGCGGCCACTACCTCGCCCTGGCCACCCTCGGTTTCGGCGTCATCGTCACCGTGCTGGCCACCGAGTCCGACTTCCTGGGCGCCACGTCGGGCATCTACGGCATCACCAAGCCGGAGATGAACGGCCGCACCTACAACTCGCCGACCGAGTACTACCTGCTGCTGGTCCCGGTCGTGCTGCTCGGCCTGTGGCTGGCCCGCAACATCGTGGAGAGCCGCATCGGGCGCGCGCTGGGCGCGGTCAACGACTCGGAGGTGGCCGCGGAGTCCCTCGGAGTGGACACCTTCCGGCTGCGGGTGCAGGTCTTCGTGCTCTCCGCCGCCTACGCCAGCGTCGCCGGGACGGCGTTCGCCCACTGGCTCGGGGTGATCAACCCGAACGCGGCCAACTTCCCGCTGTCGGTGAAGTTCCTGCTGATGGCGGTGCTCGGCGGCGTGGGCAGCGTCTACGGCGCGGTCGTCGGGGCCTTCGCCGTGGAGGGCCTGGACGACGGGCTGCGCCGGCTGATCCCGGAGCTGCTGCCCGGCGCGGTCGGTGAGGTGCAGCTGATCGGCTTCGGCATCCTGCTCACCACGATCATGATCTTCCTGCCCGGTGGGCTGCACCAGCTGTGGACCGGGGCGCGGCGACGGATGGCCGGCAGCGCGCCCGAGCCCGGTGGCGACGAGGAGGAAATCCACCTGGAGCCGGTGGCCGACGACGTGCCGCTGCTGGCGCGGGAGGGCCGGCCGGCCCCGGGCACGCCGTTGCTGGAGGTCCGCGGGCTGACCAAGCGCTTCGGTGGCGTCACCGCCGTCGACGACTTCGACCTCACCGTCTCGGCGGGGGAGATCGTGGCGCTGATCGGGCCCAACGGTGCCGGCAAGACCACCGCCTTCAACATGATCAGCGGTGCGGTCACCCCGACCGCGGGCGAGGTCACCATGGCCGGCACCCGGGTCGAGGGGCGCAAGCCGCACGTGTTCGCCCGGGCGGGGGCGACCCGCACGTTCCAGAACCTGCAGATCTTCACCTCGGCCACCGTGCTGGGGAACGTGATGGTCGGCCGCCACCTGCGCAGCCGTTCCGGGATGCTCGGGGCCGCGCTGGTGCTGCCGGCCCGGCGGGAGGAGCGCGCCGTCGAGGAGTCGGCGCGCGAGCTGCTGGAGCTGCTCGGCCTGGGGGAGGACGCCGACCGGCTCGCCGCCGACCTGCCCTTCGGCCGGCAGCGGCTGGTCGAGATCGCCCGGGCCCTGGCGCTGGACCCCGACCTGCTGCTGCTCGACGAGCCGATGGCCGGCCTGTCCGGCACGGAGCGGCGCGAGCTGGCCCGGTTGCTGCGTCGGCTCCGCGCCGGTGGCATGGCCATCGTGCTGGTCGAGCACGACGTCGAGGCGGTGCTCGCCCTCGCCGACCGGGTCGCCGTGCTGGAGGACGGCGTCCGCATCGCGCTGGGCACGCCGGACGAGGTGCGGCACGACCCGGCGGTGATCGCGGCCTATCTGGGCGTCGAGCCGGAGGACGGTGCCGCGGCCGCGGTCGCCGAGGCGGGCGCACCGTGAGCCGGCCGAGCGTGGGCAGACCGGTGCGTGCCGGGTCCGGGGAGGGACGGCCATGAGCCTGGAGGTCCGTGGACTGCACGCCGGCTACGGCCGGCTGGCGGTGCTGCACGGCATCGACCTGAGCGCGGGGGACGGCGAGCTGGTCGCCGTCATCGGCGCGAACGGTGCGGGCAAGACGACCCTGCTGCGGGCGCTGTCCGGACTGCTGCCGGTCACCGCCGGCACGGTGCACCTGACCGGCACCGACGTCACCGGGTACGGGCCGGAGAAGCTGGCCCGCACCGGGCTGGCGCACGTGCCGGAGAACCGGCTGGTGTTCCCGTCGCTGAGCGTGGCCGACAACCTGGTGCTGGGTGGCTACACCCGGCGGCGGGGGCCGGCGTCGGCCCGGACGGAGGCCCGCGACCGGGCGATGGCGCTGTTCCCGCGGCTGGAGCCGCGGCTGGAGCAGGCGGCCGGGACGCTGTCCGGCGGTGAGCAGCAGATGCTGGCGATCGCCCGGGGTTTGATGGCCCAGCCTCGGGTCCTGGTGCTGGACGAGCCCAGCGTCGGGCTGGCGCCGCGGCTGGTGGGGGAGATCTTCTCCGCCCTGGGCCAGCTCCGCGACGACGGGCTGACCCTGGTGGTCGTGGAGCAGAACGCCCGGGCCGCCTTCGCCGTCGCCGACCGGGTCTCGGTGATGGACCGCGGGCGGGTGGTGCTCGAGGGCGACCCCGCGGCGCTGTCGACCGACCCGCGGGTCTCCGGCGGCTTCCTCGGCGGTGGCTTCGCGGCCGACGCCGACGCCGATGTCGCCCCTGCTGCCGAGGCTCCCGGTGGGACCCCGGCGGCCCCTAGGTCGGGGAGCGGTGCGACCCGGGCCACCGAGCGGACGTGACGCCGGCGGAGATGGTCGCGCTGCTGCGGGTGCAGCGGCCGGAGCTGGACGGCGACCGGCGCCGGCTGGCCCGCTGCCACACGGTCGCGGACCTGCGGGCCACGGCCCGCCGGCGGCTGCCGCGCGCGGTCTTCGACTACGTCGACGGCGCCGCCGAGGACGAGGTCTCGATGCGCCGCAACCGCAGCGCCTTCGACGAGCTGGAGCTGGTGCCCTCGGTGCTCTGCGACGTCGGGGAGGTCGAGCTCGGCACCGAGGTGCTCGGTGCCCGCACGGCGCTGCCGCTTGTGCTGGGGCCCACCGGGTTCACCCGGATGGTCCACCCGGACGGCGAGCTGGCCGTGGCCCGGGCGGCTGCGGCCCGCGGCATCCCGTACACCGCGGCCACCCTGGGCACGACGTCGCTGGAGGACATCGCCGCCGCGGGCAGCCCGCCGCAGTGGTTCCAGCTCTACGTCTGGCGCGACCGGGGGCTGTGCAAGGAGCTGATCAACCGGGCCCGGGAGGCCGGCTACCGGGCCCTGGTGCTGACCGTGGACACCCCGGTGCCCGGGGCCCGGGAGCGGGACCTGCGCAACGGCCTGACCATCCCGCCGGAGCTCGGGCTGCGCACGCTGGCCGACGGCGCCCGGCGGCCGCACTGGTGGTGGGGCCTGTTCCGCTCCGAGGCGGTCACCTTCGCCAACGTGCGGCACGTGGCCGGTGGGCCGCAGGCGGTGATGGAGTTCGTGGGCCGGCAGTTCGACCCGACCGTCACCTGGGACGACATCGCGTGGATGGTCGAGGCGTGGGGCGGGCCGTTCGTGGTGAAGGGCGTGTTGACCGCGGCCGACGCCCGGCGGGCAGCGGCGGCCGGGGTGGACGCCGTCGTGGTCTCCAACCACGGCGGCCGCCAGCTGGACCACGTCGGGGCGACGGTGACCGCGCTGACGGAGGTCGTGGACGCCGTCGGCGACGAGCTCGAGGTGCTGGTCGACTCCGGTTTCCGGCGGGGCACCGACGTCGCCAAGGCCCTCGCCCTGGGCGCCCGTGCGGTGCTGCTGGGCCGGCCGCAGCTGTACGGGCTGGCCGTCGGTGGTCAGGCCGGGGTCGAGCGGGCGGTCGACCTGTTCGCCGCCGAGCTGCGCCGGGCGCTGCAGCTGCTCGGGGTCACCGACGTGGCGCAGCTCGACCGCTCGGTGTTGCGCCGCCGCTGAGCCCGCGCCCGGGGGCAGCTCAGCGGGGCTGGGCCGCTCCGTCCCGTCGTGCCCGCGCGGCCGGGCCGATCCGTGCCTCCAGCAGCTCCTCGGGAAGGACCACCTGCACCGTCGTCCCGCGGCCGAGCTCCCGGCCCTCGGCGTCGGTGGCCGTGCACGCGCAGGTCAGCCGGTTGCCCGAGACCTCCGTGCAGCGGGCCACCACCGTGACGGTGTCCCCGACCCAGCTGGGCCCCAGGTGCTCGACCGCCACCGACCGGCCGATCCCCGCCGAGCCCGGCGCGAGGTACTGCAGCAGCAGCTTGCGGCCGGCCTCCTCGAAGTGCTTGGCCATGCTGTACGTCGCGTAGACCGGGTGCACCGGGCCCAGTTCGTCGAAGTGCACGGTGAGCTCGGGGGTGACGACGAGCTCCAGCGTCGCGGTCGCCCCCACGGGGATGTCGAGCGCAGGTACGTCGGGCATGGGTCTCCTCAGGCAGCGGGGCCGGCGGGGACCACGGGGGTCCCCGCCGGGCGGGCGGGCAGCGGCCGGCCGGTCACAGCCGGGGGATGGCCGACGCCGGGTCCTCGATCGCGTCGGCCACCGCCCGGATGAACCCCGACGCCGTCCCGCCGTCGCACACCCGGTGGTCGAAGACGAACGACATCTGGGTGATCTTCCGGACCACGATCTCGCCGTCCACCACCCACGGCCGGTCGAGGATGCGGCCGAAGCCGAGGATCGCCACCTGCGGGTGGTTGATGATCGCCGCGCTGCCGTCGACCCGGAACCCGCCGTAGTTGTTCAGCGTGAAGGTGCCGGCGCTGAGCTCCTCGGCGCTGGCGCGGCCCTCGCGCGCCCGAGCGGTGAGCGCCCGGATCTCCCGGTCGAGCTGCTCGGTGGTCATCGTCTCCGCGCCCAGCACCGCCGGGACGACGAGCCCACGGTCGCTCTGCACCGCCAGCCCCAGGTTGACCCGGTCGTGCTCGACGATCTCCTGGCGCTCGGTGTCCAGCCGGGAGTTGAGCACCGGGTACTGGCGCAGGCCGGCGACGACGAACCGGGCCAGGTAGGCCAGCAGCCCCGGCCCCGGGTCGCTCGCAGTGCGCGCGCTCTCCCGCAGCTCCACCAGCGGTGTGGCGTCCACGTCGACCCAGACGGTCGCCTCGGGGATCTCCGCCCGGCTGCGGGACAGCGCGGCCGACACCGCCCGGCGGAACCCGTTCAGCGGGATCCGACGCTCGCCGTCCACCGGGGTGGCGGACGGCGCCGGGGGCGCGGCCTCGGTGGCGGCCGGTGCGGCGTCGGGGGCCGGTGCGGTGGAGGCCAGCTCCACGTGGGCCCGGGTGATCACCCCACCGCCGTTCGCCGCGGCCAGTCCGTGCAGGTCCACGCCCTTCTCCCGCGCCAGCCGGCGGACCAGCGGGGAGACGACCTTCGGCACCCCGCGAGGGCCACCTGGCTCTTCGTCGGCAGCGGTGGCCGGAGCCGGCGAGGGATCGGGAGCCGGCGCCGGAGCGGGAGCGGGAGCCGGCTCGGGAGCGGTGGTGGCGGCTGCGGGGGTCGGTTGCCCCGACGGACGGGGGCGGCGCCGCCGTCCCGAGCCGGTGCTGGCCTGCGTGCCGTAGCCGATCAGCACGTTGCCGGAGCCGGCCTGCTCCTCCTCCCGGTAGGCCTCGGCCTCGGGGGAGTCGGCGGCGTCGGGCTGGACCGGCGCGGCGGCCGGCTCGGGCGCCGACTCCGCCGCGGTCACCGTGATCAGCGGCTTGCCGGTCAGCACGGTCTCGCCCTCGGCGGCGTGCAGCGTGGCCACCCGCCCGGCGAACGGGGTGGGGACGTCGACGACCGACTTCGCCGTCTCGACCTCCACCACGATCTGGTCGACGGCCACGACGTCGCCCTCGGCCACCAGCCAGCGGACCACCTCGACGTCGGTGAGGCCCTCGCCCAGGTCGGGGAGCAGGAAGGTCTCCGCGCTCACGACAGGTCCCACTGCAGGTCGTCGACGGCGTCGAGCACCCGGTCGACCCCGGGCAGCTGGACGTGTTCGAGCTTGGGCGAGGGGAAGGGGATGTCGAAGCCGACGGCCCGGCGGACCGGTGCGGCCAGGGAGTGGAAGCAGCGCTCGGTGACCCGGGCGACGATCTCGGAGGCGACGCTGGCGAAGCCGGGGGCCTCGGCGACCACCACGGCGCGCCCGGTGGAGCGGACCGCGGCGCAGACCGTCTCGTCGTCGAACGGCACGATCGAGCGGAGGTCGACGACCTGCAGGCTGCGCCCCTCCTGCGCGGCGACCTCCGCGGCCTCCAGGGCGACCGGGACGGAGGGGCCGTAGGCGATCAGCGTGGCGTCGGTGCCCTCGCGGCGGATCATCGCCCGGCCGATGCCGGGCAGCTCGGCGCCGAGGTCGACCTCCTCCTTGGTCCAGTAGAGCTTCTTGGGCTCCATGAACACCACCGGGTCCGGCGAGGCGATGGCCGCGCGCAGCAGCCGGTGGGCGTCCGCGGCGTTGGCCGGGGTGACGACGTGCAGGCCGGGGGTGTGCGCGTAGTAGGCCTCGGAGGAGTCGCAGTGGTGCTCGACCCCGCCGATCCCGCCGGCGTAGGGGATGCGGATGACCATCGGCAGGGACACCGCGCCGCGGGTGCGGTTGCGCATCTTGGCCACGTGGCTGGTGATCTGCTCGAACGCCGGATAGGCGAAGGCGTCGAACTGCATCTCCACCACCGGCCGCATGCCGTTCATCGCCATGCCGACGGCCATGCCGACGATGCCGGACTCGGCCAGCGGCGTGTCGAAGCAGCGGGTGTCGCCGAACTCGGCGGTGAGCCCGTCGGTGATCCGGAAGACCCCGCCCAGGGCGCCGACGTCCTCGCCGAAGACGACCACCGAGTCGTCCTCGGCCATCGACTCCCGCAGGGCGCGGTTCAGCGCCTGCGCCATGGTGAGCTTCTCGTGCCCGACGGTCCCCGTCGTCGCAGTGCTGGTCATCAGTGGTCGTCCTCTCGGCTCAGCTCGTCGGCCACGACGGCGGCCTGCTCGACCAGCTGCGGTGTCGGGGCGGCGTAGACGTGCGCGAACAGCTCGGCCGGCTCGGGCGTCGAGTCCTGGGCCAGCTCCGTGCGCATCCGGGCGGCGAGCTGGTCGGCGTCGGCGGTGACGGCGGCCAGCTGGGCGTCGTCGAGCAGGTCGTGCTGGCGCAGCCAGGTCTCCAGCCGGGCCACCGGGTCGCGCTGCACCCAGCCGGCCACCTCGTCGTCCTGGCGGTAGCGCCGGGAGTCGTCGGCGTTGGTGTGCGGCTGCATCCGGTAGGTGTGCGCCTCGACGAGCTGCGGGCCCTCCCCGGCCCGCGCCCGCGCCATCGCGGTGCCGAGCACGGTGAGCAGGGCCGCGACGTCGTTGCCGTCCACCCGCTCGCCGGGCACCCCGTAGCCGATGCCCTTGTGCGCCAGTGAGGGGGCGACCGACTGGCGGGCCAGCGGCACCGAGATCGCGTACTGGTTGTTCTGCACCAGGAACACCACCGGCGCCCGGAACACCGCGGCGAAGTTCAGCGCCTCGTGGAAGTCGCCCTCGCTGGTCGCGCCGTCACCGCACAGCGCGAGCGCGACGGTCGGCTCGCCGCGCAGCCGGGCGGCGTGCGCGACGCCGACCGCGTGCAGCAGCTGGGTGGCCAGCGGGGTCGCCTGGGGCGCGACCTTGTACCGGTGGGGGTCGTAGCCGGAGTGCCAGGCACCCTGCAGCGGCAGGAACGCCTCGGCCACGTCGACGCCCCGGATCACCACGGCGGCGGTGTCCCGGTAGGTGGGGAAGAGCCAGTCGTCGTCGGTGAGGACCTGGGCGGCGGCCACCTGGCACGCCTCCTGCCCGTGCGAGGAGGGGTAGACGGCGAGCCGGCCCTGGCGGGCGAGCGCGCCGGCCTGGTCGTTGATCCGACGGGCGGTGGTCAACCCGGCGAAGGCGCGCAGCAGGGTGGCGTCGTCCGGCAGCTCGTGCGCGGCCTCGGCCACGGTCTGGCCGGTGGGGTCGATCAGCTCGACCGGGTGAGGTGACGGCAGGAGGAGATCCAGGTCACGTGTCATGGTGGGATCGTGGATGAGGCGTCATCTGCGCGCCAGGGGCTGGCCAGATGCGAGAGGACGTCGCGTCGAACCGCCCCGGATCGAGCCAGATGTCCAGCGCCCGACCGCGAAACACCCGGAGGAGAAGACACGTGGCCAGTGCCCTGGACGACATCGACCGCCGCATCCTGGACGAGCTGACCGCCGACGGCCGGATGCCCATGCGGGCCCTGGCCGAGAAGCTGCACATCTCCCGGGCCAACGCCTACGCCCGCGTCGAGCGGCTGCGGGCCTCCGGGGTGATCCGGGGGTTCTGCGTCGACATCGACCCGGTCGCGGCCGGGCTGGGCACCTCGGCATACGTCACGCTCAACACCCGCCAGGCCGACTGGCGGCACGTCCGGGAGCGGCTGCGCGCTCTGCCGGGGATCGCGCACATCGGCCTGGTCGGTGGCGAGTTCGACGTCATCCTGCTCGTCCGCGCCCGGGACAACGCCGACCTGCGGCGGCTGGTGCTCGACGAGATCCAGGGCATGCCCGGCGTGCTGAGCTCGCGCACGCTGCTGGTGTTCGAGGAGCCGCCGCCGCTGGCCTGCGCCCGGGCCTGACGGACTGGCAGCCCTCCTGCGGTCGGTGGCGTTCCTGCCGCTGGCACCCCGGCACCGGCGGGGTCATCGTGGAGGCACGGCACCCCACCCGGGGCGCCGACCTGCTGGACGGGGGAGCCCGGTGGAGCTGTTCCTGTTCCTGGCCCTCTGCGTGCTGTTGTTCCGAGCCCTGGGGCGGAGCTCCCGGCCGGAGTCCCCGCCGGCCCGGCCGCGCACCGACACCTGGCTGGACGGGGTGGTCGACGCCGTGGTGCAGCTGGCCGGCGACGTCGTCCGCGGGGTGCGGACCCTCACCCGGCTGGACGCCGCCAACCGGGAACGGCGCGGCCGGTCGCCCTGGAGCTGACCGGCCGGCCGTCGCCGGCGTGCCCTAGGCCAGCACCCCGAGCAGCAGCGTCACCGTGCCGAACACCAGGCCCGAGGCGATCAGCGTGACCGTCGTGTACCCGAGGATGTCGCGCATCTTGAGCCCGGCGATGGCCAGCACCGGGAGCGCCCAGAACGGCTGGATCATGTTCGTCCACTGGTCGCCGTAGGCGATCGCCATGATCGCGACAGCCGGGTCGACACCCAGGCTCTGCGCGGCGTCGATCATGACCGGCCCCTGGACGGCGAACTGACCGCCGCCGGAGGGGACGAAGAAGTTGACGACGCCGGCGGACAGGAAGGCGAGCAGGCCGAACGTCGCCGGGGAGGCGATGTCGACGACGGCGTCGGAGAACACGGCGATCAGGCCGGTCGTCGACATGATCCCCATGATCCCGGCGTACAGCGGGAACTGGAGCAGGATCTCCCCGACGTTGGCGGCCGCGTTCTTCACCAGCGCGATCAGCTCGAACGGGTTGCGGACGAGCAGGAAGATCAGCGCCAGGAACGTCCAGTTGACGATGTCCAGGGTGGCGGTGCCGCCGTCGACGTAGTGGTGCACCAGGTAGGCGACCAGCGCCAGGCCGACCAGGGTGGTGACCAGCCGGCTGCCGTCGACCCGGTCGGCCGGGGTGACCACCTCGTCGTCCAGCGCCACCCCCTCGGTGTCGCGCACGTCGGCCGGCAGCTCGATCACCCGGTCACCACCACGGGGTGCGACCGCGGCCAGCGCGAGGCCGACGACCAGGATCGTGACCACGGCCGCGGTGATGTTCCACCAGGTGAAGATGGTCTCGCTGATCGGGATGGTGCCGCCCAGCGTCTCGGCAAGGAAGGAGTCCTCGGTCGCGGCGGTGAGCGGGCCCGAGCCGGAGTAGCCCATGTGCCAGATGACGTAGCCGGAGTACCCGGCGGCCACCAGCAGCGGGAAGTGCAGGCGCTGGCCCCGCTCCCGCCCCTGCACGGCCAGTTCCCGGGCCAGCAGCGCGCCGACGACCAGGCCCAGGCCCCAGGTGATCAGCGACGCCAGCGCCGCGATCACGAAGACGTAGAGGTAGGCCTGCAGCGCCGTCCGGGGCACGGCGGCCAGCCGGGTGAGCAGCCGCCGCACCGGCCCGGTGTTGGCCAGCGTGTGCCCGAGCAGCAGGATCAGCGCCATCTGGGTCATGAAGGCCAGCAGCCCCGACAACCCGTCGCCCCAGCCGTCCAGGACGTCGATGGGGCCGGCGTCGGTGAGCAGCAGCGCGAGTGCGGCCACGACGAACGTCAGCACCACGGCGAACACGAGCGCGCTGGGGATGTACCGCTCGACGACGGCGTTGACCGGCCGCATCAGCGAGGACAGGCCGCTCGACCGACCCGGTGAGCTGGAGTCGGCATCGGTCCCGGTGTGTGGGGTCCTGGTCATCACTGCTCGCTCTCGGGAGGCCGGGTGGCCGGGGCCACGCCGGGAAGGCTGTCCGGGCGCCGGCCGCACGGCGGGGAGTCCCGACGACGGCAGCCGCGATCCAGGGATCTTGGCACCCGCACCGCCGCCGCGCGCAACAGGTCGGGCGGCAGACTGGGGGCGTGCTGGTCGAGGAGCGGGACACGGGGCGGGACGCGTGAACGTGGAGCCGGGCGGAGGTCGCACCCTCCGCGAGCGATGGGCGGCGGGGGAGGCCTGCCACGGGCTCTGGAGCCAGCTGCCGGGCGCGATGACCGCGGAGCTGCTGGCCCGCACCGGCGCGGACTTCGTCGTGCTGGACCTGCAGCACGGCGCGCTCGCCGAGGCGGAGCTGCCGGGGGTGACCGCGGCGGTGACGGCGGCCGGCTCGGTGCCGCTGGTCCGCACCCGGAGCGCGCAGTTCGCCGACGTCGGCCGGCCGCTGGACCTCGGTGCCCACGGCGTCCTGGTCCCGAACGTGCTCGGTGCCGACCACGTGCGGGAGGTCGTCGCCGCCTGCTGCTACGCGCCGCGGGGCAACCGGTCCGCCGGGCGGCTGTCCGGCGGGGTGGACGAACCGCTGGTGCTGGTCGTGCTGGAGACCGCGCAGGCGCTGGCCGAGCTCGACGCAGTCCTGGCCGTCGACGGCCTCGACGGGGTCTACGTCGGCCCGGTCGACCTGGCCTCGTCCCTCGGGCTGGCCGGCGACCCGGCGCAGCTGCAGGAGGTCCTCTCCTCGGTCATCACGCGGGCCCGAGCCGCGGGCGTGCCCGTCGGCGTGCACGCCTTCGACGGGGCCGGGGCGGCGTCCCACGCGGCGCAGGGGGCCACGATCGTCACCGCGGCCATGGACACCACCGCGCTCGCCTCCGCCCTGGCCGAGCAGCTGCGGCTGGCCCGCGGGGCCTGACGGAGCGGGCGTGTCCCCGCCCGCTGCCGGAGGGCGCGGGTTGAGCGGGCAGACCTGGGGCAGTGGTGTGGTGCACGCCACATCGAGGACAGGAGCAGGTCATGGACACCGACGTGTCGGCGGTCGTCGAGCAGATCTACCAGGACGTCCTGCAGCGGAACCCCGGGGAGACCGAGTTCCACCAGGCGGTCCGGGAGGTGCTGGACTCGCTGGTCCCCGTCCTGGCCCGGCACCGCGAGTACGCCGAGATGAAGACGATCGAGCGGATCTGCGAGCCGGAGCGGCAGGTCATCTTCCGGGTGCCGTGGCAGGACGACCGGGGCGAGGTGTGGATCAACCGTGGCTTCCGGGTGGAGTTCAACTCGGCGCTGGGGCCCTACAAGGGCGGGTTGCGGTTCCACCCGTCGGTGAACCTGGGCATCGTGAAGTTCCTGGGCTTCGAGCAGATCTTCAAGAACGCGCTCACCGGCATGCCGATCGGCGGCGGCAAGGGCGGCTCGGACTTCGACCCCAAGGGCCGGTCGGACGCCGAGGTGATGCGGTTCTGCCAGTCGTTCATGACCGAGCTCTACCGGCACCTGGGCGAGTACACCGACGTCCCGGCCGGGGACATCGGGGTCGGCGGGCGGGAGATCGGCTTCCTGTTCGGCCAGTACAAGCGGATCACCAACCGGTACGAGTCCGGCGTGCTCACCGGCAAGGGGCTGGGCTGGGGCGGCGCGCAGGTGCGCACCGAGGCGACCGGCTACGGCGCGGCCTTCTTCGCCGCGGCGATGATGGAGGTGCGCGGTGACTCCTTCGACGGCAAGCGGGTGACCGTCTCCGGCTCGGGCAATGTGGCGGTCTACGCGATCGAGAAGGTGCACCAGCTCGGCGGCACGGTGGTGGCCTGCTCGGACTCGGCCGGCTACGTGGTCGACGAGAAGGGCATCGACCTCGAGGTGCTCAAGCAGGTCAAGGAGGTCGAGCGGGCCCGGATCAGCGGCTACGCCGACCGGGTGGCCTCGGCCCGCTTCGTCGAGGGCGGCAGCATCTGGGACGTCCCGTGCGACGTCGCCATCCCCAGCGCCACGCAGAACGAGCTGGACGCCGACGCAGCCCGCGCGCTGGTCGGCAACGGGTGCCGCTACGTGGTCGAGGGCGCCAACATGCCGACCACGCCGGACGCCGTGCGAGAGCTCCGCGGCGGCGAGGTGGCGTTCGCCCCGGGGAAGGCGGCCAACGCCGGCGGGGTGGCCACCTCGGCGCTGGAGATGCAGCAGAACGCCTCCCGGGACCGCTGGACCTTCGAGCACAGCGAGCAGCGGCTGGAGGAGATCATGCGGGCCATCCACGCCCGCTGCCACGAGACGTCCGAGGAGTACGGCGCCCCCGGCGACCTGGTGCTCGGCGCGAACGTGGCCGGCTTCCTGCAGGTCGCCGAGGCCGTCCACGCGCACGGCCTCGTCTGACCGGAACTCTGGTCCGATCGGCGCCCCGCGGCCGAGCCAGGCCGCGGGGCGCCGCTCGGCTCAGGCGGAGGAGCGGGACGCCGGGACGGCCCCGGCGGGCTCGGGGGTGTCGCCGGGTTCGCCGGTCGCGTTGGCGGAGAAGGCCACGTCCGGCCGGCCGCGCTCGAGCTGCTGGGGCCGGGTCCCGCGCGGCGGCGTGGGCAGCGCGCCCGGGTGCGCCCGTCCCCACTCCGTCTCCACGTCGCTGAGCAGCGCCTCCAGGTAGGAGCGCAGCTGGACCCGGCAGGCCTGGCTGAAGGCCTTGAGGTAGGCGACCTGCTCCTGCAGCTCCTCGGACTCCGGCTGGCGCGCGCCACCCATCGGGACGCCGTTGCCGCGCATCGCCGCAGCGGCCTCCTGCGCTGCTTCGATGATCGCGCCGGCCTTCTCCCGCGCCGCGGTGAGCTGCTCCTCGTACTGGGCGCGCGCCTCGCTGGTCATCTGCCGGCTGAAGTCCTCCGCCTCGGCCACGTAGTCGTCGGCGGTCAGCTGCGCGGTGGCCAGGATGCCGACGGCCTGGTCGCTGGGGGAGGGCCGGGACGCCGCGGCGTCCACCTGCTCCTGCAGCGACTGCAGGTGCGCGCGCAGCTGGGCGTTCTCCTCGGCGAGCTGGACGTTCTCCCGCGCGAGCCGGCCGTTCTCGTCGGTGAGCTGGGCGAGCCCGTCGGCCGCCCGGGTCACGAAGGCGTCGACCTCGCGGTTGGTGTAGCCGGGGTGCAGCATGCTCGCCGGGGTGAAGTGGACGGCGCGGAGGTCATCGGCCGTGGGCGGCCCCGCCTCGTAGCCGGACCCGTTGTGGCTGGTGGTCATTCGGTCACCTTCCCGTCGAGAGTCGGGCTCGGTCGGCTGGGGGCGAACACCTCGGTGCGGATGCGCGCCATGGGCACCCCCGAGTGGATGAGGCGGGTCACGGTGTCCTCGATCATGGCCGGGTTGCCGGCGATGTACACGTCCCGGCTGTTCCAGGGGCCGTGCCGGAGGACGACGTCGCCGATGTCCCCGTGCTCGGAGGGCGACCCCTTCTCCTGGGAGACCGCCGGCGTCACCGTCAGCCACGGGTGCTCCTGCTCCAGGCGGCGCAGGTCGGCCCGGTCGTAGAACGCGTCCTCGGTCCGCGCACCGACGAAGAGGTCGACCCGCCGGGCCGGTCCGTGCCGGGCGACCTGGTCGACGACCGCCTTCAGCGGCGCCAGCCCGGTGCCGCCGGCGACCAGCAGCAGGTCGCGGTCGGACTCGGTGTCCAGGCTGAGGTGCCCGACCGGGGGCCCGAGCCGCATCACGTCGCCCACCTGGGTCAGCCGGACCAGCGCGGAGCTGACCGGGCCGCCGTCCCGGGCCTTGACGTGCAGCTCCAGCACGCCGTCGGACCGGGGGGCGTTGGCGGGGGAGTACCACCGCCACAGCCGCGGGCGCTGGTCGATCTCCAGCGAGATCGCCTGTCCGGGCAGGTACTCCAGCGGCGTCCGCGGGCGCACGTGCACGACGGCGACGTCCAGGGTGCGCCGTTCGTGCGCGACCACCTCGGCCTCCCACCAGGCCGGCTGCTCGGCCACCTCGTCGGCCGCACCGATCATGACCTCGGCGATCAGGCCGTAGGCCTCGGTCCAGGAGGCGGCCACTTCGTCGTCCCAGTCCTCGTCGAAGTGCTCGAGGGTGGCCAGCAGGCTGGCCCCGACGGCGGGGTAGTGGGCGGCGAGCGCGCCGAACTTGCGGTGGTCCCGCCCGAGCTGCTGCAGGATCGGCACCAGGGCCTCGAGGTCGTCGACCCGGGCCATGACCTCACCCAGGGCGGCGAACAGCCGGTCGCGCTGGGTCGCCATGGACACCGGGAACATGTCCCGCGTCTCCGGGTGGGTCAGGAACAGGTGGGAGTAGAACCACAGCGGGACCTGGTCTCCGTGGGCGGCCGCCTTGCTGAAGCTCGCCCGCATCGCGGGGATGTCCACTCGCTCGGTCCTCCTCCTGGTCGGCGTTCGGTGCGCCCCTCAGCGCCGGCGCTGCCTGCCGTGCTCACCGCCGGTAGCCGAAGGGCCACGGACACGACGGCGAGTCTGGTCGCTCCGCACGGGCGATGCCACTCGTGGATCACCAGGTGGACCGGGCGGTGGACCACTCGGTGGACCCCCACCGACCGGCGCCGGAGCTCCGGCGGTGGGCCGTGGTCAGCGTTCCCCGGGCGGCCCGGCGGAGCCGGCGGGGTGCTCCAGCAGCGGCGGCTCGCCGGCGGCCCAGGCCCGCAGCACCGGGTCGACGAACCGCCAGGCCTCCTCGGCCTCCGCGGCGCTGACCGCGGTGCGGCTGCTGCCGGACAGCACGTCGGTGAGCACCGCGCTGTAGGCGCTGCGCTCGCCCGGTGCGTGCACCGCCACCCCGGCGCCGGCCTGCTGGGCGCCGTCCAGCGGGACCTGCAGCCGGTCCTCGGCGACCCGCTCGACCCCCGGCGGGCACTCCGCGGGCGCCGGCGTCCGGAGGTGCAGCGCCACGTGCTTGCGGTCCGCGGCCAGGGCCTTGCCGGTGCGCAGCACGAACCGGGTGCCGGCCCACCGGGGCGTGTCCACCGTGAACTCCAGCTCGGCGAAGGTCTCGGTGCACCGGGCCGGGTCGACGCCGTCCTCGTCGACGTAGGCCCGGGTGGACGGGCCGGCCGTGTAGCGCGCCCGGCGGGTGGCCCCCACCTCGGGCACCCGCACCGCCCGGAGCAGGTCCAGCCGTACCCGGTGCAGGTCGGCCTCGGCGGACGTCGCGGGCGGCTCCATCGCCAGCACGGTCAGCACCTGGACCAGGTGGTTCTGCAGCACGTCGCGCAGCGCGCCGGTCCGGTCGTAGAAGCCGGCCCGGCCGCCGACGTCCAGCGTCTCCTCCCAGACGACGTCGACCCGGGCGAGGTGCTCGGCGCTCCACCGCCCGGCCAGGACGCCGCCGGGCTGCCGGAGCTCCTGCAGGGCGGCCACCGCCGGCATGCCCAGGAAGTGGTCGACCCGGAAGGCCGCCTCCTCGACGTCGCCGGTCGCCGCCGCCAGCAGCGCGTTCAGCGCCTGTGCGTCGGGCAGGTCCCGGCCGAACGGCTTCTCCACCGCGATCCGGCTGCCCGGCGGGAGCCCGGCAGCCCCCAGGGCCCGGACGGCCGCGGGGAACAGCACGGGCGGCAGCGCCAGGTACCCGGCGACCGGCCCGGTCCCGGTGAAGGCGGTCACCGCGGCCGCGACGGTGTCCGGCTCGGCCAGGTCGACCCGGCGGTAGCGGGCGGCGTCCACCAGCGCCTGCCGGGCGGTCGCCGGCAGGTCACCGGCGTGCTCCCGCAGCCGGGTGGCGACGTGCTCGGCGAACCGGGCGTCGTCCCAGTCCTGCTCGGCGGCCCCCAGCAGCTGCAGGTCTCCCGGCAGCCGGCCCGCCGCGAGCGACTCGGCGAGTGCGGGCAGCAGGAAGCGGCCGGCGAGGTCGCCGGTGGCGCCGAGCAGGAGCAGCCGGGAGATCACTGGCCGACGGTGTCCCGCCAGGAGTGCTCGGGCGCGAAGCCGAGCACCCGGCGGGCCTTGTCGATCGACAGCAGCGTCTCGTGCTCGCCGACCTCCCGGCGGCGCGGGACCCCGGGGAACTGCGCGTCCAGCAGCTCGTCGTTCGGCCGGGCGGAGACCGTGTCGGCGTTGGCCACGATGAACACGTCGGCCCCGGGCTCGCGGTGCTCCAGCCCGCGGCGCACCGCCTGGGCGCCGTCGCGGGCGTCGATGTAGCCCCACAGGTTCCAACGCCGCACGGCCGGGTCGGCGTCGTAGCCGGGGAAGGCGGCGTAGTCCTCGGGGTACATGACGTTGCTGAACCGCAGCCCGGTCATCGACAGGTCCGGGTGCCAGCGGCACAGCTGCCGGGCCAGCTCCTCCTCCAGCGTCTTGACCAGCGAGTACGTGGTCGTCGGCCGGGGCGCGTACTCCTCGTCGACCGGGACGTAGGGCGGGGCCTCGTCGAAGGGCAGGCCCAGCACCGTCTCGCTGGAGGCCCAGACGATCTTCCGGACGCCGGCCCGCAGCGCGGCGCTGTAAACGTTGTAGGAGGCGGTCACGTTGTTGGCGAAGGTGGCCGCGTTCGGCAGCAGGCCGGGCGCCGGGACGGCGGCCAGGTGCACCAGGGCGTCGATCGGCGCGCGGTGCTCGTCGAAGCCGGCCAGCGCCTCGACCGCCTGGCCGGAGTCGGTGAGGTCGACGACCGCGGACTCGACGTCGGCCCGCGGGCTGGGCACCCGGTCCAGGGCGAGGACGTCCCAGCCCTGCTCGACCAGGTGGGTGACCACCGCCCGGCCGAGCTTCCCGCTGCTGCCGGTGACCGCTGCCCGCGCCATGGTGCTCCTCTGTCCGTCGACTGGTCTCGCAGGCGATGTGCCCGGGACAGCCTCACCCGTGCCGGGCCCGGCCGCACACCGGGGCGGGAGACTGGCCGCCATGACAGCGCACGGAGGGTCGAAACCGGTGCCCGACCTGATCGCCCCCGGCCTGGACGTGCTGTTCTGCGGGATCAACCCGTCGCTGCGCTCGGCGGAGACCGGTCAGCACTTCGCCCGGCCGGGCAACCGGTTCTGGCCCGCGCTGCACCTGGCCGGCCTCACCCCGCGCCGGCTGACCCCGGCGGAGGGCCCGGAGCTGCTGCGCCACGGGCTCGGGGTGACCAACGTCGTCGACCGGCCGACCCGGACGGCGGCCGAGCTGGACCCCGCCGAGCTGCGCGCCGGTGCGGAGGCGCTCGAGGCGCTCGTGGTCCGGTACCGGCCCCGAGTGCTCGCCGTCCTCGGGGTCACCGCCTGGCGACAGGCGTTCGACCGCCCGCGGGCCACGCTGGGGCGCCAGCCCGAGCGGGTCGGCGGGGTGACCACCTGGGTCGCGCCGAACCCCAGCGGGCTCAACGCCCACCACCAGCTGCCCGACCTGGCCCGGCTGTACCGGGAGCTGCGCGACGCCCCCGAGGTCAGCGGCTGAGCTCGCGGAGCACCCGGCGGGCCTGCCGGTCCAGCACGACCTCCTCGTCGGCCGGGACGACGAGGGTGCGCACCGCCGCTCCCGCGGCGGACAGGTCCCCGGGGGCGGACGCCGCGGGGTCCAGGACGACGCCGAGGTGGGCCAGCCGGTCGGCGACGGCGGCGCGCACGGTCGCCGAGTGCTCGCCCACGCCGCCGGTGAACACCAGGGTGTCCAGGCCGCCGAGCACCGCGGTGTACCCGGCGACGGCGACCGCCACCGATCGGCTGAGGACGTCGAGGGCCAGCCGGCTGTCGGCGTCCCCGGCGTCCGCCCGCTCGGTGATCTGCCGGACGTCGGTGGAGCCGGCGATCCCGGCCAGCCCCGAGCGGTGGTCGACCAGGTCGCGCAGCTCCTCGACCGACCAGCCGCGGTCGGCCAGGAACAGCAGCGCGTCGGGGTCCAGGTCGCCGCTGCGGCTCGCCGACAGGACGCCGCCGGTGGGGGAGAAGCTCATCGAGGTCGCCACCGACCGGCCCTCGACCACCGCGGTGACGCTGCAGCCGCCGCCCAGGTGGGCGATCACCGCCCGGCCGAGCTCGGGGACGGTGTCGACCACGTGCTCGAGGTTGAGCCCGTGGAAGCCGTAGCGCCGCACCCCGAGGGCGTCGACCTCGGCCGGCAGCGGCAGCCGCCGGGCCTCCGCGGGCAGGTCGGCGTGGAACGCGGTGTCGAAGCAGGCGACCTGCGGCAGGTCCGGCCACTGCGCCCGGGCGGCCTCCATCTCCGCGACGTCCCCGGGCAGGTGCAGCGGGGCGAAGGGCGCCAGCGCCCGCAGCGACGCGAGCAGCTCGTCGTCCACCAGCGCCGGGCGGACGTGCTCCGGCCCGCCGTGCACCACCCGGTGGGCGACGGCGACGAGCTGGATGCCCTCGGCGGCCACCCGGTCGGCCAGCTCGGCGACCGCGGTGCGGGCGTCGTCGACCGGCCGGGTGACGTGCACGTCGAGCAGCCGCTGCCCGGCCGCGTCGTGCACGGCGGCCTTCAGGGAGCGGGAGCCGGGGTTGACGGCCAGGACGGCGCCGTCGGTCATCCCCGTGCCGCCCCCGCGCCCCAGGTCCAGTCCCGGACCTCCGGCATGTCCTCCAGGTGCTCGCGGACGTACCCGTGGTGCCGGTCGAGCTGCGCGCGGCAGAACCGGACCAGCTCCGCGCCCCGCTCCGGTGCCCGCCGGGAACGGCGCAGCGCCTCGATCACCAGGTGGTACCGGCTCATCCGGTTGAGCACCACCATGTCGAAGGGGGTGGTCGTCGTCCCCTGCTCCTCGAAGCCGCGCACGTGGAAGCGGGCCGGGTCGGGGCGGCCGTGCAGCAGCTGGTGCACGGCGCGGGGGTAGCCGTGGAAGGCGAAGACGACGTCGGTGTCGGCGGTGAACAGCTGGTCGAAGTGCTTGTCGGAGAACCCGTGCGGGTGGTCGTCCGGGGGGAGCAGGCCCATCAGGTCGATCACGTTCACCATCCGGACCCGCAGCGCGGGCACCCACTCCCGCAGCAGCTCGGCGGCCGCCAGGGTCTCCATCGTCGGGACGTCGCCGGCCGCGGCGAGGACGACGTCCGGTTCCCCCTGCCCGTCGTCCTCGGTGCCGGCCCAGTCCCACACCGACGCCCCGGCCGCCGCGTGCGCGTGCGCCTGCTCCAGGGTCAGGTACTGCAGGTGCGGCTGCTTGTCGGCGATGAGCAGGTTGACGTGGTCGGTGCTCTGCAGGCAGTGCTCGGCGACCGACAGCAGGGTGTTCGCGTCCGGCGGCAGCCACACCCGCACCACCTGCGGGGAGAGCGGGATGACGGTGTCCAGCAGGCCGGGGCCCTGGTGGCTGAAGCCGTTGTGGTCGTTGCGCCAGCAGGTGCTGGTCAGCAGGATCGTCAGCGAGGAGACCGGCGCCCGCCAGGGCAGCGTCGCGGCGTGCTGCAGCCACTTCACGTGCTGGACCACCATCGAGGCGCTCACCATGGCGAAGGCCTCGTAGGTGGCGAAGAGGCCGTGCCGGCCGGACAGCAGGTAGCCCTCCAGCCAGCCCTGGCAGAGGTGCTCCGACAGCACCTCCATGACCCGGCCGTGCGGGGAGAGGTGGTCGTCGGTGGGCAGCACCTCGGCCTGCAGGCAGCGGTCGGTCACCTCGAACACCGACTGGAGCCGGTTGCTGGCCGTCTCGTCGGGACAGAACAGCCGGAACGTCCCGCCACCGTCGTCGGTGGTGGTGCGGGCGTAGACGTCGCGCAGCAGCTCACCGAGCGGGTGGGTGGTCTGGGCGTAGGTGGTCCCCGGCGCGGGGACGTCGACGGCGTAGGGCTCCAGCGGGGGCAGGTCCAGCGGGGTGCGCCGGCGCCCGCCGTTCGCGTACGGCGTCGCGCCCATCCGCAGGTCGCCCTCGGGGACCAGCGCGGCCAGCTCGGGCACCAGCGCGCCCTCGGCGGTGAAGAGGGTCTCGGGGGAGTAGGAGCGCAGCCAGTCCTCCAGCAGGGCCAGGTGCGCGCCGTCGGTCTGCACCCCCGACAGCGGCACCTGGTGCGCGCGGAAGGTGCCCTCGATCTGCACGCCGTCGACCTGCGCCGGGCCGGTCCAGCCCTTGGGCGTGCGCAGCACGATCGCCGGCCAGCCCGGGCGCACGTCCTCGGCCCCGCCGCGGGCGGCGGCCTGGATGTCCCGGATCCGGTCGTGCGAGGTGCGCACGGCGGCCTCCAGGTCCCGGAACACCGCGCGCGGGTCGTCGCCGGAGACGAACACCGGCGCCCAGCCCTGGCTGCTCAGGTAGTCGGCGATCTCCCCGTCCGACGACCGACCCCAGACCGTCGGGCTGTTGATCTTGTACCCGTTCAGGTGCAGCACCGGCAGGACGGCGCCGTCCCGGCGGGCGTCCAGGAAGGCGGGGATCTTCCAGGAGCCGGACAGCGGGCCGGTCTCCGCCTCGCCGTCCCCGACCACACAGGCCACCAGCAGGTCGGGGGAGTCGAAGGCCGCCCCAGCGGCGTGCACCAGCGCGTAGCCGAGCTCGCCGCCCTCGTGGATGCTGCCCGGGGTCTGCACGCTCACGTGGCTGGGGACGCCGCCGGGGGTGGAGAACTGCCGGAACAGCCGGTGCACCCCCTCCGCATCCCGGCTCACCTGCGGGTAGACCTCGCTGTAGGTGCCCTCCAGGTAGGTGGCGGCGACCAGCGCCGGACCGCCGTGCCCCGGCCCGGCGACGTAGAGGCACGGGGTGCCGGTGCGCCGGATCAGCCGGTTGAGCTGCACGTACAGCGCCGACAGGCCCGGGCTGGTGCCCCAGTGGCCGAGCAGCCGCGGCTTGACGTCGGGGTGCGCGAGCGGCCGGGCGAGCAGCGCGTTGTCCCGCAGGTAGATCTGGCCGACGGTGAGGTAGTTGGCTGCGGCCCACCAGCGCAGGTCCAGGTCGAGTTCGTCGTCGGGGTAGTGCACCGTCGCGGTCGCCTGCTCGGTCATGCGCTCCACACTGTCGGTCGCGGGTGAACGCCGGGGGTCGGCGCGGTCCGATCGTGCGCGGACCGGGCCGCCGGGCGCCCGGGTCGAAGGTCCCGTCACCCCAGCAGGTCGGTGAGCTCCAGGACGCCGCCGTCCGCCTCGAACTCCGCCTTCGCCGCGGCCAGCACGGCCGGGTCGACCAGCGCGTCCAGCGCGGTGAGCGCCAGGCCCACCGCGCCGTCCAGCACCGCCCGGTCACCGGCCGGGGAGGCGGCGGCCTCGGCGAAGCCGGTGGTGTGCATGGAGGTGTCCGGCCCGGCGATGGCGATCATCGGGTGGATCGAGGGCACCCGGACGCTCACGTTGCCCAGGTCGGTCGACCCGGCCAGGGACGCCGGGGTCACGCCGGGCGGGAGGGCGCTGCGGCCCCGGCGGGCCTGGTGCCGGGTCCACCGGGCGGCGAGCTCGAGGTTGGCCCGGATCGGCAGGTAGGCCGGCAGCTCGTCCCAGAACAGCTCGTAGCCGCAGCCGGTCATCTCCGCCGCGGCGGCCATGACCGCCTCCACCCGGCGGCTGAGGTCGGCCAGCGTCTCCGGGGTCGCGGAGCGCACGTAGTACAGCGCCTCGGCGGTCTCCGGGACGACGTTGGGCCGCTGCCCGCCGTCGGTGATGACGCCGTGCACCCGGTCGGTGTCCGGGACGTGCTGGCGCAGCATCGCCACGCCGTTGTAACCGGCCACCACGGCGTCCAGCGCGTTGCGGCCCATGAACGGCTGGGCCGAGGCGTGCGCGGCGATGCCGGTGTAGACAGCGCGCAGCTGGCGGCGGCCGAGGAAGGGCTGCACCGCGGCGTCGTAGGAGAACGGGTGCAGCATCACCACGGCGTCGACGCCGTCGAACGCGCCGGCGCGGGCCATCACCTCCTTGCCGCCGCCGCCCTCCTCGGCGGGGGTGCCCAGCAGCAGCGCCGTCCCGGCGACCCCGCCGTCGGCCAGCACGGCGGCCAGGCCGAGGAAGGCGCCCACGGCGGATGCGCAGATGACGTTGTGGCCGCAGCCGTGGCCGATGCCGGGCAGCGCGTCGTACTCCGCCAGCACCGCCACCGTCGGCCCGCCGCTGCCGACGCGGGCCCGCAGCGCCGTCTCCAGGCCGAAGACGCCGACCTCGGCCTCGATCCCGGAGCGGGCGAGCAGGTCGGCCACCGCCCGGGCGGACCGGTGCTCTTCGTACCCTTCCTCGGGATGGGCGTGCAGGTCGTGGCTGAGCCCCAGCAGGTCCGCCGACGCCGCCTCGATCGCCTGCTCGGCCCGGGCCAGCAGCTCCTCGGGGGCGCCGTCGTGGGCCGAGGCGAGCGGCTCGGCAGTGGCGGCCGCGCGGTCGGTGGCCGCGCGCAGCTGGTCCAGGTGGGCGGGGTCGGCCGGGCGGGGGATCCGGGCGTCGGCGTGGTCGGTCATGTGCCGTGTCTACCCGGTGCCGGGCCACCCGGGCGGTCCGGTGGGGAACGATCCAGGGGAACGGGTGGTTGAGCGCTTGACGGACGCCGACCCGCGTCGTCCGCGAGCCCTCAGGAGGACCCCATGCACCTCGGCGTCGACAGCTTCGTCTCAGCGGTGACCGACCCGACCACGGAGCGCCTCGTCGGCCCCGAGGAGCGGATGGCGGACCTGCTGGAGGAGATCGAGCTCGCCGACCGCGTGGGGCTGTACTCCTTCGGGATCGGCGAGCACCACCGCAGCGAGTACTACGACTCGGCGCCGGCGGTCATCCTGGCGGCCGCCGCGGCGCGGACGTCCCGGATCCGGCTCGGCAGCGCGGTGACCGTGCTCAGCGCCGCCGACCCGGTGCGGGTCTTCCAGCAGTTCGCCACCCTCGACCTGATCGCCAAGGGCCGGATCGACCTGGTGGTCGGGCGCGGTTCGTTCACCGAGGCCTTCCCGCTGTTCGGCCTCTCGCTGGGCGACTACGACACGCTGTTCAGCGAGAAGCTCGACCTGCTGCTGCAGATCCGTGACTCCGAGCAGGTCACCTGGTCCGGCCGGCACCGCCCGGCGCTGACCGGCCAGGGCGTGTACCCGCGGCCGCTGCAGGACCCGCTGCCGATCTGGGTGGGCGTCGGGGGCAGCCCCGAGTCCTTCGCCCGGGCCGGCCTGCTCGGGCTGCCGCTGATGGTCGCGATCATCGGCGGCGAGCCCCGCCAGTTCGCGCCGCTCATCGACCTCTACCGCCGCGCCGGTGCCCAGGCCGGGCACGCCCCGGAGAAGCTGCAGGTGGGGCTGCACGTCTTCGGGTACGTCGCCGACAGCAACCAGGTTGCCGCGGACACCATCTACCCGGGGTGGCACGAGATGTTCGCGAAGATCTCCCGCGAGCGCGGCTTCTCCCAGCCGTCCCGGGCGCAGTTCGACGCCACCAGCGGGCCGAACGGGGCCTTCTTCATGGGCGACCCGGACACCGTCGCCGAGAAGCTGGCGCGGATCTCCGGGCAGCTCGGCGGGGTCGACCGGATCTCGCTGCAGATGACCAACCCCCGGCTGGCGCACGCCGACCTGCTGCGCGGCATCGAGCTGCTCGGCACCGAGGTGGCGCCGAAGGTCACCGGCGCCTGACCCCGGCCGCCCGCTCCTGAGCACTGTGCGCTGACGGCGGGTCCCGGTCACGGAACCCGCCGCCAGCGCACATCATCTGGAGGTGCCCGACCGCTCGCCGACCCCTGAGGTGTGCCGGATGTGTGTGGACGGGGAACATGTGTGGGTGGGCGAGAGAGGAGAGTCGGGAGCGCCACAGGCGCCCGACCCTGCCTCCGGTGCCTCACCGGCGGGCCTGCGGAGTCGTCGCCGGAAGGTGGTCGGCGCCCTGCTCAGGGTCGTCCTGCTGGTCGCGGTCGGTGCGGCGGTCGTCGTCTTCCGGGACCGGCTCGCCGAGTGGTGGGACGGCCTGGTGGGCGTCACCTGGTCCTGGGTCGTCCTCGCCGCGCTGACCCAGTTGCTGTCCCTGCACTGCCTGGCGCTGCAGCAGCGGGTGCTCGTGCGCGCGGGCGGCGGCGACGTCCCGCTGCGTCACGCCTCGACCACCATCTACGCCGGCAACACCATCGCCTCCACGGTCCCGGTGGCCGGGGCCGCGGCGAGCGCGGCGTACACCTACCGCCGGCTGCACGCGCTGGGCAACAGTCCCGCCCTCGTGGGCTGGGCGCTCGCGGTCTCCGGGATCGCGGCCACGGCCACGCTGGCGGTGGTCCTGGCCGTCGGGTCCGCGGCCACCGGCTCGCTCTGGGGCTCCCTCGGTGCCTTCCTCGCCACGGCGGCCGGCGTCCTGCCGGTGGTGGGGCTGGTGCTGGTCCTCCGGCACGAGCGGTCGCGCACCGTGGTCGTCCGGCTGGCCACCGGCGTCGTCACGACGCTGGGCCGCTGGGTGCGCTCGCTGCGGGGCAGGCAGGTGGAGCGGCGGATCGAGGAGCTGCTGACCTCCCTGGGTGCCTTCCGGTTGTCCTTCGGTGCCGCGTCCGCCGCCGGCCTGCTGGCGCTGGCCAACTGGGTGCTGGACGTCGCCGCGCTGGCGCTGGCGCTGGTGGCCGTCGGCGCGCCCATCCCGTGGCAGGGGCTGCTGCTCGCCTGGGGCGCCGGTGCGCTGGTCTCCTCGGCGCGGCTCACCCCGGGCGGCATCGGGGTCGTGGAGGCGGCGCTGGCCTCGGCGCTGGTCGCCGTCGGCCTCCCGGCCAGCCAGGCGGTGCCGGCCGTGCTCGTCTACCGGCTGGTCAGCCTCTGGCTGCTCGTCGGGATCGGGGCGTTGCTCCTCCTGGCCGACCCGGGCTCCACGGCACGCGGGGGTCGCCGCCGGCACGCCGACACCCCCGCGAGCTGATCCGCGCGACCGCCCCGGGACGGCGCCGTCCCGTTTCGTGCGGTCCCCGGCGGGCACACCGGCTGGCGTGCGTGACCTCCCCGAACACTCCCCGTCCGGCCCGGCCACCGCACGCAGCGGCCGGGCGCCCGGCGTCCCACCCACCTTCGTCGACGGCACCCGGCTGTGGGTCGACGCCCGCCTGCGCGCGCTGGTCCAGGCCCGCATCGAGGCCCGGCTGCTGCGCCGGCTCGGCGGCCCGGTGCTCGACGGCCGGGTGCTGGAGCTGGGCACCGGCCGGCGCGGCACCGGCCTGCGGTCGGCGCTGGACACCTTCGGCGCCGCGCACGCCGACGGGGTCGAGATCTTCCCGGCCAGCGTGGCGGACTGTCGCGCGGCGGTGCGCGACCTCGGCGACCGGGTGCAGGTCAGCCAGGGCGACGCGACCCGGCTGAGCGCCGACGACGCCGCCTACGACGCGGTGTTCGGCTGGCACGTGCTGCACCACACCGAGGACTGGCGGGCGGTGGTCGCCGAGGCCGCGCGGGTGCTGCGCCCCGGCGGCCGCTTCTACTCCTGCGAGATGACCGCCCGGTTCATCGACAGCCGGGTGCTCCGCGCGGTCTCCGCCCACCCGGCCGACGGCGACCGCCCCACCCCCGCGACCCTGGCGGAGGCGTGCCGGGCCGCCGGACTGACCGTCACCGCGCAGGAGACCCGGCTGGCCGGCTGCTGGACGGCGCTCGTCGCCACCCGGTCGTGACCGCGCCGGGGGACGGCTCCGGGCACTCCACGACCGGCACGCTCGCCGCCGCCCTCCGGCTGCTCCGCCGGCACGCCCCGGCCGCCTTCCTCGCCTCCGTCATCGCCACCGCCGTCAACACCGTCCCCGACGTGCTGCGGCAGGTGCTGGTCTGGGACGACCCCCGCCTGTGGGCCGCCCTCGCCGTCGACGTCGTCGGCTTCCTGACCGCCTTGGTCGCCCAGCTGTGGGTGACCGGTGCGCTCGTCGGCCTGCTCGACAGCGGGCGGCTCACCCCAGCCGGTGCCCTGCGTCGGGGGGCCGCACTCGCGGTGCGGGCGGCGCGGCGTGCGCCCGGGACGGTGCTGGCCGGGGTGGTCACCGGCGGGGCGGTGTCGGCGCTGTTGACCCTGCCCGTGTCGATCGCCGCACTGGGCGCCGGCCGGGTGCTCGGGCCGCTGGACTCACCCGACATCGGTGCCTTCGCGGTGGCCACCGTCAGCGACGTCGTGGCCAGCGCGGCCACGCTGCCGTACCTGGCGTTCGTGCTGGTGTTGGTGGCCACCGGTTTCCGAGCCGGGCGGCCGGGCACCAGCCGGGCATGACGCTGAACTGGGACGTGACCCGGAAGAGCATCGGCACGCTGTCGATCTGGCTGGGCACCGGCGCCCTGTTCGCGCCGCGGGCGATGACCCGGGCGCTGGGGGTCGACGAGCGGGCCACCGGCAAGGACATCGCGCTGCCGCTGCTGGTGCGGCTGATCGCCGCCCGGAACATCGCGATGGGCGCGGCCCTGCTGGTCACCCCCGTGCCCCAGGCCCGGCGCACCACGGAGGTCACCCTGCTGCTCACCGCGCTGGACGGCGCGGCCGTGCTGGTCGGTCGGCGCGGCGGCGACGTGGCCGACCGGAGCGTGGGGCTGTCGATGACCGTGCTCGGGCTGGCCGCGGCCGGCGCCGCGCACTGGCACCGCCGCTGACCGGCCCCGGTCAGTCGGCCGTCGGGCCACCGGCGAGCAGGGCACGCACCGCGTCGATCGTGTCGGCCTCGGCCGGGGTCTTGTCCGGGCGGTAGCGCAGTACCCGGGCGAACCGCAGCGCCACGCCGCCGGGATAGCGGGTGCTGCGCTGGGCACCGTCCACCGCGATCTCGACCACCAGCTCGGGGCGCAGCAGCACGCCCCAGTCGGGGCGCTCGGCGGCGTGCTCGGGGAACGTCCGGGTCTGCCAGGCCAGCAGCTCGTCGGTCATCCCCTTGAACGTCTTGCCGACCATCACCGCCTCGCCGCCGTCGGGGTCGCGGGCCCCGAGGTGGATGTTGGAGAGGGAACCCGCTCGTCGTCCGTAGCCCCACTCGGCGCCGAGCACGACCAGGTCGAGGGTGTGCACCGGCTTGACCTTCTGCCACGCCTTGCCGCGGCGACCGGCGGCGTAGGGCGCGTCCAGCGCCTTGACCACCACGCCCTCGTGCCCGGCGGTCAGCGCGTCGTCGAGGACGCCGGCCGCCTCCTCCGGGGTGGGCCGGCGCACCCCGGGCATCCGCAGCGCCGCGTGCGCGTCGTCGGCCAGCAGTCCGGCCAGCGCGTCCAGCCGCACCGCCAGCGGCTCGTCGAGCAGGTCCCGGCCGTCCAGGTGCAGGACGTCGAAGAGGAACGGGCTCAGCAGGACACCCGCGTCGGCCGACTCGCTGCCGAAGCGGCTCATCGTGTCCTGGAAGGCGCGCGGCCGGCCGTCGTCGTCCAGCGCGAGGGTCTCCCCGTCGAGCACGGCGGTGTCGCACGGCAGCGCCCGGACCCGTTCGACCAGCTCCGGCACGCCGTCGGTCACCTCCCGCAGCGACCGGGTCCACACCCGGACGACGTCGCCGTCCCGGTGCACCTGGATCCGGGCGCCGTCGAGCTTGAACTCGACGGTGACGTCGGCACCGAGGTCGTCGAGCGCGGCGTCCAGCGACGACCCGGGACTGGCCAGCATCGGCCGCACCGGGCGGCCCACCTCCAGCCGCACGCCCGCCAGCGCCGCGGCCCCGTCGGCCATCGCCAGCGCGGCGGTCTCCGGCAGCCGGCCGGAGAGCATGAAGGCCCGGCGGACGACGGGGGCCGGCACCTCGGCGGCAGCGGCGACCGCATCCAGCACGACGCCCTCCAGCGCACCCTGCCGGAGCTCACCGGTGAGCAGCCGGACCAGGAACTGCTGTTCCTCCGGGGTGGCCGCGTCGAGCAGCCCGCCCAGGACGGCGTCACGCCGCGCCGCGGACCCGGCCCCGGACGTCCCGCCCAGTTCGGTCAGCGCCGAGTCGACCGCCGCGACGGTCAGCGACGGCGCGGCCGCGGTGCCCCCGCCCAGCCGGGACAGGGTGCGCCAGCCGACGCCGAGCCGGCCCTGGCGTGGCTCGCCGGCCAGCCACCCGGTGACCGGCACGACCTCGTCGGGGGCGGCGGCCCGCAGCAGTGCGGCGATGGCCGCGGCCTTGGCGGTCCGGGACCGGGTGGCCGTGACCGCGGTGGACGCGGCGAGGACGTCGGCGAGCAGCACCCGGTCATGTTCCCAGTCCGATGGGCTGGAGGACTCCCGTTCCGGGCCTCCGCAGGCCAGGATGCGCCCATGGACGTCGACGCACGGCTCCGCGACCTGGGCTTGGAGCTGCCCACCCCGATGGGGCCGGGCGGCAACTACCTGCCGGCCATGGCCGCCGGGGACCTGGTCTTCCTCTCCGGGATGGGCCCGGTCCGGCCCGACGGCACCCTGGTCACCGGCAAGGTCGGCGACGGTGGCCTGGACCTGGAGACCGCGCGGGAGGCCGCCCGGCTCACCGGGCTGCAGCTGCTCGCCGCGCTGCGCGCCGAGCTGGGTGACCTCGGCCGGGTGCGGCAGGTGGTGAAGCTCTTCGGGATGGTCAACTGCCGGCCCGGGTTCAACCGCACGCCCGCCGTGATCGACGGCTGCTCGGACCTCCTCGTCGACGTGCTCGGCGACGCCGGCCGTGGTGCCCGGTCGGCGGTCGGCATGGCCGAGCTGCCGTTCGACATCGCCGTGGAGATCGAAGCCGTCGTCCGCATCACCGCGTGAACCCGTTCCCCGCCGAGAACCTCCAGGAGACGACGTGCTGCTCGAGACGATGACCTCAGCCGAGGTGCAGGCCGCGCTCGCGGACGGACGGTGCGACGTCATCGTGCCGTGCGGCGCGGTGGAACAGCACGGCCCGCACCTGCCGCTGGACGTGGACGCGGTGCACGCCGACCGGCTGGCGGTGGAGCTGGCGCAACGCCTCGGGACGGCGCTGGTCGCCCCCACCATCCGGGTCGGTGTCTCGCCGCACCACATGGGCTTCGCCGGCACGATCAGCCTGCGCCCGGAGACCTTCGAGGCGGTCTACACCGACTACTGCCAGAGCCTGGCCGCGCACGGCTTCCGGTCGATCCTCTGCTTCTCCGCCCACGGCGGGAACTTCGCCCCGCTGGCGGAGATGGCGGAGCGGCTGGACGCCGCCGTGGGACCGGACTGCCGGGTGGTCGTCTACTCCGACCTCCTCGGCCTGGTCGACCTCTGGCGGTCCGCCGTCGCCGACGCCGGGGGAGACCCCGACCGGGTCGGTGGGCACGCCGACGTCGCGGAGTCGTCCGTCTACGCCGTCCTCCGGCCCGGGCAGGTGCGCTCCGAGCGGCTGGTCCGCGGGTACACCGGGCCGGTCGACGACGCCCTGCTGCAGCGGATGTTCACCGGCGGCATCGGGGCGATCTCCGACACCGGGGTCATGGGCGACGCGCACGGGCTCTCCACCGCCATCGGCGAGCTGTGCCTGGAGCGGGTCGCCGACGCGCTCGCGGCCCACTTCACGCAGCGACTGGAGGCCGTGCGGACGGAGCCCTGAGCGGGGGAGGATGCCGGGATGCCGCGCCTGCTGGTCGTCCACCACACGCCCTCGCCGGCCCTGCAGGCGGTGCTGACCGCCGTCCGCGAGGGCGTCGCGCTGGTCGAGGAGGTCGAGCTGACCGTGCGGCCCGCCCTGTCGGCGGGGGCGGCGGACGTGCTCGCCGCCGACGGCGTCCTGCTCGGGACGCCGGCCAACATCGGGTACATGTCCGGTGCGCTCAAGCACTTCTTCGACACGGTCTTCTACCCGTGCCTGGACGCCACGGCCGGTCTGCCGTACGGGGTCTACGTGCACGGCAACGACGACACGGCCGGAGCCCTGACCAGCGTGCAGCGGATCACCGGTGCGCTGGGCTGGCGGCAGGTGGCGGCACCGCTGAGCCTGACCGGGGCGCCGGTGGCCGAGGACCTCGAGGCGTGCCGGGAGCTGGCGGCGACGGTCGCGGTCGGTCTGTGACAGCGCGCGCACGATGACCGCCGCCGGGTCACCGCCGCGCGTGCCACCATGACGGCGTGTCTTCCACCTCCGCCTCGGCCAGCGCGCTGCTGCACCACGTGCGCACCGGACGGGCGCGGAGCCGCGCCGAGCTGGTCGCGCTGACCGGTTCGTCCCGGAACACGGTGAGCGCGCGGGTCGACCAGCTGATCGCGGCGAACCTGCTCGAGGAGGGCGGCCGCGGCTGGAGCACCGGTGGGCGGCCGCCGACGTTGCTGCGCTTCAACAGCCAGGCCGGGTGCGTGCTCGCCGTCGACCTGGGCGTGACCAGTGTGGACGTCGCGGTCACCGACCTGTCGGCGGAGATCCTGGCGACGGTGGGCCACCCCATCGACATCGCCGAGGGGCCCGGCCCGGTGCTGGCGGAGGTCGACCGGCTGGCCCAGGGGGTGCTGGCCGAGGCGGGCCTGACCCCGGCCGACGTGTGCGCCGTCGGCGTCGGCGTCCCCGGTCCGGTGGAGTTCTCCACCGGCCGCCCGGTGCACCCGCCGATCATGCCGGGCTGGCACGACCACCCGATCCCCAGCGCGTTCGGCCGGTACGACTGCCCGGTCTTCGCCGACAACGACGTGAACGTGATGGCGTTGGGCGAGATGGGCATCGCCGGGTCGACCGAGGACGTGCTGGTGATCAAGGTCGGCACCGGGATCGGCTGCGGCATCGTCGTCGACGGGCAGGTCTACCGCGGCGCGCAGGGCAGCGCCGGCGACATCGGGCACATCTCCGTCCCGCCGCCGCACGGGGAGCCCGTGCTCTGCCGGTGCGGCAACGAGAACTGCCTCGAGGCGATCGCCGGTGGCGGCGCCCTGCTCCGCGACGCGCTGGCGGCCGGCCTGCCGGTGACGACGACGCGCGAGCTGGTGCAGCTGGCCGCGCACGGTGACGGGCCGGCCCTGGAGCTGGTCCGCAACGCCGGCCGGACGATCGGCACCGTGCTGGCCAGCCTGGTGAACTTCTTCAACCCGCACCGGATCGTGATGACCGGTGGGGTGGCGCAGGCCGGGCCGCCGCTGCTGGCCGGCATCCGGGAGGCCGTCTACGGCCGGTCGCTGCCGCTGGCCGCCCGGACGCTGGACATCTCGGTGAGTGCGGCGCCGGACCTGTCCGGGCGGCTCGGTGCCGCGCTGATGGCGATCGAGGGCTTCCTGGACGAGGACTCTGCCTACCAGGTGGCGCGCGCCGACGCCGCCTCCGCCGAGGCCCCGACCGCCCGCTGACCTCGGGGTTCGTTCCCTCGGGCAGTCGCTTCCCAGGCCTACGGGCCGGGCTCGCGGCTGCCCGGCTGCGGTTGCGGTTCGGTAACGCCGCCGCGGTCTCTTGACCCCTGTGTGACGCCGGACATAGTGTCCCGCCTGACGTACTTCTGTTCAGTGCTGAGCATAAGTCTGGAGTGGTGGCATGACCGGCGTCCTGTTCGCCCGGCACGGGGTCTCTGCGTGAGCGCTCCGTCGGCGACGCCGCTGCTGGAGATGCACGGCATCGTCAAGCAGTTCCCCGGCGTCCGCGCCCTCGACGGCGTCGACCTCGACGTCCGGGCCGGTGAGGTGCACTGCCTGCTCGGCCAGAACGGCGCGGGCAAGTCCACCTTGATCAAGGTGCTCGCCGGCGCGCACCAGCCCGACGAGGGCCGGATCACCTGGGACGGAGCCGAGATCACCCTCGGCGACCCGCAGGCGGCGATGTCCCGGGGCATCGCCACGATCTACCAGGAGCTCGACCTGGTCGCCGGGCTGACCGTCGCGGACAACGTGTTCCTGGGCCGCGAGCGGTCCCACCTCGGCATCACCCGGCCGGCCCAGGCGAACCGGGCCGCCGGTGAGCTGCTGGCCCGGTTGGGGCACCCGGAGATCCGGCCCACCGCCGAGGTCGGCTCGCTGTCCGCGGCGTCCCAGCAGATGGTCAGCATGGCCCGGGCGTTGTCCCAGGACGCCCGGCTGATCGTGATGGACGAGCCCTCCGCGGTGCTCGACAGCGAGGAGGTCCAGCACCTCTTCCAGGTCATCCGCGACCTCACCGCCGAGGGCGTCGCCGTCGTCTACATCTCCCACCGGCTGGAGGAGATCCGGGACGTCGGTGACCGGATCACCGTGCTCAAGGACGGCCGGACGGTCGCCACCGGGCTTCCGGCGGCCGACACCTCCACCGGGGAGGTCATCACGCTGATGACCGGCCGGACCATCGAGTACGTCTTCCCGGAGCGCCGCGAGTTCCCCGGCCAGGCCGAGGAGCCGGTGCTGCAGGTGCAGGACCTCTCGCTGGCCGGCACGTTCAGCGACGTCTCCTTCGCCGTCCGACCGGGGGAGGTGCTCGGCCTGGCCGGGCTCGTCGGCTCGGGCCGGTCGGAGATCCTGGAGACCGTCTACGGGGCCCGGCGGGCCACCACCGGCACGGTGCAGGTCGCCGGGCGCCGGCTGCGGTCCGGCAACGTGGCCGCCGCCGTCGACGCGGGGGTCGGGCTGGCGCCGGAGGAGCGCAAGAGCCAGGGCCTGCTGCTGGGCGAGCCCATCTACCGCAACATCACGCTGGCCAGCCTGGCCCGCTTCGCCAACGGGGGCTTCCTGTCCGGAGGGGCGGAGAAGCAGGCCGCCCGGGACCAGGCCGAGGCGCTCGACCTGCGGCCGGTCGACGTCGACCGCGAGGTCCGCACGCTGTCCGGCGGCAACCAGCAGAAGGTCGTGCTGGCCCGCTGGCTGTTGCGCGACTGCAAGGTGCTGCTGCTCGACGAGCCCACCCGGGGCGTCGACGTCGGCGCGCGCTCGGAGATCTACGCGCTGATCCGGGCGCTGGCCGACCGCGGTGTCGCGGTGGTCGTCGTCTCCAGCGAGATCCCGGAGGTGCTCGGCATGGCCGACCAGGTGCTGGTGATCGCCGACGGCGCCATCGTCGCCCGCGGCCCGGCCGACGAGCTCGACGAGCACCGGGTGCTCGACATGGTCATGGAAGGAGCGGCCCCGACCTCGGGCGCCGCACGCGAAGGGGACGTGGCGTGATGAGTGAGACCACCACTGCGACTCCGCCGGCGGGCAGCGCTGCCGGCGCATCGGACGGCGGCGGCAAGGCGCCCGGCCTGCTGGGCGGTCCGCTGGGCCGCAACCTCGGGCTGGTCGTGGCCTTGCTGGTGCTCTGCGTGGTCGGCGCCATCACTGCGCCCGATCGCTTCGTCGACGTGGACAACGTGCTGACGATCCTGCGGGCGGCGGCCGTCATCGGCGTGGTGAGCGTCGGGATGACCTTCGTGATCATCGGCGGCGGGATCGACCTGTCGGTGGGCGCGCTGGTCGCGCTCTCCTCGGTCTGGGCGACGACGCTGGCCACCCAGGCGATGGCGGAGGACTTCCACTGGATCGTCATGGTCTTCACGGCGATCGCCGTCGGCGCCGGCGCCGGGCTGGTCAACGGGATCGTCATCGCCTACGGCAAGCTCGTCGCCTTCATCGCCACCCTGGCGATGCTCGCGGCCGCCCGTGGCCTGGCGGAGATCATCGCCAACCGGCGCACCCAGATCGTCCAGGACCGCGGCTTCATCGACTTCTTCGCCGGCGACGTGTTCGGCATCCCCTCGCTGGTGATCGTCTTCGCGCTGGTCGCCGCGGCCGGCTGGGTGCTGCTCAACCGCACCACGTTCGGCCGCCGCACCTTCGCCGTCGGCGGCAACGCCGAGGCCGCGCGGCTGGCCGGCATCCGGGTGCAGCGGCACACCGTGTGGCTGTACGTGCTGTCCGGGGTCACCTGCGGCATCGCCGCGGTCTTGCTGATGGCCCGGACGACGACCGGCAGCTCCACCCACGGCACCCTGCTGGAGCTCGACGCCATCGCCGCCGTGGTCATCGGCGGGACCCTGCTGGTCGGCGGCCGCGGCACCATCGTCGGCACCGTGCTGGGCGTGCTGATCTTCACCACGCTGGCCAACGTCTTCACGCTGAACAACCTCTCCAGCTCGGCGCAGGAGGTGGCCCGCGGCGTGATCATCGTGATCGCCGTCCTGCTGCAGCAGCGGCTGGCCCTCGGCGGTGCCCGGCCGCGGAAGAAGGCCCGCGGCGGCCCCAGCGGCGCCGCTGCCCCCGGCAACCCGACCGGTGCCCAGCCCGGCGGGTCGGCCGCCGACGGCGGGCCGGCCGGCGCCCGCCCCGGCGACTCCGGCGGTCGCCCCCCGCACTGAGCCCGCTGCGGCGGGATCAGCACCGACGGCCGGCTCGCCCGGCCTCCGGCGCACCACCCGAACCACCCCGAACCCCCGACTCCTGGCTGCGCGGCCAGGGCGGCGATCTGCGAGGAGAGAACATGTCTGCAACGAGGCAGCGTCCGTACGGTCGCCTGCTGTCCACCGCCGTCTGCGTGGTGGGGGCCGGTGCCCTGGTGGCCGGCTGTACCAGCAACACGCCGGAGAGCTCCGGCTCCGACGAGGGCGGCGGCGACGTCGTCGCCAGCTCCAACGACGAGACCGGTGAGACGGTGCGGATCGGCTTCTCCGCGCCGGCCGCCGACCACGGCTGGATGGCCGGCATCAGCAACGCCGCCCAGGCTGAGGCCGACCGCCACGAGGACATCGACCTGGTCGTCGCCGAGGGCACCAACGAGGTCGGCGCCCAGATCGCGCAGGTCGAGACGTTCATCAACGAGGGCGTCGACGCGATCGTGCTGCTGCCCTTCGACGGCGCCGCGCTCACCCCGGTGGCGCTGCGGGCGATGGAGGCCGGTATCCCGGTGATCAACGTCGACCGCGAGTTCTCCAGCCCGTTCGCCGCCCGCGCCACCATCCTCGGCGACAACTACGGGATGGGCGTCTCCGCCGGCACGTACATCTGCTCCCGGCTGGGTGACCAGCCCGACGCCGTCGTGGCCGAGATCGCCGGCATCGACTCGCTGCCGCTGACCCAGGAGCGCAGCCAGGGCTTCGCCGACGCACTGGCCGACTGCGGCCTGGACGTGGACAACCGGGTGGCTGCGGAGTTCACCGTCGAGTCCGGTGAGGAGGTGGCGGCCAACCTGCTGCAGGCCGCACCGCAGATCGACGCGCTGTGGAACCACGACGACGACCAGGGCGTCGGCGTGCTGGCCGCGATCAACAACGCCGGCCGCGACGAGTTCTTCATGGTCGGCGGGGCCGGCTCGGCCAACGCCATGCGGGACATCCAGTCCGGTGACTCGGTGCTGGAGGCGACCGTCATCTACCCGGCGACCCAGGCCGCCGACGGCATCGCGCTGGCCCGCCTGATCGCCCAGGGCAAGAGCATGTCCGACCTGGTGTCCCAGGAGGTGCCGCGGGAGATCGTGCTGAACGCGCCGGTGGTCACGGCTGAGAACGTCGACCAGTACATCGACGACGCGTTCGAGTCCTGACCTCCCCGACCGGTGCCGTCGGTGACCCCCTCCGGTCACCGGCGGCGCCGGTCCCACCCCTGGAGCCTGCGATGACCCTCCCTGCCCGGCCGGCGCTGCGCGTCGGACTGATCGGCCACGCCTTCATGGGCGCGGCGCACTCCCATGCCTGGCGCACCGCGCCGCGCTTCTTCGACCTGCCCCTGACCCCCGAGCTGACCGTGCTGGCCGGTCGGGACCCCGAGGGGGTCGCCGCCGCGGCCGCCCGGTACGGCTGGGCCGACACCGAGACCGACTGGCGCCGCGTGCTCGAGCGGGACGACGTCGACCTCGTCGACATCTGCACCCCCGGCCACACCCACGCCGAGATGGCGATCGCCGCGCTGGCGGCCGGCAAGCACGTGCTCTGCGAGAAGCCGCTGGCCAACTCCGTCGCCGAGGCCGAGGCGATGGCCGAGGCCGCCGAACGGGCCGCCCGGTCCGGGGTGCGGGCGATGGTCGGCTTCACCTACCGGCGGGTGCCGGCCATCACCCTGGCCCGGCAGTTGATCGCCGAGGGGCGGTTGGGACAGATCCGGCACGTCCGGGCCCAGTACCTGCAGGACTGGCTCACCGACCCCGCATCGCCGATGTCCTGGCGACTGGAGAAGGACAAGGCCGGGTCCGGCGCGCTGGGTGACATCGGGGCGCACATCGTCGACCTCACCCAGTTCATCACCGGGCAGACGCTCACCGGCGTCAGCGCGCTGCTGGAGACCTTCGTGAACAAGCGGCCGCTACCGGCCAGCAGCGGCCGGCTCGGCGGGGTCGGCGGCGAGGGGATGGGGGAGGTGACGGTCGACGACGCCGCCGTCTTCCTGGGCCGGTTCACCGGGGGAGCGCTCGGCACCTTCGAGGCCACCCGCTTCGCCCTCGGCCGGAAGAACGCCATCCGGATCGAGGTGAACGGCTCGGCCGGCAGCCTGGCCTTCGACTTCGAGGACATGAACGTCCTGCACTTCTTCGACGGCGGCGAGCCGGCCACGACGGCCGGCTTCCGGCGGATCGTCGTCACCGAAGCCGAGCACCCCTACGTCGGGGCCTGGTGGCCGGCCGGCCACGGACTGGGCTACGAGCACGGCTTCACCCACCAGGTGGTCGACCTGGTCACCGCGCTGGCCGCGGGGGAGCAGCCGACGCCGTCGTTCGCCGACGGCCTGCAGGTGCAGCGGGTGCTGGCCGCCGTGGAGCGCAGCGCCGCCGACAACTCCGCCTTCACCGAGATCTGAGGAGACCGCTGATGCCCCGCCCCGTCACCCTGTTCACCGGCCAGTGGGCCGACCTGCCGTTCGAGGAGGTGTGCCGGCTGGCCTCCGGGTGGGGCTACGACGGCCTGGAGATCGCCTGCTGGGGCGACCACCTCGACGTCGTCCGGGCCGCCGAGGACCCCGGCTACGTCAAGGAGCGGCTGGACCTGCTCGAGCGGCACGGCCTGCAGGTGTTCGCCATCTCCAACCACCTCAACGGCCAGGCGGTCTGCGACGACCCGATCGACGAGCGGCACCGCGGCATGGTGCACCCCCGGGTGTGGGGGGACGGCGACCCCGAGGGAGTGCGGCAGCGCGCGGCAGAGGAGATGAAGGCGACCGCGCGGGCGGCCCGGGCGCTGGGCGTCGACGTCGTCGTCGGGTTCACCGGGTCGAAGATCTGGAAGACCGTGGCGATGTTCCCGCCGGTGCCCGAGTCGATGATCGACGAGGGCTACGCCGACTTCGCCGCTCGCTGGAACCCGATCCTGGACGTGTTCGACGAGGTCGGGGTGAAGTTCGCGCACGAGGTGCACCCCTCGGAGATCGCCTACGACTACTGGACGACGGTGCGCACCCTGGAGGCGATCGGCCACCGCGAGGCGTTCGGGCTGAACTGGGACCCCAGCCACTTCGTCTGGCAGGACCTGGACCCGGTCGGCTTCCTCTGGGACTTCAAGGACCGGATCTACCACGTCGACTGCAAGGACGCGAAGAAGCAGGTCGGCAACGGGCGCAACGGCCGGATGGGGTCGCACCTGCCCTGGGCCGACCCGCGGCGCGGCTGGGACTTCGTCTCCACCGGGCACGGCGACGTCCCGTGGGAGGCCTGCTTCCGGATGCTCAACACCATCGGCTACGCCGGCCCCATCTCGGTGGAGTGGGAGGACGCCGGGATGGACCGGCTGGTCGGGGCGCCCGAGGCGCTGGAGTTCGTCCGCCGGCTGGCGTTCGACCCGCCGGCTGCCGCCTTCGACGCCGCCTTCTCCAGCGGCGCCTGACCCGCCGGGCTGCGGGGCCACGGGGTCCCGCAGCCCGACGGCACACCGCTTGCCGCCGGACGGTCGGCGCATGATGCTCGTCACATGGTCAGTGCACCGGGTCCGACGTCGTCGGTCGAGGAGACGCCGGAGTCCACCGGCAAGGTCGACACGAAGTACTACGAGAAGGAACTGTCCCGGCTCCAGACGGAGCTGGTGAAGCAGCAGGAGCACATCCGCGCGCGGGGCCTGCGGGTCGTCGTCCTCTTCGAAGGCCGAGATGCCGCCGGCAAGGGCGGTGCGATCCAGCGGATCACCGAGAGCCTCAACCCGCGGCACGCAAATGTCGTCGCGCTCCCGGCTCCGACCGAGCGGGAGAAGGGGCAGTGGTACTTCCAGCGGTACGTGGCGCACCTGCCCGGCCCGGGGGAGATGGTCTTGTTCGACCGGTCCTGGTACAACCGCGCCGGCGTCGAGCGGGTCATGGGCTTTTGCACCGACGAGGAGTACGAGGAGTTCCTCCGGTCGTGCCCGGAGTTCGAGCGGATGCTGGTGCGCAGCGGGATCACGGTCGTGAAGTACTGGTTCTCCGTCAGCGACACCGAGCAGGAGAAACGCTTCCAGAAGCGGCTGAAGGACCCGACCAAGCGCTGGAAGCTCAGCCCGATGGACCTCGAGGCCCGGAACCGCTGGGTCGACTTCTCCCGGGCCAAGGACGCGATGTTCGCGGCCACCGACATCCCCGAGGCGCCCTGGTGGGTCGTCGAGGCCGAGGTGAAGAAGCGGGCCCGGCTCAACGTGATGGCCCATCTGCTGACCCAGGTGCCGTACGAGGACCTCACCCCGCCCGCGCCGGAGCTGCCGCCCCGACCGCCGGTGGAGGAGGACTACCTCCGGCCGCCCAAGGAGAGCCAGCACATCGTGCCCGACATCGTCCCCTGAGCGTGACTGCGGGGCTCGCCCTCCGCGCCGCAGCCGCGCCGGGTCGGCGTCCCTAGCGGGACGGGTCACCCTCCGGCACCTCGGTGGCGACCACCTCGGCCACCTCCGCGTCGTCGCCGGACAACCCCTCGGCCTGCTCGTGCTCGTCGTGGAAGGCCAGCCACTGCATCCCCAGGGCCTCGCGCTGCTCGTCGTCGACGGCCTCCTTGAAGGGCGGGAAGAAGTCCGTCTCCTCCTCGGCCATGTGGTCGGCGTTGACCTGGCGGGCGTTCCGGACTGCCTCCCACCACGCCTCGCTGCCGACCTGCTGCTCCCCGACGGCGGCCGCGGCGTGCCGGATCTCGTTGTGGTCGTGCACGCCCTCCGCCGTCTCCTGCTCGGCGTCCGCCTCCTGGGCGAGCAGCGGGTAGAACAGCTGCTCCTCGGCGACGGCGTGCACCTCGAGCTTGGCGTTCAGCGCCTCCCAGGCGGCGGCGAGCTCCTCGGCGGGCAGGTCGTCGAGCGCGGTGAACTCCCGCCGGAAGACCTCGTGCTCGGCCAGGACAAGGGCGGTGATCTCGAACTGGGACATGCCACTCGCTACCCGTTCCACTGCACGGCATACGCGAGGGGCAGGGGGCCGCCCCGTCCGACACCGTTCCACCCGTCGCCCAGTGGTCCGGCGACTCCCTCGGCCCCGGAATCTGTGCTCAAGGGTGGGCTCGCTGTACACGGAGCTCATCCACAGTTCGTCGGCCGCGCCCGCCTGATCTGGTCGCACGGGCATTTCGCTTGAGGTGTGCGGACGAGCTGACTCTCTTCGTGAGGCGCGCCAGCTGATCGATCGATCAGCGTAGGGCGAGGACGGCGTCGTCAGTAGTGGGCCGCGCGGGCAGGCAGGCGTGCGGTCGGGACCGGCTAGCGTTCTTGACCGTGAGCCTGTTCCGACGAGGAATGAAGCCGAGCGCACCCGTCGAGTCGTCACTGCACGCGTGGCCGCAGGTGGAGCGGGCGCCGGTCAAGTACGAGGGAGTGGCACGAAGCAGTCTGGATCACCCGGACTTCAGGCCCTACGAGTTCCAGACCGAGGGTGGCATCTGGGTTCGCCTGCACGAGATGCAGTTCGCTGGCTTTGACTACCGAGTCCAACAACCGACGCTGACCATGCGCTTCGTCTACGACGATCCCGAGTGGACTCCAGTCGAGGCTCGCGCCACTCCCGTCGCCGTCTTTCGGTTCACCGACGTACAGGTGTGGCAGTGGGAGGACGACTACGACCTGGTCGAGACACCCGCGGACGTCCGCGGACAAGTCCGTCAACTCGACTACCACCCGCCCACCAACGTCTTCTCGCTCTTGACGGTGAACACCAGTCTGCTGTTCTCGGCCGCCCAGCTCACCGTCGAGCTACAGCAGCGGACGGGCATGTGAGGTGCGAGCCTCTCCACGCCCCCGGAGTCCCTGAATTGGTCGCTCACGGGCACGAGCGCCGGCTCGCCCAGAGGGCGGCTTCGGAAGCGTCCCTCACGCTCGGGGGAACTCGCGCGCTCAGCAGTCCTCGTGCACGACCAAGAGGTGCCGACCCTCGCTCTTGAACTCCGAACATGTGAACTGCGAGTACGGAGACTGGCGCGAAAGCTCCCGCGCCGACTGACAGAACGTCTCGCGCCCGTCGGCCGGCACCTCCGTCGTCTCACCCAGATGGTCATGCAGCACTCGCACCGAAGGATCGTGCAGCAACTTCCGCAGACGCTTCTCGGTGATGAGTCCTCCCCGCCGGATCCACGTGACTCCGCTGCGGTCGGTGAACTCGGGCTGCAGAGCGAGGTTGGGGTTTGGCGCTGACTGATCTGCGCCCGGCTGCGCCGGGTCCAACTGGTCCACGACCTGCGCGAAGGACTGCCTGCGCGTTGGACGTCGGCGCACCATGCGGTCAATCTATGGGTGCACACCGGTCTTGCATGGGAAGCGGGCGGTGTCCCTTGGTGGGCCGCTGAGAGGCGCCACCGCCGGCTCGCCCAGAGGGTGGCTCGAGCGCCAACACGCAGAGATCGCCCTGAGTGACAGATCCGCGCAGAAGACTCACGCTGTCGCCGTGGATGCCGAGGCTGAGGGCGTGCTGCGTCGCTTCGCAGACATGCTCGGGAGTGAGGTGGAGGTGACCTACTCCGTCGATGCGGGCGCAAGCGAGACGGTGCGGGAAGTCCACGAGGTGCTGAGCAGCTTCGTTCCTGAGCAGGGCGTCGTCGAACTCGAACGTCATGGGGAGCCGATCCGACTGCGCTTCGAGCAGGACCAGCTCCTCCGACTCCTGCGGGATGCGGGCGCCGAAAGAGGCGGTGCCTGCGGTGACCGTCTCTCTGACGAGGAGGCGTCAGCCAGCTGGCTGACGGTCTACCTGGAGGAGTCCATCGAGACACAGGAAGCCGACCCAACCGGTTGGTGGGTGTACGAGGACCACGGGTTCACGCCGATGCACGCCTGGGAGGTAGCCGCCCAGCGACTCGAACGGCGCCTCGCAGAGGCTCGGCGTAGGGCAGCCCTCCGGGTGGAGTGAGTCAACCGAAGTGGTTCGCGCAGGGACACGGGCCGCAGGCATCCGGGACGACGGTTCCGCCGGGGCTACGGTCGGTGGCATGCCTCCCAGGCCCCTCGAACGGGTGGCCGCCAACAAGTCCAGGGCCGCAGCCTTCTTTCGCCACGTGGTCGAGCAGGGTGTCTGCTTCAGCTGGGGGACCGACGAAGGAGTCACGCCGTGGGAGGACCGCAACGGGGACACACTGCTTCCGTTGTGGCCTGACGAGGCATCTGCGTCCTCGGAGAACCAGGACGACGGCGAGCCGGGTGAGCGGGTCCTCGAACGACCGCTGGACGAGCTCGTGAGCAGCCTGCGTCGCTGGGCGGATGCCGACGTGGGGATCGCCGTCCACCCAGTTGACGGCCACATCGCTGGTACGTACTCGGTCCGCGACTTCGCGACCCGACTGCTGGACGAGGTCCCGCAGGACCAACGCGAGTCGGCTGCCTGGATGAACGATCCCGCCGGACTGGCTCGGGTCTTGCCGTAGCCAGGACCACGACGGTCAGGTCGTCCCTGAGTGGCCCGCTACGAGACGAGTGAGCCGGCCGGCTGGAGAGACGCGATCGCGCAGCCGATCATGAGTGCGTGAACGCGCCTGACGCGGCTGGCCGCCTGTCCGTCTGGCACTGGCACGGTCGCGACCGGGTGTCAGTGGAGGACCTCGAGTACCTCGTCGCGGCCACTTCGCGGCATGAGTGGCGACAGACCGTCATCCGGCTGCGGCTGCCGGACTGGAAGTGCGCCGGCACGATCAAGGTGAGCGACCCACGGTTCGCCGTGGCCGCTGCCGCCCCCGGGCTCGTCCTCTGGCGAGAGTTGGGTGCGAGGACCGAGTGGCTGGACGAGGCGGCCCTCGAAGAACTGCGGCGGACGTCAACACTCAGAGAACTGGGCGCCGGCCGCTTCTCCGAGCCGGTGGACCGCCCGCGGGACTGAGCACCAGCGCGACTGCGGTGTCCCGTAGGGACCGTTGAGGGCGACGGGGCGGGTTCTCCGGAGCCAACGACGCGACTCCCGCTGACCCGTCATCGCCGAGGTGCCCCGGTGGGTGGTCGAGGCCGAGGTGAAGAAGCGGGCCCGGCTCAACGTGATGGCCCACGCGCTGAGCCAGGTGCCGTATGAGGCCTCACCCCGCCCGCGCCGGAGCTGCCGCCCCGATCGCCGGTGGAGGAGGACTGCCTCCGGCCGCCCAAGGAGAGCCAGCACATCGTCCCCTGAGCCGGCCGCGGCGGCCGCCTCTCGTGCTGCAGGCTCAGCCGGGTCGACGGTGCCGCACCCGGCCATGTCGACCCCGAAGGTGGCCTCAGCGACATCCGCCAGACGTGCTCTCGACGGACTCAGCGTGGGTCATGCTCTTCGATTGCGCGCTGCAGGGCTTCGGCGCGCGCGCCTCGCCCGAGGTACATGGTGCGGAAGTTCCAGGCCGTGATGGCGACGATGCCCACGGTCCATGCGACGAGGAAGCCCACGCCCCCGGCGGCAGATCCGGCGTCCATGTGGGTCCACCCGAACCAGATCAGGAGCGCCGCCACGGGCAGGCTGGCGAGCCACGTGGCCCGGCTGAATCGACCACCGGGGCGTGTCCATCTCGGTCCCGCCCACACCCACATCGAATCGGCCTCCCGCCCGTCACCGCTCCAGATCACTCCTGGTCCCGGGCAGTCCAGCAGGACGCCGTCCACCTGCGCCAGGCACAAGAGAGGTGAGGTGACCCGCCCGGGGTCCCTGAGTGGGCCGCTCAGGGCGCTGAGCCGGCTGTCTGCGTCGCAGCCGCAGGGCGGAGGTCGCCGACCTAGGCGTCGCCGAGGACGTGCCGCTGGAGCCAGTCGTTGCGGAAGGCGCCGCGCGGGTCGAGCCGGTCGACCAGGGCCAGGAAGTCGGCGTGGCGCGGGTACCGCGGGGCGAGGGTGGCGGCGTCGGCGAGGAAGAGCTTGCCCCAGTGCGGGCGGGCGCCCAGCGGCAGCAGCTGGGCCTCCAGCTCGGCCAGCAGCTCTTCGACGTCGGCCTGGGCGGGCAGCCAGGTGAAGTGCAGGCCGAGGGTGGGCTCGCCGTACGCGGTGCTCATCCACAGCTCGTCGGCGGCGATCGTGCGGACCTCGCAGATCTGCAGCAGCGGCCGGATCCGGTGCGCCAGCGAGCGCAGCGCCTCCAGCGCTTCCACCCCTGCGGTGCGGGGCAGCAGGTACTCGGACTGGATCTCATTGCCGTTGCTCGGGGTGAAGCCCATCCGGAAGTGCGGCAGCCGGTCCGACCAGAGGCCGGCGCTGCCCAGCTGCGCGGTGGTGGGCGCCGGGTCGATGCCGGGCAGCGGGTGCAGCTCGGCGGCGGCCTCGACGGCGCCGAACAGGTCGCCGGCGGGAGAGTCGGCGGCGTCCGTGCGGGACTTCACCCAGACCATGTCCACGCTCGGTCCCAGCCCCGTGAACAGGCTGACGCTGTAGCCGGCCGACAGGACCTCGTCCAGGTTGCCGTACAGCGCGTCCCAGGGCAGCTGCTCGAACACCCGCTGCTGCACCTCGAAGGTCGGCTCGACGTCGAGGGTCATCCGGGTGACCGCCCCGAGCGCGCCCAGCCCGACGACCATGCCGTCGAAGTCGGCGTCGCCGCGGGCACATCGGACCAGCTCCCCGCTGGAGGTCACCAGCTCCAGGCCGGCGACCGCCGTCGCCAGGTTGCCGTTGCCCACCCCGGAGCCGTGGGTGGCCGTGGCCACCGCGCCGGCGATCGAGATGTGCGGGAGCGAGGCCAGGTTGTGCAGCGCCAGACCCTCCCGGTGCAGGGCGGCAGCCAGCTCGCCGTACCGGAGGCCCGCATCGACGGTGACCGTGCGCCGGTCGCTGCTCACGTCGACCCGGTCGGAGGTCATCGCCTCCAGCGACACCAGCTCGGCGCTGTCGCCGATGGCGGTGAAGGAGTGCCGAGAGCCCAGCACCCGCACCTGCCGGGCGTTCGCGATCGTCTCCTGCAGCTGGGCCAGCGACTCCGGCCGGTGCAGCTGCGTCGCGCGATAGGTGTGGTTGCCTGCCCAGTTCGTGGTCGCCAGTGCCACGGGTGCCTCGGTCACACCCCAGTCTCCCGCAGGTGCGTCGTCCGCGTCGGGCGGGACGTCGGTCAGAGCAGCCGGTCGAGGTCGTCCGGCCCCGGCCCGGTGCCCCCGGAGTCGCGGACGGGGGACGACTCTGGCACGTCGTCGTCGGGTGGCTCGTCGGCGACGGGCCCCTCGGCGTAGAGGGTGCTGGGGTCCTTGGGGTCCATCTCACGCACGACGGGTGCGTGCCCGGGGAGATCGGCCTGAAACGCAGCGCCGGGTCACCAAGGGCCCTCCCCGCCGCCGAAGTACACGGTGACGAACAGCCAGCCGAAGACGACCAGCAGTGCGACGAACTCCAGGGCGTACAGCTGCCAGCCGCCGTTGGCGATCTGCTGGCGCAGTCCAGGCTCGTCCGAGTGACCGGAGTCGGGGGTGTCGGCCATGGGTCTCTCCTCCCAGGACGGGAGCCCCACCGCGGCGCACTCGTGGACCGAGGGCCACGCCGGGCCGCCGGAGGGGCTCGGGTCCCCGGGCTCGGCTCGCCCGGGTCGACCACCTCCATGCCCAGCCCGGGCGCGATCCAGACGTGGAAGCCGACTCCGGGTGGTCCCGGGCCAGGCGCGCAGCCCCAGGCGTCCCATTGACACCATTCCGCTGACCTCCCTACGGTCGGGCGCGTTCCACCGGACTGACCGAGGGCACGACCCCGTCCGCCGTTCCTGGTGCTGCGGGGCACGGCCCCCGCCACCGCGCGATGACGCCGGTGGACCACCACGGACACCGGAGTCCCGCATGCCTGGACGCGCCACCCTGCCCTCCTCCCGTCAGCCGGCCGCCGCGGCGACCCGACGGCACCGACGGCGTCACTGGCCCCTGGTGGCCACCCTCAGCACCGGCCTCCTCGTCGGCAGCGCGGCCGCACCGGCCGCCGCGGGCGAGGGGCACCACGGGCGCGGCGGCGGCTCCGACCGCGGCAACGCGAGCACGACCGTCGAGCCCTTCGGCACCGCGCCCGACGGCACCCCGGTCGAGCGCTGGACGCTGAGCAACGGCGACATGACGGTCCGGGTGCTCACCTACGGCGGTGTCATCCAGACCCTGGAGGTGCCCGACGAGAACGGGGACGTGGAGAACGTCGTCCTGGGCTTCCCCGACGTGGCCGGCTACGCCTCGGACGCCGACCCGTACTTCGGCTCGCTCATCGGCCGCTACGGCAACCGCATCGCCGGCGGCACCTTCGACATCGAGGACGAGACCTACCAGCTGCCGCTCAACGACGGCCCGAACACCCTGCACGGCGGGCCCGACGGGTTCGACGACCGGGTGTGGACGGCGACCCCCGTCGGCAACGACCGCGTGGCGGCGCTGCGGCTGGAGCTGGTCAGCCCGGCCGGGGACCAGGGCTTCCCCGGCACCCTCACCACCGCGGTCACCTACGCCATGGACGCGAACAACCGGCTGGCCGTCCGCTACGAGGCCACCACCGACGCACCGACCGTCGTGAACCTCACCCAGCACACCTACTGGAACCTCGGCGGCGAGGGGTCCGGCACCATCTACGACCACGAGCTGAAGATCGACGCCGACGCCTACACCCCGGTCGACGAGACGCTCATCCCCACCGGGGAGATCGCGCCGGTCGAGGGCACGCCGTTCGACTTCCGTGAGCCCACCGCGATCGGGGAGCGCATCCGGGTGGCCGACCAGCAGATCCTGTACGGCCAGGGCTACGACCACAACTGGGTGCTCGACCGCGAGGACAACGGCGCGCGCGAGGGCTCGGACAGCGAGGACGCCCTGGAGAAGGCCGCCGTGCTGCACGACCCGGACAGCGGCCGGACCCTGACGATCGCCACCACCGAGCCGGGCCTGCAGTTCTACTCGGGCAACTTCCTCGACGGCACGATCGTGGGCACGGGCGGGAGCGTCTACCGGCAGGGTGACGGGCTGGCGCTGGAGACCCAGCACTTCCCGGACTCCCCGAACCAGCCCGAGTTCCCCTCGACCGAGCTGCTGCCGGGCGAGGAGTACCAGAGCACCACGGTGTTCATGCTGGACAACTGACGGTCTGGCCGGCTGCGGGTGGGGGCTCCCCACTCGCAGCCGGCGACCTCAGGCGTCGTAGTCGACGGTGACCTCGTCGGTCTGCGGCAGCGACTGGCAGGTCAGCACGTACCCGGCGTCCACCTCGCCGGGGTCCAGCGCGTAGTTGCGGCGCATCTCCACCTCGCCGTCCGTCACCCGGGCCCGGCAGGTGCCGCACACCCCGCCCTTGCAGGCGAACGGCAGGTCGCCGCGCACCTGCTGCGCCGAGTCGAGCACCGGCACCCCGCGCGGCAGGGTCAGCGTCGTGGTGCGGCCGTCCAGCACGATCGTCACCGAGCTGCTCGGGCCCTCGACGGTCTGGTCGTCGCCGCGGACCGGCTCCGGCGGCAGATCGTCGACGTAGAACAGCTCCTGGTGCACCCGCTCGGTCGGCACGCGCAGTTCGGTGAGCAGCTCGCGGGCGTCGGTGACCATCCCGTGCGGGCCGCACAGCCACCAGTGGTCGACCTGCGGCGCGTCGGTGAAGGCGTCGACCAGGGTGCGCAGCCGGTCGCCGTCCAGCCGGCCACTGGTCAGCTCGGCGTCCCGCGGCTCGCGAGAGAGCACGTGCACCAGCTGCAGCCGGGTGCCGTAGCGGTCCTTCAGGTCGGCGAGCTCGTCGGCGAACATCACCGTGTTGGTGCGCCGGTTGCCGTAGAAGACGGTCACCGTCGACTCGCCGTCCCGCAGCACGGTGGCGGCCAGCGAGAGCACCGGCGTGACCCCGGACCCGGCGACGACGAAGACGTGATCGCCGGGCACCGACAGGTCGGCGGTGAAGGTGCCCGACGGGGGGAGCACCTCGATCTCGTCGCCCGGCCGCACCTCGTTGACCAGGTAGGCGGAGAAGAAGCCGCCGGGCACCTCACGGACCCCGACCCGCGGCGCGGCACCGACCGGCGCGCAGATGGAGTAGGAGCGCCGCTCGTCCCGGTCGCCGTCCACCCGCCGCAGGGTCAGCGCCTGGCCGGGGCGGAACGAGTAGTCCTCGGCCAGCTCGGCCGGGACGTCGAAGGTCACCGCCACGGCGTCGTCGGTGAGCCGCTCGACCTGGGCGACCTTCAGCGGGTGGAACTGCGGACGCCGGCGGGCGGGGGCCGTCATCAGATCTCCTTGAGGTGCTCGAAGGGCTCCAGGCAGACCCGGCAGCGGCGCATCGCCTTGCACGCGGTCCCGCTGAACTCGCTGATCTCCTCGGTGTCGGCCGACCCGCACTGCGGGCAGGTCGCCGTCCGCCGGGACGGGCCGAGCTGCAGCGGCACCGGGCCCGTGTGGCGTACCGGCGCGTCGCCAGGGGGTGCGATGCCGCCGGCGGCCAGCTTGCGACGGCCCGCCGGGCTGATCCAGTCGGTGCTCCAGGCGGGGGAGAGGACGGTCCGGACGTCGACGTCGGCGAACCCGGCCCGGTGCAGCGCGTGCACCAGGTCCGCGCGCATGACGCCCATCGCCGGGCAGCCGGAGTAGGTGGGGGTGATCTCCACGACCACCGTGCCGTCCTCGTCCCGGACGTCGCGCAGCACCCCGAGGTCGGCCAGCGTCAGCATCGGCAGCTCGGGGTCGGTGACCGTCTCCGCCACCGCCCGCGCGTCCGGCCGGGCAGTCGTGTCGGTGGTCCCACCAAAATGGCCATTTTGGTGGGTGGCGGGGCCGGTCACCAGGTCGCGGCCGGGTGTTCGCGGGCGGTGGCCTGCAGCTCGGTCAGCAGCGTGGTGAAGTCCGCGCTGTGCTCACCGGCGCGGCCGCGGCTGGGCTGCGGGGTGGGCCACTCGGGCACGGTGAGGGTCGCCCGCTCCAGCACGAGGGTCAGCACGTCGCGCACCTCGTCGGTGAGCTCCGCCGGGTCGACGGCCACCCCGGCGGCGGTCAGCCGGGTCTCGACGTCGGTGGCGGTGAACAGGTCGGCGAGCAGCGGCCAGACGGCGTCGACGCCGGCCTGGGTGCGGCGGTGTGACTCCGGCGTCCCGTCGCCGAGCCGGAGCACCCAGCGGGCGGCGTGGTCGCGGTGGTAGGTCAGCTCGGGGACGCCCTTGGCGGCGATCGCCGCGAGCACCGGATCCCGGGACTCGCGCAGCCGGGCGAACAGTGCCAGCCGCCAGGCGGAGGCGGCCAGCAGTCGGACGACGGTCTGCCCGAAGTCGCCGTTGGGGGCCTCGACCAGCCCGGAGTGGCGGAACTCGTCGGGGTCGCGGAAGTAGGCGAGTGCGTCCTCGTCGGGGATGCTCGCCGTCGCCCGCTCGCGGCTGCGGCCGAGCACGCCGACCGACCCCGCCCGGGCCAGCAGCAGCCGGGCCTGGCCGAGGAGGTCCAGCCCGCAGTTGGCCAGCGCGACCTCTTCTTCGAGCTCGGGGGCGTTGGTCACCCACTGGGTGAGCCGCTGGCAGAGCACCAGCGCGTCGTCGCCGAGCATCAGGCAGTAGGCGCCCAGGTCAGCCGGGTCGATGCCCTCGGGCACGGTGGTGTCGACCCCGGCCAGCGGCTCGTCGAAGCCGGTGCCGAAGGCCCACTGCCCCTCGCCCCCGTGCGCATGGTCCAACGCCTCGTACACGGTCTCTTCGTGTGCCAACGAGGTGCTCCCTTCCCGTCGAGGCCAGCCCGCCGCATCCGGAACGGATGCGCCGTCGTGCGGCCCCCTCGCAGGGGCCCGCTCGCCGAGGAACGAGGCGAGTGGGGGGCGAGGGGGTCCTTCACATGTGGGGGACGTTGTCCGGGATCTCGTAGAACGTCGGGTGCCGGTAGACCTTGTCGCCGCTGGGGGCGAACAGCGGGTCCTTCTCGTCCGGGCTGGAGGCGGTGATGTCGCCGGCCTGGACCACCCAGATGCTCACGCCCTCGTTGCGCCGGGTGTAGAGGTCGCGGGCGGCGTGCACGGCCATCTCGTCGTCGGGGGCGTGCAGCGAGCCGACGTGCACGTGGTTCAGCCCGCGCTTGCCGCGGACGAACACCTCGTACAGCGGCCAGTCGCGCTTGCTCACCGCCGGCTGGTCGGCCACCGGCACGCCCGGCCCGGTGGGGACGGCGCCGTGCCCACCCTCGGCGGTGACGTCGCCCATCGGCCCGCCGGCGTCCTGTTCGCTCATCAGGCGCTCACGGCCGCGTGCTTGTCGGCGTAGGCGGTCGCTGCCTCGGTGACCCACGCGTTGTCGTCGCGGGCGGCCCGGCGGCGGGCGATCCGCTCGTCGTTGCACGGGCCGTTGCCGGCCAGCACCTGCTTGAACTCCGACCAGTCGATGGCGCCGAAGCGGTAGCGGCCGGTCTCGGGGTCCAGCGCGAGCTCGGGGTCGGGCAGGGTCACGCCGAGCACCTCGGCCTGCGGCACGGTCATGTCGACGAAGCGCTGGCGCAGCTCGTCGTTGCTGTGCCGCTTGACGCCCCAGGCCATCGACTGGGCCGAGTTGGGGCTGTCGTCGTCCGGCGGGCCGAACATCATCAGCGACGGCCACCACCAGCGGTCGACGGAGTCCTGCACCATCGCCCGCTGGGCGTCGGTGCCGCGCATCATCGTCATCAGCAGCTCGTAGCCCTGCCGCTGGTGGAAGGACTCCTCCTTGCAGACCCGGATCATCGCCCGGGCGTAGGGCCCGTAGGAGCTGCGGCACAGCGGTACCTGGTTGCAGATCGCCGCGCCGTCGACGAGCCAGCCGATGACGCCGACGTCGGCGTAGGTGAGCGTGGGGTAGTTGAAGATCGAGCTGTACTTCTGCTTGCGCTCGATCAGCTTGTCGGTGAGGTCGGCCCGGTCGGCGCCCAGGGTCTCGGCGGCCGAGTAGAGGTACAGCCCGTGGCCGGCCTCGTCCTGCACCTTGGCCAGCAGAATCGCCTTGCGCCGCAGGCTGGGCGCGGCGAGCAGCCAGTCGCCCTCGGGCTGCATGCCGATGATCTCCGAGTGGGCGTGCTGGGCGATCTGCCGGATCAGGCCCTTGCGGTAGCCCTCGGGCATCCAGTCGCGCGGCTCGATGCGGTGGTCGGCGGCGATCGTGGCGTCGAACTGCTCCTGCAGCACGGCCTCGTCCGGAGCTGGGCGGTCGAGCGTGGGTGCAGACATGTCGTCCCCTCGTCGGGCGATCATTTACTGACCATGCGGTCGGTATTGAGTGTCCACCATCGCGCGGCGAGGCACAACCCGTCCCGGCCGGGCGGCGCGGCGCGGGTTGACAGCCGTCCCGGTGAGGAGTTGGTTACTGACCACCTGGACGGTATTTGGGTGCCGCGTGCGCCCGGCCGGCCGGCCGGCAACGACGCTCGGCGACCGCGGAGGAACAGCGCATGACGACAGCGACCGGCACCACGGGCACGGACGAGAGCGCCCGCCGGCTGGGCTCGGCGCCCGACCCGGAGCTGCTCGACCCGGCCGAGCGGATGGGCGTCGACGAGCTGCGCGCCCTGCAGCTGGAGCGTCTGCAGTGGACCCTGCGGCACGTCTACGCGAACGTCGCGCACTACCGGACGGCGTTCGACGCCGCCGGCGTGCACCCCGACGACTGCCGCGAGCTGGCCGACCTGGCGCGCTTCCCGACCACCGGCAAGGCCGACCTGCGGGAGAACTACCCGTTCGGGATGTTCGCCGTCCCACAGGAGGAGGTCCGCCGGGTGCACGCCTCCTCGGGCACCACCGGGCGGCCGACCGTCGTCGGCTACACCGAGGACGACATCGACACCTGGGCCACCGTCATGGCCCGCTCCATCCGCGCGGCCGGCGGCCGGGCCGGGGACAAGCTGCACAACGCCTACGGCTACGGGCTGTTCACCGGCGGGCTGGGCGCGCACTACGGCGCGGAGAAGCTGGGCTGCACGGTCATCCCGGTCTCCGGTGGCATGACCCCGCGCCAGGTGCAGCTGATCCAGGACTTCCAGCCGCGGGTGATCATGGTGACGCCGTCCTACCTGCTCACGATCATCGACGAGTTCGAGAAGCAGGGCCTCGACCCGCGTGCCTGCTCGCTGGAGATCGGCATCTTCGGCGCCGAGCCGTGGACCGAGGAGATGCGCCGGGAGATGGAGGAGCGCCTGGACATCGAGGCGATCGACATCTACGGACTGTCGGAGGTGATGGGCCCCGGCATCGCGCAGGAGTGCGTCGAGACCAAGGACGGCCTGCACATCTGGGAGGACCACTTCTACCCGGAGGTCATCGACCCGGACACTGGCGAGGTGCTGCCCGAGGGCGAGCAGGGCGAGCTGGTGTTCACCTCGCTGACCAAGCAGGCGATGCCGGTCATCCGCTACCGCACCCGTGACCTGACCCGGCTGCTGCCGGGCACCGCCCGGCCGGGCATGCGCCGGATGGAGAAGGTGACCGGCCGGACCGACGACATGATCATCCTGCGCGGGGTCAACGTCTTCCCGACCCAGATCGAGGAGGTCGTTCTCCGGACCCCGGGGCTGTCCCCGCACTTCTCCCTCGAGCTGACCAGCCGCGGCCGGATGGACCACCTGACCGTGCACGTCGAGGCCCGGCCGGACTGCCCGGCCGACCGTCGTGCGGTCGCGGCGCAGGAGGTCGGCACGGCCGTGAAGGACACCATCGGGATCACCGTCGAGGTGTCGGTCGTCGACCCGGAGACGTTGGCCCGCTCGGTGGGCAAGCTGCAGCGGCTCACCGACCGCCGGGAGCGCTGATGACCGCCACCTCGCCGGCGATCCCGGCGCGGCGGGGGAGGCCCGGGCACTCGCTGGACTCGCTGCTGGACACCGCGGTGGCCGTGTTCATCGAGCGCGGGTACGAGGCGACGAGCATGGACGAGCTGGCGGCCCGGCTCGGCGTCACCAAGTCGGCGATCTACCACCACGTGCCGAGCAAGGTCGAGCTGCTGCGGCTGGCCCTGGACCGGGCGCTGAACGCGCTCTTCGCCGTCCTGGACGAGCCGGGAGCGCTCACCGGCCCGGCCATCGACCGGCTGGAGCACGTCGTCCGCGGGTCGGTGCGCGTGCTGACCACCCACCTGCCGTTCGTCACCCTGCTGCTCCGGGTGCGCGGCAACTCCGCCGTCGAGTCGGAGGCGCTGGGCCGACGCCGCGAGTTCGACCGGATCGTCACCGACCTGGTCCGCGCGGCCGAGGAGGAGGGCGACGTGCGGCCCGACGTCGACCCCGCGGTCACCAGCCGGCTGCTGTTCGGCACCGTCAACTCCCTCACCGAGTGGTATCGCCCCGGTCGCGGCCTGGACGCCGAGGCGCTGGCCGACGCGCTGGTCACGACCACCTTCAGCGGCCTGCGCACCGCAGCCGCACCCGTCCCCCCGGAGGCACTCCGATGACCGCACCGATGCTGCCCAGCTACGTCGCCGGCCGCTGGTACACCGCCCCCGACGAGGGGACGCCGATCGCCGACGCCGTCACCGGCGAGACCGTCGTCCGGGTGTCCAGCACCGGGCTGGACGTGCCGGCGATGCTCGACCACGCCCGCTCGGTCGGCGGCCCGGCGCTGCGTGAGCTGACCTTCCACCAGCGCGCGGCGCTGCTCAAGCAGCTGGGCCAGCGGCTGATGGCGGAGAAGGACGCGTTCTACGCGCTCTCCCGGCGCACCGGGTGCACCGACCGGGACACCGCCGTGGACGTCGACGGCGGCTTCGGCACCCTGCTCTCCTATGCCAGCAAGGCGCGTCGGGAGCTGCCCGACGACACCGTGGTGCTCGACGGCGCCCCGGAGCCGCTGGGCCGGGGTGGCACCTTCCTCGGCCAGCACCTGTACACGCCGCTGCGCGGAGTGGCGGTGCAGGTCAACGCCTTCAACTTCCCGGTCTGGGGCTTCCTGGAGAAGTTCGCCCCCGCCTTCATCGCCGGCGTGCCGACCGTGGTGAAGCCGGGCAGCCAGACCGCCTACCTGACCGAGGCCGTCGTCCGCTCGATCATCGACAGCGGCCTGCTGCCGGAGGGCAGCGTGCAGCTGCTGGCCGGCAGCGCGGCTGGGGTGCTGGACGGCCTCGCCGGTCAGGACCTGGTGTTCTTCACCGGCTCGGCGTCCACCGCCCGCAAGCTGCGCAGCCACCCCGCGGTGGTGGCGAACTCGGTGCGGTTCAACGCCGAGGCCGACTCGCTCAACTGCGCGGTGCTCGGCCCCGACGCCACCCCGGACACCCCCGAGTTCGGCCTGTTCGTCGACCAGCTGGTCACCGAGATGACGGTGAAGGCCGGGCAGAAGTGCACCGCGATCCGGCGGGCGCTGGTGCCGCGCGAGCTGGCCGACGACGTCGTGGAGGCGACCCGGGCGAAGCTCGCCGAGGTCGTCGTCGGTGCTCCGGGCGCCGAGGGCGTGACCATGGGCGCGCTGGCCAGCCTGGACCAGCGGCAGGAGGTGCTCCGGGCGGTGAAGGCGCTGCGCGGGGTGGCCGACCTGGTCGCCGGCGACCCGGACGACTTCTCCGTGGTCGGCGCCGACCGGGACCGGGGCGCCTTCCTGCCGCCGATGTTGTTGCGTTGCGACGACCTCTCCGCCGGGGAGCCGCACGACGTGGAGGCGTTCGGGCCGGTCAGCACGGTGCTGCCCTACGACGGCGTGGCGCACGCGGTCGAGCTCGCTGCGCGCGGGCAGGGCAGCCTGGTGGGCTCGATCGTCACCCACGACCCGGCGGTCGCCCGGGAGTTCGTGCTCGGTGCCGCGCACGCGCACGGCCGGGTGCTGGTGCTGGACCGGGACGACGCCGGGGAGAACACCGGCCACGGCTCCCCGCTGCCGGTGCTGGTGCACGGTGGCCCCGGGCGGGCCGGCGGCGGCGAGGAGCTCGGCGGGATCCGCGGGGTGCTGCACCACATGCAGCGCACCGCCGTGCAGGGCTCACCGGACATGCTGACCACGATCGGTCGCCGGTGGGTGACCGGCGCCGCGCGCACCGACGACGGCGTGCACCCGTTCCGCAAGTCGCTGGCCGAGCTGCGGATCGGGGACTCGGTCACCGCCGGACCGCGGGCGGTCACCCTCGCCGACATCGAGCACTTCGCCGAGTTCACCGGCGACACCTTCTACGCCCACATGGACGAGGCGGCCGCCGCGGCCAACCCGCTGTTCGGCGGGCGGGTCGCGCACGGCTACCTGATCGTCTCCTGGGCCGCGGGGCTGTTCGTCGACCCGGACCCGGGCCCGGTGCTGGCCAACTACGGGGTCGACAACCTGCGCCTCCTCACCCCGGTGAAGCCCGGCGCGGAGCTGACGGTCACGCTCACCTGCAAGCAGATCACCCCGCGTGGCGATGCCGACCATGGCGAGGTCCGTTGGGACGCCGTCATCGTCGACGGTGAGGGGCAGCCGGTGGCCACCTACGACGTGCTCACCATGGTCGCGAAGACCTGGCCGCCGACGAACTGAGCGCTGTCGCTGTCCGCAGGGCCACCTCCTGGGTGCCCGCGGACCGCGCGCTGTCGACCCGGGCCGGCCGGGCGTTGGGCAGGCACCTGGCGACGGTGGTCGCGCAGCCGAGCCAGCGGTTGCGGCCGGTGCTGCGCACGGGGTGGCCACAGAGATGACGCCGAGGCGCGCCGTTGACGAGCCGTTAAAAGTCTGTACTCTGCGTTCAGAGAGATGGTGGTCTCCGCCACATGGAGGCTCGCTCGGTGACAGGAGGCGTCATGTCGACCAGCAGCGTGTGGGAAGCCCGGGCGCTGCGCGCCCGACGTGCGGCGGTGATCGGGCCGTACTCGCCCATGTTCTACGACGAGCCGCTTCACGTCGTGTCCGGCCACGACGTGTGGCTGACCGGGTCTGACGGCGTCGAGTACCTCGACGCCTACAACAACGTCCCGCACGTCGGGCACTGCAACCCCGAGGTGGTCCGCGCCATCTCGGAGCAGGCGGCCACGTTGAACGTGCACACCCGCTACCTGCACGAGCCGGTCGTCGAGTACGCGGAGATGCTCCTGGCGACGTTCGCAGCGCACCTGGACAAGGTCTTCCTCACCAACAGCGGCTCGGAGGCCAACGAGCTGGCCCTCCGCATCGCGCGGCAGCACACCAGCGCGACAGGTGTCCTGGTCACCGACTTCAGCTATCACGGGAACACGACAGCGCTGGCGGAGCTGACCACCGGCCTGCCCGTCAAGGAGCCGTTGGGATCGCACGTCCGTGCGCTGCACATCCCGGATGTGCTGTCCGACTCCCGTCCCGCGAGCGTCGTCCTCGCCGAGGCCATCGAGGAGGCGGCGGCGGCGATCGCGTCACTGCAGGCGGCCGGCCACGGCCTGTCCGCGCTGCTGTTCGACCCGCTCTTCTCCACCGAGGGGCTGCTCCAGCCGCCGGCCGGCTACGTCGAGGGTCTGGTGGCGCTCGTCCACGAGGCCGGCGGGCTGGTCATCGCCGACGAGGTGCAGTCGGGCCTGGGCCGTTCCGGGTCGCACTTCTGGGGGCACGACCTCCACGGCATCCGTCCCGACCTGGTGACGATGGGCAAGCCGCTCGGCAACGGGCACCCCCTGGGCGGGGTCGTGACCACGACAGCGCTCCTCGAGGAGTTCGGCGGCGCGAACCTCTACTTCAACACCTTCGCCGGCAACCCGGTGTCCGCGGCGGCCGGGATCGCCGTGCTCCGAGAGACGGCGACGCGGGAGCTGCAGAGCCGCGCCGCCGAGCTCGGCCGGCACGCCCGGGAGGTGCTGGACAAGCTGGCGGCCGAGCGGCCGAGTGTCCATGCGGTGCGTGGGAGTGGTCTCTTCTTCGGCCTGGAGTTCGAGGACGACGAAGGCGGGATCGGCGCCGCGCGTGCCAAGTGGGTCGTGGAGGACATGCTCCGCAGGGGCGTGCTCATCAGCAAGATCGGTCCGCGCGAGAACGTGCTCAAGATCCGGCCGCCCATGGTCTTCGAGCACGAGCACATGGACCTGCTGGTCGACCGCCTCACCGCGAGCCTCGACGAGCTCGAGCACGTCGAGGCGCACGGAGGGCTCGTGTCCAGGGCCGGGACGCCCGACGCGGTCCGATCGGACGCCGGAACGCCCGACGTCGGGGTGAGCACCGGCCTGTTCATCGACGGTCGCTGGCGCTCGGGCTCCCGCACCTTCGACGTCCTCAACCCCGCGGACGGCAGCCTGCTGACCCGGGTCGCGGCGGCCGACGAGTCGGACGTGGACGACGCCGTGCGGTCCGCCCGCCGGGCGTTCGAGGGCGAGTGGGGGCAGGCCACCGGCACCGCCCGGGCTGCCGTGCTGCACCGGATCGCCGACCTGATCGAACGGGACGCGGAGAAGCTGGCGCGCCTGGAGGCCATCGACATCGGCAAGCCGGTGGGCCAGCCGGCGATGCTCGACATCCCGAACGCCGCAGCCACCTTCCGCCACTTCGCCGGATGGGCCGACAAGATCACCGGCAGCACGATCCCGACCGATGGCTACTTCGGCCGCCCCACGCACTCGTACACCGTCCGCGAGCCGATCGGCGTCGTCGCAGCGATCATCCCGTGGAACACGCCGCTGATGATCGCTGCGTGGAAGCTCGCACCGGCGTTGGCCGCCGGCAATGCGGTCGTCGTCAAGCCCGCAGAGGACGCGCCGTTGTCGATCCTCCACCTGGCCGAGCTGATCCAGGAGGCCGGCATGCCGGCGGGCGTCGTCAACGTGGTCGCGGGTCTGGGGGAGGAGGCCGGCGCGGCCCTGGTCCGCCACCCCGACGTCGACAAGATCAGCTTCACCGGGTCCCCGGAGGTGGGGCGGCAGATCGGCAGGGTCGCTGCGGAGTCCTTCAAGCGCGTCACCCTGGAGCTCGGCGGGAAGAGCCCGCAGATCGTGCTGGCGGACGCCGACGTCGAGGCGGCGGTCCAGGGCATCGCCATGGGGTTGTTCTTCAACCAGGGCGAGGTCTGCGCCGCGGGCACCCGGGTGCTGGTGCACCGGTCGTTGTACGACCAGGTCGTCGAGGCGCTTGCCGGTGCTGCGAACGGCCAGGTGGTCGGTGATCCCTTCGACCCGCAGACCACGATGGGTGCGCTCATCAGCCAGGAGCACCTGGACCGCGTCCTGTCCTACGTGGACCGGGCGAAGGAGGAAGGCGCTCGGCTCGTCGCCGGTGGCGGCAGGGCGCGGGGTGCGGGCTACTTCGTCGAGCCCACCGTCTTCGCCGACGTCACCCGTGAGTCCACGATCGCCCGTGAGGAGGTCTTCGGCCCGGTCGGTGCGGTCATGCCCTTCGACGACGTCGAGGAGGCCATCGAGATCGCGAACGAGACGGAGTACGGCCTCGCGGCGACCATCTGGACCGGTGACGTGACGCTGGCCCACACGCTGGCGCACAAGGTGCGAGCTGGAGCCGTCTGGGTGAACGGGTGGGCCGCCATCGACCCCGCGCTGCCCTGGGGTGGCGTCAAGACCAGCGGCATCGGCCGGGAGCTGGGCTGGAGCAGCATCCTGGCCAACACGGAGGAGAAGGTCGTCACGATCGTCCTCTAGGCACCCGTCGTGCCCGGGGTCGCCACCGTGTGCGCGGTGGCGGCCCCGGGTTCGTACGATGAGCGGGTCCCGGCGACGCCCGGACCCGGTTCGTCCTCCGTCGCCCGTGGCGCGCGGCGACCCGGCGCCCGTTGCCCGCACCACCGAGGGAGCCGACCGGATGACGGACCCGCAGGCGACCCGTCCAGCGGACGCTCCCCGCTCGCTGCGGGAGCGCAACCGTCTCCGCACCCGACGGGAACTGCTGGACGCGGCCTTGAAGGTGTTCGCCGCGAAGGGATTCGCGGGGGCCGCTGTCGAAGCCATCGCCAGCGAGGCCGGTGCCTCCAAGGTGACCCTCTACGCCTACTTCCCGGCAGGGCGCGACGACCTCTTCCGCGAGCTCTACGAGGAGATCAACGAGGAGCTGATCGAGCTCGCGAAGGCCGAGCACGCGGCAGCCTCCGGGCTGGTCGACCGGGTGGTCGCGCTCGCCAGGCCGCTGCTCGAGATCGGCGCCCGGCCACTGATCGGTCAGTTCTACGCCAACAGCGACCCCACGGTGGAGGCTGCGCTCGTGCCGGTCCGCGGGCACGCTTCCCGCATCTACGTCGAGCTCCTCGCCGAGGACATCTCCGAGGCGCGCACCGCCGGCGCCGTGGACACCGCGGTGGAGCCGGAGACCATGGCCGTGCTGCTGGTGGGCGCGATGCGCGCGGGCCTGGCCGCGGTCGCCACCGACCCCACGGGGAGCCAGCGTCTCCTCGCGGGCATCGCCGCACTGACGACGGGCCTCCTGCGCCGAGCCGAGTGACCTGACGCCTCCTGCGCTGAGCGTCGGCAGGCCGCGGTGTCCCACCTGCTGCGATCCTGGGCCGCCGTCCCGATCCGGCTGAGCCTCGGCGTCGGTCGGGTGCCCCGTGCATCCAGGCGGACGTGGTGCGACAGATCTGCAGCGGTCACCGGTGACCGGCCGGGCCGGAGCCCGCCCCGAGGGCTGCGCTCGGGAGCTGGGCAGGTTCACCAGGTGCTCGATCGGTGCGCTGACGCTGCCCAGCCGGGGGGATCCCCTGCCCGCAGACGTCGCTGATTGTTAAATCGCCATGTCTCCATGTGAACGCGTAGTCCAAAGTATTGACGGGCCGTTCATGCGCTGCCAGTCTTCTCGCGTCAAAGTGACGCCGGGCACACAACCGTCCCGACGTCCGCGGTCATCGCAACGACGCGAGACCGGCTGTGGCCGGGCAGGAGGACAACGTGGCGCTCATCGACGAAACCGCGGCCCGCCGGCTGGCCCATGCAGCGCTGGGTGCCTACGGGCTGGCCGGCGCGGCGCTCCACTTCGTGAAGTACCGGGAGAACTACGTCTTCCGGGCTGAGCACGGCGGCGAGTCCTTCGCGGTGCGACTGCACCGGCGCGGTGTCCACTCGACCGACGCGGTGCGGACCGAACTCGACTACCTGGTCGCGCTGGGCGATCGCGGGTTCCCGGTGTCCCGGGCGGTGGCGACCGTGTCCGGCGAGGTCGTCTGCATCGTCGAGGACGAGACCGGCGCCTCGCACCAGGTCGACGTGCAGCGCTGGGTCGACGGGGCTGAGCCGCTGGGTGACATCGGGGCGGCCTTCGACGGCAGCAGTCAGCTGCAGCCGGCGGACTGCCACCGCCTGGGACAGCTGGCAGCCGAGCTGCACGGGCACCTGCAGGAACTGGGTCGGCTGCCCGGGTTCAGCCGTGCGGCCTGGGACACGGACGGGCTCGTGGGCGAAGCGGCCCTGTGGGGCAACCCGATGGCGCTGGACGGGATGTCGGCGGGGGACCGGGGAGTCCTGAGCGGTGCCATCGCCGGTCTGACGGTGGACCTCGCGACGCTGGGCTCCGGGCCGGAGGTGTACGGCGTCATCCACGCCGACTTCACCCCGGAGAACATCCTGGTCCGCGGCGACGAGCTCGTGGTGATCGACTTCGACGACTTCGGCGAGGGCTGGCACCTGTTCGAGCTCGCCACGATCCTCTTCTTCTACCGCCCCCACCCCCGGTTCACCGAGTACTCCGACGCCGCGATCGCCGGCTACCGGTCCCGCCGCCCGCTGGGTGAGGACCAGCTGCGCCTGTGGACCGGGATGCTCCTCGCCCGTGGGCTCACCTACCTGGGTTGGGCAGCGGAGCGCCGCGGCGACGAGACCGCCGAGTTCATCGCCGAGCACGTGACGCCGGTGGTGGTCGGGCTCGCTCGTGACTTCCTGTCGGAGCGCGCCCAGCTGGTCTGACCGCCGCGCGGCCGACGGTGCACCCGGGGCCGGTGCGGCAGGTCCCGGCACCACGCTCAGCCGGCGCGTCCACGGCAGCACGCGACGACGTCGTCCACGTCCTCTTCCCCCCGATCACCCGACCCGCGAGACAGGACCTGACATGAGTGAGAGCACAGCTCTGGGCGCCACGGCCGCCGGGCCGGCGACCGCTGCCGACGACGGTTCGGCACCCCAGCTCCGCGGCCGGATGGGGGTGGTCGAGCTCGCGCTCACCGTCCTGGCCTTCGCTGCGCCGCTGGCGAGCGTGGTCGGCGTCCTGCCCCTGGTCATCCTGTTCGACGGTGTCGGAGCGCCACTGGCCTTCGCCGCCGCGACGGTGATGCTGCTCCTGTTCTCGGTCGGCTACACCACGATGAGCCGTTACCTCCCGAACCCGGGAGCGTTCTACGCCTACATCAGTGCTGGGATCAGCCGGGTGTTCGGGCTGGCTGCGAGCTTCATCGCGGTCCTCGGCTACCTGATGATCGGCCTCGGCATCACCTTGTTCTTCGGCATCGTCGCCCAGGACCTGGTGGCCACCACCTTCGGCGGGCCCACGTTGTCGTGGTGGCTGTACTCGCTCGCCCTCGTGGTGGTCGTCGGCGTCTTCGGCTACTTCCGGATCGACCTCTCGGCGCGAGTGCTCTCCGTGGTCATGGTCGTCGAGATCGCCATCGTGCTGGTCTTCGACGTCGCCGTTGCAGCCGACGGCGGCCCCGAGGGGCGCTCGCTGACCCCGTTCGCCTGGGGGTCCTTCACCGGTGGGACGGTCGGGGTCGCGGTGCTCTTCGCCGTCGTCACCTTCATCGGCTTCGAGGCCACCGCGATCTTCCGCGAGGAGACCAAGGACCCGCGGCGGACGGTCCCCAGGGCGACCTACCTCGGGGTGGTGTTCATCGGCCTCTTCTACATCCTCACCACCTGGCTGATGATCGTCGCCTACGGCACCTCGAACGCCCCGGACGTGGCCGGCGCCAACGCGCCCGGCATGTTCACCGACGCCGCCGACCAGTTCGTCGGGACGTGGGCGCGCGACGTGATCTCGGTCCTGGTCGTGACATCCGCCTTCGCGGCGGTGCTGTCCTGCCAGAACATCGTCGCCCGCTACGGCTACTCGCTCGGCGTCGACCGGGCCCTGCCGCCGGTCCTGGGACGCGTGCACCCCCGCCACGGGTCCCCCTACATCAGCTCGCTGGTGCTCACCGGTCTGTTCCTCATCGGGGTACTGGCCTTCTCGGGCACCGATCCGGCCATCTCCTACTCGTGGCTGGCCGGAGCCGGCGGCTTCCCCCTCCTGCTGCTGATGTTCTTGACCAGCGTGTCCGTCGTCGTCTTCTTCCACCGGTCGCGGGCGGACATCGACGACTCCACCCCCTGGCACACGCTGATCGCTCCGCTGCTGGCCATGGCCGCCCTGGGCACCGCCCTCTACCTGGCGTTCACCAACTTCGCGCTGCTGACCGGTGGGGACCGCGGCACGGCGATCGCCCTGCAGGTCGTCATCTGGGCCGTGTTCCTCGGCGGCATCCTGCTCGCGCTCTTCTACCGGTCGAAGCGTCCGGAGGTCTACGCGCGGATCGGTCGGCAGAAGATCAACTGACCTCCAGCACCTCCCCGGCTCCAGTCGCTCGCGCCTGCAGGCGACTGGACCCACGACCCGGCACACCTCGACCCAGTGCTCGCGCTCCGCGGGTGACCGACCGACCGAAGACGCAGAACGAGGAGGAGCCGCCATGAGCACCTACGACGTGATCATCATCGGAGCAGGGACCTGGGGAGGGGCCACGGCATGGGCCCTCGCCGAGCGGGGGGAGCGGGTGCTCGCCATCGACGCCTTCCACCCGCCGCACGAGCACGGCTCGCACGGCGGGGCCACGCGCCTGGTCCGCCAGTCCAACAGCACCGGACCGCAGTACGTGGAGCTGACCCAGCGCGCCTTCGAGATCTGGGACCAGATCGCCGCGCGCACCGGCGAGGAGGTCATGATCGAGACCGGCAACGTGTTCGTCGGCGCACCGGGTTCCCGGTGGTTCGACAACACGCTGGCCAACCTCGCGGCCTCGCCCTTCGAGCACGAGGTCTTCCAGACGGCGGAGGCCCGGCAGCGCTTCCCGCGGCTGCGCGTCGGCGACGGCGAGCTGGCCGTGTGGGAACCGCGCGGCTCGGTGGGGCAGGTGCCCGCCGCGCTCCGCGCCATGCAGCGGCTCGCCCGTGAGGCGGGTGCGGAGTTCCGCTTCGACGAGCCGGTGCGCGACTGGGCGACCGACGAGTCGGGCGTGACCGTCCGGACCGAGCAGGGGACCTACCGCGCCGAGCGGCTCATCGTGACGGCCGGCGCCTTCTCGACCCAGCTCCTGGGCCTGGACCTGCCCACCAGCGTCGAGCGTCAGGTCCTGGCCAACTTCGCGGTCGACCCGGGCGCCCCGCGGCTGCCCTCGATGTACTTCGCAGCGCCCCCGGGAGACGACTCGGCGCCCAGCTACGGCTGTCCTGAACCGGACGGCACGTTCAAGTTCAGCGTGGTCGGCAAGGGCGACGTGATCGCCCCCGAGGACCTCGCGCAGGACGTGACGCCGGCCGATCTCGAGCGGGTGCTCGCCGTCGTCCGCGACCGGGTGCCGGAGGTCTCGGGCGAGCCGCTGCGCACGACGGTCTGCATGTGGACCGAGGCCACGGACGGGCACTGGCTCATCGGCCGGTACCCGGACAGCGACCGCGTGACCTACGGAGCGGCCTGCAACGGCCGGGGCTTCCGGTACGCCCCGGTCGTCGGGCAGGCCCTCGCCGACCTGTCCGCCGGGACGGCCCGCCCGGATCTCGGGATCTTCGAGCCGACCCGGTTCGAGATCTCGCCGGTCACCGCCTGACCCGGCTCCGCCCCCATCGTCGTGGACGTACAGGAGACCCCCATGGACCACGCAACGCCGCCCCCAGCCTCGACCGACGAGGTCGAGGCCCAGCAGCCCGGGACGACGGCCACAGCCTCGGCCGAGGAGGCGCAGGCGGAACAGGAGATCCGGTCGGTACTGGCGCAGCTGCCCGGCTTCGAGGGCGAGGACACGCGCTGGAGGTGGCTGAGCGGGGGAGGGGCGCACAAGAACTTCCTCGTGACCGCGGGTGACCGGCAGGTCGTCGTCAAGCTGTGGAACTGCATGTGGGAGGGCGTGGCGGTCGTGCCTCCCGCGCCGGTGGTCTTCCACAACACCCGGGAGGCCGGCGCGATCGGGATCGGGGCCCCCGTGGTCGCCGTCGTCCAGGAGCCACTCGCGCTCGTGATCGACTTCCTGCCCGGTCAGGTCATGGACCGTGGTGGCGACGGCTGGATCCCCCGGCTGGCGGCGAAGACCCGCCAGCTGCACGACTCGGGCATCCAGTTCGCCAACGACTACAACCCGTTCGCGGAGAACCGGAAGATGTTCTCCGTCGCCCGGCATCGCGGTGCCGCCTTCCCCGACGACATCGCCGAGCTGCAGCGCGAGGTCGCGCGGGTCGAGCAGGTGCTCGACCTGCGGGTCAACGAGTTCGTGCCCTGCCACAACGACCTCTACGGCGCCAACATCCTCGAGTGCGCCGAGGGCATCCGGCTGATCGACTACGACCTGTCCGGCATGGGCGACCGGTGCTATGACCTGGGCTTTGCCAGCGCCTACTGCGAGATGGACGTCGACCAGGTCAACCGGCTCTGCGAGTCCTACGTCGGAGGCGTCGACGAGCAGACCGTGGCCCGGACGCGGTTGTTCGCGGTCGCGGCCGACTGGGCCTCCCTGGGGCTCTGGATGGTCGCGCTCTCGATGGCCGACACCAACGACGACTACGACTACGCAGGCGAGTTGGCGAGCAGCTGCCGCCGACTGCGACGTGCTCTGGACGCCGACGACTTCGGACGGCAGCTCGAGCGGGTCCGGCGGTGAGCTCATCGGCGCCGACCGGTCCGCCCCCCGACGTGCCGGCGGACCTGCAGGCACCCTTCCTCCGCCCGGACCGCGCCACCGAGGTGGTGCTGGTCCGGCACGGATCTGCGGAGCACCGGGTCGCGCCGTCGCCGGGCGGTGACGGCGCCATCGAGGGCCAAGCGGACTCTCCGCTGACGGCGGCCGGTGTCGTCCAGGCGCGGGCCGTGGCGCGACGGCTGGCGCCGGTCGCGGTCGACCGTCTCTTCGTGACGACCCTCCAGCGCACGCACCAGACGGCCGCCCCGCTCGCCGAGGCGCTCGAGCTGTCCCCGGAGGTCGTGGCCGACCTGCGGGAGGTCTCGCTGGGGGTGCTGGAGGGTGGCGAGTTCGAGCGGCGACGTCGGGCCGGTGACACGGTGCTGGCCGAGGCCTTCGCCGCGCAGCGATGGGACGTGATCCCCGGTGCCGAGTCGATGGACGCCTTCGCACAGCGGGTTCGCCGTGGCCTCGAGCGTGTCGCCGAGGTCACCGGGCCGGATGCCACCGCCGTGGCCGTCGTCCACGGCGGCGTGATCGCCGAGCTCTGCCACCAGGTGACCGGCAGCGAGCGGTTCGCCTTCATCCACGTCGAGAACGCCTCGTTCACGACGCTGATCCGGTCATCCGGGGGCGTCTGGCGCCTGCGCAGCTTCAACGACACGACGCACCTGGTGGGTCAGCCGGATCCCAGGACCGCTGCACCGGCCGATCTCGGCTGACTGCTCACCGGACGGAACATCAGCTCTCCTCGCGGTGCCGCGGTATCGCCACCGCGCCCATCCCAACGACGGGAACAGCCATGGAACCCAGGCATCCAGTTCAGCGCACCGCCATCGTGACCGGGGGCGGTTCGGGCATCGGCGCGGCCAGTGCTGCGGCGCTGGCGGCCGACGGGTGGGACGTCGTCATCTGCGGCCGCCGGGAAGCGGCCCTGCGGACGGTGGCGGACCAGACCGGTGCCCATCCCGTCGTCGCCGACATGGACCGGCCGGCCAACATCCGGGCACTCGTCGCCGCGGCCGTCGAACGGTACGGACGCCTCGACGGCCTGGTGCTGAACGCGGGCATCGTCCTCCCCGGTCCGGTCGGCGACCTCACCGACGAGGACTGGGAGGCGATGGTCAGCACCAACCTCACCGGCCCGTTCCTGCTCACCCGGGAGGCACTCCCGCACCTGCTCGCAGTCCGCGGCGCCATCGTCGGGGTGGCCTCGGCGGCCGCGCTGCGAGCGACTGCCGGCATCGCGGGATACGACGCGACCAAGGCCGGCCTGGCGATGCTCATGCAGTCGGTCGCCGTCGACTACGGGCCGATGGGCGTGCGCGCCAACGCGGTGTGCCCGGGGTGGACGCGCACGGAGATGGCGGACATGGAGATGACCGAGGCCGGCACGTCCGCGGGCGTGGACCGGGAGGAGGCCTACCGCCTGGCCACCGCGTTCGTCCCGTCGCGACGGGCGGCGCATGCCCGGGAGGTCGCCGAGGTGATCGCCTGGCTGCTGTCGCCGAAGGCCTCCTACGTCAACGCCGCGGTCCTCCCGGTCGATGGGGGGCTCGTCGCCGTCGAGCCGGGCGCCATCGGCTTCGACCCCCGTGTCGCCGTGGGTGCCGACGCCCCGGCGCCGGTGGCCACCCCCTGACCGGGCGGGTCGCAGCCGGGGCCTCCGCCCGGCCGCGGTCCGTCTCCCGTCCCGTCGTCCACCCGGGACGTCCGGACCGCTCGTCCACCACGAGGCGCGACACCCTGTCCGCCCGAACAGGAAGAGGTACCCGATGCCCACCGCGTACACGAACGGCCGGATCTACACCGTGGACCCAGGGGCGCCCTGGGTCGAGGCGGTCCTGGTCACCGACGGCGTCTTCACCGCCGTCGGCACCGAGGACGAGATCCGTGCGGTCGCACCCGAGGGCACGGAGTTCGTGGACCTCGACGGGCGGATGGCGATGCCCGGTCTGCACGACGCACACACCCACCTGCTGTTCAGCGGCCTGAAGTTCCAGCACGAGTGCCGGCTGACCCCGATGGCCGACGCCCAGCAGGTGGTGGCCGACCTGACCGACTGCTCCGGTCACGACCACGGGCAGCTCAGCGGCTGGATCGTCGGCGGTGAGTTCATGCCGCCGGCCTTCGAGAACGGGCGGCCCGACCGCGCCGCCCTGGACGAGGCGTTCCCGGACCGGCCGGTCTTCCTCTACGACTACTCGATCCACCACGGTCTGGCCAACTCCCGTGCGCTCGAGCTGGCCGGGCTGAGCGCGCAGTCGCCGGACCCGGCGGGAGGCCGGTTGATGCGGCGAGAGGGCTCGGACGAGCTCACCGGCGAGCTGGTCGAGCGGGGCACGTGGCCGGTCCAGCGCGCCATCCCCGACTACCCGGCCCGGACCTACCGAGACGCCGTGGCATGGGCGGCCCGGGTCTGCAACTCCGTCGGCATCACCTCGGTGCAGGAGGCGTCCGCCGGCTGGCAGGAGCTGCGCGCGCTCAACGAGCTCGACGCCGCAGGTGAGCTGCCCCTGCAGGTCGCCGCACACCTGGTCTGGCGTGAGGAGGGCTTCGGCATGGCGTCCGCAGCCGACCTCGAGCGCCTCATCGAGCAGCGGGCCGACTTCGCTTCCCCGCACGTGGAAACCCGCTTCGTGAAGCTCTGGCTGGACGGGGCCCCGCTGCCGCCGCACTTCACCGAGGCCGGCATGGACGAGGACGGCAACGTGGTGCGCGACAAGATCGTCGTCTCCGACGAGGACCTGCACCCGGCGCTGCAGCGTTTCGACGCGCAGGGGCTGCAGATCAAGGTGCACTGTGCCGGCACGGGGTCGGTCCGGGTGGCGCTGGACGCCTTCGCCGAGGTGCGTCGGGTCAACGGCCCAGGAGGACCGACGCACGAGATCGCGCACTGCACGTACATCGACGATGCCGACTACGCGCGGTTCGCCGAGCTGGACGTGGTCGCCGAGATGTCCCCGGCCATCTGGCAGATCCCGGAGTACGACGCCGTCCTGGGGGAGGGGTACCGCTTCGCGACGCTGCGGCAGGCCGATGCCCGGCTCACGGTCGGCTCGGACTGGATCATCACGCCGGACCCGAACCTGTTCCCCGCCCTCCAGGGCATGCTCCAGCGCCGGGACCAGTCGGTCGACCTCGAGTACGCACTGCGGGCGCTCACGATCGCGGGCGCCGAGGCAGTGGGACGCGCCGAACGGCAAGGCTCGATCGAGCCCGGCAAGTCGGCGGACTTCATCGTCCTGGACCGCAACCTGCTCGAGGTCGATGCCGACGAGATCGGTGGCACCCAGGTGCTGCGCACGGTCTTCGAGGGCCGGACCGTCTTCGAGGCGACCGACCAGCCGGCGGTGCAGGCGTGAGCGCGGCAGCGAACGAGCAGGCGGTCCGCGCCCTCTACGACGCCTGGAACCGCCGGGACCTCGACGGCTGGGTCGGCGCGTTCACCCCGGACGCGACCTGGCACAACGCGCCGTCGGGGGAGACCTTCACCGGGCCCGACGGCATGGCGCAGAACTACCGCAACTGGGACAAGCCCTTCCCCGACGGCCTCTGCACCGAGATCGAGGTGCTGGCCGCAGAGGACTTCGCCGTCGGCCGCTTCATCGCCCGCGGGGTGAACTCGGGCCCCCTCGCCGGCCCGGACGGTGAGGTCCCGGCCACCGGCCGGAGCCTGGCCGTCCCGTTCTGCGACGTCCATCGGCTCCGCGACGGACGCATCACCTCCACCGACCGGTACTGGGACCAGGCGAGCGTCGACCGGGCGCTCGGCCTGAGCTGACCGCACCTCCCGCCCGCAGTCGGGCCGACCGCGTCGCACGACCGCGGTCGGCCCGATCGCACGAACAGCGACCAGTCGATGACCCGGGCGTCGATCCGGGGCGAGCCTCTACCCCCGCCCGGGAACGGGAACCACCTCGAGCACGCCCCGCGGCAGCAGGTGGCTGCCCGGTCCAGAGAGGAGATCCGATGGACGAGACGACCGAGAGCGGCGCCGAACTGGTGGTCCGCAACGCCAGGATCTGGACGCAGGACCCTGAGCGCCCGTGGGCCACGGCGCTCGCCGTCCGGGGCGGGTCCCTGGTGGCGGTGGGCGCGGACGAGGAGGTCGCCGGTCACGTCGGTGCGGACACCGAGGTGGTCGACCTGGACGGCGCGATGGTCATGCCGGGCCTGAGCGAGGGGCACGTGCACCTCGGGCTCGGTGGCGCCCAGGCGGCCTTCGAGCTGCCGCTGCTCCCCACCGACGGCCTGGACGACGTGCTGGCGAAGGTCCGCGACTGGGCGAGCCGGCTCGGGCCGGACGACTGGGTCGTCGGCGGCATCGTCGGCGCCACCCTGCTGGACACGCTGGCGGACCGGCGCTTCCTGCAGCTGCTCGACGAGGCCAGCGGGGGTCGGCCGGTGCTGCTGCGCGACGACTCCATGCACAACCGCTGGGTCAGCAGCCGGACGCTCGAGCTGATGGGGGTCGGCCCGTCGACCCCGGACCCGGAGGGCGGCCGCTACGTCCGGGACGCCGAGGGACATCTCACCGGGCTGCTGTACGAGTTGACCTCCTCGGTGGCCGAGAGCGCGTTCGCCGCCTCCATCCCGGACAAGCGGACCCGGACCCGGACCGCCGTGGCAACCGCGGTGCAGGTGCTGAACTCCTACGGCATCACCGCCGCGCAGGACGCCGCCACGATGGGGCTGGCCTACGCGATGCTGCGGGACCTGGAGGACGCCGGAGAGCTCACCGCCCGGGTCGTCACGTCCGCGCCCGTCCGCCAGTTCCTGGAGGAGGGGACGACCGGTGACGAACTGATCGCGGAGGTCCGTGCCAGGCCCGGCACGATCGTGCGGCCGGACTTCGTCAAGGTGGTGCTCGACGGGGTGCCGATGACCCGGACCACAGCCCTGCTCGAGCCCTACCTCTGTTCCCACGGGCAGACGGACACCACCGGGGAGATCTACTGGACCCTCGAGGACCTGGTCGCGCAGGTGGAGCGGTGCTACGACCTGGGGATGGGCGCCAAGTTCCACGCCACCGGTGACGCCTCGGTGCGCCTGGTGCTCGATGCCGTGGAGCAGGTGCGCGGGGAGCGTGGCCCGGGGCCGCTGTTCCAGATCGCCCACGTGGAGTTCATCCACCCCGACGACGTCCCGAGGTTCGGGGCGCTGGGGGTCGTCGCCGACGCCTCCCCGTTCATCTGGTTCCCCAGCGTGCTGCAGGAGAGCATCCAGCAGCAGGTCCCGGGGGAGCTGGTGGCGGCCTCCTGGCCGTTCCGCAGCCTGCTCGACTCCGGCGCGGCCGTCGCCGGTGGTTCCGACTGGCCGTGCTCGGCCCCCACGCCCGACCCGTGGACGGGTCTGCAGACGATGGTGACCCGGCGGAGTCCCGATCCGTCGATCGAAGGTTCGCTGAACCCCGGGCAGGCGATCACCCTGGAGGAGGCGATCACGGCCTTCACCAGCGCCCCGGCCGAGGCGATGGGGCTGGGTGAGGTGACCGGCCGGTTGACGTCGGGTCGGTCCGCGGACTTCATCGTGCTGGACCGGCACCTCTTCGAGGTCGACATCGCCCAGGTGCACGCCACCCGGGTGTTGCGCACCTACTTCGCCGGTCGGCTCGTCCACACCGCAGCCGACGGCACCTCGCCCGAGGCGGTTGCCGCCACCGGCCAGTAGGCCCTGTTCCGTGACGCGCCCTGGACCGGGCGGGACCCGCTGACCCGGTCCACGGCCTGCGGTCCTACGCCTCCCCGCGGGAGTCGCGGTCAGCCGGCGGCGGTCGAGCCGTCCGGCCGGCGGGTGACCTCGACGTGCGGCCGGGTCTGCCACAGCGCCCACTCGGCGCTGATGTCCCCGGCGGTGCGCAGCAGCCGGGGGAGGTGCTCGGTGAGCAGCCGGTCGGTCGAGGTCTCGGCGGCGTGCACCGTCACGTTCATCGCGGCGCGCACGGCGCCGGCGCCGTCCCGGACCGGCACCGCGACCGAGCGGACGCCGGGGGCCAGCTCCTCGTCGGCCAGTGCCCAGCCACGGGCGCGGACCTCGGTCAGCTCGGTCTGCAGGTGGTCGGCGGAGCGACCGATGTAGGTCGGCAACCCGGCCCGGCTCGGCTGGGCGAGGGTGGCCTCCAGCTCGGCGGGGGAGAGGCCGGCGAGCAGCACCTTGCCCTGCGAGGTCTGCACGGCGGGGAAGCGCGTCCCGATCTCCACCCGCAGCGTGATGAGCTTCGGGACGGCGACCCGGGCGACGTAGACGATGTCCGAGCCGTCGAGCTGGGCCATCGAGGAGGACTCGCCGGTCTGTGCGACCAGCGCCTCCAGGTGCGGGCGGGCGATCTCCCACAGCCCCAGCGCCCCGACGTAGGCCATGCCGAGGGTGAGCACCTTCGGGGTGAGCCGGAAGGCACCGGCGGAAGACCGGACGAAGCCGAGCTCCTCCAGGGTGAGCAGCAGCCGTCGCGCGGTCGGCCGGGCCAGCCCGGCGGCGGTCGCGACGTCGCTCAGTGACATGACCGGGTGGTCGGCGTCGAAGCAGGCCAGCACGTCCAGCCCGCGCGCGAGCGCCTCCACGAAGTCCGGCCCCGTGCCCCGTCCTGCCACTGTGTGCCACCTCCCCGTCCCGTTGCTGCTGGTGCGTCGCACCGCGCCGGGCCGGCGCGGTGCGACGGGTGTTCAGTGCGAGCTGTGCTGGTCCAGCGAGGGCTCGCCGAAGACGTTGCCCCGCGCTCCGTGGGTGGAGTGGGACTTGTACTCGGTGTAGGTGTACGGGTTGTCCAGCACGTCGTCGTCCGGCAGCGCCGGGTTCATGCCCGCCGCCCACGCCTCCGGGCCGAGGGTCGACTGCAGGTGCTCGACCGTCGCGTCGACGGTCCGCCGCACCGCGGCCAGGTCGGCACCGACCAGCTGGTGCTCGTGCTTCACCACCCGGCCGCCGACGAGCACGGTGTGCACGTCGCCGCGCTGGGCCTGGAAGGCCACGTGCCCGTAGGGGTTCAGCAGCGGGAAGGAGACCGGCGACCGGTCGTTCTTGATCAGCACGACGTCGCCCTGCTTGCCCGGCTCCAGGCTGCCCAGGTCGTCCCGGCCCAGCGCCAGCGCGCCGCCACGGGTGGCCCAGTCGACGACCTGCTCGGCCCGCAGGTGCACCTGGGTGACCGTCTGCCCCTGGGCGTGCGCCTCCAGGTGCTCCCGCGACCGGTCGGCGCCCAGCGTGCTGCGCATCGCGGAGAACAGGTCGCTGCTCCACCACACGCTGGTGTCCATGGACAGCGAGACCGGGATGCCGTGCCGGCGCACCTGCCAGGTGGGCGGGTAGCCCTGCCCGGCGCTCTGCTCGGACTCCGTGGACACCGAGATCGAGCCGCCGGTCGCGGCGATCCGGTGGTAGGAGTCGGTGGTCAGCGTGGCGGCGTGCACGTAGACCGTCTCGGGGGTCATGAAGCCGTTCTCGTGCATCAGCCGGATGCCCTCGTCGCCGGTGGCCCCCCAGACGCCGGCGTGCGTGGTGACCGGCAGGCCCAGCTCGCGCGCCACCTCGAACGCCGGCTTCTCCGGGAACGCCGGGTCACCGGTGACGTCGAAGGCCAGCTGCAGGCCGAGCTTGCCCTCGTCCTGGCGACGCTTCAGGAACGCCTGCACGGCCGGGTCGGTGGCCCACTCCCAGGGACCGGCCTGGATGTTGCCGTAGGCCAGCAGGAACCGGCCCGGAACCGCGAGCAGGGCGTCGGCGGCGGCCTCGGCGTGGTCGACGGTCTGCAGCCCGTGCGACCAGTCGACGGTGGTGGTCACCCCGGCCTCGACGGCGTCCCAGGCCGACAGCAGGTTGCCGGCGTACACGTCCTCGGGGCGGAAGGCCTTGCCGTGCTCGAGGTAGTACCAGACGAAGTACTGGGTGAGCGTCCAGTCGGCGCCGTAGCCGCGCATCGCGGTCTGCCACATGTGCCGGTGGGTGTCGATCATGCCGGGCATCACGACGCCGCCCTGCGCGTCGATCTCCAGCGTCCCGGCCGGGACGTCGAGCTGCTGACCGACGGCGGCGATCTTCCCGTCCACGACCAGCACGTCGGCGTCGGGCAGCACGGTGTGCGCCTCGTCCATGGTCAGCACGGTGCCGTTGCGCAGCACGACCGGGCGGTCGGTCGCCTGCCCCGCGACGTCGGTGTCGGGCTGGGACATCGTCTACCTCCAGGCCGTCACCGGACTGTCGCGGACGAATGTCCGCACAACGGTCAGCCTGGCGACCGGCCCACTGTCAGGGTGACTGCGACCACATGTCAAGACAAGCGGGGCTCCAACGACTTCCAGTTGACAGCGGCTGTCGGACGTGTCGAGACTCGGCGTCACTCCGGACGCCCGTCCGCTTGACGGCGCTGCACCGCTCGAGGGGCCACACCCGATGACTGGACACCCACTGCCGCCCGGCAGCTCGCCGGGCCGGGGGCCGCTCTCCGGCCTGCTGGTGGCCGACTTCTCCCGGGTCCTGGCCGGGCCCTACGCCACCATGCTGCTGGCCGACATGGGGGCCGAGGTGGTCAAGGTGGAGAGCCCCGGCGGCGACGACACCCGCAGCTGGGCGCCGCCGGTGCGCGAGGGGGTGTCGACCTACTACCTGGGCGTGAACCGCAACAAGCGCTCCATCGCCCTGGACCTCAAAGACCCCGCCGACGCCGCTGCCGCGCAGGAGCTGGCTCGCCGCGCCGACATCGTGATCGAGAACTTCAAGACCGGCGGGCTGGGGCGCTTCGGCCTGGACTACGCGAGCGTCAGCGCGACCAACCCCCGGGTCGTCTACGCCTCGATCACCGGCTTCGGCAGCGGGCCGGCCGGGGCGCCGCTGCCCGGGTACGACCTGATCGTGCAGGCGATCTCCGGCCTGATGAGCCTCACCGGCGACCCCGAGGGCGAGCCGTTCCGGGCCGGCATCTCCGTCTTCGACGTGATGGCCGGGCTGCACGCCACCATCGGCGTGCTCTCGGCGCTGAACGTCCGGCACGAGACCGGCCGCGGCCAGCACGTCGAGGTCAACCTGCTGTCCTCGGCGCTGTCCGGGCTGGTCAACCACGCCAGCGCCGTCGTCGCCGGTGGCGTCGTCCCGTTCCGGATGGGCAACAGCCACCCGAGCCTGTTCCCCTACGAGCCGCTCCCGTGCGCCGACGGCGACCTGATCATCACCGCCGGCAACAACGGCCAGTTCCGCCGGCTGGTCGAGGTGCTCGGCGTGCCCGAGCTCGCCGACGACCCGCGGTTCGCCCGCAACGAGGACCGCACGGCCAACCGGGACGAGCTGCGCCCGCTGCTGGTCGAGCGGCTGAGCACCCGGTCCAAGCGGGACTGGTTCGACGACATCATCGCCGCGGGCGTGCCCTGCGGGCCGATCAACACCGTCGACCAGGGTGTGGCCTTCGCCGAGTCGATCGGCCTGGACCCGGTGGTGACCGTGGGGGAGGGCGAGGCGGCAGTGCCGTCGGTCCGCCACCCGATCACCTTCTCCGAGACCCCGGCCGACTACCGGCTGCCGCCGCCGGCCCTGGACGAGCACGGCGCCGAGCTGCGACGGTGGCTGGCCACCGAGGAGGACGCGTGACCACCCCCGAGTACCCGACCGCGCTGGGCGCCTCCAGCCGCGAGTCGATCACGCTGCTGGGCACCGACCTGGCCCGCGACGTCATGGGCACCGTCGGCTTCGGTGAGCTGGCCTTCTGGCTGGCCACCCAGCGGCGGCCCACACCGGGGGAGACCCGGGTCTTCGAGGCGGTGCTGGCCGCGCTCGCCGACCACGGCTTCACCCCGACCGCCATCGTCACCCGGCTCACCTACCTGTCGGCGCCGGACTCGGTGCAGGGGGCGCTCGCCGCCGGCCTGCTCGGCGGTGGCTCCCGGTTCCTCGGCGTCACCGAGGACTCCGGCCGGTTCCTGGACGACGTGCTGAAGGGCGTGGACGGTGAGCTGCCGACCGACGACGCCGGCTGGGACGCCCTGGCCCTGGAGACGGTGACCGCCCAGCGGGCGGCGCGGCGTTTCGTGCCCGGGCTCGGCCACCACGTGCACAAGGACGGCGACCCGCGCACCCCCCGGCTGTTCGAGATCGCGACCGAGGAGGGGCTGTTCGGCCCGCACCTGTCGCTGTTCGCCGCGATCGGCCGGGTGCACCCTCAGGTGCTCGGCAAGACCCTGCCGCTCAACGGCGCCGGGGTGTGCGGTGCCGCGCTGGCCGACCTGGGCCTGCCGCTGGAGCTGCTGCGCGGCTTCGCCCTGCTGGCCCGCACGGCCGGGCTGATCGGGCAGTTGGCCGAGGAGCTGCGGCACCCGGTGGCCAACGACGTCTTCCTGTCCGTGGACCTCAACAACCGGTCCGTCGCCCCCGACCCGTACCTCCCTGACCTCAACGGAGACAGTCATGGCTGAACTGGCCGCGGTGATCGCGTCCACCCACCACCCCTTCTACTACCGGGCCAGCACCGCCACCGGCGCTGACCGGCCGCCGTTCGCCGACGAGTGGGTGGCGAAGATCGAGGCGTTCCGCGAGACGCTGACCCGCGCGGAGCCCGACGTCCTGGTGATGGTCGGCAGCGACCACTTCCACCAGCTCTGGCTGGACAACATGCCGCAGTTCCTGGTGGGCAAGGCGCCGTTCTTCGACGCCAACTTCCACAACGAGGAGCGCGAGTTCGGGCTGCCGAAGATGACGCTGCGCGGCGAGGAGGACCTGGCGGCGCACCTGCTGCGGGACGGGCTGGACCGGGACTTCGACCTGGCCTTCAGCAACGAGCTGCGGATCGACCACAGCATCACCTGCCCGATCATCACACTGCGCCCGCAGGCCGACCTGCCGATCGTGCCGGTCTACACCAACATCTTCGCCCCGCCGCTGCCGCAGCCGAAGCGCTTCGTCCAGCTGGGCCGGGCGATCCGGGAGATGGTCGAGTCCTGGGAGAGCGACAAGCGGGTGGCGGTGATCGGCACCGGGCACCTGTCCCTGGAGCTGGGCGGGCCGCGGCAGTTCGGCGAGCACGGGCCGGACCCGGAGTTCGACCGCAAGGCCGTCGAGTGGATCGCCAGCGGGGACATCGAGGGGTGCCTGGCCGAGGTCTCCCTGGAGTCCCTGCACCACCCGGGCAACGCCACCCACGGGTTCATGGACTTCATGCTGATGATGGGCGTAGCCGGCGAGGGCGCGAAGGCCGACCACGTCGACACCCTGGACCTGTTCCACACCATGGAGGCGTACTTCACCTGGTACCCCAACGGGGTCCCGAGCGCGGGGGTGTCGGCATGAGCAAGTACCTGCTGGACAAGTTCCTGTTCACCGTCGACCGCGACCCCGAGCTGACCGAGCGCTACCGGGAGGACCCGGCCGGCACGGTCACCTGGTGGGAGGCCGAGATGGCCAACACCGTCCTCAACTGCATCCCCGCGGAGAAGACGACCTGGCTGGCCTTCACCGACGAGGAGCGGCGGGCGCTGGCCGCGCACGACCACGTCGCGCTGTTCCAGATGGGCGCGCACCCGTTCCTGACGCTCACCCTCTTCATCGCGCTGTTCGAACGCGACCACGGGCCGATGGAGTACCAGCGCGCCTACGGGAAGGCGATGGAGCACGTCTCCATGCCCTACCCCGACATCGCGACCTGAGCCGGTGCGCGCCGCCATCCTGACCTCGCCGGGCGAGCCGCCCGCCCTGGCGGACCACCCGGACCCGGTGCCCGGCGAGGGCCGGACCCTGGTCCGGGTGACCGCCGCCCCGGTCGTGCCGCTGGACCTGCTCTGCGCCTCCGGGACGTCGTACTTCGGCCGCCCGGCCGTGCCCTACGTGCCCGGCGTGCAGGGGGTGGGGGTCGTGGTGTCGTCGGCGGTGCTGGCGCCCGGCACCCGGGTCTGGTTCGCCACCTCGGCGGGGATGAGCCCGGGCGACGGCAGCCTGGGTGAGCTCTGCGCGGTGCCGGACGCCGACGTCGTCCCGCTCGCCGGGGACCTGCCCGACCCGGTCGTGGCGGCGCTGGGCCTGTCGGCGGTCGCCGGCTGGATGGCCCTGACCTGGCGCGGCCGGTTGCAGCCCGGGGAGCGGGTGCTGGTGCTCGGCGCCGGGGGCGCGGTCGGCCAAGCCGCGCTGGGCGCCGCCCGCGCGCTGGGGGCCGGGCGGGTGGTCGGGGTCTGCCGGTCGCCGTCCGCGGCCGACCGTGCCCGCCGGGCCGGCGCCGAGGACGTCGTCCTCACCGGGGACGGCGGCGACCTGGCGGCGCGGATCCGGCAGACGGTCGGCTCGGACGTCGACCTCGTCGTCGACCCGGTGTTCGGCGCCGTGGCGGCGGCCGCGTGCTCGGTGCTGGCGCCCGGCGGGCGGCTGGTCAACCTGGGTGGCGCGGCCGGGGACGCCGCCGAGTTCTCCTCCGCCGTGCTGCGCAGTCGGAGCATCGACGTGCTCGGCTACACCAACAACGCGCTCACCGGCGAGCAGCGGGCGGCCGCGCTGACCGCGGTGCTGCGGCACGCCGCGGCCGGGCAGCTCCGGGTGGAGCACGCCGTCCTCCCGCTGGCGCGGGTCGAGGAGGCCTGGGCGGCCACCGCCGCCGGGGGTGGGAGCCGGTCCGTCGTCGAGCTGTCGGCGCGCTGACCGGACACCGCCGGTGGTGACGGATGGGACGCGTGTGTCCGGAGAGTGACGCGACCACCGTCACCCGATGAAATGCCCGCAACCGATTGTCACGACTACATAACGCCGTTAGGTTGGCCGGGTCCAGTCGGTCGCCACGTCCCCACCCGGGGAGCCCGGCCGGACGCCGCCGAGTCGCCCTCCGGGGCGAGCCGGGGACCCACCGCACCACTGGGGTGAATCCCGCGCCCGGACGACCGTCCGGGCCGGGTAGGGCTGCTTCCCGCCCGAACCCGTCAGCTGACCTGGTAGGCGGCACACGGAAGACACCTGTACGGAGCACTCCTGCCCATGCGCGCCCGCACCACCACCTCTGCCGCCACCGGCCGACGCCGCCCGCCGGCCGGCATCCGCCGCCCCGGGCTGTACCTGGGCATCGCGGCGGCCGGAGCCGTCCTGGTCAACGTCGTCGTCGGCGTCGGCCCAGCGGCCCAGGCCGACCCCGTGGCGTCCCAGCCGGTGAGCGTCGCCGAGCAGCTGGGGCTGGCCGCCGAATCCGGCGCCGTCGACGGGACCGAGGACCTCCGGCCGCTCGAGGAGCTGGCAGCCAGCCGGGCCACCCGGGAGGCCGAGCAGACCGCCGCCCAGCAGGCCCAGGCCGCGGCCGACCAGGCCGTGCTCGACCAGCAGGCAGCGGAGGCGGAGGCAGCACGCCTCGCCGCCGAGGCCGCGGCCGCCGCGGAGGCCGAGGCCGCTCGGGTCGCCGCCGAGGCCGCTGCTGCGGCCGAGGCCGAGGCGCAGGCAGCCGCCGCCGCTCCGGCACGGGCCGCCGCCGCGGCCAAGCCCTCCGCCGCGGCGGCCGCGAGCCCCGGCACCGCGGTGTCCGCGATCGCCAAGATCAACAATTCCGCCGGACCGATCAAGCCGCAGGCGCAGGCGGCCGCGAACGCCGTGGTCAGCAACGTGCCCGGCGCCGGCTCGATCACCCTGGGCGGCACCCGGCCCAGCGCTGCCGACCCGCACGGTCACCCGTCGGGGCTGGCGGTGGACTACATGGTCATGTCCAACGCCGCCCTCGGGGATGCGATCGTCGCCTACCACGTGGCCAACTGGGCTGAGCTCGGCGTCGACTACATCATCTGGGAGCAGCGGATGCTCTCCTCGCCCGGTGGCTCCTGGAAGCAGATGGAGGACCGGGGCAGCGTGACGGCGAACCACTTCGACCACCCGCACGTCAACTACCGCTAGACGGCGCTGGCCCGGCCGGCCCCCAGCGCGCCACCATGGGGTGGTGCTGCGGTCGGTGCTCCGGGCCGCGCTGATCGGTGCCATCGTGCTGGTCGTGGTGGTCGGCCTGCTCTGGACGGTTCAGCGCCGCTTGGTGTACCTGCCCGACGCCGGTCCGGTGCCGCCCGCTGCCGAGGCCGTCCCCGGTGGCCGGGACGTCGAGCTGACCACCGCCGACGGGCTGACCCTCGGCGCGTGGTTCGTGCCCGGCCCGACGGCCGACGCACCGGCCGTGCTGGTGGCCAACGGCAACGGCGGCCACCGCGGGGTCCGGGCGCCGCTGGCCCGGGCGCTGTCGTCAGCGGGGCTGGCGGTGCTGCTGTTCGACTACCGCGGGTACGGCGGCAACCCGGGCAGCCCGACCGAGGCCGGGTTGGCGCTCGACGTCCGCGCGGCGCGCGACTGGCTGCTGGCCGACGGCGGGGTCCCCGCAGAGCGGCTCCTGTACTACGGGGAGAGCCTGGGCGCCGCCGTCGTCACCGAGCTGGCCGTCGACCACCCGCCGGCCGGGCTCGTGCTGCGCTCCCCGTTCGTCGACCTGGCCGCCGTCGGCAGCGAGCACTACCCGTTCCTGCCGGTCCGGTTGCTGCTGCGCGACCAGTACCCGGTGGCCGAGCAGGTCGCCCGGGTCGAGGTGCCCACCACCGTCGTCCTCGGCACCGCCGACTCGATCGTGCCGCCGGAGCAGAGCAGGGCGGTGGCCGCTGCCGCCGGGCAGCTGCACCGCATGGTCGAGGTGCCCGGCGCCGACCACAACGACGCCGTCCTGTTGGACGGCGACCAGCTGGTCGCCGCCGTCGTCGAACTGGCCCGCCTGACGACCGACCCCTGACCGACAGAAATGGCCATTTCTGTCGTCGCGGGTCAGGTGCCGCAGAAGGTCTGGTAGGTGGCGCCGAAGTCGGCGGGGGCGGGGGTGGCGTACCGCTCCAGGCCCGGCCGCTCGGCGTACGGGTGGGTCACGGCGTCGAGCAGGGGACCGAGCGGGGCGAGGTCGCCTGCGGTCGCTGCGGTGAGCGCCTCCTCGACGAGGTGGTTGCGCGGGATGTAGAGCGGGTTCACCCGGTCCATGGCGTCGGCATCCGGAGCCAGTGCGCGCCAGCGCTCCGACCACGCGTCGAACGAGGCCAGGTCGAGGAAGAGGTTGCGGACCGGGTCGACGTCGCCGCGGGCGGCAGCGCCGAGCAGCCGGAACCCGGACGTGTGGTCGACGTGGCCGGCCTGCAGCAGGGTCAGGAACTCCTCGACCAGCGGCGCGGCCACTTCGTCGTCCAGCCCCTCCGGCAGGCCCAGCTTGGCGTGCATGCCGGCCGACCAGGCCGCGTCGTACTGCGGCCGGAACTCGCCCAGTGCCGCCACCGCGAGCTCGATCGCCCGCTCCTGCTCCTCGGCGAACAGCGGCAGCAGCGCCTCGGCGAGCCGGGCGAGGTCCCACTCGGCCACGATCGGCTGGTTGCCGTAGGCGTAGCGCCCGCCGTGGTCGATCGAGCTGTACACCGTGGCCGGGTCGTGCGCCTCGAGGAAGGCGCACGGCCCGTAGTCGATCGTCTCGCCGGAGATGGTCACGTTGTCGGTGTTCATCACCCCGTGCACGAACCCCACCTGCATCCACCGGGCCACCAGCTCGGCCTGGGCGGTGACCACCGCGGCGAAGAGCGCCAGGTACGGGTTCTCGGCCTGCGCGGCGTCCGGGTGGTGCCGGCTGATCGCGTGGTCGGCCAGCCGGCGCAGCAGCTCGGCGTCCCCGCTGACCCGGGCGTACTGGAAGCTGCCCACCCGCAGGTGGCTGCTCGCCACCCGGGCCAGGACGGCGCCGGGCAGCAGCGTCTCCCGGCGCACCGAGCGTCCGGTCGCGACCACGGCCAGGGAGCGCGTGGTGGGGATGCCGAGGGCGTGCATCGCCTCGCTGATCACGTACTCGCGCAGCATCGGGCCGACCGCGGCCAGCCCGTCGCCGCCGCGGGCGAACGGGGTTCGCCCCGAGCCCTTGAGGTGCAGGTCGCGCAGCCGGCCCTCCACGTCGGTCAGCTCGCCGAGCAGCAGCGCCCGGCCGTCGCCCAGCCGCGGGACGAAGCCACCGAACTGGTGCCCGGCGTAGCCCTGGGCGACGGGGGTGGCCCCGGCCGGGACGGCGGTGCCGACCAGCAGGCGCAGCCCCTCGGCGGTCCGCAGCGTGACGGGGTCGAGCCGGAGCTCGGCGGCCAACGGCTCGTTGAGCAGGAGCAGCCGGGGATCCGGGGCGTCGTCGGCCTGCCAGGCGACGGCCAGCTCCGGCAGCTCCCGGGCGAAGCGGTGATCCAGGCTGAGGGTCTGTGCCGGTGCGAGACTCACCCCACCGAGGCTACGTCGGATCCCGGGAGCGGCCAGTCGCCGCAGCGTCGGCTCAGAGTTGCGGCGCCAGCTGGTCGACGGCCCAGGAGCGCAGCGTGGTGGGCGTCGTGCTGAGCACCGAGCGCGGGTCGGCGGGCACGAAGTCCTCCCGCAGGCCGCGGGACATCCCGACGAACCCCTCCACCTGGGCCTCGGTCAGCCCCGCCGCCCGGAGGCCCGCGCGCAGGTCGTCGTCACCGATCTGCTCGGCGCGGACCGCCCGGCCGGTGGCGGCGGCGACGATCCCGGCCACTCCCTCGAAGCTCAGGTCCTCCGGCCCGTGCACGGCGAGCACCCGTCGGCCGGACCAGCCCGGGGACAGCAGGTTGGCCACCGCCACCTCCCCGATGTCCCGGGGGTCGACCCAGGGCATCGGCCGGTCGATCGGCATGGTGGTGCGCAGCACGCCCTCCCGCAGCCCGTCGAGGTCGGACAGCAGGTTGCTGAAGAAGTACCCGCAGCGCAGGTGGAGCACCGCGGCGCCGGTCTCCTCCAGCTGCTCCTCGGTGCGCGCGAGCCCGTCGATCATCCCGACACCGCTGCGCTTCTCGGCGCCGACGCTGCTCTGGAAGACGACCCGGGACACCTGGTTCTCCCGCACCGCGCGGGCGGCGACCGCGCCCATCCGGGTGGACGTGGCGACCGGGTCGTCGTCCGGCGTCGGCGGGTCGACCCAGTAGAGGGCGTCCGCGCCCTCGGTCGCCCGCAGCACGGTGTCCAGGTCGCCCTGGTCACCGACCACGAGGTCGACCAGCTCGCGCGTCTGCGGGTCCAGCTTCTCCGGGGAGCGCAGCAGCAGGGTGGGCCGCAGCCCGGCCTGCAGGAGCAGCCGGACCACGCGGGAGCCCACGTGCCCGGTCGGGGTGGTGACGACGATCCTCATCGACAGCCTCCGGTGGATGCGTGTGTGCTGTGCCGTACCCGGCCATGCCAGCACGGGGTGCCGACAGTTCTCCGGCGAGCGCGCGGCCGCGCCTCGTCCCCGGACACCCCGGACGTCCGGGAGACTCTGCCCGCCCTCACCTGGGCACGGCGGTCGAGACGAGGACGGTGGGACATGAGCGCGGACGGACGGCGGACAGCGGCCAGGGTGGCCGGGCTGGCCTTCCCGGCCCTGCTGCTGGCGGGGTGCACGGGCGACGGCCAGGCCGAGGCCATCCGCTCCTACGAGGTCGACCTGGTGGCCGACGCCGACGGCTCGCTGCAGGTCGAGGAGACGATCGCCTACGACTTCGGCGACGAGGAGCGGCACGGGATCGAGCGGCTGATCCCCGAGCGGGCGCCCTTCGAGCAGACCCGCGACCGGCTCTACCCGATCAGCGACGTCGTCGTGCAGAGCCCCACGGGTGCGCCCGCGGACACCGAGGTCACCAGCGAGGACGGCGTGCTGACCGTCCGGGTCGGGGACGAGGACACCGAGGTCACCGGTGAACACACCTACGTGCTCAGCTACCGGGTCGAGGGGGTCGCCGACCCGGGAGACGACGGCGACCGGCTGGCCTGGAACGCCGTCGGGACCGGCTGGGAGGTGCCGATCGAGCAGGTCGACGTCCGGCTGACCGGCCCGTCGGGCGCGGCGCCGGTCGCGGGGGACTGCGTGGTCGGTACGGACGACGCCCTGATCGCCTGCCCCATGGACATCGAGGCCGTCGGTGCGCTGCGCGCGGAGGCCACCGGGCTCGACCCGGGGGAGGGCGTGACGGTCAGCGCCACCTACCCGGCGGGCACCTTCGCCGGCGCGGAGCCGGTGCTCGAGGAGACGTTCAGCCCGGCGCAGGCCTTCCGCCTCACCCCGGCGACCGCGGGGCTGGCCGTCGGCGGGCTGCTGCTCCTCGTCGTCCCGCCGCTGCTGCGGGCACGGCGGAGCCGCCCGGCCGGATCCGGGCCGCTGGCGCCGCAGCTCACCCCGCCGCACGACGCCCGCCCGGCCCAGCTGGGCACGGTGCTCGACGGCCACGCCCAGCGGCACGAGGTCCTCGCCACCCTGCTGGACCTGGCCGTCCGCGGCCAGCTGCGGATCGAGGAGGTCGCCGTCGACCCCGCCGACGACGAGCCGGACACCGACGTCGCCCCGGACTGGCGGCTGGTCCGCACGCCGGTCGACCAGCGGGGGCTGCGCCCCTACGAGCAGCTGCTGCTCGACGACGTCTTCGCCGACGGCGAGGTCGTCCTCCTGTCGGACCTGCAGTCACGGTTCCCGGCCATCGCGGCCCGGGCCTGCGCGGCGATGTACCGGGACGTGGTGGAGCTCGGCTGGTTCCGCGCCGACCCGGCCGCGGTCCGGCGTCGCTGGTACGCCCTCGGCACCGGGGTGCTCGTCGCCGGCGTCGTGCTGACCGTCGTCCTGGCCGTCACCAGCACCTGGGCACTGGCCGGTACCGGCGTCGTCCTGGCCGGGCTGGTCCTGCTGGGGCTGGCCGGGCGGATGCCGCAGCGCACCCCGGAGGGCGCCCTGGTGCACGAGCGGGCAGCCGCCTTCCGCGACCAGCTCGCCACCTCCGACGGGCCGTGGTCCGCCGACGCAGACCAGCTGGCCGGCCTTGCCGACCAGGCGCGCACCGACCTCCGGGTGCGGTACCTACCGCACGCGGTGGCCCTGGGGGTGGCGGAGGAGTGGACCACCGCGGTGCAGGCGGACGGCCGCGGGGCCACCCCCGCCTGGTACGTGCCCGCGCACGGTGCCGGGTACGTCGGCGTGTGGCCGGCGCTGCTGGCGTTCTCCGCCCCGGACAACCCGGCGCTCTCCCCGCCGGCGACCGCGGGCAGCGGCTCGACCTACGTCGGCGGCGCGGCCGGGGGAGGGGGCGGCGGCAGCTGGTGAGGCGCCGTCACACCGGCTCGACCACCGCGCCCTCCGCGGGGACACCCAGCGGGACGACGACCGGCGGGCCCCCGTCCCGGGGCCAGGACCGGTGGTCACGGAAGGCCAGCGGCAGCCCGCGCGCGGTGAACGGGTCGGCGGAGTCCATGACCTGGACGTGCACGTGCGGCTGGGTGGAGTTGCCCGAGTTGCCGCACTCGGCCAGCTGCTGACCGGCCGTCACCGGGTCACCAGGGCGCACCTGGAGCGACCCCTCGCGCAGGTGGGCCAGCACGACGTGGGCGCCCCCGGGCTCGAGCTCGAGCACGACGTGGTTGCCGGCCAGGGCGCCGGCGCCGCCGCGGGCGCGGCCCGCCTGGGTGAGGGCGTAGGGCACCCGGGCGGCCTGCGAGCGGCGCGCCACGCCGTCCGGCTCGCCGTCGAGCACCGACACCACCCGCCCGGCAGTCGGGGCCAGCACCGGCTGCCCGAAGGCGACGAACCGGTCCACCGGCTCGGTGCTCAACAGCGACCGCCAGTCCCGGGTGGTCGCCGTCCGCCGTCCCCGCACGGCGGTGAAGTCGATGGCGTACGTGGTGGCGAACAGGTGCGTGCCGTGGCTCGGCACCCGCCGCGCCGGGCTGTTCTCCACCCGCCAGGTGCCCCGGAACGGCAGCTGCAGCACGACCGCGCCGGGGTCGGCCATCAGAGGTCCCGGCGGACGAAGGACATCGCGGCCAGCGCCCACACCATCGCCACCCACAGCACCGCCCAGCCCAGGTAGGTGAGGGTCAGCGGCGCCGTGCTGAGGAACGGGAAGGCCCCGGCGCCCTCGTCGGCCCCGCCGAACTGGACGATCGCCGACGGGTCCTGGAAGGCGTTCATCGCCCCGCGCCAGAGCCCGTCGGTGGGCAGCAGCACCCGCGACACGCTCCCGACCCGGCCGACGGCGTCGTTGCCCAGGGCCTCGCCGATCGCGCCCACCACCCCGGCCACCCAGGTGGTGCAGAACAGGCCGACCGCCACCACGCCCGACGCCATCGGCGAGATGACGGTCGCGAGCAGCACGGTGAGGGTCAGCAGCACCACCGTCTGGGCGGCGAGCAGCGCCAGCGCGGTCGCCGGCGCCGGTGGCCAGTAGTCGACGGTCACCCGGACGACGACGATCTGGGCCAGCCCGGCCAGGACGACGAAGCCGCTGCCGAACGCGACCAGCCCCAGCCACTTGCCCAGCAGGAACGCCGAGCGACGGATCGGCCGGGCGAGCATGGACAGCGCGATGCCCGACTCGGTCTCCCCGGACAGCGTCGGACCGGCCAGGAACGCGGTGCCCAGCGCGGCGACCAGGCTGTAGCCGAACATCACCAGGTTCAGCAGGATCGACGCGGTCAGCCGGGCCTCGCCGCTGGTCAGCGACTCGGCCGCCAGCCGGGAGAAGCCCCAGCTGCTCAGCCCGAGCAGGACGACGGTCAGCGCGGCGAGGGCGAACAGCACCCGCCGGCGGGAGGCCTCGCGCAGGGTGAGCGCGGCGATGGTCAGCACCGTCCGGGCCGTGCTCACGACGGGCCCGCCGCACGGCTCGCGGCGCCGTCCCGCAGGATGCCGAGCAGGCGCTCCTCGAGGCTGATCCGCACCGGCTCGACCGCGTGCACCCGCGCCCCGAGGGAGACCAGGTCGCGCACCAGGTCGGGCACCGCCGTCCCGTCGTCGTCGGCGGACAGCGCGACCGTGGACCACTCGCCCTCCCGGTCGACCCGGCCGAGGGCGGCCAGCCGCTGCTGCGCGGCGGGGGAGAGGTCGGTCAGGTGCAGCCGCACCTCCCGCTGGCCGAGCAGCTCGGCGAGCGTGCCGGAGGCGGCGACCCGGCCGCGGTCCAGGACGACGACCCGGTCGCAGACCCGCTCGACCTCACCGATCAGGTGCGAGTTGAGCAGCACCGCGACCCCCCGGGACCGCAGCTCCAGCACGATGTCGCGCACGTCGGCGCGGCCCAGCGGGTCCAGGGCGCTGGTCGGCTCGTCCAGCACCACGAACTCCGGCCGGCCCACCAGCGCGACCGCCAGCCCGAGGCGCTGCTGCATGCCCTTGGAGAACCCGCCCACCCGGTCGTCGCCCCGGCCGGACAGGCCCACCAGCGCCAGGCAGTCGCGCTGCTCGGCGGCGGGCACCCCGGCGCCGGAGAGCCGGGCATGCAGCGCCAGCACCTCCGCCGCGGTCAGCCAAGGCTGGTAGCGGAAGAGCTCGGGCAGGTAGCCGACCCGGGCGCGGGCGGCCGGGTCGGCGGAGCGCTGCCCGAGCAGCATCGCCTCCCCGGCGTCCGGGCGGACCAGCCCGAGCAGCATCTTGATCACGGTGGTCTTGCCCGCACCGTTGGGCCCGAGCAGCCCGACGATCTCGCCCCGGCCCACCTGCAGCGACACGTCCTCGACGGCCAGGTGCTTGCGGTACTGCTTGCGCAGCCCGGTGCACCAGGCCGCCGGTGCCGGGGGCAGGCCGGCCACCAGGTCGGCGGCGGCCTGCACCCCGGCACCGCTGTCCACGGTGCTCATGCTCAGCGCAGGTCCCGCGCCACGGACAGCAGCTCGTCGGCGTCCAGCGAACCGGCCACCGCGGTCACCACGCCGTCGGAGACCCACACCACGGCCGCCATCGCGCCGTCGTTGCCGGTCAGCACCGTGGCCTCCTCGCCGTCGACCTCCGCCGTCGAGCTGGTGGCCAGCTCGGCGGGCACGGGCAGCGGGAGGGTCGAGCCGTCGGCGGTGAAGCTCCGCAGCTGCGCCGCGACGTCGTCCGGCAGGCCGGGCAGCGACAGCAGGTGGTCGCGGACCGTCTCGAACGGGACGCCGGAGGAGTACGCCGACGGGGCGACGGCGCGGCCCACGACGAGGGCCGGGAGCCCGGACTCGGAGGACCAGACCTGCGCGACGCCGGGCCCCGCGACCAGCCGCACCGAGCTGCCGTCCAGGCCGGGCGGCGGCGGGGGCAGCACCTCACCGGCCGCGGCGGCGGCCTGCGCGGCGCGCTCGGCCGAGTAGGTGAAGGTGGCGCTGAGCTGGCCGCCCACCGAGATCATCGGCTCGCCGGTGACCCCGCGGGGCAGGTCGGCCACCTCGGGCACGTCCAGCCCGGACTCCTCCGCGGCGGTGGCCGCGTCGGGGACCTGGTGCACGTCCGGGTCGCCGGTGAGCTCGACGTCGCCGTAGGCGCTCAGGTCCGGCAGCGCGACCAGGTCGTCGGTGGTGAGGCTCAGCGGGGCGATCTCCTCGGTGCGGAAGACCTGCAGCCAGTCGTTGGCGGCCGCCGTCCCGGCACCGGCCAGGACGACGCCGACCGCGAGCACCGCGGCGGCCGGCCGGCGCAGGAACCCGCGGGACCGGCTCGGCCGGACCCGCTCGGGACGGGCGGCCGGCGCGGCAGCGGGCAGGGCCGCGGTGAGCCGCCGCCAGCCGGCGTCGACGTCGGAGCTGCCCTCGGTCGCCAGCGCGGCGCCGACGAGGTCGGCGTCCCGGCGGGTGGCGGCCAGCGTGGCCAGGCACTGCGGGCACCCGGCGACGTGCGCCCGGTCGGGGTCGGGGACGCCGGCCGGCTCGTCGAGCAGGCGGCGCAGCGTGCCTTCAGTCGGATGACGCATGACGGGTCAGCTCCTTGCGCAGTGCGGATTCGGCGCGTCGGACGGTGGTGCCGACGCTGCCGGGGGACATGTCGAGTGCCGCGGCGACCTCGGCGTAGCTGAGGCCGCTGTGCCGGAGCACGAGGGCCACGGCCTGCTTGTGAGGCAGCCCGCCGAGCGCGGCCCGGACGCGGCTGCGGTCCTCGCGGGTGAGCACCGCCTCGGCGACGTCGGGGGTGGTGACGTCGCCGAGGCGGTGCACGGTCTCCTCCCGGGACGCGCGGCGGCGCCCGGAGCGGATCAGGTTCAGTGCGGTGTGGACGGCGGCGACGGACAACCAGCCGGGCGCCTCCGCGGCCGGCACGGTGGACCGGCCGAAGGCCAGGAAGACCTCCTGGGCGACGTCCTCGGCCTCGTCCCGCGAGCCGAGCACCCGGGCGGCCACGGCCACGACCTGCGGGTAGTCGCGCCGGAACACCTCGCCGAGGTCGGACCGCACGGCACCGGACACGGCACCCGCCACCGTCCTGTCCTCCCTCTCGACCCGACCCGCTGTGCGCCCGGGCATCGGCAGCCGTACCGCCGCCGGGGCTCCGTACCGAACGAGGTCCATGCCCTCACAGCACCGCCGGGGCCGCAGATGTGACACCCGGCGGCCACGAGCATGCCCGGTTCAGCCGACGACCCAGCGGATGGGCAGCCGCTTCACCCCGCGCTGGAAGCTCGACCGGAGCAGCGCCGGCGGCCCGGCCGGCTCCAGCACGCTGGTGCGCCGCAGCAGCTCGGCGAACAGCGACCGCATCTGCACCCGGGCCAGCTGGGCGCCCAGGCAGAAGTGCGGCCCGTGGCCGAAGGACAGCTGCGGGTTGGGCGCCCGGTGGACGTCGAAGCGCTCCGGCTCGGCGAAGACCCGCTCGTCCCGGTTGGCCGAGGTGAAGGAGACGACCACCTTGTCCCCGGCCCGCACCCGGGTGTCGGCGATCGTGACGTCGCGGGTCGCCGTCCGCCGGAACACCATCACCGGCGTCCACCAGCGCAGCATCTCCTCGACCGCGCCGGGCAGCAGCCCGAGGTCGGCGCGCAGCTGGGCCAGCGCCTCCGGGTGGGACAGCAGCGCGATCAGCCCGCCGGGCAGCCCGTTGCGCAGCGTCTCGTTGCCGGCCACCGCGAACAGCCAGAACATGTTCTCGAACTCGGCGTCGCTGACCGGCGGGTCGTCCCCGTCGGTCTGGGCCAGCAGGATCGACATGACGTCCCGCCCGGGCGCGCGGCGCTTCTCCTCGGCCAGCAGCCGCGCGTAGGCGTAGAGGTCCGGCATGCCGGCGCGGGTGCGCGGGTCGGGCAGCCGCCCGTCGGCGTCGGGCACCGGGCGCAGCGCCACCGCCTGCCGGGCCATGGCCGTGCCGCTGCTGGCGTCGAACGCCGCCGAGGAGGCGTAGTCGGGGTCCTGCCAGCCGATCACCCGGTTCGACCAGTCGAACATCAGCCAGCGGTCCTCGGCCGGGACGCCGAGCACGTCGGCCAGGGTGACCAGCGGGAGGTCGGCGGCGACGTCCTTGGCGAAGTCGCACCGGCCTTCGCTGGCACCGTCGATCATCCGGTCGACCAGTGCGGCCGCGGTGGCCTCGATCGAGGCGGTGAGTGCGGCCACCGCGCGCGGGGTGAACGACCGGGTCAGCAGGCGGCGCAGCCGGGAGTGGTCCGGTGGGTCCATGTTCAGCATCATCCGGCGGACCCAGGGCAGGTCCCCGGCGTCCTGGACCTGGGTGGCCCCGAGCCAGGAGGAGAAGGTGGCCGGGTCCTTCAACACCTGCTCGACCTCGGCGTGCCGGAGGACCAGCCAGCAGCCGGGACCGGCCGGCTCGTCGACCCAGGCGACCGGGCCTGCCGCGCGCAGCCGGGCCAGCTCCGCCAGCGGTGGGCCCGTCTCGTAGGTGGCCGGGTCCAGGAGGGATGCGATCTCCTGCGGCTGGGTCACAGGTCGTCCAGGAAGCGCTCCACGGTGGTCAGCAGCGCCACGGGCGTCTCGAACATCGCGTAGTGGCCGGCGTTGGTCAGCACCTCCAGCGAGGCGTTCGGGTACTGCTGCAGGAAGGTCTGCTCCATCACCGCGGCGCTCAGCGCCGGGTCGTGCTCGCCCACCACGACCCGGACCGGGATTGGGTTGCCCTGCACCTCGGCGGAGAAGTCGGTGCCCGCCCAGGCGTCCAGGTACGCGCCGAAGGCGGCGGGGTCGGACTGGTCGAGGGAGAACTGCACCATGCGGTCGAGCCAGGTACGGCTCAGCCGGCCGCCGGTGGTGAGGTCGAGGATCGCGTACCGGTTGCCCCGGTCGCCCGCGGCGCCCCGGAAGAGCTGTCCGGCCTGCTCGTCGAGGGGGACACCGGTGGAGGGGACCGGGCTCACCCCGATCAGGCCGGTGACCCGGCCGCCGGCGTCGACGAGCACCCGCTGCATCGCACTGCCGCCCATCGAGTGCCCCAGGACGGCGAACGACGACCACCCTTGCGCATCGACGGCGGCCAGGGCGTCGGCGGAGATCTCGGCCAGCGTGTGCTCGCCGTCCTCCGACCGGCGTGCGCCGTACCCGCGGTAGTCGAGGTACAGGACGCTGTACCGCTCCTCGTCGATCAGGTCGGCGAAGGGGCCCCACCCGGTCGCCGAGCCGAACCAGCCGTGCAGTGCCAGGACCTTCCGGGGGCCGGTGCCGACCACGAGCGGTGCGTTCGCCATCCCGGGAGTGTCGTGGGCCACACGGCGGGGAGGCAAGGGCCGTCAGCCGCGACGCCGGAGCTCCAGCCACAGCCAGCCGGCCAGCGCGACCGGGACGGCGAGGAAGCCGCTCATCGCCGGGACCGTGCCGAAGGTCGAGCCCAGCCAGGCCAGCAGCAGCGGGGTGCCGAACCCGGCGTAGGCGAAGGCGTAGAAGGCGCTGTTCATCGCGCCCCGGGCGTGCGGGGGCGCCAGCCGGGCGGTGAGGGTCAGCCCAGCGGTGAGGCAGAGCCCACCCGCACCGCCGAGCAGCGCCGCCGAGGGGAGCAGCAGCGCCTCGGACTCGGTGACGATCGCCGCGACGCCGAGGGCGTGCCCGGCCGCGGCGAGCACCATCCCCAGCGGTGCCGCGCCCCGGGCCGCGCGCCGGCCGAGCCGGGCGGCGACCGCGCTGGCGCCCAGCGCCAGCCCCGCGACCAGCCCGGCGTAGGCGACGCCCACCCCGTCGGGGACCACCAGCAGCGGCAGCAGCGTCGCCGCGATCGTGGGGAAGGCGAACACCCCGACGGCGGTGGGGGCCAGTACCGCCCAGAAGGGGCGACGGGCCTCCGGGGGCAGGCCCAGCGTCATCAGCTTGCCGCCGTGGCGCGCCTGCACGGTCTCCGGCACGGTGGCCAGCGCACCCAGCCCGACGACCAGGACGGCGACGTGCACCAGGTACGGCAGCGTCGTCGGAGCCGGGCCGTACTGGGCGAGCAGCCCGCTCATCGCCGGTGCGACGGCGAAGCCCAGCGACGTGGACACCGCGCCCCGGGTGGCCGCCGACTGCTGGCCGTCCGGGCCGGCCAGCTCCTGCAGCCAGGCGTTGGCCACGGAGAAGACCACCCCGGAGACGACGCCCTGCAGCAGCCGCCCGGCGTAGAGCAGCGGCAGGTGGTCGACGGCGGGCAGGAACAGCAGGGAGACCAGGCCGGCGAGCACGGCGAACGGCAGGACCAGGGCCCGCCGGCCGAACCGGTCCGAGGCGGGCCCGGACAGGGTCAGCGCGGCGATGAGGCCGATCGCGTAGCAGCCGAAGACGGCAGTGACGTCGGCGTCGGAGAGGTCCAGCGTGCGCCGGTAGACCAGCAGCAGCGGCGTGGGGATGTTGGTGCCCAGGGCGACGGTGAACAGCCCGAAGGTCAACGCGTCCAGCCGTCGCCGCGCAGGGTCCCGCTGGAGGGTGTCCGCCGACATCCCCGGCACGCTACCGGCCACCGGAGCCCGGCCCCGCCCGATGGGCCGGTGTCCGGGGACAGTCGTCGTCGACGGGCGGGTCCCGCGGCCCTGGTGGCCCGCCGGTGCCGCCACGGGCAGGCCGACGTCGTGGCGTGTCGATTGACTCTCGATAGGTTGCAGTTGAGGATCAATGCATGTCGACCGATCCCCGCCCGGTGCTACCACCCCCGGCCTCACCGTCCCGGCGTCCGGGATCCGGCTCCGGCGGGTCCCTGCGCGCCGAGACGGTCGACGTCCTGGTCGTCGGCGCCGGGCTGGCCGGGCTGCACGTCGCCACCCTGCTCGCCCGGCGCGGCCACGACGTGTTGCTGGCCGAGCGGCGTCCCGGCCTCAGCGGCGCGATCCGGACGACCGGGATCTTCGTCCGCAAGACCCTCGACGACTTCCCGCTGCCGCCCGACTGCCTCGGGCCGCCGATCCGGCGGGTGGTGCTCCACCCGCCGTCACTGCGCCGCCCGGTGACACTGGACAGCGGCCGCGACGAGTACCGGGTGGGCGACATGGGCGGGCTGTACCGGGCCGCCGCCCGCGCCGCGACCGACGCCGGCGTGCGGCTGGCGCTCGGCACCCGGTACTCCGGTCGAGGGGCGGACCACTCGCTGCTGACCGGCCCGGACGGCCCGGTCCGGGTGCGCGCCCGTTTCGTGGTCGGTGCCGACGGCGCCCGCTCCCGGGTCGCGCGGGACCTGGGCCTGGACCGCAACCGGCACCTGCTGGTCGGCGCCGAGGAGGTCTTCGCCGTGCCCGGCAGTGCGGAGCCCCCGGCCTTCCACTGCGTGCTCGACCCCTCCCTGGCGCCCGGCTACCTGGCCTGGGTGGTCAACGACGGGCACCACGCCCACGTGGGGGTGGCCGGCTATGCCGACCGCTTCCCCGACGGGCTCCGCCGGGCCGTGCAGCGGTTCGGCGCCCGTGCCCCCGGCCTGTCCGGGGTGCCGCGGCCGGACGACGTCGAACTGCGCGGGGGCCCGATCCCGGTCGGCGGGCTGCTGCGCCGGATCGGCTGCGCCGACGGGCTGCTCGTGGGGGACGCCGCGGGCGCGGTCTCCCCGCTCACCGCCGGCGGCCTCGACCCTTGCCTGCGACTGTCCGAGCACGCCGCCGACGTGCTGGACGAGGCCCTGCGGACCGGCCGGCCCGAGGCGCTCGACCGGTACGACGGCGCGGCGCTGCGCACGAGCTTCCGCGGGCGGCTGCTGCTGCGCCGGGGGCTGGCCCAGGTGCGCACCCCGGCCATGGCGACCGCGGCCTTCACCGCGCTGCGCACCCCGGTGGGACAGGCCGCAGCGCGGCGCATCCTCTTCGGCGACCGCTCGTTCCCCGCGCCCGGCTGACCCGCCCGGTGGTCAGACCGCGACGGCGGTGACGAACACGCAGATCCCCTCGCCGTCCGCGGGGTGTGCCCGCAGCCCGATGAGCCGGAGCAGCCGGAGCTCCACCCGGTGGACCAGGCGGCGGAGCCCGTGGTACTCCATCGAGCCGGCGGTCCGGACCTCCAGCTGGTCGAACCCGGCCTGGCGGACGTGCTCGGTCAGCATCCAGTCGGGGAGCAGCGTGATGTGCCCGGGCTGGTAGTAGTGCCCGGGTCCGAAGAACACCGGGGCGCCCCGCAGCACCGTCTTCAGCAGCGAGTGCGGGTGGGTGACGTTCGGGGTGCTCACCAGCAGGCGGTCCCCGACCCGCAGCATCGACCGGATCGACCGGAGCACCTGCCGCGGGTTCTCCACGTGCTCCAGGGTCTCGACGCACACCACGATGTCGAAGGGGCCGCGCGTCTCGTCGGTCAGCTCCGGGTGGTCCAGGTCGAGCCGGGCGATCCAGTCGTGCGGCGGCTCGAGGTCGGTCGGCACCACCTCGAAGCCGGCGTCCCGCAGGCGCAGCGCCAGCGCACCGCACCCGGCGCCCACCTCCAGCACCCGCCCGCCGTCCGGGAGGGCCGCCTGCACCAGGGTGACCGCGTACTCGTGCACCCCCGGGGCGGCGTGCACGGAGTGACCGGCGTAGGACCGGTCGCTCGCTGTCCGCTGGATGGTCTCGCGCTCGACCCCGGTCACGCGGTCAGGGTGGCAGGAGTCGGCCCGGACGGCGATCCGACGTCGTCGGCGGGCCGGGGCGCGCGTCCAGGTGGCGTCCGGCGGCGTTACGTTGGCCCCATGTCGAACAGGACGCCGAGCGGTGTGCCCGGAGCGACCCTCCGCGAGCTGGGCCTGCCGCCGCGGACGGTGACCGTGCTGAACCGCGCGGGGGTCGACAGCGTGGCCGAGCTGGCGGCGCTCACCCGGGCCGAGCTGGCCGCGATCGCCGGCCTGGGCCCGGGGTCGCTCGCGGCGATCCGCGCCGTGGTGCCCGAGCCGTCCACCGGCTCCGTGAGGGCCGCGGAGCCGGAGCCGGTCGAGGAGGAGTCGCCGGATGCGCCGGCGATCCCGTCGTTCGAGTCGCTCCGGGACCCACGGCGGCGCACCGCGTTCGACGTGCTCGCCCCCGCCCCACCGCCGGCTGCACCCGCGGCCGAGCCGGCGCCTGATCCCCGGCCCGCACCGGGGGGGCATGCGCCTCCGGCGGAGTACAGCGACCTGCTGCGGTGGGGTGTGCACCTGGCGATCGCTGCGGCGGGTGTCCCGTTGCGGGTGGCCCGGTGGTCGGTCCGGACGTCGCTGCGCCGGTTGCTCGGCGACTGACCGGCACCCGACGCCTCCTGGCGCCGCGCCGATCAGGCGCCGCGGCGGTCAGAACTGGAAGACGATGCGGGCGGGGACGTGTCCGGCGAGCACGTCGGCCATCGCCTCGTTGACGTCGTCGAGCTTGCGGTCGACCGTGATCACCTTCGTGCGGCCGGCGGCGTGCAGGGCGAAGACGTCGGCGAGGTCGTTGCGGGTGCCGACGATCGAGCCGATCACGGACTTGCCGGACAGCACGGTGTCGAAGATCGGCAGCTGCATCGTGCCGTCGGCGGGCAGGGCCACGCAGACCAGCCGGCCGCCGCGGCGCAGCGACCGGTAGGCCTGGTCGAACGACGCCGGTGCGGCGGCGAGTGCGACCGCGACGTCGGCGCCGCCGAGCGCCTGGATCGCGGCGACGGGGTCGGTGGTGGCCGCGTTGACCACCTCGTCGGCGCCGAGCTCGCGGGCCATCTGCAGCTTGTCGTCCTGGACGTCGACGGCGATGACGAAGCCGCCGGCGATCCGGGCGTACTGCAGGGCCAGGTGGCCCAGCCCGCCGATGCCGAAGACGGCGACGGTCTCGGCCGGGGCGACGTCGGCCACCTTGATCGCCTTGTAGGTGGTGAGCCCGGCGCAGGTCAGGGGTGCGGCGTCCAGACTGGAGACGCCCTCGGGGACCGGGGTGGCGAAGTCGGCGGCGACGACGGCGTACTCGGCCAGCGCCCCGTCGACGGAGTAGCCGGAGTTCTGCTGGGACTCGCACAGGGTCTCCCAGCCGCCGATGCAGTGCCGGCACTCCCCGCAGGCCGACCCCAGCCAGGCGATCGCGACGCGGTCACCGATCGCCCGGGAGGTCACGCCCTCGCCCAGCTCCTCGACGACGCCGATCCCCTCGTGCCCGGGCACGAACGGGGGAGTGGGCTTGACCGGCCAGTCGCCGCGCGCAGCGTGGATGTCGGTGTGGCACAGGCCGCTGGCCTCGATCCGGACCAGCACCTGACCTGGCCCCGGCTGGGGGACGGGCACGTCCTGGACCTGGAGGGGGGCACCGAGTTCGGTGACGACGGCGGCCTTCATGGTGATCTCCGTTTCGACGACGGGAGTGTCGGCGTCGACGATCCCGGTGCTGGGTGCCGACCGGCAGGGGCCAACGTCCCAGGCAGGCAGGACGAGTGCCCCCTGTGCCCGGTCCCCGGGGTGGGGAGCCTGGAGGCTGCGGGCGGCAGCGCACCCGCCGCCGTCCGGCCCGACTCGTCGCACTGGAACGGAGCGCCTCGTGGAGACCGTCGCCTACGTCGCCATCGTCATCGCCCTCTGGGTCCTGGCCGGGCTCGCCGCCGTGGTGGTGTTGCTCGCCCGGCAGGGCTACCGCCACTGGGGGTGGTACCTGATGGGCGCCGTGCTGGGCCCGCTGTTCATCCCGATCGCCGCCGAACGGGCCCGGCGGGACGTCGCGGTGCTGGAGCGCGGGGAGGGGAGCCCCCGGAACGAGGACCCGGACCGGCTGACCGTCGTCGTGGGCGTGGACGGCTCCGCCGAGTCGGACCAGGCGGTACGGGAGGCGGGGCGGCTGTTCGCCGGCGGTGGGGCGGCCTTCGTCCTGGTGAGCGTGCTCGACCCCGATGTGGCCGAGTTCCCGGACGACCCCCGGCGGCGGGCCGCCCACGACCTGCTCACCGACCGGGCGGGCTGGCTGCCCGAGGGTGCCGTGCTGGAGATCGGCTGCGGACAGCCCGCCCGGGTGCTGCTGGAGATCGCCCGGGCCGAGGCCGCCGACGTCCTCGTGCTGGGGCGCCGCGGACGGGGCTTCTCCCGCCGGCTGCTGGGCAGCGTCGCCGAGCGGCTGGCGCACGAGGCCGGCGTCCCGGTGGTGTTCCCGCCCGCCGCCGCGGGCCACCAGCCCGTCGACCGGACCACCGGCCAGGCCACGCGCCCGGTCCACCGCTCCTGACGGAGCTGCCTCAGGACGGCGACGGAGCTGGCCTCAGGACGGCGAGGAGGGCGGCGCCGAGGAGCTCACCGCGCCGGCGAGCGCCTCGGCGATCTCCTCCGCCCACGCCTGCGTGGCCGCCCAGTCGCGGAAGTCGCCGACCGGGGCGCGCAGCGCGGTCACCATGGCCAGCTCGCCGATCCCGAGCAGGGCCCGGTCCAGTCGCCCGGGCAGCACCCGGTGTCCACGGGCGCCCACGGACGCGCCGATCGGCTCGGCGTCGTGCGGCTCGTCCGGTGGGAAGGGCGGTGCGCCGATCGGACCGCTGCTCAGCAGCCAGACCGGCCGGCCCCGCAGTGCGGTGGCGTGTTCGGCGGCGTAGTGCCGGGCGGGCTCCAGCCACCGGCCGGCGTAGACCGCGCTGCCCAGCACGACGGCGTCGTAGGACGAGGGGTCGGGGCGGCGCTCCACCGGGACGGCGACCGCGCGGAGTCCGCAGCGACGACCGGCCGGCGACTCCTGCAGGTGCCGGACGACCGCGGCGGCGATCTCGGCGGTGGAGCCGTGCCGGCTCGCGACGGTCACCAGGACCCGCGGCGGGTGTGTGCTCATCGTCGTTCCTCTCGGCAGCGGACCGGACGGGCGTGCTCCTGCGAGCGTCGGCGCACCGGGGCGGTCCGCGCCGGGGTCCCGGGTCCCGGCTGCCCAGGACCTTCGACCCGTGGCTGCGTCGGGGCGATCAGCGCGGGGGCGTGCTGCCCTGTCCCTGGCCCTCGGGCAGCACGCGCGCGGCCACGACGCCCGGGACGGTCCGGGCGTCGGCGTTCTGGATGGGTCCGGCGGGAACACTGCGGTGGTCGACCTGCTCCCGGGCTCAGGATCAGGTCGGAATGGCAGCGCAGCGGACTCTGCCGGTGCCGCTTCCCCGCTAGCGTAGCGTCGCAACTACCGACGGCGAGCAGCCGATGAGTCAAGCCTACGGCTCGGGAAGCTTGTACTGGCTCTCTCGTCGGATGAACTCCCACCACATCGTGGGATCTGGAGCGCGCGAACACATGGATGCACCACTCTGGTCGGAACGAGCACTCCCGCAGCCATTACGAGATCAACTACCGCCGTGGGCGTGGGACCTGCAACAGGCCGCCGACTTGACCCGCTCGCGGTTGGACCTTCGAGCCAATGTCCTGGGCGCGGGCGTGCCACCGGGTGACATATCCGAGGACATCGAGTGCCTGCTGCTGGCCTACGAGGAACTCGCGTCCAATGGCTTCAGGCACGGGCAGCCGCCGGTCCAGGCAGCGGTCACTGCCGCAGGCAACGGCTGGCTGATCGACGTCACCGACGCCGCGCCTGACCATGCGCCGACCCCGGCGGTGGACCGGGATCCGGCCTTCGGTGGCCTCGGCCTGCACCTCATCTCTCGGCTGTGCGGTGACTACGGCTGGTCGGTCACGGCAGACCGCAAGCACGTGTGGGCCTACGTGAACGTGGACACCGCCGCCTGAGGTCATGGACGGCGGGCTCTGCACCGCCGTCCATGAGGCCGGAACGCGTAACGGCCGCCACCCAGGACCACGGAGCTCTCGGCCAGTCCCCCTGCTGGAGTGCCACCGGCGCGGCGTCCTGGATGACGGTGGTCCCTCCTGGAAACGCGGTCTGGTCTTCGGCCTGCTGACCGACGGCCCAGCGGCTTGATCGTGCCGGTAACATCGAAGGCCACTGGACGGGACGTCGGCTGATGGGTGTCCGCCCGCGAAGGGGACGCGTGACCGGCTCGCTGCCTCTGATCTCCTCCCTACCCGCCGCATCTGATCCGGCGTTCGAGCGGTTCGCCCGACTGGTCCGCCGGCAGCTGGGCGTGCCGGTCTCGCTGGTCACGATGGTGTCGGCGCACGAGCAGGTTTTCCCCGGAGCGATCGGGCTGCCCGAACCCTGGCAATCGACGCGATGCACTCCGCTGAGCCACTCGTTCTGCCAGCACGTGGTCCGATCGGGCGAGCCGCTGGTGATCGGCGACGCTCGCATCGACCCGCTGGTCGCGGACAACCTGGCGATCCCCGACCTCCACGTCATCGCCTACGCCGGGATCCCGCTGACCGACGCCGACGGTGTGGTCGTGGGGTCGTTGTGCGCCATCGACAGCGAGCCGCGTACGTGGACGGATGAGGACCTGGCGGTGCTCACCGACCTGGCCGGGGCGTGCAGCTCGGAGCTGCAGCTGCGCCAAGCCCAGCACCGCACCGCGGTGGCCGCGGCCGAAGCGCGGGAGCTCCGGGCGGAGCAGGACGCCGACCGGTCTGTGCGGACGCTGGCTCTGGACGCCGGTCAGGTGGGCACCTTCGCCTTGGACCTGGGTTCCGGTGCACTGACCGTCGACGACCGCCTGCTGGAGCTGTCGGGGATGGACCGGGCCTCGTTCTCCGGTCGCCCCGACGACGTCTACGCCCACGTCCACCCCGACGACGTCGACGACGTCGTCGCCGGGGTGCGGTACGCCATCGAGGCCGGCGGCACCTACGAAGCGGAGTACCGCATCGCCCTGGCCGACGGCTCGCACCGGTGGGTCGCCGCCCGCGGCGAGGTGGTCGGTGACGACGGGGAGTCGGGTCGGCGGCTGGTCGGCGTGGTGCACGACAGCACCTCGACCCGCGAGCCGCAGGAGCGGGCGGCTCAGATCGTGGACGAGATGGCTGTCGGGTTCATAGCACTGGGCACCGACTGGGTGATGACCCACGTCAACCGTGAGGCCGAGCGCATCCTCGGCCTCCCGCGGTGGCAGATGCTCGGTCAGAACATGTGGGAGGTGTTCCCTGCCGGGGTGGGGAGCGTCTTCGAGCACAACTACCGGACCGCCGCGGCCACCGGACAGCCGGTGGTCTTCGATGCCTACTACCCCAGACCTCTGAACATCTGGGTGGAGGTGAGAGCGGTGCCCAGCCCGTCGGGTCTGGTGCTGCACTTCGTCGACATCACCTCCCGCGTGGTGGCCCAGCAGCAGGCCGAGCAGGTGGCTGCCCGGGAGCAGCTGCTGTCCCGCATCACCGAGGACCTGTCGGCGACCCTGGACGGCGATGAGGCCGCGCAGCGGCTGGCGCAGCTGGTCGTCCCAGCGGTCGCCGACTGGTGCGTCGTGACCGGCAGCGAGGACGACCGGGCCGCCGGCTCCCGTCGCGGGATGCGCACGGCGTCGTGCTGGCACACCGACCCCGATCGTCGGGACACCACCTCCGCCTACGCCGAGGCGTGGCTGAGCTCGCTGGATGACGACTCCATCCTCGTCCGCGCGCTGACCAGCGGGCAGATGCAGCTCGTCGACTCCGGCGCGACCGCGCAGGTGCTGCCGATGATCACTGCCGGCCCGGTGCGTGACCTGCTCGCCGACCTGGCCCCTGAGGCCGTCGCCGTCCTGCCGTTGCCCGGGCGCGACGGCCCGGTGGGGCTGCTCACCCTGGCCAACGGCACCGCCCGTGGCGCGTTCGCCCCCGAGGACCTGGTCACCGCGCGGAACATCGCCGACCGCGCCGGTCTGGTGCTGGACAACGCCCGGCTGTACCGGCAGCAGCGTGACGTGGCCGAGGGACTGCAGCGGTCCCTGCTCACCGCACCCCCGCAGCCCGACCACGGGCAGATCGTGGTGCGTTACGTGCCGGCTTCCCAGGCCGCGCAGGTCGGTGGGGACTTCTATGACGCGTTCCTCCAACCCGACGGGGCGGTTGTGCTCGCCATCGGGGACGTCGCCGGCCATGACACCGAAGCGGCGGCGGCGATGGGGCAGCTGCGCACCATCGTGCGCACCCTGGGCGCCCATGACCACGACGGACCTGCCACGGTGCTGAGCCAGGCCGACCAGGTGATGGAGACCCTGCAGTCACACATCCTGGCCACCGCTGCGGTCGCCAGGCTGGAGCAGACGGACCAGGAACGGGCAGCCGGCACGACCCGGGTGCACTGGTCCAACGCCGGGCATCCGCCACCGATGGTGATCCATCCAGACGGGCGCGTGGAGATCCTGGCCCACGACCGCGCTGACCTGATGCTGGGCGTCGACCCGTCCACCGCGCGACGGGAGTCGCAGGTCGAGGTCGGGCGGGACAGCGTCCTCCTGCTGTACACCGACGGGCTGGTCGAGCGTCGGGACCAGGACCTCGACACCGGCACCGCACAGCTGCAGGCAGTCCTGGTCGAACTCGCCGGTTCAGACCTCGACGAGCTGTGCGACACGGTCCTCGCCCGCATGCTCCCGGGCACACCGGACGACGACGTGGCTCTCATCGCCGTCCGGCTGCACCCACAGGACCGGCCGCGGCCGGCCGAGGCCGGGCCGCACCGGATCCCGCCCAACGTCCCCGCCGAGTGACCCAGCCGCCTTGCGGCGTCAGGACCAGTGGGTGGTGCAGGGTGGCGAATCCGCGACGCCACGGATCAGTTCATCGGTCTCAGCGCGTGGAGTCGCCTTGCTCGGGAGTTGCGGGGAGGGCGTCGCATCGGGGACCCCCCCGAGATCACTGCGGTGTGGCGCTGCCTGGGTCGGTGTCGGAGCCGAGGACGTCGGTGGGCACGCGCGCTGCCACCACGCCGGGGACGGTCCGGGCGAGGGTCTCGACGGTGGCCCGCTCGTCGTCGGTGTCCGGGGTGCCGCGGGACCGTCGGACGGTCGCGACGCCCTCGGCGACCTCCACCGCCCAGCTGCCGGTCTCCTGCGTGTAGCTCTCCACCAGCCGGAGCAGGTCGGCCCGGATCTCCTCGTCCGGGCGGGCCAGCGGGCGCAGCAGGTCCCGGCGGCTGACGATGCCCGCCAGTCGTTCCCCGTCCAGCACCGGCACGCTGCGCAGCCGGGCGTCCACGAACAACCGCGCCACGTCGGACACGTCCGCGGTCACCGGCACCGTGTGGACCGACGTCGTCATCACCCCGCGCACGAGCAGGGCCGGTGGCGCGTCGGGCACGGGCGACCGGCGGAGGTGGAGCCGCGGGTCGGGCGGCAGGCGGTCCCGGAGGACGTCGGCCTCGGCGACGATCCCGATCACCGTGCCGCCGTCGTCGACCACCGGCAGGGCGGCGAAGCCCCGCTCGGCCATGACCTCGGCCGCGTACTTCGCCGAGGTGTCCGGCCCCACGGTCACCACCTCGTGTGTCATCACGTCCCTGACCTGCACGGCTCCTCCAGTTCCCCAGCGGTGTCCTTCGGCGGTGCGTCCCCGACGGTAGAGCCCTCGGCGGCGTCCCGGCAGGGTCCTCGGGCCCGACCGGGACGTGCTCGCCCAGCTGCCAGGACTCCGCTCTGGCGCAGACAGGTGAAGTCTGCTTCACTTGTCCTCGTCGTGGAGGGGAGTACCCCAACGCCACCTCGTCGTCAGCACGGCCCTCGTGGCCCGGCGGGATGGAGCTCCTGGGCGGGTGTCCGGGAGCGGGGGAGACCTCCGGTCGCAACCTGACCGGAAGGTGCCCTGTGGACGTCCCCCTCTGGATCTGGCTCGCCGTGCTGGCGGTCATCCTCGTCATGCTCGCCGTCGACCTCTTCGCCCACCGGAACGCGCACGTGATCGGCGTGCGGGAGGCCGCCGGCTGGTCGGCCGTCTGGGTGGCGCTCGGCGTCGCGTTCGGCGCCGTCGTCTGGTGGCAGGCGGGGAGTGAGTACGGCCAGCAGTACTTCGCCGGCTATCTGATCGAGAAGTCGCTCGCCGTGGACAACGTGTTCGTCTGGGCGATCGTGCTGACGTACTTCGCCGTGCCCCGGGAGTACCAGCACCGGGTGCTCTTCCTCGGCGTCCTCGGTGCCCTGGTGTTCCGCGGCATCTTCATCGCCGCCGGCTCGGTGCTCATCGCCAGCTTCAGCTGGGTGCTGTACGTCTTCGCGGCGTTCCTGCTGGTCACCGGCGTCCGGATGGCCCGGCAGCGCAACGAGCACCTGGACCCGGAGCGGTCGCGGGCGCTGCGCGCCTTCCGCCGCTTCGTGCCGATGACCGACGCCTACCACGGCCAGCGCCTCGTGGTGCGGATGGGCGGGCGACTGGTCGCCACGCCGCTGCTCGCCGTGCTGGTGGTCATCGAGGTCACCGACGTCGTCTTCGCGGTCGACTCGATCCCGGCGATCTTCGCGGTCACCGACGAGCCGTTCCTGGTGTTCACCGCCAACGCCTTCGCCGTCCTGGGCCTGCGCGCGATGTACTTCCTGCTCGCCGACCTGATGCACCGGTTCGTGTACCTCAAGGCCGGGCTGGCACTTGTGCTGGTCTGGGTCGGGGTCAAGATGATGCTGAAGGTCGACCTGTTCTACGTGCCGACGACGGTCTCCCTGGCCGTCGTCGCCACGATCATCGGGGTGTCGGTCGTGGCCAGCCTGCGGGCGACGCGTGGTCAGGGCCGGGCGCCGGTGGCATCCGGGGCCGCTGCGCCCTTCCGGGTCGCCTCGGCCGAGGAGACGGCGGCGCTGGAGCCGACCTGGCGACGGCAGCGGGTGGACGCGACGGGAGAGGGGCACGGCGGGCGATGACCGGTGAGCGGCGGTGGACGTTCCTGACCAACCACGGGCACGTCCTGCTGGCCGTCGCCGGCGCACCCGACCTCCGGGTCGCGGAGATCGCCGCGCAGGTGGGCATCTCGCCCCGCGCTGCGCTGGCGATCCTCCGCGACCTGGAGGACACCGGGTACGTGCGGCGGACGCGGGTCGGCCGCCGCACGCACTACACCGTGCAGCCGCACCAGCCGTTCCGGCACCCCGCGGCGGCGGCCCACGAGGTGGACGAACTGCTGGCCATCTTCGGTGGCCCACCGCCGTCAGGGGTCACCGGCGACGCGGCCGGACAGTGACGTGCGCCACTCCGGCCACCTAGGCTGCGGGTGTTCCTGACCGCGCGGTCAGGAAGACCTCGGGAGGAGCGGCTGGCTCCCCGACCGGCCGCATCCTCCGCGCTCGGAGAGGAGCACCCCGTGCCCGTCACCACCCGCGTCTCGCTCGTCCGCAAGGCACCCGGCACCTACGAGACGGCCACCGTCGAGCTCGACGACCCACGCCAGGGCGAGGTCACCGTCAAGCTCGCCGCGTCCGGGCTGTGCCACTCCGACGACCACGTCGCCACCGGGGACGTGCCGGTCGCCGTCTACCCCTACGTCGGCGGCCACGAGGGTGCCGGTGTGGTCACCGCGGTCGGGCCGAACACCCCCGGCTACGAGGTGGGCGACCACGTCGTCTTCTCGTTCCTGCCCGCCTGCGGGCACTGCGAGCCCTGCGCCCAGGGGCAGAGCAACCTCTGCGACCTGGGTGCCTCCCTGCTCACCGGCGCCCGGGCCGAGGACCCGACCAGCTTCCGGATGACCGAGGACGGCAACCCCGTCGGCCAGCAGTGCGGCATCTCCACCTTCAGCGAGTACACGACCGCCTCGGTCGACTCGGTGGTGAAGATCAGCAAGGACGTCCCGCTGAGGTCCGCCGCCCTGGTGGGCTGCGGGGTGCCCACCGGCTGGGGCTCGGCGGTCCGCTCGGCGAACCTCAAGCCGGGCGCCACGGTGATCGTGATGGGCATCGGCGGCATCGGCGCCAACGCCCTGCAGGGTGCGGTGCACGCCGGCGCCAGCACGGTCATCGCGGTCGACCCGGTCCCGTTCAAGCAGGAGAAGGCCAAGGAGTTCGGCGCCACGCACGCCTTCGCCGGCATCGAGGAGGCCACCGAGTACGCCCGGTCGATGACCAACGGGCAGGGCGCCGACGCCGTCATCATCACGATCGGCGTGGTGCAGGGCGAGCACGTGGCCCAGGCGCTGGCCGCGATCCGCAAGGCCGGCACCGTCGTGCTCACCGGGCTGGGCGACGTCACCGCCACCGGCGCCCCCATCGCCCTCGGCGACCTGACGCTCATGCAGAAGCGGCTCCAGGGGTCGCTGTTCGGCGAGTCCAACCCACGGCACGACATCCCCGCCCTGCTGCGCATGTACCAGGCCGGTCAGCTGAAGCTCGACGAGCTGGTGACCAGGGAGTACACGCTGGACCAGGTGGCCGAGGCCTACGAGGACATGCACGCCGGCAAGAACATCCGCGGCGTCATCGTCTTCGACTGACGCTGGACCGCGCCGCCCCGGCTCCTCGCCGGGGCGGCGCAGGTCAGGAGGCCGGGCGGCTGATCGTGGCGAGGAAGTCCTCGAGCACGGCCGTCTGGCGTTCCGGGGTGTTGTGGCGGGGGGAGAAGCAGGCGTTGATCTGCATCCCCATGGTCAGCGCGAGCACCGCGTCGACGATCCGGTCGTGCGGCCGGCCCGGTACCAGTTCGCCGGCGGCCCGGGCCTGTCCCAGGTACATCCGCATCTCCTCGCGCCAGGTCTCCATGGCGCTGTCGTAGAACTCCACGAGCTCCGGCTGGCCGGCGGCGTAGTCCCAGAAGCCGATGACCACCCGGGCCTCGGCGAGCCGGACCTCGTCCAGCGGCATGATCTCCAGGCACAGCAGCCGGAACGCGGTGAGCCCGCCGCCGTCACCGATCGCGGCACGGGCCCGCTCGTTCGTGGCGTCGAACGCCCGCTGGAACGCCGCCCGGAGCACGGCGTCCTTGTCCGGGAAGTACCGGGCCAGCGCACCGTTGGCGTACCCGGCCTCCGCGGCCAGCTCGCGCATGGTGACCGCGATGAACCCCTTGCGGACGATCAGCGACCACACCGCCTCGATGATCTCGGTGCGGCGGGCGGCGTGGTCGACGATCTTCGGCACGGGGCTCCTCGGGACGCGGGGGTGCTCAGAGGAGCATCGGTCACCCCACGACGTCGCGGAGCGCCGGGCGCTGGTCGGCGTTCCGGGAGAGCACTGCGCCGACCACCAGCCCGACCAGGAACAGCACGAAGGGCAGCAGCACCAGCGTCCAGCCGGTGGCGCTGAGCTGCCAGGCCGTCACGGCCGGGTCGACTCCCTCGGGGACGGTGCCGGCCAGCAGGCCGAACCGGCCGATCAGCAGGTAGAGCCCGGTGGCCAGGCCGAGGGCGGCGAGCACGGGTGCGGCCAGCGTCGACCACCAGTGGCCCCCGCGCCCCGTCCCGCGGAAGTGCACCAGGACGGCCAGGCAGACGAGGATCTCCACCAGCACGACGGAGATGACCGCCATCCCGGAGGACCAGTAGAAGAGGTTGAGCACCGGGTCCAGGCCGGCCAGGGCGAAGACCACGATGACCGCGCCGGTGAGGACGCTGGTCACGATCGCCCCGATGCCGGGGGCGCCGTGCCGGTTGGTGCTCTGCAGGGCCCCGGGGAAGACCCCGGCCCGGCCGAGGGAGAAGAAGTAGCGGGCGCTGCAGTTCTGGAAGGCCAGCAGCCCGGCGAACAGGCTGGAGAGCACCAGCCAGCTCATCACCGTGGCCAGCCAGTCGCCGACGTAGCTGGCCGCGACGGAGAACAGCACCGCCGCCGGGTCGGCCAGCGGCACGCCGTCCACCGAGGACTCCTCGAGCACCCGGGCGACGACGTCGTCGGTGCCCAGTCCGCTCACCACGGCCCAGGAGGCCGCCGCGAAGATGACGGTGATCAGCCCGACCGCGGCGTAGGTGGCCCGCGGCACGGTGCGCTCGGGGTCCTTGCTCTCCTCGCCGTAGATCGCGGTGGCCTCGAAGCCGATGTAGGAGGCGAACGCGAACGCGAGCGCGATGCCGGCCGAGCCGGCCAGGCCGCCGACGAAGACGTTCTGCGGGGCGAAGGACTCGACCAGGTTCGCCCCGTCGGGGCCGCCGCCCTCGAGCATGACGGCGACGGCGACGACGGCCAGGCTGAGCAGCTCCAGCACCATCAGCGTGCCGAGGACCTTGGCGCCCACGTCGACGCTGACCACCGAGAGGGCGAGCACCAGGGCCCAGGCGGCGAGCGTCCACAGCCACCACGGGGCGTCGATGCCGAAGGTGGCGTCCATCTGCCCGGCCATCAGACCGCCGAAGAACCCGTAGACCGCCAGCTGGATGGTCAGGTAGGCGAACACGGAGACGAACGCCGAGCCGACGCCGGCGGACAGGCCCAGGCCGCGGCCGACGTAGGCGAAGAACGCCCCGGTGTTGGTCACCACCCGGCTCATCGCCGAGAAGGCAGAGGCGAACACCATGAGGACGATCCCGACGGCGACGTAGGCGCCCGGGGCGCCGGCGCCGTTGCCGGCCGCGATGGCCACCGGCACGGCGCCGGTCATGCCGACCAGCGGGGCCGCGGCGGCGACGACGAAGAAGACGATGCCGAGGACGCCGAGCCGGCCGGACTTCAGCTGCTCGCCGTCCCTGCCCCGGCCGGCCGGCTCACCGGGGGAGGTCAGCGCGGTCGCGCCGTTCGAGGTGGTCGGGCGCTCACTCACCGGAGACCTCCGTGGTCGAGCAGGAGGCGGCGCCGCCCGCGCAGTGCGCGGAGGTCGAGGCCGGCACGTCGAGGGTGGGGTTCCGGTCGAAGAAGCCGAACGGCTTCAGCGTGAACCCGGTGTAGTCGACCGGCATGATCGGCCAGTCCTCCGTCCGGGGCACGTGGGTGAGCCCGAAGGTGTGCCAGACCACCAGGTCCTGGCCGTCGATGTCCCGGTCGGGCGCGGCGTACTCCGGCAGCCCGGAGCCCCCACTGTGCTGGTTGACGAAGTCCCCGGCCGAGTACCGCTCGGCGGGGTCGTAGCGGGTCACCCACAGGTGTCGGGTGGCGAACGCCGCCCGCCGGGCGATCGAGGAGTCCGGGTCCGACAGCAGCGTCGGCAGCCCCTCCGGGAACAGGGCGTACCCGACGGGCTGGCCGACGTGGTTGAGCCGCTCGGGGTTGACGATGTGCCACACCCGGTTGGTGGCCGGGGACGCATCGCGCTGGGCCGCGGACTCGGTGGCCAGGGTGGTGCACGAGGTGGTGAACGCGTTGCCGCGCTGGTTGTCCGGCCCCATCGGGACCCGGACGACCTCCACCTCGTCGACCCGGTTGGCGATGCCGTCGACCGTCATGTCCAGGCGGGCGCTGAACAGGTGCTGGTGCAGCGGTGCACCCAGCCCCGGGGCGACCTGCGAGGCGTACGCGTAGTCGCCGCCGGCGTGCGCGGAGGTGAAGACGACGCCGGTGGCCTTGGCCTCGAACTCGATGGTGCCGTCGAGGTAGAGGTACCAGTAGAAGCCGTAGTCGTAGTTGCCCACGGTGGTGAAGAAGGAGACCACCAGCCGCCGCTGCCGGCGGGTCTGCTGCGAGCCGCTCCAGAGGTCGGTGTGCTTCCAGAGGATCCCGTAGTCCTCCTCGTGGATGCAGACCGCGTTGGGCAGCGTGCGGGGGTTGCCCTGCTCGTCGGCGATGACGGCGTCCATGTACGTGATGTCGCCGAGGCAGTCGCAGCCGAGCTCGAGGGCGTTGGCGTAGCGGCCGACCAGGTACTCGCCGGTGTCGAAGTAGTTCTGCCAGGAGCGCACCGGGTTGGGGTCGGCGTAGGGGACGACCATCTCGGCGATCGAGGCCCGGTAGACGACGGGCCGCACACCGGCGCCCTCGTCGAACCCGATCTGGTGCAGCACGAGGCCCTCGCGGGTGTCGAAGCCGACCCGCAGCGACCACTTCTCCCAGGTGAGCAGGTTGCCCTCCAGGGTCAGGCTCGACCCCTGGGGCTGGGTGATCTCGATCGGCTTCTGCGTGGTCCGCGGCGGGCCGGTGACCGCCGGGTCGTCGTAGTTGCCCGAGCCGGTGGGCACCGGGACGGCGCCGGTGTCGATCACCTGGTCGACGACCCGGTTGATCGTGTCGACGTAGGCCACCAGACCGTCGATCGGGTGCGCCCAGGCGGAGTCCGTCGGCGTCTCCTGCAGGAACGCCAGGCCGCGCAGGACCCGTCGCCCCGCCTCGTCCGGGTACTCCTCGTAGGCACCGGCCGACAGGGGGGCCACCCGGACCTGGGCGACGTCCAGGTCCCGGGCCGCCAGGGCGGCCAGCCACCGCTCGTCGGTGGACAGCAGCTGCTCGACCAGCTCGAACTCCTCGTCCAGCACCGGGAGCTGGCCGGAGGTGGCGGTGTCCAGCTCGACGGCCGAGACGACCTCGCCGGCGGTCGTGTCGACGACGACGTCCTGGGAGACCTGGGAGGCCAGGTCCAGCAGCAGCACCCGGAAACGCCGGGCGACCGGCTGCCCGGGACGGTGCGCCAGCACCTCCTGCTTGGGCGGTTCCTGGAGGCCGACGTACACGAAGCGGGTGCTGTCGGCGACCAGGCCGGCCGCGGCGGTGACCCGCCGGACCTCCTCGATCTCCTCGGACTGGACGGGGTCCAGCGGATGGGTCAGCTGGAGCTGGGTGGTGGTCATGGCTGCACCTCGGAACGTCTACGGATGTTGACGAATGCGGGTGCGCGACGAGGGGAGTGGCCGCGCGGTGTGGCGGACAGAGTGCCTCAGCTCACGTTTCGTCGGAAGACCCTGGGTGTGACGTTCTCGTCAAGTCGTCCCCGCCGGCCCTCGTGCGGCGCGCCGGTGCCGGGGTGTCGTGCCGGTGTCGTGCCACGGTGACGTCCCGCGCGACAGCGCTGCGGCTCCCGACCTCGTCGAGCCGCGGGCACCCCTGCGGTCGCGGGCCCGGCGTGGTCAGTCGCCGAGCGGGCGCTGCGCGCGCGGCGTGCGGGGCATCGGGGCGTTCCAGCCGAACCGGACACCGAGCATCCGGACGGTGAAGCAGAGGACCGCCGCGCCGACGGCGGTGGCCACCCCGTACGCGTCGAGCTGGATGACCACCACGGTGGCCGTCGCCCCGAGCAGTGCCGGGATCGCGTACAGGCCGCTGCGGAACACCGACGGCACCTGCCCGATCAGGACGTCGCGCAGCGTGCCGCCACCCACCCCGGTGAGGGCACCGAGCAGCACCGCCTGCGCCGGGCCGAGTCCCAGCGCGAGGGCCTTGGCGGCGCCGGTGACCGCGAACAGGCTCAGTCCCGCGGCGTCCAGGACCGTGATCGGGGTGTTCAGCCGGTCCAACCCGGGCCCGAAGACGAAGGCCACCAGCCCGCCGACGGCGGCCACCGCGAGGTAGCGCCAGTCGCTGAACGTGGCCGGCGGCAGGCTGCCGAGCAGGACGTCCCGGATGATCCCGCCCCCGAGGGCCGTGGTCATCCCCAGCGTGACGACGCCGACGATGTCGAGCCGGGTCACCCGCAGCGCGGTCAGCGCACCGTTCAGCGCGAAGGCGAACGTCCCGACGAGGTCGAGGGTGAGCAACAGCGTCGCCTCGGTGCTCACCGGCCGGTTTCTACCAACACCCGCCCGACCCGCTGCGGTGGGGCCACCGCGACCTCCTGCGCCGGGAGGCTTGTGCTGTCCCGGCACGTCCCTACGATCTTGGTCATGGCCGGTGGACCCGTCTCCGAGCAGCGTCTGGCCGACCTGGTGCTGCTGCGCCGGGTCCGGGACCGGATCGACCGCGAGTACGCCCAGCCGCTGGACGTCGACGCGCTCGCCCGCGGGGTGCACGTGTCGGCCGGGCACCTGAGCCGGGAGTTCAAGCGGGCCTACGGCGAGTCGCCCTACGCCTACCTGATGACCCGGCGGATCGAGCGGGCGATGACCCTGCTGCGGCGGGGCGACCTCAGCGTGACCGAGGTCTGCTTCGCCGTCGGTTACGGGTCGCTGGGCACGTTCAGCACCCGCTTCACCGAACTGGTCGGGATGCCCCCGAGCGTCTACCGCGAGCAGGCCGCCCGGGGGAGCGCGGGGATCCCGCCGTGCCTGGCGAAACAGGTGACCAGACCGGTCAGGAATCGAGAAGCCCGGGCGCCGGTGCCGGCCCTAGCGTCGACGCCATGAACCTGACCATCCACTACGCGTTCCTGCCGCACACCGACCCGGAGGCCTCGCTGGCCTTCTACCGCGACGTCCTGGGCTTCGAGGTCCGCAACGACGTCGGCTACGAGGACATGCGCTGGATCACCGTCGGCCCACCCGGCCAGCCGCAGACCTCCGTCGTCCTGCACCCGCCGGCCGCCGACCCCACCATCACCGAGGACGAGCGCCGCACCGTCCTGGAGCTGATCGCCAAGGGCAACTACGCCGCCCTCACCCTGGGCACCGACGACCTCGACGGCACCTTCGGCAAGATCGAGGCGAGTGGCGCCGAGGTGCTCCAGGAGCCGACGGACCAGGACTACGGCGTGCGGGACTGCGCCTTCCGCGACCCGACGGGCAACCTGATCCGGATCAACCAGCTGAGCTGAGCCGTCGCTGGACCGCCCGGGCGCCCTACCGTGCGGGGGCATGGTGCAGCGATCGACGCTCCTGGCCGTCTCGGCGACCCAGCTGGCCGCTCAGCTGGCCGGTCACGTCGTCGCGCTGCGCCGCCGCCAGCACTTCGACGTCCCCTTCCTGGTGGGGAGCCCGGACCACCTCGTCCGGGACTGGCTCTGGTTCGGCACGGCCTTCAGCGCACCCCCGTACCTGCTCGGGCCGCAGGTCTGGGCGACCGCCCGGCTGCTCCGCGGGCCGGACGACCGGGCCCGCTGGGTGCTCCGGTGGCTCGGCACCGGGCTGACGTTCGGCTACCTGAGCGAGCGTTGCACCCGCCTCCGGGTCAGCCCGGGCGGGTTCGACCCGGTCGAGACCCCCGTGGTGGTGGCCGGGTGGGGGTGCGCGGCGGCCATGGCCGTCCTCGCCCGCCGCTGACGGCCGGTCAGCCGCGCAGCCGGGATACGCGCGGTCACCCGTCGGCGTGGTGGTCGAGCACCTCGGCCTCGCGCCGGAGCCGGCCGGCGGCCTCGTGCTGCCCGAGGGCGTCGTAGCGGTCGGCCTCGGTCCGCCGCTCCGCGATCTCCGCGCGCAGCAGAGCGCGGACGTCGCCGAGGGACAGGGCGCGGCGGTCCGCCTCGGTCGAACCGACCCCGGTCCGGGTGCCGGCGAGGTGTGCGCTCGTGGCGCCGGTCGCGGTCCCTGGCGCGACGACGGCCTCGGCGTTGTCGATCGCGGCCAGGGCACTGCGGAGCGCGGCGACGGCGTCGGCCCGGCGGGCCCGCATCGCGGCCACGAGCTCCGTGCGCAGCGCTGCGCGCAGCGACCGGGCGTCGTCCGTGGGGCCGGTGTCGCCGTCCATCGGGCCTCCCTGCCTGTGCTGGTGTGGTCCCCGGTCCGGCGGTAGCCGGCCGGGCCCGGTCGGCGAGCACCTTCCCAGCTGCCGGGCCGATCAGCACCTGAGTTCCGCGTCCGGGGGACGGCGTCGTGCCGCAGCCGTGTCCCCGGTTCGAGGGAGTCGGTCCTTGGAGGTGTGCGGGACGACGGGCACACTCCCGACGTGATGGACGACGGCCAGGCGACGACAGACCCCGACACCGACCCTGGTGCCGGGCTCCCGGCCCCCCGTGGCGGGGACGCCGGACCGCCGGAGCAGGGCGCGCCCCTGCTGATCCCCGGGGAGACCTGCTGGCGGATCGAGCGGGCCACCCGCTTCGCCGTCTTCGTCGACGCGGCCGAGTACTTCGCCACCCTCAAGCGAGCCGTGCTGCGCGCCGAGCGGCGGGTGCTGTTCATCGGCTGGGACTTCGACCCGCGGATCCGCCTGGACCCGCTGGCCGGTGGCCGGCCGAAGGACGACCGGCTCGGGGCCGTGCTCGAGCACGCGGTGGAGCAGAACCCGCAGCTGGAGGTCGGGGTCCTGCAGTGGGACCTGGGCATGCTGCGCGCGCTCGGCCGGGGGCTCCAGCCGATCGTGCTGCTGGACCGGCGCACCTCCGACCGCCTCACCCTGGCCATCGACACCCACCACCCGGTCGGGGGCGCGCACCACCAGAAGATCGTGGTCGTCGACGACTGCCTGGCCTTCACCGGCGGCATCGACGTCACCGCCGACCGCTGGGACACCTCCGACCACGCCGACACCAACCCGCACCGACGGTCGCCGGCCGCTGGACGCGCCGAGGGCAGGCTCGCCGGGCCGTGGCACGACGCGACCAGCATGCTGACCGGGCCCGCCGCCCGAGCTGTCGCCGAGCTCGCCCGCACGCGGTGGGAGAGCGGCACCGGACAGCGGCTCGAGCCGCTGCCGGAGGGGCGGGAGTGTTGGCCCGAGGAGGTCGAGCCGCTGCTCACCGACGTCGACGTCGCGATCTCCCGCACCCGCCCGGAACACGGCGGCGTGGAGCTGGTCCACGAGATCGAGCTGCTGTGGCTCGCCGGCATCGCCGCGGCCCGTCGTTCGATCTACGTGGAGAGCCAGTACTTCGCCAGCCGCCGGATCGCCGAGGCGATCGCCGAGCGGTTGCGCGAGCCCGACGGTCCCGACGTCGTCGTGCTCAACCCGTGGACCGCCGACGGCTGGCTCTCGGAGAAGGCGATGGGCACGGCGCGCGCCCGGGTGCTGGAACTGATCCGCGAGGCCGACGTCCACGACCGGTTCCGGCTCTACTGTCCGGTGACCGAGCAGCGCGAGCCCATCTACGTGCACGCCAAGGTGGCCGTCATCGACGACCGCCTGCTGCGGCTGGGTTCCAGCAACCTGAACAACCGGTCGATGGGCCTGGACACCGAGTGCGACCTGGCGATCGAGGCGGTCGAGGGGCAGCCGGGGGCCGACCGGGTGGCCGCGACGATCGTCGACTTCCGGCACCGGCTGCTGGCCGAGCACCTGGGGTGCACGCCCGACGAGGTCGCCGCCGCGATCACCGACACCGGCTCGCTCGTGCGCGGCATCGAGCGGCTGCGCAGGGAGACCGGCCGCTCGCTGGTGGTGTTCGAGCCGCCGGAGCTCGGCACGGTCGACCGTGCGCTCGCCGAGTCCGAGGTGATGGACCGGGAGAAGACGCCGAACCGGTGGCGCCGGGTGGAGCGGTTCTTCGCCCGCCGCCGTCGGCCGCGCAACCGCGTACGCGCCTGACCAGACGATCCAGCCCTCACGGCGTGCCTGCCGTGGGGGCTGGATCGTCCGGGGTCCCTCGGGCTGGACGTGGTCGTGCAGACAGCGCCCCGGGCCGGGGTCAGGCGGCGCGCCGCAGGACGGGTACCGCGTCGGCGAGGAAGGTCTCCAGGGTCCTGGCCGGACGCCCGGTCACGCGCAGGACGGCGTCGGTCACGACGGCGAAGCTGCCGGCCTGCACGCGCTCGAACGTCACCGCGGTGATCTCCCGCTCGAAGCCCTCGCTCCCGGCCAGCGCCTCGTCGATGGTGATCTCCCGGTGGGTCATGGGACGCCCGATGGCCCGGGAGATCAGCTCCGCGGTGCGGGGCAGCGAGAGCGCCGCCGGACCGGTGAGCTCGTACACCTGACCGGCGTGCCCCTCGTCGAGCAGGGCGCGCTCGGCCACGGCGGCGATGTCCCGGGCATCGATCCAGGCAAGGCTCGCGCCCCCACTGGCGAACGGCAGCTCGCCGGTGCCGGTGAGCTGGTCGAGGTAGAAGCGGGGGTCGGTGAGCACCTGCATGAACCAGCTCGGCCGCAGCACCGTCCAGCTGTGGCCGCCGGTCCGCACCGCGCGTTCGGCCGCCGGCGCCCACCCGGCCGGCCCGGTGGAGTCGGCGTCCTGCTCGGACAGCAGGACGACGTGCGCCCGGGGTGGCGTCACCTCCAGGAGCGCCCCGATCAGCTCCGGCGCGTCCGCACGATCGGGCCGGACGACGTAGAGCGCGTCGACGCCGTCGGTCGCCGCGGGCCAGCCGGCCGGCCGGTCCCAGGAGAACTCGGTCGGCCGGACCCCGGCGACGTCCACCGTCGCCGGGTCGCTGCTGCCGCCGAGCACCTCGACGCCCGGCCGGGCGACGAGCAGCTCCGCCAGCGGGGCGCCGGTCTTCCCGCGGACCCCGGTGACGAGGACCCGGGTCGTCGTCGTGCCTGCGTGTTCGACCACCGTGGGGAACTCCTCCAATTGATTGAGTCACTCAAGTTCCTGTCGCCATGGTGGCACGACTACTTCAGTCCATCAAGTAACCTCGGCGCCGTGGCAGACGACGCGAGCACGCTGCAGCAGCAGATGTGGGACTTCGTGTACGCCTACGACGCGGCGTACGACCGCGCGGCGCAGGCGGTCGGGTTGAGCGCTGCCCAGGCCTGCCTGCTCGGCCAGCTGACCATGGGGGAGCGGTCGATGGGGGAGCTCGCCGTCGAGCTGCTCTGCGACCCGTCCAACGTCACCCAGCTCGTCGCCCGGCTGGAGGCCCGCGGACTGGTGACCCGGGTGCCCGACCCGGCGGACCGGCGCGTCAAGCAGGTCTCGATCACCCCGGCCGGGCGCCGCGAGCACCGCGCCGTCCGGCGCTCCTTCGACTTCCCCGCCGACCGGCTCGGCCGCCTGACGGGGGAGGAGCAGCGGCAGTTGTCCGCGCTGCTGGCCACGATGGCGGCGCCGCCGGGAGACGGCAGTGCCGGGACCTGCGCACCGGCCGACTCGGACCGAGGCCGCTGATCCGCGGACTCAGCGAGCCCGGTCCTCGGCACGCAGCGGCTGGTCCTGGGTGGGCGCCCCGGCCGGTGGCTGAGGAAGCGGAGGCGCCACCGGCGGGGCGATGAGCTCCTCGTAGGCGCTGGTGTGCGCCCGCAGTGCGGTGACCGCATCGGCGACCTCGGTGGTCGGCCGCCTGGCCGTGGACGCCACCCGCTCCGCCTGCCGGACCGCGTCGCAGACGTCGGCGAGCGTGTCCAGGTGGGCCCGCGCCTCCAGCTCCAGGTCGTCCCGGGCGGTCGGCTCGGGCACCAGCGCCCGTTGCCGCAGGCGCTGCTCCAACCGACTGCCCTCGGCCTCCAGCGACGGCAGCAGGTCCGGTATCTCGCCGAGGTGGGCGCCCGCGGCCTGCGCGGTCGCCACCTGGCGACGCAGCCGATCCCGGGCGCGGCAGACCTCGAGCTGCAGTTCCGCACAGGAGCGCCGCTGCCCCGGGGGCAGGCGGCGGGCCGCGACGGCGGTGGCGCCCTGCATGCCCAGCTCACGGCTGCGGGCGGCGATCTCCCGGCTCCGGGCCACCAGTGGGCTGCGCCGGACCCGCCGGACGACCAGCCACCCGGCGAGGACGGCGATCAGCAGGAACGTCACCAGCACGCCACCGAGGACGGCGATCACCGTGGGGTCCAGCGAGAGCAGCCAGGTCAGCTCCTCGTCGGCCCGCACGTCCAGGGCACCGGCGGGGCCGGTCGGCAGCGGGGTGGTCATGGTGCTCCTCGTCCAGGGCGGTGTGCCGGCTCCCGGGACAACGTCCCCACGCGGTCCAGCGGTTCCCCGTGGCTCAGCGGCGTGTGCACCGTTCTCGAAGCACACGCACGCCGGGGCCGGTCAGATCGTCGCAGAAGGCCGCGCGTCCGGCCATGGCCATCGTCAGGGCCAGGGTCGTGCCGGTGACCAGCGGGCCCGCCCCTGCGGCGAAGGGCCCGTCGCTGGCCTGCAGGCGCAGGCCGGCGGCGGCGGTGCGGCTGTTGACGGCGAAGTCCCGGGCGGCGTAAAAGCGGGCGACCTCGGTGACCACGGGCACCGGGGGCCGGCCGGGCAGACCGAGCGGGCGGCGGACGTCCTGCGCGTGCACGACGACCTCGCCGAGCCAGGCCGCGGTGTGCCCGGACGGGGCGGTGGTGCTGTCGACGACCGTGCGGAAGCGCTGCAGCGTCTCGGTGGGGGTGGAGCCGAGGTGCTCGGTCAGCCGTCGGGCGTTGTGCACGTCGGCGTCGAAGCGCGCACCGATCATGCTGACCAGCCAGCGCGCCCGCCCGGTGCTGGCTGCTGCGCTGAGGTGGGCCACCACCTCCTCGACGCTCCACCGCCCGCACAGCGAGGGCTGCACCCACTGCGCCTCGTCCAGCTCGGCCAGGTCGTCCGCCAGGGCGGCGCGCTCGGCGTGGGCTGCCGCCCACAGGCGCTCGGGGGTGGTGCTGTCGGGCACAGGGGTCTCCAGTCGGATCGGTCGGTGCTGCCTCCTCGACTCGGCCGGACCGCGGGGGTCATCGCTGCCCGCCGCCGCGCCGGAGAGCCGCTCCGGCGCCGATCGATGGAGGTGGGTCCAGCCGGTCGGTCGATGGCACGACGAGGCGCCGTTGCCAGTGTCGTGCCATGCCACTGATCGAGGTCCGCGACCTCCGCAAGACGTACCGCTCCGCCGTGGCCGTCGAGCACGTCGACCTCGACGTCCACGACGGCGAGATCGTCGGCGTGCTCGGGCCCAACGGCGCCGGCAAGACGACGACGGTCGAGTGCATGGCCGGGCTCACCCGTCCCGACCACGGCACGGTCCGCGTGGCCGGGCACGTGCCCTGGCAGCACCGTCGCGCCGTCACCCGCCTGCTGGGCGTGCAGCTGCAGAGCTCCGGGCTGCAGGCCAAGCTCACCGCCCGTGAGGCGGTGGCCATGGTGGCCGCCTTCCACGACGACCCCGCTGATCCGGGCGAGCTCCTCGAGCGCCTCGGCCTGCGGCAGGTCGCGGACACCCGGTACGCCCACCTCTCCGGTGGCCAGCAGCAGCGACTGGCGATCGCCACCGCCCTCGTCGGCCGGCCCCGGGTGGTGCTGCTCGACGAGCTGACCACCGGGCTGGACCCGGAGGCCCGCCGGGACACCTGGCAGCTGGTCCGGGAGGTCCGCGACGGCGGCACCACCGTCGTGCTGGTCACCCACCTGATGGAGGAGGCCCAGCAGCTCTGTGACCGGATCGCCGTCATGGCCGCCGGCCGCGTCGTCGCCGAGGGGACGCCCGAGCAGGTGGTCGCCCGCTCGGCGAACTCGACGCTCATGTCCTTCACCGCTCCCGCCGACGTCCTCCCCGCGGCGGCCCTGTCCGGGTTGCCCGGCGTCGGTGGGATCGAACGTCGCGGTGACCGGCTCGAGGTCGTCGGCACCGACGACGGCGTCCTCGCGGTGCTCCACGCACTGCAGACCCGTGGCGTGGAGCCGGTCGGCCTGCGGGTCTCCGCCACCACCCTCGACGACGCCTACCTCGACCTCGTCCGCCGTCCCGATGTCGCCCCCGCCCTGCCTCGCCGAGATGCCGCTACCACCCTGCAGGAGTCCGCGTGACCGCCACCCGACCCACCAGCAGCCGTCGGGCCCGCCCGGGCCGGGCCGTCCTGGCCACCGAGGCCCGGCTGTTCCTGCGCGAGCCCGGCTCGCTGTTCTGGATCCTGCTGTTCCCCACCCTGCTGCTGGTCGTGCTCGGCCTCGTCCCGGGGTTCGACGAGCCGTCCGCGGAGTTCGGCGGGGTCAGCTTCGTGGCCGCCTACGTGCCGGTGTCCTGCCTGCTGGCCGCGATCATGGCCGGGGTCACGGCGATGCCGGCGGTGATCAGCGCCTACCGGGAACGTCAGGTGCTGCGCCGGATCGCCACCACCCCGGCCCGGGCCGCGCACGTGCTCGGTGCGCAGGTCGCCCTGCACGCGGCCGCGGTGCTGGTGTCGGTGGTCCTCGTGCTCGCCGTCGGCCGGCTGGCGTTCGGCGTCCCGCTGCCCGCCGCCCTGCCGGCCTGGGCGCTGGCCTACCTGCTCGCGCTGGTCGCCGTGTTCGGCATCGGGGCGCTGGTGTCCGGGGCGGCGCCCTCCTCCCGGGCCGCCTCCACCGTGGGCACCGTCGTCTTCTTCCCGCTCATGTTCACCGCCGGTGTCTGGTACCCGGTGAGCGCGATGAGCGGGCTGGTCCGCGACGTCGTGGCCGCGACGCCGACCGGTGCGGCAGCGCTGGCGTTGGACCGGGCCCAGGCCGGAGAGCTGCCGACCCTGCTGCAGGTGCTGGTCGTCGCCGGCTGGGCCGTCGTGCTGTCGGTCCTGGCGGTGCGATGCTTCCGCTGGCAGTGAGGTCTGCGCAGTGAGCTCCGTGGAGGGGAGGGGCCGGTGACGGGTCCGGCGGCCGCCGTCGAGGTGCGGTGGCGCTTCCTGCTCCGGCGCGGCCCCTACCTGGTCCTCGCCCTGGCCTCCGCGCTCGCCGCCGCGTCGATGCACCTGTTCGACCGGGGGCCGGCAGCGTGGGCTGCCGCGGCGGCGCTGGTCGGCGCGATCGCGGCCGGGCACGCCTGGGTGGTCGACCGCCGGTGGGACCGCCGTCCGGGCGGCCCGGACCGGCTCAGTGCGGTCTACGTCTCCGCCCGCACCGTCGCCGCCTTCGTCCTGGTCCTGGTCAACCCGTTCTTCGGGGCCTTCGCCTTCGTCGGCTACTTCGACACGGTCGAGCACGCGCCGCGCCGGCTGGTGACCCCGCTGGTGCTCCTCACCGCGCTCACCCTGGCCGGTGCGCAGTCCGGCGGCCTGCCACCGGCCGACCGGACCCAGGCCGCAGCGTTCCTGGGGCTGTTCGCGCTCAACGCGGGGCTCGTGCTGTTCTTCGTCCGGATGGAGCGTGACGAGCACGCGCTCGCCGCGGCGCGGGTCGCCACCATCGACGAGCTGGAGCGGACCAACGCCCGGCTGGCCGATGCGCTGGCCGAGAACGCCGACCTGCACGCGGCGCTCCTGCAGCGCGCCCGGGAGGCGGGCCGGCACGAGGAGCGGGAGCGGCTGGCCCTGGAGATCCACGACACCATCGCGCAGAGCCTGGTGGGGGTGGTCACCCAGCTGCAGGCGGTCACCGGCGACGCCGCCCCCGCCGCCGTCGCGCAGCGGGTGGATGCGGCGACCGAGCTCGCCCGCGCCGCCCTGGTGGAGGCCCGGCGGTCCGTGGAGGGGCTGTTGCCGTCCCAGCTGGATGACGCCGACGCGCCGGCCGCGCTCGACCGGCTGGTGCGGGACTGGGTGACCCGCACCGGTGCGCGCGCCGAGCTGGTCGTCACCGGCGCCGCCCGGCCCCTGCCCGACGCCGCCGAGGCCGTCCTGCTGCGGGTGGCGGGGGAGTCGCTGGCGAACGTCACCCGGCACGCCCGGGCCTCCCGCGTCGGGGTCACGCTGTCCTTCCTCGACGACGAGGTCCTCCTGGACGTCCGGGACGACGGGGTGGGCTTTCCGGCGACCGGGTCCGTCGGCGCGGGGACGGCGGGGGCCCGGTTCGGCCTGCGCGGCATGCGGCAGCGAGCCGAGCGGGTCGGCGGCGAGGTGCTGGTGGAGTCCGAGCCGGGTGGTGGGACGGCGGTCTCGCTGCGACTGCCGGTGGCCCGTGGCTGAGCGGCGCACCGTCCGGGTGGTGCTGGCCGACGACCACCCGGTGGTGCGCGACGGCCTGCGCGGCATGCTCGCCGCGGTGCCGGACGTCGAGGTGGTCGGCGAGGTGGGGGACGGGGTGGCGGCGGTCGCCCTGGTGCGTGCCCTCCGGCCGGACGTCCTGCTGCTGGACCTGCGGATGCCCCGGGGTGACGGGCTGGACGCGATCGTCGCGCTGCGCGAGGACCCGGTGCGGGTGCTGGTCCTCTCCACCTTCGCCACCGCCCGGGACGTGCGCGCGGCGCTCGAGGCCGGGGCCACCGGCTACGTGCTCAAGGACGCCCCCCGCGACCAGCTGGTCGCCGCCGTCCACGCCGCGGCCGACGGGGAGTCGGTGCTGTCCCCGGCGGTGGCCACGCAGGTGGTCACCCGGATGCGCGGCACGTCCGGGACGGAACTGACCGAGCGGGAGGTGGCGGTCCTGCGGCTGGTCGCCCAGGGCACGCCCAACCGGGCGATCGCCGCGAGCCTGTTCGTCAGCGAGGCCACGGTGAAGACGCACCTGGTGCACGTGTTCACCAAGCTGGGCGTGACCGACCGGGCAGCCGCCGTCGCCACCGCCTACGAGCGCGGCATCCTGCCCGTCTGACGCACGGCGCCGGGCGGGCTCGGCGCCCGGTGCTGGGCTGCCGGCCTGCATCCGCCGCGCCGCCGACGACGGAAGAGCGACGACACCGCCTTCCGGATCAGGAGACGACGTGAACGTCGAGAACACCTTCAGCTACGACTTCTTCCAGTTCACCATCGTGTCCCACGTCTTCACCTTCGGCTACGCCGCGATGGCGGCGGGCTTGGTCTACTTCCTGCTGACCAGCAAGAACTCGCTGCCCCGGTACCAGCTGTCCTCCACCTTGTCCGCGGTCGTGATGCTGTCGGCGTTCCTGGAGCTGTGGGTGATCTCTCAGCGCTGGGACAACGCCTTCAGCTGGGACGGCGAGGCCTTCAGCTCGACGGGCGAGCTGTTCTCCAACGGCTACCGGTACATGAACTGGACGATCGACGTGCCGGTGCTGCTGCTGCAGATGCTGATCGTCCTGGGGGTGACCGGCGCCGCGTTCCGCCGTGGCTGGATCGTCTTCACCGTCGCCGGGCTGGGGATGATCTACACCGGCTACGCCGGCCAGTTCTACGAGGTCGAGCGCAGCGCGCCGTTCTGGATCTGGGGATCGATCAGCACGGTGTTCTTCCTGGTGATCCTGGCGCTGGTGTACCGCACCGTGTACGGCAACGTCGGCCGGCTGCCCGCGGAGGTCCGCCCGCTGGTCAAGGCCGTGTGGTGGCTGCTGCTGGTCTCCTGGATGCTCTACCCCGGCGCCTACCTGATGCCCGCGATCTGGGACTCCGCCGACGGCGTGGTCGCCCGGCAGATCACCTACACCGTCGCCGACGTCACCTCCAAGGTCGTCTACGGCATCCTGCTGGCGATCATCGCCCAGAAGGTGAGCAAGCACGAGGGCCACGACGCGGCCGTCGCCTCCGACGTCACCATGCCCCGCGGCGGCATCACCGACGTGGCGGCTCCCGGTCGGGCTGCCTGATCCGCCGGGTGGCGTCGTGACGGCACGCGCACCGCTGCGGGTGACCGCGCTGACGACCCGGCTGTCGGTCGGGGTCGTCGGCGCGGTCGTCGGGGCGGCCGTGCTGCTGCCCGACCGGCTCTCCGCGTGGGGGCTGGGCGTCCTGGCCGTCGGGGTGCTGGTCGGGTTGCCGCACGGTGCGGTCGACCACCTGGTCCCGGACTGGGTCGCCGGGCGACCGGGGCGGATGCTGCGCCCGGGCGTCCTGGTCGGCTACGCCGTCACCGCACTGGTCGCACTGGGCGCCCTCCTGGTGGCCCCGGTCGTGAGCCTGCTGCTGTTGTTCGTCGTCTCCGCGGTGCACTTCGGCATGGGTGAGGTGGCGTTCGACGCCGAGCGGTCGGGGACCCCGTGGCGGCCCGCGCTGCGGGACGTCGCGCCCGTCGTGGGTCTGGGCGGGGTGCCCGTCGCCGTCCCGCTCGCCCGGTGGCCCGAGGAGGCCGACCGGGTGCTGGCGACACTGTCCCCGGAGCTGCCGGGGTTGCTGACACCCGGCGTCCGGCAGGCTGCGCTCGCCGTCGTCGGCGTGGCCCTGCTCGGCACCGTCCTCGGTGCGCTGGCCCGCGGCCGGCCCGGATGGGCGGCCGAGGCCGGCCTGCTGGCCGCGCTGTTCACCCTCGCTCCGCCGGCGGCGGCGTTCGGGGCGTACTTCGGTGGCTGGCACGCCGTCCGCCACATCGGGCGCCTGCTCGTGCTCGACCCCCGCAACGGCGAGGACCTGGCGGCCGGCCGGCTCGGCGCCCCGCTGCTCCGCTACGCCACAGCGGCCGCAGTCCCCACCGGGGTGGCCCTCGCCGGCATCGCACTCCTCGTCCTCAGTGCGCAACGACCCGACTGGACGGCCGGCGCGCTGGCCGTCCTCCTCTGCCTCACCGTCCCGCACATGGCGGTGGTGGCGCTGCTCGACCGGCGGACGGCGGCCGGGCTCCGGCACCAGCCCGAGCGGGTGGCCCCGTCGGCCGGCTGAGCGCCGGCCGTCGACACACCGGACGACACGCCTGGGCTGCGCCCGAGTTCGGAGCGGACTCGCCGGTTGTCCGTACACGGCCCCCCGGACGTTCACCTGCCGAGCCGAGCCTGGGGGTCCCGATGGACCGAGCACAGGAGGAGCACCTCATGACCGGACCGACGAGCACGACGAAGTCCAGCCAGGCGACCAAGGACCAGTCCAGCGCGGCACCCGAGGCCGAGGAGCGGGTCGCCCCGGAGGCGTCCACCGGCTCCGACGTCGAACTCCGGGAGCTGGCCCGGACCCAGGAGGACGTGGCACAGCGTGCCCGGCGGCTGGTCGCGGGCGAGCTGGTGGCGTCCGGGCCCGACGGCACGGAGGAGCGCCGGCAGGTCGAGCGCGTGCTCGAGCAGGCCCGCGCCGGCCTGCTCGCCGAGCTGCGCGACCAGGAGCAGGAGCGTGCCCGGCGGCAGCTGCAGCAGGCCGCCACCAGTGGCGAGGACGCCGTCGCAGGGCTCGTCCAGAGCATCACGACCATCGTCCGCGGCATCGTGCCGGCGGCGCTGGTGCGGCCCGAGGACGTCATCGAGGCGACGTTCGCCCTGGCCGACCAGGGGCTGCGGATCAGCCGCCGGCTCGCCCTCACGACGACCAGCAGCGTGCGCAGCCTGTCCACCTCGGCCTGAGGCACGACTCGCGGGCGGCGGCCGGGGGAGCCCCCGGCCGCCGCCCGTGCCGTGGCCGGTGAGCTGACCGCACGGGCTACGAGGCGTCCCGGCGGAGCAGTGACCAGCCGCCGGCGGCCAACGCCGCCCCCGACCAGCCGACCAGCAGCGTCGCCGCCGCGGCTGCCGTCATGTCCGGCTCCCCGAGCAGCAGCCAGACGGCACCGGTGCCCGGCAGCAGCTCCCCGAGGTCGGCCATCCACTCGACACCGAACCCGGGCAGCAGGGCCGGCAGCACCAGCTGGAGCAGGAAGACCGTGGCCAGGGCCCCGGCGGTGCTCCGCAGCAGCAGGCCGACGCCGATCGCCAGCACGCTCCCGGCGGCCAGCACCGCCGCGACCCGGCCGAGGCTGTCGGCCAGGTCGGCCAGGGTCAGGGTCAGGTCGGGCGCGATGAGCCAGGCGGCCACGTCGGCGACCAGCGCGAGCAGCACCCCGGCCACGGTGGCGACGACGACCGGCACGGTGACCCGCGCGGCCAGCAGCACGCCCCGGCGCGGCGTCCACTGCAGGGTCGGGCCGATCGACCCGGTGGCGTACTCCGGGGTGACCGCGAGCAGGGCCAGCACCAGAAGCGCGAACTGGCCCAGCAGGACGCCGAACTCACCGGCGAAGGTCGCCGGCAGGCCGGTCAACGGATCGGCCGGTCCGGTCGCCTCGTCGAAGGCCGCGGTGGCGCCGATGCCCACGACGGTGACCGCGGCCGCCAGCAGGCACCACCACGTCGTCCGGACCGTGCGCAGTCGCAGCCACTCGGCGCCGGCGGCGCGCCGGAAGACGGTCGCCGTCCCCGGTTCGGTGGTCGCCGTCCCCGTCGTCGGGACGGCGAGCTCCGCCGCGCTCATCGCTGCACCAGTCCGGCCGGCTCGGGCGCGACGGCGACCCGGTACTGGACGCTGTCGCCGGTGAGGTCGAGGTAGACCTGCTCCAGCGAGGAGTGCTCCTCGGCCAGCCGGTGCACCGCGACACCGGTCTCCAGCGCGACGTCGCCGACGGTCTCCGCCGTCGTGCCCTCGACCAGCAGGTCGCCGTCCTCGGTGGGGTGCACCTGCAGCCGTCGGCGGCGCAGGGCGCCGACCAGGGCGTCGGGCGACGGCGTCCGCACCCGGACCGACCGCTGCGCACCCTGGCCGCGCATGACCTCCTGCATCGACGCGTCCGCGATCAGCCGGCCGCGGCCGATGATCACCAGGTGGTCGGCGGTCTGCTCCATCTCGCTCATCAGGTGGCTGGACAGCAGCACCGTCCGCCCCTCGTCGGCCAGCCCGCGCACCAGCCGGCGGATCCACCGGACGCCGTCCAGGTCAAGGCCGTTCATCGGTTCGTCGAACAGCAGGACGGCGGGGTCACCGAGCAGCGCGGTCGCGATGCCGAGCCGCTGGCGCATGCCCAGGGAGTAGCCGCGCACCCGCCGCCGGGCCGCGGGGCCGAGCCCCACCTGGTCGACGACGTCGTCCACCCGGCGCAGCGGGATGCCGTGCGTGCGAGCGGCGACCCGCAGGTGGTCGCGCCCGCTGCGCCCGGGGTGGACGGCGCCCGCGTCGAGCAGGGCACCGGCGGTCCGGAGCGGCTCGGCCAGCGTGGCGAACGGCCGGCCGGCCACCAGCGCGGAGCCGGCGGTGGGCCGGTCCAGGCCGAGGACCATGCGCATCGTGGTCGACTTGCCCGCGCCGTTCGGGCCGAGGAAGCCGGTCACCTTGCCCGGCTGCACGTCGAAGGTCAGGTCGTCGACGGCCCGGACGGTGCTGGTCCCGCGAACGGACGTGGTGCCGTACTCCTTGGTGAGGCCGCGCACCTGGATCATGCGCGCGGCCCGTCGGTGGCGTGACGGCGTCGCCGCCACGGGAGGGGTGCAGTCATGACACGGAGCGTGTCGGGCCGACCGGCCCGGGCGGATCACCCCACGGTGCCGAGCAGCCTCCCCCACGTGGGGGAGGGGAGCGGGGCGCCGCAGGGGGAGTCGCCGGGCGCGGCGTTGGGCCAGGATCGGGCCGTGCCCCCGACGACCTCCCCGCTCCCGGCGGCCGGGCTCGCCGCCCGGCTGCGGGCGGTGCTGATCGCCGCCCGCCCGGGGTGGCGCGGTCGGGCCCTCTACGCGCTGGCGAGCCTGCCCCTGGGTGCGCTGTACCTGGCGCTGTACCTGGGGCTGATCGGTTCGGTGGTGGCCCTGGTCTACGGCGTCGGCGTCCTGCTGATCCTGCTGGTGCTGGCGGTGACCCGCGGGCTGGCCGGCATGGAGCGCCGGCTGGCCCGCCGACTGCTCGGTGTCGACGTCCCCGAGGGGGAGCGGGTCCGCGACCAGCGCAGCGTCGTCCGCAAGCTCCGGCGGCTGGTCCTCGCGCCCGACACCTGGCGTGCCCTGGGCTGGCTGGGCGCCCGCCTGCTCTTCGGCGTCGCCACGTCCGCCGCCGTCCTCTTCGGTGCCGCCCTCTTCGTGGTGCTGGGCTGGGACGTCGGGTGGAACCCGCTCAACGCGCTCCCGCTGCTGGCGCTCATGGCGCTCGACGTCGTCCTCACCCTGGCGGTGGTCGACCTGCTGGTGCGGCTGTCCGCGTCCGTGGCGCCCCGGTTGCTCGGCACCGCGCCCGAGCAGCGGATCGCCGCGCTGCAGCAGAGCACCCGGCGGCTGGCCGACCGGAACAAGCTGGCCCGCGACCTGCACGACACCATCGGCCACGCGCTGACCGCCAGCCTGCTGCAGGCCACCGCCGCCCGCCGCACGCTGACGCCGGCGGACGACCGGCCGCTGCAGCCGGACTTCGCCCGGCAGGCGCTCGGGCACATCGAGACCAACACCCGGACGGCGCTCGCGGAGCTCGACCGGGTGCTCACCGTGCTCCGGGCCGAGAACGGCGGCCGCGACCCGGTCCCGTTCGCCGCACCGTCGCTGGACGACCTCGAGGACCTGCTCGCCGGACTCCGGGACGGCGGCCTGCCCGTCGAGCTCGTGGTGGACGGCGACGTCGACGACGTGCCCGCCGGCGTCCAGGAGCTGGCCTACCGGGTGGTCCAGGAGGGGACGACGAACGTGCTGCGGCACGCCGGCACCCCGCTGACGGTCGCCCAGGTCGCCCACAGCGGGGACACCCTCGTCGTCCGCGTGTGCAACGAGCCGGTCGCCCAGCAGGACGGCCGCCCCGGCCCCGGCGGCGGCCGCGGGCTGGCCGGCCTCCGGGAGCGGGCGACCGCCGTCGGCGGCACGCTCACCGCCGAGCGGACGCCCTCGGGCGGGTTCGACCTGTGCGTCACCCTGCCGCTGTCGGGTGCGGCGTGACCGCCCTGCGGCTGCTGCTCGTGGACGACGACGTGCTCGTCCGCTCCGGGCTGCGGGTGATCCTGGAGAGCGAGCCCGACCTGACCGTGGTGGGCGATGCCGGCACCGGCCGGGAGGCGCTGGCCGTCGCGGCCGACACCGATCCGGACGTCGTCCTCATGGACGTCCGGATGCCCGACATGGACGGCATCGCGGCGACCGCGGAGCTGGTCGCTCGAGACCCGCAGCGTCCCCGCGTGCTGGTCCTGACCACGTTCGAGGACGACGACTACCTGTTCCGTTCGCTGCAGGCCGGGGCGAGCGGCTTCGCGTTGAAGCGGTCGGACCCGGACTCGCTCGTCGACGCCATCCGGGTCGTCGCCCGGGGGACGTCCCTGGTGCTCCCGGACCTGACCCGCCGGCTCATCGCCTCGCACGCCCCCTCCCGCGCCCGCGGGCCGGCCGCACTGCCGGAGCTGACCGGCCGCGAGGCCGACGTGCTGCGGCTGGTGGCGGGCGGGCTGTCCAACGCCGAGATCGCCACCGAGCTGTTCCTCAGCCGCGAGACGGTGAAGACGCACGTCAGCAGCGTGCTGCTCAAGCTGGGGGCGCGGGACCGGACCCAGGCGGTCATCGCCGCGTACGAGAGCGGCTTCATGACCGGCTGACCGCCGGGTCCGCGGCCCCGCGCGCGCGCGGGCTCCGGGCGGGCTCCGGGCGGCAGACGGTCGTGCACCGGAGGGGTGGCGCGATGAGCTCGGAGGGTGTCCGATGTGGGCCTGCGCATCGATGACGCCCGAGGAGTCTCCATGCTGCGTCCGCGTACCACCCTGGTCGCCCTCACCGCGCTGACTGCCGGCGCCCTGGCGGCCGGCGGGCCCGCGAGCGCCGCGCCGGCCGACCCGTTGCCGGAGAAGCGTCCGTGGGCAGTCGGCACCGGGGGAGCGGTCGCCACGGTCGATGCCGACGCCACCCGGGTCGGCCTGGAGGTCCTGGCCGCCGGCGGGAACGCCGCGGACGCCGCCGTCGCCGCAGCCGCCGCGCTGGGCGTGACGGAGCCCTACTCGGCGGGGGTCGGGGGCGGGGGCTTCTTCCTCTACTACGACGCCGACACCGGAGCGGTCACCTCGATCGACGGCCGGGAGACCGCGCCGCTGGCGATGGGCGCGGGCGCCTTCCTCGACGAGGCAGGGGAACCCCTGCCGTTCGCCGAGGCGGTGGCGAGCGGGCTGTCGGTGGGCACGCCCGGCACGCCGCAGACCTGGGCGACGGCCTTGGCGGAGTTCGGTACCTGGTCGCTCGCGGACGCGCTGCAGGGCGGGATCCGGCTGGCCGACGAGGGCTTCGTCGTCGACGAGACGTTCCGGCAGCAGACCGCGGAGAACGAGCAGAAGTTCCGCACGTTCGAGCCGAGTGCCGAGCTGTTCCTGCCGGGCGGGGCCCTGCCCGAGGTGGGGTCGGTGTTCGCCAACCCCGACCTCGCGGAGACCTACCGGCTGCTGGCGGGGGAGGGCGTGGAGCCGTTCTACTCCGGGGAGCTGGCCGGGGAGATCGTGCGGACGGCCCAGGACCCACCCGAGGCGGCGGGCGTCGAGGACGTCCGCGCGGGGCTGCTCGAGGACGTCGACCTGGCGCTGTACGACGCCCCGCTGCGGGAGCCGACCATGGTCGGGTACCGGGGGCTCGAGGTCTACGGGATGGCCCCGCCGTCGAGCGGTGGGTCGACCGTCGGCGAGGCACTCAACATCCTGGAGCCGTTCGACCTCGGTCAGCTGCCCGCCGTGCCGGTGCTGCACCACTACCTGGAGGCCAGTGCGCTGGCCTTCGCGGACCGCAACGCCTACGTCGGCGACCCGGCGTACACCCAGGTGCCGCTGGCCGAGCTGCTCTCCGACGACTTCGCCGCGGAGCGGGCCTGCGCCATCGACCCGGCCGCCGCGCTGGAGAAGCCGACCCCGGCGGGCGACCCGGACGGCGAGTACGGCCCGTGCCCGGCAGCGGGCGAGCTCACGGTGGGGGAGGGCACGGAAGGCCCCTCCACCACGCACCTCACGGTCGGCGATGCCGAGGGCAACATCGCCAGCTACACGCTGACGATCGAGCAGACCGGTGGCAGCGGGATCACGGTGCCCGGCCGCGGGTTCCTGCTCAACAACGAGCTGACCGACTTCACCTTCGCCGCCGCCGACCCCATGACGCCCGAGCCGAACCTGCCCGCCCCGGGCAAGCGGCCGCGCAGCAGCATGGCGCCGACGATCGTGCTGCACGACGGTGAGCCGGTGCTCGCCCTCGGCTCCCCGGGCGGCAGCACGATCATCACGACGGTGCTGCAGACCCTGGTCAACCGCATCGACCGCGACATGAACCTCGCCCTGGCGATCGCCGCGCCCCGGGCCAGCCAGCGGAACACCCCCGCGGTGTCCGCGGAACCGGCGTTCGTCGCCGCGTACGGGCCGCCCCTCGAGGCACTCGGGCACGAGTTCAGCGTCGTGGAGGAGATCGGTGCGGCCACCGGCATCGAGTACCTCCCGGGCGGCCTGCTGCTGGCCGCCGCGGAGCCCGACCGACGCGGCGGTGGCAGCGCGGGTGTCGTGCGCGACCTCCTCGACAACCCACTGGCAGCCGTACCGGACGTGCCCGGCCTCGCCCCCGGGCTCGGCGACGACTGACGGTCCGCAGGCAGGCCGAACGACAGGAGAACCCCGTGACCACACCCGATGCACCAGACCCTGACGGCCGCGAGTCGGAGGCCGATCCGCCACAGCAGGACGGCCGCGGCGCGGAGATCGGCCTGTCCGACGACGCCGGCGGCACGTTCGAGCCCGAGGAGGACCCGGACGACGCACCGTCCGCGTGATCCCCGCGCTCGACCAGACCCGACGTGGACCGGTCGGGCGGTGGGTCAGGTGGCGAGCGAGCCGGCGAAGACCTGCCAGGCGAGCGCGCTCTTGGCGACCAGGCTCAGCACCAGGTAGCCCCGCTCGCCGTAGGCGTAGCTGCGCCACGGGCCGATCTCCCGGTACTGCAGCCACTGGTTGACCGCGAAGCTCATGAAGAAGACGAACAGCGATCCGAAGATCCCGAGGACGAAACCGGGGATCTGCGCGGCCCCGAGGACGTTGGCGGTGATCGCCACCCAGGGCGCGGCTCCGGCGACGCACCCGAACCAGAACGGCAGCATCGTCGTCCGGGTGCGGCCGGGCGGGTTCATCCGTTCCTGCAACCAGCCGAAGAGGATCATCGCGACGTTGGCGCCGGCGATGCCGATGAGTGCGCTCAGCCCGGTGATGCCGGTGTAGCCGCAGATCAGCAGCACCATGATGGTGGAGCTGACCGAGTACTCGACCCAGCGGAACCGGTTGATGCCGCGGCGCAGGTCGGTCTCGTAGCGCCGCCGGAGCACCGTGCCGGTCAGCAGGTGGTCCACCGCGGCGAGCCCGAGGAAGACCGCGATGGCGGCCCCCACCCCGATGTCGACCAGGGGCTCCGGCGCCGGCACCGCCGTGCCGGGCGGACCGGCCGGGAAGGACGTCGTCACGGTGACGGCGAAGCTGCTCGCCAGCAGCAGGACGGCGACCGCCTGCGCCGCGTGCAGCACCGTCAGCGCCAGGTTCCAGCGCCGGAGGCCGGCCAGGCGCGCGTCGTCCACCCCGGTCGCGGCCGGTACGGGTCCTGGACTGTCGAGCTCGCTCACGACGACCTCCTGGTCGAGGGAGGACCGAGCCGCTGCCCTTCCGGCACCCGACCATCAGTCTCCTGATAGTCGACGATAGCGCGCCGGCGCAGGCGCAGCGGGCGAGGTCCGGCCGCGCGAGCCCCGACACCGACCGATCCGCGACCCGTCACGACCGGGTCACCACGAGCCACGGGCCCTGGTGAGGCGGGCTCCGGCGGAGGACCATGAGGCCATGACGGTGCCCCGGACGGTCGAGAGGACCGGCGTCCCGGTCGCGGTCCCGCCGCGGGACTGACCGGCCCGGAGACCCCGAGCAGGATGCCGCCGGGCCAGGTGCCGAACGGTGTTGCTGGATCGAGGAGGTGGCGTGGTGTACGACGAGGAGGCCGACCTCTACGTCGGCGCGGCTCCGGCCGAACCCGAGGTCATGCATGGTCGCCGGGTGGTGGCAGCCGTCGACGGCTCCGGGGGCTCGAAGGCCGCACTGAGATTCGCACTCGAGGACGCAGCACGGCGAGGCGTGCCGGTCGAGGCGGTGATCGCCTACCGGTTGCCGGAGTTGTGGGTGGACTACGACGGGATCGGCTCGCCGGAGGAACGACGCCTGCACGACACGCTGCGCAGCCAGAGCGAGGAGAAGGTCCGCACCGCGATCGACGAGGCCGCCCGTGACTTCGACGGCCCGCTGCCCGATGTGGAGGTCCGCGCCGCGTTGGGCCCGCCAGCAGAAGCGCTCATCCGTGAGTCGGACGGCGCGGACCTGCTCGTCGTGGGCAGTCGCGGGCACGGCGGCTTCCACACCATGCTGCTCGGTTCGACGAGCATGCAGTGTGCGATGCACGCCGCCTGCCCGGTCACCGTGGTCCATTCCCCCGAGGCCCACAGTCACCGGTTGCGTCTGCATCGCGAGCGGCAGGAGCAGCGGCCCAGCGAGGGACGGGGCAGGGTCGACGCGCCCGACTGAGTGGAGGCTGGCCGGTCCCGGCGCGGCTGCCGCCTGGACGTCCGGAGGCAGCTGGGCAGCGCCGTGGCGCGGCGGCTGGCAGTGTGGCCGGCATGGTCGCGTCCTCTCCCGTCGTCGTGGTGACCGGTGCGAACGGACTGGTGGGCACCGCGGTGTGCCGCGCGCTCGTCGAGCGGTCGGCGCGGGTGCGCGCCGTCGTCCGCCGCGCCGGCAGTGCGCCCGTGCTCGACGGGGTCACCGAGCACGTCGGCGACCCCGCCGACGAGGACTTCGCCCGCGAGGTGGTCCAGGGTGCCGACGCGGTCGTCACGACGGTCCACCCGATGGGTTCGTCCCGGGAGGTGCAGCACCGGGTGGGCGTCGAGGGCACGTCGGTCGTCGCTCGGGCGGCGCGGGACGCCGGCGTCGGCCGGCTCGTGCACATGTCGACGGCCGGGGTCTACGACCGCTCGGCCGGGGTCGGGGACCTGGCCGAGGACGGCGCCCTGCTGCCCGAGGGCAGCGGCGACTACCCCGACACCAAGAACGCCACCGATGCCGCGCTGACGCAGGTCGGCGGGCTCACCACCGTGCTGGTCCGCCCGCCGGCGATCATGGGCGCCGGCGACACGTCGGTCTGGAACACGCTGCGACCGCAGGCCATCGGGGACGGTGAGCGCCGGGTGAACCCGGCGAAGACCTTCGCGTGGGTGCACGTCGACGACCTGGCGGCCCTGATCGCGGACGTCGCCACGGGCGCCGTCGCGACCGCCGAGGACGCGGAGCGGGGCCCTGTGGCCGGTGGCACCACCCCGGTCGTCGTCGCCGGCGAACCCGCGACGTGGCGGGACTACCTCGGCACGGTGACCGACGCGCTCGGTGTCGCGCCCGAGTGGACCGACGAGCCGGTCTGGACCGGGCAGCTGCTCACCGACCGCGCGCGGAGGTGGGGCTGGGTGCCGCGGGTGGGCCTCGCGCAGGCCATGGACGAGCTGCGGCGGGGCCTGACGACCCGCGCGTGACCGCCCCGCGCTCTCCCGGGAGCGTCCTCGACCACTGCGGCTAGGGTGATCGACACGCGGTCCCACGGTCGGGACCATGCTGTTCCACCCGGCGCACAGCCGGTGCGCCTGGGTCGCCGACGGGTCACTCTCATGGGCGGGACCTGGTTGGAGAACCGATGCGGGACGACGGGCACGATCACCTCGGCATCGTCGTGCAGGAGCCGGGTCCCGGTTCGGGCTCGGGTTCGGGCTCGGGCTTCGTGGACGCAGCGGGCCGGTCCCGCACCGAGAGCCTCGGCGAGCGGGTCCTGGGGTCCCTGCTCGACCGGGCCCACCTCATGCCGGCCCGACTGGTGGGGCCGTTGGTGGCGCAGGAGATCGCCGCCGTCGGCGGTACCGACGTCAGCATCTGGCTGCAGGACTACGACCAGCGGACCCTGCAGCCACTGGCCGGCACAGGTCTCGTCGGCGTGACGACGCCGATCGACGGGAGCTGGCCGGGCCGCGCCTTCACCCAGGACGCCCGCATCGAGCAGGGGCTGCCCGACGGCTCCGTGCGGTTGTACCTGCCGATGCTCGACGGCTCGGACCGGGTCGGCGTCCTGGCGTTCACCCTCCCCGGGGTGGACGACGACGACCGTCGGCTCGCCCAGCGGCTGGCCGGGCTGACGGCCGACCTCATCGTGACCAAGTCGCTCTACACCGGCACGTTCGCCCGGGTGCGGGCCGCGGCACCATTGAGCCTGTCGGCCCATCTGCAGTGGCAGACGCTGCCGCCGCTGATCATGACCACTCCGGACGTGGCCCTCGCCGGCATCCTGGAACCGGCGTACGACGTCGGCGGGGACAGCTTCGACTACGCCCTGGACGAGCACGTCCTGCACCTGGCGGTGTTCGACGCCATGGGCCACGGGCTGGAGGCAGCCATCATGGCCACCGTCGTGGTCGCCGCCTACCGGCACGGCCGGCGGTCCGCTGCGTCGCTGCCGGACCTCTACGTGCACATGGACGACGTCCTGGGCTCGACCCACCCGGGGCGCTTCGCGACGGCCCAGGTGGGCCGGCTGGACACCGAGACCGGGACGCTCAGCTGGGTGAACGCGGGCCACCCGGCAGCCCTGCGGATCCGCCCGAGCGGCGCCGTCGACGAGCTGACCGGCCCGATCAGCCGCCCCGTGGGGTTCGGGGGCGCCGCGCCGTCGGTGCAGACGACCCAGCTCGAGCCGGGTGACCGGGTGCTCTTCTTCACCGACGGCGTCGTCGAGGAACGGCTGGCGGACGGGATGCAGTTCGGCGAGGGCCGGCTGCGGGAGCTGGTCGAGCAGACCAGCGCCGACCGGATGAGCGTGGCCGAGACGGTCCGGCTGCTGTCGCACACCCTCATGGCGGCCCGGGGCGGTCGCACCAGCGACGACGCCTCGTTGCTGCTCGTGGAGTGGCGTGGTCCGCCGCGGGACGACGAGCTGGTCCGCGGCATCATCGGCGGGCTGCCCGCCGGCGACATCGACAGCTGACCGGCCCTGGCCACGAGTGGGGGCACGGGCTGACTCCTCGCGGGTGGGCCCCCCGCCGTCAGGAGGGGCGGTGCAGCGAGGCCCAGGACCGGCCCGCGAGTCACCCGACGGGCCGGGACTCCATCCGAGGTTGTCGCGTGTCGATGGACACACCGGAAGCGTGCTCCCAGTCCCCGTCGCAACCCGGCCCGGGACCACGGCACGGCTGTAGGCCGACGACAAGCAGATCGGCGCGGGCGACCTCCTCCACACCGTCGCCCTGCTGTTCACGACCTACGCCTGCACGGACATCCGGCGCAACAACGAAGGGGTCGTGGACCTGGAGGCCGCGCTCACTCCCCGGTCGTTCCGTCCAGCGCCTCGCGCAGCACGTCGAGGTGACCGACGTGCCTCGCGGTCTCCTCCAGCACGTGCACCAGCACAAACCGCAACGAGTGCGGCTCGCCGTCGGGCGGGCGGCGGGCCAGGTCGTCCAGCCCGTGCGCGGCCAGCACCGCGCGTGAGCGGACCAACTGCGCCTCGTACTCGGCCCTGAGCCCAGCGGCCGACTCGTCCGGGCCGACCTGCCACTCGCGGTCCTGGTCCCCGGCCGCCTGCGGGACGCTGACCTCGTCGCCGGCGAAGACGTATGAGAACCAGTACCGCTCGCCGTAGGTGAGGTGCCGGAGCAGCCCGAGCGGCGACATGGTCGTCGGCGCGACCGGGCGTCGGAGCACGTCGTCGTCGAGACCGGTGAGCTTGGCCAGCACCGTCGCACGGTGGAAGTCCAAGTAGGCGCCGAGCAGCTCCCGCTCGCCGCCCACCCGGGGCCGAGCCGGCCGCGCGGCCATCGCCTCCCCTTGGGTCGTCACGGGTTCCTCCGGTCGACCCAGCCACAGAACGAGCCGTCGCCGGTCCGACCGGGCTGGGGCCACAGCCGCAAGCGGACCACCCCGCTCACGTCGACGTCGGCCACCTCACCGAACGACCACGGGTCGGTGCCAACCACCCGGTTGTCACGCTCCAGCCACCAGCCGTCGACCTGCCGGCGGACGGCCCGCTTGACGCCCGGATCGACGAGGCCGCGCAGGGGATTCGCCGCCCGCCAGAGTGTGGCCTCCAGTTGCCCCTGTGACATCCGATTGGACGTACTGGCCTCGGTGGTCACAACGTCCTCTGCTTCCGTGCACCACTCGCCACAGGTGGCAGGCGGTGCGTCACCTCGAGCTGTTGGACGAGGGGAACGAGCGCAGCCTGGCAACGCTCGGCGAGGATCCGCGCCTGAGTCCCGCGGGGCTCGCCCGCGATGTGGTGATGTCCAGTCCCGCCGTCCGCAAACGAGTCACCCGGCTGGAGCAGGACCGTCCGCGGTCACAGAGGTGGTCGCCGTCGAGCCCGAGCGGTACCTGCGCGGACTGGCAGAGCGGGCCGTCGGACGAGCACCCGTGCCGGTCCGCGTGGTGGACGGCACGGCGGAGGCGCTGCCCGCCGACGACGGCGAGTTCGACACCGCCGTCAGCACGCTGGTCCTGTGCAGCGTGGCCGACCAGTCGCGCGCGCTGTCGGAGCTGCACCGAGTGCTGCGCCCCGGCGGGCGGCTGGTCTTCTGGGAACACGTCCGGGCCGAGCGGCAGCCGTTGACGGTCGTGCAGGACGCCCTGGACCGCACCGTGTGGCCGCTGTTCGCCGGCGGGTGCCACGTCGGACGCGACACCGCCGCGGAGATCACCGCGGCCGGCTTCACCGAGGAGCGCATGGAGCGCTGCCGCATGCCCGACACCCGGGTACCCCTGCCCATGGCGCCGCACGTCATCGGCACGGCCCGGCGGGAGTAGCCGGGAGCCCTGGTCTCCCGCGTGGCGACCTGGATCGGGCGCGGCCGGCCAAGAGCTGTGCGCGCATCTCCAAGTCCGTCTCCGTGCGGACCAGCACGCTCGACCGATGTCCCCGCCCGGGTGCTGGGGAGCAGGTCCCCACACCGCGGCGCTCACTCCACACCGTCCCGGACCTCGACGTCGAGCTCCGGGGAGAAGGGAAGCGGAATGGCCACGCCCACCTCCGGCTCCACCTCACGGCTCGCTCCCGACCAGCTCGGCGTGCCCGGGGTCGTGTTCCTCGTGCTCGCCGCGGTCGCGCCGCTCACCGGGGCCATCGTCGTCATGGCGCTGGCGATCGCGCTCGGCAACGGCAGCGGCCTGGTCTTCGCCGTGCTCGCCGTCGCTGCGATCCTGCTGCTCTTCGCCGTCGGGTACGCGCAGATGTCCCGCGAGCTGGTCAACGCCGGCGGCTTCTACGCCTTCGTCGTCAAGGGGATCGGCAGGCCCGGTGGTCTGGTCGCGGGCTTCATCGCCACCATGGGCTACAACTTCTTCGTCGCCGGCGCCGTGGGCACCACCGGGTTCTTCACCTCGATCATTGTCGCCGACCTGGTCGGGGTGGAGCTCAACTGGTTCCTGGCCGGCGCCGTCCTGATGGTCCTCTCCTTCCTCCTGGCCCGGGGCGGGATCGACATCAGCGCCAAGGTGCTCGGCGTCGCGCTCGTGCTGGAGACCCTGACCCTGCTGGCCTTCTGCGTCTCGGTGCTGGTCCAGACCGGGTTGAGCGTGGAGGTGTTCACCGTGGACGTGATGTTCGGCGGGTCCGTCGGTGTCGCCCTGTTGCTGGCCGCGACGGCGTTCCTGGGCTTCGAGGCGACCTCGCTGTTCAGCGAGGAGTCACGCGATCCGGAGCGCACCGTGCCGCGGGCGACCTACACCGCGATCACCCTCATCGGTCTCATCCACGCCCTGACGGTCTGGGCCATCGTGAGCGCCGCCGGGGTGAGCGACGCCCAGCAGGTCGCGCTCGACCGGCTCGAGACCGGCGACCTCCTCTTCGTGCTCTTCGAGGAGTACCTCGGCTCCACGCTGCTCGTGGTGGCACAGGTGCTGCTGATCGTGAGCCTGTTCGCCGCCCTGCTGGCCTTCCACAACATGGCCGCTCGGTACCTGTACTCCCTGGGCAGGGTGGGCATCCTCCCGGGTGGGCTGGCCAGGACACGGACCAACGGCGTGCCGCAGACCGCGCTGGTGACCAACCTGGTCTTCGCCCTGCTGGTGGCCGGCTTCTTCGCGGTCCTGGGGCTCGACCCGATCACCAGCCTGGTGCCCGTCATGATCGGCTTCGGCACGCTGTGCGTCCTGGTGCTGCAGCTGCTGGCCGCCTTCTCCATCGTCGTGCACTTCCGGCGCCGTCGGGACCCGCGCTGGTGGACGACGTTCGTGGCCCCCGGGCTGGGGATGCTGGGGCTGCTGGCGATGTGCGTCCTGGCGCTCGGCAACTTCCCGCTGCTGGCCGGCTCCGACGCCCTCTACGTGCGGCTGCTGCCCTGGCTGCTGGTCCTCGCCCTGGTCGGTGGCCTGCTCTACGCGCCGGTCCTGCGCAGCCGCCGTCCGGAGGTCTACCAGCTGCTGGAGACCGATCTCGAACGCCTCGACCCCTCGCCCGTGCCGCCGGCGGAGGGCGTGGCAGCCCGGGAGTGAGAGCGGGGCAGGCGGCGCCGTGCCGAGCGCGGCGCCGCCTGCCCCTACGAGCCGCTGGACCTCACGCGCGGCCGCTGTGCTGCCGGGACATCAGCTCCTCGTTGGCGCGGCAGCAGCACCCGGCGCCCTTCGTGCTGCACGCCACCGACGACTGGTGCCGGTAGGCGGCGACCTTCGCGGCGCCGGCGCGCATGCCCGGCGCCGTCGACGTGGTGGCGTCGTACACCACCTGGCCCCCGAACACCGTGCCGATGACCTGGTGCCCGGTGATCTCCTCCGCGGTCCTCGCCTGGAGGAGGTCGCCGTCCAGGATCGTCACGTCGCCGGCGAAGCCCGGCCGCAGCTGGCCCTTCCAGCCCTCGGCGTGGTCCTGCCAGGCCGGGGTGCAGGTGTAGGAGCGCAGCGACTCCTCGATCGTGATGGCCTGCTCGATCCCGCCCAGCTTGCCGTCGAAGCCGAGACGGGTGACCGCGCCGGCGACACCGATGAGCCAGTCGGGGGTCACGACGGCGGCGTCGGACGCGCTCGACGCCTTGACGCCGGCGTCGAGGGCCGACCGGAAGGGCCACTGGTAGTCGACGCGCTCGGGGCCGATCGTGGAGTCGAAAAAGCGGCTGTAGACCTGCTTGATCGTCGGGTTGAAGCTGACCCCGATGTCGTTCGCGGCCATCAGCTCCAACGTCTTCAGCGGCGTGAGGTCGCCGTGGATGACGTAGTGGCGCAGCGCGTTGGTCCTCGTGGCGAGGTACCCCGCGACGACCGCGTCGATGGCCGCGTCCCCGGTGGCGTGGGTGCCGACCTGGAAGCCGTTCGCCGCGGCGACCGCGATGATCTCCCGCAGGGACGCCAGCCGCTCGGCGTCGTCCTCCCCGGCGCTGAGCAGGTGGCCGTTGCGCCCGTCGAGGAACGGCTCGTACAGCCACGAGGTCGCGGCGTCGGTGGGCACGCCGTCCGCCAGCACCTTGACCTCGCCGACGCGCAGCATGCGCGGGTCGTCGTCCCGCGTCGACGTGAGGCCGCTCAGGGTCTCCTGGAGCGCGGCGGCCGTCTGGCCCGCCCGGAGCATGAGGTTGAAGCGGAGCTTCAGCGAGCCGTCCCTGATCTTGCCGCGGTAGAGCTCCACCTGGTCGAGGCTGACGCCCGGGTCCGTGAGGCTGGTGATGCCCAGCGAGTGCAGGACCGAGGCGGCGAAGTCCATCGCCTCGGAGATCTCGGCCGGCGTGTACGGGGGGACGGCGGCGGCCACGAGACCGCTGGCGGACTCGCGGAAGATGCCGGTGGGCTCACCGGCGGCGTCCTTCTCGATGGTGCCGCCGGAGGGAGTGGGGGTGTCCCGCGTGATGCCCGCGAGCTGCATCGCCTTGGAGTTGGCGGCGAGCGCGTGGTGGGAGATGTCGGACATGTAGACCGGGTGGTCGCCGGACACGGCATCGAGGACGTCGCGGGTCGGCAGCCGGTCCAGCCGGGTGCCGTCCCACCCGCTGGCCCGGATCCACGAGTCCGGGGTCGGTGCCTCGGCGACGGCCTGGGCGATGACCGCCGCGATCTCCGCGACCGTCGGCTTGGCGACGTCGTAGCTGTAGATCCTCGGTCCTGCGAAACCGAAGTTGCTGGCCTCGAAGCCGAACCCGTTGAAGTGCAGGTGGCCGTCGTTGATGCCCGGCAGGACCGTGCCCCCGCCGGCGTCGACCACGTTCGTGCCGCGGTGCACGAGCCTGGCCATCTCCCGGTTGCTGCCGACCGCGACGATGAGCCCGTCCTTCATCGCCACCGCCTCGGCGCAGTCGCGCCGGCGGTGCATGGTCAGCACCTTGCCGTTCATGACCACGGTGTCCGCTCCCCGACGGGACCGGGGACCGGCGTGTGCCGCGGTCGGGCTCGCGACGGCGAAGCCCGTCGCTGCGGCGACGCTGGCGGCGACCTTGAGTGCGCTGCGGCGGGTGATCTGGTGTTCGTCCATGGATCGCTCTCATCCGTCGAGTTGGCCGATGTGCCTCGTGCGCCAACTGCGATCCCGATCGAACGGCTAGGTTCGCGCTTGCGAGGTGTCCAAGTTCATACGGGGGAGAGCCGTCCCCGGGGTCAGACCGTGCCGCCCCGGACGAGGGCAGTGCCGCCGGGGTCAAGGTCGCTGGAGGTCATCGACAGCATGGACCGAGGACGACGACCGGTGCGGGTGCTCGAGGGCTACCTCGACACCCGCCGCGGAGACCAGCGAGCGCGCGACGCCGTCGTCGTGCAGTGCGACACCGACGTCAGGGTCGCGCGGCAGTGGCGGATGCGGGACGTCGACTGCTGTCTGCTCGAGGGGAGCGTCGTCGACGTGGCGCCGTACCGGCACGAGCCCGTCGAGGACGTCGCCGCCGAGAGCCCCGGGTTCGTCTTCGGCTACGTCGTCGCCGGGGCGATGCGGATCACCCAGGACCGTCGGGCGGTGGACCTCGGGAGCGGGCAGGTCGCCCTGTACGACGGGGTGACCCCGTTCGCCCTGCGCTCCGAGGCGCCGCACCGGTACCTGGTGGCGCACGTCCGCGACCAGGCGCTGCGCATCCGCCGGGACGACCGGGACGCACTCGTCGCCCGCGATCTGTCCGCCTTCGCCGGTGCTGCTGCACTGGGCGCTCTGCTCGCGACGATGGTCGACGCGGACCGGCCGCCACCGCCGGCGGCCGGACAGCACCTGGGCGACGCCGTGCTCGCGTGCCTGTCCGCGATCGTCGCCGAGTCCCGGGGAACGGCGGTCGGGGAGCGCTCCACGATGCTGTTCGGCGAGCTCACGGACTGGCTGGACCTCCGGCTGGCCGACCACCTGCTGACGACCGAGGCCCTGGCCGCCGCCCACTTCCTGTCGACGCGCTACATCCGGAAGCTCTTCGCCGACCACGGGACGACGGTCACGGGGTACATCCGGACCAAGCGGCTCGAACGGATCCGCGAGGAGCTGCTGCACCCGCGGAACGTCGACGTCCCCGTGTCGGCCCTCGCGGCGCGGTGGGGCTTCCGGGACCCGAGCGTGTTCTCGCGGGCGTTCACCCGCGAGTTCGGGGAGGCTCCCCAGACGTTCCGCCGGACGGCGATCCGGCACGGCCTGGGGCAGCAGCCGCGGAGCGACCGGCCCACCTGACCGGCCTCGCTGTACCGCGCGCCTCTGGCCGCCACCCGTCGGGTGCCGGCCAGAGGCGTCCGATCGTCAGCAGTGGGCGCACATGCTCCCGGCGGGCGGACGGGTCGCCCAGCTCGCACCTGAGGCTGCGGCCGCCTCGTGGCGCTGTGCGGCGTCCTCGGAACTGAAGACGACGTTGCCGCCGACCACCGTCAGGTCGACGCCCAACCCCGAGATCTCCTCCGCCGGCACGGCCAGCCGGCCGTGCTCGTCGACCAGACGTCCGTCCAGGACGCACACGTCCCCGGCCATGCCGTCCGCCAGGGAACCCTTCCAGTCGTCGGCCCGGTCCTGCCATGCGCCGGCGGTGGTGTAGGTGTGCAGTGCCGCCGTGAGGTCGATGCGCTCCTCCGGACCGGAGACCCGGCCGGACACACCTTCGCGCAGCAGCACCGTCTCCAGTCCCTGGCGCCAGTCCGGGGCGACGTTGGGGGAGTCCGAGGAGCTGGTCACGTTCAGCCCCGCCCGCAGGGCGGACGCGTAGGGCGTCTGGTACGCCGCGCGGACGTCGCCGACGACCTCGGGCTGCCCGTCGGCGATGAGGTGCTTGATGTTCGGGTTGAAGCTGATGCCGCACCCGTTCGCCGCGAGCTCGCGCAGCGTCTCGGGCCAGGCGAAGTCCCCGTGGATGACGTAGTGCCGTAGGCCGAGCGGGTCGTGCCCACCCAGCACGGCGGCGTAGGCGGCCGAGACGGCGTCGATGGCGGCGTCGCCGGTGGCGTGCGTACCGATCTGCAGGCCCGCTCCGTGCACCAGGGCGATCATGCGGCCGAGTTCCGCGACCTTCTCCTCGTCGGTCGCCCCCTCCGTCACCATGCCGCCGCGACCGCCACCGACGTAGGGCTCCCGCATCCAGGCCGTCCGGCTCGCGATGGGCACCCCGTCGGCCCGGAGCTTGACCCCGGAGATGCTGAACCGGTCTCCGATCGGCTCGGTCGTACCCGTGCCCGCGAGGATCTCCCGGACCTGCTCCGCGTTCACGGGATAGGTGTCGTCCGATCGGCTGAGCAGCGCCGTGACCCGGAGCTTCAGCCTCCCTGCTGCGTCGAGGTCCTCGTAGATCCCGCGCTGCAGAGCGCCCACGCCGGGCTCGGTGTAACTGGTGATGCCCTGGCTGAGCGCCAGGGCGATGTTCTTCTCCAGGGCACCGGTCTGCTCTTCCCGGGTGAACGCCGGGATCCGCTGGGTGACCAGCCCCATCGCCGTCTCGAACAGCAGTCCCGTCGGCTCTCCCGCGGCGTCCTTGACGATGACGCCGCCCACCGGTGGCTCCGTCGTCGCGGTGATGCCCGCGAGCTCGAGGGCCCGGCTGTTGGCCCACAGCTGGTGGTTCGACCAGTCCAGCAGGGCGACCGGGTTGTCCGGCGCGACCGCATCGAGGTCCTGGCGCGTCGGGGGCCGGCCCTCGGCGAACTCCTCCTGGTTCCAGCCCTTGCCGCGCACCCAGCTCCCGGGCGCGGCGGCGGCCGCGGCGGCGCCGACCGCCTGCGCGATCTCGGCGATCGAGGACACCGCCGCGGGGCCCACGTCGATGTTGTACGGGGGCAGCGCGAGGCCGGTCCGGATGCCGTGCAGGTGGGCGTCGTTGATGCCCGGGAGCGCCGTCCGGCCCCGGAGGTCGACGACGGTCGTCCGGCGCCCGATCCATCGACGCATCGCCGCCGACCGGCCCGCGGCCACCACCACGCCGCCGCGGATCGCGATCGCCTCGGCGACCGTGGACCGGCAGTCCATGAGCAGGACCTGCCCTCCGGTGAGGACCAGGTCAGCGGCCTCCCGGCCGGAGCGGGTCGACGCACCCGCGGCGAACGCGGGCTGAGTGCCCGAGGCGGCTGCCACGCCGGCCACGGAGGTGGCGGCGACCTGGATGAACCTGCGTCGGGAGAGGGGACCTGCGCTCATCGGATTCCTCGGGGTCGTGGTCGAGTGGCGGGCGCCTGGGGAGGCGGCGGCCACGCCGAGCGCTGGCGGCGGTCGGCTCGTGCAGCAGCGCACCCGCTCGGTGCACTGCCCGGATCCCCCGAGCGTAGGAAGCAGCCCGATGGCGGCCTTGCACGTCGCGGCACAGGACTTGGCCGCACCGGCACAGCCCGGCGCGTCGGCGCCGCTGTGTCGTCCGGCGTCCAGGCGGGCGGTGCTCGGAGCACCTGCGCCGCCGCCGCAGCGGCCGTCCCGGGAGCCAGGATGTGACGTAGCCTACGTCGCAAGGCGCGGATGACCCGCGGGCCGTTCTGCCGGGTCCCGGCCGGTGGACGAGCGTGGGGAGACCCGATGAGCGACGCGGTCTGCACGGGGCGGAGCACGGCGCCGACCTGGTCCTTCGAGGCCTTCCAGGAGGCCGTCTCCGCGACGTTCGTCCCGCTGTCGGCCCAGATCAGTGCCGAGGCGGGCTTCGCGGGACGCGTCGTGCAGGCGGACGTCGGGCCGCTGCACCTCGCCGAGGTCACGGCCGGTCAGCACGTCGTCCGCCGGACCAGCCGCCTCGTCCGACGTCCGGACCCCGACTTCTACAAGCTGAGCCTCCAGGTCGAGGGGCGCGGCATCCTGTCCCAGGACGGCCGGGACGCCGTGCTCCGCCCCGGGGACCTCGCCCTCTACGACACCACCCGGCCGTACACCCTCCGGTTCGACGCGCCCTTCCGGATGGTCGTGCTGATGTTCCGGCGTCCGCTCCTGCGGCTCCCCGAGGCGTCGGTGCGGGTCCTCGCCGGGCAGCGGATCGACGGTGACCACGGCCTCGGGACGCTCGTCGGGCCGTTCCTCTCCGGGTTGCCCGGGCAGCTCCGCCGGTGCGCCCCCGGTGCCGGCGCCAACCTGGCCGACGCCGTGCTGGACATGCTCGTCGCCGCCCTGATGGACGAGCTGGAGGGCGCTGCCCTGCCCGTGCCCGGGAGTCGCCAGGCGGCCCTCCTGCACCGGGTGAAGGCCTTCATCGAGGAGCGGTTGGCCGACCCGGAGCTGGACCCGGCCACGATCGCCGTGGCGCACCACATCTCGCCGCGCTACCTGCGGAAGCTGTTCGAGTCCGAGGGGGAGAGCGTGGGTCGGTGGATCAGGAGGCGGCGGCTGGAGCAGTGCCGGCAGGACCTCACGCGCCCGGAGCTGCTCGACCAGCCACTGCACACGGTGGCTGCCCGGTGGTGCTTCACCGACCCCGCCCACTTCTCCCGGCTCTTCAAGGCCACCTACGGCCAGTCCCCGCGGTCGTACCGCTCCGGCCGACCCGACGCCGCGCCCGGTCCGCGGCCGGCCAGCGCTGACCGCCGTCCGCACCACCTCGCTGGCTGAGCCGGTTCAGCCGGGCGACGTCGCGAGGAGGCCGGCGGCGGCCCGCTCGCGGTGCTCACGAGGACTGACGCCGTGACGACTGCGGAACGCCTTGCTGAGATGGGACGGGTCGACGATCCCCCAGCGACGGGCGATCGCGGCCACCGGCTCTCCCCGCCGGACGGGGTCCTCGAGGTCACGGCGCACCCGGTCCAGCCGCCGGCCGCGGACGTGGCCGGCGACGGTGAGCGCGTGCCGGCTGAAGACCTTGTGCAGGTGACGGGTGGAGACGTGGTGCGCGGCGGCGATCGTGCCGGGGGAGAGGGACGGGTCGCCGAGCCGGTCGTCGATCCACCGCAGGACGGCCTCGAACAGCTCATCACGGTGACCGCCGCCTCCCGCGGCCGCCCGCACGTGCCCCGCCAGCAGTCCGGTCACCGCGTCTGCGGCCTGCAGCCGCTGCTGGGCCGACAGCCCGGCGAACTGGTCGGGGAGCTGGGCCAGCAGGCCGGCCAGCACCCGGGCCGAGGGGGACGCGGCCAATGCGTCGTCGGCGGCGGCCGTGCGCAGCACCTCCTGGCCGACGCCCAGGACCGAGGGGGTCACCTCGAGGAGGAGGTAGCGATAGGGACCGCGGACCTGCAGCCGGAACGGCCGGTTGCGGGAGTAGAGCACCACCCGGTCCGGGGCCAGCAGCACCGTTCGGTCCTCGCCGCCGGGCCCGCACTGCTGCAGCGTCCCCTCGCCCTCGAACAGCACGCCCAGACAGTGGCCGGGGAGGCGGCGGGTGGCCGGGACCGGGGTCACCACCACGTCGGCACGGTCACGGAAGTCGCAGGCCGGGATCCGGCCCAGGTGCCAGGAGCGTGCACTCAGCCCCGCCCACTGCGCCGGGCCGTGCAGGAGGACGGCGTCCGGCGCCACCGACCCGGCCGCCTCGCCCAGGTAGCCCTGGACGACGGTGCCGCGCGGTCCCCTCACCTGCTCCACGGTCGCCTCCGTCTCCGGTCGTCCCCTCGGCGCCGGTGGGGGTCCTGGTCCGTCATGTGTCCGCCTGCGGGGTGTCGGCGCCGTCCGGGGCACGGGGGTGGCCGGCTTCCCGGCAGGCCCGTTCCGGTGCACAGATGGCAGCACACCGACCAGTGGTCGATCTTGTCCGTGGCGGTCCTGCGGTTGACCCGGATGGCCCAGTTGCCCTGGCCCTGCACCGCCACGCCAGGGGCTGCGCCTGTCCACAGGCGGGGGTCAGGACTCGCGGGCGTGGTGGCGAACGGCCCAGCCGCGCGCGCGGCTACCGCGGTGAACTGCTCGAGGCGTTGCGACGGGAGAGGAGGTGACCGCTCACGAGCACGACCGCCAAGAGGCCGATCACGACCAGCGTGGTCGTCCCCGACCACGGCAGCGTGTTCCCCGACGCGTTGTCCCTGCGCGCCATGGTGCTGTCTCTCGCCGTGTCGGAGCCGGCCTCAGCGGCGGAGTCAGGTGCAGTTCCGGAGTCGGTCGCAGTTCCGGAGTCAGGTGCAGTCCCGGACCCGGCCACTGCCTCCGAGCCGGCCGCCGTCTCGGAACCGGCCGCCGGCGTCTCCGCGCCCGCCGGCGTCTCGGCCAGGGACCGGAGCTGCTCGGCCAGCGTGACGACCGCCTGGGTCCAGTCGCGCGCCGCCAGGTCCGGGACCACCTCACTGGCCAGCACGGCGTCGACGTCCGCCACGGGCAGCGGGAACCCCTCGGCCACCCACCACCCGTAGTCGTAGGTGCCCCCTCCGACGGCCACGGCGAGGAGGATGTCCGAGTCACCGAGTCCGGACAGTTCGGCGGTGCGTTGAGCCCATTCACCGGCCGGCACGGCGTCGAAGTCGGAGACGAAGACGGTGTGGAGACCGATGTCGCGTTTGGCCTCCAGCCGGTCCACGGCCTGCTGGACGACCTGTCGATCGGCAGCACCGATCACGACGCTGTCATCCGTGAGCTGACCCGACACCGGCCTCGGCGGGCCGGCCGATGCCGGCCCGGCGGCGAGGAGCACGAGCACCAGTGCACCGAGGACCGTCCATGTCCTGCGCATCCCATCATCTCCAAGGTCCATCGAGGCCGGGCTCCTGTCGGGGCGGCACAGTGTGCACGGCCGTGGCCGTGTGCGGTCACGTCCGGCTCACCGCGTCCAGGGGGCGTACGAGCCGATCACAGGTCGGTTGACCCGTGCAGGGTTCGGCGTGGAGGCCGTTTCCGGATGGGTCGTCGTCCTTCCCGGACCGCCCCCCGCACAGGGAGCGGCCGGGTGCAGGCTCTTCGGGCCGGCTGACCGCACCCTCCCGCTACGTCGAGATGCCTGACGGTGACGGAACGTTAATCCGCCGGATGCGCCATCCAGCGGGTGGCCGCGCTGCGAACGCCCTTCGTGCGAGGGACGACGACTCGGTCATGGCACCGGGTCAGGGATGCCCAGCCATGTGCGGAGAGTGAGCGAATGTCGTCACGTGACAGCGGGATCAGCCGATGAGCGCCGAATCGGAGACCGCACCGTCCCCGCAGCAGGGGCCGGGATCGACGGTGACCGCGGCGCCGGCTGTGAGGGACTCCGTCGGCGGCGTCTCGGGGCTCTCGCACGCGTGCGACCCGGTCCCGTCGGGCGACGTCGCCGGGACGCCGCCGAGCACCGCGGAGTCGCTGCGGTCGACGCCCCGGCTGGTCGGCATCGACGCTGCCCGTGGCATCGCCCTGGTCGGGATGATCGCGGTGCACCAGTTCGAGGCGACCGACGCGGACGGGACCGCGTCCCTGGCCTGGACCCTGGCGGCAGGCAAGTCAGCGGCGCTGTTCGCCCTGCTGGCCGGGGTGGGCATCGCCTTCACCACGGGTGGCCGCCGGCGACGGCCGACGGGACGGACGTGGACGGCCCAGGCGGCGTCGCTGCTGGTCCGCGCCCTCATCATCGGCGTGGTGGGGCTGGCCCTCGGCCACCTCGTCCCGACGGACTCGGCCGGGGTGATCCTCCCGTACTACGCCGTCCTGTTCGTGCTCGCCGTCCCGCTGCTGTCCCTGTCCATCCGTGCCCTGGTGGTGCTGGCGACGGTGATCGTGCTCGCCGTCCCCGTCCTCAGCCATCTGCTCCGAGCCGGCACCGCACCGGTGATCGTCCCCAACATGACCGTCACCGACCTGGTCGACCACCCACTGCAGGTGCTGGTCGAGCTCACCGTCACCGGCCAGTACCCGGCGCTGGCGTGGCTGGCCTACCTGTGCGTCGGGCTCGCCGTCGGTCGCGCCGCGCTCTCCAGCCGGGCAGTCGTGGGGGCGGTGGTCCTGGTCGGTGGCGCACTGGTCGTCGTCTCGATGACCGTGTCCTGGCTGCTGCTCGACGTCCTCGGCGGCCGCGCGCGGCTCGACCAGGTGGCCCTGCAGTCGATGACGCCGCAGGAGTACGCCGACGTCACGACGTCCGGGTGGAACGGGACGACCCCGACGGACACCGGCTGGTGGCTGGCCACGAGGGCGCCGCACTCCAGCACGTCGTTGGACCTGGCCTACACGATCGGCGTCGCGCTGGTGGTGCTCGGAGCGTGCATCCTGCTCGGGCGCATGACGACCACGCTGCTGCGGCCCCTGGCCGCAGCCGGGAGCATGACGCTGACCCTCTACTGCACGCACCTGGTGATGCTCAGCGCGCCCGCCGTCCCCGGTGGACCGACCGGCTTCCTGCTGCAGGTCGCGGTGCTGGTGGCGTTCGCACTCCTCTGGAGCCGCGGCCACGCCCGGGGCCCGTTCGAAGAGCTCGTCGCCGAGGCTGCCGGCGCCGTCCGCAGGAAGGTCCTGGCCGCACCGAGGACGGAGCACCGCGGCGCCCACCGCAAGCACTGAGACCGGGCGGGGTGACAGGCGTGGGCCGGGCTCTGCAACACCCACTTCTGGGTCGACCGGACGGCGGGCATCACGGCGGCGGTGTACACCCAGACCCTGCCGTTCGTCGCGCCCGAGGTGCACCAGGTCCACGTGGACGTGGAGACAGCTCTGTACGACGCCCTCTGAGTGATCGAGGGTGGGGTGCCCAGGTGGGTCCAGCCCGCCTCCGGGAGGGAGGTTGCAGCGAGGTCTACGGCCGGCCACCGGTCCGCGGGAAGCGGCTGAGGAAGTCATCAGCGATCTGGTCGAAGGTCGCCCACCGGACGCCGTCGTGCCCGTTGATGTGCTCGATGAGCCGTTCGAGCATGAGCAGCACCTGCGGGCGCCCGGAGACGTCCGGGTGGATGGTCATGGTGAAGGCCGCGTGGTCCATCTCGCGGTGCACCCAGTCGAACTGGTCGCGCCACATCTGCTCGATGTCCCGCGGGTTCACGAAGCCGTGGCTGTTCGGACTGGACTTGATGAACATCATCGGCGGCAGGTCGTCCAGGTACCAGTTGGCCGGGATCTCGACCAGGTCGGTCTCCTCCCCGCGGACCAGCGGCTCCATCCAGCTCTCCGCCGACGCCGAGTAGTCGATCTTCGTCCAGGAGTCACCAACCCGGACGAAGTAGGGCTCGAAGTCCCGGTGCATCAGGGAGTGGTCGTACTTGATGCCGCGCTCGAGCAGCAGCTCGTTGGTGACGCCGCTGAACTCCCACCAGGGGGCCACGTACCCGGTGGGACGGCGCCCGGTCCGCTCCTCGATCAGCTGGATGCAGCGGTCGAGGACGGCCTGCTCCTGCTCCCGGCTCATCGCGATCGGGTTCTCGTGGCTGTAGCCGTGCACGCCGATCTCGTGCCCGGCTGCGACGCACGCCTCGAACTGCTCCGGGAACGTCTCGATCGAGTGCCCCGGCCAGAAGAACGTCTGCGTCAGGCCGTACCGCCGGAACAGCTCCAGGATGCGCGGGACACCGACCTCGCCGGCGAACACGCCGCGGGAGATGTCGTCCGGGGAGTCCTCCCCGCCGTAGGAACCCAGCCAGCCGCCCACGGCGTCGATGTCGACGCCGAAGGCCACGAGGATCTCCTTGCTCATCGTCGGCACGCTCCTTCGATCAGGTCGCCCCGGGCCGGGGCGGTGGGGTCAGCCGGTGAGGTGCTGGGTCAGCACCCGCCGTGGGTCGTCGGGGGAGAGGGCGAGCGCTGCGGCCAGCAGCAGCCGCCCCTGCCACGGGCTCAGGTCACCGGCGAACACGGCCCCGCCTCGGGCCAGCCGGGCACCACCGGCGGCGTAGAGGGGGGCGACCGGGCCCGACGGCACCCGCGAGCAGACCAGCACCGGGACCCCGCCGGCGACGAGCTCCTCGGTGGCCTCGGCGATCGCCGGGGGGACGTTCCCGGCGCCGAGGGCCTGCAGGACGAGCCCGGCGGCGCCGGCGGCGACCGCGGCGTGCAGCAGCGCCGCGTCCGCGCCGAGGTGGCAGGTGACGACGTCGACGCGTGGCAGTTCCGCCCGCAGGTCGAGCGGCAGGGGGGACGGACGCGGCGGCCTGGCCAGCGGCAGCACCGACTCGCCGGCCAGCCGGATCACCGGCCCTCGCCCGGGTGCCCCGAACGCACCGCCGCGCAAGGTGTCAATCTTGCGCACTCCGCGGGCGGCGAAGGTGAGGCCGTCGAAGCAGAGAAGCACACCGAGGTCCCGGGCGGCGGGGGCGGAGGCGACCCGCAGCGCATCGGCGAGGTTGGCCGGACCGTCGGGCGCCGGGCTGTCGAAGGGGCGCTGCGCACCGGTGAAGACGATCGGGCGCGGGTCGTCGTGCACGAGATCGGCGAGGTACGCGGACTCCTCCATGGTGTCGGTGCCATGGGTGACGACGACGCCGTCCACGCCGTCCGCCAGGCAGCGCCGGGCCGCGGCCACCAGGTCCCGCAGGTCCGACGTCGTCAGGGCGAAGCTCGCCACGGTGCCGAGGTCGCTGGTCGTCACGGACACACCGGCGGGGGAGCGGGCCGCGGCGAGCAGCTCCGCGGCGGGGATGACCGCCGCGAGCCCGTCCGGTCCCTGCCGGCTGGCGATGGTGCCGCCGGTGGCGAGCAGGTGTACCCGTCCCACGCGACCTCCTCACCGGACCTGGCGCGACCATGGGCGACGACGTGCCCACGGTCCTCCGCTCGTCGCTCGTCGGCGACCGGAGCGACGCACCGGGTGCGAGACGACGGTCGGGGGAGACGGCTCCCGCCGTCCGCAGGGGGGTGAGGGCTTCATCGTTCGCCCGGGTACGGCGGTGCGCTGTCGGCCACGACCGCCCCGCGCTCACCAAGCGGCTGCTCCGGTCCGACCGTCGAGTCGTGGGTCGTCTCGCGTTCGGTCTCGGCGTTCACCGCTGCGCCCACGATGATCAGGAACACGGTCACCCACAGCCAGACCATGCTGATCGCCACGCCGGCGAGGCCGCCGTAGGTCGTGTGGTACGTGCCCAGGCGCTCGACATAGGCGAAGAACCCGAGCGTGGTGGCCAACCACAGGAGCGTCGCGACGGTCGAGCCCCCCGTGGTCCACCGCCAGCGGGCCTCCTTGCGATCAGGGGCCACCCGGTACAGCACGGCGAGCGCCGAGGTCATGAGGGCGGCCAGGCACAGCCAGGCGAGCACGGGCGAGAGCGTGCGGACGAAGTCCGGAGCCGCGGCGAGCGATCTCGAGACGACGCCGGCCGCAGTGACGAGGGCACCCAGGACGAGAGCACCACCGAGGACGAGGAGGACCGCGAGGCCGCCGCGACGGAGGAAGCCCCGGGTCTCGGTCTCGTGGTAAGCGAGGGTCAGCCCGTCGATCAGGTAGGTCATGGCGGTCGTCGCCGTCCAGAGCGCGACCACCAGCCCGGCGAGCCCGCGCCAGGTGAGCACGTGCGTCGAGGCGGCGGTGATCGTCGTGAGCTGATCGGCCACCATCGGCCGGAGTTCGGTGGGGAGCATCCCGGTCACGCGGGACAGTTGCTGGAGCGCCCCCTCCGGGGTGTTGACCGCGCCGTAGACCGATATCGCCGTCACCAGCACCGGGGCGATCGACAGGATGGCGAAGAACGCCACCGCTGCGCTCTGCACCATCAGCCGATCGCTGATCACGTGCACCCGGACACGCCGGAGGATGCGGCGCCAGCCGAGGGCGGAGATCTTCCGGGGCGAGTCGGCGTCGCTGGCCGGGGGACGACGGCCAGGCGCTGCCGTCCGCGTCCCGCGCCCGTCTCCCCGAGCCGACACCATGGCTCATCTCACCTGCGGCCGCTGCAGGCCGCAACACCCCGCTGCCCGTGCGGCTGTGGCGGATCGCCACGGCGCTCGCCGACGTGGTGCGAGTCAGCGGCGGGCCATCGCCTCGCGCACCTGCCGCAACGACGGGTTGGTCAGGTACTCGCTCCCGACGACCACGGTCGGCGAGAGCTCGGCAGCGGACTCACGACCCCTGCCTCCCGGTGCCTCAGGCGGTCTGGTCGGCCTCGGCGGAGACCACGGCTTCCTCGCGGCTGGGGAACGGCCCGGCGGTGCGGCCGTCCGCGCGGCGCGTCCACCGGTAGCCGTCCGGGGCCTGCTCGACGAGGTAGCCGTCCGGGTCGGCGGGGCCGTGGCCCGGGCGCTCGTACGGGTCGGTCATGCGAACACCACGTTCCTGAAACGGGCCCCGGCGAACGCGCTGCCGAGGTGGACGACGGGCACGGGGCGGCAGGTGGTGTCCGCCACGGTCAGGGTCTCGGCGACGGTGTCCGCGCGCGTGAAGGAGAGCCCAGCGCCGGTGACGGTGATCCGCAGCCGGGCGTACGTGCCCGGCGTCGGCGCCGTTCCCCCCGACGAGGACGCCAGCGTGGTGGCGACCCCCTCGAGGACCCGCTGGACGTCCAGGCTGCCGTCTCCCCGCACGGTGAAGAGGTAGCCGTTGACGCCGGGCGATGACCGGGACGACGGTCGGTACGGGTGGTCGTCGGTGCTCAGCAGGACGGACCCACCGCTCCTGCGGCACGTCCCGTCCACCCGCACGTCGAGGTGCAGCGTGAACGCCGCCGGGTCCGGCGGTGCGAGGAAGCCCATGAGCGTGGAGTGGACGGTGTCCGAGGCGTCGGAGCCCCAGGACGAGTCGTCCGGGTGGAACCGGCCGCGGCTGGTGTCCGGCAGCATCCCGGGCAGCCAGGTCTGTCGGGCGAAGAGGTCCGAGGCGCGGCGGTCCGCGTCCCCGGCGACGTAGCGGGGGTCGTCGGAGAAGAATGCGTCCACGCCGGCGGCGACGACGGCGTCCCGCTGGTGCCGGCGGTTCACCGTGTAGCAGGCCACCCGGATCCCCGCCGCATGGGCCGCGTCGCAGATCTCCGGCGTGACACGGCCCGCTGGCGGGCCGATCCAGCCGATGCCCTCGGCGGCGGCCCGGGCGACGTCGGTGCTGCCGAGCCAGATGACGCTCCACCCCCGGGACAGCGCCAGCCGGCAGTCGGCGAGGGCGAAGGACTGGAGCAGCACGGACGCCGGGCGGACACCGTGCCGCTCGAGCTCGTCGATCATCGGGCCCATCGCGTCGCTGCTCTTGGCCTCGGCGCAGAGGAGGACGCGGTTGCCGAACTCGGTGAGCACCTCCTCGAACAGGGGAGGGCGCAGCCCGTCGGGCCAGCCTCCGCCGAGGGTGACCGAGGCGTCGATGTCCAGCTGCTTCCAGGTCACCGACGTGTGGTCGGCGACGTTGCCGCTGGAGGTGGTCATCCGGTCCACGGTGCCGTCGTGCATGACGCCGAGACCGCCGTCGGCGAGCCTCGACACGTCCTGCTCGATGACCGCCGAGCCCTGGCCCACCGCGACCCGGTAGCCCTCCATCGTGTGCTCGGGCACCTGCAGGGACCCGCCGCGGTGGGCGATGACGAACGGCCGGCTCAGGTCGGCGAAGTCCACGCGCGACCTTAAGCCTGCCGCTCGGGCCCGCGCGCCGGCGGGCACGATCACCGCCGCCCTGCTGCTCGCACCGACGGCGCCGAGAACCGTTGTCCCACGGGCGTGCAGGGGTGATGCTGGTGCATGGCGTCGCAACCGTCCTACGAGCAGTCGAAGCAGGTCGCCGAGTCCAGCCGCGAGACCGAGTGGACCCAGCCGTCGTTCGGCAAGCAGCTGTTCCTCGGCGACTTCCGGCTCGACCTCGTCCATCCGCAGCCGGGGCTCGACGGGGCCGCGGTGGAGAAGGGCGAGGCGTTCCTCGAGCGCCTCCGCACGTTCCTCACCGAGCACGTCGACCGGCAGCGGATCGAGCGCGAGGCGAAGATCCCCGACGACGTCCTCCGGGGCCTCGGGGAGCTGGGTGCGCTCGGCATGAAGATCCCCGAGGAGTACGGGGGCCTCGGGCTGAGCCAGGTGTACTACAACCGGGCGCTGGCCATGGCCGGCACGTGGCACTCGTCGATCTCGACACTGCTCTCCGCGCACCAGTCGATCGGCCTGCCCGAGCCGCTGCGGCTGTTCGGCTCCGAGGAGCAGAAGCGCCACTGGCTGCCCAGGCTGGCCAGGGACCACATCTCGGCGTTCCTGCTCACCGAGCCGGACGTCGGCTCGGACCCGGCGCGGATGAGCACGACCGCCGTCCCGACCGACGACGGCACCGGCTACCGGATCAACGGCACCAAGCTGTGGGCGACCAACGGCGCCATCGCCGACGTGGTCGTGGTCATGGCCGTCGTCCCGAGGTCGGACGGCCATCGGGGCGGCATCACCGCGTTCCTCTGCCCGTGCGACCGCGCGGGCATCACGGTCGAGCACCGCAACGAGTTCATGGGCCTCCGGGGCATCGAGAACTCGGTGACCCGATTCGACGACGTCGTCGTCCCCACCGAGGACGTGATCGGTGGCGAGGGCAAGGGCCTGCGGATCGCGCTCACCACGCTCAACACCGGCCGCCTGTCGCTGCCGGCGTTCTGTTCCTCGGCGGTGACGTACTCGCTGAAGATCGCCCGCGAGTGGTCGGCCGAACGGAGGCAGTGGGGGCGGCCGATCGGTGAGCACGACCCGGTCGCGCAGAAGCTCGCCTGGCTGGCGGGGACGGCGTTCGGCCTCGAGGCGGTGCTCGACGTGTCCAGTCGCCTGGCCGACGACAAGCGCAACGACATCCGCATCGAGGCAGCCCTGGCCAAGCTCTACTCGTCCGAGCTCGGCTGGTCCGCCGTCGACGAGATGGTCCAGATCCGCGGCGGTCGCGCCTACGAGACCGCCGAGTCGCTCGCTCGGCGCGGCGAGAAGCCGGTGCCGGCCGAGCAGCTGCTGCGGGACATGCGGATCAACCGGATCTTCGAGGGCTCCACGGAGATCATGCACCTGCTGATCGCCCGCGAGGCCGTGGACGAGCACCTGAGGGTCGCGGGGGACCTGGTGCTCGGGAAGGCCCGCCCCGCCGAGAAGGCCAAGGCCGCCGCCAAGGCGGGGGCCTTCTACGCCCGGTGGCTCCCGACGCTGGCCACCGGCGCCGGGCAGCGCCCCGGCTCCTACGCCGAGTTCGGGGAGCTGGCCAGGCACCTGCGCTACGTCGAACGCCACTCCCGCAAGCTCGCCCGCTCGACCTTCTACGCGATGGGCCGACACCAGGCCCGCCTCGAGCAGAAGGGCCACCTGCTCGGCCGGATCGTCGACATCGGAGCCGAGCTCTACGCGATCTCGTGCGCCTGCGTGTACGCGGACACCATCGGGAGCGAGCAGCCCGCCCGCCGGCAGGAGGCCGCGGAACTGGCCGACCTTTTCTGCCGTCAGGCCCGTCGTCGCGCCGATCGGCTGTTCGCGGAACTGTGGGACAACGACGACCGAGACCAGTACCAGGCCGCCCAGCAGGTGCTCTCCGGCCGGTACACGTGGTTCGAGGAGGACGTGCTCGACCCGGCCGGTGACGGCCCGATGATGCCGACGCACGAACCACCGGCAGCCGAGCAGTTCGACGAGCCTGCGCCCACGGTGCCGGCCGCGCCCGCCTCGTAGCGCGCTGCGGGAGCGGAGACCGATGAGCTGTGCGGGTCCGCGCCGTCTGGACTCACGTCACGCACCGCACAAGAGGAGGGGCCCGGTGTCGCGGCGCGCGCCATCGCCGACCGGCTCACCACCGGCCACGTCCTCGCGATCGACAGGTCCGCCACGGCGATCAGGCAACTGGAGGCCCGCTCTGCCGAGCACATCGCCTCCGGTCGGCTGAGCGCACGCCACGTCGCGATCGAGGACTTCACCTTGGACGACGGCGACGAGCCGTTCGACCTCGTCGTCGCCTTCCGAGTCGGTGCGCTCGACGGCCGTCACCCCCGAGCCGGGGAAGCGGCCCTGGCACGCATCGTAGCGGCGACCCGTCCGCACGCCCGGCTCTTCATCGACGGCGGGAGCCCCCTCCGCGAGGTCCCCGTCCCCAGGTCCGCCTGACCGACGGCAGGCGCCGCAGCGCAGTCAGGCCTGCGGGCTCGGAGCGGCTGATCTCCTCGGCGCAACTGCGCGGGGGAGCAGCTGCGGGAGAGGATCCCGGCAGGTGATGGACACCTCGGCCGCCAGCCGCGACGATGACCACAGGTCGGGAGCGATGCGGCGGAGGAGTGCCCGTGGGGCTGCGGAAGAACGCCGAGAACCTGACGCCGTCGGAGTTGGTCGACCTGCGCGAGGCGTTCGAGGCGCTCTACCAGATCGACGACGATCGCGGCTACGGCTTCTTCGCCGGGATCCACGGCCTGCCGCTCCCGGTCTACTGCGAACACGGGACCGCGCTCTTCCTGCCGTGGCACCGGGCGTACCTCTTCCACTTCGAACGGGCGCTCACGGCAGCCCTGCGCCGCGCGCGTGGGGACGAGACGGTCGAGGTGGGTCTCCCGTGGTGGGACTGGTCGTCGGCGGTCTCGCACGACCGGGGCCTGCCAGCCCCGTTCCGATCAGCAACGGACGGTTCGACGAACCCGCTGAGCGCTGGTCCGGTCGTGCTCGCCCCCGACGATCTGGAACTGGTGCGGGAGAACCTCCCCGGTGCCATCAGCGAGGGCGACGACCCCCTCACGTTGCGCGACCCGGAGGAGCCCGCCGAACTGCCCCGGGACCCGACCGTGCAGCGCGCACTGCGTGCCACGACTTTCACCGACTTCAGTCGCATCCTGGAGAGCATCCACAACGGCGTCCACGGCTGGGTCGGCGGAGCCATGTCCGCAGCGCCGACCGCGGCCTTCGACCCGGTCTTCTGGGCGCACCACTCGATGATCGACCGGCTCTGGTACCTGTGGCAGCTCTCCCCGCGCAACAGCGATCCACCGGCCAGGGTGCTCCACCGAGCACTGCCGCCGTTCCCCACGACGGTGCGCGAGACCCTGGACATCTCCAGCCTGGGATACGAGTACGCCGCCCAGGTCATCGGCTGAGGAGGCCGCGATGGCGACGCTCGACAAGGCACGCGCGGGACGGGACGACGAGACCCGCGTCCTCCACCTCGCCTTCCCCGGGGACGTCCCCCCGGCGCCCTTCAGTCGCGCCGATCTGGTCATCACCGGCGTCGACCACTCGAGCACGTCCTACGAGGTCCGGGTCTTCCTCAACGACCCCGACGCCACCGCCACCACACCGCGCACGGCCGAACGCGGCTACGCCGGCCGCTACACCGTCTTCGGCCACGGCGGGTGCTACGGCGGCGAAGGACACTGCGACGCGCCGGCACCTGGTGAGGACCTCCGCCTCGCGCCCCCGCTGACGTCCTTCGACACCTACGTGACCATCACGGACGCCCTGCAGCGCCTCCTCGCCGCCGGCGATGCATTGCAGACCATCACCCTGGTGCCGGTGTCCCTGACCCCACGCCGCGCCGACCGCAGGCCTGCCCCGGAGCTCCTGCACCTCGACGACGTGACCCTGCAGACCTACCTCACGGCGACCGACGCCGACCGGGTCCTCACCTGATCAGCTCGCGGCTCCCATCGGTTCCCGCCCTGACGGTCGAGCGGCTGGCAGGGGAGGATGCACCGAGGGCCGAGAAGCGTCCGTCGACTGTCTGGGGAGTCCCGTGGCCGGTGCGCGACAGGGTGGGCACGTGGTGCTCACGGCAGCTGACGGCGAGGGCTACGGCTCGCTGCGTCGTCCCGCCACACCTCGCGCGGAGCGGTACGCCCTCGGGCGGTCGCTGCGCAAGCAGGTGCCCCGGTCCGAGCTCGGGCGGTGGAGTGCGCCGGTCGACCGGCCCGACGTGGTCGACCAGGTCCGGGAGTCCCACGTCGGGCGCGTGGAGCGCCTCGTCCCGGTGCGGGTGGCCCGGATGGCCGCCTCGCCCTACGGCTTCCTCCGGGGCACCGCGGGGGTGATGGCCGCCGACCTCGCCGGTCTCCCGGACACCGGGATCCGGCCGGTGATCTGCGGGGATGCGCACCTGGGCAACTTCGGCTTCTACGCCTCTCCAGAGCGTGACCTGGTCATCGACCTCAACGACTTCGACGAGGCGCATCCGGGTGCTTGGGAGTGGGACCTCCGCCGGCTGGCCGCGAGCGTCTGGGTCGCCGGGCGGCAGAACTCGGCCACCGAGGACCAGTGCGCGGACGCCGTCGCGTCCATGGGGCGCCGTTACCGGGAGCACGTGCGTTGGCTGGCCGGAGAGCCGCTGCTGGCACGGTCGTTCGAGCGGTTGGACGTCACGCGGCTGCACACCACGGTGGAGGACCGGTCGCTGCGGAAGGAGATCGAGCGCGCGTCCCGGCGTGCCCGCAAGCGGGTGAGCGACCGGGCGCTGCCCCGGTTCACCGAGGAGCGGGAGGACGGGCGGCGGATCATCGAGGAGCCGCCGTTGATCACCCGGCTCGACCGGGACGAGGCCGCCGAGGTGGTCGATGGACTGGACGGCTACGTCGACACGCTGCCGTCCCACTGGCGACGGGTCCTCAGCGGCTACACGGTCGTGGACGTCGCCCACAAGGTGGTCGGGGTGGGGAGCGTGGGGCTGCGTGCCTACGTGGCCCTGTGCGAGGGCAGCAGCCCGGACGACGTGGTGTTCCTGCAGCTGAAGCAGGCCCGCCGGTCGGTCGTGGCCCAGCACGTCCACGGCGAGTCGGCCTGGCACGCCCACCAGGGGCAGCGGGTCGTGGAGTACCAGCAGGCGCTGCAGACGGTCAGCGACCCGCTGCTGGGCTGGGCCACGATCGGGTCCCGGCAGTACTACGTCCGCCAGTTCAGGAACATGAAGGGCACGATCGCGGTCGACTCCCTCGACGCCGCGGCGCTGAGCGACTACGCGGGGGTGTGCGGCCGGCTGCTGGCCAAGGGGCACGCCCGGACCAGCGGCGCGTCGATGATCGCCGGCTACCTGGGCAAGTCCGACAACGTCGACGTGGCACTGTGCCGGTTCGCCCGCGCCTACGCCGACCAGACGGAGCGGGACCACCACACGCTCGTGCAGGCCGTCGCCCGCGGTGCGCTGCCCGCCGAGCCGGGAGCCTGATCAGCCAGCCTTGGCTGAGGGCGTACCCCTCGCGGCTTCCGGTCGGTGCGCGTGGTTTGCGTCCGAGACGAGTCCATGACATGCGCACACGCCTGGCGGTCGCCCGATGATCGTCGGTGTTCGAACGCGGTGTCTTGGACTGGTCTCAGCGCTCGACGTGCTGTTCGCCGAGGCCGAGGCCCGTGGGCGGCGCTCTCACGAACGGCTTCCCGCCGACACGGACGCGTGTGCGACGAGGCACCCGGGTCCGTGAGTCCCGGACGTTCGAACCACCATGCCGACCGCGGAATGTGACGGCGCACCGGACGCACTGGCAAGAAGTGCGTGGGCCCCGCCCGCACTGCGATAGGCCCTCGACACGGCGGTGAGGCAACGGCAGGCTGGCCGCCGTTTCGCGGTCTCGACGACTGGAAGCAGGGGGACCAATGGCGGGCCTGACCTTCTCCTACCGGCTGCCGCTGAGCTACGTCCGAATCACCGGGACGCGTACCGAGACCAGAGATTGGCTGAGCCAAACGACGACCGTGGACTCCGGCTCCGCCGTTACGACAGAAGACGGCGCTGATCTGCTGACCAGGTGTGTGGTCCGGCAGGCATCCGGCACCTCGGAGAAGCAGACAGCCGCGTGGACTCTCCTGGCAGACGGCCGGCTCACCGGCGCCGATGTCGCCACCGCGGCCGAGCCGCTCGCCGGATGGAAGGCGTCGCTGTCAGCAGGCCCAGCCGTGATGGGCGCCGCGGGTCCGCCGCTGCTGGCGGCAGGACCCCCAGGTTGGGTGGCGCTGGCCGGGCTCACCGGTGCGGCGGCGATCGGGGCGGGAATCGCCGGTGGCGGCCTGCTTGGGGTGATGGGAGGTGAGGGCCTTCGCGGCATCGACGTCCTCGGGGGCATCGACGACCAGCGGCCGCAGCCACCCGAGAAGGCGGACCCCGCGGCGTGGAAGGTGCACCCCGACTACGTCAAGGAGGACGAGAGTCGGGCGTACGTCCTTGCCGGCTACCGGGCGGCCGTGGCAGACGCTACGGCTGCTCACGCGGAGGCGGTCCGCGCGGCGATCGACTTCTCCCCGACCGGCGCACCACACTTCTGGGAGCACCGGGTCAGAACACTGGAACGCCTTCTCGCCTCGGCCAGTGTCGGCGCGGCTCACGCAGAAGCCGCGTACGCCGACTGGAAGGTCGGCAAGATCACGGTCGTAAGCGAGGACCACGACGAACGACTGCGCATCGATGTCCTGCCGACCGCAGAGGAGCTCGCAGAATGGGCCGCGGCCCCAGGCACCAGGACCTGTGCCTGGATCGAACTGGCTCGCCGGTTGCAGGTGGCTGTGACCGTCCGTCTGGAACGCGTCCTCGGCGACAACGGCGTCCTGCACCAGCAGGAGTACGAACCCATTGCGAGTGATGACGTCGTCCACTACCGGCAGCCGCGTCCTGCCGTTCTGGAGACGTGGAAGGTAAGCCCGGCTGGCATGGGGACTTATGAGCTGATCCGTATGAACGTGCAGCGGCTGTTGGTCGCCTACCCGGGCAACGAGGCGACGATCTCCCTTCGGTCGGACCGCAAGGCGAGTAGCGCTGCGGTTTTAACCCTGGGTGAGTCCGGAGCGCTGCTGAAGGTGGGCACCGAGCGAACCGATCCGGCGCTCCAGCGGGCCCACGACATCACGGCGCTCATTCCGGCGCTGAAGGAGGCGGCCGAGTCCGGCAGCGCACTGCGGACGGCTCTTTCGCCCCCCTCGCTGGTGGAGCGCGCTGCAGAAGCGGAGGCAGCGCAAGAACTCGGGTTCGTGCCTGCCCCCGATGATCCCCTCAGAGCACTGAAGGGGCAGGTTGCCGAACAGGAGCTGCGCGCCCGGTTGCGGCTGGCCGAGCAACTGGCGGTGACTACCTCCCCGCCTGTGTTCATGACAGTGCACGAGACGAGGTGATTGCCCAGGCTGGCGGCCTGATGACGGCAGCGCGATCGACGACAAGCCCCTGAGGCCGCCTCCGTACAGCCGGCAGACACTGACAGCGCCGGAGATGCCTCCGCCCCAGCCTCCGGGGGCGGACCCGACCGATGGCGGGCAAGCGGGCTATGAGCAGTGCGATGCCCGGGCCTGGGCTTCCGGTCGGCCACGCAGCCTGCCGGTCGGTCGCTCTCGACCATCCCCGACGGCGCAGCCTCAGACGCGGTGCTCCCCGTCGACTGCGCTGCCTTCCCGTGGCAGTCGGTTCGGGACTGGCGCAGCTTCAGTTGACGGCGGTTGGGACTGATCGGGCCGCGCCAGCGGCTTGATCAGTGAAGGCGAGTTCGTACATGACCGGAGTGGGCTTGCCGAGGGCGCGCTGACGCTGTCGGCGGTTGTAGCTGTGCTCAAACCGGATCACGATCGCGTCGTACCGCTTCTCGCGGTGCGCCAGCGCCGGCGGTCCAGGATGGTCTTCTGCAGGAGCGCGTGCCGCTTCTCTCGGCGCAGCTTCACGACCTCGTTCTGCTCGGCGCTGGTCTGCCCATCGACGACGTCGTCGTCGGTGTCAGCCTGCCGCGCCCAGCCACGCACCGACTCGACCGAGATGTCGAAGTCGGCAGCGACCTCGGCCTGGCTCAGGTCACTGCGGCGAACTACCCGGCCGACGTCACGCTCGAAGACGGGCGGGAACTTCTTGGGCACAGCGACATCCCCTCCACGAGACGAGATACCGCAGGACGAGTGTCAGTGAGGTCGCAGCGGTCCCGGTCGCCGACGCAGCACTCGGGGCGTCCGGTGACCCGGACGCCCCGAGAACGATCGGTTCGCCGCTGCCCTACTGCTGACCGGCCGGCTCACGGTCGGGGTCGGCGACCACCGGGACCCCGGGGGAGGTGGGCCCTGCTCCGTTCGGGTGCGGCATGTCGTGGAGGTGGGCGACGACGGCTCGCCGGACCTGCGGGTCCAGCGTCGAGGTGTACGGCTCCTGGCGGAGCTCGCGGACCAGGTTGACGCAGATGGCGATGAGCACGACCACGAAGGGGGTGGCCACCAGGATGGTGGCCGACTGGATGACCTCGAGCCCCCCGGCGAGGGTGAGCGCGGCGGCGACGGCCGCGATGCACATGCCCCAGAGGATGACCACCGCGCGGGCGGGCGAGGTCGTGCCCCGCTGGGAGAGCATGCCGAGGACCATGGAGGCGGAGTCGGCGCTGCTGACGAAGAACAGCGTGATCAGCACCATCACCAGCAGCACGGTGAGCGTGACCACCGGGAACTCACCGAGCAGGGCGAACAGGGCACCCTCGGTGCCGTCGTCGAGCAGGGCCTGGCTGAGCTCGGCCTGGTCGGTGAGCTCGAGGTGGGTGGCGGTGCCGCCCAGCACGCCGAACCACACGATGCTGACCATGGTCGGGATGATCATCACGAAGGTGACGAACTGCCGGATCGTGCGGCCGCGGGAGATGCGCGCGATGAACGTCCCCACGAACGGCGTCCAGGACATCCACCACGCCCAGTAGAACAACGTCCACCCGGCGAGCCACTCCTGGCCGCCCCAGGCCCCCGAGGCCAGGCTCATCGCGGGCAGGGCGGTCAGGTAGTCCCCGGTGGCGTCGGTGATGGTGTTGAAGACGTGCGTGGTCGGGCCCAGCACGAAGATGAAGGCGACGAGCAGGGCGGCCAGCACCACGTTGGTGTTGCTGATCAGCTTGATGCCCTTGTGCACGCCGCTGACCGCGGACAGGACGTAGAGCAGCGCCAGGCCGGCGATGATGGCCACGGCCACGCCGTTGTTGCGCGGGATGCCGTAGTTGGCCGCCAGACCGCTGTTGACCTGCAGTGCGCCGAGACCGAGCGAGGTGGCCGCGCCGAACACCGTGGTGAAGATGGCGAGGATGTCGACGGCACGGCGGATGCCCGTGCGCTTCTCGTTCACCAGCGGGACGACCGCGGAGCTGACCAGGCTCGGCCGGCCCTTGCGGAAGACGCCGTAGGCGAGGGCCATCGCCATGACGGCGTACATCGCCCAGGGGTGCAGGCCCCAGTGGAAGATCGTGTACTGCAGCCCCAGCCGGGCAGCCTCCGGGGTCCCGCCCTCCTCCAGACCGAGCGGGGCGGCGGCGAGGTGGGAGAGCGGCTCGGCGACGCCCCAGAAGAGCAGCCCGATGCCCATCCCGGCCGCGAAGAGCATGGAGATCCACGAGCCCGTGCTGAACTCCGGACGCTCGTCGTCCTTCCCCAGCCGGATGCGTCCGTAGCGGGACAGCGCCAGGAACCCCGCGAGTGCGACGAACCCCGAGCTGGTCACGACGAAGACCCAGCCGGCGTTGGTGATGACCGTGCCGAACGCGGCGCTCACCGCGTTCGAGAGGCTGTCGCTGGCGAGCACCCCCCAGAGTGCGAACGCCACCACCAGCGCCAGGGAGACGCCGAAGACGACCCGGTCGGTCTGCGGCGGGGCAGTGGGCTCACGGGTGGCGGTCGACGCGGTGCCAGCCGGCGCGTCACCCGTCGGCCCGGCACTCGGGGAGCTGGAGGATGAGACCGGCTCGGGACCCGGGTGTTCCATGGCTCTCTCCTACTGTTGCGTAGTACGCGACCAGGTGCGCATGAGGGAACCAGACGGCTCACCCTGGAACAAGTGGGAAAAGTGACCTGGAACACAAAAGCTGCGCGCGTCGACCCAGCGTGTCGGTGCGGTGACGAACCGCTGAGGGCCCTCGCGGGGACATCGCGCAGCGGCTCGACTCGACGGACCGGCCAGAGTCAGGAGTGCGTGAGGACGGCGGCACGCAGCTGTCGGCGCCACCGGGTGAACAGACGGGGCTGGTTCATCCCGAGGACGGCGACGGGGTGCCCGTGGCGCTCGTAGACAGCCAGGAAGCTGCGGTCGGCACACCTGCCCTCCAGCACGCGGACCACGTCGTCCTCGCGGCGCGACCCCGCGAACTGGATGCGCGCGCCGTACTGGTCGGACCAGAAGTACGGCACGGGCGTCGGCGCCGGCCTGTCGGTGCCCAGCAGGGTGGCGACCGCGGTGGCCGGCTGTTCGAGAGCGTGGGTCCAGTGCTCGACGCGGACGTGCCGCTCCCGGGAGGCCGACCAGGCCGCAGCGCAGTCGCCGACGGCGACCACACCCGGGACGCTGGTGCCGCAGTGCGCGTCGGTGAGGACGCCGTTGCCGAGGGCCACGCCGGAGTCGGCGAGCCACTCGATGTTCGGGATGGCGCCGATCCCCACGACCACCACGTCGGCGGGCAGGCGCGTGCCGTCGGTCAGCTCGACGGCCTCGACCCTGCCGGTCCCGACCAGCCCGGCGACACCGGTGCCGACCAGCAGGCGGGTGCCGTGGTCGGCGTGCAGCTGGGCGCACACCGCACCCATGTCGGCACCCAGCGGGCCGGCGAGCGGGACGGGCTGGGTCTCGATGACGGTGACCTCCAGCCCCAGCGTGCGGGCCGTGGAGGCGACCTCGGCGCCGATGAACCCCGCGCCGATCACCACCAGACGTCCGGCCGTCGCGAGGTCCTCGCGCAGGGCGACCGCGTCGTCCAGCGAGCGCAGCACGTGCACCCCGCCCAGCCCCTCGCTGCCGGACAGGCGTCGGGCGCGGGCTCCGGTGGCGAGGACGACGCCGTCGGCCCGCACCTCGCTGCCGTCGGCCAGCAGCACCGAGCGGCTCAGGTGGTCGAGCCCGACCGCCGTCGTGCCCAGCCGCCACTCGAGGCCGAGGTCCGCGTCGTCCGGCGTGCCCAGTGCGATGTCGTCGAGCGACGCCCTCCGCGCCAGGAACTCCTTGGACAGGGGTGGGCGGTCGTAGGGGGCGTGCGCCTCGTCGCCGATGACCACGATGCGGTCGTCGTAGCTCTGCTCGCGGAGCGCTCGGGCCGCCGAGAGGCCGGCCAGGGAGGCTCCGACCACGGCGACCGTACGGCTCATGCGGCACCGTCCGCGGCGGTCCCCGGCTGCACGTAGACGGTGCCGTCCTGCACCACGACCCGGTGCGTGCGGACCGGGGTCTTCGCCGGCGGGCCGGACACCTTCCCGGTGCGCAGGTCGAAGCACGAGGCGTGCAGGGGGCACTCCACCGCGCAGCCGTCCAGCCAGCCGTCGGCCAGCGAGGCGTCCTGGTGCGTGCACGTGTCGTCGATCGCGTAGAAGTCGCCGTCGACGTTGAAGACCGCGATGGGCACAGTGGCCTCCACGCGGATCGCCTCGCCGGGTGGCAACGCTGTCGTGGGGCAGACCGGGATCATGGGCACTCCAGGCGGACCATGTTGCGGAGACCGCAACGCTGCGCTGATAGCGCAACAGCATCGTCGGGCTTCATCCCATCGTCAAGAGGAAGAGGAGGGTGCTCCGCCGTGGTCCACCTAGGCTGGCTCCATGAGTGAGCCGCAGAGCGAGAGCGAAGACCGCGGCCCAGTCGCTGGCGTCCAGTCCGTCGACCGCGCGCTGAGCGTCCTCGAGATCCTCGCGGCCGAGGGCGAGGCCGGCGTCACGGAGGTGGCCGCCGAACTCGGGGTGCACAAGTCCACGGCCTTCCGGCTGGTGGCGACGCTGGAGAGCCGAGGCTTCGTCGAGCAACTGGCCGATCGGGGCAAGTACCGGTTGGGCTTCGGGGTCGTGCGCCTGGCCGGCGCGGCCGTCGCGCAGCTGGACATCGCCCGGGAGGGGCGGCCGATCTGCGAGGCGCTCGCCGCCGACCTCGAGGAGACGGTCAACGTCGCCATCCTGGACGGCGATCGAGCGGTGAACGTGACGCAGGCCCGCGGGCCGGCGGCGCTCAGCACCCTCAACTGGGTGGGGCAGGGCACGCCGCTGCACGCCACGTCGAGCGGCAAGGTGCTCCTGGCCCACGCTCCCGACGCCCTCCGCAAGGACCTGCTCTCCCGCGGGATGCAGAGCTTCACCCCGGCCACGCTCACCGATCCCGAAGCACTCCGCCAGAACCTGGAGCAGATCGTCGAGCAGGGGTGGGGCTGCACCGTCGAGGAGTTCGAGGTCGGGCTCAACGCCGTCGCCGCGCCCGTCCGGGGCGCCGATGGCAACATCATCGCGGCCCTCAGCGTCTCGGGACCGGCCTTCCGCATGCACCAGGAGGACCATCCCCGGCTCGCCCGGCGGGTGATGGCGGGCGCGGACGAGCTGAGCCGGAGGTTGGGCTTCTTCGGTCAGCCGCGCTGACCCAGCCGGTCCTCCCGGCGTAAGGGGTCGACCCGCCGTCCTGACCTCGCCACCGCCTCGTCCTCCGCTCCCGAAGCGCGCACCTGACGCGCGAACGGGGCGGCGGTCGGGGCTTCTCGCGTGCTGTCCGCACTCCTCGGCTTGTTGCGGCTGGCGAGACGGAGTGTGTAATGTGAGACACACCGGTCGTCGTGAGCTCGCTGACGGGTGACGTCCGTGATCAGTCGCAGGGCCTGTGTTGTCCGACTTCCGGCGTACCTCCGGGTCGCCGACGCCATCCGAGGTGCCGCATGACCATCACCGAACAGCCCGCGAGCCTCATCTCCACGCTGCCGGGCCGCTACTACACCGACCCCGCCGTCTTCGCGCTGGAGCAGTCGCGCGTCTTCGAGGACATGTGGTTCTGCGCCGTGCGATCGAGCGACCTGCCGACGCCCGGTTCCTTCGAGAAGGTCCAGGTGGGCAAGGAGAGCGTCCTCGTGGTCCGCAGCCGGGACGGGCAGCTGCGCGCCTTCCTCAACATCTGCCGGCACCGCGGTGCGCAGATCTGCACGGAGGACTCGGGCACGGTGAAGCGGGCCTTCCAGTGCCCGTACCACGCCTGGACCTACGACCTCGAGGGCAAGCTGATCGCGGCCCCCAACCTGACCAAGATGCCCGACATCGACCGGGTCGAGTACGGCCTGGTCCCGGTCGCGCTGCGCGAGTGGCTGGGCTACGCGTGGGTGTGCCTGGCGAAGGAGCCCCCGTCCTTCGAGGACGACGTCGTGGGCGCCGTCGTCGAGCGCCTCGGGAGCGTGGAGGTGATCGACAGCTACGACGTCGACTCGCTGTCCGTGGGGCGCCGCATCACCTACGACGTCGCGGCGAACTGGAAGCTCATCATCGAGAACTTCATGGAGTGCTACCACTGCGCGACGATCCACCCGGAGCTCACCGAGGTGCTCCCCGAGTTCGCCGACGGGTACGCGGCACAGTTCTTCGTCGGGCACGGCGCCGAGTTCGGGGACGACGTCAAGGGCTTCACCGTCGACGGCAGCGAGGGCTTCGACCGGCTCCCGGGGGTCGACCAGGACCAGGACCGCCGCTACTACGCCATCACGGTCCGGCCGACGGTCTTCGTCAACCTCGCGCCGGATCACGTCATCTTCCACCGCATGTTCCCGGTCTCGGCCGACCGGACGATCGTGCAGTGCGACTGGCTGTACACCCGCGACGTGGTCGAGTCGGGCAGGGACGTGTCGCGGTCGGTGGAGCTGTTCCACCGGGTGAACCAGCAGGACTTCGCCGCGTGCGAGCGGACCCAGCCGGCCATGTCCTCCCGGGCCTACGTCAACGGCGGCGTCCTCGTGCCCTCCGAGCACCACATCGGCGCCTTCCACGAGTGGCTGACGCAGCGTCTGTCGGGCTGACCGGGCGCCGACCGCAGAGCGGGGCCGGGAGGACGACGTCCTCCCGGCCCCGCGTCACGTCACTTGTCCAGGACCACGACCGAGCGCAGGACCTCGCCCCGGCGGAGGTTGTCCAGGGCCTCCTCGACGTCGTCCAGACCGATGGCCTCGCTGACGAACTCGTCCAGCGGGAAGCGGCCCTGGAGGTACAGGTCGATCAGGAGCGGGAAGTCGCGGCTGGGCAGGCAGTCGCCGTACCACGAGGACGTGATCGCCCCGCCGCGGCCGAACACCTCGATCGCCGGCAGTTCGATCGTCATGTCGGGGGAGGGGACGCCGACCATCACCACCCGCCCGGCCAGGTCGCGCGCGTAGAAGGCCTGCTGGAACACCTCCGGGTGGCCGACCGCGTCGATCGCGACGTCCACCCCGAAGCCGCCGGTGAGGCCCTTGATCGCCTCGACCGGGTCCGTCTCGCGCGAGTTGACGGTGTGGGTGGCGCCGAACCCCCGCGCCCATCCCAGCTTCCGGTCGTCCACGTCGACGGCGATGATCGTGCCCGCGCCGGCCAGCTTCGCCCCGGCGATGGCGGCGTCGCCGACACCGCCGCAGCCGAACACGGCCACCGACTCGCCGCGCTGCACGGCGCCGGTGTTCATCGCCGCCCCCGCGCCGGCCATCACCCCGCAGCCCAGCAGTCCGGCGGCGGTGGCCGGAGCGGCCGGGTCGACCTTGGTGCACTGCACGGAGTGGACCAGCGTCTTCTCCGCGAACGCGCCGATGCCCAGCGCCGGGGACAGTGCAGTGCCGTCGGCCAGCGTCATCGGCTGCGCCGCGTTGTGGGTGTCGAAGCAGTACTGCGGCTTGCCCTTCGAGCAGGCCCGGCACTGCCCGCACACGGCCCGCCAGTTGAGTACCACGTAGTCGCCGACGGCCACGTTGGTGACGCCGGCGCCGATCGCGGAGACCAGGCCGGCCGCCTCGTGCCCCAGCAGGAAGGGGAACTCGTCGTTGATGTTGCCCTCGCGGTAGTGCAGGTCGGTGGCGCAGACCCCGCAGGCCTGCACGTCGACGACGGCCTCACCCGGGCCGGGATCGGGGACCACGATCGTCTCGACGGTCACTGGTGCGCCCTTGCCGCGGGCGACGACGCCCTTCACCTCGTGGGCCATGGCGGGTCTCCTTCTCTCGGGACGTGCGTGGGGGGAGGCGGTGGTCCGGCTCCCTCGGTCGGAGGAGCCGCCTGTGGTGCCGTCGAGCCAGACATCGCTGCCACGGGTCCCTTGACCCCGCTCGCCCTCGACCCTACTGTGGTGCACAACTGATATACCAGTCCTAGTTCTTCATTCTCTGACAGGAGGAGCCGGATGGTGGCGCAGGTCGAAGGAGCTCTGCGGGCCGTGGCCGTCCCGGACCCCGTGCTCGACCGTTCCCTGGCGGACACCGACCCGGAGGTCCACCGCGCGATCTCGGCCGAACTGACCCGGCAGCAGGAGACGCTGGAGATGATCGCCAGCGAGAACTTCGCGCCGGTGGCCGTCATGCAGGCCCAGGGCTCGGTGCTGACCAACAAGTACGCCGAGGGGTACCCCGGACGGCGCTACTACGGCGGGTGCGAGCACGTCGACGTGATCGAGCAGCTGGCCATCGACCGGCTGAAGGCGCTGTTCGGCGCGGAGTACGCCAACGTGCAGCCGCACTCGGGTGCGCAGGCCAACGCCGCGGCGATGTCGGCCCTGCTGGACCCGGGCGACACCATCCTGGGCCTGGACCTCGCCCACGGGGGTCACCTGACCCACGGCATGCGGCTCAACTTCTCCGGCAAGCTCTACGACGTCGCCGCGTACCACGTCCGAGCCGACGACCACCTCGTGGACATGGCCGAGGTCGAGCGGCTGGCCCACGAGCGGCGGCCCAGGCTCATCGTGGCGGGCTGGTCGGCCTACCCCAGGCAGCTCGACTTCGCCGAGTTCCGGCGGATCGCCGACGAGGTCGGGGCGTACCTGATGGTCGACATGGCGCACTTCGCGGGGCTGGTCGCCGCCGGGCTGCACCCCTCGCCCGTCCCGCACGCGCACGTGGTCACCTCGACCACCCACAAGACGCTCGGCGGGCCGCGCGGCGGCGTCATCCTCGCCGCGGGAGAGCTGGCCAAGAAGCTCAACTCCGCCGTCTTCCCCGGTCAGCAGGGCGGCCCGCTCGAGCACGTGATCGCCGCCAAGGCCGTCGCCTTCAAGCTCGCCGGCGAGCCGGCCTTCCGGGAGCGCCAGGAGCGCACGCTGGCCGGCGCCCGGCTGCTGGCCGAGCGGCTGCTCGCCCCCGACTCCCGCTTGGCCGGCATCGACGTGGTCAGCGGCGGCACCGACGTCCACCTCGTGCTGGTGGACCTGCGGGACTCGGAGCTGGACGGCCGGCAGGCCGAGGACCGGCTGCACGCGATCGGCATCACCGTCAACCGCAACGCGGTGCCCTTCGACCCCCGCCCGCCGATGGTCAGCTCCGGCGTCCGCATCGGCACCCCTGCCCTGGCGGCGCGCGGCTTCGGCCTCGCCGACTTCGCCGAGGTCGCCGACGTGATCGCCACCGCGCTGCGGCCCTCGGTGGGCGAGGAGCAGCTCGCGGGGCTCCGCACCCGGGTCACCCGGCTCGCCGGCCGGCACCCGCTCTACCCCGACCTGACGGAGGTCCCCCGATGAACCCCGGTCCCTCCCACACCCCACGCACCCCCGGCGCGGACCTGCCGGAGCACCCCGACTTCCTGTGGCGTGACCCGGAGCCGAAGCGCTCCTACGACGTGGTGATCGTGGGCGGCGGCGGGCACGGCCTGGCCACCGCGCACTACCTGGCGAAGAACCACGGGATCACGAACGTCGCCGTCCTGGAGAAGGGCTGGCTGGGCGGCGGCAACATGGCCCGCAACACCACGATCATCCGCTCCAACTACCTGTGGGACGAGAGCTCGGCCATCTACGAGGCGTCGCTCAAGCTGTGGGAAGGGCTCGAGGAGGACCTCGGCTACCCGATCCTGTTCAGCCAGCGCGGCGTGCTCAACCTCGCGCACACCCTGCAGGACGTCCGCGACAGCGTGCGGCGGGTCGAGGCCAACAAGCTCAACGGTGTCGACGCGGAGTGGCTGGAGCCCGACGAGGTTCGCAAGGTCTGCCCGATCGTCAACACCTCCGCCGACATCCGCTATCCCGTCCTGGGGGCCACCTACCAGCCCCGGGCCGGCATCGCCAAGCACGACTACGTCGCCTGGGGCTTCGCCCGCCGCGCCCACGAGGCCGGCATCGACCTCATCCAGGACTGCGAGGTCACCGGGTTCGCCACCGACGGCAACCGGGTCACCGGTGTGCAGACCACGCGCGGCACCATCGCCGCCGGTACGGTCGCCCTCTGCGCGGCCGGCCACACCTCGGTGCTCACCGACATGCTGGGCATCAGGGTGCCGGTGCAGAGCCACCCGCTGCAGGCGCTGGTCTCCGAACTGCTCGAGCCCGTGCACCCCACGGTGGTCATGTCCAACGCCGTGCACGTGTACGTCTCCCAGGCGCACAAGGGCGAGCTGGTCATGGGCGCCGGCGTCGACTCCTACAACGGTTACGGGCAGCGCGGCGCCTTCCACGTCATCGAGCGTCAGATGGCCGCCGCGGTCGAGCTCTTCCCGGTGTTCGCCCGCGCCCACCTGCTGCGCACCTGGGCCGGGATCGTCGACACCAGCCCGGACGCCTCGCCGATCGTGGGCCGGACCCCCTACGACAACGTCTACCTGAACTGCGGCTGGGGCACCGGCGGGTTCAAGGCCACGCCCGGCGTCGGCTGGGCCCTGGCGCACACCATCGCCCACGGCGAGCCCCACGCGAACGTGGCGCCGTTCACCCTCGACCGCTTCGTCACCGGCGCACTGGTCGACGAGCACGGCGCCGCCGCCGTGGCCCACTGACCCAGGGAGTCCCCGTGCAGCTCATCGAATGCCCGTGGTGCGGCCCCCGCGAGGAGGTCGAGTTCCACTACGGCGGCCAGGCCCACGTCCCGTACCCGGACGCCCCCGCCGAGGTCTCCGACGAGGAGTGGGCGCACTACGTCTTCTTCCGCGACAACACCAAGGGCCGCTTCGCCGAGCGCTGGTGCCACAGCGCCGGCTGCCGTCGCTGGTTCAACGCGGTGCGCGACACCACCACCTACCGCTTCGAGCGCGTCCACCGCCTCGCCGACCCCGAGCCGCACGCGACCGAGCCCGCGCGGGCCCGCAGGAGCACAGCCTCATGACCAGCCCCTTCCGCACCGCCGAGGGTGGCCGCATCGACCGCGGCACGATCCTCGAGTTCACCTTCGACGGGCAGCCCCACACCGGCCATCCCGGTGACACGCTCGCCTCGGCCCTGCTCGCCTCCGGCCGACACCAGGTCGCCACGAGCGTCAAGCTGGGCCGACCCCGCGGCATCGCCGCGGCCTGGGCCGAGGACCCGGGTGGCCTGGTGCAGATCGAGGAGCCCTTCCCCGAGCCCATGCTGCTGGCCACCACGGTGGAACTCCACGACGGGCTGGTCGCCCACGGCCTGCCGGGGCAGGGCCGCCTCGCCGAGATCTCCGACTCCGCCCGGTACGACGCCGTCCACCACCACGTCGACGTGCTCGTGGTGGGTGCCGGGCCGGCGGGGCTGACCGCCGCGCTCACCGCCGCCCGCTCCGGTGCCCGCGTCGCCCTGGTCGACGAGCAGTCCGAGGCGGGCGGGTCGCTGCTGGGGAGCACCGACCGCCTCGACGACGCCCCGGCGCTGGAGTGGGTCGCCGCGGCGGTCGCCGAGCTCGCCGGCCACCCGGAGGTCCTGCACCTGCAGCGCACCACCGCCTTCGGCAGCTACGACGACGGCTTCGTCCTGGCCCTGGAGCGGCGCACCGACCACCTCGGGACGGCGGCGCCCAAGCACGTCTCCCGCCAACGGGTGTGGCGGCTCCGGGCCCGCTCCATCGTCGTCGCGACCGGAGCCCACGAGCGACCGGTCGTGTTCGCGGACAACGACCGCCCGGGCACCATGCTCGCCGGCGCCGCGCGCACGTTCCTGCACCGCTACGGCGTGCTGCCCGGCCGCCAGGCCGTCGTGTTCACCACGAACGACAGCGCCTACGACGCCGCCCTGGACCTGCACCGCGCGGGCGTGCGCGTCGAGGCAGTGGTCGACGCCCGGCCGGAGGGCTCGCCGGCCCGCCGCGAGGAGTGCGAGCGTGCCGGGATCCGGGTCCTGTCCGGGGCCGTCGTGACGGGCACGCAGGGCGTCGAGCGGGTCACGCACGCCCTCGTCGCCCCGTTCGCGGACGGTGAGGTCGGCGCCGGCAGCGCGATCGCCTGCGACCTGCTGCTGGTCAGCGGTGGCTGGAACCCGGCGGTGCACCTGTTCAGCCAGGCCCGCGGCCGGCTCCGCTACGACGAGGCCCTCGGGGCGTTCCTCCCCGCGGAGGAGCTCGACCGCCTGTCGGTCACCGGCGCGGCAGCCGGGGTGCTCGACCTGGCCGGGTGCCTGGCCGACGGGCAGCGCGTGGCCCGCGCGGCCCTGGCCGCGCTGGCGGTCGCGCCACCGGGGGAGGACCGGCTGCCCACGGCGCCGGAGCCGGTCGTCCCGGCGGCGCCCCTGGTGCTGTGGCGGGTGCCGGACACCTCCGGCGCCGACGGGAACACCTCGTTCGTCGACCTGCAGCGCGACGCGACGGTGGCCGACATCGCCCGCGCGGTCGGCGCCGGACTGCGCTCCATCGAGCACATCAAGCGCTACACGACGATCGGGACCGCGCACGACCAGGGCAAGACCTCCGGCGTCCTGGCCTCGGGGATCACCGCCGAGCTGCTCGGGATCCCGGTGCAGGCCACCGGGACCACCACGTTCCGCCCGCCCTACACCCCGGTGGCCTTCGCTGCCCTCGCCGGCCGCGACCGCGGTCGGCTCTTCGACCCCGAGCGGGTCACGTCGCTGCACGACTGGCACGGGGCGGCCGGCGCGGTCTTCGAGGACGTCGGTCAGTGGAAGCGTCCCCGCCACTACCCGCGCCCCGGCGAGGACATGGAGACGGCGGTCCTCCGCGAGTGCGCCGCGGCTCGCACCGGCGTCGGCATCCTCGACGGCTCCACGCTGGGCAAGATCGACGTGCAGGGTCCCGACGCCGCCGTCCTGCTCGACCGGCTGTACACGAACATGATGATCAGCCTGAAGGTCGGCTCCGTCCGCTACGGCGTCATGTGCGGCGTCGACGGCATGGTGATCGACGACGGCACCGTGCTGCGCCTGGCCGAGGACCGCTTCCTGCTGCTCACCACCACCGGCGGTGCGGCGAAGGTCCTCGACTGGATGGAGGAGTGGGCCCAGACGGAGTGGCCGGACCTGCGGGTGCACTGCACCTCGGTCACCGAGCAGTGGAACACCTTCCCCGTCGTCGGTCCCCGCTCCCGCGACGTCATCGGCGCCGTCTTCCCGCAGGTGGACGTCGCCAACGAGGCGTTCCCGTTCATGACCTGGCGGGACACCACCCTCGACGGGGTGCCGGTCCGGCTGGCCCGGATCAGCTTCTCCGGCGAGCTCGCCTTCGAGGTCTACGTCAACCCCTGGTACGGGGTCGCGGTGTGGGAGCGGCTGCTCGAGGCCGGCCGCCCGTACGGCATCACGCCGTACGGCACCGAGACCATGCACGTCCTGCGGGCGGAGAAGGGCTACCCGATCATCGGGCAGGACACCGACGGCACCGTCACCCCGCACGACCTGGGCATGGCGTGGGCGGTGTCGAAGAAGAAGCCCGACTTCGTCGGCAAGCGCTCCTTCGCCCGCGCGGCCAACCAGGACCCGCTGCGCAAGCAGCTGGTCGGGCTGCTGCCGGTGGACCGGCGGACGGTGCTGCCGGAGGGCTCGCAGATCGTGGAACTCCACCCCGACGGCCAGCTGCCACCACCGCCGGTGCCCATGCTCGGCCACGTCACCTCCAGCTACCGCAGCGCCGAGCTGGCGCGTCCCTTCGCGCTCGCCCTGGTCAAGGGCGGCCGGTCGCGCATCGGCGACACCGTCCACGTCCCCGTCAACGGCACCCTCGTCCCGGCCGAGGTCACCGGCTCGGTGCTGGTCGACCCCGAAGGAGCCCGTCGCGATGGCTGAGCTGCTGCGCACCCACCCGCTCCAGGCGTGGAGCACCGCCCTGGAGCGGCTGCCCGACACCGTCGCCATCACCGTCGAACCGTTCGTGGCGATGGCCGTCGTCCGGCTCGGCGCCGCGGCGTCGGAGGCGCTGGGCGCCGGCCTGCCGACGGTGCCCAACACCTGGGCGCAGCACGGCACGGGGCGGGCGGTCTGGCTCGGTCCGGACGAGTGGCTGCTCAGCAGCACCACGGAGGCCCCGGAGGAGCTCGAGGTCCGGGTCCGTGCCGCCGTCCTCCCGTTGGGCGGGTCGGCGACCGACGTCTCCGCCCAGCGGATCGGCCTGCGGCTGACCGGCGCGCGGGTGCGCGACGTGCTCGCCAAGGGCTGTTCGATCGACCTGCACCCGCGGGTCTTCGGCCGGGGGAGCAGCGCCCAGACGTTGCTGGGTCAGGCCGGCGTCGTGCTGCTGGCCCTCTCCGGCGCCGGTGACGACTTCGTCGTCCTGGTCCGTTCGTCCTTCGCTGGCTACCTCGCCGACTGGCTGCTGGACGCGGCCCTCGAGTTCACCCCCACACACGACAGCTGACCGACCCTCGTCGTCCGTCCCCGGATCCACCGGCACGTCAGGAGCGCAAGCAATGTCCACCACCCCACGTGTGGTCATCATCGGAGCGGGGATCGTCGGCGCCAACCTGGCCGACGAGCTGACCGCCCGTGGCTGGGACCGCGTCACCGTCGTCGATCAGGGACCCCTGCCGCTGACCGGGGGCTCCACCTCGCACGCGCCCGGGCTGGTCTTCCAGACCAACGCGTCCAAGACGATGACGGCGCTGGCCAGCTACACCGTGGAGAAGTTCACGGGCATCGACGTCGACGGCGCCTGGTGCTTCAACCAGGTCGGCGGGCTCGAGGTGGCGACCACGCCGGAGCGGCTGGCGGACCTGCACCGCAAGCAGGGCTGGGCCACCTCCTGGGGTGTCGAGGCGCAGGTGGTCGACGTGGACGAGTGCGTGCGGCTGCACCCGCTGGTCGACCGCGACCGGATCCTCGGCGGCCTGCACATCCCCAGCGACGGCCTGGCGAAGGCGTCGCGGGCGGTCGTCGCGCTGGCCCGTCGCGCCGAGGCCCGGGGAGCCCGCTTCCAGGGCTCGACCCGCGTGACCGGTGTCGAGCAGACCGGCGGCCGGGTGACCGGCGTCCGGACCCCGGACGGCGTCATCCCGGCCGACATCGTGGTGTCCTGCGCCGGCTTCTGGGGGGTGGAGCTCGGCGCCATGGTCGGGATGGACGTGCCGCTGCTGCCGCTCGCCCACCAGTTCGCCTGGACGGGGCAGGTGGCGGACCTGGTCGGCCGCAACGACGAGCTCAGCGAGGCGAGCCTGCCTATCCTGCGCCACCAGGACCAGGACCTCTACTTCCGCGAGCGCGTCGACTGCCTCGGCATCGGCTCCTACGCCCACCGGCCGATGCCGGTCGACCTGGAGGAGCTGCCGCAGGGGGACGACGTGCGGGAGTCGTCGATGCCCTCGAGGCTGCCCTTCACCGAGGAGGACTTCGCCCCGGTCTGGGAGGAGAGCCAGCTCCTCCTGCCCTCCCTCCGCTCGTCGAAGATCGACTCCGGTTTCAACGGCGTCTTCTCCTTCACCCCGGACGGCGGCCCGCTGGTCGGCGAGTCCCGCGACGTCCGGGGCTTCTGGATCGCGGAGGCGGTCTGGGTCACCCACTCGGCGGGGGTGGCCAGGGCGGTGGCCCAGCTGCTCGTCGACGGGCGGTCGGAGGTCGACCTGCACGGGTGCGACGTCCACCGGTTCGAGGAGGTCCAGCTCGCGCCGGAGTACGTGAGCGAGACGTCGCAGCAGAACTTCGTGGAGATCTACGACGTGCTGCACCCGCTGCAGCCACGGCTGTCCCCGCGCGACCTGCGGGTCAGCCCCTTCCACGCCCGGCAGCGCGAGCTCGGCGCCGTCTTCCTCGAGGGGGCCGGCTGGGAACGGCCGCACTGGTACGAGGCCAATGCGGGGCTGGTGGCGGAGCTGCCGCCGGAGTGGACCCCGCCGGCGCGTGACCCGTGGAGCGCGCAGTTCCACTCGCCCATCGCGGCGGCCGAGGCGTGGCGCACGCGCACGGCCGTGGCGATGTACGACATGACGCCGCTCAAGCGGCTCGAGGTCAGCGGTCCCGGCGCCCTCGGCCTGCTGCAGCGGCTGACGACGGGGGAGATGGACAAGTCGGTCGGGGCGGTCACCTACACCCTCGCCCTGGACGAGGCCGGCGGCGTCCGGAGCGACCTGACCGTCGCCCGGCTGGGGGAGCAGCGGTTCCAGATCGGGGCCAACGGCCCCCTCGACCACGACCACCTGCTCCGCGAGGCACCCGACGACGGCACGGTCCAGATCCGGGACATCACCGGCGGCACGTGCTGCATCGGCCTGTGGGGGCCGCGGGCCCGGGACCTGGTCCAGCGGGTCAGCGCCGACGACTTCACCAACGACGGGCTGAAGTACTTCCGCGCCAAGCCGGCCTGGATCGGGGGAGTGCCGGTCACGGCGATGCGGCTGTCCTACGTCGGCGAGCTCGGCTGGGAGATCTACGCCAGCGCCGAGAACGGTCAGCGGTTGTGGGACGTGCTGTGGCGGGCCGGCCAGGACCTGGGCGTGGTCGCCGCCGGACGGGCCGCGTTCAGCAGCCTCCGGCTGGAGAAGGGCTACCGCGCCTGGGGCCACGACATGACCACGGAGCACGACCCCTACGAGGCCGGTCTCGGCTTCGCCGTGCGCATGCAGAAGAAGACCGACTTCGTGGGCCGCCAGGCCGTCGAGGGGCTCAGCGCGGACACGGTGAGCCGCCGGCTGTCCTGTCTGACCATCGACGACGGACGCAGCGTCGTCCTCGGCCACGAGCCGGTGCTCGTCGACGGCCGCCCGGCCGGCTACGTGACCAGCGCGGCCTTCGGGCACACCGTCGGCCGGCCGATCGCCTACGCCTGGCTCCCGGCCTCGGCCACCGTCGGCACGGCCGTCGAGATCGAGTACTTCGGCAGTCGCATCCGGGCGACGGTCGCCGCCGAACCGCTGGTGGACCCGGAGATGACCCGGATCCGCGGCTGAGCCGGGACCCCTTCCCGGGCATGCCACCGGACGGCATGCCCGGGACAGACCAGATCGGACGACGTCATGGCCCTGGCGCACGCTGTGCCCGGTCTGCCCGCGGGCGGGGCGGGCTCGCCGCACTCCCTCGGTCGGGCTCTCGCGGCGAGGCGGCCGTTGGTCTGCGGCATCCTCAACGTCACTCCCGACTCCTTCTCCGACGTGGGGCGGTGTCCCACCGTCGCCGCAGCCGTGGAGCACGGGTGCACGCTCGCCGACGAGGGGGCGGACCTCATCGACGTCGGCGGGGAGTCCACGCGGCCCGGTTCCCGCCCGCCGACCCTCGCCGAGGAGCTGGACCGCGTCGTCCCGGTGGTCGAGGCACTGGTGCGGCGGGTCCCGGTGCCGCTGTCCGTGGACACCTCGCGGCCCGAGGTGATGCGGGAGGCCGTCGCCGCCGGCGCGAGCATGATCAACGACGTACGAGCACTCCGGTCACCGGGCGCTCTGCAGGCCGCCGCGGAGTCGGGGGTGCCGGTGTGCCTGATGCACATGCAGGGCTCGCCGGACACCATGCAGCGCGAGCCCCGCTACGAGGCCGTCGTACCCGAGGTGCGCGCCTTCCTCGCCGAGCGACTGCGGGCCTGCCTCGAGGCCGGCGTCCCGCCGGAGCACCTGGTGGTCGACCCGGGCTTCGGGTTCGGGAAGGAGCTGTCGCACAACCTCGCGCTCCTGGCGTCCCTCGGCAGTCTCAGCAGCCTGGGTGTGCCGATCATGGTCGGGCTGTCCCGCAAGTCGATGCTCGGGCAGCTCACCGGTCGGGCCGTGGGGGAGCGGTTGCCCGCCTCCCTGGCGGTGGCCGTCCTCGCCGCCCAGCGGGGTGCTGCGGTGCTGCGCGTGCACGACGTGGCGGCCACGCGGGACGTCCTCGCCGTCCTGGCGGCCGTCGAGACGGTGTGACGGGGCAGCGGTCTTCGTCGGTCAGATCACCGCGCGGATGGCCCGTTCGAAGCCGAGCACGTGCTCACGGGCGAGGTCATCGGCCCGGTCGGCGTCACCGGCCGCGATCGCCCGGAGCAGGTCGACGTGTTCGCCGACGTGCTCGTCGACCCTCGGCAGGCGGTCCAGGAACAGGCAGAAGATGCGCGTCGCCAGGTTGTCGTAGCGGATGAGCACGTCCTCGAGGTGCGGGTTGCCGGCGGCCCGGTAGATGGCCCGGTGCACGGCCAGGTCCCAGCGCATCAGCTCCGTCCGGTCGAGCTGGGCCACGTCGAGGTGCTCGATGCTCGTGGCCAGCTCCTCGAGCTCGGCCGGCCCGGTGCGGGCGGCCCGGTCCGCGGCGCGGCGGGCGGCCAGCGGCTCCAGCTGGGCGCGGATGTCGGAGATGTGGGCGAGATCGGAGATGTCCATGCCGGTCGCGAACGTGCCGCGTCGTGGGTACGACACGACCAGACGGTCGACCTCCAGCCGCTTCAGCGCCTCGCGGACCGGGGTCCGGCCCACGCCGAGGTCCTGGGCGAGTGCGTCGTCGTCGATGGGATCGCCCGGGCTGATGGCCAGCATGATCAGCCGGTCCCTGATCGCCACGTAGGCCTTGTCCGCCAAGGACGTGACGGCGGACGGGTCCAGGTCCAGCGGTACGGCGGTCACGCCCCGATCGTAGGGGGTGACGATCACCGAGGCTTGCCTCCATGTGGTGAAAGACATACGCTGATCCTACAACTGGTATATCAGCCAGTGATCGCGACGTGCCGCTCCGGCCGCCGGTGCTGCGAGGAGCCCGCATGACCATCAGCGCCTTCGACCTGTTCAAGGTGGGGATCGGCCCGTCCAGCTCGCACACCGTCGGGCCCATGCGGGCGGCCTGCTCCTTCGCGTCCCGACTGCACGACGAGGCACTGCTCCCACGTGTCGCCGGTGTGCGCTGCGAGCTCTTCGGCTCCCTCGGCGCCACCGGACACGGACACGGCAGCGTCAAGGCGGTCGTCCTGGGCCTCGAGGGCGAGCGACCCGACCTCGTCGACCCGGTGGCCGCCCAACCCCGGGTCGACGCCGTTCGTACCGAGGGCACGCTCCGGCTGGCGGGCGAGCACCTCATCTCCTTCTCCATCGACGACGACGTCGTGCTCCACCGGCGCAAGCGCCTGGACTTCCACAGCAACGGCATGCTCTTCCGGGCGCTGGACGCGCACGGTGACGAGATCAGCCGACGGGAGTACTACTCGGTGGGCGGCGGGTTCGTCCTGGACGAGGACGACGCGGGCAACCCGGCCATCGTCGAGGACCCGACACCGGTGCGGTACCCGTTCCACACCGGTGACGAGCTGCTGGCCCGCACGCGCGAGACGGGCCTGCGGGTCAGCGACGTGATGCTGGCCAACGAGCTGGCCTGGCGCACCGAGGCGGAGGTCCGCGCCGGACTGCTGCACATCTGGTCGGTGATGCAGGAGTGCGTGGACCGCGGCACCCGGGCCTCCGGCGTCCTGCCCGGGGGGCTCAAGGTGCGTCGGCGCGCCGCCGCACTCCGCACCCAGCTGGAGGAGCACCCGGACGAGTCCGACCCGCTCCGGGCGATGGAGTGGGTGACGCTCTACGCCCTCTCGGTCAACGAGGAGAACGCGGCCGGCGGACAGGTGGTCACCGCTCCCACGAACGGCGCCGCCGGCATCGTGCCCGCCGTCCTGCACTACTACCGCGACTTCGTCGACTCCTATTCCGAGGACGGGGTGGTGCGCTTCCTGCTCACCGCCGCGGCGGTCGGGCTGCTGTTCAAGGAGAACGCGTCCATCTCGGGTGCGGAGGTGGGCTGCCAGGGGGAGGTCGGCTCCGCCTGCTCCATGGCCGCCGCGGGCCTCGCCGAGATCATCGGGGGGACCCCGGAACAGGTGGAGAACGCCGCCGAGATCGGCATCGAGCACAACCTCGGCCTCACCTGCGACCCCGTCGGTGGGCTCGTGCAGATCCCGTGCATCGAGCGCAACGCCGTCGGCGCGATCAAGGCCATCACCGCGGCCCGCATGGCCGTCCGGGGCGACGGCCGGCACCACGTCTCGCTGGACAAGGCGATCAAGACCATGCGCGAGACCGGCGCGGACATGAAGGACAAGTACAAGGAGACCGCCCGTGGCGGGCTGGCGCTCAACATCGTCGAGTGCTGAGGAGGCACCCGTGTCCCACCCCTTCACCCTCACGCTCCGTTGCGCCGAGCGCCCGGGCATCGTGCACGCCGTCAGCTCGTTCCTGTTCGAGCACGGCTGCGACATCGTCGAGCACCAGCAGTTCGACGACCCGCTCCGCGGGCAGTTGTTCCTGCGCACGGCGTTCGTCTGCGCCGAGGACTCCGACGTCGACCGCTTGTCCCAGGCATTCGGCGCGGTGGCCGACGAGTTCGGGATGTCCTACCGGGTCGCCGGCGATCAGCCGGAGCGGGTGCTCGTGATGGTCTCCAAGCTCGGGCACTGCCTGAACGACCTGGTCTTCCGGTGGCGGGCGGGCAACCTGGGCGGAGAGCTGGTCGCAGTGGTCTCCAACCACGAGGACCTGCGGCCCATGGCGGAGGCCGCCGGCCTGCCCTTCGTGCACGTGCCCGTGACCCCGGCCACGAAGCGCGACGCCGAGGCCCGGCTGCTCGAGCTGGTCGACGAGCACCGCGTCGACCTGGTGGTGCTGGCCCGGTACATGCAGGTCCTCTCCGACGAGACGTGCGCGGCGCTGTACGGACGGGCGATCAACATCCACCACTCGTTCCTGCCGGGCTTCAAGGGTGCCAAGCCCTACCACCAGGCATTCGACCGCGGCGTCAAGCTGGTGGGGGCGACCGCCCACTACGTGACCCCGGAGCTGGACGAGGGCCCCATCATCGAGCAGGAGGTCATCCGGATCGACCACACCCACGACCCCCGCGCACTGGCCACCGTGGGTCAGGACGCCGAGGCGCTCGCGCTCTCCCGGGCCGTGCGCTGGCACAGCGAGCGGCGGGTGCTGCTCAACGGCCACAGCACGGTCGTCTTCCGCTGAGCCGGACGACGACGGCCTGCGGAGGACGGGCAGGCCATCGCCACGCACGCCCTGTTCCGTGCCCACCGAGGTGGTCGGCAGCCCGGGGGGAGCCGGGGGGACTCCCGGTCGCTCAGTCGGCCGGTTCCCCCAGCGCATCGGCGACGCCCACGCTGTCCATCCTCGACCAGGTCTCGCCGACGTGGTGGGCCAGCACCATCAGGTCGCGCAGCTCTCCGTCCCGGTCGCGGATCTGGTCCCGTAGCAGCGCCTCACCGCTGAAGCCCAGGCCGGTGAACAGGGCCAGCGACGGGCCCTGTTCGGCCACCACCTCGACGATCAGCTTGGTCAGCCCCGCCTCGACGGCCTGTACCAGGGCGTGCCGGGCGAGTGCGCGGCCGAGCCCGCTCCCGCGGCGGGAGGAGGCCACCACCAGCCGGATCTCGCCGACGTGGTCCGACCAGCCCGCCAGCGGGAGGACCGCCACGTATCCGGTGATGTCCTCGCCGTTCCCGTCGACGGCCACCCATCGGTGGTGCCGGCCCGTTCTGGACGTCGCCGCCGATGCCATGGACCGGACGGTCGCCGGGTCGGTGACGTCCTCCTTGATGAAGGTGCGGTCGGCTTCCGGGAGCGAGCGGAAGAACTGCAGCAGGGCGTCGCCGAGTGCAACGTCCAGCGGGACGATGCCCATCGGTCCACCTGCGGCGACGCTCACCGGTCCACCTGCTCGGTTCCCGAGCCGTCGGTGGCCGGTCCGATGCCGTCGCTGCGGCGGCGGAGGAAGTCGATGATCGTGGGCACCGTCGTCTTCGCCGCCGTGCGCCCGACCACGAGCCCCATGTGCCCGGCGTCGAGACACAGTTCGTGCTTGTCCGTCGACCCCACCAGGTCGATGAGGGGTGCAGACGCGTCGTTGGGCACGATGTGGTCGCGGTTGGCCCGCACGGTGAGGAACGGCAGTGTGATGTCCCGTAGGTGGACCTGGTCGCCGTCCAGGCTGAGTCGGTCGGTCAGCATGCCGTTGTCGCGCAGCAGCATCTGCACGGCCTGCCTGGCCGCTTCGCCGGGGAAGGGGACGTGGTCGTCGGACCACCCGGTCATCGCCTGGTAGGCGGCGACGTACTCGTCGTTCCAGAGCCGCTCCCACAGCGTCACGTACCGGGTCACCTGCGACGTGGGGGTCAGTGCACGGAACGCCTGAACGACGATCTGCGGCGGCACGTTGCCCTGGTCGTCCACGACCGAGTCGACGTCCAGACCGCCGATGGTGAAGACGTCGGCGAGCGGCCCCAGGTGTCGGAAGTCGACCGGGGTGGCCAGCACCGTGAGGCTGCGCACCGGCGCATCGGGATGGTGCGCGGCGTAGAGGAGCGAGAGGTTCCCGCCGAAGCAGTAGCCGAACAGGTTCAGCTCGTCGGTGCCCGCGAGCTCGAGCACGCGGGCCACCGCGGCCGGGATGTAGTCGTCGGCGTAGTCCTCGAGCCGGTTGTGCGCGTCCCGTTCGTCGGGCTGTCCCCAGTCGAGCAGGTACACGTCGAAGCCGGCCTCGAGCAGCTGCTCGACGAAGCTGTTGCCGGGGGACAGGTCGAGGATGTAGCTGCGGCTGATCATGCTGAACACGATCAGCAGGGGAGGCGAGTGGCGGACGTCGTCGTTGCGGTAGTGCCACAGCTGCGAGCGGCCGCGCTGCCAGACGACGTCCTTCGGCGTCTGCCCGACGCCCGGCCGGTCGATCCCGGCGACCAGGCGGATCCCGTTACGACTCCGCAGGGCGTTCCGCTCGACGTCGCGCCGCACGCGGTCGAGCACGGTCTGCGGGTTGGGCACCGTTGGCATGAGGCTCCTTGGTGTCGGAGTGGGGCTCGGCCGGGACGTCGCGGGCGGTGGCTTCGGACGGCGGTCGGCGGCGCTCGAGTTCCAACTGCACCGCCAGCCGCCGCACTTCGCGGTCCAGTGCGCCGATCTGGGACCGCAGGCGGCTGACGTCGCTGCCGGCGGGCAGGTTGAGCAGGTGCCAGGCGCGGGCGCTGGCCCCGCGCACGGAGCTGCGCGCCATCGTCTGCGCCCGTTGCACCAGTGCCGCCCCGATCGCGAACCCCGGCGTCCGCACCAGCCGCTCCGCGTGCGGCGTCACCCTGCGTTCGGCGGCGTCGAAGGCATCGCGCCAGAGCGGGGGCTCGGTCATCGCTGCCCGACCTCCCCGGGCACGTCCACTGCGCGGCGCAGGATCTTCCCGGTGGGGCCCTTGGGCAGCGCCTCGACCAGCCAGACGTGCCGCGGGTACTTGTACGGGGCCACCCGGGCCTTGGCGAACTCCCGGAGCTCGTCGACCTCGGCGGTCGCCCCCGGCTTGAGCGCCACCGCCGCCGCGATCTCCTCGCCGAGCTCGGGGTGCTTGATGCCGATGCAGGCGACCTCGGCCACGGCCGGGTGCTCGTAGAGCGCTTCCTCGATCTCCCGCGGGTACACGTTGAAGCCGCCGCGGATGATCATCTCCTTCTTGCGGTCGACGATGGAGTAGTAGCCGTCCTCGTCCTGCCGGGCGAGGTCGCCGGTCCGGAACCAGCCGTCCGGGATCGCCTTCGCGGTGTCCTCCGGCCGCTGCCAGTAGCCCTTCATGACGTTCTCCCCGCGGATGGCCACCTCCCCGACCTCGCCGGCCGGGACGTCCTTCCCGTCGTCGTCGACCAGGCGCATCTGGACGCCGCGGATCGGCGTGCCGATGGAGCCCGGCTTGCGCTCGGCGTGCGGGTGGTTGAACGACGCGACCGGCGACGTCTCGCTGAGCCCGTACCCCTCGAGGATGACGCAGTCGAACGTCTCCTCGAAGGAGCGCATGACCTCGACCGGCATGGCTGATCCGCCGGAGACGCACAGTCGCAGACTGGACAGGTCGTGGTCGTCCCGGTCGGGCTGGTTCAGCATCGCGGAGAACATGGTGGGCACTCCCTGGAACACCGTCACCGCGTCGCGCTGGACGACCGACAGTGCCTTGCCGCCGTCGAACCGCGGGATGAGCGTCAGGCAGGAGCCGGCCAGGACGCCGGCGTTCAGCGCGCAGGTCAGCCCGAAGACGTGGAACAGCGGCAGGCAACCCATGATGACGTCGTCCGGGGTGGCCTCCAGGAGCGTGTCCTGGGTCGTGCGGGCGTTGCTGGCCAGGCTGGCGTGGGTGAGCTCGGCCCCCTTGGGCTGCCCGGTCGTCCCGGACGTGTACAGGATCACGGCGGTGTCCTCGTCGGCACGCTCGACCGGCGCGGTCAGGTCCCCTCCGGCGTCCATGAGCTCGGCGGGCAGCGCCGCCCCGACGGTCACGACGTCGACACCGACGCGCGTGGCCGCTTCCTGTGCCGGCGCCGCCGACTGCTCCACTGCCACGACCAGCCGCGCTCCGGAGTCCTCCAGGAAGTACTCGATCTCGCGCGCCTTGAGCAGGGGGTTCATCGGCACGACCGCCGCTCCGGCCAGCAGGGCGCCGTAGAACACCACCGGGAAGGACACCACGTTGGGCAGCACCATGCCCACCCGGTCGCCCGGTTCGACGCCGCGCGACTGCAGGGCGGCAGCCACCCGGAGGGCCGCGTCCCGGAACTCGGCGTAGGTCAACGACGCGTCGTCCATCCGCAGCGCGGTACGGGTGCCCTCCCGGTCAGCGGTGTCGAGCAGGTTCTGCGCCAGGTTGGTCATCGTCGAGCCCTCCTGCGGGGAAGCGGACCCGGGCCCTACCCGCTCGTCGGGTGATGTACCGCACATCGCGGATACGGTGCTCGCAACGACGGGTCCCGTACCGCACGGGGCCGGGGACGTCGCGGGGGAGAGGAGCCGACACCGGTGACTGACCGCAGGATCCTGGACATGTTCCGACTGGACGACCGCGTGGCGATCGTGACCGGCGCGTCATCGGGGCTGGGGGCGGTGTTCGCCCGCGCCCTGGCTGAGGCCGGCGCCGACGTGGCGATCGCCGCCCGGCGGGAGGACCGGCTCACCGCCACCCGGGAAGCGGTGGAGCGGGCCGGTCGGCGGGCGATCACCGTGCGCACCGACGTCTCCCGCCCCGAGGACTGCCAGGCGCTGGTGGACGCCTGCATGGCGGAGTTCGGCAAGGTCGACGTCCTGGTCAACAACGCGGGCATCGGCACCGCCCATCCGGCGACCCGGGAGACCCCCGAGCAGTTCCGGCAGGTGATCGACGTCAACCTCAACGGCTGCTACTGGATGGCGCAGGCCTGCGGGCGGGTCATGCAGCCGGGCAGCTCGATCGTGAACATCTCCAGCATCCTCGGACTCACCACAGCGGGTCTGCCGCAAGCTGCCTACGCCGCCAGCAAGGCCGGGCTGATCGGCCTGACCCGCGACCTCGCCCAGCAGTGGACCGGCCGCAAAGGGATCCGGGTCAACGCCCTGGCACCGGGGTTCTTCGCGTCGGAGATGACGGACAACTACGCCGAGGGTTACCTGGACTCCCAGATGGCCCGCGTCCTGATGAACCGGCCGGGCGATCCCGATGAACTCGCCGCCGCCCTGGTCTTCCTGGTCAGCGACGCCGGAGGCTACATCAGCGGCACGACGCTGCCGGTCGAGGGTGGGATGCTGACCAGCTGAAGCTCAGCGCCCACGCTCCGCCACGCGCACGAGGTCGGTGATCCGGTCGATGAGCTGCGGCCACGTGTCCCGCGGCAGGTCGTGGCCCATGCCCTCGACGACCAGCAGATCGGCACCCGGGACGGCGGCTGCGGTGGCCCGTCCGCCGTCGACGTTCACGAGCGCGTCCTGGTCGCCGTGCACGACGAGCGTGGGAACTCCGATCCCGCCGAGCTGGGCGGTCCGGTCGGGCGTGCTCAGGATCGCGGCGAGCTGACGGGCCACCCCGTCGGGGTCGTACGCCCGGTCGAACGACAGCCCCGCGCGCTGCCGCAGCGCTGCCTCGTCGAACTCGAAGCCGGGTGAGCCGATCACGCGGTAGGTGTCCACCATCCGCCGCATCGCACTCTCGCGGTCGACCGCGGGCGGTGCCAGCAGCACGCCCATGGCCGCCTCGGACGGTGCGCCCACCGCCGGGCTCCCCGTGGTCGACATGATCGAGGTCAGGCTGCGCACCCGGGTGGGGTGCTCGATGGCGGCCAGTTGGGCGATCATGCCGCCCATCGACGCGCCGACCAGGTGGACGCTGTCCAGGCCGAGGGCGTCGAGCAGGCCGATGGTGTCCTCCGCGAGGTCGGCCAGCGCGTACGGGACGCCGGACCGGTCGCCGCCCATCACGGCCAGGACGTCGGCCGGCCCGGCAGCGTCCAGGTGCGTCGACAGGCCGATGTCGCGGTTGTCGAACCGGACCACGAACAGGCCCTGGTCGGCCAGGCCGGCACAGAACTCGTCCGGCCAGCCGACCATCTGGGTGGCCAGGCCCATGATCAGGAGCACGGGCGGGTTCCCCGCGTCGCCGAAGGTCTCGTAGGCGATCTCGATCTCGCCGATCTGTGCCCGCTGGATGTCGACGTCCGCCATGCCCGGGGACGGTAGTGCAGCCGACGGTCCGGGCCGCGACCGCGGCGACCTTGCGCCGTCCGGGTCAGGCCACCGTGCCGGTGCCCGCGAGTTCGTCGGCACCGGGCTGGTCCGGGGCGGGGAAGAGCCGTCCGAGCGGGAGGGGAGCCCGGAACGGCCGCCAGGTGCCCTCGGCCTGGGCGAGCCGATCGGCCACCGCGTAGAGGACGGCGGGGTGGTGGCCCAGCCCCAGGTGGCTGGCGTGCACGGCGATGTTCTCCGTCTGCGGACCCGGGGCCTCCAGGCACGCCTGCCAGTGCACGATCCCGTCGTAGCGGGAGTAGACGGACGTCGACGGCATGGGCAGCGGGCCGCGGTCGCCCTCCAAGGGCAGCGCGAGCCGTTCGACGTGCAGGTGCGAGTAGCGCTCGAAGGCGCGGTGGGCCCTGCTCTGGTTCGTGTGCACCATCCGGAACGGGCTGCCCAGGGTGATCACCTGGCGTACGTGGGCGGGCGTCCGGCGGGCCAGGTCGCGGGCGAAGATGCCGCCCAGGCTCCAACCGACGAGTGTCACCGGCCGGTCGTGGCGGTGGGCGAGCTGGTCCAGCCGGTCCCGCAGGCCGTTGACCGCGAGCGGGGTGGGGCCGATGTTGCGCCCCAGCTGCCAGCCGTGCGCGCGGTAGCCGAGCCTGCGCAGCTCGCGCCGCAGCACGCGGGTGGAGGCGTCGTCGGCCAGCAGGCCGGGCAGCACGAGCACCGGGTGGCCGTCGCCGGAGGGCAGCGCCCGCAGCAGAGGGTGGGTGGCCAGGTAGAGGCCGTAGTCGGCGGTCGCCCGCCAGGCCTCGGTCAGGTAGAGGGGGAGCGGCGGTCGATCGGGGGTGTGGCTGCGCACGTGGGCCTCCTCGCCGACCGCCGGTGGCCCGCTGTCGGTCGAGCATGGCGCCCTGACCGTCACCTGTCGAGCGACGCGTGGCGGCTGCCCACCCGGCCGCAGGTCGGGTGGGCAGCCGCAGACTGGGCGGGTGCGCCCGCCCGCGGCGGGGCCTGGTCGTCGAGGAGGAGGTGGGCATGGCCGGAGCGCAGCAGGACGGGCCAGATCCGGACGGGCCGCAGGAGGACGGGGCGGTCGGGGAGAGCAGCACGGTCGACCTGGGTGGCCCGGTCCACATGGTGGACCACGGAGGTCGCTCGGAAGGGCCGACCGTCGTCCTCGTCCACGGGCTGGGCGGCTCGCACCTGAACTGGGATCTGTTCGCGCCGTTGCTCACCCCGCATGCCCGGGTGCTCTCCCTCGACCTCCCCGGCTTCGGCCGCAGCGAGCCCGGCCGGCGGCAGGCCACCGTGCACGGCAACGTGCTCGTGCTGGACCGGTTCCTGCGGGACGTCGCCGGCGGACCGGCGGTCCTCGTCGGCAACTCGATGGGCGGGATGATCTCGATCCTGGAGACGGCGGCGGCGCCCGAGCTGGTGCGCGGCCTGGTGCTGCTCGACCCGGCCGTGCCCGGCCCGCGGCGGGCACTGGACCCGTTGGTCGCCCTGACCTTCGCCGCCTACGCCCTGCCCGGGGTGGGGGAGCAGACCCTGCGGGCGCGACGCCGACGGACCGGGGCTCGGGCGCAGGTGCTGGACATGCTCCGGCTCTGCGGCGTCGACCCGGCCGGCGTGCCGGCGTCGCTGGTGGACCGGTCGGTGGCGCTGGTGGAGCAGCGGCAGGACGTGGCGGGCATGGACCGGGCGTTCCTGACCGCCGCCCGGTCCCTGCTGCGGGTGCAGGCGGACCCGCGTCGCTACCGCCGGGCGATGGCGACGATCTCGGTGCCGGTCCTGCTCGTGCACGGCGAGCGGGACCGGCTGGTGCCGGTCGCGAACGCCCGCGACGTGGCCCACCGGCACCCGGACTGGCGGTACGTCGAGCTCCCCGGCGTCGGGCACGTGCCGCAGCTGCAGGTTCCTGAGCGCCTGGCGGACGACGTCGTCCCCTGGCTGCAGCAGCTGCCGCCGGGCTGAGGGCAGGGCCGCCTGCGGTCCGGCCTCAGCGGGACACGGTGTCGCGCAGTGCCTGCAGGCCGGTGTACCGCGGCCGCCAGCCCAGCTGGGTCCGGGCCTTCGTGGTGTCCATGATCGCCGGATGGCTCAGCGCCTCCACCCACTGGGCCGGCGGCGGCAGGAAGGGCAGCCGGGAGACCGCCCGGGCGGCCAGCTGCGCCGGGCCGGCCGGCAGCGGCAGCGGCAGCGCGCCGCACTCGCGGGCCACGTCGGCCGCGGTGAGGACGCCGTCGCCGGCGATGTTGTAGGCCCCGGGCGGGCCGGCGCCGAGGACGCACAGGAGCAGGGCCGAGCCGACGTCGTCCTCGTGGACGAACTGCACGGGGACGGCGGGCACGGCGACCGGCACGGGCACCGGCAGGCGCCGGATGGCCGCCCCGGCGAACCGCCGGGCCAGCGGCGCCAGGGAACCGGGCAGCAGGTCCTTGGCGCCGAGGCTGTGCGGACCGAGCACCAACGGCGGCCGGAGCAGGTAGAGCGCCACGTCGGGGGCGGCAACCGCCTCGGTGACCAGCAGCTCCTCCACCTCTGCCTTCTCCCGGGCGTAGAACAGCCGGGACGACGTGCGCACCGGCCACTCCTCGGTCATCCCCACCGGGTTGTCGCGGGAGAAGCCGTAGGCGGCGACCGAGGAGGCGTGCACGAACCGTCGCGCGCCGGCGGCCGAGGCGGCGCGGAAGGCGTTCCGCGTCCCGTCGACGTTGATGGCCCGGATCTCCTCGGGCCGGGCGTTGCCGGTGATGTGGAACGCCAGGTGCACGACCACGTCGGCGCCAGCGAAGGCGTCGGCGAGGGTGCTGGCATCCCGGACGTCGCCTCGGCGGTACTCCATCTTCGTCCAGCCACGGTCGGCCGGGTCGAACGGACGCCTGGCGACCCCGACGATGCGCGCGACCCCGGGATCGGACTGCAGGAGCGGGACCAGGCCGGCTCCGAAGGTCCCGGTGGGCCCAGTGACGGCGACCGTCAGGCCGACCCCGTCCCCTGCGCTCCCCGGAGAGCCAGTGGTGGTCCGGTCATCGGTGTCGGTCACCTCCGGCGGCTACCCCCGGGACGGGATGCCAACCCGGCCGGGGACGCCGCCGCGGGTCAGCCGGCCGTGCCGGCGGCCGGCTCCGCACTCAGGGCGCACAGCTCGTCCATGCCCGCGCTGATCCCCTCGGCGAGGACGTCCACGTCGGGGAAGGCGTCGAAGTCGGCGTTGACGCCGAAGGTCATCTCGTCGACGTAGCTGAAGACGCCGATGCTGAGTCGGATCCCGCTGGAGATCGGCACGTAGGCGTGCGAGTTGAGCATCCGGGAGCCCAGTACGAACAGCGGCACCCGCGGCCCGGGGATGTTGGTGGTCACCGCCTGCGCGTACCACTGCCCGGCCCGGGTGCCTGCCTTCACGCCGAAGGCGAGCAGGCCGGGGGCGGTGACGTCGGCCAGCCCGATGATCGAGCGGGTGTCCAGCCGCTGCAGCGCGGACTTGTGGTGGTCCATCTGCTCCCGGACGGAGGCCAGCCGCGAGCGGGGGTCCGGCTCGGCCACCGGCAGGTCGACGAAGACCGCGGAGATCCTGTTGTCCAGCGAGCCGCGCTCGCCCTCGGTGCGCACCGACACCGGCACCATGGTGCGCACGACGAGGCCGTCGGCGAGCTCCCCCCGGCCCTGCAGGAGATCGCGGAAGCCGCGGGTGATGGCGGTGAGCACCAGGTCGTTGACCGTGCCGCCCAGGGCCGTGCGAGCTCGCTTGACCTCCGCCAGCTGCGTCTCCGCCCACGCCCACCGGCGGTGCGGTCCGATCGGCCCGTTCAGCGCCCGGGCGACGGGGGTCGTCAGCTGCCGGGCCAGGGTGGGCATCTCCGCGGCGAGACCCCGGCCGGTGCTGACCAGCCCCTTCACCGTCCCGACCACGCCCGGGGCGGCGAGCAGCTGCCGGGTGGGCCGCAGCGCGGCGTCCTGCACCGCACCGGCGACCACTGCCAGCGTCGAGGGACTGCGCTGCGGCGACCAGTCCCGCGGGTCGCCGTGCACGGCGTCGGGGCTCGAGTCGAAGAGCAGCTGCATCAGGTCGGCGCCGGCCACGCCGTCGACCATGCAGTGGTGGACCTTGAGGATCAGTGCCCACCGGTCCTCCTCCAGGCCCTCCACCAGCCAGACCTCCCACAGCGGCTTGCTCATGTCGAGCCGTTGACCCAGCACCCGCCCGGCGAGGTTGCGCAGTTGCTCGCGGTCACCCGGCCTGGGCACCGCGGTGTGCCGCACGTGGTACAGCACCTGGAAGTGCTCGTCGTCGACCCACAGCGGGCGGCCCAGCTCCAACGGCACCGAACGCACCCGCTGCCGGTAGCGGGGCACGAGGGGCAGCTTGCTCACCAGCAGCCGCACCACGTCGCCGTAGGACGGTGCCGGCCCCTCGAACACCGAGACCGAGCCCACGTGCATGGGCGTGTTCTCGCTCTCCGCGTAGAAGAACCCGGCGTCGGTCGCGCTCATGCGGTCCACGATCAGCTCCTCGCTGCCCCTCGAGAGGGCTCGCCGGCAGGCGCGCGCACGTCCTCGGGTGGGCCGACGCTAGGAGCCCCGCCACCGGCCGGCAAGGTGAGGCGCGGTCCGCCGGCGCCGGTGACCATCGCTCCTGCCTGTGAGGTGCGGCTGAGCGTCCGGGCGGGGTAAGCAGGCTGCGTGAGCGGCGCAGCGGGGCACCGGGAGGGCAGCATCCGGTTGCGTGACGGCCGGGCGCTCGCGTACGCCGAGTGGGGCGACCCGGACGGGTGGCCGGTGCTCGCCTGCCACGGCTCACCGAGCTCACGGCTGGAGCGGCACGTCCCGGACGGCGAGACCTACCGACGGTGGGGCGTGCGCCTCGTCGTCCCCGACCGTCCCGGCTTCGGGCGCTCGGACCCGCAACCCGGCCGCCGCGTGCTCGACTGGCCCGACGACGTCGACGAGCTGCTCAGCCACCTGGGCGTCGACCGGTTCGCCGTGCTCAGCCTCTCCGGTGGCGCCGCCTACGCCCTGGCCTGTGCGCACGTCTTCGGAGAGCGGGTGCGGGCCGTCGGCGTCCTCGGCGGGGCGCCGCCGCCCGACGTCCCGTGGCCCTGGCCGCAGTGGGTGCCCGGACGGGTGCGGGACGCCGTCCACCGGCCTGGCGTGGCGGCGGCGTTCCTGCAGCCGGTCTTCGCGCCGATCGCGCTGCGGCCGGCGCTGATCCCGTGCTACCTGCAGCTGCGGCTCAACGCGACCGACCGGCGACTGCTCGGTCGGCCCGACGTCCGACAGGTGCTGTCCGAGACCTTCACCGAGGGGCTGCGCCAGGGGTCCTCGTCGCTGGCCCAGGACCGGGCGTTGTTGTTCCGGCCGTGGGGCTTCCCGCTGTCCAGCGTGCGTCAGCGCGTGCACCTCTGGCACGGGACGCAGGACTGGCTGGTGCCCGTGGCGCTCGGGCAGGTGCTCACTGCGATGCTCCCGAACTGTTCGGCTCACTGGTTCGCCGGTGAGGGGCACTTCCTCGTCTTCGACCACGCCGAGGAGGTCCACGCGGCCCTGCGGGAGTGACCACCGGGCCGCGGCTGCCCGGTGCGGGAGCACCGCCCGCCCGGGCGTGACGGGAGGCGCCTACGGCGTGGCGCCGTAGGCGGCACGGCCCTGGACGGCGGACGTCCCCAGGTCGCTGCTGGTCAAGGCCTCACCCTGCTCGACGGCACTGGTCCACGTCGCGGTGGTGGCGACGGCGGCGAAGTTGGAGTTCAGCAGCGCCATGAGGGTCTCGTGGACCTGCCGAGCGGAGGCGCTGCCGGCGTCGTTCACGATGCTGATGGCGCCGGTGGCGTCGGAGAGGACCTCGACGGCGATCCCGAGGTCCTCGGCGGCGGCTGCGGTGCCGATGACGCAGTTGTTGGTCATGTACCCGACCAAGGTGATGCAGTCGAGCCCGTTGTCCGCGAGCCAGGACGCGACGTCGGTGCCGGAGAAGACGCTGGCGTTGCTCTTGGTCACCAGCTTGGACGTGTCCGTCGTGCGCTTCTCGACGTCCGGGTGCAGCGCCTGCCCGGCCGAGCCGGCCGCGAAGACCGGCGCCCCCGCGGGGAGCTCGTGCCGGACCACGACCACCGGGAGCTCGTGCTGAGCGGCGACGTCCATGGCGCTCACGATGCGGGCGAGGGAGTCCTCGCGCGGCGGGTACTGGATCTCCAGCGGTCCATCGAAGTAGTCGTTCTGCACGTCGATGACGACAAGGGCACGGCGGGGGGCGGACATGGCTCGTACTCCCTGGCTGGACGGCGTCGACGCCCATCAGGGTGCCCGCCGCGCTGGGCATACCGTGAGTGGCTGAACTGACGACAGTCGATGAGATCAGGACAAGAGTGAAGATCGCGGTGCACGCCTTCGACGGCATGACGATGTTCCACCTGGCCACGCCTCTGCTCGTGTTCGGTGAGGTCTCCCGGCTCGGCCTGGCGTCCGGCTGGCAGACCTCCGTGTGGACGCAGGATGGGCATGGCATCCGCACTGCTGAGGGTCTGCGCGTCGAGGACGTCGCGGGACCTGAGGTCGTGTCGGGCGCCGACATCGTGGTGCTGCCTTCCTGGCCGGCTGATCTCCGGCCAGCCAGCGACGACCTGGTCCAACTGGTCAACCGTGCGCACGACGACGGTTCGACCGTCGTCGGACTGTGTCTGGGCGCGTTTCCGGTGGCCGACAGCGAGCTCCTCGACGGCCGGGGCGCCGTCACGCACTGGGCGGCGGCACCGTTGCTGCAGCAGCGGCGGACCGCGGTGCAGGTGAACGCCTCTGCCCTGTACCTCGACCACGGCGACGTCCTCACGTCAGCCGGCACCGCCTCGGGCCTGGACGCCTGTCTGCACGTGGTCCGCACCCGCCTCGGGAGCGCTGCGGCCAACACGCTGGCCCGGCACCTGGTGGTGGCGCCGCATCGCGACGGAGACCAGGCCCAGTTCGTCCAGAGGCCCGTGCCCGAACCGGGCGGGGGAGGCCCGATCGGCGCCACCATGGACTGGGCGCTGGCCAACCTCGACCGGGACCTGGCGGTCGACCAGCTGGCCGGCCACGCCCGGATGAGCGGGCGCAACTTCACCCGCCGGTTCACCGAAGCGGTCGGGACCACCCCCGCCCGCTGGGTCCTGACCCAGCGACTCGAGGAGGTCCGGCGGCTGTTGGAGACCACGACCTGGTCGATCGAGCGGACAGCACGCGCGTGCGGCTTCCGCAGCGCCGTGACCCTCCGCCAGAACTTCACCGCGGCCTACGCCACCACTCCCACGTCCTACCGGCAGCGGTTCCGCATCTCAGACGGTGCGTGACGCCCGTCGTCGCAGCGCCCCGGGCCTCTCCCGTCCGCCGTACAGCTGACTCGCTCACTGCTCGGCCGACCCGCAACCCGAGGGACCGTACGACCGCATCAACGCGCCAGGAAGTGCACGCCGAGCCAGAGCCAGGTGAGCAGGACGACTGCGCGGCCGGGCGTCGTCCGCATGGCGGCGCCCAGAGCTCGGCCCGCGGTGGCCGGACCGAGTCCGAGGCGGGCGCAGACCTCGATCGCCACACCGACGACGAGCAGCCCCAGGAAGCCGGCAGCGCTCAGCAGGACGCCGTTGGTCATCGCTGTGGCCGGCGGCGCGGACGACCGAGCAGCCAGGCCCCGACGGCCAGCCAGCACACGGTGGCGGCGCCGCGCAGCAGCGGTTCGGCGAGGAAGGGATCCGCGAGATCGCTCGCCGTCGGCAGCTCGTCGTCGGCGAGCGTCACGAGTTCCCAGGACACGGCGGCGGTCACGAGGGCGAGCCACGGCAGCCCTCGTCGCCCCACTGGTGGAGCGGTCTCGCCCGACTGCCGGACCAACGCCACGACGACGACGGCGGTCCCGGCCGCGCCGATCACGACGAGCGCCCCCACCGACAGTTCGCCCCAGGCCATCACGGCAGCGACGCAGGACAGCGCCATGGCCGCGAAGGTGAGCCGGCGCGCGAACGGGGAAGACCTCACGCGTGCATGTTCGACCAGCAGGCCGCCGGGGCGCGCTCCTGTTCGCCGCCTCCGTCGCCGTGCTCCTCGCCGCCTGGAACAACGTCGTCATCACCCGGACGCCGGGCTACCCGCAGTCCTATGTCCCGGTCAATCTGGCGGCGACGGGCCTGCTCCTCGTGGGGGCTCGGTTCGTCGGCCTCACCTGGAAGGAACTGGGCCTCGATCCGCGTGGAGCCCGAGCAGGGCTGCGATGGGGCGGGGCGTGCTCCGCCGTGGTCGCCGCCGGCTACGCGGCCGGCCTCATGGCCTCGCCGGTCCGCCCCCTCCTGGCGGATGCACGGCTCGCCGGTGCCAGCTCCGCAGAGGTCGCCTACCAGGTGCTGGTCCGGATCCCGCTCGGCACCGTCCTGTGGGAGGAGATGGCCTTCCGTGGCGTCCTGCTGGCGGCGCTGATGCGGGTGGCGGCGCCGCGTGCGGCCATCGCGGTCTCGGCGGTCCTCTTCGGGATCTGGCACATCCGTCCCACGCTGAGCGCGGCCACTGCCAACACCCTGATCGACGGGTCTGCGGGACTCGTCGTCGCCGTCCTGCTCGGATGTACGTTCACGGCGGCAGCGGGGGTCCTCTTCGCCTGGCTGCGCCTCCGGAGCGGCAGCCTGCTGGCCCCCGTCCTCCTCCATCTGGCGACGAACAGCCTGGGTGCGCTGGCTGCAACCGCTGCCCATCGTCTCGGATGAGCCCCAGCGGGGGCGTCCGCCACGGCTCATCCGAGACCGGACGTACCGGAGCCAGGAACGCCAGAACTCCCACGGCCCTGGGTTGTCAGGGGTTCGATCTGGTGTTCGAGGGGCGACTCGGTACCTCCGCACACGCCTGCGGTTACGCCTGATCCGGATCGGTCCGGAGCTGCCCGGGGTGGCCGCCGCAGTCCCGGCCAGGAGAGTTCCCCGGTCGCGAACAGGGACCGAAGGCCCTGTCGCCGGGCCCCGCCAGGGGGGACTCTCGTCGGAGTCCCGTGCTCCGCTCGGACCCGAATCGCGCTTCGTCGGTCCCGACCGCCTCTTCCCGACCTGATTCGAGGACCTCATGACCAGCTCAGCACCGCGACCGGCCGACGCCGAGCGCTTGGACCTGCACAACGCGAGCATCGACGAGTCGGCCGCGGCTGCCGGCCACTGCGGCATGACAGACCTGCACACCGGCCGCGTCTGCCAGGAGTCACAGGATCACGCCGGCAGTTGCGCCTTCGTCGCACCGTCCCATGGGCCGTCTGCCGCAACGCCCGACCCCCGTTGAGGTCTGGGCCGGCTGGCTGCGTCAGGCCACTCGGCACGACACTGATCGACCCCAGGCGGACGCTCGGTCACCCGATCGGTAACGCGCGGTCACCGGTGACCGCCCACGGAGGGGCACGACACGGTCCGTCGACGGCCGCGGTGATGAGCAGCGCCGCGGGCGCGGTCCAAGGACTGCCCCCGGTTCAGCTGACCGTTGCCCAGGAGGCGACGACGAACGGGCGTCGGAAGAGCAAGGTCAGCCAGTCGGCCGACGTCGCCATCGACCTGAGGAGCGAGGAAGGCATCGCGGAGGTCGCCGAGTTCATCCTCGGGGCGGCGAACCGCATGCCGGACGTCGTGGCCCGCCACTTCGAGGCCACGCGGTTATGGTCCTCGGTGTCGGGGCCGGATCGACGCCAGGGATCGAACCGGTCGAGGCGCTGGACATCGAGCGTGGTGTCCGCTCAGCCGTACCAGGCGACCGCTCAGCCGTACCAGGCGACGACGCGGTCTCCGAAGAACCCGAAGGCGATGCCCCAGACGGTGATCGCGATGGCCATCCACACGTAGACGGCACCTCTGCGTGCTCCGAGCGCGATCAGGGTCGGCGCGGTGATCTGCGTGGGCAGGAGGACCGCTCCGAGCAGTGAGACGCCAGGAACACCCACACGCTCGAAGTACTTGGCGACCTTCCGCTTGCCCTTGGACGGCGCCTTGCCCGACCGGCCCCGGGTGGCCGCATCTCGGACGCCGCTGGCAAGGGCGATGGTCAGGAAGGTGGCCACGATGTTGCCGATGACGGCGGCGGGCACGGCCAGGAGCGGGTCGACACCGACGATGGTGCCGATGAAGCTGCCCAGGTAGGACTCCACGAACGGGATCATGCCGAAGAGGAGCAGTGTGCCGACCTGCTGCCACTGCTCCAGTCCGGCGGCGAACTCGGTGAGCTGGATGATGAGGTCCTCGACGAAGTCGGAGTTCATGCACCCATGCCACCGGGCCAGGGAGTTCCAGCCCAGTGCGTGATCACACGTCTTTCGCATGACGATGTCATCTCCGGCCCCCGCGCAGCGTCATCACGGGCCGCAGCGGCACCGCACTCCGGTGTACGTCGACGATGGCGTCGCGGGTGTCATGAGGTCGCGTCCCGGGCGGTGGCACCGCACCGCCCGTTCCCGGCGGACCGACCCCGAGCGTGGGCTGCGCCGACTCTGCAACGACCATCGGCGGTCACGGGGGCGGTCGGAGGGCGCCGAGGGACCCGCCGCAGGTGGACCTGCTGATCAGGGGACGGTGACGACGACCTTCGCACGGGCGTGCTCGGTCTCCAGGTAGCGGATTGCGGCCGGTACCTGGGCCAGCGAGTACGTGCGGTCGATGACCGGGTGGACCCGCTCGGACTCGACCAGCCGAGCCAGGGCGTCCAGGCGCTCGGTGGTCGGTGTCGCGGTGAACGGCTGGATCCGCTGACGGACCACCCGGCCGGCCAGCCCGCCGGCGACGATCAGTCGTATCGGGCCGACCAGGCTGCCGCCGTCGAACACCCCGCCGCCGGCCAGCACCAGGACTCCGCGCTCGGTGAGAACCTGGCGCAGCTCACCGAGGCGGCGGTTGCCCACGAGGTCGAGGACGACGTCGAAGCGGCGAGCGGCCGCGATGATGTCCACGGTGGTGTAGTCGACGACGTCGTCTGCACCGAGGGAGCGCACCAGTTCCACGTTCCGGGTGCTGCAGAGGGCGGTGACGTGCGCGCCGAGGGCCTTGCCGATCTGGACGGCGAACGTGCCGACCCCACCGGAGGCGCCGTTGACGAGCAGCCGGTGGCCGGGCTGCACGCGCGCGACGTCGCGGAGCCCCTGGAGGGCGGTGCAGCCGGCGAGCGGTAGGGCGGCGGCCTGCTCGAAGGTCAGGCCGGCGGGCTTGCGCGCCACCTGATCAGCCGGCGCGCAGACGTACTCGGCGAAGGCGCCGTCGGTCATGCCCGTCTCGCCGTACACCTCGTCGCCGGTCTGCACATGGCTCACCCCTACGCCGGCCTCGACGACCTCGCCAGCGAAGTCGCGGCCTCGGATCGACGCCTTGGGGCGGCGCACGCCGAGCTGCAACCGGGCCAGCTTCGGATCACCGCGCATGACGTGCCAGTCAGCCGCGTTGACCGAGGTGGCCCGCACGCGAACGAGGACGTGGCCTGGTGCGGCGTCCGGGCGGTCGACGTCCTCGAGTCGCAGGGTGTCGGGGGATCCGTAGTGGTGCTGGACGATCGCCTTCATGGCTGCCCCTCGGTGCGTCCTGGTCGTTGCGCAGGACGCTAGATCTGGGCGGGGGCGAAGATCATCAGGGAAGACCCTGAAAGGCGACCTGATCACGCGGTGCCGGCACGTCGGGCCGGGCACCGACCTCGACAGAGTCCAGGCATCCCGGGACCGCCCCCGGCCCGCCCGGACGGGCGCGACTGACGTCGCCCGGCGTTCAGGCGCCCGGCTCGACGAGCCCCGCCTCGTAGGCGAACACCACCACCTGGGCACGGTCGCGCAAGCCGAGCTTGGTGAGCACGCTCGACACGTGCGACTTCACCGTCGCCGCGCCGATGTACAGCTCGCGCGCGATCTCGGCGTTGCTCCGCCCCCTCGCGACGGCGGTGACGACGTCGCGCTCGCGGGCGGTCAGGCTCTCCAGCCGTCCGGCGAGGGCGGTGTCGGGCGCGCGCTGCGCCGCGAACCGCTCGATCAGCCGCCGGGTGATCGACGGCGCCAGCAGCGCGCCGCCGTCGGCGACCGTGCGGACGGCGACGACGAGCTGCTCGGGCGGCAGGTCCTTGAGGACGAAGCCGCTCGCTCCCGCGCGCAGCGCCCGGTACACGTACTCGTCCGGCTCGAACGTCGTGAGGATGACCACCCGCACCGCGTCGCCCAGCTCGGCGACGATGCGCGCCGTGGCCTCCAGGCCGTCCATCTCCGGCATGCGGATGTCCATCAGCACGACGTCGGGCCGGTGCCGGCGGGCGACGTCGATCGCCTCGACGCCGGTGCCGGCCTCCGCGACGACCTCAATGTCCGGCTGGTGGTTCAGCACCATCGCGAACGCGCCACGCACGAGCGCCTGGTCGTCGACGACGGCCACCCGGATCGTCATGCCGCCCCGCCGTCGAGCGGCAGGCGGGCCCGCGCGGCGAACCCGCCGTCCGGACGCGGGCCGACGTCGAGGCTGCCACCGAGCAGCTGCGCGCGCTCGCGCATGCCGACGATGCCGTGCCCGGCGCCGGGCAGTGACGTCGCTCCGCTGCCGTCGTCGCGCACCTCGACGACGAGATCCGGTCCCTCGGTCGTGAGCCGGACGCCGGTGCGCGCGCCGGGACCCGCGTGCTTCACCACGTTCGTCAGGCACTCCTGCACGATGCGGTACGCCGACAGCTCCACCCGCGCGGGCAGCCCGCCGGTCACGCCGTCGATGTCCAGGTCGACGTCCAGGCCCGCCTCGCGCATCCGCGCCACCAGCGCGGGGAGGTCGGCCAGACCCGGTTGCGGCTCGGTGTCCGCCGATCCGGTCGAGGGACGCAGCACGCCGAGCAGGTGACGCAGCTCGTCCAGCGCCTGCCGGCCGGCCTCCTCGACCGCGCCCATGGCGCGCGCCGCCGCCTCGGGGTCGGCCGACGCGACGGTCTTCGCCGCGCCGGCCTGGACCGTCATCAGGCTCACCCGGTGCGCGACGACGTCGTGCAGCTCGCGCGCGATCCGGGACCGCTCCTCGGTCACGATGCGACGCTCCCGCTCCCGCAGCTCGCGCTCCTCCAGCACGGCGCGCTCAGAGCGCAGCCGCAGCCGACGTCCGACCTCCCAGACGGCGAAGAAGACGACGACGCCGAACGCGACCCCGCTCCACGGGACGTCGCCGGTGACCCCGTCGAGCACGAGCACGACGAGCGCGACGTCCACCCCGAGGTGTCCCCACCGCTCGACCGACCCGTAGCGCCCGAGGGCGTAGAGGGCGAAGAGCGCATGGCCGCCGAGGTCGGCGTGGCCGCTGCCGAGGGTCAGCGCCCACGCGGCGAGGACGACGGCGAGGACGACGACAGGTGCGTGGCGGCGCCAGTACAGCGCGCCGCTGCCGACGGCGAACAGCAGCACGACCCAGCGCGGACGTCGCCGAGATCGCGCAGCACCCACGAGTCGTCCGGCCCGGTCGTGAAGAGCAGCGTGAGCACGAACAGCACCGCGGCGAGGACGGCGTCGGCCGCCCGCGGCCAGCGCGTGAACGGGCCGGGTCGCATGCGCTGAACGTAGGCGCGCCCGGCGCTGCTGTCGCCGGTCCTGAGTCGGGCACCGATCTCCTCCTCCAGGGGGAGACGGCGCCGCTCCGAGCCCGTCCCGCGCCGGGCGACGACAACGCGGTTCCCGCGGAGAGTCCGAGGTGACCGCCTCCTCCCGACTCCCTGGAGCGACCATGAACGGCTGGATCCGACGGATCGGCACCGCGAGCGCCCGCCACCCGAGGCGGACGATCGGCGCCTGGGCCGTGCTCGCCGCGCTCGTCGTCGCGCTCTCGAGCACGCTCGGCGGCGCCTACCTCGACGACTTGACCGTGCGTGGCAGCGACAGCGCCGCCGCCACCGAGCTGCTCGAGCAGGGCTTCCCCGAGGCGGCCGTCGGCTCCGCCGTCGCGGTGTTCGCGGCGCCCGAGGGCGAGCTCCTCACCGCATACCTGGACGACGTCGAGGCGACGCTCGTCCAGCTGCGCGCGGTGGAGCGCGTCACGGCGGTGACCGATCCCTTCGCGAGCGGCGCCGTCTCGCCCGACGGGCGGATCGGCTTCGCCGACATCGTCATGGACGCGCCGTCCGGAGAGCTCGGGCCGGAGCCGGCCGAGGCGCTCGCCGCGGCCCTCGCCCCGGCGCGCGACGCCGGGCTCACCGCTGAGGTCGGCGGTGAGGCGGTGCTCCTCAACACAGAGCCCGAGCCGTCCGGCGCCGAGGCGGTCGGCGTCCTCGTCGCGCTGGTCGTCCTCGTCGTCGCGTTCGGCACGGTGGTGGCCGCGCTCGTGCCGATCGCGCTGGCGCTGGTCGCGGTGGCCGCCGGGCTCAGCGGCATCACCTTGCTCGCCGGAGCGATGGACGTCTCCACCTCCGGGCCGGTGATCGCCGCGATGGTCGGGCTCGGCGTCGGCATCGACTACGCGCTGTTCCTGGTGTCCCGCTACCGCGAGAACCGGATCGCGGGCCAGGACAACGCGACAGCCCTGTCGGCCGCGATGGGCACCTCCGGCACCGCGGTGTTCTTCGCCGGCGTCACCGTGGTGCTCGCCATGGCCGCCCTCGTGCTGACCGGCATGGGCGTGCTCGCGTCGATCGGCCTCGCGACGTCGCTCGTCGTGCTGTTCGCCGTGGCGACGGCGCTCACCCTGCTCCCCGCGCTGCTGTCGCTGCTCGGAGACCGCATCGACGCCGGTCGGGTGGTCGGCCGGCGGCGTCCCGCGCGTCCCGTCGAGGCGACCGCCTGGTGGCGGCTGTCCCACCGCATCTCCACGCGGCCCTGGCCGTACCTGGTCGTGGCGTCGCTGCTGCTCCTGACGCTGGCTGCGCCCGCGCTGTCGATGAAGACCGGCTTCCCCGACGCCGGCGACGCGCCGGTGGGCACCACGCACCGGCAGGCGCACGACCTGCTCACCGAGGGCTTCGGGCCCGGCATCAACGCGCCGCTGCTCGTCGTCGCCGACCTCTCGGGCTCCGGCCTGGGCGTGGACGACGTCCCGCTGCTCGCCGAGCGCATCGCGGCCGATCCCGGCATCGGCTCGGTCGCCGAGGCGAGGCTCTCCACGGACGGCGACACCGCCGTGCTGAGGGCGCTGCCGACCACCGCGCCGGCCGACCCGGCCACAGCGCAGACGCTGGAGCGGATCCGGTCCGGCGCGTCCGACGGCGTGCACGTGACCGGCCAGGCCGCCCTCGCGATCGACCTGGACACCTCTCTCAGCTCGACCCTGCCGCTGCTCTTGGGGGCGGTCCTGGCCGCGTCGTTCCTGCTGTTGGTCGTGGTGTTCCGGTCCGTCACGGTCGCCCTCAAGGCCGTGGTCATGAACCTGCTGTCGATCGGCGCGGCCTACGGCGTCGTGGTCGCGGTCTTCCAGTGGGGTTGGCTCGGCGGCCTGATCGGGCTCGAGGACACCTACCTCATCGCCTCGCCGCTGCCGGCCATCTTCTTCGCCGTGCTGTTCGGCCTGTCGATGGACTACGAGGTCTTCCTCGTCTCGCGCATCCGCGAGGCCTACGACACCACCGGGGACAACGTCGAGGCGGTCGCGCGCGGCCTGGCGTCCAGCGCCCGCGTCATCACCTGCGGAGCGCTCATCATGACGGCGGTGTTCCTGTCCTTCGTCGCGACCCCGGAACCGTTCGTCAAGATGATCGGCCTGGGGCTCGCCGTCGCCATCGCGCTCGACGCGACGCTGGTGCGCATGGTGCTCGTGCCGGCGACGATGGCGCTGCTGGGCAAGGCCAACTGGTGGCTGCCGGGGTGGCTCGACCGGCTGCTCCCCGTGGTGCGGGTGGAAGGCGAGGCCGAGGCGACTCCCGCGCCGGTGCCGGTGCCGGTCGGCTGAGCCGGCTCGACATCGCGCTGGGCCACGTCCGGCGGAGGACCCGCCGCGACGTGGTCCGGCGCGATGTCGACGAACATGACCTCCTGGCCGCCGACCAGCTTCGCCGGCCCACCTCGAGCAGGATCGTCCGCACCTTCACGCCATAGCGCTCCGACGCAGCCGGGGGTCAGCGTCTCGCGGCGTCCCCAGCAGGTCGGTGTCGAGGTGGAGCTCACCGAGTTCGGCCGCCGAGGGCGCGACCCCGCCGAACGCCCAGCCGCCGACCGGCAGTGCAGGCAGGTCACCGGCGAGCGGCGATGACCTCCCGGCCGCGGTCGGAGGCGGGGAACCGATCGATCATCGCGCGCAGCTGTTCGGCGTCGACGTCGGCGCCGAAGGGCTCGGTTCGCGGTTCGAGGCGCACGCCGTACGCGAGAGGGCCGGCGACGACCGCGTCGAAACCCAGGTCGGAGACGATCCGGGCAACGGTGTCGAGGTCGGCGATCTCGTCCCCGGCGATCGCGATGGCTTTCCGGCCGGGATCGCCGACGGGGCGGGTCTCGCCTTCCAGGTCGTGGTAACCCATGTGGTTGAACGCCTTCACCACCCGGGACTCCGGCAGGAAGACCTGCACGATCTCGCTGGTGGAGGTGCGCGGATCGGTGAGGTCGTCGCGGACGCCATCGACCTCCCACCAGTAGTTCATCGCGTCGATGACCAGTTTCCCGGCCAGTGCATCGACCGGCAGAGTGCGGTACTTGCCCAGCGGCAGGGCCAGGACGACGACATCCGCCTTGAGTGCGGCATCAGCCGCGGTCGTCGTGGTCGCCCCCGGGGCGAGCACCTCGACGGTCAACGCGATCTTCGCTGGGTCGCCCGAGCCGGCGACCAGCACGTCGTACCCGTTCGCGATCGCGAGTCGGGCCAGCACGGTGCCCACCTTGCCGGCGCCGAGGATGCCCAGCGTGGTCATGCCTGCACCTCTGGCGTGGCGGCCGGCACGTCGTCGCCGGCGGCGAGGAGCTCGCGCACCCGGGGGAGGGGATGGGTGCCGTAGAGCTGCGTGGTCATGGATGAGCCCTCCTGTCGCCATGAAGTTGAGCGTTCATCTGCTTGCAACGGCTGGACGCTCCCGGTGTTCCAGACGGCCAGGTCCGGGTGACCGCCCCGGGCCATCAGGAGTCCGCGAACCGCCGCGCAGGCCCGACGTCGGCTCGTCGAGCAGGTAGCTAGGTGGTCCGGTCCGATGTCCTGGAGCGTCTACCGGCTGCACGAGGCGGCCGGGACGTCGGCGAGGACGTCCGCGACGGGCCCTCCGGTGTCGGACCGAGGTGCCGGCTCACGACCTCGGCGAGCGCCTGCGCGACCAGCGTCGACTCGCCGGAGCCCGAGACTCCGGTCACCGCCGTCAGCACACGGAGCGGCACATCGACGGACAGTCCCCTCGAGGGTTCATGTGGCCACGATGACCGTGCCGCCGTGCGTCACCTGAGCACTCGGTGCTCGAAGCCTTCGCCGTCCTGCCAGATCACGTCGAGACCCAGGTCCATCGCCGCGGCGCATGAGAGATCATCTCGGGACGGTTCACCGGGTAGCAGCACGGCCACCCGGTCGACGAGAGTCCGGTCGGCGGCGAGGTTCATGAGGTAGCGGTACCGGTGCACCTGCCCGATTGCCGGGAACAGTCCGTCGACGGTGGCCTTTGCCTCGATGATCAGGCGGCGACGCTCGTCGTAGATGTCCGCGAAGAGGCCGGAGTCCCCGTCCCTCCTGATCGGGTGCTCGAGCCTCGGCTTGTAGCCGAGCGTCGCGACGTAGGCGTCGACGAGGTGGGCCTCGAGCTTCCTCTCGTCGGCGAGCGCCTGCGCGACCGTGGTGGTCGGGTCCGCGAGCCGTGTGGCCGCGAGCGCCAGCTCGCCGCGGGCGCGCCAGGACTTCATGGCGTACAGCTCGAGCTCGCGCCCCTTGAGCCGCTCGTGCATCGCCCGGTAGACGTCGGCGTGCCGGTACTCGCCGCGGAGCGCTTTGAAGGTCTGATGGATCGTCCGGTGCCCGCCGTCGGCCTTGGTCGGCCAGCCGAGGGCGAGCACGGCCTCGGCGACCTCAGCGAGGTCGGCCTCCCGCGGGTCGGTCGGTCGCGGCCGCCGGTACGTCTCTGTCTCAAGGTCGTGGGCGAGTGCGCCGGTCGACTCGAGGTCGATCACTGCCCGCAGGACGGGATCGATGGTGAGCGACGGCGCGATGTCGAGGGTCTTCGCGAGGTGCCCCCGGGTGTCATCCCAGTTGGCGGTGCCCACGCTGTCGAGCTGCTGCTCGATGTAGCGGATCGCGCGGCTCACCCGGTGCTCGAGGGTCGGGCCGAGTGGAGACGTCACAGTGCGTCCGCCCGGACGTCCTCGAGCAGCGGCGGGATCGTGCGGGCGAACTGGCTCTCCGTCGAGACCTGCACGAGCTCGGGGCGCGATGCGAGTCGAGCAGGGGCGCGCGCGGTGAGCGTGGCGCACGGTCGGGTGGCAGGCGACGTCATGACCGCGACCGTGCCATGCACCAGGCGCTACGCGCAGGGCAGGAGCTTCGGGACTGCCCGTCCGCCTGGCGGTCCAGGACGAAGCCGTGACGGGCCCACAGTCAGCGTCGTTCATGCATGCCGCGGACCTGACCTGCGGCGATGCCGTCACGTCGGAGCATCTGGTGAACATGATCTCGGTCCGGGGCCGCTGTCTCTCGGTCAGGGATCACCCCGCAGGGCGGCGACCTGTGACCATGCGGTGGGGTGAAGCCGGAAGCCGCAACCCTCGTAGCAGCCGGGAGGGATTGTTGCCGGACGGGGGGGCGGGCCACGCTGTCCGCATGCGTGTCCTCCTGGTGGCTTCGCCGATGATCGGGCACGTCCTTCCCCATGTGCCTGTGGCGCTCGCACTGCAGGTCGCTGGACATGACGTGCTCCTGGCCACCGCCGCCGATGGCGTCGGGGCCGCTCGGAGGGCCGGGGTGCCCGCCCATGACGTCGCACCCGGGCTCAGCATGAGCCCGGTCATGATCCGCTCGCTCCTCCGGCATCCCGTCCGGGTCGGCCGGATGGTCCGGGGCGACGAGGGGACGGACGGCGTCGGGTTGCTGTTCGCCGCGGTCACCAAGGCCATGACGCCCGGCGCCTTGCGGCTCGCCGAGGAGTGGCAGCCGCATCTGGTCCTGCACGAAGGACTGGCCGCCGCCGGCGCGATCGTCGCAGGGCGGCGCGAGGTGCCGAGCGTCCTGGTCGACGCCCTGCTGTTCGATGCCCGTGATCTCTTCCATGCCGTCGCGATGAGCCTGGGTAGAACCCCGCTGAGTCACGCCGACGACGCCCTCCCCGAACCTGTCGACGCACTGGTCGCCATTCCCGCGAGCCTCCACGAGCGTGCCCGGATCGGGCGGCCGATGAGGTACGTGGTCGCTGCTGGACGAGGGGACGTGCCGGAGCAGTTCACGCGACGTGGCACCCGGCCGATCCTGCTGGTGTCACGCTCGACGGTCGATGACCCGCGACCGGATCGGCTGATGACGCGGGTGGTCGATGCCGCGAGGGACGCGGACCTCGACGTCGCCCTGGTCCGGCCCGATCGGGCGGTCGCCCGCCGGACTCTGCCGCCGAACGTGACGACGACGGACTGGCTGCCCTTCGCAGACGTCCTGCCTCACGTCGCTGGCATCGTGCACCACGGTGGCGGGGACCCTGATGAGCGCGCTGGCCGCTGGGGTGCCGCAGATCGTCGTCCCGGGCGCCGGAGACCGTACGAAGCACGCCCGCCTCGTCGCAGCAAGGGGTGCGGGCCTGGCCGTGCCGCTCGACGAGCTGACGTCCGCCACGCTGGAGCGGCTCGCGACGGACCCGGTGCTGCGGGCGACGGCCGGCGAGGTGGCCGCCGAGATCGCCACCATGCCTGATCCGTCGGAGGTCGTCGGTGACCTGGAGGCTCTGGTGCGGTGATGGCGCATGAGTCCACTGGGCGGCATGTGCCGGGACCGTGCGGCACCGTGTCGACCGGTGCAGATGATCGGCGGCGGGGCGGTTGCTGCTGCGCCGGACCCCGCCGGGGGTGCACGATGCCGCCGGGACACGTTCCGCAGCGGCGCGCGGCGGCCCCGGTCGGCGGCGATGGGGGGCGGGGTGAACCTCGAGAAGGTCGTGTTCGGGTTCTTCGTCGTGCTCGCCGCCACCCTGAACTTCGGGTTCTTCCTCGGCGACATCGACGACCCGACGGTGCACAACCGGTACGAGCTGTTCGCCGCGGTCGTCGTCAACCTCATCGCGACCGTGCTCAAGTTCGGCGACCGCACGCAGCTCGGTGCGGTACACCTGGCCACGAGTCTCGTCGCCGACCTCCAGCTCATCGCCGCCGCCCTCGTGCTCGGCTACGCGGCCTACGTCTCCACCGCCGGTCTCACCGCCGCCACGACGGCGAGCATCGTGTCGCTGTCCGGTGGCGCCTTGTTGGCGAACCTGGTCTCGGTCGTGCTGCTGGTCGTGGAGACGGCGTCGTTCCACCGCGGGTGATCGGAGGGCGTTGTGGGCAACCCCCTGCTGCTGATGTGGTGGCGCCTGCTCGCGTGGGACGACGACGGCCGGCGAGCCGGCGGACTCCCGCCGCCCGAGGTCGCCGTACCGCACGCCGAGGCGTCGGCCCCGGTGTTCCTCGTGCTGCGGCGGATGCGCGCCCCCCTGATCGTGCTCATCGTCGTCTTCGCGGTGAGCGTGCTGGGGCTGACGCTGGTCCCCGGCGAGGACGCGGCCGGCCGGCGGTGGCGGATGGGCTTCTTCGACGCCTTCTACTTCATGAGCTACACCGCGACGACGATCGGCTTCGGCGAGATCCCGTACCCGTTCACCCCCGCCCAGCGGATGTGGGCGATGGTGTCGATCTACCTGAGCGTGATCGGCTGGGCGTACGCCATCGGGTCGCTGCTGGCCCTGCTGCAGGACCGCGCCTTCCGCGCCGCGCTGGCCCTCCAGCACGTCACCCGCAAGGTCGGCCGGTTGGGGGAGCCGTTCCTGCTGCTGGCGGGCTACGGGCGCGCCGGGGAGCTGCTCGGGCACGCGCTCGACGGGCTCGGCCGCCGCTTCGTGGTGCTCGACCACGCGAACGAGCGGATCGACGACCTGGAACTGGACTCCTTCCACGCCGACATCCCCGCCCTGGTCGGTGACGCCCGGGACCCCGGCCACCTCGCCGTCATGGGTCTGGGCTCCCCGTCGTGCGAGGCGGTCGTGGCCCTCACCGACGATGACGAGGCCAACCTCGCCGTGGTCATGGCCGCGGCCCTGCTCCGTCCTGAGCTGCCGGTCATCGCCCGGGCCACGTCCGTGGCGATGGCCGAGCGGATGCAGGCCTTCGGCTCGCCCTCCGTGGTCAACCCCTTCGACCGCTACGGCGACCACCTGTGCCTGGCCGCGCGCGCACCGGCCACCTACCGGCTGCTGACCTGGCTCGAGCGCGGGCCGGGCGCGGAGTTGCCCGCCCTCAGCCACCCACCGCGGGAGGGCCGCTGGGTGGTCTGCGGGTACGGCCGGCTCGGCCGGTCGCTGGCCGCGGACCTGCGCGCGGAGGGCCTCGCGGTGACCGTCGTCGACCCGGGATCGGGCGGGGCCGATGAGGACGCCGGTGACGACCTCGTGGTGGGGGACGGCGTCGACCCGGACGTGCTGGCCCGTGCGGGAGTGGCGACCGCGGTGGGGTTCGTCGCGGGTACGGACAACGACATCACCAATCTCTCCCTCGTGGCCGCCGCCCGCCGGGCCAACCCCGGCCTGTTCATCGGTGCCCGGCAGAACCGGCCGGCCAGCGCCCCGCTGTTCGCGGCGATGGGGATCGACACCCTGCTCGTCCCCGCCGAGGTGGTCGCCCGGGATGTGTACGCCCAGCTGGCCACGCCCCTGCTGTGGCGTTTCATCCAGGAGATGCCCCGGCAGGGCGACGCCTGGGCGGCAGAGCTGGTGGAGCGCCTCACCGCGTTGTGCGGCCGGCACCTGGAGGGGCTGTGGACGCTCCCGCTGACCCCTCGGGCGGCACCGGCGCTCGGGAGCTGGCTCGCCGGCGGTGACGCGCGCCTGGGTGACCTGCTGCGCAACCCCGACGACCGCGACCGGCCCCTGCACGCACTGGTGCTGTTGGTCGTGCGCGACGGGCAGGCGATCCCGACCCCCGGTGCGGACTTCCTGCTGGCCCCGGGGGACGAGCTGCTGCTGACCGGGTGGGCCGCCGCCCGCCGCGCGCTCGCGACCACGCTCACGGTGGATTCCGTTCGGGAGTACGTGGTCTCCGGGAACCGAGTGCCGGCCGGCTGGGTGTGGCGCCGGCTGAGCCGGGACACCCGCGCGCCGGAGCCGACCGCTGGGCGCCAACCGGGCTGAGCTCGTCCGGTGAAGGTGGTCTCGCAGCGTCTGGGCCACGCCAGCGCCACCATCACGCTCACCGTGTACCCGCGCGACCACCCCGGTACGGGGCGCGAGGCGGCCGACCGCTTCGCGGCGCTGCTCGAGGGCTGATCCCAGGCGCGAGGCATCACGGCGGTATCACGAGGCCCTCAACAGGCCCGAGAGCAAGACACGCCGAGTCCCTGACCTGCAGGGACACCGGGGTGAAGCTGTGTCCGAGGGGCGACACGGTACGTCCGCACACGCCTTGACGACGTCGGCTGACATCCGGTCCTCGCCAGGCGGACCGTCAGTCGTGGGCATCAGCTCGGTGCGAGATGCGCAAGACCCGTACGAACACTGCGTCGTCATGGATGGAGTAGACGACGCGGTACCGACCTCTGCGGGCGGACCAGCAGTCGGCGATGCGCCCACGTCCCACGGTCCTGGTGGATCACGTTCTGCACACGCTTCGCCCGCCGCTGCCGAGGCGTGAACAGCAAGTGCCTACTGTGACTCAGGTAACCGGCCGACCGCCTCGGTCGGCCCACGACGTCCGGGCGGCACGGGCACGCCCGTCCGCCCCCGGGGACGCGCGGTCGCCTCGTCGGGGCCGACGTGGTCGTCGTGCTCGACAAGGGAGAGACATGCGCACCAAGCTCCACACCGTTGCCGCGGCCGGCGCCGCGGTCGTCGTCCTCGCGTCCTGCTCCTCCAGCGACGGCGGTGGGGACTCCACCGCCTCCGGGGGGCTGACCGGCGAGGGCAGCGGCGAATCGTGCACCATCGAGGGCGAGGTGCCCCTCGGCGCGGTGCTCAGCCTCACCGGCGCAGCGGCCAGCTACGGCGAGTCCCAGCAGCGCGGCCTGGAGCTGGCCGCCGCGGAGCTCGCCGAGCAGGACGGCGTCACCTACGACCTCACGATCGAGGACGACCAGACCGATCCCCGGCAGGGCATCACCCTGTTCGACCAGTTCGTCTCCGACGGCGCGAGTCTCATCATCGGGCCGACGCTGTCCAACGCCGCCGTCCAGGCCGACCCGATCGCCCAGGAGGCCGGCGTCCCGGTGCTGGGCATCTCCAACACCGCCGCGGGCGTCACCGAGATCGGTGACTACATCTTCCGCGACTCACTCACCGAGCAAGCGGTGATCCCGCAGACGATCGCCCAGGCGACCGAACAGTTCGGGCTCCAGGACGTCGTCGTCATGTACAGCAACGACGACGCGTTCACCGAGTCCGGGTACGAGGCGTTCACCGCCGCGCTCGAGGAGGAGGGCGTGAACGTCAGCGAGACGATCACCTTCTCCAAGTCCGACACCGATTTCCGCGCCCTGCTCACCCAGGCGCAGCAGAGCGACCCGGACGCGCTGGTCGTCTCCGCACTGATCGAGGCCGCGGTGCCGCTGGTGACCCAGGCCCGTGAGCTCGGGATCGATGTGCCGATCATCGGCGGCAACGGGTTCAACAACCCGCAGCTGATGTCCGACGCCGGCGAGGCGGCCGAGGGCGTCGTCGTCGGCGCCGCCTGGAACTCGTCGTCCGACAACCCCGAGAACCAGGCGTTCCTCGAGGCCTACGAGGCCGAGTACGGCGCGCAGCCCGACCAGTTCGCCGCTCAGGCCTACACCGGGCTCAAGCTGGTCGACCACGCCGTGCGCGCCAACTGCTCCGCGGAGCGGGACGACATCCAGGAGGCGCTGGGGCAGATCGAGGGCCTGCCCACCGTCCTCGGTGAGTTCTCCATCGACGAGAACCGGGACGCCGACCACCCGGCCGTCGTGCAGGTGGTCCAGAACGGCGAGTTCGCCGTCCTCGAATGACCCGGCACGCGGCGCCGCCGGCTGACCGGCCGGCGCCGCGCTGCGACCCCGCCGGGGCCCCGGTCCTCGGACCGGGGCCCCGGGCGCGCGTCTCGGCTACCGTGCCCGGGCACCCACGACGAGAACAGGCAACGCTGTGCAGCAGCTCCTCAACGGCATCTTCATCGGTTCGATCTACGCGTTGTTCGCCATCGGCTTCACGCTCGTCTTCGGCATCCTCGACCGGCTGAACCTGGCGCACCCCGCGGTCTTCGCCGCTTCCGCCTTCGTCGGCATCGAGCTGGTCGAGCGGGGTGGGCTGTCCCTCTGGGCCGCCCTGCCGATCGTGTTCGTCTTCGGCGCCGTCCTGGGCCTCGTCATCGAGCGCGTGGCGTTCCGGCCGCTCAAGGGCCGGGCCGACGCCCACTTCGCCGGGCTGATCTCCTCCATCGCGCTCGCCGGCATGCTGGTCGCGCTGCTGCAGTGGCGCTACGGTCCGGACACCCGCCGCTTCCCGCCGGGCTCGTTCCCCGACACCCGGTTCGAGCTCGCCGGCGCTCAGGTGACCCTCGTGCAGGTGGTGATCCTCGGGATCTCCCTCGCCCTCATGGTGGGCCTCACGTACATGGTCACCCGGACGCGGCTGGGTCGGGGGATGCGCGCGGTCGCAGAGAACCCGACGGCGGCGCGGGTGCTCGGCGTGGACGTCGACCGGGTCACCGCGATCACCTTCGCGATCTCCTCGGCGCTCGGCGCGGTCGCCGGCGTGCTGTTCGCCATCAACGTGAACACCGCCCAGCTGGGCATGGGTTCGGCGATCGAGCTCAAGGGCCTGGCCGTCATCATCGTCGGCGGCATGGGCTCACTGCCCGGCGCGCTCATCGGCGGGCTGCTGCTGGGCCTGGCCGAGGTGTTCGCCGTCCAGTACATCGGCTCGTCCTGGAGGGACGTCATCGCCTTCGGCCTGCTGTTCGTGATCCTGTTGCTGCGCCCGCAGGGGCTGCTCGGCGCGCGGAAGGTCCGGGAGGTCTGATGCTGGACCAGTACGCCACCACCCTGACCTTCATCGCGCTGGGCGCGATCTTCGCCTACTCCTTCTACGCCGTCCTGATCGCCGGGCAGCTCAGCCTCGGCCAGGCCGGCTTCGCCTCCCTGGCGGCGTTCTCCGGGGCCTCCCTGGCACCCAGCGGAGCTGACGTCGGCGAGATCCCCGCGCTGCTGATCGCCGTGGTGATCGGCATGTCGGTCGGCGCGCTCGCCGCCGTCGTCCTCGGTTTGCCGACCATGCACCTGCGCGGGGTCTTCCTGGCCATCGCCACCCTCGGGTTCGCCGAGGCGGTGCGGGTGGTGCTGCTCAACCAGGAGTGGACCGGCGGCGCCCAGGGCCTCGGGGTGCCCAGGGTCCTCACCGTCGGCATGGCGTGGACCGCGCTCGCGCTGGTGGCCTACTGGTTCTGGCGGATGGGCGGTTCCCGGTACGGCCGCGCCCTGGAGGCCATCCGCGAGGACGAGCTGGCCGCCCGCTCCATGGGCATCGACGTGGGCCGCCACCGGCTCGCCGCCTTCGTCACGGCAGGGGCGGTCGCCGGGCTGTACGGCGTCCTCTACGCCTACTACGTCCGGCTCATCGCCCCCAACGACTTCGACTTCATCGCGGCCGTCGAAGGTCTGGTCACCGCGGTGGTCGGTGGTTCCACGATGTTCCTGGGGCCGCTGCTGGGCAGCGGGTTCCAGACGATCGTCCCGGAGGTCCAGCGGGCGGTCGGGGTGGAGGCCGGCTGGATCCGGCCGTTCCTCGCCGGCCTGCTGCTGCTGGTCGTCATCCTGTTCCTGCCCGGCGGTCTGGCGAGCCTCATCCCACGCCGGACGCGCATGCCGTCCGGGGCTGCCGACGACGACGACGCCGCCGGCCTGGCCGGTCGTCGTCACCCGGCGGCCGGCGAACCGGTGGTCACCCTCGCCGGGCTGGGCAAGGAGTACGGCGGGGTGCACGCCGTCCGCGGCGTGGACCTGGAGATCCGGGCCGGCGAGGTGGTGGGCCTGATCGGCCCGAACGGGGCCGGCAAGACGACGCTGGTCAACATGATCAGCGGTCTGGTCCCGCCCAGCACGGGCAGCGCGACGGTGCTCGGCACGACGATCGGCAGCACGCCGGTGCACCGCATCGCGGCGGCGGGGGTGAGCCGCACGTTCCAGCACTCGAAGCTGTTCAACCGGCTGTCGGCGCTGGAGAACGTGTTGGTCGGCGCCCACCTCGTCAGCCGACCGAGCTTCCTGCGGCGGCTGCTCTGGCTGCCGTCGGCGCGCCGGGACGAACGGGCGGCGCTGCGGCAGGCGGCCCGCTGCCTGGAGCGGGTCGGGCTGACCTCGCTCGCCGCCACCCGCGCCGAGGCGCTGTCCTACGGCGACCAGCGCAGGCTCGAGATCGCCCGCGCGCTGGCCTCCGACCCGTCCCTGCTGATCCTGGACGAGCCGGCCGCCGGGATGAACCACGTCGAGGCGGCGCAGCTGTCGCAGCTGATCAGGTCCCTGGCGCAGGACGGGCTGACCATCCTGTTCATCGAGCACAACGTCGGCATGGTCCTGCAGACCTGCAGCCGGGTCGTCGTCCTCAACTTCGGCGAGGTCATCGCCAGCGGCGCGCCGGACGCTATCGCTGCCGACCCCGCCGTCATCGAGGCCTATCTGGGCTCGGACGACGACGACGTGGACGGCGGCCTGCTCGCCGAGGGAACCCGCGCGGACGCGACCCCGGCCGAGGACGCGCCACCGGATGCGGTCATGAACCTGCGGACCGGTGACGCCGGCACCCTGAACACACCGGACACCAGCCCGAGAGAGGCGACATGAGCGACCCCATCCTCACCGTGGAGGCCCTGCGGGTGACCTACGGGCGGGTGGAGGCGGTTCGGGACGTCTCGTTCCAGGCGCAGCAGGGCTCGCTGGTGACGCTGGTCGGGGCGAACGGGGCGGGCAAGTCCTCGGTCATCAACGCCGTTTCGGGCATGCTGCGGCCGGCCGGCGGGCGGATCACCTTCGAGGGCCAGGACATCACCCGGACGCCGGCCCACAAACTGGTGGGCCGCGGGCTGGTGCAGGTGCCGGAGGGGCGGCAGATCCTCGCCACGCTCACCGTCGAGGAGAACCTCCAGATGGGCGGCTGGCACTCGGGGACCGACGGCGCGCGCTCCGTCGACGCCATGTACGACCGGTTCCCGGTGCTGGCCGACAGGCGGGCGCTGCCGGCCGGTGCCCTGTCCGGTGGCGAACAGCAGATGCTGGCCATCGCCCGCGCCCTGATCGCCGGGCCGAAGGTGATGCTCATGGACGAGCCGTCGATGGGGCTGGCGCCCAAGATCGTCGCCGAGGTGTTCCGTGTCATCGAGGACATCCGCGCCTCGGGGACCACGGTCGTGCTCGTGGAGCAGAACGCCCGCCGGGCGCTGCGCGCCGCCGACCACGGGTACGTGCTGCAGAGCGGGGAGGTCGTGCACTCGGGCCCGGCCGGTGAGCTGCTCGCCGACGAGCGCGTCGTGCAGGCGTACCTGGGAGTCGAGAGCGGCGGTTGACGGCGGGCGAACCGTCGTCCCAGCACGTGCAGCTTCTGTGGTGCGACGCCGGTAGCAGGCGGCCCCCGCTCGACCGCCCGTGCCCATCCCGCCCGGACCACGAGGACCTCTCATGACCAGCACAGCCGGCCCGCGCCGTCGTCCCCGGTGGCGCGAGCTGCGCCCGATGCTCCCGCCCGTCCCCACCCTGCCGACGACCACCACGAGGCTCGCGCAGGCCGCCGACATCGGCGATCTGCGGGTGCTCGCCCGCCGGCGCGCGCCCCGGATGGTCTTCGACTACGTCGATGGCGGTGCCGAGAGCGAGCGCTCGCTCCGGGCGTCCGTCGAGGCGTTCGACCGGGTCACCTTCAGACCGCGTGTCCTCCGCGACGTCGGCACCGTGTCCACCAGCACGGACGTGCTCGGGCGCAGCATCGCTCTCCCGCTCGTGCTGGGCCCGACGGGCTTCACCCGGATGATGCACCGCGACGGCGAGTCGGCCGTCGCCCGCGCCGCTGCAGCGGCCGGGATCCCCTACACGCTGTCGACGATGGGGACCACGACCGCCACCGACGTCGCCGCAGCCGCCCCGGAGGGGTGGAACTGGTTCCAGCTCTACGTGGTCCGGGACCGCAGCCGCAGCCGGGACAGTCTCCAGCTGGCCCGGGATGCCGGCATGGACGTGCTCGTGCTCACCGTGGACGTGCCGGTCGCGGGCGCCCGGCTGCGCGACGTCCGGCACGGCATGACCATGCCCCCGTCGCTGCGATGGCGCAGTGCCCTGCAGGCCGTGCGCCGTCCCGCCTGGTGGGCGGACTTCCTCACCAGCGAGCCCCTCGCCTTCGCCACCGTCGGCGGCGCTCCGGGCGACCTGGCCGGGATCATCAACACGATGTTCGACCCGGGCGTCACGCTCGCCGACATCGAGTGGATCCGGAGTGCCTGGGGCGGCAAGCTCCTCGTCAAGGGCGTGCAGGACGTCGTCGACGCGCAGAGCCTGGCCGGCATCGGGGTCGATGGCCTCGTCGTCTCCAACCACGGTGGCCGGCAACTCGACCGCGCACCGGCCCCGCTCGACCTGCTCCCGCACGTGCGCGAAGCGGTGGGCGAGGAGATGGCGGTGTTCCTCGACGGCGGCGTCCGCAGCGGAGCCGACATCGCCGCCGCGGTCGGCCTCGGGGCCACGGCCGCATTCATCGGCCGCGGCTACCTCTACGGCCTGATGGCCGGAGGTGAGGCCGGCGTGCAGCGTGCACTGACGATCCTGCGCATCGAGTACGAGCGGACCATGCAGCTGCTCGGAGTGACCACGACCGGCGAGCTGACCGACGCCCGCGTGAGCTTGCGCTCGTGAACGAGCTGTCGGCCTGCACCCTCCGGGACGGCCGCCGCTACAGCTGAGCCGAGCAGGGCGCTCCGGACGGCGTCCCGCTTCTCTTCCTGCACGGCACACCGGGCGGCCGGCTCGGCGTGGCCGCGCACCACGAGCAGTACGAAATGGGGAACTGCCCCGATCCAGTTGACCTCTTCCCTGTGCCGGGGGGCGAGCGTGTGGGACCTCGGGCCCGCCTGCTCCCGCCGGTGCGCGGGGCAGCTCAGGCTGGGGGGGCCAGCGGCTCCCGGCACTCGACGTCGGCGATGAAGTCACGGAGGACGGGGTAGACCTCCGCCTCCCAACGGGAGCCACTGAACACGCCGTAGTGGCCGACGCCGGCTTGCAGGTGCTGGTGCTTGCGGTGGTCCGGGAGCCCGGTGCAGAGGCCGTGCGCGGCCAGGGTCTGACCGGGCGAGCAGATGTCGTCCCGGGCACCTTCGATGGTGAGCAGGTCGGTGCTGGTGATGGCCCCCGGATCGACCGGGACGTCCCGCCAGGTGAGCCGCCCGGTGGCCAGCCGGTTCTCCTGGAAGATGCGGCCGACCGTCTCGAGGTAGAACTCCGCAGGGACGTCCATCACCGCGCCGTACTCGTCGTAGAAGGCGCGGGTCGTCGCCGCCCGTTCCTCTTCGCCGGTCACCAGGTCGAGGTAGAGCCGGAGGTGGGCCCCCAGGTGCCGCTTGGGGTTCATCGACATGAACGCCGTCAGTTGGACGACGCCCGGGTACACGCGGCGGCCGGCGCCGGCGTACCGCGCCGGCACGGTGTCGATGAGTCTGCGTTCGAAGGAGGCCAGCGGCTTGGTCGCGGCCATCGTGTTGATCCGGTTGGGGTTCACCCGGGTGTCGACCGGTCCGGCCATCAGCGTCAGGCTGCTCGGCTGGGCCACGTCGCCCTCGGCGGCGAGCAGTGCGACAGCCGCCAGGACGGGGACGGCGGGCTGGCACACCGCGACGACGTGGGTGTCCGGACCGAGGTGACGGAGCGCCTGCATGACGTGCTCGATGTACTCGTCGAGCCCGAACGTGCCGTCCGCGACGGGGATGTCCCGGGCGTTGTGCCAGTCCAGGACGTGCACGTCATGGTCACCCAGCAGGGTCTGGATGGTGGGCCGGATCAGCGTCGTGAAGTGTCCCGACATCGGCCCGACGACGAGCACGCGTGGCTGCCCGGTCACCGACGGCTTCTGGAAGTGGATGAGCGTGGCGAACGGCGTCTGGAGCGTCGGGCGCTCCGTCACGACGGCCATCTCGCTGCCTACCGGGACGGCGTCGATCCCGAACGGCGGACGGTCGTGGGTCGGGCGGGCATGGGCGAGGATGTCGCAGGCTGCCCGGGCGTGACGGACGCCCAACCCGGCGAGCGGGGCCGGCACCGCGTTCAGCGCCCGTGCGGTCCGCTCCGACGCGGTCACCAGCGGAGAGGCGATGCGGCGCTGGAGGTCGTAGGCGGTGTAGAGCATGCGGTCCTGTCCTCACGACGGAGTGGGTGCGGGGTGACGCACCTCACGTATCGGTCACTGTATCCGTGGCCCCGAGGCGGGTCGCGTCGACTCGCCCGTTCGCCCGTCTCGCGTTGACGGCCTTGCCAGGCCGGGGCCATGCTCGCCCGTGCCCGGAGCTGCGCAGGTGGAGCCATGGGGGCTCCAGCTCCGAGGAGTCGCGGGTGCGCCGCGACCGAGGGGGACGCGATGACAGCGACACAGGAGAGCGGCACCAGGACGGGCGACAAGCTCCTGGGCAAGGTGGCCTTCGTGACCGGTGGGACCCGCGGGATCGGCGCGGCCATCTGTCGCAGTCTCGCCGCCCAGGGCGCCGACGTCGCCGCCGGCTACAGCGGCAACCAGGAGGCGGCGGAGAAGTTCGCCCAGGGCTTCGGCGACACCTTCCCCGACCGGCAGGTCACCATGCACCGCGGTGACATCGGCTCCGCGGACGACTGCCGCCGGTGTGTCGCCGAGGTGGTCGAGCAGCACGGCCGGCTGGACATCCTGGTGAACAACGCCGGCATCACCGTCGACCGGACCGTGGCGAAGATGGTCGACGACGACTGGCGACGGGTGATCGACGTCAACCTGTCCGGGGCCTTCTACCTGTCCCAGGCCGCGCTGGCGCACATGCTCGAGCGGGGGAGTGGGCGGATCGTGATGATCTCCTCGGTGATCGGCGAGACGGGTGGGATCGGGCAGGTCAACTACGCCTCGGCCAAGTCGGGGCTGTTCGGGCTCACGAAGACCCTCGCCCGCGAGGCGGCGATGCAGCTGCAGCGCGCCGGTCACACCGACGGCATCGGCATCACCGTCAACGCCGTGACGCCGGGGTACACCGCGACCGAGATGCTCGACGCCGTTCCGGAGAAGGTGGTCGCCGGTCTCCGGGCGAAGATCCCGCTGGGTCGGCTCGGACAGCCGGAGGAGGTCGCCCGCGTCGTGCACTTCCTGGCCGCCGACGCCTCGTCCTACATCACCGGCCAGGTGTGGGGGGTCAACGGCGGGCTCGACATGTGAGCCCGTTCCAGCGGTGCGGCCTCGGCCCTGCGCCGATGACCTGACCGATCCGTCGACGGGGGAGGGGTGTGCGGGTGTTCCACCGCATCGCAGTGGTCAACCGGGGCGAGCCCGCTCTGCGGCTCATCCGGGCCGTGCGCGAGCTCAACGCCGAGCACGGCACCGCGATCCGCGTGATCGCGCTGCACACCGAGGCCGAGCGCCGGGCCTCCTTCGTCCGCGCTGCCGACGAGGCCGTCGTCCTCCGCGAGACCGGTGGGGGGACCCCGTACCTGGACCACGGAGAACTCGGCCGGGCGCTGCGGGCCGGCCGAGCCGACGCCGCGTGGGTCGGCTGGGGTTTCGTCGCGGAGGACCCCGCGTTCGCCGAGCTGTGCGCCGACCTCGGCGTGACCTTCATCGGGCCGCCGCCGGGGGCCATGCGGCTGCTGGGCGCCAAGATCGAAGCCAAGGTCCTCGCCGAGCAGACCGGCGTCCCCGTCGCGCCGTGGAGCGGCGGCCCGGTCGAGACCGTCGAGGACGGTCACCGGCACGCTGCCGTCATCGGCTATCCGCTCATCGTCAAGGCCAGGAGCGGCGGTGGCGGCCGGGGGATCCGCGTGGTCCGCGCCGAGGACGAGCTGGCGGAGGCCCTCACCCGCACGCAGGCCGAGGCGGCGCGGACCTTCGGGGACCCGATCGTGTTCATGGAGCGACTGGTCGAGGGCGGCCGGCACGTCGAGGTGCAGGTGATCGCCGACCAGCACGGGGCGGTGTGGGCACCCGGGGTACGGGACTGCTCGGTGCAGCGGCGCAACCAGAAGGTGCTCGAGGAGTCCAGCTCGCCGGTCCTGAGCCGCGAGCAGGACACCGCCTTGCGCGAGTCGTCCATCGCGCTGGTCCGGGCCGCGGGCTACGTCGGTGCCGGCACGGTCGAGTTCCTGTACCAGCCCACCGAGCAGCTGTTCACCTTCCTCGAGGTCAACACCCGGCTGCAGGTCGAGCACCCGGTGACCGAGGTGACGACCGGGCTCGACATCGTGAAGCTCCAGCTGCACGTCGCCGCCGGCGGCCGGCTCGTCGGGGACCCGCCGGCGGAGTCCGGGCACGCCGTCGAGGCGCGGCTCAACGCCGAGGACGCCGAGCAGGGGTTCGCCCCGGCACCCGGCCGGGTCGAGCTGATGCGGCTCCCCACCGGCCCGGGCGTCCGCGTGGACACCGGCATCGGCGTCGGGGACGTCGTCCCGCCGCTCTACGACTCGATGGTCGCCAAGGTCATCGCCTGGGGGCGGGACCGCCCCGAGGCGCTCGCGCGCCTGCGGTGCGCGCTGCGCGAGACGACCGTCGTGCTGCGGGGCGGCACCACCACGAAGTCCTTCCTGCTCGACCTGCTGGACCGGCCGGAGGTCGTGGCGGGCACCGCCGACACCGGCTGGTTGGACCGCACGGGCAACGAGCAGGCGGAGACCATGCCCAACGGCTTCGTCGCCCTCCTCCAGGTGGCCGTCGACGCCTCCGACTCCGAGGAGGCCCGGGAACGCGCGGCCTTCCTGGCGTCCGCCCGGGGCGGACGACCGCGCGCGCCGCACGAGGTGGGGCGCACGGTCGAGCTCGGCCACCGGGGGCAGGTCTACCGCCTGACCGCCGCCAAGGTCAGCCGCGACCGTTACCGCGTCGAGCTCGGCGGCCGGTCCGTCGACGTGGACGTCGACCGGCTGAGCCCGCTGGAGAGCCGTCTCACGGTCGACGGCCGGCGCTTCTCCGTCGTCGCGGTGACGGCCGCCGGCTCGCACCTGGTCGAGGTCGACGGCGTGTCCCACCGGGTCACCCGCGACGCCGGCGGACTGGTGCGCGCGCCCGCCCCGTCGGTCGTCGTCGCCCTCCGGGTCCAGGCCGGGCAGGAGGTCGAGGCCGGCCAGACGGTCGCCGTGCTGGAGAGCATGAAGATGGAGACCGCCGTGCGGGCGCCGTTCGCCGGCCGGGTCCGCCAGCTGCTCGTCGGGCCGAACGTGCAGGTCGATGCCGGCGTCGCGCTGCTCGACCTGGAACGGACCGGTGGGGACGTCGAGGAGGCCACGGGCGAGCGGATCGCGCTCCCCGGACCCGCGGACGCGCAGCCCGACCCGCACGCGACGGCGGCGCCGCTGCTGGCCGAGCTGGAGGCGCTGATCACCGGTTGGGACGTCAGCGCCGACCACGCCCGGGCGTTGGTCGCCGAGTACTGCACGGGCCGCAGCGAGCTGCCGGTGGACGACCCGGAACTGCTCCGCGGCGAGCTCGCCGTGCTCACCACGTTCGCCGACCTCTGCGAGCTGGCCCGCAACCGTCCGGCGAGTGAGGAGGAGGAAGCCGACCAGCAGGTGCACAGCCCGCGGGAGTACTTCCACGCCTACCTGCACTCCCTGGACGTCGAGCGGGAGGCGCTGCCGGAGAGCTTCCGCGCCCGGCTCTCCCGGGCGCTGCTGCACTACGACGTCCGCGACCTCGAACCGGGCCCGGCGCTGGAGGAGGCGGTGCACCGCATCTTCCTCGCCCAGCAGCGCATCGCCGACCAGCTCCCCGCGGTCCAGGCGCTGCTGGAGCGCTGGCTCGACGCCGGCAGCCCTTCTCCCGGGCCGTCGCGGGCCGAGGTGGGGGAGGTGCTCGACCGGCTCGTCACCGCGACCCAGTTGCGCTACCCGACCGTCGGTGACCTGGCCCGCGCCGTGCGCTTCAGCTGGTTCGAGGAGCCGGTGCTGCAGCGGGCCCGACAGGAGGTGCTCGACGAGGCCGACCGGTTGCTGACCGAGCTCGACGAGGCCGGCGCGCGCGGCGACACCGGCGCCGGCATGGCCCGGATCGAGACGCTGGTGGCCAGCCCCGAGCCCCTGATCCGGCTGCTGGGCCAGCGTGCCGGACGGCCGACGACGGAGCCCGATCCCGTGCTGGAGGTGCTGACCCGCCGCTACTACCGCAGCCGCGACCTGCAGCACGTGCGGACCTCCCTGCTCGGCGGTCACTCGTGCGTCTCGGCGGACTACGAGCTGAACGGGTCCCGGCTGCACCTGGTGGCACTGATGGCCGAGCGGGAGGCCCTCCCCGCCGCACTGTCCGCGCTCGCGCGGGCGGCCGAGGACGTCGCCGACCCCCCGCACCTGCTGGTGGACCTCTACCTGTCCTGGCCGGACCGTCCGGCGGACGCCGACACGATGGCGGCGGAACTGCGCGACCTGCTGGACGCCGTGGCGCCGCTGCGGAAGGCCCGCCGGGTGACGGTGACGGTCTCCACCCCCGACGGTGACGCGGAGACCGTGACCTTCCGACCGGCGCCGGACGGCCCAGGAGCGGACGGCGCAGAAGCGGACGGCCGGGACGCGGGCGGGCTCGTGGAGGACCGGATCATCCGTGGACTCCACCCGCTGACCGCGCAGCGACTCAACCTGTGGCGCCTGAAGAACTTCGACGGTGTGCGCCTGCCGTCGGCCGAGGACACGTACCTGTTCCACATCGGCGCGAAGGAGAACCCGAACGACGAACGGTTCATCGCGATGGCGGAGGTCCGCGACCTGACCCCGGTCCGGGACGACGCGGGCGAGGTCGTCGCGTACCCGACGGTCGAGCGGCAGCTCACGGCCTGTCTCGACGGGCTGCGCCGGGCGCAGTCCCACCGCAGGTCGCGCCGTCCCCTGGACCACAACCGGGTGTTCCTCTACGCCTGGCCGTCCATCGAGGTCCCGCTGGCGGAACTCGCGAGCCTCGCCCGGGCGTCGGCGCCGCTCACCGCGGGAGCGGGGCTGGAGGAGATCATCCTGCTGGCCCGGCTGCAGGAGGAGGGTTCCGCGACGCCCCGCGAGGTGGCGCTGCGCTTCGCCTACGCACCCGGCACCGGCGTGAGCATGCGGGTCACCGACCGGCCGACCGAGCCGATGCGGCCGCTGGACGACTACACCCAGAAGGTGCTGCGCTCGCGCGCCCGCGGCACCGTGTACCCCTACGAGCTCGCGCCGCTGCTCGCCGGTCCGGGCGGCACCTTCGTCGAGCACGACCTGGACGACGCCGGCCGGCTGGTGCCGGTCGAGCGCCCACCCGGCCGCAACCGCGCCGGCATCGTGGTCGGCGTGGTGACCACGCCGACCACGCGGCACCCCGAGGGCATGACCCGGGTGGTGCTCTTCGGCGACCCCACGAAGGCCCTGGGCACCGTCGCCGTCCCCGAGTGCGCCCTCGTCGTCGCCGCGATCGACCTCGCCGAGGAGCGCGGCATCCCGGTCGAGTGGTTCGCGCTGTCGTCCGGGGCCAAGATCTCGATGGACAGCGGGACCGAGAACATGGACGGGGTGGCGCGGGCGCTGCGCCGGCTGATCACGTTCACCCAGGCCGGCGGGGAGGTCAACGTCGTCGTGGCCGGCATCAACGTAGGTGCGCAGCCGTACTGGAACGCCGAGGCCACGATGCTGCTGCACACCAAGGGCATCCTGGTCATGACCCCGGACAGCGCGATGGTGCTCACCGGAAAGCACTCCCTGGACTACTCCGGGGGCGTGTCGGCCGAGGACAACTTCGGGATCGGCGGCTACGACCGGGTGATGGGACCCAACGGTCAGGCGCAGTACTGGGCGCCGAACCTGACCGCGGCCGTCGAGCTGCTGTTCCAGCACTACGAGTACGCCTACGTCGCCCCCGGCGAGCGCTGGGCCCGACGCTCCGACACCGGCGACCCGGTGGACCGTGACGTGCGCTCGTTCCCGCACCAGCACCCGTCCAGCGAGTTCACCACGGTCGGTGACATCTTCTCGGCCGAGACGAACCCGGACCGGAAGAAGGCCTTCGACATCCGGACGGTCATGCGGGCCGTCACCGACCAGGACCACCCGGTGCTCGAGCGCTGGGCGGGCATGGCGGAGGCCGACACCACCGTCGTCCAGGACGCGCATCTCGGCGGCCACCCCGTCACGATCCTGGGGATCGAGTCGCGGCCGATCCCGCGGCGCGGCAGCTTTCCGGCGGACGGCCCCGACCAGTGGACCGCCGGCACGCTGTTCCCGAAGTCGTCGAAGAAGGCCGCGCGGGCGATCAACGCGTGCAGCGGCAACCGGCCACTGGTGGTGCTGGCGAACCTGTCGGGCTTCGACGGCTCGCCGGAGTCGTTGCGCAACGTGCAGCTGGAGAACGGGGCCGAGATCGGCCGGGCGATCGTCAACTTCGACGGCCCGATCGTCTTCTGCGTCGTCTCCCGGTACCACGGCGGCGCCTTCGTGGTCTTCTCCGGCGCCCTGAACGACAACATGGAGGTGCTGGCCGTCGAGGGCTCCTACGCCTCGGTCCTGGGCGGGGCGCCCGCGGCCGCCGTCGTGTTCACCGGCGAGGTCGACAAGCGCACCGCCGCCGATCCCCGGGTGCGCGACCTGGAGGCCTCGGTGGCCGCGGCCGACGGGGTGGAGCAGGCCCGGCTCCGGGTGGAGCTCGCCACCCTCCGCAGCACGGTCCGTTCGGAGAAGCTGGGCGAGGTCGGGGCCGAGTTCGAGGCGGTGCACGACATCGAGCGGGCCCGCCGGATGGGTTCCGTGCACGCCATCATCCCCGCCGCCGAGCTGCGCCCCCGCCTCATCGACGCCGTGGAGCGAGGGATGCAGCGCGCCACGCAGGACCCGTCGCACGCACTCCAGGAGGAGTCGACATGAACGCGTTCGCCCTCAACAAGCACGGTCGTCTGGTACTGCCCACGAACATCTTCCCGCAGCTGGACTTCTCCACCATGGAGTCCTTGGAGCAGCTCGACAGCGTCATCCGCCGGGACTTCGAGACCAAGGCCCCCAGCGGCACCGACATCCTGGACAAGGTCCGGGTCGGCGGCTACGAGAGCCGGTACGCCCTGATGCGCGACCTCGCGCTGAACCTGTTCTGGGCCAACCGCTTCGCGATGACCATGTACGACAAGCGGCCGACCCGCTGGGCCGACGTGCCGCGGACCCGGACCGACGTGTTCCTGCCCGTGCTGGAGCCGTGGGAGGACGGCGACACCAAGATCGCCGCCGTCCAGGCCGCCTACCCGACGCTGCCGGCCCAGTGGGACGAGCCCGTCGAGGACCGGATCTTCGAGATCCTGTTCGACGTCTTCGGCAACCGCAGGAACCACGCGACCACGCTCCCGGCCGTCAAGCCCACGGTCGCCCAGTTCCTGGAGACGCCGGCCAACCTCACCTTCCGGCTGCCGGACTACGACCCGGACTACCCGGTCTACGACTACACCGACATCCTCGACTGCGACGAGGAGGTGCCCGAGCTCGAGGCGCTGCTGCGGTGGGCGATGGTGCTGCACAACCAGTACCCGTGGGACCGGTCGCAGGTGGAGCTGGTCGAGGCCGGCCAGCTGGCCGACGACGACTACGTGGTGACCTTCCACCCGCGGGACGCCGAGGTGCGGGCCTTCCTGCGGCGCCTGGACGCCGGCGTCCGGAGCCGTCCCGCGGCGCCGGCGCGGGAGAGCCGGCCGCCGGTGCGACCGTTCCCGGAGATCGACGTGCGCCGGCAGTTCGCCGTGTTGCCCCGCCTGGAGTCGCTGGCCGCCGTGCACGGCGACCAGGTGTGCAGCAACGAGGACCTGATCCGCAACTCCGCCTACAACTGGTCGCCGATGGGCGCCGACGAGATCGGCGCCAAGACCGGTATCCGGCAGCGCCAGTACAGCTCGCTGAGCCTGGAGGAGCTCGGCCTGCAGGCTGCGCAGGCGGCGCTGGCCAAGGCGGGGCGGGAGCCGGAGGAGATCGGCGGCGTCCTGGTGTGCACCTGCACGAGCTCCCGGCTGATCCCCTCGCTGGCCACCTACATCTGCGGTCAGCTCGGGATCCACCAGACCCACGCCGCCTACGACCTCGTCGCCGCCTGCGCGGGGATGCCGTACGGGCTGGCCGAGGCGACCCGGCTGCTGCAGGAGGTCGACCGGCCGGTCCTCGTGGTGTGCGTCGAGAAGTTCTCGGACAAGATCGGCAACGTCCGCACCTCCCGGATGATCTTCGGGGACGGCGCGGCGGCGATGGTCGTGGGACCAGCGCCGGACGGCGCGGCGCCCGACTTCCACTACCTGCAGACCTACGCCAGCGGCCCGGCCAGCGAGGTCAACTCGATCATCTGGCCCAACCCGGTGTTCGACAACAACATCACCGTCTTCGGCCCGCACGTGAAGGCGCTGGCGGGCCGCTACCTCGCGCAGATGATCGAGGAGATCACGGCCCTGCCCGACCCCGACGGCCGGGCGGGCTCCCTGCTGGAGAGCATCGACCTCATCGTCCCGCACCAGGCCAACAAGACCATGGTGCTGCAGCTGGCCGAGCAGGCCGGGCTCACGCCCGATCAGCTCTACTTCAACATCGAGGAGGTCGGCAACACCTCGTCCGCGAGCATCCCGCTGGCCATCCACGACGCGGTGCGGGACGGCGTCATCACCGCACCGGTGCGCATCTTCGCGCCGGGCTTCGGCGCCGGAGCCGTGGCCGGCTACACCGTCCTGACGCTGGACCCCGCGGTCGTCGCCGTACAGCAGGGGGCCGCCCCGGAGCGCGATCACGCCGAGCCGGCCCTCCCGGCGTCGGACGGGGCCTCGCCGGCCTCGGAGGACATGCGGGTGGCTTTCGGGTGACGGCGGTCGCCGGCAGTCCACGCCGGTGAACAGCCGGCGTGAGCAGGCCGCCATGAGCACCCGCGAGGTGCGCGGCGCGGACGGGACCGCCCTCCGCGCCTGGTGCAACGACGGCTCGGGCATCCCCGTACTGCTGTGCAACGGCCTGGGCGCGCCGCCCGCGGCCTGGCCGCGGATCGTCGCCCGGGACAGCGGCTACCGGGTGGTCAGCTGGTCCCAGCGCGGCCTCGGCGGGTCGGAGCGCCCGGCCGACCGGAGCCGGGTGCGGGTCGAGGACCACGCCGACGACGCACGAGCCGTGCTCGACGCCTACGGGATGCGCTCGGCGATGGTGGTGGGCTGGTCGCTCGGGGTCAACGTGGCGTTCGAGCTGGCCCTGGAGGACCCGGCCCGGGTGAGCGCCGTGCTCGCCGTCGCCGGCGTCCCCGGGGGCAGCTACTCCGCCCTGTTCGGCACCTACGGCGTGCCCCGACGGCTGCGGTCGCCGATGGGCCGGCTGGGCAGCCGGCTGTTGCCGGTCATGGGGCCCCTGCTGCCGCTGGTGTCGGCCAGTCTGCCGCCCTGGCAGGAGCTGCTGTCCCTGGCGGCGCTGCGCGGACCCGTGCAGGAGGCGGCCCACCCGGGCCTGCTGCGCGCGGTGCTGCACGAGTTCGCCAGGAGCGACTGGTCCTGGTTCCGACACCTCGCGGACGCCACCGCCCAGCATGCGCCACTCGACGTCACCCGGGTGGCCTGCCCGGTCACCTTCGTGGCGGGCCGCTACGACTCCCTGGTCGACGTCGTCGACGTGCGCAGGGCAGCTCGGTCGGTGCCCGGGGCCCGGCTCCGCGAGATGGCCGGCACGCACTTCCTGCCGCTGCAGTACCCGGAGGTGATGGCCGAGGAGCTGCGGCGGCTCGCCGGCCGTACGCCCCGCCGCGGCTGACCTCGAGGCCGGCGCGGTGCGGGACGTACCGGGGGCAGCACTGCGCCGTCCCGCGGACGTCGTGTGAGCCGCTGACGCCGGAGGCGGCCGTGGCCGGCGACCGGGCAGCGGGCACAGCTCGTCCGTGATGCGGGGCTTGTGACCAGGCTCACTGCTAGCAGGGTGCTTGCTCTGGCTAGCAGTGGGCATCACGACTGTGTTGGTCCTCGAGGCCGATGCACTCTCGACGCCGCCTCTGCGGTGTCGATCGGTCCAGGCAGAGGCCGACACGAGCATCACCACAGGCAGCCGATCCAACGACGCTGCCTGACACCCATGAGAGGCCAGATCCACATGGCACAGTCCAAGACCACGACGAAGCACTGAGACCATCGCCGTTCCCGTCGACGTGACCGTCGAGGAGGGCGACCGTGGCGTCAAGGGCCCGACCGGCCCGGTCGGCGCCCCGGGCGAGCCCGGCGACAAGGGGCCTCGGGGTCCGGTCGGCGCGGCGGGCGAGCCCGGCGAGAGGGGTGCCCGCGGCCCGGTCGGCGCCGTCGGCGAGCAGGGCGACAACGGCCCGACCGGTCCTGTCGGCCCGGTTGGTGAGCGCGGTCCGAAGGGGCCGCTCGGCCAGCAGGGCGAGAAGGGACCGCAGGGACTCGAGGGCGAGACCGGCGCGCAGGGCGAGCAGGGCCTGCCCGGCTCGACCGGTCGGCCCGGCGAGGTCGGTGCGCAGGGCCTGCCTGGCAAGCAGGGCGAGCAGGGTCCCGCCGGCGTGCTGGGTCTTCCCGGTGAGCAGGGGCCGGCGGGCGCAAAGGGTCTCCAGGGCGCCCAGGGGCAGCGTGGCGTGATCGGCGCGACGGGCGAGCAGGGCGAGAAGGGCCCGCGCGGTCTGCAGGGCGCGCCGGGCGTGCTCGGTGAGCGGGGCGAGTCGGGCGTTCGCGGCCTGCAGGGGCCGCAGGGCGTGCAGGGTCAGGCCGGCGCGGCCGGCCCGGTCGGTCTGCCCGGCGTGCAGGGTCCGCAGGGCGCCTCCGGTCCCGCCTGGCTCCACCAGCCCAGCCCCGCTGAGCTCGCGGCCAAGGTCAAGCACGCGGCGCTGGACATCACGCCGCGCACCCTGCTCGACCCGCGGGTCGGCGCTCGGTACGTCGCGACGTTGACGTCGCGGCTGGTCAAGCTGCAGGGCGGGTTGTTCCTGCGCGCCATCGTCGACACCGAGGGCCGGGCGAACGAGCACTCGGTCGCCGATCGGTCCAACGTGCGCTCCACGGCCTGACAGCGCTGGACGGATGAAGGGCGCCTCGTTCCGCAGAGTCGGAACGAGGCGCCCTTCGCCTTGTCACGGGCCGGACGACCCAGGGCGCCCGGCTCTTGATACAGAATGGACCGAGTCCCCGATCCCCGAGAGCGGAGCGCCCCGTGCCGGTCATCGAACGTCCTGACACGGCCCGCATCGCCTGGGAGTCCAACGGGCCGGAGGACGCTCCCGCCGTCCTGCTGGTCATGGGGCTCGCCTACCCGGCCGCGATGTGGTTCCGGCTGGTGCCCGCGCTGGCCGAGGGTCACCGGGTCATCCGCGTCGACAACCGAGGCGCCGGCCGCACCGGTGACGTCCCTGGAGCGCCGTACACGGTCGAGACCATGGCGGCGGACTGCCTGGCCGTGCTGGACGCGGCGGACGTGGACACCGCCCACGTCGTCGGCATCTCGATGGGCGGCCTGATCGCCCAGGAGATCGTGCACAGCGCCCCGGAGCGGGTCCGCTCGCTGTGCCTGATCGCCACTCACCCGGGCATCGCGCACGCCGTCATGAACCCCCAGGCGATGGCGATGCTGATGCAGCGCGGGCTGACGACACCCCAGGAGGCGGCGGAAGCCTCCATCCCCTACAACTACGCGCCCGAGACACCCCGCGAGCGCATCGAGGAGGACTGGGCGGTGCGGTTCCCGCTCGCCGCCACGAACGCGGGTTACCTGGCGCAGGTGATGGGGTCGTCACGATGGGACGGCCATGACCGCTTGGACGGCATCACCGCGCCGACGCTGGTCGTACACGGAGAGCGGGATGCGCTCGTCCCGCCGGAGAACGGCCGCACCCTCGCCGGCCGCATCCCCGGCGCCGAGCTCGTGATGATCCCGAACGCGAACCACGTGCTGATGACCGATCAGCCCGGGCACGTCTCGAAGGTGCTCGTCGACTGGCTGGAGAGGAACCGGTCCGCAAGCTGACAGATGGCGGTCGTCGGCGAGTGCCCGGCACATCGGACACGTCACACACCCCGCTCACCGGGGACGGCGCCGCGCGCCACGGCATCGGCGAGGCGCTGGTGTTCCTGCTCGGTCTGCTCGGCGTACCTGCGGGTGGATTCGCCGAGGGCGCGGAGGAAGGAGGCCCCCACCGGCGTCGAGGTCGTGGCTCTTGCCCGGGTGTTCGAGGCGGGGACCACCTGGAAGACCTCCGGAAGGAGGTGTCAACGATGGCCGAGGGCTGACTCCGGCGACGCCTGCGGTTGACCCCCTCGTGGTCATCCGGCTGCGGCCGGGTGGCGGGAGTCGTCCGTATCGCGGTGGCCGGAGCTTGACCCGCGGTGGCCGGATCGAGTCCAAGGCGGGCGCAGAGTCCAACAGATCCACGGGGTGGTGCGCGACTACTTGAAGGTCCAGGTCGTCTTCGACCCTCGGATGATGTCGATGGAGACACCGATGAGCAGACTGACCCCGGCAACGATCAACGCCACCAACGTCGCCTGGTGCCAGACGCTCTCCTCGGGCGGGGTGGTGAGCACGTACCCACCGTGGCCGATGAAGAAGACCCCGATTGCGACCAGCGCGATCGTCGCAGGGACGGAACGCGTCCGGCGGGCGTCGTGGGCTGCGCGATCAGCCGACATGCTGTGACCTCCAGTCAGCCCCGTCGGGTCGGCTGTGACCGCGCTACGGGTCAGTCAACGACTGTCGACCTGGGAGCGTAAACGGCTAAGGCGACGGAGCTGAGCCGGAGCCACCGTTGATTCTGGCGGCGGGAACGCGCGGGTGTCGTCGTTTCGGCAGACGAGATGGACCTCGGGCAGGGATGAGCTGCCGGTCTGCCGGCTTCTCCGAGTTCTTGGCCGTCAGGACGGGCTGGCTGTTCAGCAGCCCAGAGGGATCGTGGTGATCCGCGTCAACGCGAGCAGGATCGGGTCGTCCAGGGCCAACTGGCGGGTGGGGCGTAGGTGCCGTCGTCGTCCGGTGTGGACGAGCTGACCGGGCATGGCGAACAACTTGCGGCGCATCGGTGCGCGCGGATGTCGGGTCGGCTGCGCGGGCGTGCATCGGGGCGAAGTCGGCGGCGCCGGGCGGCCGTTGGTCACGCTCCCGAAGCACGTCGGTGCTCAGCCACAGCTCGGTGAGCTCCGCCCCGGACGGTGCGCTGCCGCCGAACGCCCAGCCGCCGGCCGGGGACAGGCCAAGTGCCGGGGTGGCAACGGCGGGCATGGTGGCCGCATGGAGCGAGGAGCTGCGCGTGCGAGCGTGCTGGCCGCCGCGACGCCGGGCGTGCAGGGAGGCGGGTTGTGCTGCCCGTGGCATGGCCGTAGCCGTGCCGGGCATTCCGCCCGCGAGGCTGGGATTCGACCCATCTGGGTGCAGTTCCGCCCGAGGAGGGTAGGACGCGTCCCACTCCGTGGTGTCCGAGGGGGACACAGTACTTCCGCACACGCTTGGCTCTCGATCACCGATTAGCCCACACTCTGGCGCGCTAGCCGTCTGACCTGGGCATTTGCGGCGTCACGCTTCATGCGGTGCCTCGACTGCATCCTTGTACGCCGACTACCGACACTGCGTAGCCGCCCCAGGGGAGCCGCACTGACGGCTGCAGCGGCGTCGGCTGCTCGTCGAGTGGGACAACGCCCAGCGGGGGGGGGGGGGCACCAAGACCACTCGATCTGGCGGGGCCCCGATGCCCATTTCGAGCTGGACGTGCCGGCACGGCACCGGGCCGACTGGCACTGTCGGGCCTCACCGCACCGAGGGCGTCGGTCCGAGGTGCACCGAACACGGTGGCCGTGGCTCAACGGGGGCCTGGACGCCGGGCCGATGCGTACGCCGGCCGGTCTGCCGTTGTCCCGCGAGGAGCCGCCCTTGTGAGTACGAGCGCCTACTGCTGAGCTTCCGCGGCTACGGCCGCGCGGGTCTTATCGCAGGTGGGGCAGTGCCGTACGTTGGTCGTCCATCGCCCGTGCGACTTGTGCTGCTGGACGTCGATGACGTGGTCGCAGGTCAGGGTCAGACGCCACGTCCGTAGCTCCGCCGGATGCGGTCGGCTTGCGCGGAGCAGCGTGCCGAGCTTCTCCAGCTGCCGCTCGGTGAGGGGCGGCGGAGGGCAGCAGTAACCGCAGTGCAGCGCGCGGGGGCCCGACAAGCTCCAGCGATGGCCACGGCAGTCCTTGTGGCGGGCGGCGAAGTCCGCCTGGGCGGCGTCGTACTCGCGCTTCTCCTGCTCGCCTAGCTTCATGAGCGGCGGCCAGTCGCGAGCCCGTCGATGATCGGATGGCCGCAGCCGCGACAGGGAACGCCGGTCTCGATCGCGTCGCGGGTGAGCTGGGTGCAGTTGGCATCCCACTCCCGACGCTTGCGCTCATGACGGAGGTCGTCCTCCTCGGCTGCTAAGGCAGAGCTGCGGCGACGTGCGGCCGCTCGCTGAGCCTTCTGCTCCTCGGTCACCTGGGCCATGTCGCCTCCGGGTACGCCATACGGTGAGGTCGTGCTCCATCTGCTCGTTGATACCTCCACCTGGCTGGACCTGTGCAAGCGCCGCGACGGGCAGCGCTGGATTGTCGCGCTCCGGGTACTCGCTCAGCAGGGGGAGGTCGAGCTACTCGTCCCTCGACTCGTCATCGACGAGTTCGAGCGGAACCGAGATCGGGTTGAGGCGTCGATGACGGCGAGCATCGCGCAGCGGTTCAAGCTCATCAAGCGAGATCTCGATGACTATGGCGGTTCGGACCAGGAGCAAGCTCTCAAGGTCATCACGGACCTTGCGCGTCATGCCCCGCTCATTGGAGCGATGACCACCCGCAACTTCGACGAGGTGCTGGGCCAGCTCCGGGCCGGCCGTGTCCTCGAGCCATCGGACGAAGAGAAGCGCGGAGTGGTCGAGCGCGGCCTGTTGAAGCAGGCACCGTTCCACCGGTCCCGCAACAGTGTCGCCGACGCCTTGCTCATCGAGCTCTACGAAACGACTGTCCGCGGGGTCGACCTGGACCAGGAGCCGCACGCGTTCATCACGAGCAACAGCGACGACTTCTCCTTGCCCGGCGGAGACGCGCGGCATCCGCATCCTGACCTCGCCAGTCTGTTCGCAGCGGAGGGGTCGACCTACGGGCTGGCAGTCGACGGCCTCAACCAGGTCCTCCTGGACTACTTCGGCGACGAGATCGAGGAGCTGTTCGCGGAGACCTACTTCGAGGAGGAGCCCCGACGGCTGGACGAGATCGTGGAGGCAGAACGGGAGCTGTTCGACCGCATCTGGTACCACCGCTCCCTTCAGCACGAGTACCGGCTCGAGGACGCTGGGGACGACGCCGAGCTGGAGCGCCTACTCACGATTGCAGGGCCAGGGCGCCGGCGTGTTGAGGGGCTTCACACAGAGCCTGGTCAGCTGGGCCCGTACACGGATTTCGAGCTCGGGATGCTCAACGGCAAGCTTTCGGCCCTGCGCTGGGTCCTCGGCAGCGAATGGGACTTCCTCGACACATGACGGCGTTCCCCGGAGCCCCACCGCCCAGCCGACGGCGTTGCGCACCGCGTGCCGCCCGGCACAGCAGTCGCACGCCCCGCGCAGTCAGACCTCGGGCAGCGGAAAGTTGTGGAGCGAGCCGCGGCGACTCGACGGCTGGTCGTCGAACCAGTCGGTGACCTCCTGAACGTGCCAGCGGAGGTCAGGCGCCAGAGCTCGTAGCTGTGCGACGGCGTGCCGACTCCACGTGGGCGTCCCGCCGTCCTTCCCGCCCACGCAATAGGAGATCTCAAACGGTACGTCGCTGCGGCAGTCGAGTCGGGCTGTGAGGCGCGAGCGGTTCGCCTCGGCCCAGATTCGGTAATCCAGCCCTTGGAGGACGAGCATGTCGTCGCCCCCGAGCTTGGTCTCGACCAGGACTAGCGTGCCGGTGGCGTCGAGCCCGGCGAGGTCGACGTAGCCGCGGCCGCGGGATTGCTCACCCCGTGACCCCGAACTGCCTCGCGGGCGCCAGGCGGGGAGCTCCCGCAGAACGGGCTGTTCCAGGCCGAGCGCCTCAGGCTGCCGACGGAGCACGGCCTGCAGCCAGTGCTCGTCGGGCTTACGGGCCCCGCCGGCGAGTCGCTGGTCGCAGCCTGCCTGTACGCGTTCGGTGACAGCGGAGAGCTCGGCGGGGGTGAGCGGTCCGGTGATGGCTAGTGGCTCCGGCGTCTCGTGAGGAGACGTCGCGCCCCAGTCGATGCCCGCCACGATGGTCAGCCCTCGACGCGATCGCTCGATGCGCAGCACGCGCTGGCCGCGGCACTGCCACGCTCGGATGCCCCGGCGGTGGGCCGGGTCGAGGTTCTCCTGGGTGCCGGCCCAGCGCATGAGGTCCTCGACCCAGCCGGTGCGGTCGCCGAGATGCAGCGCGGGGTCCTCAACGCTGGTGACCAACGGCAGCGTGGCGACCCGGCTGGGGCGGCCGTGCCGCGTCGTCGTGCCTTCGGTGTGCGTCCAGACCTCGAGCGGCAAGTCGTCTCGTAACCAAGGCCACCGGTGCAGCGTGGGTTCGTGCCAACCGTGAGGGAGTACCAGGCGGAGCGCGCGATCCCCTCGCTCCGCGAGCCCGACCGCCAAGGCCGTGTCGACGTCGTCGCCCTCCTGGTCTCCTACGACCAGCGTGAGGACGCCTTCCTCGCTGAACCACGCGTAGCGCGGGCTGCGGCCCTGTCCCGAGAGCAGTCGCGAGCTGGTGGCGGCGCCTACCCGCTCGGCCAAAGCGTCGGCGCGCCGTTCCGCAAACTCCTCGCGCCGACGTGCGGCGGTCATCGGAGCCAGACTGGCGTCGTCCTGGGATGCGCTCACGATCCGAACCGTAAGTGGATGGGGGGCCGGCGACCTAGGAAGCGAGGCCGGGGGCACTTCCGAAGGGGGATGGTCCCGCTTGGCAGTCAGTCCTCTGCGATCAGTTCGTCAGCCAGCGCGGTCAGGTCGTCCGCTGTGAACGGAAACTCCAGCCCGAAACCCTCGGTGCCGGCCTGTAGCTCGATCCCGCGGTCGTCGAGGACGACGTCCCCGTGGAACTCGAGCACGTCCTCCAGGTGGCCCGCGTCCAGCACCTCGAAGACCGCGAGCAGCTCTGCCGGGTCCTGGATGACCTTTCCGCCGTACCGAGAGACGTACTCGTTCGAGGTGATCGCCTCATCGAGGAACAGCGAGCTGTCCACGGACGTGAAGCGGTCCGGGCGGCGCAGCAATGCGCGCCACACGTCAAAGGCGTTCGCGCCGAGCTCTCGGTGCTCCGGCCGCCGCAGGGACCGCTGATAGGCGTCGTTCGCCGACGGGAGGACGTGCAGCACGCGAACCCGCGCAGCTTCTTCCGCCCCGTGCACCTCGAGCTGTTGGGCCAGTAGCTGCTGCCGCATCAGCTGGTAGAGCGGCTCGTCGAACAGGCGGTCGAGCGGCAGCAGATCACCCCGGACGGGCCCGGCGGTGTCCGCCAGCGCTGGCCCATAGCGAGCGGCACGCACGGCGTCCTTCCGCGGATCTTCAGAGCGTGCGCTGTAGGACTCCGTGTACTTCCACTCCACCAAGACGAGCTCACGTACGCCGTCCCGCGCGACGTGCAGGAAGGCCGCATCGACGCTGGTGCACTGCGAGCCGCGCACCCGCTGCCGCCCCGGCGCCTCCCCGAAGTAGTCGGTGGGGCCGATGTACTCGAACGTGAGGTGTCGGCCGGGCTCGATCTCGAGCACCTCACCGATGTCGAGTAGGTCGCCGAAGGCTCGGTCGATGCGCTCGGAATCCGTCGTCATCCGCGCCAGGGCGTTGACGCACTGCACCTGTGAGGACAGCAGGTGGTTGCTCGGCCCCCCTTCCACCCCGGCATGCCATGGGACACCCAGCTCGGCGAACAACGTCAGCGCCTGGGTACGGACGTCTGCGAGAAGATTCAGCTTCTCGTGGCCGGGAGGCAGGCAGAATTCGTGCGCCGTGCCGTTCGGGACCCCACTCTTCCCGACATAAGGGGCCGACAACTTCGCCTCCGGCGGGAGACTATCGGTCCGCTTCTTCCAGGCGATCGCCCGGGCCCGTTCCTGTCGCGTGTAAGTCATCGCCGAGAACGCTACGGGTGGCCACCGACAGTTTCGAGCTGTCGAGGGGCGTGAGCCGAGGCCATGCGATCCTCCCGGCATGACCGAGATCGCCGGCAGCGTCGCAGTCGCTTCAGTCATGGCAGAACTGGCTCGCACGAGGCCGGTCTTCCACTCCGAGGCGGACTTTCAGCTCGCCTTCGCGCAAGCAGTCCAAAACCTCGATCCCGACGTACAGATCCGGTTGGAGTTGCCGCTGCGGCACGTTGAAGGCATCAAGGGTTCTCAGTACCTGGACCTCATGTGCCGACGTCCTGACGCGCGGACAGCCGTCGAACTCAAGTACTTCACGCGGGGCTGGACCGGTACGGATGCCGTGACCGGCGAAAAGTTCGTCTTGCGCCACCACGCGGCCACTGACTTGGCCCGGCGAAATTTCGTCTTTGACATTGCCAGGCTGGAGCAGTTCTGTCGGGCGGGGCTGGCCGAGAACGGCTTCGCAGTCATGCTGACGAACGATCCCAACCTCTGGCTGCCTTCCAAGCGCCTCGCCAGCAACGACCGCGAGTTCCACATCAACGACGGAAGGACGCTTTCGGGGACCCTTCGCTGGGCCAAGGACATGTATCCCGCGAACACCCGCACCCTGAGCGGCACCTACTCGGTCGAGTGGCAGGACTACAGCAAGAGCATTGAGGGGCCGTACGGGACCTTCCGTTGGCTGGCGATCGAGGTTGTCGCGTGTGGCCCGCCGCTGGGGGCACCCGGCGGTTCCTAGTACGGCAATCGCCAGGCTGAGGGCGATTCTGACGTCCGTGCGTCAGGCACTGAACCGCGGTCGGCGGTTGTACCTCTCGCGGTGATCGAGGGCGGACTTGGCGCCGCGGTCTGAGACCGTCCCACCGACGGCTGTCCTGGTGGGGGAGTGGCGTGCCTCCGTGCCACCGGGCCGGGCCGGGCAGCGATCAGCTTCGCGGCGTCTACAAGAACCTCACGGCGCCGTTGCGCGCTGCTGTCGGTGCAGTGCGTAAGTATCTGAGCTGTGTCCGAGCGCGGTGGCCCTCCTCGGCATCAGTGGCGGCCTTTCGCGCTCCGGGTGCTGTTCGGCGACGAACCCGAAGCCCCCGATCCCTGGCCGGCCTTGGTGGACGGCGCAGCGGGGGTCGAGACGCTGATCGACGAGACGCGTCGGGACGCGCTCGCAGACGTCGGGGGCATGTCGTGGCTCGACGATGAGTGGCTGTCCCCGGTACGCACCTCGGGCACTGGACGGTCTCAACACGTCCACGACCTGAACGCGCCGATGCGTGTCGTCTTGATGGGGCGCACGATGGCCGGCAAGTCCTCCGTCCTGTCTGCCCTGACCGGTTCTCACTCCGGGCGCATCGGCGATGGTCGTCAGCGCTTCTCCCGGGACACCTTCGGCGCCATCGCGTCTGCATGCCAGAACATCGAGCTCGTCGACACACCGGGCGTTGGTGCGCACTGTGGAGCCGACGACACCGAGATCGCGCTTGAAGCGGCGCTTTCCGCTGACGTCGTCGTCTGGATCAACAGCAGCGACTCCATCCAGGAGGAATCCGCTTCGGCGCTCAAGCTTCTGGGAGTGATCGGCAAGCCGATCATCGTCGTCGTCAACTGCCGTCAGTCGCTCGCAGGCGTTGGGCGCTTGAACCTCCTGAAGTTCCCACAGCGGGTGTTCGGCGGTCGCGAGGGCCTTCTCGACGAGATCAAGCGTCACCTGGCCTTCTCCGGGGTTGAACCCCTCGCCGTCGTTCATGTTCATGCCCTCGCGGCTGCAGCGGCCGCAGCCTCCGATGTTGACCATGAGCTCTTCGCGGCCAGTCGCATCGGAGACCTCACGGAAGTCCTGCTCCGTGAGCACGAGGTTCACAGCGAGGCTCGCCGCGCTCTACGTGTCGTCGACGGACAGCGGCATTCGGCCGAAGGGCTGGCTCTGGCGCTGAATCTCGGCGCCGCTCGACTCCGCTCTCGAGCGGCACGCGACCGGGAGATGACGCGAGACGTCCATGCTCGGCTGAACCGCCTCGTGCGTGCCACCGGGGAGGCCATGGCGGCGGACGTTCACTCGGCCGTGGGGGGACGTCGAGATTGGCACCTGAGCGTGACCGACTTCGGCCAGGAGATCCAGTCCCACTGGGCCGACGAGGTCGCCGCCTTGCAGAAGGAGTTGACGACGTCCCTGGAGGAGCGCCTGACGACCCTTGCCCGTGATGTCAGCGCCGCGATTCAGGACGCCGAGGCCGAGTGGACAGCGGTCCCGCCGGACCGCTTCGCACTGCGTGACCTGGCCGGCTTCGACGCCGTGTGGGGCAACCGCCTCGCGAAGGCCGGCGTGGGCGTTGCCGGCTCCGCATTAGGTCTCGCCGGCGGCGCTTGGCTGGGTGCCCAGATCGGCGGCGCGCTTGGCCTGGCTACCGGACCAGGCGCGATCGTCACTTCCGGCATTGGTCTCGTCGTTGGCGGCATCGCAGGATTGGCCGCACAGCACGTCAAGTCTTTCGCCGACCTCATGTTCCTCGGCAAGGACGGCGTCCTGCGAAAGCGGCGCGAGGAAGTGGCGAAACAGGTGGGGCCAATCCTCGACCAGTTCACGCAGGAATACGAGAAGGCCATCAAGACGCAACTCGATGAGGTGCGGGCCAACCTGCTGCATGAGCGCGTCCGCAGCGACGGGCACTGCGAATCCATCGAGCGGCTCGCCTCGCGCTGGGTGTCATGCAGCGCCCGCTTGCACTCAGCGGTGAAGGATTTGGATCGGGTCACGACGTCGGCGCTGCTGCGCATCGATCGCAGGGAACGGCTCGCGCGCTCGGTGGTGCGGGCAACGCGAGTCCCAGGGGTCTGCTTCCTGGCCGAATTCGACGATGCCGCGTTCGGGGAGGCGTGGCTCTTCCCGCCCGATCTCGGCGAGACGCTCGCCGGGGGCAGGATGTGCGATCCCGGCGGCGAGTCCGTCAGTGCGCTGCCTTACGCGCTCGGCCTCGTCGACGCCCCCGTGCGGCTCGGCAAGGCTGACGAAGCGTCCGCCATCCTGGTCGTCGACGCAGACCTGCCGACAGCCATCACCGAAGCGTGGGCGGACGGGTTGACTGCTCACGTCGACAGGCGCATCCACATCCAGACGACCCAGAGGGCGAACCATCCATGACCGTCAACCTGTTCAAGGAGTCCACGGCGGCGGCACGGAGGTTGGGCCATGACCTTCGCGGTGTGCTCGCCGATCTCGACCCAGCGGTGGCACGGCCGTTGCTCGACCGGTTGTCCGTCGAGGCGCACTCAACTCCGCTGCTGGTGTTCACCGGGTACCACAGCAGCGGCAAGTCGACGCTCATCGAAGCCCTGACTGACCGCAGGTTCAACATCCCCATAGGTTCTGGAGTCACGACCGACGCGGTTGCCGAATACGACTGGGACGGGGATGTTCGGCTCGTCGACACGCCCGGTGTCCACGCTGGACGCCCCCAGCACGACGAGCGCGCAGAGCAGGCGCTCCAAGCAGCGGACCTCGTTCTGTTTGCCGTACCGGTCGAGCTTTTCGACGACACGCTCGTGGCTCACCTGCGCGATGTGCTGGGACGTCTCGGAAAGTCTCGGCAGACGATCATCGTCATAACCAAGGCAGGGACGATGGACGCTGCGCCTGGCCACCGGGAGGCGGCGATCCAGCAAGCCTTGGGCCCCTTCGACCCGGTGCCTTGGGTCGAGTGCGACGCTCATTACTACCTCGATGGCCTCGACCTCGCACACACCGCACCGGCCGATGCCACTGCCTTCATCGAGGCTTCGGGTTTGTCGAGGGTCGCCGCCACGATCAACAGCTTTGCGGCCGAACAGGGCCATATGGGCCGCTTGGCTCAGCCCCTGCAGCTGTTGCTTGCTCTGGCACTCGAGGCGTCCGCGTACCTCACGGACGACCCCGACGAGCAGGCTGCGCTGGCCGTCCTGGCCCGTCAGCGCTCCGCACTGTCCAAGAAGCGCGTCCATCTCGACAGCCTGCTGGAGGCACGGGCTGCGCAGTTCCGGGCAGACGCCGTGCGAGCAGCCGCGGTCTTCGCCGACGGTGTTGAACGCGAGGAACAGGGCGGGGATCTCTCGGATTCTGCGCTCGAAGTCCTCGTGGGGAGCCTGAACGCCGGCCTCGGCGCCGCGTTCGAGCGCTTCGAGAGCGCAGTGCGACAGGTGCTCGAGGTCCAGTTCGACGACCTGGCCTCTGAGGTCCTCGAGATCGAAGCTTCGCCGTACGGTCGCGTCGCCCTCCACATCGGCGCCGTGGAGCCCACCGGCTTCGACGGACGCGAGGTCGCCGTCGTCCCGGGCAGGGCGCCGTCGACTCCGGCCCCAAGCTGGGCCGGCGACCTCACGACCTACTTGGAGAAGTTCAACACCTTCTGGGGAGCCGGGAACGGCATCAAGGCCGCATCAGGGAGTAACGGCCACGCCGTCGTGCTCAAGGTCGGGCATGCGTTCGGCAAGAAGTTCAAGCCCTGGGAAGCGGTCAAGACCGCGAACAACATCGGCAGGGCGGCCAAGGTGGGAGGCGCCGTCATCGCTATCGGTGTGGAGGCGTACACAATCGTCGCCGACGAGCGTGCTGCCGTGCAGGCCGAGCGCGCGCGTGCCGAGCGCCGTCGGAACCTCTCTCAGGAGGTCTTGGCCCAGGCCGACGGCATCGTGGCCAGCGCACTGTCTGCAGTTCGGAAAAACTTGGACGACGTATTCAAGCCAGAGTTCCAACGCATTGATGTAGTCGCGCGATCGATCCACGGCGCTCGGGCGGCGCGGAGCGAGCTCCGCGAGCGGCTCAGCTCCGTCCAGCAAGGGGCGAGCGAGGCAGTTGCCGCCTTTTCTCCGCGCCGCGAGTAGCGGGTCCTGCTGCTGTGAGCCCGAGCTTGGTGGGACGTGGGGCACCATTCGGGCATGGTGTTGTTCCGTGTCACCGATGACGCCCTCCATCCGGTTCCGAAGACGACGTTCGCGCTTGCAGAGTTGAAGGAGCGGCAGGATCTCTAGCGGCTACTGCGCGGCCGCCTGGACATCCTCGGCGAGGACCTCATGTTTGTGGCCGAGGAGTACGGGGCGTTCGACGGCTCGCAGCGTCGCATCGATCTGTTGGCCGTGGACCGGACGGGGCAGCTCGTCGTCATCGAGCTGAAGCGAACGGCCGACGGGGGCATATGGATCTCCAGGCCCTGCGATACGCGGCCATGGTCTCCACGATGACCTGGGACCAGTTGGTGGGCGTCTACGCCCACCACAACGACGTGGATGAGGACGTCGCTAGGGAGAGAGGTGGAGCAGTGGACGGGCAGTGAGCACGACGAGGACCGTCAGCTCTCTGACCGGGTGCGCATCATCCTGGCGTCTGCGGACTTCAGCACCGAGATCACCAGCACCGTTCTGTGGCTGACGCAGCAGTACCGGCTCGAGATCGCCTGCGTGCGACTCGTCCCGTACCAGCTCGGCACGGAGAAGCTGATCGACGTTCAACAGATCATCCCGCTGCCTGAGGCGGTCGACTTCCAGATCCAGCAGCGTCGCAAGGAGGAGGAGAAGGCGGCTGCTCTCGGCGAGCGCGACTACACGAAGTACGACATCGTCGTGGCCGGCACCGCCGGACAGGGTCTCAGCAAGCAGACCGCGATCAAGTCGATGGTGACCGGTCTGTGGGCAGCGGGCGTGCCGGCGGACGCCATTCGGGCCGCCACGGCGCCCAAGCGCTGGCTGGCCGTGCAACCGGCCGACGGGGAGACCGTCCAGGCGGCCTTCGAGCGCCAGTTCCCGTCGCGCGGCACCGGCTATTGGTACGACGTCGGTATATGCGACGGCCAGTCCTGCTGGGTCATGCCCAGGCTCGGCGAAACGAAGACCCAGACGTACCTGGCCAACCTCATGGCAGCTACTAGCGGGCTGGTGGAAGCCTCTTGGTCGGTGTCCGTGTCCTCGTCGGCGACCTCGGCGGGAGGATCAGCCCGGGTTGGGTCTGTGGCGCGCCGACGAGATTGACAGTCGAGAAGATCGCGACCAGCCGGCCGAGGCCCCGCGGTCGGTGACCGCCGGGGCTTTCAAACTGTGCCCGAGGGGCGACACGGTACGTCCGCGTACGCCTGCGGTCCCGGTGAGGACCACCGCGAGGTGTGCTGGTGGCCTCAGGCGACGCGTCCCTGGCCTCGCAGGGGTGCGCAGCCATGTCGTCCGGGCCCTATCCATCCTGGCGCGGCCCGTAGGTTCCGATCATGCAGCTATCCCAGGCGTCCTCGTTGCGCGGTGACCTGAGCCTCGCGGACCTGCTGAGCGTGGCGGGCGTCTCGACGGACGACGTGCTCCTCATCCGGCACACCTACAGCGCTGACGGCCTCACCGGCCCGCAGGACGCCACGGTCGAGAACGTCCTCACCTACTCCCGAGCCCAGGCGCTCCGGCAGAGCAAGATCCCCAGGGATCCGCCTGCCTTGTGGCTCAACTTCATGGCGGATGGCAAGCGGCGTTCCCGTTTCCTCGCGGCGTACGAGAACAGGGGCGAAGTTCTCGCTGAGCGGACCGATGTCCTGCGGTACTTCGATCTCCACCACTCCGACGTCCTCGCGTCGCTTCGGAACCGGCTCGTCATCGAGTGGTCGAACGACACGATCAACTGGGCCAAGGCAGGCGGGAAGGCCGACCAGATGCCGGTGGTTGAGATCGCCGACCCTGCCCGCGTGCCGTTCCCAGGCTTCGACAGCGTCCTTATCACGCACGACGAGCTCGTGGCGGTTGCTGAGGACTCTCGGTACACGGAGTGGAGGACAGCGCTCGCCGCCGTCCAGGGCGTCTACCTCGTGGCAGACACCAGCAGCGGCAATCTGTACGTGGGGAAGGCGGACGGCACGGAGCGCCTTCTGGGTCGGTGGAGCGCGTACGCCCGCGACGGCCACGGCGGAAACGTCGCGCTTCGCGAACTTGCGGAGGTCGATGCGACTCACCGTCGGCATTTCGTCTTCAGCATCCTGCGGGTGTTCGGCCCGACCGCGACCACCGCCGAGGTCGACGCGGCAGAGGCTCACTACAAGCGGGCGCTCCTCACCCGGCAGTACGGCCTCAACCGGAACTAGCAGGCGGCCCCGCGGACGCTGCTGCACGGAGCGGTGACGGATCGGGTCGGGACTGCGACACCGGTGGCGACGCCGATGGAGATGGCTGACGCGCTTGTTCGGGAATCCGGCGGGAATGCCGAGACCAGAAGCGGAAGAACCCCCACCGGCCAGGGAGGCCGTGGGGGTTCAACTCTGTGTCCGAGGGGGGACTTGAACCCCCACGCCCGATAAAGGGCACTAGCACCTCAAGCTAGCGCGTCTGCCATTCCGCCACCCGGACAAGGTGGGCGCTCCGTGGAGCGCCTCGATGAGCATAACCGAGGCCGACCCCGGCTCGGGACGGGGGCCGGTGGCACCATCGACCGCATGTCGCAGCCCACGCCCCTGGCCGGTGCCCAGTCCGAGGTCGCGGACCTGCTCTCCGACCTCATCCGCATCGACACCACGAACACCGGTGACTCCGCCACCAGCGCGGGGGAGCGGAAGGCCGCCGAGTGGGTCGCCGCCAAACTGGACGAGGTGGGGATCAGCAGCGTCATCCACGAGTCCGAGCCGGGGCGGGCGAACCTGGTCGCCCGGATCGAGGGCACGAACCGCGACCGCCCGGCACTGCTGGTGCACGGCCACCTGGACGTCGTCCCAGCCGACCCGAGCGAGTGGAGCATGCACCCGTTCAGCGGTGAGCAGCGCGACGGCTACGTGTGGGGCCGCGGCGCGGTCGACATGAAGGACATGGACGCGATGACCCTGGCGCTGGTCCGCGACTGGGCCCGCACCGGCGTCAAGCCCGACCGCGACATCGTGCTGGCCTTCGTCGCCGACGAGGAGGCCGGCGGCCGCAAGGGCGCCCACTTCATGGTCGACCACCACGCCGACCTCTTCGAGGGCTGCACCGAGGCGATCAGCGAGGTCGGCGGCTTCAGCATCACCGTCCGCGACGACCTCCGCCTCTACCTGGTCCAGACCGCGGAGAAGGGGCTGGCCTGGATGAAGTTGACTGCCCAGGGCCGGCCCGGTCACGGTTCCTTCGTGCACGAGGACAACGCGGTCACCCGGCTGGCCGCGGCGGTCGCCCGGATCGGCACCACCCGGCTGCCCACCGTGCTCACCCCGCCGATGCGCGAGTTCCTCGACGCCGTCAGCGACGCCTACGGGGTGGAGATCGACCCGGACCAGCCCGACGAGGCGCTGGCCCGGCTGGGCAGCATCAGCCGGATGATCGGCGCGGCGCTGCGCAACACGGTCAACCCCACGATGCTCGACGCCGGGTACAAGACCAACGTCATCCCCGGCACCGCCAGCGCCACCATCGACGGCCGATTCCTGTACGGCCAGGAGGCCGAGTTCGAGAAGCAGCTCGACGAGCTCCTGGGCGAGGGCGTCAGCCGCGAGTGGATCACCTACGACCAGGCCGTGGAGACGACGTTCGACGGCCCCTCGGTCGACCTGATGGTCCAGGCGCTGCAGGCCGAGGACCCGGGCGCCCGCGCCGTCCCGTTCACCATGAGCGGCGGCACCGACGCCAAGAGCTTCGAGACGCTGGGCATGCGCTGCTTCGGCTTCTCCCCGCTCAAGCTCCCCGCCGACCTCGACTTCGCCTCGCTGTTCCACGGCATCGACGAGCGCATCTCCATCGACTCCATGCAGTTCGGCATCCGGGTGCTCGACCGGTTCCTGCGCCAGGCGTGATGTGATGCCGGGCGTGACCGACACCACTGCCGCGCCCGGTTCGCCCGCCCAGGGCGACGTCGCCCTCGTCACCGGAGGGACCGGCGGTTTCGGCCGCGCCCTCGCTGCGCTGCTCCGCGAGCGCGGGGTGACCGTCGTCCTCGCCGACCTCGACAGCCCGGCCAACCGCGAGGTCGCCGCGGGCCTCGGCGCGCACTTCGCTGCCCTCGACGTCACCGACCGGGCGGCCAACGCCGCCGTGGTCGCCGCGCTGGAGGCCGAGCACGGCCGGCTGGACGCCGTCTTCCTCAACGCCGGCATCGCCGGGCAGTCCCGGCACGCCCTGGACGTCGACGAGTTCCTCAAGGTGGTCGACGTCGACCTCTTCGGCGTCGTCTACGGCACCGAGGCCGCGCTGCCGGCCCTGCGCCGCGCCGGTGGCGGGTCGATCGTGGTGACCGCCTCGCTGGCCGGGCTCTCGCCGATGGCGACCGACCCCGGCTACAGCGTCGCCAAGGGCGGGGCGGTGGCGTTCGTCCGGTCGATGTCCTCCCGCCTGGTGGACGACGGCATCACCATCTCCGCCATCTGCCCCGGGTTCGCCGACACCGCCATCATCGACCCGCTCCGCGACGAGTTCGCCGCCGCCGACTTCCCGGTGCTGTCGGCTGGTGAGGTGGCCGAGGCGATGGTCGCCGCCTGGGCCGGCGCCGAGCCGGGCGCGGCCTACGTCGTCCAGCCGGGGGTGGGCGCCGTGCCCTACAAGTTCAAGGGCGTGCCGGCCGCCCGGACGGCGAGCGGTGAGACCGCCGTCGTCCCGACCGCGCTGCGCCCGCCGTCCATGCGCTGAGGGACGTCAGAGCTCCAGCGAACCGGTGTGCACGATCTGCTCGGCGACCACCCGCAGCTTCCGGTTGGTTCGCTGACTGAGCTCGACCAGCCACCGGTGGGCCTGCTCGTCGGTCACGCGCCGGCGGGTCATCACCACGCCGATGGCCGTGGCGATGGTGCGGTTGGTGACCAGCGCGGTCTCCAGGTGTGCGATGCGCGCCTCGGCCGCGGCCTGCCCGGCGAGGGCGGACTCGACCATGGCGCGGTCCCGCTCCCTGGCAGCGGCCACGGTAACCAGGTCCGCGGCGGCGCCCAGGACGGCCAGCTCTGCGTCGCCGAACTCCGGGCGGGTCCGGGAGCCGACCGACAGGGTGCCGAGCACGGCCGGGCCCGCGGCCAGCGGGAAGCTGGCGTAGGCGGTGGCGTCCAGCTCTCGGGCCAGGGCGAGCCGCTCGTCGGGGTCCGCGTCCACCCGGGCATGCGCCTCCGGACGGCGCTGCTCGGCGACCATCCCGCAGACGGCGACACCGAGCGGGACGACTGCGAGGTCCGTCCGGTGCTGCGCAGGCACGCCGATGGTGGTGTGCAGGCGCAGCTCACCGGCCGCCGGGGGCAGCTCGTACCGGATGGAGAAGTCCAGCCCGAACGGCCGGCTCAGGTCGTCGACGAGGCGTTCGACGAGGTCGTGCGACGGGCTGCCGGCAGCCAGGTCGGCGCCCAGTCGGCCCAGCGTCCGCACGGCGACGGGGTCCATGGTGGAGCTCACGAGGGTTAGTCCTCCGGTGTTCGCGCCACGCCGTCCTCTCGACGCAACCGTTCCAGGGTACGAGGCGAAAGGTCGTACGCAACGAGACCTGCGCCCCCGGGTGACCGGCGTCACCGCTGTTCTGGCAGGGTGCCGGGCATGCGTGCATGGCGAGTCCACAGCCTCGGGAACCCGGCCGAGGTCATGTCCCTCGACGAGGTCGAGCAGCCCACCCCCGGCGACGGTCAGGTGCTGGTCAAGGTGCGGGCGGCGGGGCTGAACTTCCCCGACGTGCTGATGGCGATGGGCCAGTACCAGGAGCGTCCGCCGCTGCCCTACACCCCGGGCGTGGAGCTGTGCGGCGAGATCGTGGAGACCGGTCAGCGGGTGCTCGGGTCGCCGTCCGGCGGTCCCGGCGCGTTCGCCGAGTACGCGCTGATGGACGCCGCCGCTGCCTGGCCGGTGCCCGACGCGATGTCGGACGAGCAGGCCGCCTCGCTGTACCTGACCTACCAGACCGGCTACGTCGGCCTGCACCGGCGCGCGGCCCTGCAGGCGGGGGAGTGGCTGCTGGTGCACGCCGGGGCCGGTGGCGTCGGGACGGCGGCGATCCAGCTCGGCAAGGCCGCCGGCGCGAAGGTCATCGCCACCGCCGGTGGGGAGCGGAAGACCGAGGTCTGCCGCTCGCTCGGCGCCGACCACGTCATCGACTACACGGCCGAGGACTTCGTCCCGCTGGTCAAGGAGATCACCGGCGGGCACGGCGCCGACGTCGTCTACGACCCGGTCGGCGGGGAGGTGTTCGACAAGTCCCGCAAGTGCATCGCCTTCGAGGGGCGACTCGTGGTCGTGGGCTTCACCAGCGGCACGATCCCGCAGGCGCCGGTCAACCACGCGCTGGTCAAGAACTACAGCATCGTCGGGCTGCACTGGGGCCTCTACCGCAAGCACGACCCGGCCCGGATCGGGCTGGTGCACGAGGCGCTGTGCGACCTGTTCGCCGACGGGGCGATCGACCCGCTGGTCGGTCAGTCGCTGCCGCTCACCGAGTTGCCGCAGGCGATGGCCGCGATCGCCGACCGCAGCACCGTCGGCAAGGTCGTCCTCACGCCCTGAAGAAGGACCCCGTCCTCCTCAGCCCTCGCACGCTCGGGCCGAGCCTCTGGACGGGGCCATCAGCAGGGTCCCGTCGCGAGCCTGCGAGCGGTGGGAGGGCAACAGGGTCCTTCGTCAGACCATGGGGCGGGGGAGGTAGGACAGCCGCATCCGGCGCCGCATGATCACCTTGCGGGTGCCGTCGGCGTGCAGTTGGAGCCGGGCGAGTTCCCAGCCGCCGGTGTCGGACTGCATGCTCATCAGCTGCGCCGCCGCGGAGCGGGAGATGCCCGCCGGGATGCGCAGCGGGGCGTACTCGTACTCGCCGGGTGCTGACACCTCGTCGATTGTGCCTGCCGGACGCCCGCGGGTCACGTGGTGGTCACCACGGAGCTACCCGGTCCGGGTGTCGCCCCGGCGGAGTGCGGGCAGGGGAGGACGGCGCGGCCCGGCACCCGGCCGGGCCCCCGACCGGCGAGGAGCCCTCATGACCGACCCCGAAGCCAACGACGCCGACCGCCTGGAGCAGCAGCGGACCACCGCCGCGACCGGCCCGGAGCTCGCCGACGAGGTGACGCCGCTGGGCGCCGAGGTCCCCGAGGCCGACGGCATCGAGCAGCAGCTCAGCGCGACGCCGGGCACCTCCTCGACGATGCGGGACGCCGACCCGGAGGCCGACGAGGCCGACGTCCTCGAGCAGCGGGCGGCCGTGCCGGACGACGACGAGGACGAGCAGCGCGGCTGACCCCGTCCGGAGCCGCGGGCGGCCGGGTGCCGGGCATCGCCTGATCGGGTGGTCCGGACGCCGGCCGGCCGCGACGCCCGTCACGGCGGGTGAGGATCTGGCCCGTGACCGCCGCGCTGATCACCGTGCTGCTCATCCTCGTGGGGCTGCCGCTGCTGGCCTGGTGGATCGGCGGCCGTTCGGTGTGGGGCCGGCTGAAGCCCGGCCGAGGCCCGAACCCCTGGGGTGGCCTCGCGCGTCGGCACGGCCTGAGCCCTGCGGAGCAGGCCCGGGTCGGGTCTGCTGTCACCCGGGGTGAGGCGCTGGCCGACGAGCGGCTGCGTGGCGCTGCGGTCGATCTGGCCCGCGAGTCCCTGGCGCAGCTGGCTCTCCTGGGGCGCGGCGGCGGCTCACGGGCTCAGCGGATCGTGTTCCTGCTGGCCGTGCTGTGGTTCGTGGCGCTGGTGGTGAACGTCGCCTCCGCCCTGGTCATCGGAGGGCTCTCCGACATCCCGTGGTTCGGCCTCGTGTCCATCGCGGTCATCGTCGGCGCTCCGCTGGTGCAGCGGCGGAAGCTCCAGCGGGCCATCCGGCTCAACAGCGCTCCGGCGACCGACGCCGGGGCCTGATCGGCCCCGGTCGCCGGGTCGGCTCAGCGGGAGTAGTACTCCACGACCAGCTGCTCCTCGCACACCACGGGGACCTCGGAGCGCTGCGGCCGGCGGAGGACCACGCAGCGGAGCTCGGAGAGCTGGACCTGCAGGTACGTCGGGGCGGCGGCGTGCGCGCCGGAGGCGGCGACCTGGAAGGGCAGCTTGGCCTTGCTGCGCTCGGCGATCTCGACGACGTCGTAGGGCTGCACCTGGTAGCTCGGCCGGTCGACCCGCTTGCCGTTCACCGTGACGTGCTGGTGGCTGACCGTCTGCCGGGCCTGGTAGATCGTGCGAGCGAACCCGGCGCGCAGCACGGTCGCGTCCAGCCGGGCCTCGAGCTGGTGGGTGATCAGCTCCTCGCCGGTCTTGCCACCGGTGCGCTTGGCCCGGTCGAACGCCGAGCGGAGCTGGGTCTCGCTGATGTCGTACTGCGCGCGCAGCCGCTGCTTCTCCATCAGTCGCGTCTTGTAGTCGCTGGTGTTCTTGCGCTTGCGGCCGTGCTCACCGGGCGGGTACGGGCGCCGCTCGAAGTAGCGGACGTCCTTCGGGGTGAGCGGGATGCCCAGCGCACGGGAGCGCCGGACCTTGGGGCGGGAGCTGTTCACACGATCCTCCGGTTCGGTTAGGCTCACCTTACCCGATCTTGAGTCGCCCTGAACCCGGAGTGCCGCATGACACGATCGACCCGCCCCGCCGCCCCCGGGCCCTCGTCCGACGCCCTCCGGCCCACCGGAGCCGAACGGGCGCGCACCGTGGCGGCCCGGTCGGCGGCCGCCGTCTGCGCTGCCTGCATCGACGGCAGCCGCGTGCTCGGGCACGCCGTCACCGCCCAGGGGCAGGTGCTCGTGGTCGTGCCGACCGACGGTGAGGTGTGCCGCACGGTCCAGGCATCCGCCGACGGCGACCTCGCGGCGCTGCTGATGGTCACCGACCACGCCCCGGTGCCGCTGCGCGAGCCGGTGCGCGCCCAGGTCTGGTTGTCCGGATGGCTCACGCCGCTGCTCGAGACCGACCAGCGGGACGCCGCGCTGGCGTTCGCGGACGTCGCACCGGTGGGCGCACTGCTGGACGTCGGGCGCAGCGCCACCCTGCTGCGCCTGGACCTGGCCGAGGTCGTGCTGGGGGAGTGCGGCTCGGTCACCGAGATCGACCCCGACGACTTCCTCGCCGCGGTGCCCGACCCGTTGATCGCGGTGGAGGGGCCGGCGCTGCAGCACCTCGACGTCGCCCACCCCGAAGAGCTGGACCTGCTGTGTTCCCGGGTGCCGGCCGCCTGGGTGGGGAGGGGCGACGTCGTCCGCCCGCTGGGCCTGGACCGGTACGGGTTCCGGCTGCGGATCGAGCAGCGCGCGGGCCACCGGGAGGTGCGGGTGCCGTTCGCCGAGCCCGTCACCTGCGCCGAGGACCTCGGGCCGGCGGTGCACCGGCTGCTCTGTGCCGTGAGACGCGCCTGCCCGGGGCGCTGACCGCGAGGTCAGCGCCCCGGGCAGGGGAGTCGTGCGTGGAGCGGGGGCGAGGTCAGTGGACCTTGCGCCGACCGCCGCTCATGCCCTCGGCCACGCCGATCAGCAGCACGGCGGCGACGATCGCGACGATCGCGCCGATGATGTTGAGTTCGAAGAAGTCCCCGGTGCCCAGGAGGCTGGCGACGACGCCACCGATCAGGGAACCGACGACGCCGAGGGCCAGGGTGGCCAGGATGCTGAGGTTCTGCTTGCCCGGCTTGATCAGCCGAGCGAGCGCACCGACGACGAGACCGAAGACGAGGAAACCGATGATGCCCATGTCCTCATCAATGCCCTCAAGATCAACCTGTGAAACGCGGTCGACCTGACGGGTGGGTCACTCCGCCAGTTCGGCGAGCAGCGTCGCCAACCGGGTCCGCCGCGGCCGGACGTCGACCTCCCGGACCGCCCGGGCCAGCGCAGCGCCGCTGGCGTGCACGATCGACAGGTGCCGCTGGGCCCGCGTGAGGGCTGTGTAGACCAGCGGTCGGGACAGCATCCCGCCGGCCTCCGGCGGCAGCACCACGACGACGCCGGGCCACTCCGAGCCCTGCGCCCGGTGCACGGTGATCGCCCAGCCGTGCCGCAGGTCCGACAGTGCCTTGCCGATCACCTTGACCGGGCCCGAGCTGAAGTCGATGGTCAGCGACCCCTCGCCGGTGCCGGTCACCACGCCCACCTCGCCGTTGGCGAACCCGATCGGCTCCAGGTCGAGGTGGTTCGCCGTCGCGACCACCCGGTCGCCGACGTCGAAGCCGAACACCGTGCCCTCGCCGGGGTTGAGCTGCGCCTTCAGCGCCTTGTTCAGCTCGATGGTGCCGGCCGGCCCGCGGTGCACCGGGGTGACGACCTGCACCGTCGACGGGTCGATGCCCAGCGCGCGCGGGATGGAGTCGGTGACCAGCTGCACCACCCGCTTGGCCGCCTCGGCGCTCCCGGTGGCCGGCACGATCACCACCTCCCGGTCGGGGGAGTCGACGTGCACCAGCTCACCGCCGCGCACCCCGGTGGCCAGCCGCGCGATCGCCCCGCCCTCGGCCTGGCGGTGCAGCGTGGTCAGCTCGGTCACCGGCACCACGCCGGAGTCGATCAGGTCGCCGAGGACGTGGCCGGGGCCGATCGAGGGCAGCTGCGCCGGGTCGCCCACCAGCAGCAGGTGGGTGCCGTCCGGGCAGGCCTCCAGCAGCGCCGCGGTCAGCTCGACGTCCAGCATCGAGGCCTCGTCGACCACCACGACGTCGGCGTCCAGCGGCCACTCCTCGTTGCGGGCGAACCCGCCGGTCATGCCCTGTGCGCCGAGCAGCCGGTGCACGGTCACCGCCGGGTGGTCGGTCAGCTCCTCCAGCCGCTTCGCCGCCCGGCCGGTCGGTGCCGCCAGGGCCACCTCGGTGCCCTTGGCCTGCAGCAGCTTCACCAGCGAGGCGACGGTCCGGCTCTTCCCGGTGCCCGGCCCGCCGGTCAGCAGGGAGATGCCGGCGCCGAGCACCTGGGCCACCGCGGCCTGCTGCGCCGGGTCCAGGCCCTTGGCCACCGACCGCACCGACGCCGGGTCGGCGATCCGCCCGCTGGTGGCCGACAGGCGGTGCACGTTCTCTGCCACCGCCTCCTCCGCCATCCCGTACCGGGCCAGCGACAGGGAGCGCAGCGCCGGGTCCGGTTCGGGCAGCTCGTCGGCGTCGTCGTCCGGCTCGGCCAGCGGTGGTTCGTGCTCGAGCACCTCACCGGACTCCACCGCGGCCACCACGGCCGCCGCCGGGTCGTCGATCTGCTCCGCGCGCAGCGCCGCCACCACCAGGTCGGCGGGGAGCACGGTGTGCCCGTCCCGGGTCGCGGTGCGCAAGGTCAGCGCCACGATCGCCCGGCCGCGGCGGGTGTCCTGCCGGTCGGCGCCGGAGAGGACGGCGATCGCCAGCCGGTCGGCGTCGGCCAACGTCACCCCGGTCAGGCCGAGCAGCGCCCACGGGTCGTCCCGGAGCCGGCGGGCGGCGTCGGGGCCGAGCGCGTCCGCGGAGTTCACCGCCAGCCGGGCGTTCAGTCCGGCGCCGACCAGCAGCTCGACGACCTCGTAGGTCGACCGGGCGGCCAGGAACGAGCTGAACAGCCGCTCGGCGCGCTGCCGGCCCACCCGGGGCAGCTTGAGCAGCCGGTCGGCGCTGACGTCGTCCGGGCCGGTGACGCCGGCGGCCGGCAGGTCGGCCGCCGTCCGCTTGCCCAGGCCCGGCCACAGGCCGGCGGCGCAGAAGGCGGTGAAGACGGGGTCGCCGGCGGGCGTGGGGGTGCTCACGGTTCGGTGCGCATGGGTGCGGTGCTCACGGTTGGGGTGCTCACTGTTCAGTGTTCCCGACGCTGCTCGGGATAGGAGAAGTGCGGCGCGGACACGTCGTCCAGCGCCGTGGTGATCGCCGGCGGCAGCCGGACCCCCTGGGCATCGAGGGCGGCCTGCAGCTGCTGGGCGGTCCGGGCGCCCACGATCGGGGCGACCACGCAGGGCCGGTCGTGCAGCCAGGCCAGGGCGACCCCCAGCGGCGTGGTGCCCAGCCCCTGCGCGGCGGTGACGACCGCCTCCACCACCCGGTCGGCGGTCGCCGAGCGCAGCCCGTCGATGAACCCCAGCCACTGGGCGGACGCGCCACGCGAGTCGGCGGGTGTGCCGTCCCGGTACTTGCCGGTGAGCAGCCCCCGGCCCAGCGGCGACCACGGCAGGATGCCCAGCCCCAGCGCCTCCGCGGCCGGCTGCACCTCCCGCTCGACGCCGCGCTGCAGCAGCGAGTACTCGACCTGGGTGCTCACGATCGGGGTGCGCCCGGGCCAGGCGCGCTGCCAGGTGGCGGCCTGCGCGGTCTGCCAGCCGGAGAAGTTGCTCACCCCGACGTAGCGGGCCCGGCCGGAGGAGACGGCCAGGTCGCAGGCGGCCAGCGTCTCCTCCAGGGGCGTCGCGTCGTCCCAGGCGTGCAGCTGCCACAGGTCGACGTGGTCGATCCCCAGCCGCTCCAGGGACGCGTCCAGCGCCGAGAGGAGGTGCCCGCGGGAGGCGCCCCGGCCCATCGGCCCGGGCCCGGTGCGGCCCGCCGCCTTGGTGGCGACCAGCACGTCGTCGCGCGGGACGACGTCGGCGAGCAGCCGCCCGAGGGTGCGCTCGCTCTCCCCGTCGGCGTAGACGTCGGCGGTGTCGACCAGCGTGCCGCCGGCGTCGACGAACGCCGTGAGCTGCATCGCGGCCTCGTCCTCGTCGGTGTCCCGGCCCCAGGTGAGGGTGCCCAGCCCCAGCCGGGAGACCACGAGCCCACTGCGCCCGAGCGCCCGCTGTTCCACGACGGGTCAACCTACCGTCGCCAACGTCTCACTCCAGGGAGGGCGACCACCGGGAGGTCGCAGCCCTGCGCCGAGTCCGGGCACCTAGGGTGCCTGCCGTGCAGTCGTCCTCCGCGTGCCCTGACCACCGCCCGGCCGAGCAGCGGAGGCGCTGACCGTGGGCTGGTTCGAAGCCGTCGTCCTCGGGCTGGTGCAGGGCCTCACCGAGTTCCTGCCGATCTCCTCCAGCGCCCACCTGCGGGTGGTCGGCGAGGCGTTCGGCTGGGGCGACCCCGGGGCGGCGTTCACCGCGATCACCCAGATCGGCACGGAGCTCGCCGTGCTCATCTACTTCCGGCACGACATCTGGCGGATCATCACCGCCTGGGTCCGGGGGCTGTCCGACCGCTCGGCCCGCAGCGACCCCGACGCCCGGATGGGCTGGTTGATCATCATCGGCAGCCTGCCGATCGTCGTCCTCGGGCTGCTGTTCCAGGACTCGATCGAGACGACGTTCCGGGACCTGCGGATCATCGCCGTCGCCCTGATCGTCTTCTCGCTGGTCCTGTACTGGGCCGACCGGGTGGGCAGCACCGAGCGCGACCTGCCCGACCTGACCGTCAAGCACGGGCTGACCTTCGGGTTCGCCCAGGCGATGGCGCTCATCCCCGGGGTGTCCCGCTCCGGCGGCACCATCACCGCCGGCCGGTTCCTCGGCTACAACCGGGCCGCGGCGGCGCGCTACTCGTTCCTGCTCGCCGTCCCCGCCGTGCTGGGCGCCGGGTTCTTCCAGGCGTACGAGTCCCTGACCGGCGACACCGAGGGCCAGGCGCTCTCCTGGGGCCCGACGATCCTGGCCACCGTCATCGCCTTCGGGATCGGCTACGCCGTCATCGCCTGGCTGCTGCGCTACCTGGCCCACGGCAGCTTCGCCCCGTTCGTGGTCTACCGGATCGCGCTCGGTGCGCTGGTGCTGGCCCTGGTCGGCACCGGCGTCCTCGAGCCCACCTGAGCCGCCCCCGCAGGAGCTCGAGGCGCGCCTCCGGACGGGGCCATAGAGTCGGCGGCGTGTGGACGGGCCAGCGAGTCCTCCGCCGCTCGCTGGCTCGCGTCGGGCCCCTGCTCGCGGGCCGATCGAGGAGGCAAGCCCCATGACGACGGTCATCCTGCTCCGGCACGGCCGGACGACGGCCAACACCGCCGGCGTGCTGGCCGGCTGGACCCCCGGGGTGCAGCTGGACGACACCGGCCAGACCCAGGTGCAGGCGGTCGCGCAGCGGCTGTCGGACGTGCCGCTGGCCGCGGTGGTGAGCAGCCCGCTGGAGCGCTGTCAGCAGACCGCCGGCACGGTCGCCGAGGGGCGTGCGCTGGAGGTGCAGACCGACGACCGGTTCGGCGAGGCCCGCTACGGCGACTGGACCGGCCGCCCGATCAAGGAGCTGACCAAGGACCCGCTCTGGAAGGTCGTGCAGCAGCACCCCTCCGCGGCCGTCTTCCCCGGCCCCGAGGGCGAGGGTCTCGCCCAGACCCAGGCGCGAGCGGTGGCCGCCGTCCGGGAGTGGAACGCGAAGCTCGGACCGGACGCCGTCTGGCTGGTCTGCAGCCACGGTGACGTGATCAAGGCGGTCCTGGCCGACGCACTGGGGATGCACCTGGACTCCTTCCAGCGCATCGTCGTCGACCCGGCGTCCCTGTCGGTGGTCACCTACACCGACACCCGGCCGTTCCTGGTGCGGGTCAACGACACCGGCGGCGACGTCTCCGCCCTCATCCCGCCCAAGAAGACGCGCGGCCGGCGCAAGCCCTCCTCCGACGCGGTCGTCGGCGGCGGCGCGGGCTCCGGCGCCGCGTAACCTGATCGCCGTGCCTCGTCAGGTCTTCCTCTTCGACCGTCCCACCCGGTTCGTCGCCGGCACGGTGGGCCAGCCCGGCGACCGCACCTTCTACCTGCAGGCCTCCGACGAGGCCGGCCGCACGATCAGCGTGGCGCTGGAGAAGACGCAGGTCCAGGTGCTGGCCGACCGGATGAGCGAGCTGCTCGACGAGGTGGCCAACCGCGCCGCCGTCGTCGTCCCGCCCGACGCCGGCGTCGACGACCTCGAACCGCTCACCGCGCCCGTCGACGAGGAGTTCCGCGTCGCCGCGATGGGCCTGGCCTGGGACGGCGAGGAGGACGCGGTCGTCGTCGAGGCCGTCGCCGCCGGCGAGGAGCCGATCGAGGAGGACGTGATCCTCTCCGACAGCGACGAGGGCCCCGACGCCCTGCGGGTGACGATCACCCCGGTCGCAGCCCGGGCGTTCGTCGCCCGCGCCCGCCGGGTCATCGCCGCCGGCCGGCCCTCCTGCCCGCTGTGCTCCCTGCCGCTGGACCCGGCCGGCCACGTCTGCCCGCGGCAGAACGGTTACCGCCGCTGAGCCGGCGCTGCGATGACCGCGCCTGATCCCCGCGACGACCGGCTGGAGCACCCGCTGACCGACGAGCCCCTCGAGCTGGACGACGACGAGCTGGACGACGACGAGTTCGAACAGGACGACGGCGACGTCGTCGAGCTGGACGTCGCCGCGTTCGACCACGGTGACCGCCGGCCGCCCAGCGGCGCCGACGAGGTCGCCACCCTGCTCCGCGAGGGCGTGCTGGACATGGAGGGCCGCCTCCTCGACGCCAGCAACGTCACCCTCATCGGGGCGATCCGCACCGACCAGCTGGCTGCCACCTGCGTGTACAAGCCGGTGGCGGGGGAGCGGCCGCTGTGGGACTTCCCCGACGGCACCCTCGCCGGCCGCGAGATCAGCGCGCACCTGGTGTCCGAGGCGACCGGCTGGTCGATCGTGCCGCCCACCGTGCTGCGCGAGGGCCCGTTCGGCCCCGGCATGGTCCAGCTGTGGATGGACGCCGACCCCGCCGTCGAGCTCACCGAGTTCGTCCGGCTCGATGTCCCCGAGCTGCGCCGGATGGCGGTCTTCGACGCGGTGGTGAACAACGCCGACCGCAAGGGCGGCCACATCATCCCGATGCGCGGCGGGCACGTGTACGGCGTCGACCACGGCATCTGCTTCTCCGTGGAACCCAAGCTGCGCACCCTGCTGTGGCGCTGGGCCGGCAAGCCCCTGCTGCTGGAGCACCTGGCCGTGCTGGAGCAGCTGGCCGAACGACTCCGCGGCGACCTGGGTGACCAGCTGCACGAGCACCTCACCCGGCGCGAGGTGCGGCGCACCCAGCAACGGGTGGCCGAGCTGCTGCGCACCGGGCTGCACCCCCAGCCCAGCGGTGACTGGCCCGCGCTGCCCTGGCCGCCGTTCTAGCGCACACCGGCAGTGACCGGGCCCGGGCGGCTGACTTCCCGGGCGCGGGCTGCCAGGGTGGGTGGGTGCCTCATCGCAGCCGACTCGCGGTCCTGTTGATCGACCTCCCTCCCCAGTTGCACGACCGGGGCCAGCAGTTCTGGTCCGCCGCCACCGGGCACGCCGTGGAGCCCGACACCATCGACGACGCGTGGTCCTCGCTCGGTTCCTTCGCCGACGGGTTCCACCTGGAGGTCCAGCGCACCGGGGTGGGCACCCCACCGCGCTGGCACGTGGACATCGAGACCGACGACGTGCACGCCGAGGTGGCCAGGCTGGAGGCCCTCGGCGCGCTGCGGATGGCCGACATGGGCGGGTTCTGGCAGATGAAGGACCCCGCCGGGCTGCTGTTCTGCGTGGTCGGCGTCCAGACCGGCGAGGAGTTCGAGCGGCACGCCACCACCTGGCCCTGACGGACCGCCGGACGGCGGGGGAGCGGGCCGGGGACCGGGTGCCGTGCCGCCCTGTCGGTGGCCGGATCTAGGCTCCTGACGTGCTCTCCTGGCCTGCCCCGCTGCTCCCCACCCTGCCCGGGTCCGGTCCCGCTCTGCGGCTGTACGACACCGCCCGCGGCGAGGTGGTCGAGACCTCCCCGGGCCGCATCGCCCGGATGTACGTCTGCGGCATCACGCCCTACGACGCCACGCACCTCGGCCACGCGGCCACCTACCTGGCCTTCGACCTGGTCAACCGGGTGTGGCGCGACGCCCGGCACGCCGTGCACTACGTGCAGAACGTCACCGACGTCGACGACCCGCTGTTCGAGCGGGCCGACCGCGACGGCGAGGACTGGATCGTGCTGGGCATGCGCGAGACGGCGCTGTTCCGCGAGGACATGACCGCGCTGCGGGTGCTGCCGCCGGAGGACTTCGTCGGCGCCGTCGAGTCGATCCCGCGGATCGCCGCGCACGTGGAGACGCTCTGGGACGCCGGCCTGGCCTATCAGCTGGAGGACGGCACCGGTGACGTCTACCACGGCATCGCCCAGGCGCCCGGGTTCGGCTCCGAGTCCGGCTACGACGAGCCCACCATGCTGCGGCTGTCCGCCGAGCGGGGCGGCGACCCCGACCGGGCGGGCAAGCGGAACGCGCTCGACCCGCTGCTGTGGCGGGGGGCCCGCGAGGGCGAGCCGTCCTGGCCCGGCCCGCGGGGTGTCGCGGGCCGTCCGGGCTGGCACGTCGAGTGCGCCGCCATCGCGCTGGACCGGATCGGCATGGGCTTCGACGTCCAGGGCGGTGGCAGCGACCTGGTCTTCCCGCACCACGAGTACTCCGCCGTGCACGCCGAGGCGCTCACCGGCACCAAGCCCTTCGCCCGGGCCTACGTGCACGCCGCGATGATCGGGCTGGACGGCGAGAAGATGAGCAAGAGCCGGGGCAACCTGGTCTTCGTCTCCCGGCTGCGCGGCGACCGCACCGACCCGATGGCGATCCGACTGGCGCTGCTGTCCGGGCACTACCGCACCGACCGGGCCTGGACCCCCGACCTGCTCGCCGCGGCGGAGCGGCGGCTGGACACCTGGCGGCGCGCCGTGGAGCTGCCGCTGGGCGCGCCGGCCGGTCCGGTGCTGGCCACGGTCCGGGAGCGGCTGGCCGACGACCTCGACACCCCCGGCGCGATCGCCGCCGTCGACCGCTGGGCCGCCGCCAGCCTCGCCGAGGCCGCGTCCGGTCCGGGCCTGCCCGCAGCCCACGCCACCGACGACTGGGACGAGCAGTCGCCGGCCGTCGTCCGCGACCTCGTCGACGCACTGCTCGGCGTGGCACTCACGCCGTGAGCGAGGGCGGGACGGGGTTCGAGTGGCTGGCGTACCCGCCTGCCTTCACCCGGATCGACCGGCAGGCACGGGAGGACGCGGAGACGGCTCTGGCCCCGGCGGCCGCCCGGTCCGCCCGGAGCCGGGGACGGGCGCGCCCCGAGCCCGACGACGGACTCCGCACCTGCTGGGAGCTCGACCGCGACCGGGTGCTGCACGCCAAGGCCTTCCGCCGGCTCAAGCACAAGACCCAGGTCTTCCTGCACCCCGACGGCGACCACTTCGTCACCCGGCTCACCCACACCCTCCAGGTCACCCAGGTCGCCCGGTCACTGGCCCGGGCGCTGGGCCTGCACGAGACCCTGACCGAGGCGATCGCGCTGGCCCACGACGTCGGCCACTCGCCGTTCGGGCACATCGGCGAGGAGGCCCTGGAGCCCTACGTCGCAGGAGGCTGGCACCACGCCGCCCAGGGGGTGCGGATCGTCGAGGTGCTCGAGGACCTCAACCTCACCTGGGAGGTGCGCGACGGCATCCGGGCACACAGCTGGAAGATCACCCCGCCGCCGGCCACCCGGGAGGCGGAGTGCGTGAAGTTCGCCGACCGGATCGGCTACCTCTCGCACGACGCGCTGGACGCCGTCCGGGCCGGGGTGCTCCGCCCCGGTGACCTGCCGGCCCGCACGCTGGCCACCTTCGGCCCGCCCGGCGGGGCGATGGTCGGCGCGATGATCGAGGCGGTCGTCGACGGGACGTTCGCCTCGGCGCGCGAGGAGGCCCGTCACGCCGTCCCCGGCGGCCCGCCGGCACCGGCCGTGCGGATGGCGCCGGACGCCCTCGAGGCGATGAACGAGCTGCGGGCCTTCATGTTCGAGCGGGTCTACGAGTCCGAGATCGCCGCCGGGCAGAAGCACGTGGCGATCGAGGTGATCCGCCGGCTGGTCGACCACCACCTGGCCCATCCCGAGCTCATGCCGGCCAGCTACCGGGACACCGAGGCCGACCTGGTCACACAGGTCGTCGACTACGTGACCGGGATGACCGACCGGTTCGCGCTCGCCACGTACGACCGGCTCTTCGACGACACGGCCGCCGTCCGGATGCGCCCACTGCTCGTCACACCCTGAGGGAGGGTCGGCGACGAGAACGGGCTGAGGGTCGTCATCCCGTGGAGATGACGACCCTCAGCCCGTGCTGATCATGAGGGGCCGGGTCAGCTCGTGCCGCCGCGGCGGCGCAGCGGAAGGACCCCCTCGCCCCCCACCACTCGCAGGCTCGCGGCGGGGCCCTGCGACGGGGCCGGGGTCAGCTCGTGCCGCCGCGGCGGCGCAAGTACTTCTCGAACTCGCGGGCGATCTGGTCGCCGTTGGCCTGGGACAGGTCGCTGGCCGTCTGCCGCTCCTCCAGGGAGCGCACGTACTCGACGACCTCCTCGTCCTCCTGGGCCATCTCGTCGACGGTCTTCACCCACTCGTCGGCCTGGTCGGGCAGGTTGCCCAGCGGCACGGTGACCTCCAGGACCTCCTCGACCCGGGTCAGCAGCGCCATCGTCGCCCGGGGGGAGGGGGGCTGGGAGACGTAGTGCGGCACGGCCGCCCAGAAGCTCACCGCCGGCAGCCCGGCCTGCACGCAGGCATCGGCGAAGACGCCCAGGATCCCGGTCGGGCCCTGGTAGGTGGACGTCTCCACGCCCCACTGCCGCGCCGACTCGGCGTCGTAGGCCGAGCCGGTCACCGGCGTGGGCCGGGTGTGCGGCGTGTCGGCCAGCAACGCGCCGAGCGCGACCACGGTCTGGGCGCCGAGCTCCTGGATCAGCTCGATCAGCTCGTCGCAGAAACTGCGCCAGCGCATGTTCGGCTCGATGCCGCGGATGAGGACGACGTGCCGCTCGCTCCCCGGCGGCTTAACCACCGACAGCCGGGTGGTGGGCCACTCGACCCGGCGGGTGACGCCGTCGATCAGGGAGACGGTCGGCCGGTTGACCTGGAAGTCGTAGTAGTCCTCGGGGTCCAGCGCAGCGAGCGGGGTGGCGTTCCAGGTCAGCTCCAGGTGCTCCACGGCACCGGTGGCGGCGTCCCCGGCGTCGTTCCATCCCTCGAACGCGACCACGACCACGGGGTCGTCCAGCTCGGGCAGGTCGTCAGCGTCGGACTTCGGATCGATCACCCTTCGAGCCTACGTCGATCTGGCCAGCCGGCCCGGCTGCTCGTGGGGCGGCTGGGACCGCCCGGGCCCCGGGGTGCACCCGGGCAGGGGAGGAAAGTGCGACGATGGGGGCGCTGTTCGAGGACGACGAGGCCGCTCGCCCGTCGGAGTTGCCAGGGCCCTGGCGCCGGACGCCTCCGTGACCGTGCCCGATCGACCACCGAGGACTGCCCGTGCCTGCATCCCCGCACGTCCGCCCCGACGCCACGACCGCGCTCACCGCGCTGCTGCAGCAGCGGATCCTGGTGCTCGACGGGGCGATGGGCACGGCCATCCAGCGGGACCGGCCGGACGAGGCCGGCTACCGGGGTGAGCGCTTCGCCGACTGGCCCAGCGACGTCCAGGGCAACAACGACCTGCTCAGCATCACCGCCCCGGAGATCATCAGCGGCATCCACCGCGAGTACCTCGAGGCCGGCGCCGACCTGATCGAGACCAACACCTTCAACGCGACCCGGATCTCGCTGCTCGACTACGGGATGTCCGACCTGGCGTACGAGCTGAACGTCGCCTCCGCCCGGCTCGCCCGCGCCGCCTGCGACGCGGTCAGCACACCGGAGAAGCCGCGGTACGTCGTCGGCGCGCTCGGCCCGACCAGCCGGACGGCGTCCATCTCGCCCGACGTGAACGACCCCGGCGCCCGCAACGTCAGCTACGACGAGCTGGTCGAGGCCTACCTGGAGCAGGCCAACGGGCTGGTCGACGGCGGCTCCGACGTGCTGCTGATCGAGACGATCTTCGACACGCTGAACGCGAAGGCCGCGATCTTCGCGCTGGAGACGCTGTTCGAGGAGCGCGGGCGCCGCTGGCCGGTGATGATCTCCGGCACGATCACCGACGCCTCCGGTCGCACCCTCTCCGGGCAGGTCACCGAGGCGTTCTGGCACTCGGTCCGGCACGTCGAGCCGCTGCTGGTGGGGCTGAACTGCGCGCTGGGCGCCAAGGAGATGCGGCCCTACATCGCCGAGATCTCCCGGATCGCGAACACCTTCGTCTCCTGCTATCCCAACGCCGGGCTGCCCAACGCCTTCGGTGAGTACGACGAGTCGCCCGAGGAGACCGCGGCGATCGTCGGGGAGTTCGCCGAGAGCGGCTTCCTGAACCTGGTGGGCGGCTGCTGCGGCACCACGCCGGCGCACATCGCCGCCATCGCCGGCGCGGTCGCCGGCCGGGCCCCGCGGACGCCGGTCGAGGTCGCCCCGGCGCTGCGGCTGTCCGGGCTGGAGCCGCTGACGGTCACCGAGGCCAGCCTGTTCGTCAACGTCGGCGAGCGGACCAACATCACCGGCTCCGCCCGCTTCCGCAACCTGATCAAGGCCGGCGACTACCCGACCGCCCTCGCCGTCGCCCGCCAGCAGGTCGAGTCCGGCGCGCAGGTCATCGACGTCAACATGGACGAGGGGATGATCGACGGCGTCGCGGCGATGGACCGGTTCCTGAAGCTGGTCGCCACCGAGCCCGACATCTGCCGGGTGCCCACGATGATCGACTCCTCGAAGTGGGAGGTCATCGAGGCCGGCCTCAAGTGCGTCCAGGGCAAGGCGATCGTCAACTCCATCTCGCTGAAGAACGGCGAGGAGGAGTTCGTCACCCAGGCCCGGCTGTGCCGCAAGTACGGCGCCGCGGTCGTGGTGATGGCCTTCGACGAGGACGGCCAGGCCGACAGCCTGCAGCGCCGTCAGGAGATCTGCCGGCGGGCCTACGACGTCCTCACCCAGCAGGTCGGCTTCCCGGCCGAGGACATCATCTTCGACCCGAACGTCTTCGCCGTGGCCACCGGCATCGAGGAGCACGCCACCTACGGGGTCGACTTCATCGAGGCCACCCGGTGGATCAAGCAGAACCTGCCCGGCGCACTGGTCTCCGGCGGCGTGTCCAACGTGTCGTTCTCCTTCCGCGGCAACAACCCGGTGCGCGAGGCGATCCACGCCGTCTTCCTGTTCCACGCCATCGCCGCCGGCATGGACATGGGGATCGTCAACGCCGGCGCCCTGGAGGTCTACGACGAGGTGCCGGCGCTGCTGCGCGAGCGGATCGAGGACGTCGTCCTCAACCGCCGCCCTGACAGCACCGAGCGGCTGCTGGAGATCGCGGCGGACTTCGCCGGCGACGGCGCGGCCAAGGAGGTCGCCACCGAGGAGTGGCGGTCGCTGCCGGTGGGGGAGCGGATCACCCACGCCCTGGTGAAGGGGATCGACGAGTTCGTCGAGACCGACACCGAGGAGCTGCGCCAGGAGATCAGCGCCCGCGGCGGCCGGCCCATCGAGGTGATCGAGGGGCCGCTGATGGCCGGCATGAACGTCGTCGGCGACCTGTTCGGCGCCGGGAAGATGTTCCTGCCCCAGGTGGTGAAGTCGGCACGGGTGATGAAGAAGGCCGTCGCGCACCTGATCCCGTTCATCGAGGCGGAGAAGCAGCCCGGGGACGTCGAGCGCAGCAACGGCAAGGTCGTGATGGCCACCGTGAAGGGCGACGTCCACGACATCGGGAAGAACATCGTCGGCGTCGTCCTGCAGTGCAACAACTACGACGTCGTCGACCTCGGCGTGATGGTGCCCGCCCAGCGGATCCTGGACGCCGCCAAGGAGGAGGGCGCCGACGTCATCGGGCTCTCCGGGCTGATCACCCCCTCGCTGGACGAGATGGTCAACCTGGCCACCGAGATGGAGCGGCAGGGGTTCACCATCCCGCTGCTGATCGGCGGGGCCACCACCTCCCGCGCGCACACCGCGGTGAAGGTCGCGCAGAAGTACTCCGGCCCGGTGATCTGGGTGAAGGACGCCTCGCGGTCGGTGCCGGTCGTCGCCGCGCTGCTGTCCGACGAGCAGCGCCCGGCCCTGCTCGCCGAGACCGACGCCGACTACGCCGCGCTGCGGGAGCGGCACGCGGCCCGGCAGGACACCCGCTCGGTCCTCCCGCTGGCCGCTGCCCGCGCGGCGGCGACCCCGATCGACTGGTCCGCCCACCACCCGCCGCGGCCGCGGATGCTGCTGCAGCAGACCAAGGACGTCTGCGCCGGGCCCACCTGCGACCACCGGCACGGCGTGGCCACCCAGTTCGTGCGCAGCTTCGCCGACTACCCGCTGGACGAGCTGCGGGAGTACATCGACTGGCAGCCGTTCTTCAACGCCTGGGAGATGCGCGGTCGGTTCCCCGACATCCTGCACAACCCGACCACCGGGGAGGCGGCCCGCCGGCTGTACGAGGACGCCCAGGCGATGCTCGACCAGCTGATCGCCGAGCGGTGGCTGCGGGCCAGCGGCGTCTTCGGGCTGTTCCCGGCCAGCCAGGTGGACGGCGACTCCATCGAGGTCTACACCGACGAGTCCCGCACCGCCGTCCGGGCGACGCTGCACCAGCTGCGGCAGCAGACCGAGGGCCGGGACGGCTCGCCGCGCAAGTCGCTGGCCGACTTCGTCGCACCCAAGGCGACCGGGCTCCGCGACCACGTGGGGGCCTTCGCCGTCACCGCCGGCCTGGGGTCCGCGGAGAAGGTCGCCGAGTTCAAGAAGGCCAACGACGACTACAGCGCGATCCTGCTGGAGTCGCTGGCCGACCGGCTGGCCGAGGCGTTCGCCGAGCGGCTGCACGAGCGGGTGCGCACCGAGTTCTGGGCCTACGCCCCCGACGAGCACCTGGACGCCGACGGGCTGCTCGCGGAGAAGTACGCCGGCATCCGGCCCGCACCGGGCTACCCGGCCTGCCCCGAGCACACCGAGAAGCAGACGATCTGGGAGCTGCTCGACGTGGAGGCGGCCACCGGCATCCAGCTCACCGAGAGCATGGCCATGTGGCCGGGGGCATCCGTGAGCGGTCTGTACTTCGCCCACCCGGAGTCGCGGTACTTCGTGCTGGGCCGGATCGGCCGCGACCAGGTCGAGGACTACGCCCGGCGCAAGGGCTGGACGGTCGCCGAGGCGGAGCGCTGGCTCTCACCCAACCTCGGTTATCGAACGGAGGACGAGTGAGGCGCCGTCACTCCACGACGAGGACGTCGGTGTGCGTCGCTGAGTGGGCGCTGGTGAACCGGTACTCGCCCGGCTGGTCGGGGGCCGGGAAGGTCAGCAGCGTCCCGGCGGCGACGTCGACGTCGAACGAGCCGTCGTCCGCGGTGATCGTCACCGGCTGACCGCTGGCGTTGTGCACCGTCACCCGCGACCCGGCGGCGACCGGCCCGGCCACGTGGAAGCGGTCCTCGTCGACCAGGACGCCGACGGAGAGCTCGCCGTGGTCGTGCCCCGCCATCGGGTCCGCGGCCGCCGGTGCCGCAGTGGCTGACGGCACCGCTGCGGCGACCGGGGGAGGGGACGCGGCGAGCGCGACCGCCAGCGCGACGGTCGCCAGCAGCACGGCCACCTCGACGACGGCGAGCCGCCGGAAGGCACCCGGCCGCCCCTCCCGCAGCTGCGGCAGGGTGCGGCGCCGGTGCAGCCAGCCCAGCACCCCGACCACGGTCAGCCCCAGCGTCTTGCCGAGCAACAGCGCGCCGTAGCCGGTGCCCAGCGCGGCCAGCACGGCGCCGGTACCGCCCAGGACCACGCCGGCCGCCAGCACCCCGGAGACGGCGGTCACTGCGAAGCACACCAGTGCGACCGCGCTGAACCGCGCGGCGGTGGCCGGTGTCTCCCGGCCGTACCGCAGCAGGGCCCCCAGGCCGCCGACCCACAGGCTCGCCGCGACGACGTGCACCGCCAGAGTGCTCACCGCGGTCAGGTGGTCCTCCGCGGCCGACGAGTGCCCGCTGAGCACCACCGGGACCACCAGCGCGGTCAGCGCACCGGCCAGCAGCAGCCGGGCGCCCCCGCGGCCGCTGCAGGACCGGGCCGCCACCACGATCACCGCGGTGAGGCCGGCGACGAGCAGGACGGCGCGGCCGGCGCCGGTGTCGGCGAGGAACACCCGCAGCGACGCCGCGTCCAGTGCCGTCGGGGCCACGCCCACCAGCCGGCTGACGGTGAGCAGGCCGCCGAGCACGGTCGCCACCGCCCAGGCCAGCGCCCACACCGCCGCCGACGTCACGGCGCGCCTCGCCTGCGGGGCCAGTTGCCCGGTGCCCCCGGGCAGCAGGACGGCGGCGAACAGCAGGGTGCCCACCGTGCCCACCGCGGCGATCCGGCCGGCCAGCGTGACGACCGGCCCACCCCACTCCACCAGCGGGCCCGCCTCGCGGAGCCCGGAGGCCGCGGGAGCCGCCGGGCCGCTGCCGACGACGAGCGCCCAGCCCAGGACCGCGAGCAGGCCGACCCCTGCGGCCGTGGCCGCCGGCACCCGCCACCGGGTCCGCTCCGGCGCGCCCTGTCCCAGGTCCGGGCGGACCACGGTGCTGGTCACCGCCGGCTGCGCAGCCGGCCGAGGAGCAGCGCAGCCGCCGCGCCGAGGGCCAGGACGCCACCGACCAGCCAGCCGACCGGGAGCGCCGGGTCGGCCGTCGCGGCCGCCACCGACGGAGGCGCCGCGTCCGGGGCCGCCGCGTCCGGGGCCGGTGTGCTCCCCGCGGCGACGGTGAAGTCCCAGCTGCCGGTGACCGGGTGCCCGTCGGAGGAGGTGCTGCGCCACTGCACGGTGTAGCTCCCCGCGGGGAGCCCAGCGGTCACGGGCTGGACGACGGTCGTGTCCTGGATCTCGGCGGCGCCGGTGGACGCCACGGCGCCGTCCGGGCCGAGCACCAGCACCTCGGTGCCCAGCGGCAGCGGCGTCCCGCTGAACTCCAGCTCCACCGAGGACGGGGCCGTGGGCACGGCGGCACCGGCTGACGGGCTGCTGCTCACGAGGGCGTCGTGCGCCCGGGCGGAGGGCACCCCGATGCCGAGGAGCAGCACGGTCAGCAACCCCACCAGCAGCACCGGCGCGGGGCGCGGACCGGCGATCGGGAGGGCGCGCAGAACAGTCATGCCCGGCATTCGTCCGCGACCGCTCTTCCGGTTGGTCCGGCCCGCACCGGACGGCACCTGCTGATCGTCGTCCCCGCGCGTAGGAGGCCGGACTCCCACCCGTTGCACAGCCCGGGATCAGGAATTCCTGAGGGGGCAGTGAACCGATCCGGCACCACCCGCCGAATGCAGGGTGGTCAGCGCGGCAGCGGGGTGATCCCCGCTGGGGGATCCGCCGGCTGTCCGGGGTCGCCAGACCTGTTCCGCGGCGGGGGCAACGATGCGCCCGCCGACCGACCGGACGAGCGGTGTCAGCCGCCGTCCGCTGCTCCCACCTCACGGTGGGAGCGGCACTCCGATCACGAGGAGCACACCTTGCGCAAGGCACACGCACTCCCGGCCATCGCCATCGCCGCCGCAGCGTTCCCGCTGCTCACCATGAGCACCGCCTTCGCCCACGAGGGGGCCACCAGCTACCAGGCCGACCTCGGTGCGGTGAACCAGTCCGGCGTCAGCGGCACCGGCATGGTCACGCTGGACGGCAACACCGCCACCGTGATGGTCGAGGCGTCCGGGCTGCTCGCCGGCTCGCCGCACGCCCAGCACTTCCACATCGGCGCCCTGGGCGAGTGCCCGACCAACGACCTCGCGGACGACGCGGACGGCGACGGCTTCGTGAGCGTCACCGAGGCCGCCAAGTACTACGGCGCCATCGGCTCCTCGCTGACCACCACCGGCGACACCAGCCCGGACAGCGGCCTGGCCATCGACCGCTTCCCGACCGCGGACGACGGCACGATCAGCTACGAGCGGACGTTCGAGGTCACCGACGACGTCCACGCGGCGTTCGAGGCGGGCACGGCCGTCCTGGTCGTGCACGGCATCGACCAGGACGGCTCGGGTGCCTACGACGGTGACGTCATGAGCGACCTCGACCCGTCGCTGCCCATGGAGGCCACTGCCCCCGCCGCCTGTGGCGCGCTCGAGGTGGCGCAGATGGGTGCCACCCCGGCCGGTGGCGCCGAGACCGGTGCCGGCAGCACCTCCGGTACCGAGAACACCGCCGTGATCGGCGTCGGCGTCCTGGCCGCCGCGGGTGCCGCGGGTGCCGGTGCGATCGCCTACCGCCGTCGTCAGGCCGACCAGGCCTGATCCGGCTCCGGGTCGCGCGGGGAGGGCTGACCTCCCCGCGCGACCCGGCCCCCCTCCCACCCTCTTGGAAGGACCCCCTGTGAGCGAGCAGAGCAGCCGTCGGCCCAGCCCCCGGGCGTGGACGGCGCTGGCCGTCGCGCTCGTCGTGGTGGCCGTCGTCGCCGTCGTGGTGGCGGTGACCGGACAGCAGCAGGCCCCGCAGCCGGCGGCCGCTCCCAGCCAGGGGGAGAGTTCGACAGCCACGGCGACCCCCACCCCGTCGACGCCCGGTGCTGTGGCTGCACCTGCTGAGTCGGCTGCCCCGGACCCCGGCGAGCAGGTGGCCCAGCCGGTGTCGGTCAGCATCCCGACCATCGAGGTGACCAGCGACCTGCTGCGCCTGGGCCTCAACGACGACGGCACCGTCGAGGTGCCGCCGCTGGGCCCGGACGACCAGGCCGGCTGGTACCAGCGGGGACCGGCTCCCGGCGCCATCGGCCCGGCGGTCCTCCTCGGGCACGTCGACTCGGCCGAGCACGGGCCCGGTGTCTTCTTCGAGCTGGGAGCTCTGCAGCCCGGAGACGAGGTGGAGGTGGCCCGCGCCGACGGCACGGTCGCCGTGTTCGCCGTCGACCGGGTGGAGCGCCACGCCAAGGACGACTTCCCGACCATCGCGGCCTACGGGGACACCCCCGACGCGCAGCTGCGGCTGATCACCTGCGGTGGCGACTTCGACTCCGCGGCCCGCAGCTACGAGGACAACATCATCGCCTTCGCGACCCTGGTCCGCACCGAGCCGGCCTGATCGGTCCCGACACGCCTCCTCCCTAGACTCGAGGGGTGTCGTTGACCTCGGTGGGCAACCCGTCCGGCTCGGTCCAGTCACTGCAGGCGGTGCTGTTCGACATGGACGGCACGCTGGTGGAGACCGAGGAGCTGTGGGGCGAGGCGATGGCCGCCCTCGCCGTCCAGTTGGGCGGCGTCTTCTCCGCCGCGGCGCGGGAGCAGACCGTCGGCACCTCGATGCGGGTGGCGATGGCGGTCCTCTACGCCGACCTCGGTGTCGAGCGCACCGAGGACCAGCACCGGGCCGATGCGGCCTGGGTCGAGGAGCAGACCGCCCTGCTGATGACCAGCCGCGGGATGCCGTGGCGACCAGGGGCCCGGGAACTGCTGGTCGCGGTGCGCGACGCCTGCCTGGCCACCGCCCTGGTGACGACGACGCCGCGCCGGATCGCCGCCCTGGTGATCGACCACATCAGCACGGACCTGGGGCAGTCGCCCTTCGACCTGACCGTCTGCGGGGACGAGGTGCCCGCCCGCAAGCCCGACCCGGCGCCCTACCTGCAGGCGATGCGCGAGCTGGGCGTGGACGCAGCCGGGTCGCTGGTCATCGAGGACTCGCACGTCGGGGTCACCGCGGGGCTGGCCTCCGGCGCAACAGTGCTCGGCGTGCCGTCGATGCAGTCACTGGAACCACTGCCCGGGCTGACCCTGCGGTCATCGCTCGCCGGGTTGACCGTCCCCGACCTGCGCCGGCTGGTAGCCGAGCGCGGTCACGCGCCCACCCCGGTCTGACCGGTTCGATACAGCGACTGCATCGAGTGCGCACGGGGTGCGGATCGGGTCAGTCGGTGGCGGCCGTCAGCGGCAGGGTGGTGCGCCAGCCTGCGGCGGCCGCGGCGTCGGCCGGGAACGGCGGGGGAGTGCCACCGAACGCCGGGCAGAGCGCCTGGTGGTCGCACCAGCTGCACAGCCGGCTCTTGTTCGCCCGGAAGTCGCCGGTCGCGACCGCACGCTCGATGGCGGCCCAGATCGCCTGCAGGGTGCGCTCGAACCGCAGCAGCTCCGCCTCGTCTGGGGCGTAGGTGAGCGCGTCGCCGTCCTTGAGGTACAGCAGCTTGAGCTGGGCGGCGACCACGCCCCGGGTGCGCCACAGCACCAGCGCGTAGAACTTCATCTGGAACAGCGCCTTGGCCTCGAAGGCCTCCCGCGGCATCCCGCCGGTCTTGTAGTCGACCACCCGCAGCGCACCGGTCGGGGCGACGTCCAGCCGGTCGACGTAGCCGCGCAGCAGCAGCCCGTCGGGCAGCGTGACCTCGACCAGCTCCTCGCGGCCGTGCGGCTGGATGCGGGTCGGGTCCTCGAGCCGGAAGTAGGTCTCCACCAGCGCACCGGCCGACGCGAGCCAGGCCTCCAGGCTCTCCTTCTCCGCCGGCTGCCCCTCCGCTGCGACCTCGAACAGCTCGGCGACGCCCGGCTCCTCGCGTAGCTCGTCCCACGCCGGCGCCACCAGCGTCTGGGCGGCGGCGACGGTGCGCTCGGCGGCGGGCAGGTCGTAGAGCTTCTCCAGCACCGCGTGCACGAGGGTGCCCCGGACCGCGGCCCGGGACTTCTTCTCCGGCAGCCGGTCGATGGTGCGGAAGCGGTAGAGCAGCGGGCAGGACTTGAAGTCCGCGGCCCGCGAGGGCGACAGGGACGGACGCCGGGGAGCGGAGTCCGCGGCCGTCGTCCGTGCTGGGGACTGGTCGGTCTCCTGCGTGCCCGTCTCCGCCGTCAGTGTCATGCGCCCGAGGTTAGGTGTGCCCCCTGACAGTTCCGAGTGTGCGCGCCGGGGAGCGGGCGCTTCGCCGTCCGTACCCTCGTCCCACGTGGACGTACAGCAGCAGCAACCCGCCGACGAGACCCCGACCGCGACCGAGGTGCTCGCCGACGTGCCGCTCGAGCCCGTGGTGGTCGAGGGCGAGCCGGCGCCGACCGACGCCCCCGAGCCGGTCGAAGGGGTCTTCCGGGTCGGTGACCGGGTGCAGCTCACCGACCCCAAGGGCCGGCACCACACCGTCGTCCTGGAGCCGGGCAAGGAGTTCCACACCCACCGCGGCGCGATCAGCCACGACCACCTGATCGGCTCGCCCGAGGGCTCCGTCGTCCACTCGACGGCGAACACCGGCTACCTGGCGCTGCGCCCGCTGCTCGCCGACTTCGTGCTCTCCATGCCGCGCGGGGCGCAGGTCATCTACCCCAAGGACGCCGCCCAGATCGTCGGCTTCGGCGACGTCGGCCCCGGCATGCGGGTGCTGGAGGCGGGCGCCGGCTCGGGCGCGCTGAGCTGCTCGCTGCTGCGCGCGGTGGGCTCGACCGGCAGCCTCACCAGCTACGAGCGGCGCGAGGACTTCGCCGACGTCGCCCGCGGCAACGTCGGGGCCTTCTTCGGCGAGGTCCCGGAGAACTGGTCGCTGCGGCTGGGCGACCTGGCCGACCACCCGGCCGCCGAGGTCGTGGACCGCGTCGTCCTGGACATGCTAGAGCCGTGGGCCGTGCTGCCCACCGTCGCCGCCGCGCTGCGCCCCGGGGGCGTGCTGATCGGCTACGTCGCCACCACCACCCAGCTGTCGACCTACGTGGAGGCGTTGCGCGCCCAGGGCGTGTGGACCGAGCCGTATGCCTGGGAGACCATGCTGCGGCCCTGGCACGCCGAGGGCCTCGCGGTTCGCCCCGAGCACCGGATGGTCGCGCACACCGCCTTCCTGGTCACCGCCCGCCGGCTGGCCGAGGGGGCCGTCGCACCGATGCGGCAGCGGCGCAAGAAGCTCGCCTGACGCCTGGGCCGACGCGTCCCGCACGTGTCGGGGCGATGACGTCCCGGCCCACCGCGCGCACCCGTTCCGAGCCTGCGGCGCGGTCGCCTCCCGCGTGTATAGATTGGCGTCCTGGCTCCCCCCGATGTGTGTGGAGGTGCGCGATGGGCCCCGGTACTGGCACTGGCCCCGACGAGTTCCGAGCGCGGCGTGAGCGTGACGTCGCCTCCCTGGTCAAGCAGATCTCCTACCTCGAGGAGGAGATCAGCCTCCTCCGACGCAAGGTGACCGACAGCCCGCGCCAGGTGCGTGCGCTCGAGGAACGGCTCGCCGAGGCGGAGGGCCGCGCGGCCTTCCTCTCCGAGCGCAACGACAAGCTGGCCGGCACGCTGCGCGACGCGCGCGAGCAGCTGGTCACGCTCAAGGAGGAGGTCGAGCGGCTGGGGCAGCCCCCGTCCGGCTACGGCGTCTTCCTGGAGCTCTTCGAGGACGGCACCGTCGACGTGTTCACCAGCGGCCGCAAGCTGCGGGTGTCGGTGTCGCCGGCCGTCGAGGTCGCCGAGCTGCAGCACGGCCAGGAGGTCATGCTCAACGAGGCGATGAACGTCGTCGCCGCCCGCGGGTTCGAGCGCGCCGGTGACGTGGTGATGCTCAAGGAGCTGCTGGAGCCCCTGCCGGGCGTCCCGCGCCGCGCCCTGGTCATCGGGCACACCGACGAGGAGCGGGTCGTCTACCTCGCCGACTCCCTGGAGGGGCAGCCGCTGCGCAGCGGCGACTCGCTGCTGCTGGAGTCCCGCTCGGGCTACGTCTACGAGCGGATCCCGAAGAGCGAGGTCGAGGAGCTCATCCTCGAAGAGGTCCCCGACATCGACTACTCCGACATCGGTGGGCTCTCCCGGCAGATCGAGCAGATCCGGGACGCCGTCGAGCTGCCGTTCCTGCACGCCGACCTGTTCCGCGAGTACGAGCTGCGGCCGCCGAAGGGCATCCTGCTCTACGGCCCGCCCGGCTGTGGGAAGACGCTGATCGCCAAGGCGGTGGCCAACTCGCTGGCCAAGAAGGTCGCCGAGCTCAACGGCGACTCCGACCGGAGCCAGGGGAAGTCGTTCTTCCTCAACATCAAGGGCCCCGAGCTGCTGAACAAGTACGTGGGGGAGACCGAGCGGCACATCCGGCTGGTGTTCCAGCGTGCCCGGGAGAAGGCCAGCGAGGGCACGCCGGTCATCGTCTTCTTCGACGAGATGGACTCGATCTTCCGCACCCGCGGGTCCGGTGTCTCCTCCGACGTGGAGAGCACGATCGTGCCCCAGCTGCTCAGCGAGATCGACGGCGTCGAGGGGCTGGAGAACGTCATCGTCATCGGCGCCTCCAACCGCGAGGACATGATCGACCCGGCGATCCTCCGCCCGGGGCGCCTGGACGTGAAGATCAAGATCGAGCGGCCGGACGCCGAGGCCGCGCGGGACATCTTCACCAAGTACCTGACGACGACGCTGCCCATCCACGCCGACGACCTGGCCGAGCACGGCGGCAGCCGCGAGGCGACCATCGCCGGGATGATCCAGAGCACCGTCGAGCGGATGTACACCGAGACCGAGGAGAACCGGTTCCTGGAGGTCACCTACGCCAACGGTGACAAGGAGGTCCTGTACTTCAAGGACTTCAACTCCGGGGCGATGCTGCAGAACATCGTCGACCGGGCGAAGAAGATGGCGATCAAGGACCGCCTGGAGACCGGCGTCGGCGGCCTGCGGGTCGGGCACCTGATGAACGCCTGCGTCGACGAGTTCAAGGAGAACGAGGACCTGCCCAACACGACCAACCCCGACGACTGGGCACGGATCTCGGGCAAGAAGGGTGAGCGGATCGTCTACATCCGCACGCTCATCAGCGGCAAGGGCGCCGACAGCGGCCGCGCGATCGACACCGCGACCAACACCGGCCAGTACCTGTAAGGAGCCGACCCCGCTGCTCCCCACGGCTCGCAGGCTCGCCGTGGGGCCCTGCAGCGGGGCCGCAACCGACCGGCCCCCGCTGCACAGCGGCAGGGGCCGGTCGGCGTCCGGGCGCTGCCCACCGGCCGTTCCGGACGGCCGCCTAGCCTGACGGCATGAGCGTGCGACGGGTGATGGGCACGGAGCTCGAGTACGGCATCTCGGTGCCGGGGCAACCAGGGGCGAACCCGACGACGTTGTCGAGCCAGGTGGTGAACGCCTGGGCGGTGGCCGAGGCGCCGACGCCGCGCCGGCCGCGGTGGGACTTCGAGGAGGAGTCGCCGCTGCGCGACGCCCGCGGGTTCGACCTCTCGCCGGCCCAGGCGCTGGACCACAACGACCTGGACGACGACGCGGGGATGGCCAACGTCATCCTCACCAACGGGGCCCGGCTGTACGTCGACCACGCCCACCCGGAGTACTCCACGCCGGAGGTCACCAACCCGCGGGACATCGTGCTGTGGGACAAGGCGGGGGAGCAGGTGATGGCCGAGGCGGCCCGCCGCGCCGCCCGGGTGCCGGGCACCCAGCCCATCCAGCTCTACAAGAACAACACCGACGGCAAGGGCGCCTCCTACGGGGCGCACGAGAACTACCTGATGAGCCGGTCGACGCCGTTCATCGACATCATCCGCGGGCTCATCCCGTTCTTCGTCACCCGCCAGGTCTTCGCCGGCGCCGGCCGGGTCGGGATCGGCACCGAGGGCCGCACCGAGGGCTTCCAGCTGTCCCAGCGGGCCGACTTCTTCGAGGTCGAGGTGGGCCTGGAGACGACGCTGAAGCGGCCGATCATCAACACCCGGGACGAGCCGCACGCCAACCCCGACGACTACCGCCGGCTGCACGTGATCATCGGCGACGCGAACCTCGCCGAGCTGTCGACCTACCTCAAGGTCGGGACGACGGCGCTCGTGCTGGCCATGATCGAGGCCAAGGCACTGACCCAGGACCTCACCATCGAGGAGCCGGTCGAGTCGCTGCAGGCGATCAGCCACGACCCGTCGCTGACCCACCGGGTGCGACTGCGCGACGGCCGCCGGCTGACCGCGATCGAGGTGCAGCGGGAGTACCTGGCCCAGGCCCAGAAGTTCGTCGCCGACAGCGGGGACGACGACGAGCAGACCGCCGACGTGCTGCTCCGGTGGGCCGAGGTGCTCGACGAGCTGGCTGTGGACCCGATGCGGCTCGCCGACCGGCTGGACTGGCCGGCCAAGCTCCGGCTGCTGGAGGGGTACCGGCAGCGCGACGGGCTCAGCTGGGGCGACGCCCGGCTGAAGCTGGTCGACCTGCAGTACTCCGACGTCCGGCCGGACAAGGGGCTCTACCACCGGCTGGTGGCCCGTGGCTCGATGCAGCGGCTGCTCACCGACGACGAGGTGACCCGGGCGATGACCAGCCCGCCGCCGGACACCCGCGCCTACTTCCGCGGCGAGTGCCTGCGCCGCTACCCGGCCCAGGTCGCCGCGGCGTCGTGGGACTCGGTGGTCTTCGACGTCGGCCGGGAGAACCTGGTGCGCATCCCGACCATGGAGCCGCTGCGGGGCACCCGGGAGCACGTCGGCGCGCTGTTCGAGTCGACGTCGACCGCGGCCGAGCTGGTCGACCGGATCACCGCGCGCTGACCTGACGGCGGTGCCCATCTCAGGGGGAGCCCGCGAACGCGGCGGACTGTCACCCGGCGCGGGTAGCTTCTGCCTCAGGACCGACCCAGCAGCGAGCTCCGGAGGGTGAGATGGCCACGAGGGACACCGGCGGGCAGCAGAAGGCCACGCGCACGCGCGAGGAGACCGAGGAGGTCGAGGCGTCGGTCGACGCCGAGGCAGCCGAGCGGCGCCAGGAGATGACCGACGACGTCGACTCCATCCTCGACGAGATCGACGGCGTCCTAGAGGAGAACGCCGAGGAATTTGTTAAGAGCTATGTGCAAAAGGGCGGCCAATAGCCATTCCGGCGAATAGTCCGAAAATGGCTGACTCGAAGTACTGCAAGGACTGCGGCGAAGTCCGCCCAGCAGGGGAGTTCACGTCCGACCGCCGGAGGGCGGACGGCTTGAGCTTTTACTGCAAGGTCCACGCACGTCGACGGCTGAATGCGTCCAAGGACGCGCGGAAGGGGCCACCGAAGACCCGCCATCGGCGGGAGGTCGACGTCCCTGCTGGTCAGAAGTGGTGCCCGGACTGCTCTTCTGTCAAGCCCATTGAGCAGTTCGTGCGCAATGCCAGCCAGTCGTCTGGTCGGTCGGCCTACTGCAAGCCTTGCCACAACACCCGCGGGAAGGCTTCCAAGGACAAGCTCGGCGGGGCGCGCACGTACCACCTCAAGCGGCGGTACGGGATCACGGCTGAAGAGGCCGACGCCATGCTCACTGACCAGGGCGGGCTCTGCGCGATCTGCGCCAAGGCGCCGGCGGCGCACGTCGATCACGATCACGACAGTGGCGCCGTCCGATCGCTGCTGTGCTTCAACTGCAACGGCGGGCTGGGGCAGTTCAAGGACGACCCGGCGCTGCTCCGGGTGGCCGCCCGTTACGTCGAGTCGCATCGTGCAGGCCAGCTGGTCGGCCCGCCCCCGGGTCAGCAGTGGTGGCCGACCGACTGACGAGCCCGCCGGTAGGGTCGTCGGGGCGTCGACCCGGCAGCTCCGCGGCCGTCCGGCGCAGCAGACGCAGCAGCACGGACCGCCGTCGCACGACGGCAGGAGAGGCGGATGGGTGACCGAGACGTCAGCTGGTCGGAGCGGGTTCCCGCCCGCGTACCTGGACCGGGTGGGCTCCTCGTTCACCGACTTCCTGGGCACCACTGCCCCCGACCTGCTGCCCGGCCGGCGCACCGTCCCGACGATGTCCGTGGCTGACCTCGCCCCGCACGCCACGACCATCGTGGCCGCCACCTTCGACGGCGGCGTGCTGATGGGCGGCGACCGGCGGGCGACCATGGGCAACCTGATCTCCAGCCGGGACATCGAGAAGGTCTACGCGGCTGACTCCTGGTCGGTCATCGGCATCGCCGGCGCCGCGGGCATCGCGATCGAGATGGTCCGGCTCTACCAGGTCGAGCTTGAGCACTACGAGAAGATCGAGGGGATGACGATGTCCCTCGACGGCAAGGCCAACCGCCTCGCCGCGATGATCCGGGGCAACCTCGGTGCCGCGATGCAGGGGCTCGCCGTCGTTCCGCTGTTCGCCGGTTACGACCTCGACGCAGCCGAGGGCGTCAGCCCGGGCCGGATCTTCAGCTACGACGTCACCGGCGGGAACTACGAGGAGCGCGGCTACTCCTCGGTGGGCTCCGGCTCGCTGTTCGCCCGCAACTCCCTGAAGAAGACCTGGCGCCCCGGCCTGTCCGCCGACGCCGCGACCCGCACCCTCGTCGAGGCGCTCTACGACGCCGCCGACGACGACTCCGCCACCGGCGGCCCCGACACCGTGCGGCGGCTCTACCCGATCGTCTACCGGGTCGACGCCGAGGGCGCCGTCCGGCTCCCGGACGACGAGGTCGCCGCCATCGCCACCACCATCGTCGCCGAGCGCTCGGCCGCAGACGGGCAGGGCTGAGCCATGACCATGCCGTACTACGCCTCGGCCGAGCAGGTCATGCGGGACCGCTCGGAGTACGCCCGCAAGGGCATCTCCCGCGGTCGCAGCGTCGCCGTCCTCACCTACGCCGACGGCGTGCTGTTCATCGCCGAGAACCCCAGCGCCACGCTGCACAAGGTCAGCGAGCTCTACGACCGCATCGGCTTCGCCGCCGTCGGCCGGTACTCCGAGTTCGAGAGCCTGCGGGTCGCCGGCATCCGGCTGGCCGACGTCCGCGGCTACTCCTACAACCGGCGCGACGTCACCGGCCGGGTCATCGCCAACGCCTACGCGCAGACCCTCGGCGCGGTCTTCACCGAGCAGATGAAGCCCTTCGAGGTCGAGCTCTGCGTCGCCGAGGTGGGGGAGGACTCCGCCTCCGACCAGCTCTACCGGCTCACCTTCGACGGGTCGATCGTCGACGAGGCCTCCTTCGTGGTCATGGGCGGGCAGGCCGAGGCCGTCAGCAGCCACCTGCGTGAGCACTTCACCGCCGGCCTCAGCCTGGCGGAGGCCCTGCGGGTGGGTGTCCGGGCGCTGTCCGCGGTCAGCCCGGCCACCGCGGCCAACGGCGGGGCGCACGACCAGCTGCCCGCCGAGCAGCTCGAGGTCGCCGTCCTCGACCGACGGCGTCCGAAGCGGGCGTTCCGCCGGGTCGTCGGCGCCGCGCTGACCAGCCTGCTGTCCGACCAGGAGACGGCTGCAGAGCCCGCCGAGAGCCCCGCCGAGGCGGCCGCCACCCACGCGCCCAGTGCCCCGGCGCCCGGCACCCCGCCGGGCCTCGGCGACCCGGCGGCCGTGGACACCGCCGGCGGCACCGAGCAGGCCTCCGCCCAGCCGAGCACGCAGGACGGCGCCGGCGCCGGCGGCGGCACCGACGGCGAGACTCCGGACAGCGAGCAGTGAGCGGCGCGGCGTACTCGGGACACGAGCCGAGTGCGCCGCGGACGCCTAGGCTCGGCGGGGTGGAACGACGGATCTTCGGCATCGAGACCGAGTACGGCGTCACGTGCACCTTCAAGGGGCAGCGCCGCCTCTCGCCCGACGAGGTTGCCCGCTACCTGTTCCGCCGGGTGGTCTCCTGGGGCCGCAGCTCGAACGTGTTCCTGCGCAACGGCTCCCGGCTCTACCTCGACGTCGGCAGCCATCCCGAGTACGCCACGGCCGAGTGCGACGACGTCACCGAGCTCGTCGTCCACGACAAGGCCGGCGAGCGGATCCTCGAAGGGCTGATGGTCGACGCCGAGCAACGCCTGAACGAAGAGGGCGTCACCGGCGACATCTACCTGTTCAAGAACAACACCGACTCGGCCGGCAACAGCTACGGCTGCCACGAGAACTACCTGGTGGGCCGGCACGGCGAGTTCAGCCGGATGGCCGACGTGCTGATCCCGTTCCTGGTCAGCCGGCAGATGGTGGTCGGCGCGGGCAAGGTGCTGCAGACCCCGCGCGGCGCGGTCTACTGCGTCAGCCAGCGGGCCGAGCACATATGGGAGGGCGTCTCCAGCGCCACCACCCGGTCCCGGCCGATCATCAACACCCGCGACGAGCCGCACGCGGATGCCGAGAAGTACCGCCGGCTGCACGTCATCGTCGGCGACTCGAACATGAGCGAGACGACGACGCTGCTCAAGGTCACCATCACCGACCTGGTGCTGCGGATGATCGAGCAGGGTGTGGTGCTGCGGGACATGACCCTGGAGAACCCGATCCGGGCGATCCGGGAGATCAGCCACGACCTCACCGGCCGCCGCAAGGTCCGGCTCGCCAACGGCCGGGAGATGTCGGCCCTGGAGATCCAGCAGGAGTACCACGACCGCGCCGCCGAGTTCGTCGACCGCGAGGGCTACGGCCCGGTGCACCGGCAGATGCTCGAGCTGTGGGGGCGCACGCTCAAGGCCGTCGACAGCGGCGACCTCTCGCTGATCGACCGGGAGATCGACTGGGCCATCAAGCACCAGCTGCTGCACCGGTACATGGCCAAGCGCGACCTGTCGCTGTCCAGCCCGCGGGTCGCCCAGATGGACCTCGCGTACCACGACATCCGGCGCAACCGCGGCCTGTACTACCTCCTGGAGAAGGCCGGCCAGGTCGAGCGGGTCACCCACGACCCGGCGATCTTCGAGGCCAAGAACGTCCCGCCGCAGACCACCCGGGCCAAGCTGCGCGGGGAGTTCATCCGCCGCGCCCAGGACAAGCGCCGCGACTTCACCGTCGACTGGGTGCACCTCAAGCTCAACGACCAGGCCCAGCGCACCGTGCTGTGCAAGGACCCGTTCAAGTCCGTCGACGAGCGCGTGGAGAAGCTCATCGCGTCCATGTGACGTCCGGGGACACTGCGGCGGTGAGCCGCCAGGGGCCCACACCGTCGCCGTGACCTTCCAGTCCGGCGCGCACCGTGCGTGACCACCCACCTCGGTGTCCCGCGCGGACGCTCAGGACGCGCTCACGGACGGTACGGTGCCCGGCTCGGTTGTGCCCCGGCCAGGCGCGCCCCACGTCGGCTCACGGTCGGCGCCGAACCGCACGGAGCGCGCCGCCGCCTGCCGCCCCCGATCGACGTGTCGTTGTACGACCGTTATCCCCAACTTCCGGCCACATGTTCCGGGAAGACCGACCGCAGCACCAACGGGGAGGGGGAGGCCGTCCCGCAGGGGCACCCGGCCCGGCGTACCGTCGGCCCGGCAAACCGTTCGCCTTGCACGGAGCTGCGGACCACACTGCCGCGGTGGGCACTGCACTCGTCACCGGCGTCAGCCGCCGCAGCTCCATCGGCTTCGCGGTCGCGCGGCGGTTGTTGGACCGCGGGGACCGGGTGGTGGTCCAGTCCTGGGCGCCGCACGACGCGGAGCAGCCGTGGGGAGGCGACGACCTGGCCGCCGTCCTCGCCGAGCTGGGGGACCCGCCGCACGTCAGCGCCGACCTGGCCGAGCCAGCGGCGCCGGGCGAGCTGGTCGCCGCCGCCCGGGACGCCGTCGGGCCGCTGAGCACCCTGGTCGCCGCGCACGCCCGCAGCGCCGTGGGCCGGCTCGCCGAGGTGACGGCCGCCGAGGTCGACCTCTGCTTCGCGGTCAACGCCCGCGGCAGCCTGCTGCTCACCCAGGCCTTCGCCGCCCAGTACGAGCCGGCCGCCGGCCCGGGCGCCGTCGTCCTGTTCACCTCCGGCCAGCACCGCGGGCCGATGTCCCGGGAACTGCCGTACGCGATCAGCAAGGGGGCGGTCCAGCAGATGACGCTGTCCCTGGCCGACGAGCTCATCGACGCCGACGTCACCGTCAACTGCCTGAACCCCGGCCCGACGGACACCGGCTGGGCCGATCCGGCCGAGCAGGACGGCGTGGCCCGGCTGATGCCCCGGGGGCGCTGGAACCGCGCGGCGGAGGCGGCCGCCGTCGTCGCCTGGCTGACCGGCCCGGACGCCCGCTCGGTCACCGGCCAGACCCTCGACGCCGAGGGCGGCTTCCGCCGCGGGGGCTGAGCCGGTGAGCACCAGCGGTGAGCGGGTGGGTCACTGCCGTCATCGGACCGTTATCCCCAACTCAACGCCGGAGATGCCAGCACACTGCCACTGCCCGCGCCGAGGACGGGGTCTCCCGGCGCGAGCGCGCTCAGGCCAGGGGTGGGCCGAACAGCGTGAGCTGGGCGGCGAACCGCCCGGCCGCGGCCGCGGCCAGGAAGTAGGCGCGGTCCTCGGCCAGGCCGCGGCCCATCGTCGACAGCCGGACCGGTGAGGCGGCCAGCGCGTCCTCCAGCCCGAGCGAGTCCACCCACTCCACCGGGTTGCGCTCCGGCTGCCCGGCCAGGTCCTCCTCGACCTGGGTGCCCAGCTCCGAACCGAGCCCCCGGGGCGCCACCAGGGTGACGCCGCCCATCGCGACCCGGCCGAACGCGGTCAGCGAGTGGTGCGAGACGCCGCGGTGCCGGGGGCGCGGGTCGGCGTCGGAGATGCGCAGCGCGCCGACGGCCCGCCCACCCAGCACGTGCACGGCGTTGCAGGCCTCGCCCGCCGCGACCCCGGAGAATCCCCACGGCGTCCCGGTGCCCAGGTTGCCCGGCCCCTGGGTGACGATCGTGACGTCGGCCCGGAGCACGTGCCGCGCGGCCAGCAGCCCGGTGTGCACCGTGACGGCCTCCACGTCGCCACCGAACGCCTGCCCGACGGTGACCACCCCGGCCAGCGAGCTGGCCAGGGTGTCCAGGGTCCGGGAGAAGGCCGCGGGCAGCGCCCCGCCGTCGGTCATCACGTACGCGACGCGCAGCGCCGGGTCGGTGACGTGCACGCCGGCCAGCACTGCGGGCAGGGCCGAGTGCAGGTCGGCCACCACCACCGGCATGCCGTCGAGGTCCTCGGCGCCGGCGATGGTGTCGTGGTGCGGCGTGTCCTGCTCGTCGACGCCCTGCACGGTCACCTGCAGCGGCGTGTACCGCCCCTTCACCAGGTGCCCGGGGCCGGTGGGGTCCGGCGGCAGCCGGTCGGGGACGGCGACGACGAGCGCGTACCCGCCAGTGCCCAGCCGCTGCGCCCAGGCGGTGGTGTTCAGCAGCACCTCGTCGCCCACTCGGGGCAGCCCGACGAGGGAGGGGTGCGCCAGCGCCTTCAGCGTGCCGTCCTCGGGCACCTCGACGGTCAGCTCCTGCGCGTCCCGCCACGACCGGCCGACTTCGGTGACCTGGCCGCGGCGCCAGCGGATCCGGGAGCCGGGAGCGGGAGACGGTGCATCAGTCACCGGGGGAGGCTAACCAGCGAGGGCGCCGGCCGCCGCGCACTAGCCTGTCCCCGTGGCAGCCAAGCGGGCAGAACGACTGGTCAACCTGGTCATCGCCCTGCTCGGGACCCGGCAGTACGTCTCGGCGGCGAAGATCCGCTCGATCGTCCCCGGCTACGAGCCCGACGACGGCACCGACCGCGCCGACGAGGCGTTCAAGCGGATGTTCGAGCGGGACAAGGCCGAGCTGCGGGAGATCGGCGTGCCCCTGGAGACGGGGCGCACCAGCGCCTTCGACACCGAGGACGGCTACCGCATCGCCCGGGCCGACTACGAGCTGCCCGAGATCACCCTGACCGGGGAGGAGGCGGCCGCCGTGGGGCTGGCGCTCCGGCTGTGGCAGTCCGCGCAGCTGGCCGGCGCCGCGCAGAGCGCCCTGGTGAAGCTCCGCGCCGCCGGGGTGGAGGTCGACCAGTCCCGGGGGCTGTCCATCCAGCCGCGCCTGGACGCCGGCGAGCCCGCCTTCGAACCCTGCTACGCGGCGGCGCGCGACCGCCGGGCGCTCGCCTTCGACTACCGCCGTCCCGACGAGCAGACCGCCAGCCGCCGCCGGGTGCAGCCGTGGGGCCTGGTGGCCTGGCACGGCCGCTGGTACCTGGTCGGTCACGACCTCGACCGGCAGGCAGCGCGGGTCTTCCGGCTCTCCCGGGTCACCGGCACCCCGCGGGCCAGCGGCCCGGTCGACGCCTTCGAGCCGCCGGCCGACCTCGACCTCGCCTCGGTGGTGGCCGGCTCGGAGCGACGGGAGGAGCAGATCGTCGTCGTCCGGGCCCGACCGGGGACCGCGATCGGCCTGCGCCGGCACGCCACCCCGCTGGGCGCGGCGGACGACGGCGACGACCGGCTGGAGCTGCGCACCACCACGCCCTGGGCGCTGGCCGACCAGCTGGCCGCCTACGGCCCGGACGTGCTCGTCGAGGCGCCACAGCGGATGCGCGAGGCGGTCGTGGAACGGCTCAGCCGGCTGGCCGCCGTGGGGGAGCGGGCATGACGGCGCCCAGCACGGCCGAGCGGATGACCCGGCTGCTGGCCCTGGTGCCCTACCTGACCGCCCGGCCCGACGGCGTCCGGCTGGCCGACGCGGCCGCCGACTTCGGGGTCACCGAGGTCCAGCTCCGCCGCGACCTGGACCTGCTCTGGGTCTGCGGCCTGCCCGGGCACGGCCCGGGCGACCTCATCGACCTGGCCTTCGAGGGCGACCGGGTGCGGATCACCTTCACCGCCGGGATGGTCCGCCCGCTGCGGTTGTCCACCGACGAGGCGGTCGCGCTGATCGTCGCCCTGCGCACGCTGCTGAAGCTGCCCGGGCTGGCCGAGGGCGAGGCGGTGAGCCGGGCGCTGGCCAAGGTCTCGGCCGCGGCCGGGCACCCGGCGGAGGTGCGGGCGCCGGTGGCGGTCAGCGTCGACACCCGGGCGCAGTCCCTCGCCGTCGTCCGTGACGGGGTGGAGCGGCGCCGCGCCCTGCACCTGCACTACTACGTGCCCAGCCGGGACGAGCGCACCGAGCGCACCGTCGACCCGATGCGGTTGCTGCTGGTCGACGGCCACTGGTACCTGGAGGCGTGGTGCCGGAACGCCGAGGGCGTACGGCTGTTCCGGCTGGACCGGATCGACGACGTCGCGGTGCTCGAGGAGCCGGCCGCCCCACCACCCCAGGCGCACGAGCGCGACCTGGACGACGGGCTCTACCAGCCCGGCGCGGAGGAGCCGCTGGTCCGGCTGCGGCTGGCCCGCACCGCCCGCTGGGTCGCCGACTACTACCCGGTGGAGGAGCAGACCGAGGTCACCGACCCACCGGGTGGGCTGGCGGTCACGGTCCGGACGTCGGACCTGTCCTGGGCCCGCCGCCTGGTCGCCTCGCTGGGCGGGGCGGCCACCGTGGACGAGCCGGTCGAGCTCGCCACCCGGGTCGCCGAGGAGGCCCGCGCTGCACTGGCCCGGTACGCGGACTGACCGGCAGCTCGGCGGAGCCCCGGCCGGGCAGCGCCGGTTAGGCTCGGCCCCGTGCTGCTGATCGTGTGGATCGTCGTCCCCGTGCTCGCCCTGCTGGTGCTCGGCGTCGTCGGGTACGGGGTGTTCGGTGCCGCCGGGCGGCTGGACCGCGAACTGCGGGCGCTGGAGCGGGACGTCCGTCCCGTGCTCACCGAGGTCCAGGCCTCGGCGGAGCGGGCCGCCGCCCTGCGCGCCGACCGCGCAGAGGCCGACGACTGAACCCGAGGTGGACGGCGTGCGTACAGCCGTCCGCAGCCCTGGACCCACGGCGTTCCCGGCGTAGAGTCGGCCCGGCACGTCCGCCACGACTAGGAGGAGTCCGATGAACCTCGGCCCCATGGAGATCGGCCTCATCATCCTGGCCGTCCTGCTGCTCTTCGGTTACAAGAAGCTGCCCGACGCCTCCCGCTCGATGGGGCGCTCGATGCGCATCTTCAAGTCCGAGATGAAGGGCATGAAGGACGACGACGTGCGCGCCAAGGACGAGGCCCGCACGTCCCCGGTCACCGGTGAGATCATCGCCCCCGCGGTGACCCCGGGTGCCGTCGACTACGAGGCCGAGGCGGCCGCCGCCGAGGCCCGCGCCGCCGAGGCCCGGGCGCGTGCGGAGCAGGTGCGTTCGTCGGCAGCCGCCGACGGCACGCGCTGACCCCCAGCACCGACCGCTGCCGCCCGTGACCCTGGCAGGGCGAGTGCGTGACCGTCGACCGCGGCGTCCCGAACGGGACGCCGCGGCGACGATGAGCCTCATCGGCCACCTGCGCGAACTGCGCAACCGCATCGGCATCGCGCTGTTCTTCGTGCTGATCGGCACCGCGGTGGCGTTCTGGTGGTACGAGCAGGGACTGGGTGAGTTCATCCGGGCGCCGTACTGCGGGTTGGCCGCGGGCGACCGTGGACTGCCCAACCAGCCCGACGGCGACTGCGACCTGCTGGTCATCGACGTCCTCGGTGGTGCGCTGATCCGGTTGAAGATCAGCTTCATCGTCGGTGTGGTGCTGGCCGCGCCGTTCTGGCTGTACCAGGTCTGGGCCTTCCTCACCCCGGGGTTGAAGAAGAGCGAGAAGCGCTACGGCGTCGCGTTCGTGGCGGCGTCCAGCAGCCTGTTCGCCCTGGGTGCCGCGCTGGCCTACATCGCGCTGTCCAAGGGCCTGGAGCTGCTGATCGGCCTGGCCGGCGACGGCGTCACCGTCGCGCTGACCGCGCAGGAGTACGTCGGCTTCGTCATCTCGTTGCTGGTCGCCTTCGGGGTGAGCTTCGAGCTGCCGCTCATCGCGGTGGTGCTGAACCTGATCGGTGTCCTCTCCTACGAGGCACTGTCCAAGAGCCGGCGGTGGATCTACTTCCTCACCATCGTGTTCGCCGCGTTCATCACCCCCACGCAGGACCCGTTCACCATGCTGCTGATGGCCGCGCCGATGTGCGTGCTGTTCGAGATCGCGATCCAGATCGCCCGGTTCGTGGACAAGCGGCGGGCGAAGCGCGAGGCCGCGGCGGGCCTGGCCGGGCTGGACGACGACGAGGCCTCCCCGAGCATCGACGTGGCCAGCCCGCTGGACACCACCCCGAGCCCGCTCGACGAGCCGGAACACCTCCGACGCTGAGTCGATCCACACGGGCATGACGCGGCCCGAGGTGGCCGTCCTGGTCAACGCCGCCGCCGGGCGGGGCCGCGCAGCCCGGGCCGTTCCCGCCGTCGTGGCAGCGCTGACCGCCGGTGGGGTGCGAGCCCGGGTGCTGGCCGCCAGCACCCGGGCGGAGGCGGAACGGCTGGCCACGGCCGCGGTGGGCGACGGGGTCGGGGCGGTGGCCGCGCTCGGTGGCGACGGCACCGCCCACGCCGCGCTCCAGGCCGTGGCCGGCACCGGCACCCCGCTGGCGCTGCTGCCGGCCGGCAGCGGCAACGACCTGGCCACCGCCCTCGGGGTGCCGGCCGACCCGGTGCGGGCCGCCGCCGCGCTCACCGCGGACCTGCACGCCGGCCGCACCCGGCAGCTCGACGCCGCGCGCACCGGCGAGCGGTGGTGGGCCACCGTGCTGTGCTGCGGCTTCGACTCGGCGGTCACCGAGCGAGCCGACCGGCTGCGCTGGCCACGCGGCCCCCGCCGCTACGACATCGCGATCCTGCTCGAGCTGGCCCAGCTGCGTCCCCGCGCGGTCACGCTCACCGTCGACGGCGCCGTCCGCCACCACGAGGTGACCCTGATCGCGGTCGGCAACACCCCCTGGTACGGCGGCGGGCTGCGGATCGCCCCCGGCGCCGACCCGGCCGACGGGCTGCTGGAGGTCGTCGTCATCGGGCCGGTCAGCCGTCGCGAGCTGGTGCGCACCCGCCCCCGGCTGGCCGCCGGCAGCCACGTCGACCACCCCGCCGTCACCGTGCTGCGCGGCCGGGAGGTCGGCCTCACCGGCGCCGGCCTGACCACCTGGGCCGACGGTGAGCCGATCTGCGCGCTCCCGGCCACGACCGTCTGCGTACCCGGCGCCCTCACCGTCCTCGGCTGACCCGCCGTACCACCACAATGGCCATTTCGGTGCTCGCGAGGGACGACCGGTGGCACGGGGGGAGAGCGCCTAACGTGGGGGCATGTCCAGCCCGGCTGAGCGTTATGCGGCTGCCCGCCGGCGGAACGCACACCCCACCCTCTCGGACTTCACCGCCGAACTCGGCTTCTCCCTGGACCCGTTCCAGGTCGAGGCCTGCGAGGCGCTGGAACAGGGCTCCGGTGTGCTGGTCTGCGCCCCGACCGGTGCCGGCAAGACCGTGGTGGGGGAGTTCGCCGTCCACAAGGCGCTGCAGGAGGGCCGCAAGGCCTTCTACACCACGCCCATCAAGGCGCTGAGCAACCAGAAGTACCGCGACCTCTGCGACCGGTACGGGGCAGCGAAGGTCGGGCTGCTCACCGGGGACAACGCCATCAACGGCGACGCACCGGTGGTCGTGATGACCACCGAGGTGCTGCGCAACATGCTCTACGTCGACTCCCCGGCGCTCACCGACCTCGGCTACGTGGTGATGGACGAGGTGCACTACCTCGCCGACCGGTTCCGCGGCGCGGTGTGGGAAGAGGTGATCATCCACCTCCCCGAGCACGTCCGGCTGGTCTCGCTGTCGGCGACGGTGAGCAACGCCGAGGAGTTCGCCGACTGGCTGGTCACCGTCCGCGGGGACACGGCCGTCGTGGTCAGCGAGGTGCGGCCGATCCCGCTGTGGCAGCACATGCTGGTGGGCGGCCGGGTGTTCGACCTGTTCGCGCTGCGGCCGGCGGCGCACGCGGGGGAGTGGGAGCAGACCCCGCGCGGGCTGTCCACCCGCGAGCGCGGCCGCGCGGTGGTCGACCCCGAACTCGTCCGGTACGTGCACGAGCAGGAACGTCGGCACGACAGCTGGCACGGCGGTGGGGGATCCCGCGGCGGGTTCAGCCACAAGCCCCGCTACCGGCCGCCGTCCCGGCCGGAGGTCATCGAGCGGCTGGACCGGGCCGGGCTGCTGCCGGCGATCACCTTCGTGTTCAGCCGCAACGGCTGCGACGCCGCCGTCCACCAGTGCCTGGCCTCGGGGATGCGGCTGACCGACGAGACCGAGCGCCGGGCGATCGCCGAGATCATCGACCGGCGGACCGGGTCGCTGCCCGAGGAGGACCTGCACGTCCTCGGCTTCTGGGAGTGGCGGGAGGGGCTGCTGGCCGGCTTCGCCGCCCACCACGCCGGGCTGGTGCCGGCGTTCAAGGAGACCGTCGAGGAGTGCTTCGTCCGCGGCCTGGCCAAGGCGGTCTTCGCCACCGAGACCCTCGCCCTGGGCATCAACATGCCCGCGCGCACCGTCGTCCTGGAGCGGCTGGTCAAGTGGAACGGCGAGGCCCACGCCGACGTGACGCCGGGGGAGTACACCCAGCTCACCGGCCGGGCCGGCCGGCGCGGCATCGACATCGAGGGGCACGCCGTCGTCGTCTGGGCGCCGGGGGTCGACCCGGCGGCCGTCGCCGGGCTGGCCAGCACCCGCACCTACCCGCTGCGCTCCTCCTTCCGGCCCAGCTACAACATGGCCGTCAACCTGGTCGGCGCCTTCGGCCGGGCGCACGCCCGTCAGCTGCTCGCCGCCTCCTTCGCCCAGTTCCAGGCCGACCGGTCGGTGGTCGGCCTGGCCCGTTCGGCCGCCCGGCACGAGGAGGACGCCGCCCGGCTGCTCAAGGAGATGAACGCCGGGCTCAGCGCCGCGGTGCTGGACGTCGCCGGGTACGCCCGGCTGCGGATGGAGATCTCCGAGCGGGAGAAGGCGTTGTCCCGGGACTCGCAGGCCAAGCGCCGGCTGGAGGCCGCCGAGTCCCTCGCTGCGCTGCGCGCCGGCGACGTCATCCGGGTGCCGAGCGGACGGCGCCAGGGCCTCGCCGTGGTGCTCGACCCCGGGGTCACCGAGCTCACCGACCCCCGGCCGCTGGTGCTCACCGAGGACAAGTGGGCCGGCCGGCTCGGATCGGTCGACTTCCCGTCCCCGGTGAGCGCCCTGGCCCGGGTCAAGGTGCCGAAGAACTTCAACCACCGCAGCCCGCACGCCCGCCGCGACCTCGCCTCCACCCTGCGCAACGCCCGCGCCGAGAACGGCCTGGGTGCCCGGCGCACCAAGGGGCGGTCCGCGGCCGACGACGACCCGGTGCTCGCCGACCTGCGGCACGCGCTGCGCGCCCACCCGGTGCACGGGCTGCCCGACCGGGAGGAGCGGGTGCGTGCCGCCGACCGCTGGCTGCGCGAGGTGCGGGACGGCGAGCGGCTGCGCCGGCAGATCGCCGACCGCACCAGCTCGCTGACCCAGCAGTTCGACCGCACCTGCGACGTCCTCACCGAGCTGGGCTACCTGCACCCCGACCCCGCGCAGGACGACGCCCCGCCCGCAGCGGTGGTCACCGAGGCGGGCCGCCGGCTCGGCCGGATCTGGTCGGAGACCGACCTGCTGACCGCCGAGTGCCTGCGGGCCGGGGTGTTCCGCGGGCTCACCCCCGCCGAGCTGGCCGGTTGCGTCTCCGCCCTGGTGTTCGAGGCGCGGCGGGAGAGCGCCGCCCAGCCCTCCGTGCCGGCCGGCAAGGTCGCCGGTGCGCTCGCCGAGATGCGCAGGGTGCACACCGCGCTCACCGACCTCGAGCGCGAGCACTCCGTGCCGGTCACCCGTGACCCCGACCTGGGCTTCGTCTGGGCCGCCTACCGGTGGGCCGACGGCCAGAGCCTGGACCGGGTGCTGGCCGGGGCGCAGCAGGCCGGCACCGAGCTCTCCGGCGGCGACTTCGTCCGCTGGGCGCGACAGCTGGTCGACCTGCTCGACCAGCTCGCCAAGGTCGCCGACGCTCCGCTGGCCGGCATCGCGCGGGCCGCGGTGGGCCGGGTGCGCCGCGGCGTGGTCGCGGTCGCCGTCACCGACTGATCCGCGGCCGGTGGGCCACAATCGGCCGTCCCCGGTGCACCGCACCGGGGAGCCGATCGAGGAGCGACGATGAGCCAGCCGCCGCAGGGCGAGGACCCGCAGTCCCCCTGGGCCCGCCCGGACCGGGAGCACGGTCCCCGGCCGGCGGCGCCGGGATGGGGCGGCCCGCAGGGCGGCTGGGGTCCGCCGTCGGGCGGACCGGGGCAGCCACCGCGGTACCAGGGCTGGGGGGAGGCCCCCGGGTACGGCCAGCCGGGCCAGTACGGGCAGCCCGGTGGCTGGGGGCCGCCGTCCGCGCAGTTCGGGTCGCCCGGGGGCTGGGGTTCGCCGGCGCAGCCGGCCAGGAGACGGTCCCGCTCGCCGAAGCTGGTCCTGGTCACGCTGGCGGTCCTGCTGGTGGTCGCGGCGCTGACCCTGCCGTCTCCGCTGGGCGCCACCCGGCTCGACCCGGCGGCGGTGGAGCGCGCCGTGGCCGGCCAGTTCGAGGACCGGGAGGGCGTCGCCCTGGACCTCAGCTGCGAGGACGAGCTCCCGGTCCGCGCCGGCGCCGCCTACTCCTGCGCGGGCCGGACCGTCGACGGCGAACCGGTCGGCATCACGATCACGCTGACCGGCGAGGACGGCGACTACACCTGGGCGGTGAGCTGACCGGGCCGTTCAGTCCTGCGGCCACCCCAGCGCCGACCCCAGCCGGCGCACCGAGGACTCCAGCCCGTGCGCCTCGGCCAGCGCCGCCAGGGCGTCGGGGTCAGCCGGGCGGCGGGGCAGCTCGCCGTCCACCGGTGGCAGGTCGATGGTGGTGACGACGGCGACCACCTCGGGTGCGGCATCGAGGTAGTCGGCGGCCGCGTGCAGCTTCTTCAGCACCGCGGCGGTGAGCGGGGCCCTGGGGACGGCGGTGCGGGCAGCCGCCTCCCGGATGCCGGCCAGTGACCCGAACTCGTTGATCAGCGCCGCCGCCGTCTTCGCCCCGACGCCGGACACCCCGGGCAGCCCGTCGCTGGGGTCGCCGCGGAGCACCGCGAAGTCGGCGTACGAGCGGCCGGGGATGCCGTACTTCGCCGCGACGGCCGCCTCGTCGACGAACTCCAGGTCGTTGATGCCGCGGTTGGTGTAGAGCACCCGCACGGCGCGGGCGTCGTCGACCAGCTGGAACAGGTCCCGGTCGCCGGTGACCACGTCGACCGGCCCACGGGCCCGGGTGGCCAGCGTGCCGACGACGTCGTCGGCCTCGTAGCCGGGGGCGCCGACCCGGGTCAGCCCGGCGGCGGCGAGCACCTCGACCAGCACCGGCACCTGCGGCCCGAGCTCGTCGGGCACCTCCTCACCGCCCTCCTGCGCGACCCGGTGGGCCTTGTAGCTGGGCAGCGCGGCGACCCGGAAGGCCGGACGCCAGTCGTCGTCCCAGCAGGCGACCAGCCGGGTGGGGGAGTGGGCGACGACCAGCCGGGCGGTCATGTCCAGGAAGCCACGGACGGCGTTGACCGGCCGGCCGTGCGGTCCGGTCACGCTGGTCGGCACCCCGTAGAAGGCACGGAAGTAGAGGCTCGCGGCGTCCAGGAGCATCGTCGTCACGCCGGGCACGGTAACGGTGCGATGACGACGTCCGGGGCTGTCGCTCCCGCTGGTTAGTCTGCGGACGTGGTCGCCGTCTCTCCCTCTCCCTCCTCCCCGCTGGTGTCCATCGACCGGGTGCACGCCGCCCGCGCTCTCGCCGACGAGCTCGACATCGACGTCGTCGTCGTCACGCCCGGCTCCGACCTGCGCTACCTGTGCGGCTACGACGCGCACGCCATGGAGCGGCTGACCGCGCTGGCCGTGCCCCGCCGGGGCGAGCCACTGCTGGTGGTGCCGCGGCTGGAGGCGCCGATGATCGAGGCCTCCCCGGCCGGGTCGTTGGGCCTGGAGGTGCTGCCCTGGGACGAGACCGACGACTCCTTCGCCCGGCTGGCCGAGGCGGTCACCGCCCGGCTGGGCAGCGCGCCGGTCCGGGTGGCAGTCGGGTCCCGCACCTGGGCCGAGCACGCGCTGGGCATCCAGCGGGCGCTGCCGGGTTCGGCGCTGGAGCTGGCCAGCCCGGTCATCGACCGGCTGCGGATGGTGAAGACGCCGGCCGAGGTCGAGGAGCTGGCGATCGCCGGTGCGGCGATCGACCGGGTGCACGCCCGGATGGGGGAGTGGCTGCGGGTCGGCCGCACCGAGGCCGAGGTCGGCGCGGACGTCGCGGCGGCGATCCTCGCCGAGGGCCACGTCGGGGTCGACTTCACGATCATCGGCTCGGGCCCCAACGGCGCCAGCCCGCACCACGAGGTCTCCGACCGGGTGGTGGAGGCCGGGGACATGGTCGTCGTGGACATCGGCGGGGAGACGGCGACCGGCTACCGGTCCGACTGCACCCGCACCTACCTGGTCGGCGGGCACGCCGCCCGCGGTCTGGTCGACTGGTTCGCCGTCCTCCAGCGGGCCCAGGCGGCGGCCGTCGCCGCGGTGCGCCCCGGGGTCACCTGCGCGCAGATCGACGCCGTCGCCCGCGACGTCATCACCAAGGCCGGCTTCGGTGAGCACTTCATCCACCGCACCGGGCACGGCATCGGGCTGGACACCCACGAGGCGCCCTACGTCGTCGCCGGCAACGACCTGCCGCTGGAGCCGGGGATGGCCTTCTCGGTCGAGCCCGGCATCTACCTGCCCGGCCGCTACGGCGCCCGGATCGAGGACATCGTCGTCTGCACCGACGACGGCGTCCGCAACCTCAACAACGGTCCCCGTGAGCTCGTCGAACTCCCCGGCTGAGCCGGGCGGGCCGCCGGCGGCCCAGGACGTCGACCGCGAGCTGCTGAGCGCCCTGGCCCGCGACGGCCGGGCCAGCTTCACCGACCTGGCCGACCGGGTCGGGCTGTCGGTGTCCGCGGTGCACCAGCGGGTCCGCCGGCTGGAACAGCGCGGGCTGATCACCGGCTACGCGGCGCAGCTGGACGCGAAGGGGCTCGGGCTGCCGCTGACCGCCTTCGTCTCCATCACCCCGATCGAGGCCGCGCAGCCCGACGACGCACCGGCCCGGCTGGCGCACCTGTCGGCCATCGAGGCCTGCCACTCGGTGGCCGGGGTGGAGAGCTACATCCTCAAGGTGCGGGTGGCCTCGCCCGACGCGCTGGAGGCGTTGCTGCACGAGATCCGGTCGGCGGCCAACGTCACCACCCGGACCACCGTCGTCCTCTCCACCTTCTACGAGGACCGCCCACCGGTCTGAGGAAGGACCCCCTCGCCCCCCTCCGCTCGCAGGCTCGCGGCGGGCCCCTGCGAGGGGCCGGTGGACGGTCCGTCGAACGTGTGTTCGAATGACCGGTATGCGGTGGGATGCTCAGCGGCTGGACTTCGACGAGCCCAGCACCCTGCCCGGGCTGCCCGACGTGCGTGGCCTGCTGCGCAGCGTGCAGGTGCCCGAGTTCCCGGGCCTGACCTTCCACGAGGTGCGGGCCAAGAGCGCGCTGAACGCGGTGCCGAAGGGCTCGGCGATGCCGTTCGGCCACACGATCAACCCCTACCGGGGCTGCTCCCATGCGTGCGTGTACTGCCTGTCGGGAGACACGCAGGTGCTCATGGCGGACGGCTCTCAGCGCGCGATCGCGGAACTGCAGGTGGGGGACCGGATCATCGGGACAGAGAAAGGCGACCGCTACCGCCGGTACGTCGAGACCGAGGTGCTGGCGCACTGGTCGACGGTCAAACCAGCTCATCGGGTGACACTTGCCGACGGCACCGTTCTCGTCGCGAGTGGTGACCATAGGTTCCTCACCGGGCGTGGCTGGAAGCACGTCACCGGTGCGAGCTGCGGAACGGGTCAACGCCCGCATCTGACGACGAACGACGAACTGCTCGGCTTCGGCCGTTCGGCTCCGGTGGTCCTCCCCTGCGAGGACTACCGGCGCGGCTACCTGACCGGCATGGTCCGCGGCGACGCCCACCTCAAGGTGTACCGCTACGAGCGAGCCGGGCGGGTCCATGGGAACGTGCACCGTTTCCGGCTGGCGTTGGCGGACCAGGAGGGTCTTCAGCGCTCTCAGGCCTACTTGGCCCAGGCGGGGGTGTCGACCGATTGGTTCGAGTTCTCCGCTGTCACCCCCGAGCGCCGGGCGATGAGCGCCATCAGGACGTCGTCAGCCGCCTCCGTGGCTCGGATCTCCGAGCTCATCGCCTGGCCGGAACAGCCATCGGGTGCCTGGCAGCGGGGTTTCCTGGCCGGCGTCTTCGACGCCGAGGGCAGCCGGAGCCAACACGTCCTGCGGATCACCAACGCCGATGACGAGATGCTCGAGCGGACGAGTGCCGCCTTCACCGCGTTGGGCTTCGACAGCGTTCTGGAGGACAGGCGCCTGGCGAACCGGGTACGGACCGTCCGCCTGCGCGGCGGGCTGAAAGAGCACCTGCGGTTCATCCACCTGGTCGACCCGGCGATCCGCCGCAAGTGCCGGGTACAGGGCACAGCCATCACGAGCACGGCTGATCTACGAGTGACCGAGGTCCAGGACCTCGGTCTCGAGATGCCGATGTACGACATCACCACTGGGACAGGCGACTTCATCGCGAACGGCGTCGTGAGCCACAACTGCTTCGCCCGCGGCACGCACGAGTGGCTGGAGCTGGACAGCGGGGCCGACTTCGACCAGCAGATCGTGGTCAAGACCAACCTCGTCGACGTGCTGCGGCGGGAGCTGGCCCGCCCGTCCTGGCAGCGGGAGCACGTGGCGCTGGGCACCAACACCGACCCGTACCAGCGGGCCGAGGGCCGCTACCGGCTGATGCCCGGGATCATCGACGCCCTGGCCCGGTCCGGCACCCCGTTCTCGGTGCTGACCAAGGGCACGCTGGCCCGCCGCGACGTCCCCCGGCTGGCCGCCGCGTCCCGCGACGTCCCGGTGGGGATGGGGGTGTCGATGGCCATCTGGGACGACGATCTGCACGCCGCCCTGGAGCCCGGCGTCCCCACGCCCCGTGCGCGGCTGGACCTGGTGCGGGCGATCACCGACGCCGGGCTGCCCTGCGGGGTGTTCCTGGCCCCGGTGCTGCCCGGCCTCACCGACCGGATGGAGCACCTGGAGGCGGCGATCGGCGCCATCGCCGCGGCCGGGGCCACCGGGGTCACCGTGCTGCCGCTGCACCTGCGCCCGGGCGCCCGGGAGTGGTTCACCGCCTGGCTGTCCCGGGAGCACCCCGGTCTGGTCGGCCGGTACCGCCAGCTCTACGGCCGAGGCGCCTACGTGCCGGCCGAGTACCGCAGCTGGCTCGCCGGCCGGGTGGCCCCGGTGCTGGCCCGGTACGGCCTGGACCGGCAGAGCGGGGGAGTGGCGCGCGGCGTCGACGCCGGCAGCAGCCTCGGCCTCCCCGGCGACGAGTCGGTGGGCTTCCCCGCCGGCAGCCTGCCCACCCGACGGCCGGAGCCCGCGCCCATCGACGAGGCGCCCGAGCAGTTGTCGCTGTGCTGAACCCGGCGTCGGGCAGAACCGGGGGAGGGGAGCCGGGTCAGCCGGCCAGTCGGGCACGACGGCCCACGGTGCGCAACGCCCGCACGGCGCCGCGGGGGCCCACCGGCGGCGCACCACCGGCCAGCGCCAGCCGGCGGTAGGAGTCGTACGAGAGCGTCAGGTAGTCCGCTGCCAGCTCCTCGACCTCCGCACGGCGGCTCGGCGGAGCCGTGGCGCGCATGGCCGTCGCGGTGCGCACGGCGTGCTTGGCGAACGTCACCTGCAGCGCCTGCGTGGACAGCTGCCCACCGACGTGCGAGTTCGGCCCCGGGCCCCGCCGCAGCGCCGGCAGGACCCATGGGCTCGCCGCCAGGCCGGGGAACCGGCTGCGGACCTCCTCCCAGGCGTGCCAGGCGGTCAGCGCACCGGGCACCGACCACCCGCCGTCCTCGGTGGACACGACGAGGCGGCGTCCGGTCGCCTGCACCTGGTCCCGGCGCAACCCCTGGAACTGCCCCACCGTGGCCGGCCAGCCCAGCGCGAGCGCGCACCACGCGACCGAGCGCAGGTGCTCCGGCGCCTCGCTGCGCACCCGGGTCAGCTCCCGCAGGTCGAGGGTGACCGGGTCGGGCTCGGGGGTGGTCGCCCTCGGCACTCCGACTCCGCCGTAGCGAGCGACCTTGCTGTAGAGGGCGACGGTGGCCGGCTTCCAGTCGCGGGCCGCGGCCAGCGGCTCCAGGCCGGTCTCGGCGAGCGCGTCCGGCCCCAGCCCCTGCTCGAGGGCCGCCTCGACCAGTCGCCGCCACTGCGGCTCGTACCCCGGCGGCACGGGCAGCCGGGCCCAGGCGCGGGCCGGTGGAGGGGCAGGCATGTCGGGCAGCGGCGGCTGCCATGCACCTGGCATGACGACACACTACCGTTATCCCCAACAATGTCACGAGAAATCATTGTCGTCACCTGCCGATGACAGACCTCGCGCCCTGCGGGCGCACCGCAGTAACAACCAGCCCCCGGAGCCGGGCTCAGCGAGCACGACGACCGGGATGCCCGTGATCATGGGGCGGTGCGCACCGTCGGAGTCGAGGAAGAACTGTTGGTCGTCGATCCGGCGGGGGTGCCGGTGCCGCTGGCCCCGGAGGCCCTGGAGGTGGCCGCCCGCCGTGGCGAGGGGGAGACGGTCGGAGAGCACGACCGGGCCCAGCAGTCCGATGCGGCGCCCGACACCGACGCCGCCGGGGCCCCGGCCGGCCCTCGCCTGGTGCCCGAGCTGAAGGAGCAGCAGATCGAGCTGGGCACCCGGGTCTGCCGGGAGCTCGACGAGGTGGCCGCGGAGCTGCGGCACTGGCGTTCCCGGGCCGATGCGGCCGCCGCGACCGTGGGCGCCCGGGTGGCGGCCCTGGCCAGCTCGCCGGTGGCCGTGGAACCGGAGACGACGCCGGGGGAGCGGTACGCGCAGATGGTCGAGGTCTTCGGCCTCACCGCCGTCGAGGTGCTCACCTGCGGCTGCCACGTGCACGTCTCCGTCGACGGCGACGAGGAGGGGGTGGCCGTCCTCGACCGGATTCGGGTGTGGCTGCCGGTGCTGACCGCGCTGACCACCAACTCGCCGTTCTGGTCCGGGCGGGACACCGGCTACGCCAGCTTCCGCTCCCAGGTCTGGAACCGGTGGCCCTCCGCCGGTCCGAACGCCGTGTTCGGCACCCCGGCCCGCTACCACCAGCTGATCGCCGAGCTGGTCGCCACCGAGACGGTGCTCGACGAGGGGATGGTCTACTTCGACGCCCGCCTCTCGGCCACCTGGCCGACGGTGGAGGTGCGGGTGTCCGACGTCGCGCTGCGGGTGGAGGACGCCGTCCTGCTGGCCGGGCTGGTGCGCGGCCTGGTCGAGACCGCGGCCCGGGAGTGGCGGGCCGGCGTCCCGGCGCCGGAGGTGCGGACCGAGGTGCTCCGCGTCGCCGGCTGGCGGGCCGGCCGCTCTGGCCTGACCGGGGACCTCGTCGACCCGCGGACCGGCCAGCCGGCCTCTGCCGCCGAGGTGGTCACCGCCCTGCTCGAGCACGTGCGCGCTGCCCTGCGCGAGAGCGGGGACGACGAACGCGTCGAGGCGGGCGTCGCCGACGTCCTGCGCCGCGGCACCGGGGCGACCGTGCAGCGCGCGGTCTTCGACGAGACCAGCGACCCGGCCGCCGTCGTCCGGGCCGCGGTCGCCGCCACTCACGGCAGCTGAGGCCGGAACGCCGCGCGCGACCGGGTTGGTTAGGGTCCGCCCATGCACACGGCCAGCTGGGGCGACGTCGTCCGCCGAGACCTGTTCGGGCCGAAGCCGGACCCGAGGGACCGCCCCTACCGGTCGGTGATCCGGCTCGTGCTGGTCGTCTTCCGGCTGTTCCGCTTCCGGTTCGACATCCGCGGGGCCGAGCACGTCCCGGCCACCGGTGGCGCGGTCATCTGCAGCAACCACGTCTCCTACCTCGACTTCACCTACCTCGGGCTCGCCGCGCTGCCGCAGCACCGGCTGGTGCGGTTCATGGCGAAGGCCGCGATCTTCGGGCACTGGTTCGCCGGGCCCTTCATGCGCGCCATGCAGCACATCCCGGTCGACCGCAAGGCCGGTGCCTCGGCGTTCGACGCCGCCGTCCGGGCGCTGAAGGACGGCCACCTCGTCGGGATCTTCCCCGAGGCGACGATCAGCACCTCGTTCACCGTCAAGGACGTCAAGGCCGGCGCAGCCCGGATGGCGGTCGAGGCCGGGGTGCCGATCGTCCCCGCCGCCGTCTGGGGTGGGCAGCGCATCGCCACCAAGGCACACAAGGTGGTGTTGCGCCGGGACGTCCCGGTGACGGTGATCATCGGCGAGCCGATCGTCCCCGAGCCGGGGGAGAAGCCGCAGGCCCTGCTCCGCCGCACCAAGGCGGCGATGGTGGAACTGCTGGACGAGGCGCAGCGCACCTACCCGGACCAGCCGGCCGGGGACGGCGACCGCTGGTGGCAGCCGGCCCACCTGGGCGGCAGCGCGCCGACCCCGGAGGTGGCCGCGATCAACGACGCCGACTACGCCGCCGGCAACCGGACGCGGGTCAAGGCCCCGCACCCGCTGGCCCGGGCCAAGGCGCTGCTGGGTCGCGTCCGCCGCTGAGCCTCAGCGCACCCGTGCGCCGACGTCGTCGGCGGTGAGCGGGGCGACCATCTCCCGTTCGTGGCTGCGGTGCCACCACGCACCGGTCTCCCGCCGTTCCTGGCGGGTGGTGAACCGGTAGCGGTAGACGAGCACCCGCACCGCGGCGGGGCGGTCGGTGCCGAAGGGCGCCGACCGCAGCAGCCGCAGGGTGGCCGGGTCGGCGTCCAGCAGCTTGCCGAGGAAGGGCAGCAGCCAGGCCCGGCCGTAGGCGGGGGAGAGGGCCACGAACCACATCAGCCAGTCCAGCCGCAGGTGGTAGGGCGCCCACTGTGGCGGACGGCGGTGGACGTCGCCGGGCTTGCCGCGGAACTCGTACTCCCGCCACACGGCGTCCGGCCCGGTGCCGTCGGTGGCCTCGACCACCAGCTCCCGGCGCACCTTGGTCACCGAGCCGAAGGCGCCGTAGCTGTTCACCAGCCGCAGCGGGTCGAAGCTGGTGTTCATCCGCTGCCCCGGTGACAGCATGTTCCGCACCGGCGCCACGCTGAGCACGGCGACCAGCACCGCCAGCCCGATCCCCACGCCGACGAACCAGGTGGGGGAGGAGAGCTCGTCGGGGCGGTCGACGGGCAGGACGGCGGCCAGCCAGCGCCCGTCGACCACCGACAGGGCCAGCACCAGGGTCAGCGCGTTCAGCCAGGCGAAGTTGCCGCTGATCAGCAGGTACCCCTGGGTGACCACGATGACCAGCGCCGCCACCCCGGCGATCGGCTGCGGCGCCAGCAGCCCGAACACGACGACCAGCTGGGTGACGTGGTTGGCCAACGTCTCCACCCGGTGGAGCCGGGGGCTGAGCCGGTGGAACCACCAGCTCAGCGGGTTGGGCATCGGCTGGGTCTCGTGGTGCCAGTTCAGGCAGGTCAGCTCCCGCCAGCAACGGTCACCGCGCATCTTGATCAACCCGGCGCCGAGCTCCAGCCGGACGAGCAGCCAGCGCAGCAGCCACATGCCCAGCACGGGTGGTGCGACGTGCGCCGGGCCGAGGAAGACGGCGAGGAACCCGGCTTCCAGCAGCAGCGACTCCCAGCCGAAGCCGTACCAGATCTGCCCGACGTTCACGATCGACAGGTAGAGCGCCCAGAGGACCGCCCACAGCGCCATCCAGCCGGCCAGCGGCAGCCGGTCGGCCAGCCCACCGAGGGCGGCGGCGGAGAGCGCGATGCCGGTCCAGCAGCAGCCGGCGAAGAACCGGTCGGACCAGTGCAGGTGGAACAGGCTCGGGCTGCGCTTCCACGAGGCCCGCTCCAGGTACCGGGGTACCGGGGTGAGGCCGTGGGTGCCGAACAGCGCCCGCCCCTGGCGCAGCGCGGCGACGAACGCGATCAGGTAGACCAGCGCGAGGCCCCGGGTGAAGAGCCAACGACCCCACCAGGCGCCCGGGTCGGCGAACCACTCCACGACGCCCTCCGCTCAGTCTGGTGGGGCCTCGAGCCGGAAGGCCTCCAGCTCGGTGCCGTACCAGCGGGTGGTGCGGCCCAGCGGCTGCATGCCCAGTTTCCGGCAGACCCGCAGCGAGGCCTCGTTGCCCGGCCGGACGACGGCGTAGACCTCCAGCAGCCCGTCGTCGAACGCCCGGTCGACGACCGCCCGGGCCGCCTCGGTGGCGTAGCCGAGCCGCCAGCTGTCCGGGTGCAGGTGCCAGCCGACCTCGACCTCACCGACGCCCTGGGGGAGGGGCTTGAGCAGCACCGTGCCGGCCGGTGGGCCCCCGCTGCGCGGCTCGATCGCCCAGCACCCGTGCGCCGGGTCCAGCTGGTGCACCAGCCGCCAGCGCTCGACCAGCTCAGCGGGGGACACCGTGGGTGCCCCGCCCAGCCAGCGGGTCACCTCGTCCCGGCTGTACAGGTCGGCGAGGCGGGCGAGGTCGGCGTCGTCCGTCGTCCAGGCCCGCAGCCGCAGCCGGTCGGTGCACAGCAGTTCCACCCGGAGGTGCCTACCGCCGTCCGCCCGGTCGAAAACCCCAGCTCCGGCCCCGCCGCAGGGGCCCGCCACGAGCCTGCGAGTGGTGGGGGCAGCGGGGTCCGTCAGCAGCCGGTGGGGGTGAGCTGACGGTCGCGCTGGGCGGCCCACCAGGCGCGGCCCTCGGCGGGCAACCCGGCGATCGGGTCGTAGTAGGCGTAGCGGCGGTCGAGGGCGTCGGCGTCGGTGCGCTCGATGCCGGTGCGGTAGTTCTTCGTCCAGTAGGAGATGCCGCGCTCGCGGTCGTACTCGGCGACCTGGTGCACCCAGCGCTTGCCGACGTAAGGCACATCGCACACGATCCGCGGCGTCGCGAACCCCGGCAGGTACCCCATGACGTCGTGCTGCAGGGTCTGCGCGGTGCCCAGCGAGACCCGCCAGTGCTCGGCGCTGGGGATCATGTCGCACATGTAGAAGTAGTAGGGCGTGATCGAGGCGCCGTCGAGCAGCGCGAAGCACAGGTCCAGCAGCTGCCCGGCGGTGGCGTTCACCCCGGCCAGCAGCACGCCCTGATTGCGCACGTCGCGCACGCCGGCCGCCAGCAGCGCCCGGGTGGCCTCGGCGACCAGCGGGGTCACCGACTGCGCGGCGTTGACGTGGGTGTGCACCGCCAGCGAGACGCCCCGTTCCCGCGCGATGGCCGCCAGCCGGCCCATCCCGTCGACGACCTCCGGCTGCAGCCAGTGCTGGGGGAGGCCCATCAGCGCCTTGGAGGCGAGCCGGACGTCGCGGATCGAGTCGATCTCCAGCAGCCCCTCGACGAACGCGGCGAGGTTCTTGAACGGCAGGTTGGCCACGTCGCCACCGGAGACGACGACGTCCCGGACGCCGGGGGTGCGGCGCAGGTAGGCCAGCATCTCGGCCTGCCGGTCGACCGGCTTCAGGTCGAACCGCAGCTTGTCCACCGCCGGGGTGGAGTTGCCGACCAGGTCCATCCGGGTGCAGTGCCCGCAGTACTGCGGGCAGGTGGACAGCAGCTCGGCCAGCACCTTCGTGGGGTAGCGGTGGGTGAGGCCCTCGACGGCCCACATCTCGTGTTCGTGCAGCGAGTCGCGGGCCGCGTGCGGGTGGCTCGCCTCGTCACCGGGCAGCCGGTCGGAGGCGACCGGGAGCATGTAGCGGCGCACCGGGTCGGCGAGCATCGCAGCGGTCGAGGGCAGTGCCGCGGGCACCATCGTGTTGAGCATCTGCGGTGGCAGCAGCAGCGACATCGTCGCCCGCCCGGCCTGGTCGGCCTCGACGTCGGCGTAGAACGACTCGTCCAGCAGGTCGCCGTACACGCCGCGCAGCTGGCGCACGTTCTTCACGCAGTGCGCGCGCTGCCACTGGGCGCTGCGCCAGTCCTCGTCGGTGACCTCGGCGAAGCCGGGCAACCGCCGCCAGTCCGGCTCGATGAGCTCACGGGCGGTGTACTCGTAGGGCTGCTCCAGCACCGGAACTCCTGTCCGCGCGACGTCTTCGACTTCGACACCGCGACCCTACGGGAAAAAGTGCGGCGTCAGGGGCGGATAACGATAGGTTCTCCGGTGTCGAATCGGAGACGACGAAGGGACGACGGTGGTGATGAACGCACTGCACCGCAGCCTCGGCGTGCACCGGGTGCTCGAACCGGTCGGCGTGCTGCCCCAGGCGGCTGCCCGGCTGGACGCCGACCCACGGATCGGCCCCGACGAGGTCCGCATCGCCGTGCACCGGCTCAACCTCGACGCCGCCTCCTACCGGCAGCTGGCCGAGGAGCACGGCGGGGACGGTGACCGGGTACGCGCCGCCGTCCTCGGGATCGTCGGGAGCCGGGGCAAGATGCACAACCCGGTCACCGGCTCGGGCGGGATGCTCATCGGCGTCGTCGACGAGGTGGGCGACGACTCCCCACTCGGCCTGGAGCCCGGCCAGCGGGTGGCCACCCTGGTCTCCCTCACGCTCACCCCGCTGCGGATCACCGACGGACTGGCGCAGTGGGACGGGCGCAGCGAACAGGTGCCGGCCGCCGGGACGGCTGTCCTCTTCGCCCGCTCGATCGCCGCCGTGCTCCCCGACGACCTGCCCCAGGAGGTGGCGCTGGCGGTGCTCGACGTCTGCGGCGCCCCGGCGGCCACCGAGCGGGTCGTGCACCGCTCGGGTCACCGGCCCTCGGTCGCCGTCCTGGGTGCCGCCGGCAAGTCCGGTTGTCTGAGCCTGGCCGCCGCCCGGGACGCCCGCGCGGGCCGGCTGGTCGGCGTGGTCCGCGACGAGCGGGAGGCCACGGCCCTGCGGGCGGCGCGGCTGGCCGACGAGGTGGTCGTGGCCGACGCCACCGATCCGTTCGCCGTCGCCGCAGCGGTCGGCCAGCCGGTCGACGTCACCGTCGTGTGCGTCGACACCCCCGGCGCCGAGCACGGAGCGGTCCTCGCGACGGCCGACGGCGGCACCGTGGTCTTCTTCTCCATGGCCACCTCCTTCTCGGCGGCGGCCCTGGGAGCTGAGGGGATGGCGGCGGACGTGACGATGCTCGTGGGCAACGGCTACACGCCGGGGCACGCAGCCCTGGCGATGGACCTCTACCGGCACTCGCCGGGTGTGCGGTCCCTGATCGAGCCGCGGGTCCGCGCCTCGTGAGCGGGCTGCTCATCCGGGACGTGACGGTCGGCGACCGGCCCGGCCGTGCCGTGCACGTCGTCGACGGGCGGATCGCCTGGCTGGGTGCCGCGGCCGACGCACCCACGGCTGCCCGGGTGCTGGACGGCGGGGGAGCGCTGCTGACCCCCGCGTTCGTCGACGCCCACGTGCACGCCACCGCCACCGGCCTGGCGCTGACCGGGCTGGACCTGCACGGCGCCGACAGCCTGCGGTCCGCGCTGACCGGCGTCACCGCCCAGACCACCGCCGCCCCCACCGGCACGGTGCTCGGCACCGGCTGGGACGAGACGGCCTGGCCCGAGGGCCGCGGGCTCACCCGGCACGACCTGGACGCGGTGGTGGGGGAGCGGCCGGCCTACCTGGCCCGGGTCGACGTGCACTCGGCCACCGTCTCCACCGCCCTGCTGGACCGGGTGCCCGGCATCACCGAGCTGCCCGGGTACAGCCCCGACGGCCGGCTCCGGCTGGACGCCCACCACGCCGCCCGGCAGGCCGCCTACGGATCGGTGCCAGCCGATCAGCGGCGCAGCGCCCAGCGGGCCACCCTGGCCGCCGCGGCCGCGCTGGGCATCGGCAGCGTGCACGAGATGGCCGGCCCGGAGGTGTCCAGCGCCGAGGACCTCGCCGGCCTGCTCGCGCTGGCCGCCGAGGTGCCCGGGCCGCGGGTGGTCGGGTACTGGGGCGAGCTGTCCGAGCGTGGCGGGCTGGACGTCGTCCGGGAGCTGCGGCTGGCCGGCGCCGGCGGTGACCTGTTCTGCGACGGCGCGTTCGGCTCGCACACCGCGGCGCTGAGCAGCCCCTACGCCGACCGGCCGGAGACCACCGGCGCCCTGCGCTTCGACACCGCGGCCCTCGTCGAGCACGTCCGCGCCTGCACCGTCGCCGGGCTGCAGGCCGGGTTCCACTGCATCGGGGACGCCGCCGTCGACCAGGTGCTGGCCGCGGTCGGCGCGGTCGTCGACGAGCTGGGCCGGGACGCCGTCCGGGCCTGCCGGCACCGCCTGGAGCACGTGGAGATGGTCAGCGACGCCGCGATCGACCAGCTGCGCCGGTGGGGGATGGTCGCCAGCGTCCAGCCCGCCTTCGACGCCGCGTGGGGCGGGCCGGCCGGCATGTACGCCGAGCGGCTGGGCGTCGAGCGGGCCGCCGGCTGCAACCCGCTGGCCGACCTCGTCGACGCCGGGGTGGTGGTGGCCATCGGCAGCGACGCCCCGGTCACCCCGCTGGACCCGTGGGGCGGGGTGCACGCCGCGGTCGACCACACCACCCCCGGCTCGGGCATGCGCCCGTTCGACGCCTTCGACGCGGCGACCCACGGCGGCTGGGTCGCCACCCGCGGAGAGCACCCGGAGGGGCCACTGGCGGTCGGTGCGCCGGCGGACCTGGCGCTGTGGGCGACCGAGCTGACGCTCTCCGCCGTCCTCGCCGCCCGGGCCCGCCCCACCTGCCGCCAGCTGATCGTCGCCGGGGAGCCGTGTTGACCGTCACCGACCGGGCCACACCGGAGCCGATCCGACACAGGGGAGTGCGATGAGCCGACTGCAGCTGGACCAGGCGCTGGTGGCGCGGGCGCGGGAGCTCGCCGCCCGGGCGGCGGCGCCGGTGGTGGACCTGGCCGCGACCTACACGACCGTCTCGGTGGAACGGGCCACGCTGCGGCTGGCCGGGTTGACCGGCACCGACCCGGTGGACGGCGACGGCGAGGTGCCGTGGGTGAACCGCGTGGTGGACGCGGTCCGCGACCAGGTCGGTCTGGAGCACGGCGTCGCCCTGCCGGTCTGGCACGCGCTGGGCTCCGGCGGCACGCTGCAGGACCTCGCCGAGCAGGTCGGCGCCGGCACCGCCCGGTTCACCGTGCCCGAGGGGGCCGCCTCCGACCGGGCCCGGGAGGCCGCCCGCGCCGCCGTCGGTGCCGGGATCGCCCGGATCGACGCCAACCGGGCCCGGCGGGAGGAGCTGGTGGCCACCCACGGCGACCCACCCCGCCGTCCGTGGATCTACCTGATCGTGGCCACCGGCGACATCCACGAGGACATCCCACAGGCGCAGGCCGCCGCCCGCGCCGGGGCCGACGTCATCGCCGTCATCCGCTCCACCGGGCAGTCGCTGCTGGACTACGTGCCCGAGGGCGCCACCCGCACCGGTTACGCCGGCACGTACGCCACCCAGGAGAACTTCCGGCTGATGCGGGCCGCACTGGACGACGTCAGCGCCGAACTGGGCCGCTACGTCCGGCTGACCAACTACGCGTCCGGGCTGTGCATGCCGGAGATCGCCGTCCTGGCCGGGCTGGAGCGGCTGGACATGATGCTCAACGACGCGATGTACGGGATCCTCTTCCGCGACATCAACCCGCACCGGACGTTCGTCGACCAGCGGTTCAGCCGGATGGTGCACGCCCGCGCCGGGATCATCATCAACACCGGCGAGGACAACTACCTCACCACCGCCGACGCCGTCGACGAGGCGCACACCGTCACCGTCAGCCAGCTGCTGAACGAGCGGCTGGCGCACGAGGCCGGGCTCGAGGACTGGCAGCTGGGCCTCGGGCACGCCTTCGAGATCGACCCGGCGGTCCCGGAGTCCTTCCGGCTGGAGCTGGCGCACGCACTGCTGGCCCGCGGACTGTTCCCGGACGCGCCGCTGAAGTGGATGCCGCCGACCAAGCACATGACCGGCGACGTCTTCCGCGGCTACCTGCTGGACGGGTTCTTCAACCTGGCCGGGGCGCTCACCGGCCAGGGCATCCTGCTGGTCGGGATGATGACCGAGGCGGTGGTCACCCCCTGGTTGAGCGACCGCGACCTGGCGCTGCGCAACGTCCGCTACGTGCTCGAGGCCGCCGGGAACCTGCACGAGGACTTCGCCCCCCAGCCCGGCGGCTTCATCGACCGCCGGGCGCACACCGTGCTGACCGAGGCGGTCGAGCTGCTGGAGCGGATCGCCGCACACCCGCAGGGCCTGATCCAGGCGATCGCCGACGGCACCTTCGGGATCACCAAGCGGTCCCCGGACGGCGGCAAGGGCCTGGACGGCGTCGTCCGCAAGGCCGCCGACCACTTCGACCCGGCCACCGAACTGCTGGAGCGCGAGGTGTCCCGTGCCTGACAACCACCAGAATGGCCATTCTGGTGGTCCTCGGGAGGGCGGGAGCGTCGTCCGGCCGTACGGGGACACCACCGGCGACGGGATGGTGCAGACGTCGTTCACCCTCCCCGTCCCGCCCGGGCCCAAGGCCGACGGCGCCGCGCTGCAGCTGGCGCAGAAGATGGGCATCGAGCCGGCGATGGTGGTGCACTCGCACGGCATCGGGGAGGGCTTCACCTTCTTCGTCGTCTACGGCAGCGTGCGGCACCTGGTCGACCTGGACGCCGTCCACGTCGAGGAGCGCCCCTACCCGCTGCTCTCCCCGGGCGAGGTCAACGCCGCGGTGAAGACCCGGCTCCGGCGCAGCCTCGTCGTCCTGGGCGCCTGCATCGGCACCGACGCGCACACCGTGGGCATCGACGCGATCCTCAACCTCAAGGGCTTCGCGGGGGAGAAGGGCCTGGAGTACTACCGGGAGCTGCAAGTGGCCAACCTCGGTGCTCAGGTCAGCGTGCCGGAGCTGGTGCACGCCGCCCGGGCCCGGAAGGCCGACGCCGTCCTGGTGTCCCAGGTGGTCACCCAGCGGGACGCGCACCTGCGCAACACCCGCGAGCTGGCCGGGGCGTTCCGCGAGGCGATGGGGGAGTCCCGGCCGCTGCTGGTCGTCGGCGGTCCCCGCTTCGACCCGGCGATGGCCGCCGACCTGGGGGTCGACAAGGTCTTCGGCCGGGGGACGACGCCCGGCGAGGTCGCCAGCTACCTGGTGCACGCACTCGTCCCCGAGGAGGAACCGTCATGACCAACGCCCGGGTCGGGCTCACCGTCACCCACCGCCGCTACGTGCCGCACGCGCACGCCCACTACGGCGGCTCGCTCGTCGACGGGGCCTACACGCTCGGCCTGTTCGGCGACGTCGCGACCGAGGTGGCGATCCGCACCGACGGCGACGAGGGGCTGCTCGCCGGCTACTCGGAGGTCTCCTTCCTCGCGGCGGTGCAGGCCGGCGACGTCCTGGAGGCGACCTGCGAGGTGGTCCGGGTCGGCCGCCGCAGCCGGGAGCTGCGCTGCTGGGCCGACGTGGTCGCCCGCGCCGACCCCTCCCGCGGCGCCTCCGCCGCCCAGGTGCTCGACCCGCCGCTGCGGGTGGTGGAGGCGGTGGCGACGCTCGTCGTCCCCGGTGGCTCCGCCTGACCCCGCCGGGACATCGGCACGCCACCCGGTGTCCCATCGCGGTGACGCTCCGAACCAGTGGTCCGGAGGGGTTCCCCGACGTCGGGTCGGTGCCTAGGGTCGGGGTCGCCCCATCCCGGGAGACCGGGGTGTGCTTCCCCCTCGGCACAGTCGCGCGCTCGTCCCTCGGTGACGCAGTGCGGTGACGCACCTCGCGTCGCCGGCTGCGTGTCCCCGCCAGGCCGAGGGGGAGCCGCGGACCCGAGGGTGCACGTCCCACTCCCGACGTCCGCTCCGGCGGGGCCCCGCGTCACCAGACAACGGAGCAGCGGCCGCAGCCAGCGGCCGGTGTCCCGGCCCGAAGGCGCGGGGTGCCCCGGGGACGGACGCCGGGCGGGGAGAGCTGCGGCGGTCGCACCGCCAGGAGTGGGATGCTGGACGTGGTCGCGGCGTCCGTGCCACGACCGGGTCCGCGCAGCACGCCGGGTCCGAGGCGTCCCGGGTCCGACCCGGGCCAGCGCGAAGGCGGCGGTGCCGGCAGTGGTGGCGACCGGCACGGTGGAGTCAGCCACCTCGAGCACCCCGGTGGAGCCCCCGGCCCCCCGTCGCCGGTGGCCCTGGCGCACCGGCGTGGCCGCAGCCGGTGGCCTGGCGCTGTACCTCGCCTTCCCCGGACACGACCTGTCCGGGCTGGCCGTGCTCGGGCCGGCCGCCCTCGCCCTCGCCGTCCGCGGCGAACGGGCGCGCAGCGGGGCGTGGCTGGGGCTGGTGCTCGGCCTGGTCTTCCTGGTGCCCCTGCTGTCCTGGACCGGCATCTACGTCGGCGCCTTCCCCTGGCTGGCGCTGGCGGTGTTCGAGGCGCTGTACTTCGCCCTCCTCGGCGGCGCCCTGGCCGCCACCTCCCGGTTGCCCGCCTGGCCGTTGTGGGCGGCTGCGCTGTGGGTGGGCGCCGAGGCGCTGCGCGGCCGTCAGCCGCTGGGCGGGTTCCCGTGGGGGCGGCTCGGGTTCAGCCAGGCCGACGGGCCGTTCACGGCGCTGGCGGCCTACGGCGGTGTCCCGCTGGTGGGCTTCGCCGTCGCGCTGACCGGCACGCTGCTGGCCGCCGGCCTGGTCGGCCTGCACCGGGCCACCCGCCGGCCCGGCACCGGGGAGCGGCGAGCCGGACGGCGCGGAGCGGCCCTCGCGCTCGTCGGTGCGCTCGCCGTCCCCCTGGTCGGGGTGCTGGCGGAGCTGCCGCTGGCGGGGTCGTCGCTGACCGCGGGCGGGCCCGACCGGACGGTGGCGGTCATCCAGGGCAACGTGCCGCGGGCCGGGCTGGACTTCAACGCCCAGCGGCGGGCGGTGCTGGACAACCACGCGAACCAGACGCTCGAGCTGGCCGCAGCCGTCGAGCGCGGTGAGGCCGCGCAGCCCGACCTGGTCATCTGGCCGGAGAACAGCTCCGACATCGACCCGTACAGCAACGCCGACGCCGCCCGCGTCATCACCCGCGCGGCGGTCGCCATCGACGCGCCGATCCTGGTGGGCGCGGTGGTGCAGCTGCCGGGAGAGTACGTGGCGAACACGGCCATCGTCTGGGACCCGGTGACCGGCCCGGGGGACACCTACGTCAAGCGGCACCCCGTGCCGCTGGCGGAGTACGTGCCGGCCCGGCCGTTCTTCCGGTTCTTCAGCCCGCTCGTCGACCGGGTCACCGACTTCGTGCACGGCACCGAGGTCGGCATCCTGGACGTCGGCGGGGCGCGGGTCGGCGACGTCATCTGCTTCGAGGTCGCCTACGACGGGCTGGTCTCCGACGTGGTCGATGCCGGCGCCGGGATGCTGGTCGTGCAGACCAACAACGCGACCTTCGGCTACACCGACGAGAGCGCGCAGCAGCTGGCGATGAGCCGGCTGCGGGCCGTCGAGTACGGCCGCACGGTCGTGGTCGCGGCGACCAGCGGGATCAGTGCCGTCGTCGCCCCGGACGGCTCCCTCGTGCAGCGCTCGGAGCTGTTCACCGCCGACACCTTCGTCGAGGAGATCGCCCAGCGGGACTCCTCGACCGTCGCCGAACGGCTGGGCGCGGCCCCGGAGTGGGCGCTGACGGCGCTGGGCGTGGGCGCCGTCCTGGCGGTGGCGTTCCCGGCCGTGGCCCGCCGCCGGGCCGAGCGCGGCCGGTGACCGGCCCCGCGGCCCCCGGGCCGGTGCTCGTGGTGGTCCCGACCTACGAGGAGGTCGGGAACCTGGGGGCGGTCCTGGACCGGCTGCACGCGGCGGTGCCGACCGCGCACGCCCTCGTCGTCGACGACGCCTCGCCCGACGGCACCGGCGAGCTGGCCGACGCCCGGGCCGCGGCCGACGAGCGGGTGCACGTGCTGCACCGCACCGCCAAGGCGGGATTGGGCCCGGCCTACGTCGCCGGCTTCCGCTGGGCCGAGCAGCACGGCTACGGGGTGGTGGTCGAGATGGACGCCGACGGCTCCCACCCGCCCGAGCGGCTCCCGGCGCTGCTGGCCGCCCTCGCCGACGCCGACCTGGTGCTGGGCTCCCGGTACGTGCCCGGGGGAGAGGTGCTCGACTGGCCGCCGCACCGGCTGGTGCTGTCCCGGCTGGGCAACCTCTACACCCGGTGGGCGCTGCGGCTGCCGCTGGCCGACGCCACCGGCGGGTTCCGGGCGGCCCGGATGGAGCTCGTGCGCCGGTTGCCCTTCGACACGGTCGCCAGTCAGGGCTACTGCTTCCAGGTCGACTGGGCCTGGCGGGCGGTCCGGGCCGGTGCCCGGGTGGTCGAGGTGCCGATCGCCTTCAGCGAACGCACAGCCGGGCGGAGCAAGATGAGCGGTTCGATCGTTGGAGAAGCACTGGTACGGGTGACCTGGTGGGGCATCCTGGACCGGCTGGCCGATCGGCTGCCGGGCCGGGTGACCCGTCCCGTGCCAGCACGAGCCCGGGACGGGCGGCGGTCCAGGGTCCTCCGCTAGGGAGGACCCACCGCCCCGCGGGCGGAGGGAGAACGCATGGCCACCAGCCACACCGCCCCACGACGCAGGTCGTCGGGGCTGCGGACGGCGATCGGGTTGGGGGCCCTGGCCGAGGTCGTCGTCTACGTCCTGGTCGCCTCCTGGATCGGGCTGGGCTGGACGATCCTCGCCACCCTGGCCACCAGCGCGCTGGGCTGGGCGCTGCTGGCCCGGCAGGGCACCAAGGCGCTGGGGGAGCTGCGGCTGCGCGCCGAGGAGCACCGGGCGCCCGGTCGCGCCCTCGGCGATGCCGGCCTGGTGGCCCTGGGCGGGCTGCTGATGGTGCTGCCCGGCTTCCTGGGTGACCTGCTGGGCCTGCTGTGCCTGCTGCCGGCCACCCGCGCCCTGCCCCGCGCGCTCATCACCCGCGGCCTGCTGCGGCGACTGCCGGACCGGCTGCGCGGCCCGGTGTACGTGCGCTCGACCCGCACCGAGCCGGTCGCCGGCCCCGACCAGCCGTTCCGGGCCGGGCCGGCCAGCCGCGTGATCGAGGGCGAGGTCGCCCCGGAGCGCACGGACCCCTGACGGCCCGCCCCCGGACACAGCACGGCCCCGGTGGGGACTCCCACCGGGGCCGTGCCGAGCTCAGCTCAGTGCGAGCTGGAGTCGAAGACGCTCAGGACGCCCGGGTCCGGCGACCACGGAGCACCTCGAGCCGCTCGGCGAGGACCTCCTCCAGGTCGTCGACCGAACGACGCTCCAGGAGCATGTCCCAGTGCGTACGCGGCGGCTTGACCTTCTTGGGGGCCGGCTCCGCGCCGCCGACCAGCTTGGCGGCCGAACCGTCGTACTTGCACTCCCAGGTGTCGGGGAGCTCGGCGTCATCGGCGAAGGGCACCGTGACGAGGTGCCCCTGGGCACACCGGTACTCGGCGTACTGCCGCTCGATGGGCGCGGTGTTGCGCTCGGTCTCATAGCTCACGCTGCCCAGTCGGCTCCCGCGAAGCGAACGCTCGCCCATGGCACACCGTCCTCTCGTGCTGATGTCGGTCAGATCTGGACTGCCCGGGCAACCGCATGCTCACGCATCCGGTGCGGGGTGTCGCAGGGGTCAACGACAGATGAAGGAAAGAGATTCCGTGTCGTCAGTCGTACATCATCGCACGGGGTGATGTCTCAGCGTTCAACCACCCTGACGGGTGAGCTCAGCGCAGCGCCAGCTGCCCCGGTCCGGTGGGCGTCGGCCCCAGCTGGCCGCGGGAGTAGTGCCGCCGGCACAGCACCTGGTAGCGGACGGCGGCGTCCCCACCGGACGCGACCTCGGGGACGGCCGCCGGCGGCTGCGGCGCCGGCGCGGTGTCGGCGACCACCACCGTGGCCCCCTCCCGCACCACGGCGCCACCGACCACCCGGGCGTTGAGCAGGCCGGGCAGGCCGCACCAGCAGAGCACCTCGACCTGCACCCGCTGCACGTCGTCGGCCAGCTCGAACAGCCGCTGGGTGCCGGGGAACAGCCGGGTGCGGAAGTCGGTGGTCAGCCCGAACGCGTAGACGTCGACGTGCGACTCGTCGACCAGCTCGGCCAGCTGCTCGGCCTGGGCGCCGGTGAGGAACTGCGCCTCGTCGACGATCAGGTAGTCGACCCGCTGCCCGGCGGCCCAGCGGTCGCGCACCAGCAGCCGGACGTCGGTGTCGGCGTCCAGCTCGATCGCCGCCCGCTGCAGCCCGACCCGGGAACTGATCTGCGGGGTGCCGGAGCGGTCGCCCTGGGTCAGCAGCAGCCCGTGCCGGCCCTGCCGGCTCTGGTTGTGGTCGACCTGGAGGGCGAGGGTGGACTTCCCGCAGTCCATCGGTCCGTGGAAGAAGACCAGATGGGCGGGAGCCGGGTGCCGACGTCGGTCACCGGCGGCCGGGACGACGTCCAGCGAGGCGTCGAGGGCGGCGAGCTGACCGGCGGGGGGAGTGGGGGTCACAGACGCTCCGGAGGGGTGTTGCCGGCTTCGACGATCGCGCGGCGCATGTCCAGCCGGGCCAGCAGCCAGCCGCCGGCGACGAAGAAGAAGACGAGGCTGAAGATCGCGTACCGGTAGGACTCGGTGAGCTGGTAGGTCAGGGCGAACAGGAACGGGCCGAGCCAGCTGGTACCACGGTCGCTGATCTCGTAGAAGCCGAAGTACTCGGCCTCCTTGCCCGGCGGGATGAGCTGGCTGAACAGCGAGCGGGACAGCGCCTGGGTGCCACCGAGCACGAAGCCGATGCAGACGGCGAGCAGGTAGAACTGGACGACGGCGCCCGACTGCACGAAGTACGCCGCCACCAGGACGCCGACCCACAGCACCAGGCTGCCCAGCACCGTGCGCTTGGCACCGATCACCATGGCGATCCGGCCCATCCCGATCGCGCCGAAGAAGGCGACCACCTGCACCAGCAGGATCGCCGAGATCAGCGTCGACTGGTCGAGGTCGAGCTCCTCGGCGCCGTACTGCGCCGACACCCCGATGATCGTCTGCACGCCGTCGTTGAACAGCAGGTAGGCGCCGAGGAACCACAGGGTGAGCCGGTACCGCCGCAGGTCGCGCAGCGTCGCGGCGAGCTGCTTGAAGCCACCGGAGAGCGCCCCCTGCCCGGGTGGCACCGCCACGCCGGACTCGCGCGGCTGCCGGTTGCGCAGCAGCGAGACGCTGACCAGGGTGAACCCGGCCCACCAGATGCCGGCCGAGGCCAGGCAGATCCGCACCGCCTCGCCCTCGGTCAGGCCCAGCGCCTCGTACTGGGAGAACAGCGCCAGGTTGCCGGCCAGCAGCAGCGCCCCGCCCAGGTAGCCGCAGGCCCAGCCGCGACTGGAGACCGCGTCCCGCTCGTCGGGCCCGGCCAGGTCCGGCAGCCAGGAGTAGTAGACGACGGTCGCCGCGCCGAAGGAGAGGTTGGCCGCGATGAACAGCGCAGCGCCCAGGAGGTAGCGCTCACCGGCGACGAAGAACAGCGACATGGTGCACAGCGAGCCGAGAGCGGCGAAGGCGGCCAGCAGCTGGCGCTTGGCGCCGCTGCGGTCGGCGATGGCCCCGGTGATCGGCAGCACGAGCACCTGCAGCACGACCGACAGCGACAGCACGTACCCGAACCAGCTGCCCGGCGGGACGCTGATGCCCAGCGGGTGGATCCGGCCGTCGGCGTCGGCGGCCGCCTCGGCGATCGAGGTGAGGTAGGGCGCGAGGAAGACGGTCGTCACCGAGGTGTTGAAGACCGACATCGCCCAGTCGTAGGAGTACCAGCCGGCGCGCTCGCGGCGCAGCGCCCGGTCGGGCGGCGGCGGTGCTGGGTGGACCTGCGGGGCGGCGCTCACCGGCGCAGGGTGCCAGGCGCGGGGACGGCGGTCCAGCACCGGCCCGACTGCCCGTGCGCGCCGTGCACGGCAGGTCGGTGCGCGGCCGCCTGGCGGGCGACGCTCACGCGCCGGTCCACTGCCCCCGGGACACCAGCAGGTCGCGGAGCATGGCCGGCCGGTCGGTCATCACGCCGTCGACGCCCAGGTCGAGCATCTCGGTGGCATCCGCCTCGCTGTCGACGGTCCAGACGTGGACCTGCAGGCTCCGGGCGTGTGCCGCGGCGATGAACCGCTCGTCGACCAGCGGGCGGCCGCCCAGGGCCAGCGGCACCTGCGCGCACCCCGCCTGGATCCGGACCAGCCCCGCGGCGCGCGGGGAGTAGGAGGACAACCGGAGCGCGGCGACGCCCTTGGGCCCCAGCGAGGTGCAGACGTCCGGGCCGAAGAGCCGTCGCGCCGCGGCGATGCGGGCGTCGGAGAAGGAACCGAGGCAGATTCGGTCCTCGACGTTCAGCCGCCGGATGCTGTGCACCAGCGGCGCCAGCACGCCGGCGGCCTTGATGTCGAGGTTGAACCGGACGTCCGGCCAGGCGCCCAGCAGGTCCTCCAGCCGCATGATCGGCTCACGGCCACCGATCAGCGCCGTGCTCACCTCCCGCCAGGGCAGGGTGTCGACCCGGCCGGTGCGGTCGGTGACCCGGTCCAGCGTGGGGTCGTGGAAGACCACGAGCTCGCCGTCGTAGGTGACCCGGACGTCGGTCTCGATGTACCGGTAGCCCAGCTTCACACACGCTTCGAAGGCCGGTTGGGTGTTCTCCAGGTGCTCGATGGCCCCACCGCGGTGGGCCATCGCCACCGGGGTCGGCCCGTCGAGGAAGGCGTAACGCGAGCCCGGCACGCCCCCACGCTAGTGCGGTGGTCCGTGGCGTCTCGGAGGTGGTCCAGGTCGCGGTGCGCCCGCCCGCCGGGACGGGCCTCGGGCGTGTCCACGGCGGACGGGCGGGCGGGGCGTCTACCGTCCCTGCCGTGGCAGTAGAGCAGGGCGTCGAGGCCCGCCTGGTCCCTCGGACGCGGCGTCCCGAGGGCGAAGAGCGACGCTGCGGCTGGTGCCGCAACGTCCTGCCGGCGCAGGAGTCGGTGGGCCGGCCCCGGCTCTACTGCGGCCAGGCGTGCCGGCAGCGGGCGTACGAGCAGCGGTCGGCGACGGCCAAGGCGGGACTGTCCGCGGACGTCGTCCTGGTGACCCGGGCGGAGCTGGACGGCCTCCAGGACCGGCTGTACCAACTGCGCTGCGCCATCGAGGACGTCCAGACGCTCCTCACTGAGAAGCCCACCAAGGCCGAACTCGAGCGGTCCCTGGCCGAGCTGGTGCGGTCGACCGGTCGGCTCGACCGGCTCTGGCTGAACGGCAAGGCCGCCGGCTGAGGAGTTGGCGGCCGACCGAGGGTTGGCTGCCAATGCGTCACAGTGACGTTTATCACGTGGGCACACACGGTCCAGGGGGGAGCGGTCCCCAGGTCCTCGAGCGGGCGTCGCTCACCTCGGGCCACTGACACCTCGCTCGGCGAGCCGTCGCCCGGCCGGGCGACGAGGACGACCGCAAGCTCAGGTGTCACTGCCGGCAGTGCGATCGTGCGGACTGGCGATCATGGACGACCGAGACCCTGCAGCAGCGTCATTCCGTCAGAGTGACGTATTCACATCTGGCCAGCGGGACCAGGGGAGTTGGGCCTGGAGTGGTCGCGGCCGTCGATGACGGCGATCGACGTCCGCCATGTCCAGAGCCCATCAAGATCGTCGGATCTGTCGGCAGGCTCTAGATGATCGACATGGCATTCCGACCATCGGCGCGAGACTCGTGCAGCACGCGTCAGGATGCCGACCAGGCTGCACAGAGACCGGACGTGCACCCACGAGGCTCGGCGCCGGTCACGTGGTCGGCGCCGTGGTGACGACGTGCCGTCGCATGCTGCGTCTTCGGACCAGTCAGCTGGCTCAGGACCGCCCTCCGACCAGCCTCTTCCTATGCGCCGATAATCGACATTATGTCAAGTAGTGGAGACGACAGGCCCCGACCGGATCCACGGCGCCGGGTTCCTCCCCATGAAGGCGACCAAGCGCTCGACAGGTGACTCGTCCGGTCCGGAGGTCACCTGGGCGGCGAACGACGTCCCGCGGGCCGAGTCGTCGAGCAGTCCACCGGCCAGGGTCAGCACGTCCTCAGCGAGGTCCGCCGGCAGCTGCTGCGCCCGGCCCCGTGCGGCGGCGACGTCCCAGCCGTGGACGGTGAACTCGATGGCCGCACCATGGGCGGCCTCGGTCGCCCATGGCGCCGGGCGGCCGTGGCTCCCCTGCTCGCCGGCTGCATGCAACTGGTCGAGCAGCTGCTGGACCCGCCGCTGGGCGCCGACCATCGGGCCATCGACGGGCCGCGCCGGCGACTGAGGCATGGTCAGCCGACCGGTGGCGAGCAGGCCGGCGAGCGCATCGGCGACGTCCGCCAGGTGCGCCACCACGGACCGGACGTCCCAGTCGGCACAGGGCGTCGGCCGGTCCAGGTCACCGATGGCCAGCGCCCCGACCTCGTCCAAGGCGTAGCGGCCGGCTCGGGCCGCCAGCGCGACGTCCACTCCGAGTGGACGCTGGCTCAGCTCGGTCACGACGTCGCTCAGGCGTCCGCGTGCGCACGAGCGCCACGCACCGGCGTCATCTGCCACGGCTCGGCCGGCAGCACCTCGCCTGTCTCCAGCAGTGACTTGAGGTTGGCGAGCACGGCGGGCCACCCGTGCGAGACACCGTCGTGGCTGGCCTGGTCCGCGAGACGCTCGTGGGTGACGGTGAGCCGGACGATGCCCTCGTGCGGTTCGACCGCGAAGGTCACGACCGACGGCTCCCCCACCGGGTCCTCGTCGCCGTCCGCCGCCGACTCCTGGAAGGTGATCACCAGCCGGGTCGGGGGCACCGACTCGAGCACCCGCCCGGCGACGTCCACCTTCTCCGACCCGTCGGTGCGCCGGTGCTCCCAGGTCGACCCGGTCTGCCAGTCGGACACGTTGGCGTGCCCCCAGTACCGGGCGGTCAGGTCGGCGTCGGTCAACGCGTGCCACACCTGCTCGGCGCTCGCGCGGATGTAGGTGACGTACACGTAGTCGGGGACGGCGGTTGTGCTCGTACTGCTGGTGGCCATGGCCTGCTCCTCTGCCTGCTGCGTGATCGCGCTGATGACGGAGAGCCGGGGCCGGTCGAAGGCCGAGATCCAACGCTCCTGGACCTGGTGGATCGGCACCGGGTTGAGGTGGTGCAGCCGTTCCCGACCCCGCCGGACGACGGTGACGAGGTTGGCGCGGTGCAGGACGTCGAGGTGTTGGGTCGCCGACTGCCGGGCCATGCCCAGGTGCGTACAGAGCTCACCGAGGGTCTGGCCGTTCCGCTCCCGCAGCCGGTCGAGCAGCAGCCGTCGGGTCGGGTCGGCGAGCGCCTTGAAGACGGCGTCCATCCCGCTCGTCTCGGCGTCCATGACCAGGATCATGCAGGTAGTTGCCTGCATGTGTCAACGGCTCGCAGCAGCGGTCGGACGCGACCCCGTCAGCCGGAGAAGGTCACGTCCTGCGTGTCCACCACCCCGGCCGTGCGACCGGGCGCTGCCTGGAACTGCCAGTAGAGGTTCGTGTGCGCGATGACCTGCTCCGCGGGCGGCGCACCCCAGGCGCTCTTGTCGCCGGCGGTGTGGGCATCGCCGACGAGCGTGACGTCGTAGCCCCGGGTGAAGGCCCCGTGGATCGTCGACCGGATGCAGGCATCGGACTCTGCACCCGCCACGACCAGGCGACCCACGTGGAGGTCGGCCAGCACGTCCTCGAGGTCGGTGCCCTCGAACGAGTCGCCGTAGGACTTGTGCACCAACGGCTCGGACTGCGCCCGCACCAGCTCGGGGACGTACTGCCACTCGTCACTCCCCCGCACCAGTTCCTCGTCGGAGTGCTGCACCCAGACGACCGGCACCCCGTCGCCGCGCGCCTTCTCGACCAGGGCGTCGATGTTGCCGACGACCTCGTCCCGGCGGGGCGCCTCCCCCACCACGCCCTGCTGGACGTCGATGACGATGAGTGCGGTGTGCGGGCGGTCGGACAGCGTGCTCATGACGGTCTCCCCTGCTGGTCAGCGGCTCGTGCGACAGCACGAACGCTAGACCGGACCACCGACAGGAAGGCCCCCGTTCGACGCCGGGTGGAACGCACACGTCCAGCCCAATGGTCGACCCGGTCCTTGCCCGCGCGGCCAGGGACCGGGTCGACCCCTCCCCTGTTGGAGCTGGTCCTTCCCTGCTCTAGAAGGTCTGTTTGTTGGGGATAACGGTCGAACGAGTGAGTGAGGGGTTTGCGCCGAGAGGCTGGTCGGTAGGGGGCGCAGGGCGCCTTTCGCGTGCCACCCGCGGCTGGGCCGCGGTCGACCCACTCGAGAGGAACCACCCGTGCCGAGCAGGATCGAGGACTACGGACTGATCGGGGACCTGCAGACCGCTGCGCTGGTCGGCAAGGACGGCTCGATCGACTGGCTGTGCCTGCCGTCCTTCGACTCCGCTGCCTGCTTCGCCGCGCTGCTGGGCGACGAGCGCAACGGCCGGTGGCAGCTCGCGCCGGCCGGAGCCGGCACCTGCACCAGCCGGCAGTACCGGGGTGACTCCCTGGTGCTGGAGACCGAGTGGGAGACCCCGACCGGGACGGTCCGGGTCATCGACTTCATGCCGCCACGGGGCGAGAGCCCCGATGTCGTCCGCATCGTCGAGGGCGTGTCCGGCCACGTGCCGATGCGGCTGGACCTGGTGCTCCGGTTCGACTACGGCCACCTGGTGCCCTGGGTGCGTTCGGTGGACGGCGACCTGGTCGCCGTCGCCGGCCCGGACGCCGTCTCGCTCACCACGCCGGTCCACCTGCACGGACAGGACCACACCACCGCGGCCGAGTTCGAGGTCGCCGCTGGTGAGCGGGTCCCGTTCGTGCTCACCCACCACGCCTCGCACCTGCCTCGGCCGAAGCCGGTCGATGCCGAGGAGGCGCTGACGAGCACCGAGGAGTTCTGGGCCGAGTGGATCGGTCACTGCAGCTACGACGGGGAGTGGGGGCCGGCGGTCCGCCGCTCGCTGATCACCCTCAAGGCGCTGACGTATCGGCCCACCGGCGGGATCGTCGCCGCCGCGACCACCTCACTGCCCGAGGAGCTCGGCGGCAGCCGCAACTGGGACTACCGGTACTGCTGGCTGCGCGACGCGACGTTCACCCTGCAGGCCCTGCTCGGCACGGGGTACCTCGAGGAGGCACGGGCCTGGCGGGACTGGCTGCTCCGCGCCGTCGCCGGTGACCCCGCCGACCTGCGGATCATGTACGCGCTGGACGGCTCCCGCCGGATCCCGGAGTACGAGCTGCCGTGGCTCCCGGGCTATGAGGGCTCGGCCCCGGTGCGGGTGGGCAACGCCGCCGCCGGGCAGTTCCAGCTCGACGTCTGGGGCGAGACGCTCGACGGGCTGCACCTGGCCCGCGAGTCGGGCCTCTCCCCCACCGCGGACGCCTGGGCGGTGCAGAAGGAGCTGCTGGCCTACCTGGAGGACATCTGGGAGACCCCGGACAGCAGCCTCTGGGAGGTGCGCGGCGAGCCCCGGCACTTCGTGCACTCCAAGGTGCTGGCCTGGGCCGGCGTCAACGGCGCGATCGAGGCGGTGGAGCGGCACGGGCTGGACGGGCCGGTCGAGCGCTGGCGGGAACTGCGTCAGCGGATCCACGACGACGTCTGCGCCCGGGGCTACGACGCCGAGCGCCGGACGTTCACCCAGTTCTACGGTTCCGAGGGGCTGGACGCGGCGCTGCTGCTCATCCCCCAGGTCGGCTTCCTGCCCTGGGACGACGAGCGGGTCGTGGGCACCGTGGAGGCGGTGCAGCGCGAGCTCACCTCCGACGGCTTCCTGCTCCGCTACCACACCCACGCCGACGGCCGGGTCGACGGACTGCCGGGTGAGGAGGCGCCGTTCCTGCTGTGCAGCTTCTGGCTCGCCGACGCGCTCAACGGCATCGGTCGCACCACCGAGGCCCGGGAGCTGTTCGAGCGGCTCCTGGGCCTGGGCAACGACCTCGGGCTGATGAGCGAGGAGTACGACCCGCGGACCGGCCGGCACCTGGGCAACACCCCGCAGGCGTTCAGCCACGTCGGCCTGGTCAACACCGCCCGGCACCTCAGCGGGCAGGTGCGGATGCCCGGCGAGCACGCCTGAGCGGACCGGGCCCGCGGCTCGGCTCGGTCACCCGTCGTCCTGGACCAGGCAGAACGGGTGCCCGGCCGGGTCGAGCAACACCCGGACGTGCGGCTGCGGCTGGTCCTGGGCGAGCGTGGCGCCCAGGGCCACCGCCTCGGCCACCGCGTCGTCGAGGTCCCCGACCTGGACGTCGAGGTGCATCATCGGCCGCTGCTCCCCCACGGCCGGCGGCCACACCGGCGGCCGGTAGTCGTCGGCCTGCTGGAAGACCACGAAGACCGCGCCTCCAGGGGCGGCCAGCACCGTCGTCCCGGGTTCCTCGTGCCCGATCGGCCACTCCAGCAGCTCGGCGTAGAACCGGGCGAGCGCCGCCGGGTCGGGCGCCTCGATCGCCGCTCCCCACCACATGCCGGCCTGTCGGGATCGCATCCGCCCAGCCTGGCCTGCGCCGACGGCGCGCGTCCAGGACCCGGACGGGGCTGACCCGCCGCCCGCGAGCACGGGCGGCGGGTCGGACCGGTGGGGATCAGGCGACCTCGGTCCGCAGGATGCGCAGCCAGCCGAGCAGCATCGGCAACGCCACCCACAGCGCCGCCGAGGTGCCGAACTGCAGCCAGCCCTGCGCGTCCAGCCCGTCCTCGAACAACGGCATCGAGGTCGTCGACAGGTCCAGCCAGTCGCGCACCCAGTCCAGCGCCGACACCAGGTTCACCAGGATGGTGAACACCGTCGGCAGCACGAAGTACAGGACGATCGCCAGCGGCGAGCTGAGCAGCAGCATGCCGAACGCGACACCGGCCAGGACGGTCACCACCTGGACGACGAGCACCTGGCCCACCAGCGCGGCGCTGATGCCCCAGTCCTGCGCCGAGTCGGAGAAGACCGGCGTGAGCCCGGTCGCGACCACCGCGGCCAGCGCCGCGACGGCCACGCCGAGCACGGCCAGCACCGTGGCGGCGAGCACCTTGGCGACGAGCACCCGGGACCGGCGTGGCACCAGGGTGAACGTCGTCATCGCGGTGCGCTGCGACCACTCGCTGGTCACCAGCAAGATGCCCAGCACCGGGAGCAGGATGCTGATCGGCAGCTGGGTGATCCCGAAGTGGTCGGTGAACCGCTTGGGCGCGTCCTCGACGAACAGGGAGATCGCCACCACCGCGAGCACGGCCAGGCCGATGACGATCAGCAGCCACCGCCCGGCGCGGGTGTCGTAGGACTTGCGCAGCTCCACCCGCACCAGCTGGAGCAGGGACGGCGCCGGGTGGTCCACCAGCGTGCGCGGCTGGTCGGGGGTGAGGGTCGCGGTGCTCATGCCTGCACCTCCTGTACCTCGTGGGAGGAACCGGTGAGGGAACGGAAGAGGTCCTCCAGCCCCGCTCCCCCGGCGGCCCGCAGTTCGGTGAGCACGACGCCCGCCGCGGCCACCGCCTGCCCGACGGCGAGGGCCTCGGCGTCGGCCACCAGGGCGTCGTCCGGTCCGGCTGAGACGCCGATGCCGGCCGCCTCCAGCGCCTTGGCCAGCAGGGCCCGGTCCGGACCGCGCACCAGGGTGCCGCCGGTGCCGGCCAGCAGCTCGGACTTGCTGCCCTGCGCGACGATCCGCCCGCCGGAGATGACCACCAGCTGGTCGGCGACCGCCTCCACCTCGTGCAGCAGGTGGGAGGAGAGGAGCACGGTGCCGCCGCGGTCGGCGAAGTCGCGCAGCAGCCCGCGCATCCAGAAGATGCCCTCCGGGTCCAGCCCGTTCGCCGGCTCGTCGAGCACCAGCACCTGCGGGTCGCCGAGCAGCGCGGTCGCCAGGCCCAGCCGCTGCCGCATCCCGAGTGAGTACTGGCCGACGCGCTTTCCGGCCGGCCGCCCGGCCAGGCCGACCCGCTCCAGCGCCTCGTCCACCTGGCGCCGGTCGACGCCGAGGACCCGGGAGGCCAGGATGAGCACCTCCCGCCCGGTGCGCCCACCGTGCTGGGCGCCGGCGTCGAGCAGCACGCCCACCGAGCGGCCGGCGTTGGGCAGGTCGCGGTACCGGCGCCCGCCGACGGTCGCGGTGCCGCTGGTCGGCTCGGCCAACCCGACCAGTGCGCGCATCGTGGTGGACTTGCCGGCACCGTTGGGGCCGAGGAAGCCGGTGACGGTGCCCGGCGGACAGGAGAAGGAGACGTCGGCGACGGCGAGCTGCCCGCCGTACGCCTTCGTCAGGTGTTCGATCGTGATCATGGTGCAGACCCTGCTCCGTCCGATCGGCTCCGCGCATCGGCCAGAAGTAGGTGATCACCCGCGCTCCCCGGCTCCCGGCGCCGCAGACGTAGACCTTGGTCTGTTCCAGGGACCGACGGTCGTCCGTAGCCTCCTCCTGTGAGCGTGGCGACGGGACCGGGGTCCGCCCCCGGCGTGGAACACCCCTCGCTGGTGCCGGCCCAGCTGCTGGGCGACCCGGGTGCTGCGCCTGAGCGGAGCCCGGACACCACGTCCGGCACGGGCGGGCGCCGCCGGGTCCGCCGCTCGGTCCGTGACTGGGCGGTCGACGTCGCGGCGTTCCTCTTCTCCATCGCCTTCGGCATGGTCGTCGTTGGCATCACGCTGAGCGAACCGGGCCCGCACCCCGATGCGCTGATCGCTGCCGACGTCCTGGCCGGGTCCATCGGTTGCCTGCTGTTGTGGTGGCGGCGCCGGTGGCCGGTCGGCGTCGCCGTGGCGCTGGCGGTGATCGGCAGCTTCTCCGACATGAGCGGCGCGGCGGTGCTGATCGCGCTCTTCACGGTCGCCGTGCACCGCCGGCTCCCGGCGGTGTTGGTCCTGGCCGGGTTGAACGTCGTGTCCTTCGTCGCCTACTGCCTGCTGCGGCCGACCGAGGGCATGCCGTTGCCGCTGTTCCTCGGGTTCGGCGTCGTGTTGCTCGCCGCCGTGGTGGCCTCTGGTCTGTTCGTGCGTGCCCGCCGCCAGCTGGTGATGCAGCTGCGTGAGCGCGCGGTGCGCGCGGAGGACGAGCAGCAGCTGCGGGTGGAACAGGCCCGGCACCTGGAGCGCACCCGGATCGCCCGTGAGATGCACGACGTGCTGGCCCACCGGCTGTCCCTGCTGAGCATGCACGCCGGGGCGCTGGAGTTCCGCCCCGATGCCCCCGCGGCCGAGGTCGCCCAGGCCGCCGGCGTGGTCCGGGCCAGTGCCCGGCAGGCGCTGGAGGACCTCCGGGAGGTCATCGGGGTGCTCCGCGACGGCGGGGACGGCGACCCGAGCACCCGCCCGCAGCCGAGGCTGGCCGACCTGCCCGCGCTGATCGAGGAGTGCCGGCGGGCCGGGGTCCGGGTGCGGGCCGAGTACCGGGTGCCCGAGCTCGGCTCGGCCCCGGCGGCCACCGGGCGCAACGCCTACCGCGTCGTCCAGGAGGGCCTGACCAACGTGCGCAAGCACGCGCCGGGCACGGTGGCCGCCGTCGTCGTCTCCGGGGGCCCGGGCACGGGCCTCACCGTGGAGGTGCGCAACCCGCCGCCGGCCGGCGGGGAGCACTCCGCGCCGCTGCCCAGCGCCGGCACCGGGCTGGTGGGCCTGCTGGAGCGGGTCAGCCTGGGCGGTGGGCACCTGGAGCACGGCTGGACACCCGACGGGGAGTTCCGGCTGCGCGCCGAGCTGCCCTGGCCGGAGCCGGCGTGAGGGAACCGGTCCGGGTCCTCGTCGTGGACGACGACCCGCTGGTGCGCGCGGCGCTGGCCATGGTGCTCGGCGGGGCGGTGGACCTGGAGCTCGTCGGCGAGGCCACCGACGGCGACGAGGTGCCGGCCGCCGTGGCGGCCAGCGCCCCGGACGTCGTCCTGATGGACATCCGGATGCCGCGCACCGACGGCCTGACGGCCACCGAGCTGCTGCAGGCCACGCCGGATGCCCCCGAGGTGATCGTGCTGACCACCTTCGACGCCGACGACCAGGTGCTCCGGGCGCTGCGCGCGGGGGCCAGCGGGTTCCTGCTCAAGGACACCCCACCGGTCGCGATCCTGGAGGCCGTGCGCCGGGTGGCGGCCGGCGAGCCGATGCTCTCCCCCACCGTGACCCGTCAGCTCATCGCGCACGTCTCGGCGGTGCAGCCGGCCGGCCCGGTCGCGGACCGGCAGACCCGTGCCCGGACACGGCTCGCCCTGCTCAGCGACCGGGAGCAGGAGGTGGCGCTCGCCGTCGGGCGCGGGCTGTCCAACGCCCAGATCGGCGCGGAGCTGTACCTCAGCGTGGCCACGGTGAAGGCGCACGTCTCCCGGTTGCTGGTCAAGCTGGACGTCGCCAACCGGGTCCAGATCGCCCTGCTCACCCACGACGCCGACCTCGTCTGACGCCGGTCAGCGGTCGCGCCAGTTCGGCCCCGTCCGGAGGCTCGCCCCGAGCTTGCGAGGGGTGAGGGGGACGGGGTCCTTCCGGAGCCACCACCCCAGCCGCCGGGTCATCCAGGGCAGCAGCAGGTAGGTCATCACCGGGGTGAGGGTCAGCGTCATCACCGCCACCCGGAGGACGACGTGGACCTCGGTCAGCAGCGCACCCAGGGTGACCGTGGCCAGCAGGTTGAGCGGGAAGAAGACCAGCCAGATGGTGACCGCCTGCTTCCACCGCGGTGGCGCGAGGGACGCGGGCACCTCCGTCGCCGCGTCGGCCGGCGCGTCGAACCAGCCCTCGATGCCGGTGCGCCGCTCGGTGCGGGTGACCTCGGCCAGCCCCTGGGCCGACCCCAGCCACCAGCGTCGCTCCGAGCTGGCCTCCCAGGCCGCCATCGTCGCCGGTGAGTCGAAGCGGCACAGCATGTGCCACTCGTCGGCGTCGTGGCGTGGGCGGACCCAGCCACCGCCGAGGAACCCGGGGAAGTTCTCGGCCATCGTCAGTCCCGCCCGGATCCAGGCGGTCATCTCCACCGTGTGGGCCGGGTCGGCCCGCCGGGTGAAGGAGACGGTCACCGGCAGCTGCGGGGTCTCCGCGAGCGCCGGCACCGGGACAGTGCTCTCCATGACCACAGCATCCCTGCCGCGGATGTCGCGCAGATGTCGGGTCGGTCACCGGGCGTCCAGCGGCGTGGCGCTGACCCCACGCACAGGTCCACTGGCGACGATGCCCGGGTGGACGTCGTCAGCTCGCTCTGGGAGCAGGTCTCCGCGACCTCTCCCCCGCTGCCGCTCTGGCTGCTCGTCCTGACCGCGGCGCTCGCCGCTGCGCTGGTCCTCTCCCCCACCCTGTGGCAGCGGGCCCGGCACTCGGTGACGATCGCGCACGAGGGGGCGCACGGCCTGGCCGCCCTGGTCACCGGCCGACGGCTGGCCGGCATCCGCCTGCACTCCGACACCTCCGGGGTCACCGTGTCGGCCGGCCGGCCTCGCGGCCCCGGCATGGTGCTGACCGCAGCCGCGGGCTACACCGGCCCCGGACTGTTCGGGCTGGGTGCGGCGGCGCTGCTGGCCGCCGGGTTCGCGATCGGCCTGCTGTGGGCGCTGTTGCTGCTGCTGGCCCTGCTGCTGGTGCAGATCCGCAACTGGTACGGCCTGTGGTCGGTGCTCGTCACCGGCACCCTGGTCTTCGCCGCCACCTGGTGGCTGCCCGCGGCGGGGCAGTCGGCGTTCGCCGCCGGCGTCACCTGGTTCCTGCTGCTGGCGGCGCCGAAGACCGTCCTGGAGCTCCAGGCCAAGCGCCGCTCGGGTGCGGCCCGGGACTCCGACGCCGACCAGCTGGCCCGGCTCACCGGGCTGCCGGGGATCGTCTGGGTCGCCGTCTTCCTGCTGGTCGACGGTGGCGCCCTGCTCCTCGGCGGCTGGTGGCTCCTCCGCGACACCGCCCTCCTCTGACCCCAGTCACCACCAGAATGGCCATTTCGGTGGTGACTGGGGTCCTCCGTCAGTCGCTGGTGGGGCGGTTGCGGCGGCGGGGGGCGGCGTGCGGCGGCTGGCGCACCGGGTCGACGACGGGCGGCGGCGGGATCTCCCGCTCCACGGTCTCGGCGGTGACCACGATCGGCTCCCCGTGGTGCGCGGTCTCCAGCGGTCCCTCGCCGTAGACCAGCCGGTAGCTGGCCTTCTCCGGGGTCACCGTGACCGACAGGCAGTTCCCCTGGAACACCACCCGGAAGCGCAGCCGGCGGATCCGGCTGGGCAACCGCGGCGCGAAGGTCAGGCGGCCGCCGTGGTCGCGCATCCCGCCGAACCCGGCGACCGCGACCATCCAGCCCCCGGCCAGCGAGGCGATGTGCAGCCCGTGCCCGCTGTTGCCGTGCAGGTTCTGCAGGTCGGTCAGGGCCGCCTCGCCCCAGTAGTCGTGCGCGAGCTCCAGGTGTCCGGTCTCGGCGGCGATCACCGCCTGCACCGACGCCGACAGGGAGGAGTCCCGCACCGTCCGCGCCTCGTAGTAGGCGAAGTCGGCGATCTTCTCCTCGAGCGTGAAGGCGTCCCCCCGCAGGTGCAGGGCCATCACCAGGTCGGCCTGCTTGACGACCTGCTTGCGGTAGATGTCGAAGTAGGGGAAGTGCAGCAGCAGCGGGTACTGGTCGGGCCGGGTGCCCTCGTAGTCCCACTCCTCGTGGTGGGTGAACCCCTCGGACTGCTCGTGCACCCCGAGGTCGGCGTTGAACGGCACCCGCATGCCGTCCGCGGCACGGGCCCACAGCTCCAGCTCGTCCTCGCCCACCTGCAGCCGCGCCGCGGTCTGGGGCTGACGGTGGGCGGCCGCGACCGCCTCCCGCAGGTTCCGCTGCGCCATCAGGTTCGTGTAGACGTTGTTGTCCACGACGGCGGTGTACTCGTCGGGCCCGGTGACGCCGTCGATCCGGAAGCCGCGGCCGTCGTCGAAGTGCCCGAGCGAGGCCCACAGCCGGGCCGTCTCGACCAGCAGCTCGGTGCCGTAGTCGCGGTCGAACTCGTCGTCCAGGGTGGCCGCGGTGTAGCGGGCGACGGCGTCGGCGATGTCGGCGTTGATGTGGAAGGCCGCCGTCCCGGCCGGCCAGTAGCCCGACGTCTCCTCCCCGCGGATGGTCCGCCACGGGAACGCGGCACCGGTGTGGCCGAGCACGCGGGCCCGTTCGCGGGCCAGGTCCAGGGTGGAGTGCCGCCACAGCAGCGCATCGCGCACGGCTCCGGGCGCGGTGTAGGTGAGCACGGGCAGCACGTAGGTCTCGGTGTCCCAGAACGTGTGCCCGTCGTAGCCGTCACCGGTCAGCCCCTTGGCCGGGATCGGCTGCCGCTCGGCGCGCAGGCCCGCCTGCAGGACGTGGAACATGCCGACCCGCACCGCCTGCTGGAGCTCGTCGTCGCCCTCCACCTCGACGTCGGCCTCGTCCCAGTGCCGGTCCAGCAGCTCCCGCTGTTCCCGCACCAGCCGGTTCCAGCCGGCCAGCTTCGCCGTGGCCAGCGCCCCCTCCACCTGGTCCCGGACGGCGGCCGACGAGCGGCGGCTGGACCAGCCGTAGGCGAGGTACTTCACCAGCCGCAGCTTCGAGCCGGCCGGCAGCCGGGCGGCCAGGGTGTAGCGGGCGAGGTCCGGGGAGACCTCCAGGTCCTCGGTCGCCGAGTCGGGGACGTCGACCTCGTGGTCCATCCCGGCGGCCATCCGCAGCCGGCTGCGGGTGGTCTGGTGCACCAGGACGGCGTGCCGGCCGCGACCCACGTGCAGCTCCGACTGCAGCGGCCGGGTCATCGCCGAGGCGGCGCGGGGGTCGCCGGACTGGGACGTCGTCACGAACTCGTTGGCCAGCAGGTCCGACTGCAGCGCGATGTAGAGGTCGCCCTGGTCGTCGGTGCACTCGACGGTGTACTCGACGGCGGCGATCGACCGCCGGGTCAGCGAGACCAGCCGGGTGCTGGTGACCCGCACCTGACGCCCGCTGGGGCCCCGCCACTCGGTGGTGCGGCGCAGCAGCCCGTTGCGCAGGTCCAGCGTCCGGCGGTGGTCGATGACGTCGCCGTACTGCAGGTCCAGCGGGGTGTCCCCGACCAGCAGCCGGATCAGCTTGCCGTCGGTCACGTTGACCACGGTCTGGCCCTGCTCCGGGAAGCCGTAGCCGGCCTCGGCGTAGGGCATCGGCCGTTCCTCGAAGAAGCCGTTGAGGTAGGTGCCGGGGACGATGACCGGTTCGCCCTCGTCGAGCGTGCCGCGCATCCCGATGTGCCCGTTGGCCAGGGCGAACACCGACTCGTTGACCCCCAGGGAGGCAAGGTCGACGCCGACCTCGGTCAGTGACCAGGGCTCGATCAGGAAGTGCGCGCGCCCCTCCGTCACGGGGTCTCCCCCAGCAGCTGGTCCAGGTCGGTGACGACGACGTCGGCGCCCTGCTCGCGCAGCCCGTCGGCCTGGCCCACCCGGTCGACCCCGACGACGTAGCCGAAGTCACCGGCCCGCCCGGCGGCGACCCCGGACAGGGCGTCCTCGAAGACCGCGGCCTGCGCCGGCTCGACGCCGAGGGCCCGCGCACCGGCCAGGAAGGTGTCCGGGGCCGGCTTGCCGCGCAGCCCCTCGGTGGCGGCGACCACGCCGTCGACCCGGACGTCGATGAGGTCGGCGAACCCGGCGACCGCGACCACGTGCTCCCCGTTGGCCGACGCCGTGACGACGGCGGTGGCCAGGCCGGCGTCCCGCGCCGCCCGCAGGTACCTCATCGAGCCCTCGTAGACCTGCACGCCGTGCTCGTCCAGCTCGGCCATGATCAGCTGGTTCTTCCGCGTCGCGACGCCGGCCACGGTGGACGCGTCGGCGAGGTCGTCGTCGCTGCCCTCGGGCAGGGTGATCCCCCGGCTGGTCAGGAAGTCACGGACGCCGTCCTTGCGCGGCTTGCCGTCGACGTACCGGTTGTAGTCGTCAGGGCTGAACTCCGCCGCCCCCGGGTCGCGGCTGAGCAGGAACTCGTCGAAGGTCCGTTTCCAGGCAGCCTGGTGGACCTTGGCCGTCTGCGTCAGGACCCCGTCGAGGTCGAACAAACAGGCCCGGATGTCGTCAGGGAGTCCCAGCACGCCCGACACGCTACGGCGAGATGATCCACACGACCTCTCGGGAGCCCCACCCCCGTTGCTGAGCTGTGCCCGGAGGGTGCGGTGGCCGGGGACGCGGCCGGCTCGTGCCGCGTCGTCGTTGGGGATAACGGTCCATCGTCCGACCGAGGCGCTCGCTGGGCGTCGGCGGGCGCGGCTGCCTAGGGTCGGCGGCGGGCACCACGCCCCCGCTCGCCGGCGGGACTGCCGGGGAGCCCGACGACCCGAGGAGGACCCGGCATGGCCGGTCGACCGACCCCACCCGACCCCTACGAGTTCCTGCCCCCCGTGCCTGCCTTCCAGGTGACCAGCGCCGACCTCACCGACGGCGAGCCGATGCCGCAGCCGCACGTCAGCGGGAAGATGGGCGTGCCCGGAGGTGAGGACCGGTCACCGCAGCTGAGCTGGTCCGGCTTCCCGGACGGGACCCGCGGCTTCGCGGTCACCGTGTACGACCCCGACGCCCCGACCGCCAGCGGCTTCTGGCACTGGGCGGTCGCCGGCCTCCCGGCCTCGGTGACCGAGCTCCCGAGCGGTGCCGCGGACGGCGGGCTGCCGGACGGCGCGGTGCAGCTGCGCAACGACGCCGGGTTCGCCGGCTACGTCGGGGCAGCCCCGCCGGCCGGGCACGGCCGGCACCGGTACTTCGTCGTCGTCCACGCACTGGACACCGACGACCTGGGCGTGCCGGCCGAGGCGAGCCCGGCCTACCTGGGGTTCAACCTGTTCAGCCACACCCTCGCCCGGGCCACCCTGGTCGCGACGTACGAGGTGCAGTGACCCGTCGTCCGGCTGGGGCGGCGGGTGTCCGACCGCCCCAGCCGGACGGCCGCTCCGCGGCTCAGCCGGACGGACGCTCTGCCACGCAGCTGGTGGCCACCCGGGCGAAGCCCGCCCGCTCGTAGACCCGGGCCACGTCGTCGTCGCCGGCGGAGAGGAAGACCAGGTCGGCCGTCTGCCGGGCGTGCTCGACCAGGGCCGAGGTGAGCCCGGCCCCCAGCCCGCGGCCACGGAACCGGGGCAGGGTGGCCACGCCGACGACCTCGCTGATCTCGGTGCCGTCGACCAGCACCGGCTGGTGCGAGCCGATGGCGACCGGCTCGCCGTCCTCGACGGCCACCATCATCACCGTCGAGCCTGACGCGACCCGGTCGCGCAGCACCTCGGTCGGCGGCACGGCGGCCGGGCCGGGGTCGTCCCGGGCCACCTCCGGGGTCTCCCGGGGTGCGTCCGCCGCCGGTGCGCCGGCGGGCGTGGCGAACGCCAGCGCGGCCAGCCGCTGGTACAGGCCCAGCTGCGGGTCGTCGGCGCCCACCAGGTAGAGCCGCACCTCGCTGGGCAGCAGGACCTCGACCGGGTCGTCGGCCACCAGCAGCGGCAGCTCGTCGACCACCAGCCCCGCTGCCCGCGCCACCGTGGCCAGGCCGCGGCAGCGGTCGCCGAGCCACTCCAGCGACGCCGGCAGGCCGGCCCGCTCCTGCAGGGCTATCGCGGCCCGGACGTCGTCCACCGCGACCTCGCCCTCGAAGCCGGGCCGCGGCCGGGCCGGGTGCGGCCACTCCGGCGGACCGATCGGCACCTGGAGTGCACCCACGGAGTGCACCCGGGCGTCGGGCAGCGGGGCGAGGGCGAAGTAGCGCTCGATCCGGTCGAGCAGCCCGGGCGACGACACGCCCCGGACCCTAGCCGCCCGGCGGTGCAGGTCCGGTCGGCAGCCGTCCCCGACCCACCCGGTCGGGGGGCGCCCGGCAGGCAGACGGCACCATGGGCGCCGTGACGGCCGGAACGCGTGCGCAGGTCTCGCCCTTCACCGCGTTCGACCGACAGTCGTGGCGGGCGCTGGCCGCCGGCGGTGAGCTGCCCCTGGACGACGCCGACGTCCGGCAGCTGGCCACCCTGGGCGACCGGATCGACCTGGACGAGGTCTCCACGGTCTACCTGCCCCTGGCCCGGCTGATGCACCTGCACGTCACCGCCAGCCGGCGGCTGTGGGCCGCCCAGACCCAGTTCCTCGGTGCGCGCACCGCGAAGGTCCCGTTCGTCATCGCCGTGGCCGGCAGCGTCGCCGTCGGCAAGAGCACCACCGCGCGGCTGCTGCAGGCGCTGCTGGCCGCCGCCCCGGACACCCCGCGGGTCGACCTGGTCACCACCGACGGCTTCCTGCTGCCCAACGCCGTCCTGGAGTCCCGCGGCCTGCTCGGCCGCAAGGGGTTCCCGGAGAGCTACGACCGGCGGGCGCTGCTGCGCTTCCTGGCCGACGTGAAGTCCGGCAAGCCGGAGGTCAGCGCCCCGCTGTACTCCCACCAGTCCTACGACGTCCTCCCCGACCAGCGGCAGGTCGTGGACTCCCCCGACGTGCTGGTGCTGGAGGGGCTCAACGTGCTGCAGGCCGGCGCCCGCAACGACGGCCGGGTGCCCGAGGTCTTCCTCTCGGACTTCTTCGACTTCTCCGTCTACGTCGACGCCACCGAGCACGACATCTCCCAGTGGTACGTGGAGCGCTTCCTCGCGCTGCGCCGCACGGCCTTCCAGGACTCCGACGCGTACTTCCACCGCTTCGCCGACCTCACCGACGAGCAGGCCACGACGACGGCCCGGGGGATCTGGGAGGCGGTCAACGAGCCGAACCTGCGGCTCAACATCGCCCCCACCCGGTCCCGGGCGCGCCTGGTGCTGCAGAAGGCCGCCGACCACTCCGTGCGACGGGTGCTGCTGCGCAAGCTCTGAGCGTCCGCTGTCAGGAAGTGCCGAGCACGCCCGCCGACGTCGTGAGGTCGCGTCCCCGCCCGTCGGGAGTGACGCGGCGCACACTCGGCTGACCGCAGCGCCGCGGCCGCACCCTGCCTCGCTTCCCCTGGAGTGGACCCCGATGTGCTCGCACCCCTCGACCTGTCCCCCGCCCGCCGCGGACGGCCGCGTGCTGGCCGCGCCGCTGAGCCGCCGTCCCGAACAGGGGTGGACGCTGCTGTGCAACGGCGTGATCGTGTTCGACGACGACGGCGAACTCCTCCCGGACGGTCAGGTCGTGCTGACCCGCCCCTGGGCCCTGGCCGGCGCCTCCGCGGCCTGATCGGGTCGGCTCAGTCCAGGCCGGCGGCGTCGGCGGCCTGGGTGAGCAGCGTGGTGAACGCGGCCTGGTCCAGGGCAGCGTCCGCGGTGCCGGTCTGGCTCAGCATGACCGCGCGTGGGCCGTCGGTGACCACGCCGACCAGCATCGAGACCGTGCCGACCGAGTGGGTCATCGTGACCGCCAGCGCGGCGGCGGAGTCCCCACGCTCCGGTACGTCGAGGGCCGACAGGCCGATCTCGACCTGCATCCCCCAGGGCGCGTCGACGGTCGCGTCCGCGCAGGCCTGGACGAGCTCGTCGACCGGCAGCTCCAGCCCCTCGACGGCCGGCCCCTCGGCGACCACCTGGAAGGTGCGCTGCTGATCGGTGGCGGCCACCTGGGCCGCGACCGCCGGCATCTCCTCGTCCTCGAGGGCCGGCAGGGCGGCCAGCGCATCGGCGCAGGCGGCCGGCTCGACCGTCGGCTCCATCACCGTGCCGTCCTCGTCGGTGCCGTCCTCGTCGGTGCCGTCCTCGTCGGTGCCGTCCTCGTCGGTGCCGTCCGCGTCGCCCCACCAGTGGTGGCCGCCCCAGCCGTTGCCGGCCCAGCCGTGGTGGCCGCCCCAGCCGCGGTGGTCGCCCCACGACCCGTCACCCGACCACGGCCCGGCCCACGACCCCGACCAGGGGCCGACCCACTCCGACGGGAGCTGGAGCACCGTGGCGTCCGGACCGAACGCGGACTCCGGCAGCAGTGCGCCGGCCAGCTCCTCCGCGGCGGCCGGAGCGACGCTGTCGGTCGCGGCCGCCTCGCTGACCGCGGTGGGACCGGCGGCGCCCAGCTGGCTCGCACAGGAGGTCAGCACCGCCGTCCCGGCGAGCATTACCACACCGACCGACGACCGACGCACCAGGGTCCCCATGCACGGGGATGGTGCACCTTCCGGGCCCCGCCGTCGACCCCTTCCCGGCGTGTCAGGACCGGGCGCCCACCACGTCCTGCACCGTCCCCAGGTCATCGGGGGCCCCGTCGGCGCGGGAAGGCTCGGTCGCCACCGGCGGGTGCGGCACCGCGGGCTCCTCGAACGCCTCCGGCGACGGGCAGGAGCAGACAAGGTTCCGGTCGCCGTAGGCCCCGTCGATGCGCCGCACCGGCGCCAGGTAGCCGCGCCCGACCAGCCCCCGGACCGGGTACACGGCCGCCTCGCGCGAGTACGGGCGGTCCCACTCCCCCGCCAGCATCTTCAGCGTGTGCGGGGCGTTGCGCAGCGGGTTGTCCTCCCGGCCGTACTCGCCGGTGGCGACCTGCTCGATCTCCCCGCGGATGTGCACCATCGCCTCGACGAACCGGTCCAGCTCGGCCTTGTCCTCGCTCTCGGTCGGCTCGACCATCAGCGTGCCGGCCACCGGGAAGCTCATCGTCGGCGCGTGGAAGCCCAGGTCGATCAGCCGCTTGGCGATGTCGTCGTTGGTCACACCGGTGGCCTTGGTGAGCGGCCGGATGTCCAGGATGCACTCGTGCGCCACCAGGCCGGTGGCACCGGTGTAGAGCACCGGGTAGTGCGGCCGCAGCCGCTCGGCGACGTAGTTGGCCGCCAGGATCGCCTGCTCGGTGGCCTGGAGGAGCCCGTCGGGGCCCATCAGCCGCAGGTAGGCCCACGAGATCGGCAGGATCCCCGCCGAGCCCCACGGGGCACCGGAGATCGCCGGGCCGCTGCCCCCGGTCTCCACCAGCGGGTGGCCGGGCAGGAAGGGCACCAGGTGCTCCCGGACGCCGATCGGCCCCACGCCGGGGCCACCGCCGCCGTGCGGGATGCAGAAGGTCTTGTGCAGGTTGAGGTGGCTGACGTCGGAGCCGAACCGGCCCGGCTTGGCCAGCCCGACCAGGGCGTTGAGGTTCGCGCCGTCGACGTAGACCTGACCGCCGGCGTCGTGCACCGCCGCGCAGATCTCCTGCACCTCGACCTCGAACACCCCGTGGGTGGACGGGTAGGTGATCATGATCGCGGCGAGCCGCTCGGCGTGGGTGTCCACCTTGGCCCGCAGGTCGGCGAGGTCGACGTTGCCGGCCTCGTCACAGGCCACCACGACCACCCGCATGCCGGCCATGACGGCGCTGGCCGCGTTGGTGCCGTGCGCGGAGGACGGGATGAGGCACACGTCCCGCTCGGCGTCACCGCGGCTGTGGTGGTACGCGCGGATGGCCATCAGGCCGGCGAACTCCCCCTGCGACCCGGCGTTGGGCTGCACGCTGACCGCGGCGTACCCGGTGACCTCGGCGAGCCCGTCGCACAGCTCCTGGATCAGCTGGGCGTACCCGCGGGCCTGCTCGACCGGTGCGAAGGGGTGCAGGCCGGCGAACTCCGGCCAGGTGATCGCAGCCATCTCGGTGGCGGCGTTGAGCTTCATGGTGCACGAGCCCAGCGGGATCATCGTGCGGTCCAGCGCCAGGTCCTTGTCCGACAGCCGACGCAGGTAGCGCAGCATCGCCGTCTCCGAACGGTGCTCGGCGAAGACCGGGTGGCTGAGGAACGGGCTGCGCCGGCGCAGCTCGGCCGGGAGCGCGTCGGCCCCGGCGTCGTCCAGGCCCGCGTCGTCCGTGCCCACCCCGAACGCCTCGGCGACCAGCCGCAGGACGGCGGGCGTCGTCGTCTCGTCGCAGGCGATCGCCACGGCGTCGTCGTCGACCAGGCGCAGGTTCACCCGGCGGGCGGCCGCGGCCGCCACCACCTCGGCGGCCCGGCCGGGCACCGCGACGACGACGGTGTCGAAGAAGTGCTCGTGCACCACGGTGAGGCCACCGGCGCGCAGCCAGCCGGCCAGCACCTGGGCGGTGCGGTGCACCCGGGCGGCGATCGCGGTGAGCCCCTCGGCCCCGTGGTAGACGGCGTAGGCGCCGGCCATGACGGCGAGCAGCACCTGGGCGGTGCAGATGTTGCTGGTGGCCTTCTCCCGGCGGATGTGCTGCTCCCGGGTCTGCAGCGCCAGCCGGTAGGCCACGTCGCCGTCGGCGTCGACCGAGACCCCCACCAGCCGGCCGGGGAGCTGACGGGCCAGGCCCTCGCGCACCGACAGGTACCCGGCGTGCGGGCCCCCGTAGCCCATCGGGACGCCGAAACGCTGGGTGGTGCCGCAGGCGACGTCGGCGCCCCACTCCCCCGGCGCCTCCAGCAGCGTGAGGGCGAGCAGGTCGGCGGCGACCACGACGGCGACACCGGCCGCGTGCGCGGCCGCGGCCAGCTCGCGGTGGTCCCGGACCGCGCCGCTGGCGCCCGGGTAGGCCAGCAGCACCCCGAAGGCCCCCGCCTCCGGGAGGTCGGTGGGCCAGCCGGCGGAGAGGTCGGCCACGTGCAGGCCGATGCCCAGCGGCTCCGCGCGGGTGCGCAGCACGGCCAGGGTCTGCGGCAGCGTGTCGGCGTCGACGACGAAGACGGAGTGGGCCTTCGCCCGCCCGGCCCGGCGCACCAGCGTCATCGCCTCCGCCGCGGCGGTGGCCTCGTCCAGCATCGAGGCGCCGGCGACCGGCAGCCCGGTGAGGTCGGCGACCATCGTCTGGAAGTTGATCAGCGCCTCGAGGCGGCCCTGGCTGATCTCCGGCTGGTACGGCGTGTAGGCGGTGTACCAGGCGGGGTTCTCCAGGATGTTCCGCTGGATGACCGCCGGGGTGATCGTGTCGCTGTAGCCGAGCCCGATCATCGAGGTGAACACCTCGTTGGCCGCCGCCCGCTCCCGCAGCTGCGCCAGCACCGTCGCCTCGTCGGCGGCCGCCGGGAGGTCCAGCGGGGTGCGGTCGCGCACGCCCTCCGGCACACAGGCATCGGCCAGTGAGGCGAGCGAGGCGTGGCCGAGCACCTCGAGCATCGCGGCGGTGTCCGCCGGGCGGGGGCCGATGTGTCGGGCCGCGAACGACCCGCTCGTCGACAGCGCGGAGAGCGCGGGGAGCGACCCGGTCAGGGGTGCGGGATCAGAACCAGGAGTCCGGTCGGCCACTGCTGGGACGGTACCAGCGCGCGATCAGCGGCTGGGGGCCGTCCAGGCCAGAGCGGCTCGACCACGTCCGCGCCGGGCCGAGCCGGGCCGGCGGAGTGTGGCCTAGGCCGAGGCGGCGCGCCGGCGGCGGCGGGCGGACAGCTCGTCGTCGGCGACGGAGCCGCCCCCGTCCAGCCGCTCGGCCGGCAGTTCGGCGAGCTCCCCGGAGAGCTCCCGGAGGGCGCCGGAGACCGCGATGCCGAAGACGCCCTGCCCGCCGGCGAGGAGGTCGACGACCTCCTCGGCCGAGGTGCACTCGTAGACGGTGGCGCCGTCGGAGAGCAGCGTGATGTTGGCGAGGTCCTTGACCCCGCGGGTGCGCAGGTGGTCGACGGCCTTGCGGATGTTCTGCAGCGAGACGCCGGTGTCCAGCAGCCGCTTCACGACCTTGAGCACCAGGATGTCGCGGAACGAGTAGAGCCGCTGCGTGCCCGACCCGGTGGCGGTCCGCACGGACGGCGCGACCAGCCCGGTGCGCGCCCAGTAGTCCAGCTGCCGGTAGGTGATGCCGGCGGCGGCGCACGCCGTCGGGCCGCGGTAGCCGACGACGTCGGTGTCGATCTCGTCGTAGGAGGGGACGCCCACCGCTGCGTCGCTGAACAGCTGACCCTGTGAACCGTTGTCCTGGTCGCTCACGGGCACTCCTCGCTGGCGTTCATCTGCCGCGGTCGCGGCGCTGCTGGGTTCGTGCCGTCGATCGCGGGCCCGCTCACTCCAGCGCCTCCTCGACTCCGGCACCCAGCACCTGGGCCGTCCCCGTGCTGTGGCTGGGAACGGTCACGGGCGCGGCTCAGGGACTTCCACGCACGTGATTCGCTGACCGTAGGCCGGGGCCGGGACAGGGTCAACCGAGGGACGCGGCGTGTCGCTGGACTCACCCGTGCGGGTGGCCCCGGGGAGCCGGCGGCTCAGCTGCCGCCGGAGCCCGACCCGGCGCCGAAGTCCTCGGGGCTGATGTTGTCCAGGAACTCGCGGAACTTCTCCACCTCGTCCTCCTGCTCGTCGGGGATCTCGATCCCGACCTCGTCGAGCAGGGCCTCGGCGCCGTAGATGGGCGCACCGGTGCGGACGGCGAGGGCCACGGCGTCGGACGGGCGGGCGCTCACCGTGCGCTCGTCGCCGAACTGCAGCTCGGCGAGGTAGATGCCGTCACGCATCTCGGTGATGTGGACCGCCTCCAGCGTGGCGCCGAGGGCCGTGACCACCTCACGCAGCAGGTCGTGGGTCATCGGCCGGGCCGGCCGGACGCCCTGCTGTTCGAAGGCGATCGCCGCGGCCTCGGTCGCGCCGATCCAGATCGGCAGGTACCGCTCCCCCTGGGTCTCCTTGAGCAGCAGGATGGGCTGGTTGCCGGGCAGCTCCACCCGGACGCCGACGACTCTGAGCTCCTGCACGTCTGGCTCCCCTCCGCTGACTTCCCCGTGGTCACCCACCGCTCCCGGACCGTCCACCGCAGGGCGGCCGACCGGAGCACCGCGGGTGCCCGCACCCCCGCAACGGTACGCCAGGGGTCAGCCGCCGAGGACCTCGCGCAGGCGCGACTCCAGCAGCCCGCCGTGCAGTTGGGCCGACAGCGCGGCCAGCTCCTGGAGCTGCTCACCGGCCCGGGCGCGCGCCTCCTCGGAGCGCGCCAGCAGCACCGGGGCCACCAGCTGCTCGAGCAGGGCGGCCTCCCGCTCCGCCGCCGTCCGGTACACCCGCAGGTGCCGCGGTTCGATGCCGTGCCGGGCCAGGCCGGCGACGGCGCGGCCCACGGGCAGGTCGGTGACGCGGTGCCGGCCCTGGGAGTCGGCGTTGAGCAGTCCGAACTGGACGCAGTCGGCCAGCTGGGCCTCCGTCAGGCCGGCGGCCGCCGCGAACTCCGGGCCCGGCAGGGGGGCGGTCCCGACCGGCTGGCCGGCCACGCCGCCGGCGGTCCCGCTGCCGGGCACCGGCTCGCCCCGGTCCAGGGCGTCCAGGTGCTCCTTGATGACCCGCAACGGCAGGTACTGGTCCCGCTGGGCGGCCAGCACGTACCGCAGTCGGGCGACGTCGGCGACGGAGAACTTCCGGTAGCCCGACGGCGTCCGCTGCGGGTGGACCAGCTCCTCGGACTCGAGGTAACGGATCTTGCTGATCGTCACGTCCGGGAAGTCGCCGCGCAGGGCGGACAGCACCTCGCCGATCGTGAACCGGGGCCTGGTGTCGGCAGTGTCCCTGGCGTCCGCGGCGTCCCTGCTGTCAGCGGCGTCCCGGGCGTCGGCGGTGTCCCGGTCAGCGCTGGGGCTGGGCTGGGGCACCGCAGTCATGACCGGCGTCCGCTCTCGGCCCGCTCCGTGCACGACGTGGCGGTCATGCGCCGGCCGGCTCGCCCGTCCGCGGCCCGGTCAGGTAGACCAGGCGGAACTTGCCGATCTGGACCTCGTCGCCGCCGGCGAGGGAGGCCACGTCGACCGGCTCGCGGTTGACGTAGGTGCCGTTGAGGCTGCCCACGTCGTGGACGGTGAACCCGCCACCCTCGCGGTGGAACTCCACGTGCCGGCGGCTGACCGTCACGTCGTCGAGGAAGATGTCGCTGTCGGGGTGCCGACCGGCGGTGGTGACCTCCTGGTCGAGCAGGAAGCGGCTGCCCGCGTTGGGGCCCCGCTTCACCACCAGCAGCGCGGACCCGGCCGGCAGCGACTCGACGGCGCCGGCGTGCGCGTCCGCGGTCGACTCGGACACCTCGGCCTGCTCGCCGGAGTCCTCACCGCCGACCTTGGGGATGATGCTGGTCGACTCGCCGACCCGCTCGGGGCTCAGCGCCGCCCCGCACTGCGCGCAGAAGCGGCTGCCCTCTGGGTTCTGGTGGCCACATCGAGTGCAGAGCACGTCTGTCTCCTCCGGTGCAGGCGGCACCGCCGCGGGCCTGGTGGTACGGGCCGCGGTCGGCCGGCGGACGACGGACCGGTCGGCCCGTCGTAGGTCGGCCGACCGCAGGATCACGGTCGGGCCGGGGGTCATGGAACCAGCGGCCGACCCGAGGGTCAACCGCACGTACAGGGTGAGGGTCGGACGCCGTGGAGCGCACGGCCGACCGTCGCAGTGATGATAGTGATCGCCGACCACCCCGACCGGACGGCGGGGGGCCAGCGGAGTGACGGGCCGATCCATCCGGCCCGGTCAGGGCGGGCTCAGGAGCCCTGGACGACCGCCTGGTACGCCGCTGCGTCCAGCAGCGACGCGGTCGGGTCGCCGTCCTGCCCGGTCACCTGGACCTCGACCAGCCAGCCGGCACCGTAGGGATCGCTGTTGACCGTCTCCGGCGCGTCGGTCAGGGCCTCGTTCACCGCCGAGACGACGCCGGCCACCGGCGAGTAGACGTCGGAGACGGACTTGGTGGACTCGACCTCACCGATCGGGTTGCCGGGGGCCACCTCCGCACCCACCTCGGGCAGCTGGACGAACACGATGTCCCCCAGCGCGTCCTGGGCGTGGTCGGTGATCCCGACCCGGACCACCGTCGCGGCACCCTCGGTGCCCTGGACCAGCGCCCACTCGTGCTGGTCGGTGTAACGGCGGTCATCGGGTGTGGTCATGCGGCATCTCCAGAGATCGGGGTCGGTTCGGTGGCTGCAGTGGTGGCCGCGGCCTCGGTGCAGGGGCCCGGACCGAGCGCCAGCGAGGTCTGGGGGGCACCGAGGTCCTTCCTCAGTCCCCCTCGGCCGGCTCAGCGTATTGAGGCGTGTCCAGTGGCCGCAACGCGTCCACCACGACGTCCTGGGACGGGGTGATGGCCACGTCGCCCCGGCGCTGGTTGACCATCGCGGAGACCCCGCCCGGGATGCTGAGGGCGGTGGCCATGTCCTCGGGCGAGCCGATGACCCGGATCGTGTAGGGCGCCTCCACCGGCTCTCCGTCGATCTCCAGGGCACCGGGCTCGCCGGTGATGGCGCTGCTCACGCCGATCCGGACGCCGTCGATCTGCATCGTCTCCGCACCGGCGCCGCGCAGCTCCTGGATGGCGTTGAGCACGACGCCGGCGGTGACGCGGTCGGCGGGGTCGCGGATGACCACCTCGAGCCCGGGACCGCGGGCGGCGACGGTGCCGTTGAGGATGCCGAGCGCCTCGGCCCGCTCCTCGGCCTCCGCCAGCGCGGCGGTCGCGGCGCTGTCGGAGCTGCCCAGCTGGGCCAGCGCCGTCCGCTGGTCGTTGATCTCCTGGCGGAGCCGGTCCTCCCGGGAGGAGAGGTCGTCGAGGATGCGGACGAGGTCCTCCTCGCGCAGGCCGGCCAGCTGCGCGTCGGTGTCGGTGCTGCGCACCTGCACCGCGAAGGCGAAGCCCAGCAGCAGGGTGAGCACGCCGATGAGGACGGCCGCCAGCGGATCGCGACGCCGTCGTCCGGCCACCGGCGTGGCCCCGGCGCCGTCCGCCCCGTCCGACGGGCCGGCCGCCTCCTGCTCCCCCACGCCGTCGGCACCGGGGGTGCCCGCCTGGGGGGTGCCCGCCGCGGAGGAGCCCGTCCCGGGGTCGTCGGCCCCGGGAGGCCCGGCATCGGACCGGCGCTCGGCGGTCGGCTCCTCGCTCATGCGCGGAACAGGTGCCGACGGATGGCCGCGGCGTTGCCGAAGATGCGGATGCCGAGCACCACCACCACGGCGGTGGACAGTTGCGCGCCCACCCCGAGCTGGTCACCGAGGAAGACGATCAGCGCTGCGACGACGACGTTGGAGACGAAGGAGACGACGAAGACCTTGGCGTCGAAGATCCGGTCGAAGCGCGCCCGCACCCCGCCGAACACCGCGTCCAGCGCTGCGACCACCGCGATCGGCAGGTAGGGCTGCAGCCAGAGCGGGACGCTGGGGTCGAGCAACAGCCCCAGCACCACGCCGACTGCGAGTCCGAGGATCGGGATCACGCGTCAGCCTCCGTCGGTGGGCGGGTCGGGGGTGGCGGGCGCCGCTGCCTCACCCTGTTCCTCGGGTGCGGTGAGCGGCTCGGCGAACAGCAGCTCCGCGCTGCTGCCGGCCGGCAGCTCGAGGTCGTCGGCCCGGGCGAAGTCGAAGACCACACCGAAGTCCTTCGTCAGCGTGGCCAGGTCGTTGGCCTCGGGGGTGGCCAGGAAGGCGCGGGCCAGGTCGTCGGGGTCGCCGACCGCGGAGATCTCGTAGGGGTTCATCACCGGTCGGAAGTCGACCAGGATGGCGTCGCCGGCCTGACGGATGGCGGTGGTCGGGCCGACCCGCTGACCGTTGATGCTGATCGCCTCGGCACCGGAGGCCCACAGCGCGTTCACCGCCAGCTGGAGGTCGCCGTCCTGGACCCGGCCGGCCAGGGCGATCTGGTCGGACCCGCCGACCGGGTCGCTGTCCGCCGCCGGCGGGGCGTTGCCGACCGTCACGAGCAGCCCGGGCCCGGCGACCGCCACCGCGGCGGCCCCCTGTTGGGCCACCGCGAGCTGGCTCAGCGCGCGCTGCCCGACCACGCTGGTGTCCAGCGCCTGCTGCCGGGTCCGGGCGACCTCGGCGGTGAGCTCCTGCAGCTGGGCGGCCAGTTCGTCGCCGACCGCGGACTCCTGGACGATGTCGTCGCGCAACGCCTGCCGGGCCGCCTCACGCCCCTGCGCGCCGGCCGCCGCCTCCTGGTAGGTCACCGCGGCCAGCAGCCCTGCCAGCAGCAGCGCGGCGGCGACGAGCAGCTGCCCCCGGTTCCGCTGCAGCCACGACGGGCGGGAGGCCGGGCCGGGCTGCGCCGTCGATCCGGCCGCCTCCTCCGCGGCCCGGGCCGCCCGGGCCGCAGCGACCTGGGCGTAGGCCGGGTCCAGGGTGTCGGCCAGCACCTGGTCCAGCAGGGAGGCACCCAGCGAACGTGGCCGCCCGGGTGCGGGCGCGCTCACGCCTCCACTCCGGCCGGGTGGCGCCCGGACAGCAGCTGGACGGCCTGGACCACGTAGAAGACCCCCGCGAGCAGGTAGAGCGCCGCCCCCCACACGGTGAGCGCGTAGGCGACCGGCTGGACCACCGCGGCCACCGACCCCTCGCCGTCGGCCAGCAGCAGGAGGGGGAAGGCGTAGAGCAGCAGGAAGGTCGCGGCCTTGCCGAGGTAGTGCACCTGCAGCGGCGGCCAGCCCGCGTGCCGGAGCACCAGCAGGGTCGTGGCGAGCACGACCTCGCGCACCAGCAGCACGACGACCACCCACAGGGGCACGACGTCCCGGATGACGAAGGCGATCAGCGTCGCGACGATGTAGAGGCGGTCGGCGGCCGGGTCCAGGAGCGCGCCGAGCCGGCTGGCCTGTCCCAGCGCGCGGGCCAGCTTCCCGTCGAGCCAGTCGGTGGCGCCGGAGACCACGAGCACGACGATGGCCCAGCCGTCGGCGTGCGGGCCCAGCAGCAGCCACAGGAACAGGGGCACGCCCAGCAGCCGGACGACCGACAGCAGGTTGGGCAGCGTCCACACCCGGTCGCCCAGCTCGTCCCGGTTCCGCGGCACGACGCGCCGACGGTTGGCCGGACCGTCCGGAGGGACGTCGGCCGCCCGGTCGCCCGCCGTCGTCATCGCAGTTCCACCTCGCCGTCCACCGCGGGTCAGGCTAGTGCCCGACGTCCATGGTGCCCCCGCCGACCGGCCGGTCGCCCGGGGCACCCTCGGCACCCGGCCGGTCGGCACCCGCCCCTTGACGACCGGCGTCCCGGTGCCGTCAGGTTCTCCGATGACCACCGGACCCCTCGCCGGGCTGCACGTCGTCGAGCTCACCGGTCTCGGCCCCGCCCCGTTCGCGGCGATGCTCCTCGCCGACCTCGGCGCCGACGTGCTGCGGATCGACCGTCCCGGTGCCAGGCCGCCAACGCCGTCCGCCGAGCACGACCTGCTGGCCCGCGGGCGGCGGTCGGTGGCCGTCGACCTCAAGGACCCCGACGGCGCGGAGCTGGTCCGGCGCCTCGCCGAGCGCGCGGACGTGCTGCTCGAGGGCTTCCGGCCCGGGGTCACCGAACGGCTGGGCATCGGGCCGCAGGAGTGCCTGGCCCGCAACCCCCGCCTGGTGTACGGCCGGATGACCGGCTGGGGTCAGGACGGCCCACTGGCGGCGACGGCCGGGCACGACCTCGGCTACATCGCGGTCACCGGCGTCCTGCACGCCATCGGGCGGGCGGGCGGGCCGCCGCAGGTCCCGCTGAACCTGGTCGGCGACTTCGGCGGCGGGGCGATGTACCTGGTGGTGGGGGTGCTCGCCGCGCTGCTGGAGGCCCGCGGCAGTGGCCGGGGCCAGGTGGTGGACGCCGCCATCGTCGACGGCACCGCGCACCTGGCGACCATGATCGCCGGCATGCTGGCCGGTGGGGTCTGGCAGGACACCCGCGGCGTCAACCTGCTGGACTCCGGCGTCCCCTGGTACGACGTCTACGAGACCGCCGACGGCCGGCACCTCGCGGTCGGCGCCCTGGAGCCGCAGTTCTACGCCGAGCTCGTCGACCGGCTCGGCCTGGCCGGCCGCGTGCCGGAGCGGGCCGGGGCGGACCCGGAGGAGCTGCGCGGCCTGTTCGCCGACGCGATCGGCCGGCGGACCCGCGACGAATGGGCCGAGGTGTTCGCCGGCAGTGACGCGTGCGTGGCCCCGGTGCTCTCCTTCGCCGAGGCCCGCGACCACCCCCAGCTGGCGGCGCGGCAGACCTACGTCGAGCGGGACGGCGTCGTGCAGCCGGCGCCCGCGCCGCGGTTCTCCCGCACCCCGGCCACGCTGGACCGGCCGCCGTCCCGCGCCGGTGAGCACACCCGGGCGGCGCTGTCGGACTGGGGCATCAGCGACGTCGACGCACTGCTGGCCGCCGGCACGGTGGTCCAGGCCCCGACTCCCCTCGACTGACCGTCCGTGGCCGGTCAGTCGTTGTGCAGCAGGTCACACATGACCTAGCGTTCCCTCTTAACGGACATGTCGTTCGCTTTCCGAATGGAACGAGGCAGCCTGTGGTCACGACGCCCCGCAGCCCCACGGCCGAGCCGCTGGACGCCGAGGCAGCCCTCGGCACGTTCGAGGCGGCGGTGTCCTCCGCCTGCGCGCCGGTGCGGGTGCGGCCGGTCGAGGGCGTCGCCTTCCACGGCCGGCTGCGCAGCGCCACTGCCGACGGGCTGCTCGTCACCGCGCTGCGCACCAGCCCCAACACGGTCTCCCGGACCGGGCGCCTGCTCAGCTCCACCGACCCGGAGTTCCTCAAGCTCATCTGGCAGCGCTCCGGCGTCAGCCGGCTGAGCCAGGACGGGCGTCGGGGGGAGGCCAGGCCCGGGGACCTGGTGGCCTACGAGACGACCCGGCCGTACCACCTGGACAGCGCGGGTACGAACTGGGAGGCGGTCGTCGTCGCGGTGCCGCGGGACCGGCTGCACCCGCACCTCCGACCGTTCAGCGAGCGGACCGCGGTCCCCGTCCCGGCGACGAGCAGCCCCGCTCGCGCGCTCTCCTCGATGCTGGAGGAACTGTCGCGGTGCGAGGACGCCGGTTCGGGCGACTCCCCCGCGGCCTGCCACCTCGGTGATGCCCTCGTGTCGATGGTGCTAGCCGTCTACGCCGGGCTCCCCCAGGTGCCCGGGGGCAGCGGGCCGACCCTGGCCGACCGGGTGCGCACGTACGCGCTGGCCCACCTCGGGGACCCCGACCTCGGCGTCGAGTCGATCGCGGTGGCCCTCGGCGTCTCGGTGCGCCAGGTGCACAAGATGTGCGCCCAGGAGGGGTTCACCACCGCCGCGTGGATCCGGCGCCGCCGACTGGAGCGCATCCGCCGCGACCTGCTCGACCCGACGCTCGCCGGCCGGAGCACGCCGTCGATCGCCGCCCGCTGGGGGATCCTCGACGTCACCCATCTCGCGCGACAGTTCCGCACGGCCTTCGGCGAGTCCCCGGCACAGCTCCGTCGGCAGAGCACCGCCGCCTGACCGGGTGCCGACCAGTCCTGTGCACGAGATGGCGACAGGCCGTGCACGGGATGGCTCAGCCCCTCCCCCGCGCTGCCGTGGACTCACCGGCGTCGGCGCAGCCCGTCGCCGGCCGGCCGGGCCCCGCTCGGCGGGCCGACCGCCCCGCCGGTGGCCCCGGGCACCGCGCGTCCCCCGCCCGCCCACGTCCACCCGGAGGCCCGATGTCCCCCACCCCGCTCGCCGCTGACCTCGTCGTGACCGGAGGACGCGTCTGGACGTCGGACCCGGCGCGCCCGTGGGCGGAGGCGCTGGCGGTCCGGGACGGGCTGCTGCTGGACGTCGGGACGGTCGACGAGGTCGCCCGGCACCGCGGCCCGGACACGGAGGTGCACGACCTGGCCGGCGCGCTGGTGCTCCCGGGGCTGGTCGACGGGCACGTGCACCTGAACCTGGCCGGCGCCCAGGCGGCGTTCGAGCTGCCCCTGCTGCCGAGCGACTCGCTGGACGACGTGCTGGCGAAGGTGCGGGCGTGGGCCGGCCGGCTGGAGCCGGACGCCTGGGTCGTCGGCGGCATCCTCGGCAGCACCCTCCTCGGTCAGCTGGCCGAGGAGCGCCACCGGTTGGCCCTCGACGAGGCCAGCGGCGGGCGGCCGGTGCTGCTGCGCGACGACACCATGCACAACCGCTGGGTCAGCTCGCGGGCGTTGGAGCTCATGGACGTGGGCCCGGACAGCCCGGACGTGGAGGGCGGCCGCTACGTCCGGGACGACGCCGGCCGGCTCACCGGCGTGCTGCACGAGCTGGCCTCCGCCCGGGCCGAGTCGGCCTTCGCGGCGTCGGTCGCCGATCCGCAGGCGCGCATGCGGGAAGCGGTGGCCACCGCGGTCCGGGTGCTGAACTCCTACGGCATCACCAGCGTGCAGGAGGCCGCGACCATGGGCGGGCCCCTGGCCGCGCTGCGCGAGCTCGAGGCGGAGGGTGAGCTGACGCTGCGGGTGGTCGCCTCCCTCCCGGTGCGCCCGTTCCTCGAGGACGGCGCGGTCGGCGGGGAGCTCATCGCCGAGGCCCGGGCCCAGCGCAGCGAGCTGGTGCGCCCGGACTTCGTGAAGGTCGTGCTGGACGGCGTCCCGATGACCCGCACGACGGCGCTGCTGGAGCCCTACCTGTGCCGGCACGGCGAGCCCGCCACGACCGGTGACCTGTACTACGACCTGCCCGACCTGGTCGCCGAGGTGGAGCGGTGCCACGACCTGGGCCTGGGCGCGAAGTTCCACGCGACCGGGGACGCCTCGGTGCGGCTCGTGCTCGATGCCGTGGAGCAGGTGCGCGCCCGCCGCGGGCCCGGGCCGCGCTTCCAGATCGCCCACGCCGAGTACGTGCACCCCGACGACCTGCCCCGGTTCGCCGCGCTGGACGTGGTCGCCGACGCCTCCCCCTACATCTGGTTCCCCGGCGTGATCCAGGACAGCATCGCCGCCCACGTGCCCACGGAGGTGGTCGCGGCGTCCTGGCCGTTCCGCGACTTCCTCGACTCGGGTGCGGTGGTCGCCGCCGGGTCGGACTGGCCGTGCGCCGCGCCCACCCCCGACCCGTGGACCGGGCTGGAGGCCATGGTCACCCGCCGCAACCCCGACCCCGCGGTGCCCGGGACGCTCAACCCCGGGCAGGCGCTGACCGTGCAGGAGGCGGTCACCGCCTTCACCACGCACCCGGCCGAGGCGATGGGGCTCGGCGACGTGACCGGACGGCTCACCCCCGGCCGGTCCGCGGACTTCATCGTCCTGGACCGTGACGTCTTCGCGGTGGACCCGACGCAGGTGCACGCCACCCAGGTGCTGCGCACCTGGTTCGCCGGCCGACTGGTGCACACCGCCGACGAGCCGACCACCCGCCCGTGACCCACTCGGCCGTGCCGAGACCGACCCGACCAGCACGACGACGAGGAGAACCGTGAGCGGCAGAGGCGAGTTCGCCTGGGACGCGCAGTCCTGGACCCCACTGAGTGAGATGGCCGAGGGCTTCGACGAGTTCCGCCCGCCGGTGTCCGGCGCCCTGGTCGGCCGGACCATCACGCTGACCGGCGCCCTGGCCGACGGCGGCGAGGCCTTCTCCCTCGAGCAGCGGTTCACCGAGGACCGCCGGCTCGACTGGGTGCTGCGCGTCGGCGACCGCCCGGAGCGCAGCGGCACCGCCACCTACCAGGCCTTCGAGCTCGCCGACGAGCTCTTCTACGTGCACCAGCTGTGGCAGGGCCTCCCCCGACCCGAGGCGGCGTCCTTCGCCCTGGACCTGGCCAACGGCACAGCGACCGGGGCCCTGGCCCAGCTCGGCCTGGAGCCGGACCCGCACCGCGCCCGGCAGCAGTGGTTCCAGGCGACGATCGACGGACGGCCGGCGGACCCGCACCCCCACCAGCCGACCACGGAGCTGGTCGGCCAGCGGATCCGTTACCGCTACAGCAGCGACGACGTCTACGACCACGTCTACCTCACCGACCGCCTCTTCACCTGGGTCTGCATGGGCGGTGCCGAGCAGGGCGAGGCGGACACCGAGCGGTGCGTGCACTGGAAGATCCGCGAGGGGGTGTACCTCTTCTCCTGGCTGGAGAAGCTGCTGGGCGTCGAGGGCATGGTGCTGGTCGACCTGACCCAGCTGCGCTCGGTGGGCATCCAGTTCGCGCTCGACCAGTTCAGCGGTGAGCTGGTCGACCTCACGATGGGCGCCTACGCACAGCCCCTGTCCGAGGCACCGCCGGTCACCACGCCATGACCCCTCCCCGGGTCGCGTTGGTCACCGGCGGCGGCGCCGGCATCGGTGCGGCGACCGCCCGCACGCTGGCGCGCGCCGGGACCCGGGTCGTCGTCTGCGGTCGCCGGCCGGAACCGCTGGAGCGGACGGCCCAGGAGACCGGCGGGCTCGCCGTGGCCGGCGACGTCGCCGACCCGGCGGACGCCGCCCGGGTCGTGCAGCGCACCGTCGACCACTTCGGTCGACTCGACGGCCTGGTGCTCAATGCCGGGGTGATGCACCCCGGCGCGCTGCTGGACGTCTCCCCCGAGGCGTTCGAGGCGACGCTGCGGGTCAACGTCGGCGGCCTCTACCACGTGCTCCGGGCCGCGTTGCCGCACCTGCTGGCCTCCCGCGGCGCCGTGGTCACCGTCGCCTCGGTGGCCGGCCTGCGGGCCAGCGCGGAGATGTCGGTCTACGCCGCCTCGAAGGCGGCCGCCACCGCGCTCACCCAGTCCCTGGCCGTCGACTACGGCCCCCAGGGACTGCGGGCCAACGTGGTGTGCCCCGGGTGGACGGCGACCGAGATGGCCGACGCGGAGATGGCGGAGTTCGGCGGTCCGCGCGGCCTCTCCCCCAGCGCCGCCTACGGGCTGGTGACCTCGCTGGTCCCGGCGCGCCGGCCGGCCGGCGCCGACGAGGTCGCCGCGTGCATCGCCTGGCTGCTGTCGGACCAGGCCCGCTACGTCAACGCGGCGGTGATCCCGGTCGACGGCGGGCAGGTGGCCGTGGACGTGGGCACGGTGCCCTTCGACCCCCGGGTGTCGGTCGACGACCGCCCGGTCGACGACCGCTGAGGACAGGAGGACCGGACCATGGACCTGCAGCTGCGCGACCGGGTCGCGCTGATCACCGGTGGTGCTTCCGGCATCGGGCGGGCGTGTGCCGACGCGCTGGCCGAGGAGGGCGCGCAGATCGCCCTCCTCGACCGTGACCCGGCCGGCGAGGAGGTCGCCGCTCTGCTGCGCGACCGGGGCCACGACGCCCTGTTCGTCCGGGCCGACGTGACGGTCGAGGCCGACGTGCGCACGGCCGTCGCCGCCGTCCTCGACCGGTTCGGCCGGCTGGACACCGTCCTCGGGTGTGCGGGCATCTCCGGCCCGGCCGGGACACCGGCTGCAGAGGTGAGCGTCGCCGACTGGGACCAGGTCATGGCGGTGAACGTCCGCGGCAACTTCCTGCTGGCCAAGCACACGGTCCCCGCGCTGCGCTCCAGCTCGGTCGCCACCATCGTGCTGATCGCCTCCGACGCGGCACTCGTGGCGTTCGAGGGGATGAGCGCCTACAACACCTCCAAGGGCGCGGTGCTGATGCTCACCCGCTCGCTGTCGGTCGACCACCCCGAGGTGCGCGTCAACTGCCTGTGCCCGGGGGTCGTCGACACCCCGATGTCGCGGGCCGACCTGGGCCGCCCCGACGGGTTCGCCGGCAGCGACCTGCCGGTCATGCAGCCGGCGGACCTGGCCCGGCACGCCGCGTTCCTCGCCTCACCGGTGAGCTCCCCGATCAACGGCACCTCGGTCGTCTCCGACTTCGGCTACCTGGCCCGGCCCGCCGTCCCGCCGTACGAGTTCGCCGTCGACCCCACCCCGTAGCCCGGGCCCGGCCGAGGGCAGTCGCCCCCGGCCGGGTGCGCTTCAGCCGGCGGGAGCCGCGTCGTGCAGCCGGTGGGCCTCCCGGGCCCGCATCTTCTCGCGGACGACGTGGGTGGCTGCGGCGATGGCGATCGCCGCCACCAGCGCCAGGCCGCTGGCGACGTTCTGCCAGAAGGTGGTGACGCCCAGCAGGGTGAGGCCGTTGCGGAGCAGCCCCATGAACAGCACCCCGACCAGGACGTCGACCATGCTGCCCTCGCCGCCGGTGAGCGCGACGCCGCCGAGCAGCACCGCGGTGATCACCGCCAGCTCGAAGCCGCCGCCGAGCTGGCCGGCCGGGGCGCTGTTGAGCCGGGCGACGGTGATCGCGCCGGCCAGCCCGGCCGCGGCGCCGCTGGTGACGAACAGCAGGAACCGGATCCGCCGGGTGTCCACCCCGCACAGGTAGGCGGCCTCCCGGTTCACCCCGATCGCGTAGACGTGCCGCCCGGCCGGCGTACGGGTGAGGAACACCCCGGCGGTCAGGAGCACGGCGACGGCCAGCAGCGCCGGCAGCGGGACCCCGGCGATGTTGCCGATGCCCAGGAAGCCGAAGGCCTCTCCGAAGTTGCTCAGCGGCAGCGGGCTGACCAGCTGGGCGACGCCCCGGACGGCGGTGAGCATGCCCAGGGTCACGATGAAGGAGGACAGCCCGAACACCGTCGCCAGCACCGCGTTGACCACGCCGACTGCGGCGCCGGCGAGCAGCGCCGCCCCGACGGCGACCAGCGGGGACCCACCGGACTGCGCCACCTTGCCGGCCACCACCCCGCCCAGGGCCAGGGTCGACCCGACCGAGAGGTCGATGTAGCCGGCGATCACCAGCATCGCGACCGGGGCGGCGACGATCGCGATGACCGCCGCGTCCAGGAAGACGCCCCGCAGGTTGCCCCAGCCCAGTTGCGCCCCGGTGGCCAGCTGTACGCCGGCCACCATCACCACGAGCAGCACCAGCAGCGGGTTCTGAACCAGCCAGCCCGCGGCGGCGGCCACCGGGGACGGTGCCGCGGCGGCGTGACCGGTGGACGGCGGGCGACGGTCGGCGCCGTCGACGGTGGGAGGTGGGGCGGTCGTCATCAGGAGGGCTCCAGCTCGCTGTGGATGAGGTCGAGCAGCTGCTCTTCGTCGGTGTCGCGCATGTCGAGGTCGTCGACCACCCGGCCCTGGCGCATCACCAGGCAGCGGTGTGCCAGCGCGACGACCTCGTCGGGGTCGTTGCTGGCGAACAGCACCGCCAGTCCCCGCTCGGCGGCGACCTGCCGCAGGACGTCGTAGATCTCGGCCCGGGCGCCGACGTCGACGCCCTGGGTCGGGTCGTCCAGCAGGAGGACCCGGGTACCGGCCCGGTCGTTGACCCAGCGGGCGATGAGCACCTTCTGCTGGTTGCCGCCGGACAGCCGGGAGACCGGCACCGCCGGGTCGGCCGGGCGCAGGCCGAACGCGGCGGCGGTGCTCCGGAAGACCTGCTGTTCCGCCCGGGGCCGACGCCACCCCGCGCGTGCGGTGAGCGACATGACCCGCAGCACGGTGTTCTCCCCCGACGACAGGGAGCCGAAGAGCCCCTGCCGGAGCCGGTCACCGGGGACGAGTGCGAGGCCGGCGCGGAGGGCGTCGTCGGGACGGCGGACGCGCACCGGGCGCCCGTCCACGGCGACCGTCCCGGAGGCGGCCGGCCGGCGACCGAAGAGGGTCTCCAGCAGCCGCGAGCGGCCGGACCCCACCAACCCGTAGAGGCCGACGATCTCCCCGGGCTGCACCGCCAGGGAGACGTCGTGCAGGCCCGGTGCCCGCAGCCGGTCGACGGCCAGTGCCGGGGTCGCGTCGCCGTCCACCGGCCGGGGCGCCACCGCCGCGCCGTGCGCGCGGCCGCTCACCGCGGCCACCAGGTCGGCCTTGCCGACGCCGGTCATCGGCGCGGACCAGACGACCCGCCCGTCCCGCATCACCGTCGTGCGGTCGGCCAGCTCGACGACCTCGTTGAGCAGGTGCGTCACGTAGAGGACGGCGATCCCCTCGGCCTTGAGCAGTCGCACGAGCTCGGCCAGCCGTCGCGACTCCACCGGGGACAGCGCGGCGCTCGGCTCGTCCAAGACCAGCAGCCGCGCGTCCCGGCTCAGCGCCTTCGCGATCTCGACCAGCTGACGCTGGCCGATCGTGAGTTCCCGGACCGGGGTGTCCGGCGAGACGTCGAGCCCCACCCGCTCGAGCAGTCGCACCGCGCGTGACCGCTGGTCGGCGCGGCGGAGGAAGACCCCGGCCGCCGTCGTCTCCTGACCGAGGAAGAGGTTCTCGGTGACGTCGAGCCGGTCGATGAGGCTCAGGTGCTGGTAGATGACCGCGATCCCCGCGGCGATGGAGGACCTGGGGTCCAGGGCGTCGTACGTCGTCCCACCGATGGTGATCGACCCGGCGCTGGGTGCGGTGCCCCCGCCCAGGCACTTGATCACCGTGGACTTGCCGGCGCCGTTGTGCCCGAGCAGGGCGTGCACCTCGCCGGCGGCGATGTCCAGGTCGACGTCGTCGAGCGCCAGGGTCGGGCCGTACCTCTTGGTGAGGCCACGGACGGAGACGGTCATGTCAGCCGCCGAAGGCGGTGACGTACTCCTGCAGGTCGGGGCTGTCCGGGGTGACCAGGTACACCGGGACGTCGGTCTCCGGCTCCTCCCCGCGGCCCAGGGCGAGCGGGATGTCGATGGTCGCCTTCACGATGTCCTCGGACTTGACGGTCACCACGCCGCGCACGAAGTCGCCCTCCTGCATCGCCTGGAACAGGGAGAGGTTGCCGTCGAGCCCGCCGACGTAGGTCTCCGGGTCGTCCGCGGCCCGGCCGGAGGACAGCAGCGCCTGGTAGGCGCCCTGGGCGGCGTCACCGACGGCCGCCAGCACCATGTCGACGTCGGGGTTCGCGGCCAGCACCGAGTTGGTGACCGTCAGCGCCTCCTGCGGGGTCACCGCCTGCTGCTGGGCGACGATCTCGGCATCGGGAGCGGCGTTGCGCAGTCCCTCGAGGATCCCGTTGGTCCGCTCCTGCCCGATCTGGGTCAGCTGGTCCTCCAGCACCAGCACCGTGGGGGGCTCGCCGAGGTTCTCCTGCGCCCACCGGCCGGCGTCCTCCCCGAGCATCCGCCCGGACTCGGTGAAGCTGAACTGCAGCGTGCTGCTCTGGTTCTCCAGGTCGCCGCCGTAGGTGACCCAGTACTTGCCGGCGTCCAGGTACTGCTGGGCGATCGAGTCGATGCTGGCCGGGTCCATCGGGAAGGACACCACCGCGTCCACGTCGCTGTTGAGGTAGGTGGTCAGGTTCGACACCTGGGTCGACAGGTCGCTGTTGTCGTTGGTGAACTCGACGGTGACGCCCTGCTCCTCGGCGTAGTCCTGCATCTGCTGGCTGAGCACCGAGTAGATGGGCAGCGAGGTGAAGGGGAAGTCGAAGAGGATGGTGTCGACCTCGGTGTCGCCGCCCGCAGAGGTGGCCGCGGCGGTGCCGCTCTCACTCGTGGTGCTGCAACCGGTCAGCGCCAGGGTCACCGCGAGCGGCGCGACGACGGCGGCGGTGGCTCGATGACGGCGTGCGGACATGAGGGCCTCGTTCTCTGCAGAGGGGACGGCGTCAGGACCGGACGGAGCCCGGCCACCCCGGGACTGGTCCCGCGGGGGTGGTGACCGGAGCGAGCTCCGCTGACGGCATCACCCGGCGGCGGTGAGCTGTTCGGTAGACCCTCGGTCCGATCCGCGGTGGCCGACGACCACCGCGTGCACCCGATCTCGCCGTTTCGCGCACCCGCCCGAGCTGCCCGGCCTGGACCCCTCGGTCAGCAGGCCGATCTCAGTCGGAGCTGGTCGCGCGGCGCCGCACCCGCCGGTCGAACCGGTCGCGGCTGCTGCCCAGCGGCTGGCCGAGGTACCTGCCCAGCACGATGCCGGCGGCGAGGGCCAGGCCGATGGCCGCGGCCCCCACGAGCTCGTCCACCCCGCCCGGCACGTCCGCCTCCACGACGATCGCGAAGAGGCCGCGGTAGATCGTGAGCCCGGGCAGCAGCGGCACGATGCCGCAGACCGCGACGAGCAGGGGCGGGAACCGGAGCCGATCGGTCAGCGCCGCACCGCAGAAGCCGACGACCACAGCCGCCGTCCCGCTCGCCACCGCGGGGCCGGCCCCGAACGCCGCGGTCGCCGACGACGTCGTCCAGGCCAGCGCGCCGGCCACCGTGGCGACCCCGACGGCGTGCGGGCGGGCATGGGACGCGAGGGCCCAGGACCCCGCCATCCCGGCGGCTGCGGCCAGCGCCACGGCGAACGGCACGGTGTACATCGACGGGTCGGTCACGCGCAGCGGGACACCCGCCCGCTGCGCCAGGTCCAGCACGGCGGCGATGCCGACGACGATGCCGGTCGTCAAGGTGAGCACCTCGAAGGCGCGCGCCGCGGCGGTGACCGGGAAGCCGTTGATCGCGTCCTCGGCCGCACCCACGAAGGAGAGGCCGGCCAGGAGCACCACGATCCCTGCGGCGACCACCAGCGAGGTGCGGACCTCGACCTCGGAGACGATGAGGAGGACGGCCGCTCCGGTGGCCACCGCGGCGCCGAGTGCCTGCTGGAAGAACATCGGCAGCCCACGCCGGTCGAGGGCTCGCATCGTCTGCTCGATGGCGGCCGTGGTGAGCGCCGCGACCAGCGCCACCAGCCAGTCCCCGCCGAGCAGGAAGGCGACGCAACCGGCCACACCCGACCAGCCGAGCGCGTGGATCGAGCGGCGGTAGGGGTGCGGCGCCGACAGCACGTCGTCCAGCTGACGGTGCGCCTCCTCCAGGCCCAGGCCGGCTGTCTTGATCTCCGCCGCCAGGTCGGTGATGCCCTGGAGCCGGGTGTAGTCCAGCCCCCGCGGGCGCACGATCCGCATCAGCATGAGCGGTGGGACGTCGTCCGGGTCGTAGCTGATCGTCAGCGAGGTGAACGTGATGTCGACCTGGCAGTCGGTCAGCCCGTAGCCCGCGGCCACGCGCAGCACGGTGGCGGTCACGTCGGCCGCGGAGGCCCCGACCGCCAGCATCGACTCCCCGATGCGCAGGGCGAGGCCGAGCGCCGAGCGCGCGGTGTCCGCGTCGACCCGGCTGGGCTGGGCGCGCAGCGCCAGCGGTGCCGTCGGCGGCCCGGACCCGGAGATCGCCTTGCGCGCCCGGTCCGGCAGGCGGGGGAACCGCCGGCTGCGGTCCCGGGTCGTGGGGTTCACTCGGGCCAGGCTACGGAGCGCTGACGGGAAGTCACGGCTGCCGACCACGCGCGGGTCGTGGCCTTCCCCACTCTCGCGCGGACGGCGCCCCGGGCCCGCTGTCCGGCACTACGGCGGCGAGTCGGCCGGCGCGTCCCGCCACCGGACGGCGTGCCGCCGACGGCACGCCGATGGCGTGACGACCGTCACGAAGACAGCCCCATCGCGGGTACATAACGTTCCGGTCACGCCGACTTCGTGGGCGTGGCGCCGGTCCGCCCAACCCTGCCTGCCGGCCGCCATCCAGGACCTTCAGGGCAGGGGTGGGGAACCCACCGCACACGGCGCGCCGATCCATCGGATGGCGCGCCTCGGGGTGAAGCCGGCATCGCCGGCCGGGCACCGATCGCCCGAACCCGACAGCTAACCCCTCAGGCGGTGATCGGAGATCACCATGCCCAAGAACAGCTCGTCTCGCTTCGTCCGCACGCGGGACGTCCTCGTCGGCCTCCCCGTCGTGGCCGGCGTCTCCGTCGTCACGCTGGGCGTCCTCAGCTCCCCGGCGCAGGCCCACACCACCAGCCCGGCGCCCTCGGTCACCGCGACCCAGGAGGACCGGCACACCGCCGAGCAGGGCGACCCGTTCGCCGCGCTCGCGGGGGCCCACGGGCAGTCCTGGCGGGAGCTCTACCAGCGCAACATCGGCGCCTTCGGCGAGGACCGCGCGGCGCTCACCCCGGGGCAGGTGCGGTTCCTCCTCGGCGCCGAGGACGCAGCACCGGCACCTGCTGCTGCTCCGGCACCCGAGCCGGCCCCGGCTCCTGCCCCCGCACCGGCTCCCGCACCGGCTCCCGCCCCGGCACCGGCTCCCGCCCCGGCACCGGCTCCCGCCCCGGCACCGGCTCCCGCCCCGGCACCGGCTCCGGTCGCGGCTCCGGCTCCGGTGGTGGCCGTCGCCTCGCAGTCCACGGCCGCCGCCCACATCACCAACACCGCCGGGCCCGTGCAGCCGCGGGCCGCGGCCGCCGCGGACGCCGTCGTGCGCGACGTCCCCGGCGCCGCCGGCATCACCATCGGTGGGACGCGCGGCAGCGCGACCGACCCGAACGGCCACCCCTCCGGGCTGGCCCTGGACTACATGGTCATGTCCGACACCGCGCTCGGGAACGCGATCGTCGAGTACCACATCGCCAACTGGGACGCCCTCGGCGTGGACTACATCATCTGGCAGCAGCGCATCCTCATGTCGCCGACCGGCTCGTGGAGCCCCATGGCCGATCGCGGCAGCGCCACGGCCAACCACATGGACCACCCGCACGTGAACTACCAGGCGGGCTGACCCGCCCGGCCCCGCTCCACCAGGGCGGACACCGTGCCCCCCTGCCCGTACCGCGGGCAGGGGGGCACTGTGCGTCTCCGCCGCCGAGGGCCGCCGACGGTGTCCGACCGTCCGCGTGGGATGGTCGGGGCAGAGCCCACCGCCACGGATGGTCCGCCACGGTGCGGGCACAGTCGACGGCGACCGCGCGAGGCCCGTGATCCGATCGAGGTCCCACGACGTCGTCGCACGGCGGACGTCGCACGATCAGCACCCGGCGCCGGTCGGGTGTCGCTCCCCCGGTGGGCTCGGCGTGGCTCGACGTCGCGCCGGTGCCCGGATGACGACGAGGGATCATGTCCACGACCGACTTCTCAACACCACCCGGGTCCAGGCGTCGCCGCGTGCGGCGGACCGCCGCCCTGGCCGCCCGACCGGTGACGCGGAGGTCGGGCGGGTGGCCGCGGCGCCAGCGCAGCGCGCGGGCCGTGGCCCAGGCGTGGCTCGGCCGCATCGTGGAGCGACGGATCCGCAAGAAGGGCATCGACCTCACCGAGCTGACCTTCTTCCCGGAGAGCGCTCGACTGCCCCTGCTGCGGCGCGGGGTGGACCCGGTGCCGGAGCTCGCCGAGCTGCGCGCCCGCTGTCCGGTGGAGCGGCTCGACCTGCCCATGGGTCTCGCGGCGCACCTGGTCACCGGTTACGAGCAGGCCCGCGCCGTCCTCGCCGACCGCGACTCCTACAGCAACGACATCCGGCACCTGTTCGGCGACGCCGGACCGGGGTCGACAGCAGACGTCGGCGGCCTCGGTTTCACCGACCCGCCGCTGCACACCCGGCTGCGCAAGCTCGTGGCCCCGGAGTTCACCCGGCGCCGGCTGGACCGGCTGGAGCCCACGGTCGAGGCGATCGTCACCCGCCGGCTGGACGAGCTCGCCGCCGCCGGATCGCCGGCAGACCTGGCCGAGCACGTCTCCTGGCGGGTCCCGATGGACGTGATCTGCGGGCTGCTGGGGCTGGACGACGCCGACCACGAGGCCTTCGTCCGGCTGGGCACCCAGCGCTTCGACGCCACGGGGGGTGTGGCCGCGGCGCTCGGTGCGGTGTCGGAGCAGAAGCGGATCCTCCTCGACGTGGTGGCGCGGCAGCGGACGGCGCCCGGGGACGGCTTGATCGGGCGGATCCTCCTGGCCGAGGGCGACGGCATCTCCGACGACGACCTCGCGGGCCTCGTCGACGGGATCGTCACCGGCGGGTACGAGACCACCGCCAGCTCCATCTCCCTGGGCACCATGGTGCTGCTGCGCGACCCCGCCCATGCCGCCATCGTCCGAGGGGGCTCACCGGCCGAGATCGACGGCCTGGTGGAGGAGCTGCTGCGCTACCTGTCGGTGGTCCAGGTGGCCTTCCCGCGGTTCGCCAAGCAGGACCTGGAGCTGGCCGGCTGCCCGATCCAGCAGGGCGACCTCGTCGCCGTCTCGCTCAGCGGGGCCGACCGCGACCCGGCCTGGGCCGGCCCGCAGCCCGACCAGTTCCAGCCGACCCGGTCCCCCGCCGGCGGTCACCTGGCGTTCGGCCACGGGGTGCACCGCTGCGTCGGCGCCGAACTCGCGCGCCTGGAACTCCGCATCGCGCTCCCGGCGCTGTTCCGCCGCTTCCCGGACCTCGCGCTCGCCGTTCCCGAGGAGCAGGTCCCCTGGCGCGGGCTGTCCTTCGTCCACGGCGTCGAGGAGCTCCCGGTCTCCTTCTGACCGCAGCCGCCCGGCCGGGCACGTCGTCCCGGCCCGGCGGTCGGGTCAGCGCTGCTGCCGTCGCGCGACGAAGACCAGACCGGCCAGCACCACCGCGATGGGCGCCCAGGCCGGCAGCCCGAACGGACCCAGCAGCAGCGCCGCCACGAACAACAGCAGCTGGAAGGCCACGAAGAAGCCCGCCAGCATGACGACCCAGAAGACCACGGGCCGCTCGATCTGCAGTCGGCGCAGGTGCTCCATGTCCACATCCCCTCATCGGTGTACGTCCCGCAGGGGACACCAGCCACATCGGCACGCGAGGCAGCAACTCCAGTCGACCACACCCAGCCCCCAGCGCGACGGCCCGGGAAGCACAGGAGCACGGCAGCGGCGCGGCGGGCTCCTGTCGCGGGCTCAGGCCGGCTCGACGACGACCTTGCCCTCGATGGGCCGGCGGCGGCTTCGGCGTGCAGCGCGGGCAGTTCGGTCAGCGGGATGCGGCGGGTGACCTCGACCTGCAGGTCTCCGGTGGTGCTGACGACCTTGCCACCGTCGCGGACCAGGCTCACGAGCGTTGAGACGTCACCCGACGTCGCTGGTCCCGGCGCGAGCAGCCCGGGCCGGACTGGCCCACCTTGATGACCGCCTGCCCATCGGCGGCACTGAGCACCTCCGCCAGTCGGGCCTCGTCACGCGAACCCGGCGCCGCGGTCAGCAGGACGGCCGACAGGTCGTCACCGGGGATGGCGATCAGGTTCCCGACGAGCGAGACGGAGTCCCCGTCGGACTGGGTGAACGTCGCGCTGCTCTCGTAGGCCTCCACCGGTCGCGGTGCCCGCCACAGCGTGTCGAACCGCCGGCTCCGGGTCCGCATCTCGTCGACCAGGTCCGCGAGCGACGCATCGCCGGGGTACCGCAACAGCGCGGCTCTCAGCTGGGCCGCCTGGATCCTCTCGTGACTGGTCGCGTCGGCGTCGGACTGCTGGAAGGCAGCGAACGGGTGGCAGAAGATGCGCCAGGCCACGTTCCACTCCCAGCGGTCCCCGGTGAGGTCCCAGTGCTCCAGGGCCAGGAACCCACTGTTGACCGCGACGACGTTCATCGCTGCATCGGTGACGATCATCGGGGTGTCGGCGAACCGCTCCAGCAGTCGCGTCGCGCCCGGGCCGAGGTCGGTCGGCACCTGCCCGTCCGCGGCGGCGTACCCGGCCAGCGCCGAGAGCCGCTCGTAGTCCGCCCGTCCGGCGTGCAGGGCCCGGGCGATGGCCCGCACCACACCGGCCGAGGGATGACTCCGCCCCTGCTCCAGTCGGCGGACGTAGTCCGCGGACATGCCGGCGAGCTCACCGAGCTCCTCCCGCCGCAACCCGGGCACCCGCCGCCCGCCCACCGGCAGCCCGACAGCCGCGGGGTCCGTGCTCTCCCGCAGGTGGCGCACTGCTGCACCGAACTCATGACGGTCCACAGCCGGAGTGTGCCCTCAAGACCTGAACCGATGGTGTCCGTCGGCTGCCGCCCCCCGCAGGTCATCGGCGTTCGTACCGATGACCACGTCGGCGATCCCCAGCTCCGTGGCCGGCGACCGCGCAGCAGCAGCGGGTGCCAGGAGTTGCCTCCGTGCCACCCCGTCCCGGACCCGGCCTGGGCTGGACGGCGGATCGCCGTCCAGCCCGTCGTCCTCAGCGCGCCCCGGCGCCCTCGAGCCGGTCGGCATCGGTGCGGTCGGTCCCGTCCCGGTCGGTGTCCTCGTCCGCCGCCCCGGGAGGCGAGGGGCGGCCGTCCGGCCCGGGGACGCCGGTCCCGTCCTCGCGGCGCCGCAGCCACCGGTCCACGACCAGGTTGAGCAGCAGGCCGATGACGCCCCAGACGGCGATGACCAGGAGGTCCCGGCCGACCCCGGCACCGTCGAAGTAGACCAGCGACCTCGCCGCGTCCACCGCCGCGGGCAGCGGCAGCACCTCCGACAGGCCGCGGAAGACCTCGGGGACCATGTACAGCGACAGTCCGCCCCCCGAGGCCGGGACGCCGGCCAGCATCAGCACGACCATCACCGGCACGATCGCGGCCAGCCCCAGCGTCCGGGTGAAGACGCCGGTCACCACCGCCATGGCGAAGATGGTCGCCGCCCCGAAGCCGATCATCTGCCAGGCGTTCCCGTTGACCGCACCGATGACCACGTCGAAGAGCAGCCACAGCCAGAGGGCCATGCCGATCGACCAACCGGCGAGGTGCGGCACGAACTGGCGGAAGCGCTTCAGCTCGGGAGCACCACCGCGGAAGACGGCCATGATCAGGAAACCGGCCATGATCCAGGCCATGCCGACGTACATGCTGTTGCTGCCCATGGTGTCGGAGTCGCGCAGCGGCGTCAGGTCGGTCTCGGTGAGCGGCACCTGCTGCCCGGCAGCGACCTGACCGAACACCGCGCGCACCACGCTCTGCTGGCTGACGCCGGCGCCCGCGGAGGTGTAGAGGGTGGCGTCCTCACCCGGGCCGGCGGGGAGCACGTAGGCGGCGACGACCTCCCCGTCGACGACGGCGTCGGTCGCGTCGTCCACCGACCCGGCCACCTGGACGTCGACCATCGACCCCAGGCTCGACTCGAGGCCGTCGGCCACCTGCGACGCCTGCTGCTCCGTCGACCCGACCACGGCCACCGGGAGCTCACGCACCGTCGGCTCGTGCATCGCGAAGCTCATCAGGCCGACCACCATGACCAGGATGGACAGCGGGAACGCCGCTGCGGTCACGTAGCGGAACCGCAGGGACCGCAGCGGGCCGCCGGCCAACGCCGGGAGCGGCGCGTCCGGGGCGGTGACCGGCGGGGCGCCGGGGACCGCCAGGCCGCTCGCGCGCTCCTTGAGCAGCGACAGCCCCAGCGCGACCACGACCCAGACGGTGAGCGTGAGCAGGTGCCTGCCGAGCCCGTCACCGTCGAAGTAGACGAGCGAGCGCAGCGCCTCCCCCGCGGCCGGGAGCGGCAGCACGCCGTGCAGGAAGGAGAAGAAGCCCGGCATGACGTCGACCGACAGCGCCAGGCCCGAAGCCGGCATGCCCAGCACGACGTAGAGCAGCATGCCGATCAGGACGGCGAGGGGGCCCATCAGCTTGGTGAACAGCAGCTGGGCCGCCCCGACCGCGCCGACGGCCAGCATGCCGACGCCGAAGAAGCCGAGGAAGTGCCCGTCCACGGCACCCACGATCGGCCCGAGGATGAGCCAGATGAGCGCGCTCGTCCCGGCCGCCCAGCCCAGGAGCACCGGCACGAACCGCCGGACCGCCAGCAGGTGCGGCAGGCCCAGCAGGACCACGCTGAGCGGGACGTACCCGGCCAGCATCATCCCCATGGCGGCGAAGAGCACCGCCGTGCCGGAGGAGTCACCCGGGTTCAGCGGGGCGACGTCCTCGGACTCGATGGTCCAGCCCTGCTGGACGGCGACCGGCGCGAGCAGCTGCTGGACGGTCGCGGCCTGTGAGGGCCCGGCCGCGTTCGCGGTGTAGAGGGTCGCCGCGTCGGTGCCCGGCTGCGGCACCTCCAGCGCGCCGACGACCTCACGGCTCTCCAGCAGCTCGACGGCCTCCTCCGCCGAGCGGACCAGACGCGGGGCCACGGCGTCGTCCGGGACGGCGGCGAGCGAGTCGACGACCGCTTCCGCCTGCGCGCCGACGCCCACCACCGCAACGGGCATGTCCCGCGGGTGCGGCGCGTGCATGGTCCCGACGTACGTCGCGTACATCATCGTGACCATCAGGAAGGGGATGAGGAACAGGAAGACGTAGCGCGCGATGCGGGTCCGGCGGTCCTCGATCGGCGGGCCGACCACGGGAGGACCGGCAACGGACGATGCGGCAGTGAGGGGCTCCATGCGACTGCTCCTGACGAGGGCGGGCGAGCATCGGTGAGGTGACCGGCTCCGGCTGCGGCGGCGGAGCCGGGACGCGTGCGCCCGGGCTGAGACGATCTGAATGTAAGTCATGTGACTTACAAAGTCAGCAACCGGCTAGCTTGACACCGGTCACAACAGCGGCAGTCAGCCGAGGAGGCACCCAGGTGGCACGGTCCGACGCTGCCCGCGCGGCCCTGCTGGACGCGGCCGAGCGCCTGTTCGCCGAGTCCGGCATCGCCCAGGTCTCCGACCGGAAGGTCGCCGAGAGCGCGGGCAACACCAACCACTCCGCCGTGCGGTACTACTTCGGCGGCCGCGAAGGGCTGCTCCAGGCGCTGATCACCCGCCACCTCGTCGCGTTGGAGCCCCCCCGGCGGGCGATGTTCGCCGGCTCCGACTCGGTCCTGGGGGACGTCCGCAGCCTGGTGGTCCCGTTCACCGACGCGTTGGGGGCGTTGCCGCAGCCCAGCAGCCGGGCCCGCTTCCTCGCCCAGGCGCTGCACGACCCGATGGCCGCGGGCCTGCTGGGCCGTTCGACGGACCTGGCACCATCCGCCTCCGCGATCACCCGTTCCGTGGTGGCTCGTCTCGACCACCTGGACCAGGACGTCGTCGTGGGGCGAGCGAGGCTGATGACCCGGATCGTCTCGACGACGTGCGCGGACGTCGAGCGGCTGTCCGACCACGAGGGCGCGGCCCCCTCCTGGCAGGCGGTGGGCGACTTCCTCGCCGACGCGATCGCCGGGATGCTGTCGGCTCCTGTCACCCACCGGCCCGGCGTCCCGCTGGACGTGACCGACCACCCGGCCGCCCTGGTGCTGTGACGCACCAGGGCCGCGCCGGGCCGGCGGCAGGCGCGGCCGCCCATGGGCGTGCGAGCGGCCGCTGTCACCGCCGACGAGCTCGACGCGGCGAGCAGCGTCCGAGTCGACCTGACTACTCCCCCGCCGTCTGTGTGGCCCGCACGTGTGCACGCTGGCCCTGGCGGCCGATCAGGCTCAGGAACTCGACCGGGCCAGCACTGGTGGCCCCGAACCAATGGGGCGTGGTGGTGTCGAACTCCGCGGCCTCCCCGGGGTTCAGGCGGAAGTCGTGCTCGCCCAGCACCAGGCGCAGGGTGCCGTTGAGGACGTAGGCCCAGTCGTGACCCTCGTGCGTACGGAGTTCGGGCGCGGCGTCATCACGTCCGGTCGGGAGGACGAACTTGTAGGCCTGGATGCCGCCAGGCCGGCGCGTGAGCGGCAGCACCACCGCCCCGTCCCCGCACGGGATGGGCCGCAGGTTGATCCGCGGGTCACCGGTGGGCGGGGCGTCGACGAGCTCGTCGAGCGTGACCCCGTTGGCCCGGGCGAGCGGCAGCAGCTGCTCCAGGGTGGGGCGCCGCAGCCCGGCCTCGAGCCGGGAGAGGGTGCTGATCGAGATGCCGGTCTCCCCCGCGAGGTCGGTGAGCGTGACGTCCCGACGCTGGCGGAATTGTCTGAGCCTCGGGCCCACGGCGTCGAGCGTGCTGCCCCACATGTCGTCCATGCCGCTTATTTTCCATTCGGCAAGAACCTTTGCGCAACCGCGAACTCGTGGTCCATCGTCAGGCCGTACACGGACGAGGGAGACCAGGACATGAGCGGACAGGCAACGAGACAGCGGGACGTCGTCGTCATCGGGGGCGGTGCCGCGGGCCTGAGCGCGGCGTTGACGTTGGCGCGCGCTCGCCGCCGGGTGACCGTGGTCGACGGTGGCGCGCCCCGGAACGCGCCCGCAGACGGGGTGCACGGTCTGCTGGCGCTCGACGGCGTGCGCCCGGCGGACCTGGTCGCGCGGGGTCGCGCGGAGGTCGTCCGCTACGGCGGGGAGCTGCTCGACGGCGAGGTGAGCGACGTGTCCGCCGTCCCCGACGGGTTCGTGGTGACCACACGGGACGGCGGGGTGCTGGAGTCCCGCCGGTTGTTGATCGCCACCGGCCTGGTCGATGAGCTGCCCGACGTCCCGGGGGTGCAGGAGCGGTGGGGGCGCGACGTCGTGCACTGCCCGTACTGCCACGGCTGGGAGGTGCGGGATCGCGCCATCGGCGTCCTGGCCTCCGGGCCCATGTCGGTGCACCAGGCACTGATGTTCCGGCAGCTGAGCGAGGACGTGCGCTTCTTCTCCCGGGACCAGGAGCCCACCGCGGACGAGCGGGCCAGGTTCGACGCCCTCGGCATCACCGTGACAGCGGGCGCCGTCGCCCGGCTGGCGGTCAGCGGGGACCAGCTGACCGGCGTCCAGATGGCCGACGGCCGGCTGGTGCCCGTCGACGTCGTGGTGGTGGCGACACGGATGGTGGCCCGCGCCGAGGTGTTCGCCGACATCGGCATCACACCGACCCTGCATCCCGCGGGCTCGTTCATCCCCGCCGATGCCACCGGCCGCACTGCGGTGCCCGGTGTGTGGGCGGCCGGCAACGTCTCCGACCTGTCCGCGCAGGTGTCCGCCGCCGCGGCCGACGGCGCGCGCGCCGCTCAGCACATCAACGCCGACCTGGTCATGTCCGACGCCGACCGGGCCGTCGCCGGCCTCGCCGCCGCCGGGAGCGACCGATGACGCACGGGGGCGACCACGCCTTCGACAAGGCCTACTGGGAGCAGCACTGGCAGAGCCGGACCGGCAGTCCCGGCGCCGTGGGCAGCAGCCCGCCCCACCCGTACCTTGCCGCCGAGCTCGGCGGCCTGCTGCCGGGCACGGCCCTGGACGCCGGGTGCGGCACGGGTGCCGAGACACTGTGGCTGGCCGAGCACGGCTGGGAAGTCACCGCCGCCGACATCTCGGCCGAGGCGCTGGCCCGGGCCGCCGCCCGCGCCGCCTCGAGCGGGAGCGCCGACCGCGTCCAGTGGGTCGAGGCCGACCTCAGCAGCTGGGAGCCCGAGGTCCGGTTCGACCTGGTCACGACCTCCTACGCCCACCCGGCGATGCCGCAGCTGGCGTTCTACGACCGCCTCGCCACCTGGGTCGCCCCCGGCGGGACCCTGCTCGTCATCGGACACCTGCACACGGGCGAGGACGGCCATGGCCACGACCACGGCCACGACCACGGCCAGGACCACGGCGACCAGCCCCCCGCCGAGGCGACCGCCACTGCTTACGCCGTCACCGCGCGGCTGGCCGACGCCGAGTGGGACGTCCAGACCGCCGACGAGGTGCACCGCACGGTGCTCGCACCGCACGGCGGAACCGTCGCCCTGCAGGACTTCGTCGTACGCGCCACCCGGCGCAGCTGACCTCCGCCCCACCACAGCACGACCACCAGCGCTCGGGCGACAGCCCCAGCGCCGCTGGCTGCTGCCCCCTGCCCCCTGCTCGACCTCACCTGCCGAGAGGCGCCATGACCACCGAAGCGTCCGCATCCGAGCCGACCCTCGCCCCGACCATCTCCGACCCACGCCAGCGCCGCGCCGTCCTGATCGCGGTCTGCATCGCCCTGATGGCCGTCATCGCGTCGGTGTCCGGGCTGAACGTCGCCCAGCCCGAGCTCGCCGTGGAGTTCGGCGCCTCACAGAGCGCCGTGCTGTGGATGATCAACAGCTACACGATCGTCCTGGCCGCACTGCTCCTCCCCGTGGGCGCACTGGCCGACCGGTGGGGCCGAAAGCCGATGCTGCTCGCCGGCCTGACCCTGTTCGCCGCCGCCAACGTGGCAGCCGGCCTGGCTCCCTCGACCGAGGTCATGGTCGCCGCCCGCGCCCTCAGCGGCGTCGGCGCGGCGATGATCATGCCGGTCACCCTCGCCGTCATCACCTCGACCTTCCCGGACGAGGAACGCGCCACGGGCATCGGCGTGTGGACCGCCGTCGCCGGCGGAGGCGGCATCCTGGGCATGTACCTGTCCGCCCTGCTGGTGGACGTGGCGAACTGGCGGTGGCTGTTCGTCCTACCCGTCGCGCTCGTCGCCGCCGCCGTCGTCCTGACGCTGAGGTCGGTGCCGAACTCACGCGAGAGCGCCACCCACCGCTTCGACCTCGTCGGCTCGCTGACCTCGGTGCTCACCGTCCTCGCGCTGATCCTCGTCCTCCACGAAGGTCCCGAGCAGGGGTGGACGGCACCGGCGACGCTGCTGAGCCTGCTCGGCGGCGCCGTGGCCGCCGCCGCGTTCATCGCATGGGAGCTGCGCCAGCCGGCCCCGCTCCTGGAGATCCGGCTCTTCCGCGAGCGCGGCCTGGCCAGTGGCTCCCTTGCACTGCTGGTCGTCTTCGGCGTGCAGGCCGGGATCTTCGTCGTCCTCTTCCCCTACCTGCAGGCGGTGCTGGGCTGGTCGGCGCTGCGCTCGACGCTGGCACTGATGCCGATGGCGCTGCTGATGATGGCCTCCTCCGGGCTGGCACCGAAGGTGGCCGCACGCATCGGTGCACGACTGACCATGGCCACCGGGATCCTGCTGGGCACCGTGGGCCTGGTGCTGATGGCCAGCTTCGTCTCCGTCGAGGGCGGTTACCGCTCGGTGCTGGCCGGGCTGCTGGCCATCGGGCTGGGCATGGGCCTGGCCATGACGTCCTCCACCGAGGCCATCACCCGCGCACTGCCTCGCGAACGGCAGGGTGTGGCCTCCGCCCTCAACGACGTCACCCGCGAGCTCGGCACCGCACTCGGCGTGGCACTGCTCGGTGCCGTCCTGGCCACCGGCTACCGCAGCGCCCTCGACCAGCAGCTCCCCGCCGGGGCTCCTGCAGACGCTGTCGCGGCAGCCCGCGAAGGCCTGGCCAACGGCCTCGCGGCCGCCGACGTGGCCGGCCCCCAGGCCAGCGCACTCGTCCGGGCGGCACAAGAGGCCTTCGTCGACGGCTGGCAGCAGGCCATGTGGGCCGGCACCGCCGTCATGGCCGTCCTGTTCGTCATCGTCCTCGCCCGTGGCCCCCGCGGGAGCGCCCCTGGCCCCGTCGTCGGGGAGACCGAAACCGAACACACCATCACCCGGTGACCCTGAACGGGCGGTTGACGCAGCCGACTGCGTCGACCGCCCGCTGGTGCACCGCGCGCGAGGCGCGGCCCTGGGTCGTCGGGCGGGAGAGGTGGAGCGCGGTGCCCGGACGGCACCGCGCCCCACCCGGTACAGATCAGCCACCCAGCTCGGTGAGCAGCTGCCGCATCTCCTCGATCTCCTGCGCCTGGACCTCGCTGATCGAGCGAGCCAGGTCGACGGCCTCGGCGTTGCGGCCGTCCTCGACCTCGGTCCGCGCCATCTCGACTGCGCCCTCGTGGTGCTCGATCATGGCGTCGAGCCACATGCGGCCGAAGTCCCGGCCGGCCGCAGGCATCTCCTCCATGCCCATGCCGCCGTCCATGCCCATGCCGCCCATGTCCCCGGACCCGTGGTCCATGCCGCCCATCGAACCGGACTCCTCGAGCGGTTGGCCCCACTCCTCCAGCCAGGCCGTCATGAGGTCGATCTCCGGGTCCTGACCTGCTTCGATCCGCTCGGCCAGGTCCACGACCCGGGGATCGGAGGCGCGGTCGATGGCGACCGCGGACATCATGAGCGCGCCCTCGTGGTGCGGGATCATCCCCTGCGCGAACGCGACGTCCGTGTCGTTGAACTCCGCGCCCTGCTCGGCGGAGCTGTCGTCGGCCGCGTTGCCACCGGTGGCGGAGGTCTGCTCGGTGTCCGAGCAGCCGGCGAGGACGACGACGGCGGCCATCAGCCCACCGGTGAGGCGGACGAGTCGGATGCTGGTGCGGGTCATGCTGGGTCTCCTGTCTGGGGGATGTGGGCGTGCGTGCAGGACCCCGGGACAGCGGGAGCTGTCGGGGTGCAGCTGCTCGGCCTAGATCCGCAGGAGACAGAGAGCGGAGAGGGTGGGTGGTCGAGGCTGCCTCGACCACCCGGTGGGCCAGCGGGACGGTGTGGGCGAGCCGCGGACGGGCGGGATCGCCACGCCTCGGCGGAGCACCACGGCCCTGAGAACCATCAGACCCGCGAGCAGGACGGCGAGGCACACCGCCAGGAGGTGGGCGTCGTGCCACGGGGCCGGCAGCCCGCTGGACCCGGTGGCACCGTCGGCGTCTGCCTCTGGTGTGGCGGCACCGTGCCCGTGGTCGGGCATCGCACCTGCGACGGGGCCCAGATGGACGGACGCTGCCGGTACATCGACAGAGGCTGCCGCACTGAGCGATGTGGACCCGTCTTCCAGCGCTGACCCCGCGGCCGCGCACTGGATCCCGTGCATGGCGAAGACAGCGGCCAACAGCAGCAGCGCCGCCCAGAGCCGTGCCACCAGGACCACCTCCTCCACACGAAGGTACGACGGCCTGGCTGGCGCACCCGAGAAGGCCGTCGGCCCCTTGGAGTGACACCCGGGCCCGTCCCCACGCTGATCATGACCGCACCCCGGCGCGAAGTGCCCACTGCAGCGACTGCTCGGCGGCGCTGACCGCCCAGCGGGGTCACCGAACGAGGTTCGAGGGCTGTCGAGGTCAGCCGCAGCTTCCGCCCAACGGCAGGCCGCGGGCGGCCAGCCACGGAACCGGGTTGCTGCGGTTCTGGTAGAGCCCACCCAGATGCACTTCGAAGTGCAGGTGCGGGCCGGTGGACTGACCCGTGTTGCCCACCAGCGCGATCTGCTGCCCAGCGGACACCTGCTGTCCCGCGTCGACCGAGTAGCTGTCGATGTGCCCGTAGAGGGTGATCGAGCCGTCCTCATGCTCCAGGTAGACGGCCAGCCCGAAGCCGGATGCGGGGCCGGCCTGGAGCACCACGCCGGCTTCGGGCGCATAGATCGGTGTGCCGATCGGGGCGGCGATGTCCACGCCGTGGTGCATGGTCCCCCAGCGGGCGCCATAGCAGGAGGTCACCCGCCCCGACGTCGGGATCCCGGCGCCGGAAGTCGACCGCTCACCTCCCCGGGAAGCCGCACCGTCCAGCCGTTCCGCCAGTAGTGCATCGACATCGCCACTGCTCGGTTGCTCCGTCGGTACCGCAGTGACATCGCTGCCGGCCGGCTGTTCCATCGACCCCGCAGCAGCATCGCCGGCGAGCGTGACCACCCGCTCCCGCGCCTCCTGCAACTGCTGCTCCAACGCGGCCCTGTCCCCCACGGCGGCGTCGTAGGTCTGCTGCGCCGCGGCGAGCTCGTCGTTGGCGACCCGTTCAGCCTCCGCGGCGGATGCGGCGGCCGCATCGCGGGCAACCACGGCGGCCTTCGCCGCCTCGGTGGCCGCCTGCTGCTGGCGCTGGACGACCTCGAGCTCGTCCAGTCGCTCGCCCCGGTCATCACCCAGCAGCTCCAGCGTGGCGGCTCGTTGGAGGACTTCCTCGGGGCTGCCTGCGGCGAAGAAGGCCGAGGCACTGCCGTAGGCGTCAGCGCCCATGTAGCTCTGCCGGGCCAGTGCGACGACGTCGGCTCGGGCCTGCCCGACTGCTGCCTGCGCAGCCGTCAGCTCGGCCTCCCGGGCATCGGCCTCCTGCCGGGCTGTGAGCAGCGCAGCCTGGGCGACCAGGCTCCGATCGGCGACCGCCTCAGCCTCCACCGTCAGCCGCCGCAGGGTCTCCTCTGCCGCCACCACCGACGCCTCGACGCTGGCCAGCGCGGCCTCGGCCCCGGCGAGTCCGGGTTGGCCTGCCGGGGCCGGCGGGGGCTCAGGTGCGGCGTGGGCTGCCGGACCGGTGAGCACCAGCAGCAGGGCAGCACCGGCGGCCAGCGTCGGCGCAGTGACCGCGGCGCGCCATCGGGCGCGGCGGCGTGGGTGGACAGGGTGCTGCAAGACGGTGTCGTGCGACGTCGCCAACGCGGCGAGCTCCGTTCTCCCTCACCGTCTACCGAGTTAGCTGACGGGTTCGGGCCGGAGACAGCCCTACTCGCTGCGGCGCACTGGCCACGTGAGATTCACCCCAGGGAACGATGGGTCCCCGGTCTGCCACCGCGCGAGCGGTGGCAGTTCGACGGGGTCTGCGCGAGGACCTCTGGGCGAGATCGGGGCTCGGGCGGACCGGCCGAGACGCTACAACGAACCCCGATGAACGTCACAATCCAGTAACAGCAGCCAACCATCGCGGCCGGCCGCACCATCCGGGGCCAGTACATGTGCAGGCGCCACAGGCGGCCGATCACGCGGACGCCGCAACCACGGCATGCAGGTCTTCATGGAGAACGAGGGCGAACTGGCGCTGCGCCTGCTCACCACCCGCGCCGCCGACTTCCAGGCGCGGCTGCTGGGCCGGGTCCGTGCGCTCCTCGCCGAGGCCCTCGACGCCGGCAAGATGTGCAGCGACATCCCGCTCGACGACCTCGGCTACGTCGTCGTCCGCATCATGGAGTCCTACGTCTACCTGACCCTCATCACCGGCGAACAGCCCGATCCCGACCGCGCCGGCCGCGTCCTGCACGCACTCCTGCCGCTGCCTGACTGATCCGGTGGTCGAGCGTTGCACCTGCCGGGGTGGACCTGGACCCCGGCCGACCGGACGGACCCATGGCCTCGGCCATGCGCGCAGTCCAGATCACCGAATCGGTGGCCCGAGCTCCTGAACGTCGTCGGCCATCGTCTTCGATGCCGTCCTCGCCTGGAACCGCATGTGAGAGACATGCCCTAGCTGTCACCGACGTCCTGGCTGGGTACAGCTAGAACGGCGGTGGCGTGGCACTCAACATGCGTCACCGAGATCGCCGGCGACGACCCCGGTGCGTCGGTGCCGGTCGCGGAAGCGCCCGGGGGCTTCGTCGTGGGCACGGCTGAAGGCCCGGCTGAACGCGTGCACGGAGGCATAACCCACGGCTCGTGCGATGGACTGCTGCGGTTCGTCGGTATCGCGCAGGCGAGCGGCCGCCAGGTCCATCCGCCAGCGCAGCAGGTAGGCGGTGGGGCTCATGTCCAGGGCGGCGGTGAACCGCCGCGCCAGGGTCGCTCGGGACACTGCGATGCCGGTTGCCAGGTTCTCCGCCGTCCAGGCCCGCTCCGGTGCCTGGTGGATCAACGTCAGGGCGGCGCTCACGACCGGGTCACCCAGCCCAGCCAGCCAGGACCCCGGCTGGGTCGCCGTCTGCGCTGCTGCCCAGGCCCGCAGCGACTGCACGAGCAGCACGTCGATCATCCTGTCCAGCAGGACCGAGGAGGCCATCCCGGGCTCGGTGAGCTCACGGCCCAGGATGCGCACGGTGTCCTGAAGGTGGCCGGCCCCCGCACCCGCTCCCACGTGGACGACGTCGGGTAGCGCGGTGAGCACGCGAGTTCGTGCCCCGGGGTCCTGGAGGTAGTGGACCGTGACGATGCGGGTGTCCACCGGCCCGATCCCCAGCCGGACCACGTCCCCGACCTCGCGGGCTCGAGCAGCGGCGGCACGGTCGCACGATGCCGCGGAGGCCCACGGTCGGCTGGTCAGCTCGTGCACGGTCCCCGGAGGCAGCAGGACGACGTCCCCGGACTCCAGCCGCCGTGGCGGGCGCGAGGAGGTGGTCAGCCACGCGGATCCCTCGGTGACCGCGTGCACCGCCGCTCCGGGGTACCGGTCCAGGCGCACTCCCCAGCTGCCGGCGGCGCCGCTGGCCTCGATGCGGGTGCCGATCGAGCCGGTCACGCCGGCGACCCGCAACAGGTCGGCGAGCAGGTCCACGCAGCAACTGTACGTGCGCCGCGGCGGACGACCGGTGCTGTTCCGGGCCGGGTGAGTCAGACGGGCACGCTGTTGAGCTCGTGGGACAACGACGGCTGCCCTGCCCGTGCCTAGCGTCGACGGTGGTCGCGGAACACCCCGACTGATCGCCGACCATCGGAGCCACACGTGCAGCAGTTGGGGTCTGCGGGACCGACGAACAGGGTTCCGCTGTCCGTCCTGGACTTCGGGCAGCTGTCCGCCGGACAGACCAGCGCCGAGGCCCTGGCTGACACCACGCGGCTCGCCGAGCGCGCCGACGAGCTGGGGTACAAGCGGTTCTGGGTCTCCGAGCACCACGCCACCCCGTGGCTGGCCTCCACCTCCCCCTCGGTGCTCCTCGCCCACCTCGCCGCCCGGACAGCGCGGATCCGGGTCGGCTCCGGCGGTGTCATGCTGTCCAACCACCCACCGCTGGTGGTGGCTGAGCAGTTCGCGCTGTTGGAGGCGCTGCACCCCGGACGCGTGGACCTGGGCCTCGGACGGGCGCCCGGCGCGGACCCGGTGACCGCGGCAGCGCTCCGGCGTTCACCCGCAGGGCTCGGCGGCGAGGACTTCGCCCACCAGGTGGACGAGGTCCAGGCGATGCTCGGGGTGAGGGCACCCGCGCAGGCCGCCCCGTCGCGGGCGCACCACCCGATCAGTCCGACGCCACGCGCCGTCGGCGCACCCGTCATGTGGTTGTTGGGCTCCTCCGTGTACAGCGCCCAGTTGGCCGCTTCGCTGGGCCTGCCGTTCTGTTTCGCCGGACACAACGGCGTACCTGCCGCAGCGGTGGCCGGCGTCCTGGACCTGTACCGGAGCTCGTTCCGCGACGACGTGGACACCGGCGCCCACCCGCATGCCATGGTCAGCGTCAGCGTGCTGGCCGCGCGCACCCAGCACGAGGTCGTGCGACTCGCCCGGCCGGGCCGCCTGCAGCGCTTCGCCGAGCGGACCGGGCGCGCGGTGACACCGTTCCTCAGCCCCCATGACGCCGCCCGGGTCCGGCTGGACCCTGCTGAGGAGCAGGCCATGTTGGCGATGCCCGAAGGCGGTGTCGCCGGAACCCCTGACCGGGTGGTCGGCGTGCTCGAGGACCTCACAGCCGCGACCGGCGCCGACGAGCTCCTCCTCTGCTCCTTCGCGCACGGCGCGGCGACCCGGGTGCAGACCCTGGAGCTCCTCGCCGACGCCTGGGGACTGACGTCGGCACCCCTGCCGCAGGCCATCGCCGGCTGAGCCGGTCGTCACCACCACACGCACTCACCACGTCGACCGCCGGGCGATCCCGCCGCACCTCCCCGTCTCAGGGCGTCGCGGCTCGATCAGCCGTGCAGCGAAACCACCAGAACAGGAGCGCCACAGTGAGATCAGTTCGGTTCCACGAGTTCGGCGGCCCCGAGGTACTGCGCCTCGAGGAGGTGGTCGAACCCCACGCCGGCCCGGGTCAGGTGCGCGTGCGCGTGCACGCCTGCGGCGTCAACCCCGCCGACTGGAAGATCCGCCAGGGCGATCTGGGCGGCGAGCTACCGCAAGGCGTCGGCCTGGAGGTGTCCGGGGTCATCGACGAACTCGGCGCCGGGGTGAGCGACGTGGGCCTGGGCGACCGGGTGTTCGGATCGACGTCCGGCGGCGCCGCCGACAACGCCCTGCTGTCCGACTACGCCCGGGTCCCCGACGGACTGGACCTCGTCCAGGCCGCGGCCCTGCCGGTCGCGGTCGAGACCGCAACCCGCGGCCTGGACCTGCTCGGTGTACGGGCCGGTCACACCCTCGTGATCAACGGTGCGGGTGGCGCTGTGGGCACGGTGGCGACCCAGCTGGCCATCGCCGGCGGAGCGACGGTGATCGCGACGACGAGCGAGGCGAACGCCGCGAGGCTGCGGGGATACGGCGCCGTGACCACGTCCTACGGGAACGGCCTCGTCGAACGCGTCGCCGAGCTCGCCCCCGGGGGTGTGGACCTCGGGTTCGACATGGGGCCGGCGGGGGCGCTGCCCGGGCTGGTGCAGCTCACCGGTGATCCCGGACGCGTGCTGACCATCTCCGACTTCGCGAACGCCGCCGCCAGCGGAGTGCGGACGACCGGGCCCGCCGGGACGACCTTCCGCTGGGACGTCCTGCCGCACGCAGCCAGCCTCGCGGCCCAGGGGGAGCTGGCACTGCCGTTGCAGCAGGTGCTGCCGCTGGAGCAGGTCGCCGAGGCCCAGCGCCTGAGCCAGACCGGCCACCGCAGCGGCAAGCTCGTCCTCCTCGTGGACTGAACCCGCGGCCGGCGACCCGGACGCGGAATTCGCGAAGACCCTCGTCGCCGGCGCTCCACCACCTCCCCGCGCTGTACGCCACCCGTCTCCGACCACGAAGGACCGAACATGACGAACGACTCCCTGACGCACGACTCCCTGACGACGACCTTCCCAGCCATCGACCTCACCGGGGTCAGGTTCCTGGTCACCGGTGGCACCAAGGGGATCGGGGCTGCCATCGCGCTGCACGCCGCGGAGGCCGGTGCGGACGTCGTGGCCGCCGCCCGGTCCGCGGCACCGGGCCTGCTCGGCGTCCGCTTCGTCCAGGCCGACGTCTCCACGCCTGCCGGTGTGGCGGGCCTGATGGCGGAGTCGGCGCAACTCCTGGGCGGCATCGACGTGCTCGTCAACAACGTGGGCAACCCCACGCACACCCCAGCTGCTGCCTGGGAGATGGCGGACGAGGACTGGCTCGGCGATCTGAACATGAACCTGATGACGGCGGTCCGGCTGGACCGCGCCGTCATCCCCTCGATGATCGACCGGGGCAGCGGCGTGATCATCCACATGAGTTCGGTGGTGTCCCGCTTCCCCCCGGCGGGCCTGCTGCCCTACGCCACCGCGAAGGCAGCGCTGAACAACTACAGCAAGGGCTTGTCCAACGAGGTCGCCCGACACGGGATCCGGGTCAACTCCGTGCTGCCCGGCCTGATCGAGACGGACACGATGACCGACCACCTCGCCTTCCTCGCCGAGGCAGACGGCACGGACATCGACACCGCCCGCCAGGCGTTCACGGACGGCTTCTCGGTCCCGATGGGACGGATGGGCCACGCTGACGACGTCGCACGACTCGTGATCTTACTGACCTCCGCGCATGCCCGGTACCTCACGGGCGGCCGTTACGCCGTCGATGGCGGGATGAACCCGGCAAGCTGACCCAGGGGCGTCACCGACGACCCGACCGAGGGCCGCGGGATCGGCGGCATGCCGATCCTGCTGTAGCGGTTGGCGTGGCCGTACGTGGCCGGGTCGGTGCACACCCCCACGGCGCTCACGCCGTTCCAACTGTTGCTGAGGTAGACCGCCGACTCCTCGCACGCCACGTGGCTCCCGGCGGTCAGGTCCGCACCGTCGTGGGCCAGCTGGCTGATGCGGGAGAGCTGCCCGCCGTCTGCGGCGTCCAGCACCCGCCGCCCGGCCTCGGTCAGCTGCGCGAGCAGCGCGGCGGCCCGCTCGGCTTCCTCGCGGGCGCGCTTGGCGCGGGTGAGGGCGTGAGCGGACTGCCCCGGGGTGGCCGCTTCCATCAGGGCGGCGGTCGTGTCGGGGTCCTCGGCGTAGACGGCGACGACCTGGTCGAGCGTGAGGTTGGCGGCCGTGACGGCGGCGGCGGTGGCCTCGTCCAGCCGGGCGACCCCGGCGGCCTTGGCGACCCGCTTGCGGCCCAGCCCGGTGGACGTGGCCACTCGGGCGATGGACTCGCCCAGGGCATGTCTCTCACGTTCTGGCCAGGAGAGGACGGCGGCCAGGACGGCGGCTCCGCGGTAGATGAGTGCGTGCTCGTCGTATCGGGTGGCCAGTCCGCACCACTGCTCGAGCAGGGCGAATGAGCCTTCCACGACGTTGCGCTTCTTGTGGAACCCGCGGTCGTAGCTGATCGGGCGTCCGCCCTCATCGCCGCGGCGTGGGCGGTGAGCTTGTTGGTCGCGGGGTTCGGGGATGACCGCCGCGATCCCGCGGGATCGGAGATGGGCGCGGATGGCCTTGGAGCAGTAGGCCCGATCGCCCAGTATCGCCGTCGGGCGGGTGCGGGGCCTACCCGGTCCAAGCCGGACCACTCGGATGCCCACACCGTCTGTCACGGCCCCAACCGCTCAGGCAGAAGCAACCGCATCGTCGGCTACGCGATCGACGAGCGGATGACCGCCCAGCTGGCCGTCACCGCGCTACGTACGGCGATTGCACGGCGCCAGCCGCGGGGCCTGGTGGTGGTGCACAGCGACCGCGGATCCCAGTTCCGAGCAAGATCCTTCCGCGCCGTTCTGACTGTCGCCGGCCTGCAGGGATCGATGCGAGCGTCGCCTCCGCGGGTGACAACGCCGCCATGGAGTCCTGGCATGCGCTGCTGCAGAAGAACGTTCTGGACCGCTGGCGTTGGCGCACCCGCGACGAGCTCCACGCCGCGATCGTGTTCTGGATCGAGCACACCTACAACCGCCGCCGGCGCCAGCGTGCCCTCGGCAAGCCGGCCCCAGTCGAGTTCGAACTCGCCTTCACCACCCAGGCCGCTATCGCGGCATGATCAGTCCCAACCACGGTCAACCGAAGCTGCAGCAGTCCCCTGCTTTGGTGAGAAGACAGCTGATCCTGGCCTCAGGTTGATCGGAGACCATGAGCGGCACGAGCACCGACTGGGAGGGGGTGGGCCGGCGTGCGGATCATGATCGCGGATGATGACGCGGCGATCCGTGAGTCGCTGGAGCGGGTGCTCCAGGTCGAGGGTTACGACATCAGCACCGTGCCCAACGGTCTCGCGGTGCTCGACGGGGTCGGTGGGGCCGCCGGTGACACGCTGGATCTGCTGATCCTCGACGTGATGATGCCCCGCCTCGGCGGGTTGGAGACCTGCCGGCGGTTGCGGGCCGCGGGTCGGGAGCTGCCGGTGCTGATGCTGACCGCTCGTGACCAGGTCTCCGACCGGGTCGCGGGGCTGGACGCGGGCGCCGACGACTACCTGCCCAAGCCATTCGCCACCGAGGAGTTGCTGGCCCGGGTGCGGGCCCTGCTGCGCCGGCGCACGGCGACCGACGAGGAGTCGCAGATCCTGTCGTTCGCCGACGTCCGGCTCGATCCCGACAGGTTCGAGGCGTGGCGGGGCGGGCGGCCGCTGCGCTTGACCCGGACCGAGTTCTCCCTCCTGCAGGTCCTGATGGGCAACGCGACCCGGGTCCTGACCCGCGACATGCTGTTCGAGGCGATCTGGGGCTTCGACATGAGCGCAACCGCCAACAACCTCCAGGTGTACGTGAGCTACCTGCGCCGCAAGATGGAGGCCGAGGGTGAGCCGCGATTGATCTACACGCTGCGCGGCATGGGGTACACGTTGCGGAAGACTCCTCCGTGAGCGGGCCCGTCGGCCGCGAACCGCGATGGCTGACCGGATGGTGGCGCAGGTGGTCCCTGCGGACCAGGCTGACGGTGATCGCGGCGGCGGCCATCACGGTCAGCGTGTTCCTGGCGTTCCTGGGGGGCGTCGGGCTGCTGTACTGGGAGCTGCAGGACACCGCCGAGAACGAGCTACGCGCCGAGTCCCGCGTGCTGGCGACGAATGCGGAGCGCGGCGGTCTGGCGCAGGTCCAGCTGCCGCCGTACGCCGGATCCGGTCGGCTGGTGCGGGTCATCCTGCCCGACGGCTCCACCCGGACGCCGGCCGGCCAACCCGCGCTGCCCCCGGTCAGCGAGGGCGCCGGGCGCGTGGCGCGTGGCGCACCGGACGACCTGATGGAGGACAACGACGGCGGCGACGACGACTACTACATCTACACGGTGCGGGCGGGCGACGGCGCGGTCCAGGTGGCCCGCGTCGCCGATGAGAGCCCGCTCACCCAGTTCGGGTTGGCCATGCTGCTGACCGGGCTGCTCTGCGTGGTCGGGGGCGCCCTTGTCGGGCGGACCGTGGCGCGGATCGGGCTGGCACCGATCGACCGGCTGACCGCCGCCGCGGTGCGTGTCGCGCACACCCGCGATCTCGACGCCGACGTCCCGGATGAGGGCGGAGGGGAGATCCGGCGGCTGATCCAGTCGATCAACGACATGCTCGCCGCGCTCCGGGACTCCCGGCAGGCCCAGCGGCTGCTCGCCGAGGACGCCGCCCACGAGCTCAAGACCCCGCTCACCAGCCTGCGCATCAACGTCGAGCTGCTGATCCGGCTCGATCGGCGCGGCACCCTGGACAGCGCTCTGCCGGCGCAGAGCCGGACCCGGCTGCTCAACGATCTCGGCGCCCAGGTGACCGAGTTGAGCACCCTTGCCGCCGAGCTGACCGACCTGGCGCGCGGTGACGTCAGCGACGAGAGCGCCGAGCTGCTCGACCTCGCCGACGTGGTGGCGGCCGCCGCGACCCGGGCGCGTTCCCGCAAGCCCGACATCGAGGTCGCGCTCGACGTGACCTCCGTGTGGGTGAGCGGGCGTCCCGCTGCGCTCCAGCGGGCGGTGCTCAACCTCATCGACAACGCCGGCACGTGGTCCCCCGCGGACCAGCCGGTCCAGGTCCGGCTCCGTGCCGAGGGCACGTCGGCGGTGCTCGAGGTCGACGATGCCGGGCCGGGCATCGACGCGGCCGACGTACCGCGGGTGTTCGACCGGTTCTACCGTGCCGACAGCGCCCGGGCGTTGCCGGGATCCGGACTGGGGCTGTCGATCGTCCAGCGGGTCGTCGACGCCCACGGCGGCCGGGCCACCGTCGCCCGCTCCGCACGCGGTGGCGCGCTGCTTCGGGTCGACCTCCCGGCCGCGGCCCCGCCCTCCCCGATCGCGCGGCTCACCGTCGGGGAGGACACCGCGGTGCGCTGACCCGCACCGGCGGCGCGACGCAGGACAAGCCACGGCGGCCCTCGAGCATGGCCCGCGCGGCTCACCGTCGGGGCAGGACACAGTGCGCCGACCCCAGCCGCCTCGAGCGGGCAGCTCGTCGGCGATGAACCGGTAGCCGAACTCCGGGTCGTCGTGGTGGATGTCGATCGCGGCGTTGATCAGATGCGCGTCGTCCCAGTCCTGGTCGGTGACCGGCCGCAACCCAGGCGTAGTACGCCTGCTTGGAGAACCCGAGCACCCGGCAGGTCACCGCGACGGGGATACCGTCCGCGGCCAGGTCAGCGACCAGCGGGTACATCATCTCGGGAGGACGTCCCGGGCGAAGTAGGCCGTCGCCGGCGCAGGATCTCGTTCTCCTGCTCGACCTGCTTGAGCCGTCGACGCAGCTCACGGATCTCATCATCACCGCCGGGCGCCGGGCGCCGGATCAGGCTCACGGCGGCTCGAGGCGCGCGCGTCCCCCCGGTCCGCGACCGCCAACCACCTGCCCAGGCAGGACTCGGAGATCCCGAAGCTGCGGGCGACCTGCGCCCGGGACTGCTGGCCACGACGGGCGACAGCGATCACGTCACGCCGGAACCCCGGCGGGTATGCACCAGGCACGATCCTGATCCTTCCAGCGAGGACCACGTCCTTACAGGCCAGGAGTCAACCGAACCCGGAGCAGTCCCGAGCGTCGCTCTAATGGGTGTCTAAGTTTCGCTCGGTAGGAAGCAGGCCTCAGGTAAGCGGTGCAATCCGCATTAGGAGGCTAGTAATGGCAGTCAACGCAGCGCCGTCCGGTTCAAGGTGGAAGGTCGGGGCGCCCATCATGGCGCTGGCGACGGTGTTCGCTGTCGCCGCCTGCAGTTCGGGTGCGGACAACCCTGCGGCGCCCGCCGCGGCCGACTCGCACAGCGCGCACGGGGACGGGTCGTCGGCTCCACCGCAGCCGCTGCGCGCCGGCGAACGGTTCGTCGAGCTGGAGATGGCCGAGGCCTACACGCCCGCGCCGCCGGAGGGCGCCGTGGACGAGTACCGGTGCCAGGTGCTCGATCCGGGCCTGACCGAGGAGGCGTTCCTGACCGGGACCCAGGTCATTCCGGAGAACGTCGACATCGCGCACCACGGCATCGTGTACGCGGTGCCGGCGGGCGACGCTGCCGCGGTGCGCGAGCACGACGCGAAGACTCCCGGCCTCGGCTGGCAGTGCTTCGGCGGGACCGGCGTGGAGGGCGCCGACGTGGAGGACGACGAGGAGAGCCCCGACCCGGGCGCGGCGTGGGTGGACACCTGGGCGCCGGGCGCCACGGAGACCCTGCTCGACCAGGACGCCGGCTTCAAGCTGGAGCCGGGCAGCCTGATCGTCTTCCAGATGCACTACAACCTGCTCGCGACCGACGGCGAGCCGGCCGGGTCGGACCGCTCGGCGGTGCGGCTGCGGCTGACGGACGGCACGCCGCAGACCCGGGAGCTCGAGACGTGGTCGCTCGACGCGCCGATCGACCTGCCCTGTGCCGCCGACGAGTCGGGTCCGCTCTGTGACCGGGCGGCCTCGATCGCGGACGTGACCGAGCGTTTCGGGCCGGAGGTCGGCGAATTCGCGGACGAGCAGGTGGAGGAGTGCAACGAGAGCGGCGTGCCGGAGCCCGGTGACACCCAGACCTGTGACCACGAGGTGGAGGAGCCGGTGACGGTGTTCGCCGGTTTCGGTCACATGCACATGCACGGGCGGTCCATGAAGGTCGAACTCAACCCGGGCACGCCGGAGGCCAAGGTCCTGCTGAACGTGCCGCAGTTCGACTTCGACAACCAGCGGATGCTGAAGCTGCCGGAGCCGGTGGAGGTCGATCCGGGGGACACGCTGCGGGTGACGTGTACGCACGACGCGGGGTTGCGCAAGCAGGTGCCGCAGCTGAGCACGTTGCCGCCGCGCTACGTCGTGTGGGGCGACGGCACCGCCGACGAGATGTGCATTGGGATCATGACGGTCTCCCCCCGCGAGTCCTGACGCCGCGTCGGACGTGTGTGGGCTCACTGAGGTCAACAAGCCGAAGATCAGCTCTGAGCTCACACACGTCCGCACCGAACTCCACGATCTCGCGTCGTGGCAAACAGGCCGAAGTTGCGGTGGACTTCCGCGACCTCCGCCTCGTGACAACTGGTGACCGCTCGTCCCGACTCGCGCACGGAGGTGCAGATGTCCTCGCTGCTGGATGCCCCGAACACACTGGACCCGAACAACCACAAGCACGCATCGAACTGCGTCGGCTGTCTCGATCGCCGGCAGATGCTGAAGCGGGCCGGACTGGTCACCGCCGGCGTTGCCGCAGCCGGCGTGCTCGCCGCGTGCGGTAGTGGTGGTGGTTCGACGAACGACGACACCCCGAGCGAGAACACCGGCGGCGGGTCCGGAGCGCTCGCCAAGGTCTCTGACGTCCCCGAGGGCGGCGCGCTCTCCGTCAAGGACGCCGACGGGAAGGAGCTCCTCCTGACGCAGGCGTCCGCAGGGACGATCGTCGCGCTCTCGGCGATCTGCACGCACCAGGGCTGCACGGTCAAGGGTGACGGCGGCGAGCTCGTCTGCCCGTGCCACGGCTCGGTGTTCGACCTGTCCGGCGCGAACGTCTCGGGCCCTGCTCCGAAACCGCTGTCCGAGGTGGACGTGCACGTCGTCAATGGTGAAGTCCTCGCAGGGAAGACCTGAACCAGTGGAGCTACATCGCGGGCGGCAGGCGACGTCCGACGTGCTGCGCGCCCTCTTGTGCGCGTGCCTCATGCTGTCCGCGGTCGTCCACCTCGACCTGTGGGCGACCGGCATGAGGTCGGTCGACATCGTCGGTCCGGCGTTCCTGCTCAACGGCATCGGCGGGATCGTGCTCGGCGTGCTCGTGCTGGTGTGGCGGCACTGGCTGCCGCTGCTCGGGGCGATCGGGTTCGGCGTCGCGACGCTGGGTGCGTTCATCCTCGCGACGACGCCCAGCGGTTTCTTCGAGGTCCACTCACGGTGGTCGGGCATCCCGGAGTGGCTGGCGGCGATCTCGGAGATCGGGGTGATCGCACTCGGCATCGTCACGATCGTCGTCGAACGGCGCCCGGCGAGGGCCTAGAAGTCAGTCGTCGCCGAGCAGCCGGCGCTCGTTCGCCGCGGCCACCTGCGCCGGCGTCCAGTCCTCGGTGCCGACGGCCTGCGACCGACCGACAAGCCAGGCCCGTGTGGGCGCATGCGGACTTCATCGCGCCTGCTAGGGGCAGACTCACCTCGCTGGACTCTGAGGCACAGCCCCCGTTCTCCCGCCGAGTCATCGACGTAGCCGGCCGAGTCTTCATCGCTGCGGGCGAGACTGACCGGAACAACCTGTTAACGGACTGACCACTACCCGGCCTTCACAGGCCGCGGTCGGGAAGAGCGACTAGCGGAAAACGGTCGTGTCGCTCTGCATGACCAGGAAGGGGTTCCGCAATTGCGGCCCACAACCACCCTTCAACGGACGGCCCGATACCCAACCTTTCCCGGACTTCGCTGAGCCAGTTCCCGGACATGCTCAAGACGGGCGCCCGCCTTGCCATGTGAACGTCGCTGGTCCTCTGCGACCAACCGGCCAGCGAACCACACGGCCATGTGCAGCTACCGGGACCAGACAGGCCGCCCTTCCTCCTAGCCCCCACCGTTGCTGCAAGTCGCCCGTGTATCGCCGTGAGCAGACGCAGGTGATGTTCCAGGAGCGATGGTCGGTGACCATCTGCTCGGGCAGCTGCCGAACCTGACTGTGTCACCCAAAGAACATCACCGTCGTCCGTGGCAAGCAGCACCTCGTGCGCGCCGGGGTCGGCCACGAAGCGACGAAGGAGCTCATGGTTCCGCGGCTCAGCCCGGAGAGCCCACCGGGTATCGAACTCCGTCTGCCCTGCTACGACCCGCTCCGGGTCACGGACTCCACTGAGGTGTCGCCGCAATGTCGAACGCCAGCGCACCCACCTGACCTGCTCGACCGGTCAGGACATTCCGTGGCTCATGCTCACCGCCGAACTCCAAGGGGGCAGCTCAATCAGCTCGGCAACGACCGGGGGTGTCGGAGTCCCAGCCTCCATAGAGACCCAGCCGTGCTCACGTGCTCACGTGCTCACGTGCCCACGCGAGCACCCCAGGACGATCGGACTGGCCAGCAAACACCTTGTCGGCGTATCCGAAGGCATGACCGCGGCCAAACCCAGACCCAGATGTCTACCCCTCCGGTTCTTCGCGCTGCGTCGCCGTAGAAGGGATGCTCACCGTCGGACGGCCCTTGGGGCATCACGGCATGCCCGTCCACGGGGGCATGTGCGGCCGGCGGCGGGCACCGACGGTTGCTGGACCGGACGCCTGCCCGCTCCACCGAACGTCTCGTCCTGTGCTGGGGTGCGGGCCGCCCCTGACCGGATCGAGTTCACGCCCGGCCAGTCATGTCCGAGACACAGCGGACGCGGTGCCCGCCGGGTTCTCGAGCAGTCCGGTGAGCCGGACTCCGATGAGTCTCTCGGCCTCGACCATGATCCGGCTGATCAGCTCCTGCACTGTGGGGATGTCGTTGATCAGGCCGACGACCATGCCACAGCTCCACGCCCCGGCGTCCACCTCGCCGTCGATCATCACCTTGGGGTAAACGCCGGCGACCTGGTCGACGATGTCCTCGATGGTGAGGGCGTCTCCCCTCTCCCGCTCGATCTCGAGCAGCCGAGTCACGCTGGCGTTGTCGAGGACCCGCTCGGTGTTCCGGAGCGGCCGCATGATCAGCCGGGTGTCGAACTCGTTCGCTGCCAGCAGGGCTGCCTTGACCCTCGGGTGCACAGGCGCATCCTGGGTGGCGACGAACCGGGTACCCATGTTCATCCCGTCGGCGCCCAGCGCGAGAGCGGCGACCAGGCTGCGCCCGTCGGCCATGCCGCCCGAGGCGACGAACGGGATCCTCAGCGCCTCCGCCGCTCGGGGGAGCAAGACCATGTTCGGGATGTCGTCCTCGCCGGGATGGCCGCCGCACTCGAAGCCGTCGACGCTGACCGCGTCGCAGCCGATGCGCTGGGCCTTCACCGCGTGCCGCACCGACGTGCACTTGTGGAAGACGGTCATCCCAGCCTGCTTGAGCGCCGGCATGTGCGCCGCTGGGTTGCGCCCGGCGGTTTCGACGATCGTGACGCCGCCTTCGGCTATGGCCTGGATGTACTCCAGATACGGCGGCTCGCGGAAACTGGGCAGGAACGTCAGGTTCACCCCGAACGGCTTGTCGGTCATCTCGCGGCACCGCGCGATCTCTGCTGCGAGCAACTCCGGGGTCCGCTGCGTGAGCCCGGTGATGACGCCGAGTCCCCCTGCGTTGGAGACGGCGGAGGCAAGCTCGGCGAGACCGACGTAGTGCATGCCTCCCTGGATGATCGGGTGCTCGATGCCGAACAACTCTGTGATCCTCGTGCGCATGACGCTCCTGTTGCGTTGGGCGACGGCCACCTGTGTGACTCCGACGGCGCGTCGACGGGAGCCGGACTCCCCCAACCACGGGGCATCACCGGCGTGTCTCTGCTGACTCCTCACGAGAGCGACGTCGCCACTCGTCCGGGGAGTTCATGGGCCTTGCGGCCTTGACCGAGGGCAGATGAACGGCGTCGACCGGTCTTCCGGGGGTCGACGCCGTCACCGCGTCGGCGCGGGCGACCGTGGCACGACGACTCCCGATCGGTGCGACCCAGCTCGGATGTCGAGCATCGAGCGCCGCCGCGGGCAGGCTTCTGACGGTGTCGGTCCGCTACTCCGAGCTCGCGAAGCGCTCCGCTACCCAGCCCCGGTCGATAGGCGTAACCGCCTGGACATCCAGGGTCAGGCTGGTGTAGCGCCAGTCCTCGCCGGATCTGACGTAGTGGTCGTCGTAGCGGCCCATCAGCCACACAGCGACGCCATCGAGGGTCATCGGCTGCCACAGGTACCAGGTGCCGGTGCCGGTAGCGGACTGGGCATCCGGAGCGACGTGGACGTTGCCGGCGACGGTGTAGTGCATCGCCCAGGCGACCCGATCGGGGGCGCGGCTGAAGAACTCCTCGATCTCGGCCAGCCGACAACCTCGAGTCCAGCTTCCACGCCCTCACCGACGCTGAGCGCTCTTCCTTGGGCGAGTACGCCGAGCACCGCGTCCCCTTCGGCGGCTTCGACCTCAACGACCGCCCAACGTCAGCCGTGGCGACCGACCGGCTAGACCCGGATGCAGTCTCGACCAAGTTCTGCCGCCCGGCTGGGCCGCCTTGCCCGCCTGTCTGAGTGACCAGTTGTGCAGCCTGGTGGGTTGAAGCTCGCCTCCTGCCGTGGTCGCTCCAACGCACCGCCCGCTCAACCAGTCACCGGGCGCCCTACTCGACGCGACCATGCTCATGTACCCCAGCGGCAGGTGCGGCTGATCGGTGCGCCGAAATAGGGTCGGCATGCTTCAGCATCGCGCAGCAGCTGGTGGGCCAATGCTGGACTCAAGATCGGGGAGCGCTAGAACGGCGGACTCATCGTCCTGGCGCGACTGTTCAGCCTGCCGCTGAGAGGACGTGCACGTGACCGTGGTCCGCGGCGACGTTGTCCAGCAGATGCGAGTTCCTGGCTGGTGATGACCCCGTGGGTGCTGTTCTGCGCGTAGCTGCTTCTGGCCGGGACCCGAGACGCACCAGCAGTTCCTCGGCCACCGCAGACTTCGGCTGGCCACCAGCTTCCCTCACCGACGCTGATGCGGGCAGCACAACGAGCCAGCTCCTGTTCTGGCGACCGCAGACAACGGGCCAGCGACCGGTCAACGCCGCCAGGCCCCACTAGCCGCAGCCCGGACTGCATACTCCTCGAAGGAGCGGGGCGACCGACCGAGCACTGCGCTGACGTCCTCGGTTGTTTGAGCGATGACCCCGCGGGCCATCATCACGAACATCTCTGAGACGTGGTGTGCCACTTCTAGAGGCAGTCCCCCTTGAGTCAGGGCGTCGGTGTACTCCTGCGGAGAGATTTGTCGGTAGGTCATCGGTAGCCCCGATGCCACTGATACGACCTCGACGGCTTCAGCGAACGTCAACGCCCGCGGCCCGGTGAGTTCGTAGATGCGCCCGTCATGCCGCCCGGGTTCCATCAGCACGGCGGTCGCCACGTCGGCGACGTCTTCTAGGTCGATGAACGGCTCTGGTACTGAACCGGCTGGCAGCGCCAGCTCCCCTTGCACTAGGGGTGCGTGCCAGAGTTCCTCGTCGAAGTTCTGGTTGAAGTTCGCCGCACGTAGGACGGTCCATTCGAGGTTCGATGCCCGCACGGCGTCTTCGGCCGAGAGCATGTCCCTCCCGAAAGCGGTGTCGCCCCAGACGTCGGCGCCGTGCCCGGACTGCAATACCAAGCGCTGCACGCCTGTCGCGATGGCTCGGGCAACCAACTGGTGCACTGGGCCGGGCACAGCTGGAGGCACGACGTAGACCGCGTCGGCACCGCGTAGCGCGGCATCCCAACCGCCCGGGTTGGACCAGTCGAAGGGGGTGGGGCTGGTCCGCGAGGCGGCGCGAACGGTCAGTCCCCGCATCCGCAACCGCGGAGTGATACGTCTGCCGGCCTTGCCTGTCGCGCCCAGGACCAAAACGGTGGTATCGCTCATGCTTCTAGTCAACAACCAGGCGCCGGATACGGCCAGGAGTCCGAATACGGCTTGGAGTAAGGCTGCGTTGCTGGCTGGGCAAGCTAGCGCCTCCGGGCGCTGGCCCTCGGCAGTTCGGTGCCTGCGGCGGATCGCTCCCCGCGAGGGGCGCCCAGGCTGATTCGCTGCCCGGGGGTTAGCTTTGGTCGCTTCGAGTTCGGCTCGAAGAGCCCAACCTTCACAATGACCTTCGGGCCGCCGTCATCTGGGCGGACGACGTCCATCATCTTGCCTCTGTTATAGCGAAACACATCGCCAGTGCGCTTGCCGCCGGAGTTCGGCAGCTCAGCAGTCTGTCGGTAGTGGAACTCGAGGGCGGCGATCTCGTCAGCGCTGAGGATCTCGCCCGGATGGACGACGACAGCATCAGTTTCGACATTTTGTTCATCGGGGACCGCGTCTTCCGCAGGTCCTCGGTCCCAGACAGGTACTGCGAGTTGCATGGCGAGCTTCATCTCAAGCTCGGCGCGAGCATGGGCGTCTCGCCAGCGCTTCGTCTCACCTGGCAGACGGAACGGGCCCCACCGTGAGACACGGAGGTTTGGTTGGTCCGCTCACGAGACCTCCTACGAGCTGCCGTTGAGCATCGAGTATGCCGCTGCGACACCAGTGAGCACTGCTGCTGCCAGTTGCAGCCACAGGACGACGCCACAGTGACCCGGTCTTCATGAGGCGCCACCCGCGACGCTGAAGAGCTCACCGGCATGGGATGACGCGCACTACCTGTCCAACCACCAGATCGCCGAACCGCTGTTCGTCAGCCCCCTGACGGTCCGCGCACACACACCGAGCGATGACGAAACAAGGAGCGCGACCGGACCCGCCTCGTCGTCTTCATCTGGTCATGACGGCTGGACGAAGCTCGCTTCCCCGCCCGGTGGCTAGTGCGACTGAGCAGCAACTGATCGGGCCGGGCCGAGTGCACCGCCGCGGAGATGCAGTCAGCAAGATCTCGGGTCACAGGCGCGGTTCAGCGCGCCGACGAGTAGGACGCCAGACCGTCCGCCATCTTCTGCATCACCGCGCGCATGATGCGACGCATCAGCCACCGGGTGCCCCAGCGAGCGGTGTAGCTGCCTGACCACCGGATGACTGTCCCCCCGGAGGACGTCTCGTCCAGTTCGATCACCGCGGCGTAGTCGGAGATGAAGGCATTGCGCGCTCCCTCGTAGGCGAAACGCCGGGGAGGGTCGAGAGCGGTGATGCGCTCGATCGTGACGACCTTGCCGGTGCGGAAGGCTCGGGTGGCGCCGACGCCGTCCCGGCCATCGGGTGCCAGCCCCTCGGATCGGTCGAGGACCAGCTCATCGACGGTCGACCATGCGGGCCAGCTGGCCGAGGCGAGCAACAGCGACCACAACTCAGGGCGCGGGGCCGACGACACTGCTCGTGCGGCATAGGCAAGCATCACGATGCTCCTTACAGGGGCATAGGCGACTACGAGAAGGCTCATCAGTCACGGACCTGACCCTGACCCCCATCTCGCCAGGATCCTATGTTGAGAGGTATCGAGCTCGGATGGACTTCGGCTCCTCGCAGGAGGTGATGACGCCTGAAGGCGGCGCACGCGAGGCCTCTTGCAGGCCGGTCAACAGCTGACCGGCCCACAACCTTCGACCGGGATCCACGGCCCGGATCGACGAGCATCTGACGTGGACCCGCCGCCGATCTCGTCACTTCGCTTTGCTGCGCACCCCCAGAACGTGGCTCGGCGCTTGGTCGGCGAATCTCCACCTGGCCTGCACGTGTATGGGTCGACGGGCGCTGCGATTAGCAGCTGGGGGCCGCAGACTCACCCGACTGAACGGCGACCTCCTGCGCGTCTCGCGCCAGGCGGGCCATCACACTCCGCAACACGTCGGCCGCTTCCGCTGTGAGGTTGGCCAGGAGCTCCGACTCGGCGTCCTGGACCTGCTCACGCGCTCGTTGCAACGCCCGGAAACCATTCGCCGTGATGGTCACCTGACGGGCTCGTCGGTCCAGCGGGTCGGGACGGCGGACCACCATCCCGGCCTTCTCGAGGTCGTCGACCAGGTACGTCATGACGGTCTTGTCGATGCCGAGACGCCGCGCCAGCGCCAGCTGTGACCGAGGCGGACCATCAGCCACCGCGCAGAGGAGGTGGTAGCCGCGCGGCCCGGCGGGCAACTGCTCGACGGCGGCCATGGCGAGCCGACGGTAGCTGCGGGACACGACACCGATCGCCCAGCCCAGGTCACGATCCAGCGCATCGACGTCACTCGACTCGACGTTTGACGACGGCTGCCCGATGTCCATGCGGCGAGATTACTCCTGCACACCAATGATCCGTGTCACGTTTGCTTGCCACTAGGGATCGTCTGTACTGCAGACTGTCTGCATGGATGAGGAAGACGCGGGTCTTGAGCCCGGCCCCGGCACGTCCGCTGGTCGGGTGGTGGGTGTCGAGGAGCACGCCTGGACTCCCGAGTTGCGCGATGCCCTCCTCCGGTTCGGCGGCGACGACACCGTCAACCTGATGAGCAGCCGTGGAGACATCAACCGGGCTCTGCTCGACGTCGGCGAGGAGCGGTTGGCCCGCATGGACGCCGCGGGTGTGGCGATGGAGGTTCTGTCCGTCACGACCCCTGGGACGCAGCCCCTGCCCGCCGTCGAGGCGGCGCCCTTGGCCCGGGAGGCGAACGACTTCCTCGCCGACGCGGTGCGTCGACACCCCGACCGATTCGCCGCCTTCGCCACCTTGCCCACCCCCGACGCGACCGCGGCCGCCGACGAGCTGCGTCGGGCCGTCACCGAACTCGGCCATGTAGGCGCGATGCTCTTCCCCCGGACCGGCGACGTCTTCCTCGACGACGACCGGTTCCGGCCGATCTTCGAGGCGGCGGCGGAACTGCGCGTGCCGCTCTACATCCACCCAGCGTTGCCGCCCCGCCAGTTGCGCACCATCGCCTACGGCGGCTTCGACCAATGGACGTCCATGATCCTGGGCACCGGCGGCTGGGGCTGGCACGCCGAGGCCGGGCTGGCCACCCTGCGCCTGATCCTGTCCGGCACGTTCGACCGGCACCCGGACCTGCAGGTCGTCCTCGGCCACTGGGGCGAGATGCTCGTCCCCTTCGCTGACCGCGCCGACCTCCTCAGCGGTGCCGCGCGGCACTTGGAACGGCGGGTCCTGGACTACATCACCGGCAACGTGCACGTCACCGCCGGCGGCGTCTTCAGCCACCGAATGCTCCGACAGGCAGTCGACGTGCTCGGCGCTGACCGGGTGATGTTCGGCCAGGACGACCCCTACGGCCGCACCACCGGCACGGCAGGCGAGGACTCCCGCGGCCGCTTCAGCGGCAGCAACGGAGCTCGGATCTTCGTCCAGACCGCGCCGCTGAGCCCCGAGGACCGCACCAAGCTCGCGCACGCCAACGCCGAGCGGCTGTTCCGGCTGCCGACCGCCTGAACCTTCCCCGACCACCCCTCACACCGTCCCCCAGCCCCTGGAGAGAAGGAAGCTGTCATGACCAGCACCAACCGCGACGCCCTCGACGGCGGCGTTCCCGTCGTCTCGGTGAAGCCCGTCGCGCTGCCCGCCCCCGGTCGCGGTGCAGACCTGGAGGTGCGGATCTCCGCACCCGTCACCGGCAGCGACCTGCCGGTGGTCCTCTTCTCCCACGGGTTCGGTTCGTCCTTGGACGGCTACGGCCCGCTGACCGACTACTGGGCCGCCCACGGCTTCGTCGTCGTCCAGGCCACCTACCTGGACTCCCGGCGCATCGGCGTCCCCGCGGACGACCCGCGCGCCGCTGAGCTCTGGCGCCACCGCATCCAGGACGCCAAGCGCATCCTCGACCACCTCCCGACGCTCGAGGCCGCCGTCCCCGGCCTGCCCGGGCGGATGGACTCGACCCGCATCGCAGCCGCCGGCCACTCCTTCGGCGGCCAGACCACCGCCGCACTCCTCGGGTTGCGCGTCCTGGCCCCAGCCGGCGACGGCGAGGACATGTCCGACGCCCGGGTCTCGGCCGGCATCCTGCTCGGCACCGCCGGGGTCGGGGGCGAGCACCTCAAGCCGGGCATCATCGACACGCTGCCCTGGCTGAACGTCACCTTCGAGCACATGACCGCGCCAGCACTCGTCGTCGCCGGCGACCGCGACCAGTCGTTCCTCACCGTCCGGGGCCCCGACTGGTCAGCAGACCCCTACACCCTCAGCCCCGGCCCCAAGGCCCTGCTCACCCTCACCGACGCGGAGCACTCCCTCGGGGGTATCCCCGGCTACGACGCGAAGGAGACCACCGACGAGCACCCGGCGCGGGTCGCACTGCTCCAGCGCATCACCCTCGCCTACCTCCGCGACACCCTCGGCGTAGACACCACGCAGTGGCCAACGGCCATCGCCTCCCTCTCCGGCGAAGGCGCGGCGCTCGCCAGGATCCAGCAGAAGTAGCCCCGACTGAGTCACGGCCTGTGCCCGTTGATCTGACGACGGGCACAGGCCCTGGTGCAGGCGGCTGAGGGTCACGGTGTGCAGGGCACGGTTGAGTTGGCGGTCCCCGGAGCGGTTGAGCCGGTAGCGGACGGTCTTGCCCGAGGACGCCGGGATGGGGGCGGTGCCGGCGAGCATGGCGAACGCCGCGTCGTTGCGGCAGCGGCCGGGGTGGGACCAGGCTGTGAGCACGGTGGCGGCCACGATCGGTCCAACTCCGGTCAACTCGAGCAGGTCTGACCGCCAGGAGCGGACGATGGTGCGGATGGCCTTTTCGTGGCCGAGTGCCTCGGCCTCGAGGAAGCGGATGCGGTCGGCCAGGTCGTGGAGCACGGTCAGCCCGATCACCTCGATGTCGCCGGTGCTGGCGCCGGGGCGCAGTCTGGCGGCGGTGGTGATCATCGCGCGGGTGTTCTGGCCGCGGAAGCGGGCGCCACCTGCTCAGCGGCGGTGATGACCATCGCCAGCAGTTGCCGCTGGCTGGTGCTGGTGGCCTCCACGGCGGCCGGGCGGTCAGGCGCATCTGCAGTGCCGCGCGCTCGGCGCCGGTCTTGGGTTGGGCCAGCCGGGTGCGGGCCAGCGCGTCGCGCTCGGCGTCGATCGGATCGGACTTGGCCCCGGCCCGCCGTGCCGGTCGCTTGGGCCGGTCCAGCTCGACCACCATCTCCCCGCCGGCGGCCAGATGGCGGGCCAGGCCGGCGCCGTAGCCACCGGCGCCCTCCATCGCCCACGCCCGAAGCCCCGAGTGCTGCTCGGCCAGGGCGACCAACTCGGCATAGCCGTCCGGGTCGGCGGTGACCGTCGCCCTGGCCAGCACGCCACCGGTGCGGGCGTCGAGGACTGCGGCGGTGTGGGTCTGGCTGTGGGTGTCGACGCCGATGACGACCTCGACCAGCTCTGCCAGCATGGACATGCGTTCTCTCCTCACCAGATGGGACGCAGCAGGTCCCGGTCCGGTGCGGAGATGGCAGGACTGTGATGAGGCACGTCAGCAGCCACTGGCGGTCAAGCTCCTGATCAGGCCAACGTCTCTGGCCGGGCCGGTGCCGGCAGCAGCAAACGGACAAGTCGAGCGAAAGGCACGAAGCCAGTCAGACGAAGGGTCACACCCACTGCTGCCAGCCGTCAGCCCATCACCGATAGACCGACCCGGCCAGCCTCACAGTCAGCCGAAGCGCCTGGCGTCGACGACCGGAGCCGAGCCGAATTCGCGCTTGTAGTCCCGACTGAACTGCGACGGGCTGACATACCCGACCGCGGCTGATATTCGCACCAGGTTGTCTGACCTCGCGACTATGAGCCGTCGCGCTTCGTGTAACCGCAGCATCTTGTGATAACGACCGGGGGACGTTCCGGTCACGGACTTGAAGCCGCGGTGGAACGACGTGACGCTCATTGCGGCTCGACTGGCCAGTTCATCGATTCTGACGGGTTCTTCCAGGTGATCACGCATCCACTCGGTGACCTGGCCGATCCGGGCCAGTAAGGAATCGGCTTGGATGAGCTGGGTCAAGCTGGCTCCTCCCGGGCTTGACAACACCCGGTAGAGAATCTCTCTCTTGACCGCGTCCGCCAGCACGCGCGCATCGGTCGGAACGTCCATCAGCTGCAGCAGCCTCAGCGCTGGCTCGAGCACCGCGGCGGGCAGGGGCCCGACGGTCAGGGCTTCCGCGTCATCACGTGAGCCGGATGGCATCTCCGCGGCGACGGCGGCGAGCACCTGTCGATCCAGAGCGATCTCCATGGACAGGTACGGCTCGTCCTCGGATGCCCTCGTCACCTGCACCAGGGCGGGCAGGTCCAAACCCATCAGAACGAGCTCACCACCACCGTAGGTGATCTCCCGGTCACCGAGCATCAATCGCTTGGCTCCCTGCACGACGAGGTAAAGCGTCGGCTGGAAGAGCACACGAGCCGGGACGCTGGGCGTGCGGACCGCGTGAAGAGTCACCCCGGGGATTGCGGCCCTGCCTTCCGGATCATCGGCCGCCGCTGCGATGCGTCGGCGCATCTCTGCATACAGCCCTGCCATCCCTCTCCCGCTCTCTTCTCCCACCTCAGTCGAGCACACCTCGACTGGCGACTCCTCCCGGGATCGCCCGGAGGAGGCGCCGTGACAGGGACCATGCAGGCCTTGCACCTGCGAAGCCACTACTTCATGAACGTGTCGAACCACTCGAGGACACGTTCTGGGTGCCGCTGGAACCACTTGTACCCGTCCCACCGCCGGGGGGTGTCCTCGATCCAGAACATGTCCTTCTCCGTCGCCCCCAGGGCGGCGTAGGCGTCTTCCAGATCGGCGGGACGAGTGATCGTGTCGCCATGAACCCCGTAGGTCAACGTCGGCATGGTGACCGACGGCGCCCACCTGCTCACGGTTCCACCGACCAGTCGCTCGCCGGTGATCAGGTGGAACCGCCGATCGACCTCGTCTGCGTGCTCGCCGAGACCGGAGGCGTCCAGCACTGTCTCCAGGAAGGCGAGCGGCGACAGCAGGAGCGGGGCCACGAGACACTTCACGTCCCTGAAGGCGTGCGGGTCTTCGTCGATGGCCCGGAACGTCGCATTGGCGCCCATGCACCGGGCGAGGATGCCGAGCGTCATACCTGCCAGGTCCGGGCGCATACGGATGTAGTTCAACGTACCGATGACGTCACGCGCTTCGAATCGGTTGTTCGATGCGAGGTTCCCGTTCGCCGCGCTGGTGAGGCCGTGATTGCGGAAGTCAAAGGTGAGCACGTTGTAGCCGGCGTCGTGCAGGATCTTGTAGTCCTGGATGAAGTCCACCTCAGTGTCGTTGCCGGGTCCGAAGGCCGACTTCCACGGCTCAATGTGCGCCGGAAATCCATAACGGTTCATACCGAAGGCGTGCAGGGAGACGATCAACTTCGTTGATCCCTCACACGGGATGAACCAGGCTTCCAGCGGAGTCCCGTCAGAAGACGGGTAGGAGATGTCCTGATAGGCGATCCCTGCATCCGCCGGGTTCCGTAGCACCGGAGACCGCGAGGAGTGTGCGAGACCAGTCACGAAAGGGTCGAGGACGGTTGCGAGGTCCTGAACGTCAACAACGGTCTGATCGGTCACGATTGAACTTCCTCATCATTCGTTCGACAGAGCGATCATTGGATCGAGACGAACGTATGTGGGAAGGACAGCTGAGTGGATACCACTCAGAGCCATGTACTTGCCAGATCCTGCCAGACGTCGGGGACGACCACCGGCTCTCCTCCGGAGACATCCGCCTGAGGAGGCAGAGCATCCGGTGATGCATCACCGTGAGCGTGCCACCAATCCAACGAGCTCTCCTCGAGCAAGGCTGGCTCCGTCTCTGTCGATGGCGGCTGACTGGGCGGCGGCACCGGCTCACCAGGTGACGACGCCGTGCCGGTTGAGGTGCTACGCCGGGCGGCTGCCCATCTGTCCCAGGCGAACCTGCCGGGACATGACCTACCGGCTCGTTCGTGAGCTCCCCGTCGACGGGGTCCTCGTGACGGTGACGTGCCGGCTTCCCAAGCTCGCTCGCCAGCCCTGGTAGCGATGGCTGCCGCACGGGTCACCGCCCGGGACCGCGTGACGGCCCACCGGGCCGACGCGCTGTTCGACGCCCACCGGGACGAGCCGGAGTTCGGCTACCGACTGCGCACCACAGAGACCGCCGCGAACGGGCAGCCGATGACCGCTCGGACGGCCTGGCGATCTGTGCGGCCAACCGGTGGTGGAGCGCTTTCGCCAAGCCCCGACGAGGCAAGGGCGGCCGGCCGGACCGCCGGTGCACGACAACCGGGTCAACCAGGTGCTCACCGCCGAGGCGTCCAACGCCTTGTAGTTGACCGACATCACCGAACACCGCACCGCCGAGGGCAAGCTCTACCTGTGCGCGATCACGACGCGCATTCCAACCGAATCGCCGGCTACTCCATCGACAAGTGCCGCAGGCGGAAGTCCGTTCACGCCCTGAATCAGCATCAGCTCACCGGCTCGATGGGCCGAGTCGGCGCGGCCGGCGACGACGCTGCCATGGAGTCGTTCTTCGCCCTGCTGCAGAAGAGCGTGCTCGACCGCCGACAGTCGCGGACCCGACAAGCGCTGGGGATCGCGATCGCCAGCTGGATCGAACGGGCCCATCACCGGCGGCGCGGTCAAGACGCCTCGGTCGACTCACGCCCATCCAGTACGGACGCTCGTGCCCATACTGCCCGCTTGACTCCGCGAAGCAGTCCCGACGTTGAGTTCTTGCCTACTGCGATCACCGTAGATGAAGCCTGCGTCTGCACGACGACGGGACCCCTGCCTGGAGGGAACGCTCCCTGTGACATCCACGAGAACTGGGAGCACCGACATGGCAGGTCTGCTTGATCGTCTTGGGCGTTTCGCCTTCCGCCGGCGGTGGTCGGTCGCTGTGGTCTGGCTGCTGGTCCTGGCTGGGGCGGTGGCGGCTGCCGTGACGTCCGAGGGTCCGGTGAACACCCGGGCGACGATTCCGGGCATCGAGTCGCAGGACGCGTTCGACCTCCTCGCGGAGCGCTTCCCGGACACGCCTTCGGACAGCGCGTCGGCGACCCTCGTCTTCGTCGCTCCCGACGGCGGGTCGCTGGAGGCGCCGGCGAACCAGGCGGCGGTCGAGGCGGCGCTGGCCACCGTCGCCGACAGCCCGCAGGTGATGCGGGTGGTACCGCCCTCGGCGGGCACGAGCATCAGTGCCGACGGCACGACCGGCTTCGCGTCGGTGAGCTACGACGTGCCTTCGTCGGAGGTGACCGACGAGTCGCGCGCCCTGCTGGAGGAAGCCGTCGAGCAGGCACGGGACGACGGGCTGACCGCGGAGATGCGCGGCTCGGCGCTCAAGAGCCCCACCAGCATGAGCGCCACCGAGCTCATCGGGGTCGCGATCGCGGCCCTGGTCCTGCTGCTGACCTTCGGATCGCTGGTGGCCGCGGGCCTGCCGCTGCTCACCGCGATCATCGGGGTGGCCATCTCGTTCCTCGGCGTCTGGGCCCTCGCCGGCCCGCTGGGCATGGCGATCACCAGCGGGATGCTCGCGCTGATGCTCGGGCTCGCGGTCGGCATCGACTACGCCATGTTCGTCGTCTCCCGGTACCAGGAGGAACGGCTCAAGAACGACGACGCCCAGACGGCCGCCGGCCGCGCCGTCGGCACCGCCGGTTCCGCGGTCGTCTTCGCCGGGACGACGGTGGTGATCGCGCTCGCCGGGCTGCTCGTGGTCGGGATCCCGTCGCTGACCAAGATGGGGCTCGCCGCCGCCGGCGCCGTCATCGTGGCCGTTCTGGTCGCGCTGACCCTGGTCCCGGCGCTGCTGGGCATGTTCCCGAACCGGGTTCGGTCGCGGTCACAGCGGCGTGGGGCCGGCACGAACCCCCGCGTCCCGGTGGCCCGCACGTGGATGCGGATGGTCCGGCGCCGTCCGCTGCTGGTCACGGTCGCCGGGGTCGCGGTGCTCGCCGCCGTCGCGGTCCCCGCGCTGTCGTTGCAGCTGGGCACCCCCGGCGACGCGTCGCTGCCGACCACGGCCACCGAACGCCGGGCCTACGACCTGCGGGCCGAGGCGTTCGGTCCCGGCTCCAACGGCCCGCTGACCGTGGTGGTCGACGCCCGCGGGGCGAGCGACCCCGAGACCGCGGTGGCGGCCGTCGCCGACGACCTCGCAGCGACCGACGGGGTGGCCTCGGTGTCAACCCCGACCTTCAACCAGCAGGGGGACACCGCGATCCTCACCGCCGTCCCCACCACCGGGCCGACCGACGAGCGCACCGAGGCGCTGGTGGAGTCGCTGCGCGACGCCCGCCCGGCCGTGGAACGCGACCAGGGCGTGAGCTACGAGATCACCGGGACGACGGCGCTCGACATCGACATGGCGCAGAAGACCCAGTCGGCCCTCGTGCCCTACGTCGCGCTCGTCGTCGGTCTCGCGGTGCTGCTCCTGCTGGTGGTCTTCCGCTCGATCTGGGTGCCCATCAAGGCCGCGGTCGGCTTCCTGCTCTCGCTGTTCGCCTCAATCGGGGTGATCGTCGCGGTCTTCCAGTGGGGCTGGGCAGGTGATCTGCTCGGTGTCGAGCAGACTGGCCCGGTCATGAGCCTGATGCCGATCCTGCTGGTGGGGATCGTGTTCGGGCTGGCCATGGACTACGAGGTGTTCCTGGTGTCGCGGATGCGGGAGGCGCACGTGCACGGTGTGCCGGCCCGCGAGGCGGTCACGACCGGCTTCGCGCAGAGCTCGAAGGTCGTGGTCGCCGCCGCGGTGATCATGATCGCGGTGTTCGGCGGGTTCGCGGCGGCCTCTGAACCGCTGATCAAGATGGTCGGTCTCGGGCTCGCCGCAGCGGTCTTCTTCGACGCCTTCATCGTCCGCCTGACGCTGGTGCCCGCCGTCCTGCAGCTCCTCGGGGAGCGGGCGTGGTGGCTGCCGCGCTGGCTCGACCGGCTGCTGCCGAACGTCGACGTGGAGGGCGCGTCGCTGGCCCCCGCACCGGCCCAGGCGCAACCGGACCTGGTGCTGAGCAACCGCTGATGAGCACCGGCCGGCTCGGGATGCGGAATGCGGCGGCCGCGCTCGTCGCGTTTCTCTTCGCCGCCCTCGGTACCAGCATCGACACCGAAGGCATCCTCGGGCCGGCCGAGCTCGTCCCCGGCGTGCTGCTCAGCCTGGTCGCCAGCGGCGCGCTGTTCACCGCGCCCCGGTGGCCGCGCGCCGCGACGGCCGTGGCGATCTGCTGCGAGACCGCCGCCTGCGCGCTCGGCTACCTGCCGACGCCGTTGCTGCTGGCCCCGCTGATCGGCTGCCTCTACTGGCTCGCGGTCGTCGGGTCCGTACGGGCGGTCGCCTGGTGGACCGGGTCCGCAGTGGCCGCGGTGATCCTGGGCAGCCTGATCGACACCCCCACCGGCGGCTCGCTGGTGCTGCGCACCGTCGGCGTCGCCCTGTGGCTGCTCCCGGCGGTGTTCGCCGGCCGCACCACCCAGACCCACCGCTCCTACCTCGACGTGGTCCAGGCCCGCGCCGAGGACGCCGAACGCAGCCGCGACGACGAGATCCGGCACCGGGTGGGCGAGGAACGCCTGCGCATCGCCCGCGAACTGCACGACGTCGTCGCCCACCACCTCACCGTGGCCCACGCCCAGGCCGGCACCGCCGAGCACCTCCTGGACAAGCGCCCCCAGCAGGCACGGGAGCTGCTGGCCGGGCTCAGCGCCTCCACATCGGCGGCACTCCAGGAGCTCAAGGCCACCGTCGCGGTACTGCGCACCTCCGACGACGACCCACCGGCCGACACCGTCCCGGCACCAGGGCTCGACCAGCTCGACGAGCTGATCGAGCCCTGCCGGGCAGCCGGCATCGAGGTCACCGTGCACCGCGAAGGGCCGCTGGAGTGCCTGCCCCGGCTGGTCGACGTCACCGCGTACCGGGTCGTCCAGGAAGCCCTGACCAACGTCACCAAGCACGCCGACCGGCCGGCCGTGACCATCACCGTGCGCCGCACCGGCGACACCTTCAGCGTCCACGTCGAGAACACCGGCGTCCGCCCCGGGCCGGTCGGATCGGGCTACGGGCTGATCGGGATGCACGAGCGCGCCCTCGCCGTGGGCGGCACGGTGCACGCCGGCCCGGCCGGGGAGGGCCGGTACGCCGTGACCTTCACCGCCCCGCTGACGCCCTGGGAGGGACCCCGATGATCCGGGTGCTGCTGGCCGACGACCAGGCGCTGCTGCGCTCGACGTTCCGCATGCTGATCGACGCCGAGGACGACATGACGGTCGTCGCCGAGGCCGCGAACGGCGAGGAGGCGGTCGAGCTCGCCCGGGCCGACCATCCGGACCTGGTGCTGATGGACATCCGGATGCCGGTCCTGGACGGGCTCGCCGCGACCCGGCAGATCTGCTCCGACCCCGACCTGGCGGGCACGCGGGTGCTGATCCTGACCACCTTCGAGTCCGACGAGCACGTGGCGCACGCGCTCCGGGCCGGGGCGAGCGGCTTCCTGGGCAAGGACGTCACCCCCGCCGGCCTGCTCGACGGAATCCGGACCGTCGTAGCTGGAGACGCCCTCCTCTCCCCCGCCGCCACGCGCGTCCTGATCGACCGCTTCCTCTCCAGCCCCGATGGCATCGGCGACCTCCCGCGCGGACTGCTGCCCACGTTGACCGACCGCGAGCGCGAGATCACCGAACTAGCCGCGCACGGCCTGTCCAACCAGCAGATCGCCGACCGGCTGATCGTCAGCCCGCTGACCGTCCGCACCCACGTGCACCGGGCGATGATGAAACTAGGAGCACGCGACCGGGCCCAGCTGGTCGTCATCGCCTACCAGGAAGGGCTGGCGCGACGTCGAGGCCTCGAGCATTCGCCGGGTCACGACGGCTAGGGCGCCCTGATTCGCGGAGGCGCTTCCTTCCGTACCGAACCTCGACGCCGAGACTTCGCCTCATCGCGCGGTAGCCATCGCGCGATAGCCGACGACCTACCGGGGATGACAGCACTCCCCTACCCACCCTCGGACAGGAGAAGGAGCACCGTCGCTCGAGCATGCCCGCGGCGACGCGCGCCTGCGGCGCTGTATCGGACGGTGCGACCGGGCCAGCCTGACCCGCGGCGGGTGGGAGGTCGAGCAAGTCCTCGGTGACGGTCCGCTGCACCGCGTCGTGGGCGCGGTGGCAGCACCGCCACGGTGGCGGAGTCCAGGACGACGATCAAAAGGCCAGGTACTGCTCAACCGTCCCGAGAGACGGACCGCCAAGGCCGTCAGTCCGCTGTCAGCGCCCACGATGATTAAAGCGGCCATCTCGTCGTGGATGGTGCCGGCGTGAGAAGCGCCCAGCGGGGGCAAAGGGTCACAGATCTCCAGCATCAGTAGGACGAGCAGCTCTACCGCACGCACCGGACGCTGGACCCTACGACCGGGTACGGCGCAGGCACCACCGGCCAGCCACCACCGGCTCGCCCGATGCGCCATGGCCTGCACGGCCTTCACGGGCCGGTACAGCCTGCGCTACCTCCGGCTGTCACGTCAGCAGCATCGACCCGCCCGATGGACGCGGACAGGCTGGGGAAGCCCGCAACTCAACCGCCCTGTGAGGAGCAAGCCCGTGACCGTCTCCCTCCGCACCTCGTCTCCCCGCCGCACGTGGGGAGCCCTCCTGCTCACCGCTGCCGCCGCCACCGGCCTCGGCGTCAGCGGTGTCAACACGCCCGCCGATGCCAGCACGCCCGCCGAGACCACCGATGCCCACCGTCCGCACCAGCCCGACGCCGTCCAGACCGAGCTGGACGCCCTGGTCACCGACAGCGGGTTCCCCGGGGTCCTCGCCGCGGTGCAGGACCAGCACGGCCTGCGCGACTACACCGCCGGCGTCGGTGACCTGGCGACCGGGGAGCCCGTTCCGGTGAACGGGGAGGTGCGGATCGCCAGCAACACCAAGACCTTCACCGCCGTCGTCGTCCTGCAGCTGGTCGGCGAGGGTCTGGTCGACCTGGACGCACCGGTCGAGACCTACCTACCGGGCCTGGTCCGCGGCGAGGGCGGCGACGGCCGGGAGATCACCGTGCGCCAGCTGCTGCAGCACACCAGCGGCCTGCCCGACTACGACGACGTCCTGTTCACCGATTACCTCGCCCTCCAGCACCGCTTCATGGAGCCGCACCAGCTGCTCGACGTGGCGCTCCCCCGCCCGGCGCTGTTCGCCCCCGGAACCAGCTGGGAGTACAGCAACACCAACTACGTCCTGGCCGGGCTGCTCGTCCAGGAGGTCACCGGCCGGCCGATCGCTGAGGAGATCACCACCCGGGTCACCGAGCCGCTCGGGCTGACCGACACCTACTGGCCGCACGAGGGCGAGCAGGAGCTGCGCGCCGATCACCCGCACGGCTACTACCGGACCACGCCCGAGGAGCAGTACACCGACGTGACCGTGCAGGACCCCTCCTCCGGCTGGGCCGGTGGCCAGCTGGTCTCCACGCCCCGCGACCTGCTCGGCTTCTTCACCGCCCTGGTCGACGGCGAGCTGCTGAGCCCCGAGCTGCTGGCCGAGATGCAGACCACCGTCCCGGCACCGTCGGCCACCCCGCGCACCCAGGAGTCCTACGGACTGGGGCTGCAGACCTTCACCCTCAGCTGCGGTGGCACCGCCTGGACCCATGGCGGCGACATCCCCGGCTACGAGACCCGCAGCGCGGTGACCACCGACGGCCGCGGCGCCGTCATCACCGTCACCGCCCTGCCCACCGATCTCCAGGGCGTCGTCGACGTCGAGGACGCCGTCGACGCTGCGATCTGCAACTGACGGGCGCCGCCCCCTCCCCGGGAGGGGGCGGCGCCCAGCCGGACGTGTCGAGGTAGCGCCGGACTGCGGTGACGCGGCGGTCGGCGCTGTCGTCGGGAGGCAGGTCGAGCTCGGCGAAGATGCTGCGGATGTGCTTGTGCACCGCTCCGTCGGCGACCACCAACCGCTCGCCGATCGCCGAGACGATGTAGACGTAGAAGGCGTCCTGCACGGCCGCGGACTGGTTGTTCCAGGACAACGTCAGACCGGCATCGTCCTCGGCCAGCGAGTCGATGACGGTCACGACTGCAACCTCTGCTCGGTGTCGGGGACGAGGACTGCCGAGAAGCGGGGCCGCCAGAAGCTGTGCTCAGGTGACCTTGGAACCGCCACCACCGCGTGCCTTGCATCGCGGCAACCGACACGGTCGTGCTGCACCCGCCGACTCGGGAGCAGGCGACCGGCATGCCGGAAGCAGAGGGCTGCCGGGCCGTGTCGTCGTCATCCGGCCTACTGCGTACGGACGACGCCACAGACAACAGACACGCGATCCCTGTCGTGAGTGCAGGTCAAGCTCCACCGGGTTGGACGCCCTGCAAGCCCCGTCGTCGTCCCATCCGGCCACAGGACTTGATCTACTCCGCCCGCAGTACGCACAGCCTGCACACGAATGACGACACCTCACCCAGGAGCGACAAAGCTCCTCCTCACCAGCCGGACCCCACCACCGGACGGTCTCAGGAGGACGCCATGAGCGAGTTGCACGGTCTGACCAAGAGGTGTGGCCCAACCACCGTCGTCGATGACCTCACCCTCACCGTCCGACCAGGGATCGTCACCGGCTTCCTCGGCCCAACGAGGTCAGAAATCCACCACGATGTGCATCTTGATGGGCTTGGGGGCTCCCGATTCAGGGAGCTCGGCGGTCAACCGCCGCCGCAGTAGCGCGCACGCGCCACTCGGTCTGAACCCACGCACCCCACCCCCGCAGGCCTGCCTCGACCCGATCGGGACAGCACTGACCCTGCCGCTGAGCAGATCGACCGTCTTCTTCGAGGGGGCGGTCAGCCTGCCCTGAGCGCAGTCCCGACACCGCAGCCCCTTTTGCCACGAGGACGCCGATTGTGATTGACAGCCTGCTGGACGCCGTGAGCTCGCTCATGTCCTCACCGTGGGTGTACCTGCTCATCGCCCTGGTGGCCTTGGCGGATGCGCTCATCCCGCTGGCCCCAAGTGAGACGGTGGTCATCACCGCCGGGGTCTTCGCCGCCTCTGGCAGCGACATGCTGCTCGTGATCGCCAGCGCGGCCGCCGGCGCGCTGGCCGGCGACCACCTGTCCTACCTGATCGGTCGCCTGATGAGCAGGTGGACCGCCGAGCGGGACCCTGCCGGCTGGCAGGCTCGGACGCTGAGCCGAGCGGACTCTCTTCTCGCCGAGCGGCGCGGCATGGCCCTGGTCGTGGCCCGGTACATCCCCGGGGGGCGTACGGCAGTCACCCTGGGCATGGGCGCTCTGCGGCACCCATTGGCCGACTTCTCCCGATGGGATGCCGTCGCGGCCCTGTCCTGGGCCGCGTACTGCACGGCGATCGGGGCCATCGGCGGTGCTGCCTTCGCGGAGGACCCACTCCCTGCCGTAGTCCTCGGCGTGGCCATCGCCCTGGGCATCGCTGCGCTCACCGAGCTGGTCCGCCACCGCCGCCGGCCCCAGCGAGCGATCGTCGCGGCAGCCCCACGGAACTCAGACACACCGCTTGAGCTCGAGCTCCAGGCCCCCTCGCCGGATGAGGCGCCGCAGGTGCTCGGAACGGCACGGCACCGCGACGCCGACGATCAACGGAACACCGGGCCACGCAACCTGGCGAGTGCCGCGCTCGCGGCCCACCCACCTGCCGTCCTCGTGCCGGTCGGCGCTTCCTGCGCGACGCACGCCCCGGCGGGCACCGCATCACCGATGACGAGGCGATGACGTGATCGACGTGATCGCCGGGCAGCATCAACCGTCGACCGGCCGAGAAGGTCCCACGATGGCAACGGGCCCCTGGGAGCCCGGTGCGAGCCTGCGCCGGTTCCTCATGGTCTATGAGTTCGGGCTCCTGGAGATGTTGACGAAGGTCAAGATCCTCCAGGAGGAGATGCGGTTGATCAACGGCGAGTCACCCATCGAGCACATCGCCTCGCGGGTGAAGACCATCGAGAGTCTCACCGCCAAGGCGCAGCGGAAGGGCGTCCCGCTCACCACGGCCAGCGTCCAGGACTCCATCCACGACATAGCCGGCATCCGAGTCGTGTGCAGCTTCGTGTCCGACGTCTACACCGTCGCAGAGATGCTGCTGAGCCAGCCCGACGTCGACCTGGTCATCGCCAAGGACTACATCGCCGACCCGAAGCCCAACGGCTACCGGAGCCTGCACCTGATCGTCGACACACCCGTTCACATGTCCGACCGGGTTGCCACCGCCCGAGTCGAGCTCCAGCTACGCACCGTGGCCATGGACTTCTGGGCCAGCCTCGAGCACAAGATCTTCTACAAGTGGCATCGACACGTGCCGATCGCCCTGCGGGAAGAGCTCTTCGAAGCAGCCCGCAGCGCGAGCGCCCTGGACCAGACCATGCAGCGGCTCCATCGCGAGTCCCACAGCGGGGCTCTCACTCAGCGCGCTCTGACACCCGATTGATGCACCGAGATCGCCCATCCCCCAACCACCAGATGATCGGAAGGCCCCCATGCGCATCCTGTTGAGCGGTGTCCCGGCGTTCGGGCACCTCCTCCCCTTCGCACCACTGGCCCGGGCCGCGCTCGCGGCCGGCCACGACGTGGCCCTGCTGACCAGCGGCGGCATGGCCCCGCCCCTGGCCGCCGACCTGCCGGGCGTGCAGGTGCTGCCGGCCGGCCCGATGCCGGACGTGCTCTTCGCCGAGGTCGGCCGGCGCACCGGCGTCGCCGACGCCGCGGCCGATCCCCAGCCCGAGGCGGTCGCGGAGTTCTTCGTCGGCGTCCGGGTCGACCTGACCGCCGATGAGGCCGTCGCGGTCGCCCGGGACTGGGCGCCGGACCTGATGATCTGCGAGGCCACCGACTTCGTCGGCCCGCTGGTCGCCAGTACCCTCGGCGTGCCGTGGCACGTGCTCGCCCTGGGCCCGGCAGTGCCGCCGGAGTTCACCGCGCCGATGGTCGCGCTGGCCGCCGAGCGCTACGCCAGCCGGGGCCTGGCCCTCACTCCCCCGTCGTCCTACATCGACCCGGTGCCCGCCGCCCTGCAGACCCCGGGCTTCACCTCCCCCGCACGGCACCTGCCCGTGCGCGCCGAGGCCCACCAGCGACCGGGGTCCTCCACGGCCGCCGAGCCCGGCACCCGGGGGCGCCGCCGGGTGCTGGTCACCCTGGGCACGGTCTTCACCGACCCGGACCTGCTCGCCACCATCGTCGGCTCGCTGGACGACGCGGACGTCGACGTGGTCGCCACGCTCGGGGTCACCGGCCTGGCGGTGCCGGACACCCCGGGTGTGGACTACCGGCCGTTCGCACCCCTCGCCGAACTGCTGGACGTCGACGTGGTCCTCTGCGCGGGCGGCTCGGGCACCGTGCTCGGCGCGCTCAGCCGGGGCATCCCGCTGGTCGTGCTGCCCCAGGGAGCCGACCAGCCGCTCAACGCCGCGCGCACCGAGGCCGCCGGCTCAGCGGTGGTGGTCCACGACCCGCGGGAGGCCGGGGCGGCGACCCGGCGGGTACTGGAGGACCCGTCGTTCGCCGCTGCGGCCCGCGACCTCGCCGCCGAGATCGCCCGCACCCCCACCCCCGCGGACGTCATCGCCACGCTGGTCGGCGAGAGGGCGTCGACGAGCGCGTCCATCCCGCAGGGCTGAGCACAGCCCGGCGCCGGACGACGGGGTCCGGCGTCGGGCGGTGTCTCCACTCAGGGCCCCCAGTGTTCCCCGCCCTCAACGGCCCGCCGGCGCAGCCCGGCTCCCGGCCCAGCGGGCCGCCCGGCGCCGAGCGGCCGAGATCGGCCCTGAGTCCCGGCCGCCTGCCTGGCCGGCCGTCGCGGACAGCCTGCGTGGCGCAGGTGGCAGCGGCCGCAGGCGTGGCGGTGACCACCGTGTACGCCGGTGTGGGCGGCAAGCCCGAGCTCATCCAGGCCCTGACCCAGAGCGGTGTCGGCCGACTCCATCGCGCAGTGCCTGACGCAGGGCGCCGCGACCGACGACGGCCGGGAGTTCGTGCGCCTCACGCCCAGGCGACGCCGGCGGTGATCGGTACTCGGGAGCGCACCGGTCAGGTGGTGACGTGCGCCTGAGTGTCCGCCGCGACCCGCTTACGCGCGCGGTAAGCAGCCGCTTTCATGCGGTTCCCACACTCGTCCATGCCGCACCAGGTTCGCCGGGCGCCGCGCGATCGGTCCAGATAGATCCGCGTGCACGACGCGCGGCCGCACTCCTTGAGGCACGCGTCCGGGTCCGACAGCACCGAGATGGCCGAGCGCGCCACGTCGGCGAGGGCGTTCTGGGCGCTCCCATCCCGCTCGACGCGATCGGGAGAGAGCCGCACCCGCACGCCGGGCAGCGCAGCCAGCGCGTTGACCACCGCGAGGTTGGACGGATGGAAGGGCACACCCTGCAAGCGGTCGCTGGCCAGCCGGTACACAGCCTCGCGGAGGGCCAGCGCCGCTTCCAACGCGGTGTGGTCGACCGGCAGGTCCGGGGCGAGGTCGGCGACCTCCACCAGCCATCGCTGCAGGTCGGCCGCCCCGCGCAGCAGCTCTTCCGGCTGAGCGTCGTTGCGCCACTTGCGCGTCCCGGCCAGGTCCAGGGCCGGGTTGCCACTGACGAAGGAGAAGGCCACGTCACCATCTTGACAGGTGACGACGGCGCGGTTCAAGCTCGTCACCACTCTGACAGGTGACGGGAGGCCGCGAGTGATCGACGAGTACGACTACCTCTACTTCGCCGAGAGGGCGTTGACGGGCATGCGCAGGATCGTCCTCGAGCTGGGGGACGACGCGGCCAACCGGCGTGCCCATGAGGGGGCCAACACGCCCTACGCGCTGCTCTGCCACTGCCTCGCCGTGGTCGAGACCTGGGCGGGGGGCTTCGTGCACGGCCGGACCGTCGACCGCGACCGTGACGCGGAATTCGAGGCCAGCGGCGAGGTCGGCGCACTGGCGGACCGCGCCGGACCAGTCATGGAACAGTTCCGTCGCGATGTGGCCACCGCCCAGCCGCACGATCGGTTGGCGGTGGAGCCGCCCGCGGACTTCCTGGGTCCCGGGCGGAGCCTGACACAGGGCGCCGCACTCCAGCACGTCTTCGAGGAGCTCGCCCAGCACCACGGGCAGATGGAGATCCTGCGGGACCTGCTGGTCCTGCAGCGGGCCGGACGGGTGGACGCGTGACCGAGATCGCGGGGCTCGACCCGGCTCGCCTGCGCGGTGGTCATGGCGCCAAGTGGACCGCCGTCCCCGAGGACGTCATCCCGGCGTGGGTCGCCGACATGGACGTCGGGATCCCGGGCCCCGTTCGCGAGCGCCTCGCCGAGACCATCGAGCGCGGCGACCTCGGGTACCCGTACTGGGCGGCAGGTGACCCGGTGGTCGATGCCTTCGAGGAGCACATGCTCACGCGCTTCGGGTGGCGACCAGCTCCGGGCCGGAGCCGGGTGATGAGCGACCTCATCCAGATCCTGCAGGTCACCATCGAGCACACGACCGAGCCGGGTGACGCGATCGCCCTCCATGTGCCGACCTACCCCCCCTTCCTGGCGTCCATCGCCCGGGCAGGTCGCACCATCGTGCCGCTGCCGGTGCACCGGGCCACCGATGGCTGGCACCTGGACCTCGAAGAGCACCGGCGGCTCGTGGCCCACCACCGGCCACGGCTGTTGGTCCTGGTCAACCCGCACAACCCGACCGGACGGGCCTTCCGGCAGGACGAACTGCTCGGCATCGCAGACATCGCACTCACCCACCGGATCCCCGTGTTCGCTGACGAGATCCATGCCGACCTGACCTACGCCCCCCACACGCACACCCCATTCGCCTCCCTCAGCGATGAGATCGCTGACCTGACCATCACCACGACGTCACCGGGGAAGGCGTTCAACCTCGCCGGCATGCGGTGTGCCATCGCCCACGTCGGGCACACCCCGACGGCGGAAGCACTGGCGAAGGCGCCACTCGACTACTTCGGGACACCCAGCGTGCTGAGCCGCATCGCTGCCGTCGCCGCCTGGCGCGAGTCGGCCGAGTGGTTCGAGATCGTCATGGACGGGTTGACTGCCAACCGAGCGCTGGTCGAGAACTGGGTCCGTCGGCGAGGTGACATCGACCTCGTGCCGCCCGAGGCGACCTACCTGGCTTGGATCGACTTCGCCCGAAGCGCCGTTGCCGCCGATCCAGCCGGGAACTTCATGCAGCGTGCCCGCGTGCAACTGAGCCCAGGTACCGACTTCAGCCAGTACACCCCTGTGGACACCACGACGTTCGCGCGGCTGAACTTCGCCACACAGTCGACCACCCTCCAGCAAGTACTCCACCGCCTTGATGCGGTTCTTGACGGAGAACACTGACCAGACCCGGTGGACGGGACTGCCCCGAGTTCAGTTGACTCGTCGGGTGTGGTGGTCAGGCCGCGGTAGCGGCGAGGTGGAGTGTCTCGTACTCGGGGAGTGTGAGTCGTCCGAGGTAGCGTTGCCGGCGTCGGCGGTGGTAGGTGCGGTCGATCCAGGTGATGATCGCCAGCCGCAGTTCTTCGCGAGTGCTCTATCGCTGCTGGTCCAGAACGTATTCATGCTGCAGGGCGAAGAACGACTCCGTGGCTGCGTTGTCGTCGCAGGCACCGACTCGGCCCATGGAGCCGACCAGGCCGTTGTTCGTGATCATGCGGACGAAGGCGTTCGACCGGAGTTGGCTGCCGCGAGTCACAGTGGACCACGGTGCCGACCGGGTCTCTGCGGATGGTGGCGTTCCGCAGTGCGGCCACCGCCAGTGATGCCTTCACGGCGAGTCGATGGAGTAGCCGACGATCCGGCCGGAGCAGACGTCCTTGATCGCGCAGAGGTAGAGCTTGCCCTCGGTGGTGTTGTGCTCGGTGATGTCGGTCAGCCAGGTGACGTCGGGCGCGGTCGCGGTGAATTTCCGGTCGACCAGCCCCTCATGCACTGGCGGGCCGGCATTTCGGTTCAGGCCCGAATCTATATTGCGGGCGGTCGTCGCTGAGGCCTTCGATGAATTGATCGCCGTCCTACACACAGGCGCACAGGACGACGACCCGGTAGACCGGCTGTTCAGCCTCTGCCGAGGCTATCTCGACTGCGCGCGACTTCCCGGAACGCTACCGATTGATGTTCGGTGGCGTCTGGGAGGTGTCGGATACCGACGATGAGGTCGAGTTGGAGGAACGTGCGCGCGTCGGCCGATCGGCCTTCAACGTTCTGGTCGAGGCCCTTGATGCGTGCAGTGAGGCGGGCGTGTCAGACAGTTCGGATCCTTTTACCGACGCCACCGCCCTCTGGGTTGCCTTGCACGGAATGGCGGGCTTACGCCAGACTGCTCCACTGTTCCCGTGGCCTTCACATCTCGACGATCTACTGATCAGATCTTTGGCGCGACTATCTTGACCCGGACTTCGACTTGGTTCTGCCAAACGGGCCGCCTATCCGAGCAACCTGGCCCGCATGGACGCCGCGGGTGTGGCGATGGAGGTCCTGTCCGTCACGACCCCCGTGGCCGGGGTCGCGATGTCGGTGCGCACGCACGGCACCACCGCTGGGCGGACGCTGTCGGCCGTACTCGCGGGTGCGCGACGTCTGCGTCAGGAGATGGCATCGATGAGGTCGGTCAGAGCGTCGTGCGGGCTGCGCATCTGCGCCATGTCGGCGGCTACTGCCTCAGCGGCTCGCCGGTAGGACGGGTCGGTGAGCACTGCGGCGATCAGCGCTCCGACGTCTCCGGGTGCGGTGGCGACCAACCCCGCTCCCGCGACAGCGACCCGCTCAGCGTTCATCGGTTTGTCCAGGCCCAGCGGGAGCAGCACCAGCGGCACGCCTGCGCTGAGGGCGGACAGGACTGTTCCGGCGCCACCTGAGGAGACGACGACATCGACGTCTCGCAGCAGGTCGTGCATCGGCACGAAGCCGACCACTTCGAAGCGGTCTGGCACACCGTCGCTGCCGGACAGGTCGATCCCCTCGGCACCTGCGATGCGCAGGTCGACGTCTGCGGTTGCCGCCGACGCAACGACGGCGACCAGGACATCGGCATCGTCGACCACGGTGCCCAGGGTCACCAGCACCCTTGCGCGCTGGCGCTCCGCGTCCACCACGTCGCCACCACCGTCAGGGTGAGAGCTGTGTACCCGCCCCTCGTGCCCGGGCCCGCTGCCGTGAGGCTGAGGGCGAACGGGGATCCGAGGAGCTGGGTAGCGGTCAGCCTCGCTCACCAGAGCATCCGGCCACGGGTCGAGGTATGCGATCGGCGCACTCGGCACGACACCGAAGTCGGCGAAGCGTCGGGCCGCACGTTGAGCGAACTGATCGGCCAAGAGCGGGATCATGGGAAGCGACGCACCGTGCGCCACCCACGGGGTCTTTCTCGAGGACGCGGCGAGCTGCCCCAGGTAGTCCACCAGGTCGCAGATCATGACGTCGGGCGCGAAGCTGTCAGCGGCGCTCATCGCCGCTTCCGCTCCCAAGGTCAGCCGGGTTTCGATGAGGATCTCCACAGCCGACACGAGTGGGTCCTCGAGAGGTTCCGCACCCGTCCGACGCGACACGTCAGCCAGGGTCGTGGCCAAGTCCGGTCCAGCCGGCAACAGACGCACGTCTGCGGCAAGTGGAGCGACCGATCGATGGGTCATCAGGGCGGTTTCGTGACCCGCCGCCGAAGCCGCCCGCATCAAGGGGATCATCGGCAGGAGGTGACCGTAGGCGGGCGTGCTGGTGAACAGGATTCGCATGTCGTCCCCACGTCTCGATACATCAGGGTCCACTCGTGTTCCACAGCCGCCGCGCCACGGTCCGCTGCACTGTCCGACGATTACGCGGGGCTCGAGCTGAACGCGCGTTCGCTCACCCACTCCTGCAACGGGCAGGTCGCCCTTCTCCACAATCCAGCGGCAAGCGGTTTGCCTGTCAGGCGCGGAAGCTCATCAACCGGCGTGACCGATCAACATGCGTCCATGGTGCGCGGACACCGATGTCTCGTTCCATCCAGCTGACTGCTCAGTCACAGGTGCAGCAGGCTGTATTGACGACTCCGCGCTGTCGTGGTTATCCACCGACGGCACCAACGCCCACGCCGGGGGCAGTCCGCGGAGGGAGCCTGTCCAGCGCGCATCCGACTCGGACTGGCCCGTGGCGAGTACGTGACCACCGACTCCCCGCAACGGGTGTCCGCTTTCGACGAGTGCGGGCCGCTTGTCATCCGTCCGCAGGCCGGTTCCGACTGGGCACCCGAGGCCGCCCGCGAACCACCAGAAGCTGCACGGCGTCCGACAGTTCCACGGCTGCTACAGCGTCGGTGACGACCAGCTCTGGGGCGTCGTGCACCGGCGCAAGAGCACGGCGAGCACCCTGGCCGCGCTGAGATCATTCCGCCGGACGAGACAAGGGGGTCCGGGCGTGCGCGGCACGGCACGAGGTCGAGCTGTGCTCCACCCCGACTCACGCGTCCTGGGCCAATCCGATCGAGGCGCAGTTCGGGCCGTTACGCCCCTTCGGCGCCTCGAAGATCGTGGTCACACGGCACTACTCCGGACGAAGCTCACCGCGCTCCACGCAGATGATCGGATCGGGCTTCGCGATCTCGAACATCGCTTCGGCCAGGGCCAGCCCTTCAGGATCTTCACGCGCGGCGGCAAGAGCATCACTGCTGGCCCAATGCGACTGATTCACCACCTTGGCGCCGTCCAGAGAAGCGTAGACAGTCGAGCCGAGGAAACCCGACTTCTTCCGCATGACCTCGCCGGCGCGATGGATCGCATCGATCAGATCCTGCTGCCGCTCCACGGCAACCGCAAAGACCCCGATGACAGTGACCCTCACAACTCATCCTCCAGACAGCATGCAAACACCAGCCGAACCACGGCCGACAACGCGCCCACCACAACGGGCCTCAGGACGTCGTAGTTCACGGGCTCCCCACCGTATTGCTCACTACGCCCGCGGGCCAGCCCTTCAGGACCACCACTCTTGCCCATGACAGCCGGCGCGTCTCCTGCACCCAACACACGGTCCCAACACCGTGAACGTCCGTGGTCAGGGCACCATGTGTACTGACCGGAGATGTTGGTCGGGCGATTCCGCTTGTGATGAGCGACCGATCGGCTGCCGAGAGGTACAGCCTGCTGTACCTGATCTTGGTAGCGCAGGGGCTTCGCCTGCGCTCCACCCGCGGCCAGATTGTGTCTTGACCGGCAGCCGACAAGACGGAGCGCGGCTGACAGGCTGCCCGGCCGTCCCGACCCGCGGACGCACGACGACGGCCGGGTGTGCCCGCCCGCGACAGCCGCCGCCCGTCGCGCCCTCACCGCTCCACCCGGCGGCTCGACCTCGTCGCCGAGAGGTCCGATGACGTCCACCCCGAGAGGAACTCCTGATCACCATGACCGGAACGCGTCTCCGCCGATCCACTTGCGCAGCCCAGCACCACGGACTTCCGGGAGGTGCCGCGTGATCGAGGAGACCGCGGCCCGCGCCGAGCAGATCGAGGCCCGCGCGATGGAGACCTTCGTCCGTGACGCCTCACCCGCAGCACACCGCCAGCTGGGGATCAGCACGGCCCGACTGGGCGGCGGCGTGGTCGTCGCGGTGGCCAACGACCCGACCCACTACTGGAGCAAGGCCCTGGGCTTCGGCGTCACCGAGCCGGTGACGCGGTCGCTCGTGCAGGAGATCTGCGCCTTCTACCGGAGCAGCGGAGTGGCCGTGGCCACCCTCCAGATCGCCCCCGCCGCCCTGCCTGAGGACTGGCCGGAGATCGCCGCGGAGCTCGGGTTGGTCCACAGCTCGACGTGGATCAAGCTGCAACGCCACGTCCCCGATCCGATCACCTTCCAGCCGGCCGCCACCCGGCTGAGGATCGGGCCCGTGCCCGAGGACCAGCACGACGAGTGGGCGCGGGTGCTGATCAGCGGCTTCGGCATGCCCCCGGTGTTCGAGGGGCTGGGCGCAGCTGCCGACCCCGAGTTGGTCCACCGCTTCGCCGCCTGGGACGGCCGGGACCTGGTGGCCAGCGCGAGCGTCGTCGTCGACGGCGACGCGGCCGGGTTGTTCGGCGCCAGCACCCTGCCCGGCCACCGGGGGCAGGGAGCGCAGTCGGCACTCATCGCGGCCCGGCTGGGCGCTGCCGTCGACGCCGGTGCCCGCTGGGTCAGCGCGGAGACCTCGACGGAGACACCAGAGTCACCCAACTCCTCGTTGCCCAACCTGCGGGCTGCCGGACTGGTCGACCTGTACGAGCGGCCGAACTGGGTGTGGCGCGCCCCGTGACCGCCAGACCGGCGGGACACGGAGACGGTCGCCGTCCCCGGGGCACCCGGAGTTCACCTCGGGGCCAGCCCGGCCGGCGTCCGCTCGTGACCTTGGCCGTCCCCCTCCGCCCGACGTCGCCGGTACCGGCGCCCTGCTGGTGACCGTTCACGGCCTCACCGAGGAGCGCACGTTCTGGGGCGGGGTGCCGCTGGCCGAGCGCCTCGCACACTCCGCGTCGACCTGCGCGGTCACGGGCAGCCCGCTGGACCGGGCCCTACTCCCCCGCTGACCGTCGCCACCTACGTGCACGAGTTCGTCGGCGCCTCGCCGGCCGCTGCTGATCGGGGTGGTCGCCTTCATCGCGGCCTCACTGCTGTGCGCGGTCCGCCCGTTGGTGCCCCCTCGATCCCGATCGAGCAGCTAGCCGAGACCCTGAAGGTGCTCCCGCGCGGTGTCGACATCGTCGCTGAATGCCGAAGTCCGTACTGTGTGATGGCCCTCGACGCCGTGCGACTCCTGCGCAAGGCTCTGGCGCTCGGCCCGACGCCTCGAAGACGGCCACCCCGAGCGGCGCGCCCGATCCCGCCCAATCGTGAACGGCGTCGTGACGGCGAAGCGCGATCCTCCGCGATCACGGCGACCGGCCGGTTCAGACCAGATCACGTCGAGGCCGTCGCGCGAAACATGGTCGTCGAGCGCGACCGCCGTCATCCTCGGCCGAATCGTCGGCCACCGAGGTCGACGGCTCGGTCGCGGATGTACTCCCGTGCGAGTACGCGTCGCCTCCTGTGGGTGGACGCGGCGGCCGGCGGCCGCCGTCATCGTGGTGGACACCAACCATTCTTCGGAGGTCTCGTGTCCCCAGAGCCAGATTCCACAGTCGTCGATGGGCAGTCCCGGAGCCCGCTGTCAGCCAACGCTGATGACGCTGCGGCCATGCTCGTCGGCGCCGTCAAACGATATGGCTCCGGCCAGTCGGCCGTCGTCGCGCTCGACGACGTCACCATTGCGTTCCCGGCGGGGAAGTTCACGGCTGTGATGGGCCCGTCGGGTTCGGGGAAGTCGACGATGATGCACTGCGCCGCCGGGTTGGATCGACTGACGTCGGGCCGCGCATTCGTGGGCAACACGGATCTGTCGACCCTCGACGACCGTGAGTTGACACGGCTGCGTCGAGAACGGATCGGGTTCGTCTTCCAGGAGTTCAACCTCGTGGCGACGCTCACGGCCAAGGAGAACATCCTCCTGCCGTTGACCCTGTCGGGCCGCCAGCCGAGCGATGGAGTGCTCGATCAGGTCGTGTCGATGCTGCGCCTCGGTGATCGCATGCACCATCGGCCGACGGAGCTCTCGGGCGGCCAGCAACAGCGCGTCGCCGTCGCCCGGGCGCTGGTCGCTCGGCCACAGGTGGTGTTCGCCGACGAGCCCACCGGCAACCTCGACACCCGGTCCGGACAGCAGATCCTCGGACACCTGCGATCAGCGGTCGACGAGCACCGTCAGTCGATCGTGATGGTCACGCACGATCCCAACGCCGCTGCCTGGGCCGACCACGTCGTGTTCGTCGTCGACGGCGGAGTGCACGACGTGATGGACCGCCCGTCGGCCGATTCGGTGCTCGACGTGATGAAGGGCCTGGGCCGATGAGCCAGATGATCCGGAGCGCGGCCCGGAGCGTGTTCGCGGGGCGGAATCGGTTCGTGCTCACGGGCACGGCGATCACACTGTCGGTGGCGTTCCTCCTCGCGACGCTGGTGCTGTCGGACTCGCTGCGCGGCCGAGCGGCCAGCGACATCTCCGAAGCGATGGCCGGGACGGACGCCGTGGTGCAGGGCGTCTCCCTAGGCGAGCCCGGCGGAGGACCGGGAGATCCTGCCAGGTCGGTTCAGCGATCACTGGATCCCGACATCACCGAGCGCTTGGCTGGGGTCGACGGCGTCGACGAGGCCGCCTCGCAATGGGTCGGCTTCGCGAAGCTGGTCGTCGACGGATCGTCGGTCGGAACCGGCACGGCGAGCGACCTCGGCCGCAACTGGATCGCCGACCCGACGCTCAATCCGTTCCGGCTCGAGAGCGGGCGAGCACCGACCGAGGCCGGAGAGATCGTGATCGATCGATCGCTCGCCGGTGACGCAGGCGTGGACCCGGGTGACGTCGTACAGGTCTTGACCGCGACGGGGATGCACGACGCGACCGTCACCGGTGTCGCGACGTTCGGTTCGGCGGACACGGCACCGCTGCAGCGAACGGTGCTGTTCCCCGACGCAGCGGTGCCCGCCTGGCTCGACCTCGCGGCGCCGACCGAGGTGCTCGTCGACATCGCGGAGGGTGCCGACCGCGCCGAGGTGCTCGGCCGACTGTCGGCGCTGTCCGACGCCGAGGTCGTCGACGGACCGGACTACATCGCGACGATGCAGGACGACGCGACGTCACCGCTGCAGTTCCTGACCGTGTTCCTCCTGGCCTTCGCCGTGGTCGCGGTGTTGATCGGCGTGACGATCATCTTCAACACGTTCGCGCTCACCGTCGCCCGCCGCCGGCGGGAGTCGGGACTGCTGCGTGCGATCGGTGCGGAACGACGCCAGGTCCTCGGTGGAGTGGTGATCGAGGCGGTGTTCGTCGGAACGATCGCCACGCTCGCCGGCCTCGTGTGTGGGGTCGCGGGAGTGGGCGTGCTGCGCTGGGTCGTCGGACTCACCGGGGTCAGCCTGCTCACCGGGCCGTCGATCGTGAGCCCGATCTCCATCGCGGTCGCCGCGACCGTCGGAATCGGCGCAACGATCCTCTCGGCATGGATCCCGGCTCGCCGCGCGGCGGCGACACCACCGATCGAGGCGCTGCGCGAGAGCGCGGCGGAACCCCGGGTCGTGAGCCCGGTGCGGACTGCCAGCGGACTCGTGCTCGCCGCGGCGGCGATCGCTGGAGGAGCTCTGGCCGTGGTGCGCTCGAGCCCGGTGTGGCTCGTGCTCGCTGCTGCCATCGTCCCGGCGCTCGTGCTGTGCGGCCCGGCGATCGTGACCGCAACAGCGCGTTGGAGCTCTCCGGTTGCCCGCCGCACCGCCGGTGTCAGCGGCACGATCGCAGCGCGCAACTTGGCTGGGAGTCCACGCCGATCGGCATCGACAGCGCTCGCGCTCATGCTCGGCACCGCGATGGTGACGATCTTCGCGATCTTCGCGAGCTCTCTGACGAGCGGGATCGGGACCGATGTCCGTGAGGGACTGCGGGCGGACCTGGTGGTCACGTCGGCGACCCCCGACTTCGCGACGATCGACCCCACCCTGGCCGGCCGGATAGCAGCGCTGCCCGACGTCGACGCGGTCACTGCGCTGTCGTTCGCCGAAGGGATCGTGGCAGGAACAGCCGAGGCGGTCGGCGGCATCGACCCGACGGCCCTGCCCACCATGGTCGACCTCGACCCGATCGCCGGTGACCTCGCCGACCTGAGCTCGGGAGGCGTGGCTGTGGTCGGTGACGACCCGGCGCGGCTTGGCGAGACCCTGGAGATCCAGTTCGAACGATCGACCATCGAAGCGCCGATCGTCGCTGTGGTCGCGAGGAGCACCGGCGGTTTCGAAGCGCCGGCGTACTTCGTCGACGCCGCGACACTCGACACCGCGGTCGGTCATCTGCTCGACGCACTGGTGTTCGTCGACCTCGCCGACGGAGCGGCGGCGGACGCCGAGAACGACGTGAGTGCCCTGGTCCGAGATGCGCCCGGGTCGTTCCTCGAGACCCGAGAAGAACACATCGCCAACAGCGGGAGCGAGATCGCGGCGTTCGGGAACTTCATCGACGGGATGCTCATCCTGGCGAGCTTCATCGCGCTCCTCGGAGTCGCCAACACCACGGCGCTCGCGATCAACGAACGCTCTGGAGAGATCGGGCTGCTGCGAGCAGTCGGCGCGTCTCGCCGGGAGGTGCGTCGTATCGTGCGGCTCGAGGTGGCACTCCTGTCTTTCGTGGCGGCATCGATCGGCATCGCCGTCGCAGCCGGCCTCGGCTGGGCGCTGATCGACGTCACCGGTGGCGCGGAGATCCCATCCGTCGTCATGCCCTGGACCCGTCTCGCGGTGACGCTCGTCATTGCGGTCGCAGCCGGCGTGGTCGCTGCAGCGTGGCCCGCGTTCCAGGTCTCCCGGACGCCCGTGCTCGAGCTGGTGCGCGGCGACCGCTGATGCGAGAGTCTCTGCACCTGGGCCGGGCGGCCGACGACCGGTCCAGGGGCAGGGACCTCCCGGCGGAGTACCCGCCCGTCATCGGTTGCGACGATGATCGTGCCGTGACGCACACGGATCACCGCGCCGGTCGCACAGATCTCGCTGTGATCGTCGCCGCGTTGGCGGTGTCGATCGGCGTGTTGGTCACCGATCCGGACGTCGTGGCCGGACGGCAGCTCCCAGGCATCGCGCTCGCGGTCGCAGCCGCAGTGCTGCTCGTCGTCGCCGGTCGGTTCGGTCGGGCCACCGTCGTGGCGATCGGTGTGCTGGACGTCGTCACCCTCGCATGGACCTCCAGCCCGATCGCGTTGCTACCGCTGCTCGCCGTGGCGCTGTTCCGTCTCGTGTACCGGAGCGAGGATCGTTCTGTCATCTGGTTCGGATCGCTCGTCGCGATCGTCGTCGCCGGCTCCGGAGCGCAGGTCGGTGGTGAGCCGTTCTGGTTCGAATGGGTCACCGACGCAGCCGTTCTCCTGCTCCCGATCGCCGCCGCGGACGCCCGTCGCTCCGACCTGCGGCGTCGAGCCGACGAAGTGGAACGCCAGGTCGCCGAGCGGCTCCAGGCGGAACGCCTTCGCATCGCGTACGACCTGCATGACATCGTCGCCCATTCGCTGTCGGCGATCACCGTCCAGTCCGGCATCGCCGCCCATGTGTTCGAGCGCGATCCGGCCGCCGCTCACTCTGCGCTCGTCGAGATCAACGACGTGGGCAGACGATCGCTCGACGAGCTGAGATCCCTCCTCGGGCTCCTGCGGTCCGACGAGTCGGTGCCGCTTCGCCCGGTACCGACGGCAACCACCGCCCTCAGCGATGTCGTTGTCGCTGCCGCCGGGCACTCGAGGGCGGTCGAGGTGGTCGAGGACGGTGACTATCCTGCGGGGGTGGCGGAGAGCACCGTGGTGACGGTGCACCGCATCGTGCACGAGTGCCTGGTCAACGTCGCCCGCCACGCCGGCGCCGTCCCCGCGGTCGTCCGGCTCCGGCACGGGGACGGCGGCGTGCACGTCACGGTGTCGAACGACGCCCCGGCCACCGCACGCGTCGCTGTGCCGGGCACCGGCATAGGTCTGCTCGCGATCCGTGAGCGAGCGGAGCTCCTCGGTGGCACGGTCCACGCCGGACCTGCCGACGACGGTGGGTTCGCGGTGCGCGCGTTCGTGCCCTACCAACTGCCCGACGGGCGGGGGGCATGACCGCCCGGCCCGACGCGCCTGCCACGGCGACGCGCAACATCCGCGTGCTGATCGTCGACGACCAGGAGTTGGTGCGTCGCGGGTTCGCAGCACTGCTCGCCAACGAGCCCGGCATCGAGGTCGTCGGTGAGGCCGGCGACGGCGCGCAGGCGATCGCCCAGACCCGGCGGACACGCCCCGACGTCGTGCTGATGGACATCCGCATGCCCCGCATGGACGGGCTCGAGGCGACGCGAGCGATCTGCGGAGACGAACAGCTCCGCGCCACCAAGGTGCTCGTGCTCACCACCTTCGCGCTCGATGAGTACGTCTACGAGGCGCTCCGAGTCGGTGCCTCCGGTTTCCTGCTCAAGGACACCCCGCCGCGACTCCTCCTCGAGGCGATCGCCGCCGCCGCCGACGGCGATGTCCTCATCTCACCAGCGATGACGAAACGGTTGGTCGCCGACCTCGTTCGCCGACCGATCAGCTGGCCGGGGGACTCGGGTCCCCTCGATGTCCTGAGCGAGCGCGAGCGGGAAGTGCTCGCCGAGGTCGCACGTGGCAAGACCAACTCCGAGATCGGCGAGTCGCTCTACATGTCGCCGCTCACCGCGAAGACGCACGTCAGCCGCATCCTCGGCAAACTGAACGCGCGCGACCGCGCCCAGCTCGTGGTCATCGGATACGAGACCGGACTCGTCAGCCCCGGCGAATGAGCATCGCGAGCGTCGTGGTGGTCGGCTCGGCGCGTTCGGCAAGTCGGTGATGAAGATCGGTATGACCCGGCGACTGGAGCCACTGGACCGGATCCGGGAGCTGGGCGACGCATCGGTCCCGTTCCCGTTCGACATCCACAGGCTGTACTTCTCCGATGACGCGGTGACCCTGGAGAACGAACTGCACAACTCGTTCGCCGCCTCGCCGGCTCAACCAGGCCAATCCCCGACGGGAGTCCTTCTTCGCCACGCCCGAGGAGGTCCGGGACGTGCTCGCCGAGAAAGTCGGCAATCTCCTGGAGTGCCCCCCCTTACCGTTTTCGCGTCCCCACTGAGGGGGCTCCTGGTCACCTGGTCCGGCATGACTGACTTCTCCTGTCGTTGATGATCCGGGGGGTGTTGGTACGGGCCTGGTGGCACTGGTGGACCGCTGATAGGGAAATGGCTGCCTTCGGGCAGGTCTTCGTAACGTGGCTGCCGGCATCCAGTGCTCGACTGGCCAGGACGGGCATCGGTGCAGGAGGCACATCGATGAGCGAGCTCGGCTACACGGTGTTCTGCGGGCTGGACGTCGGCAAGGGCATCCATCACGCGGTGGCGCTGGACCCCGGCGGGAAGCGGCTGCACGATGCCGCCCTGCCTCAAGACGAACAGCGCCTGCGTCAGCTGTTCACCGGGCTACAGGCCCACGGTGAGGTGCTGGTGGTGGTCGACCAGCCGGCCACGATCGGGGCGTTGCCGATCGCGGTCGCCCGGGACGTGGGCTGCCACGTCGCCTACCTGCCCGGGCTGGCGATGCGCCGGATCGCTGACCTGCACCCGGGATCAGCCAAGACCGATGCCCGGGACGCCTTCGTCATCGCCGAGGCCGCCCGGACCATGCCGCGCACCCTGAGCCGAGTCGATTCCGGTGAGGAAGTGCTGGCTGAGATCCGGGTGCTGATCGGGTTCGACGACGACCAGGCTCAAGAGGAGAACCCGGCTGAGCAACCGCATCCGCGGGCTGCTCACCCAGATCCACCCCGCCGCCAAGCGGGTGCTCGGTCCTCGAGTGAGCACCACGGTCGTACTGGAACTGCTCTCCCGCTTCGGCGGGCCCGCCGGACTCCGCGTGGCCGGCAGGCGGCGACTGCTGACCGTGGCCCGCAAGGCCGCACCCGCGCCGGGGAGCAACTGGTCACCGCCCTGCTGGCCGCACTCGACGAGCAGACGGTGGTCGTTCCCGGTAACACGGCCGCGGAGAAAGTGCTCCCGCGGCTGGCCCAATCGCTAGCCCAGGTGCCTGCCCAGCGGCGGCAGATCGCCGAGGAAGTCGAAGGAATCCTCGATGCCCACCCTCTTGCCAAGGTCCTGACCTCGATGCCCGCCGTTGGGGTCAGGACCGCAGCCCGCATCCTGCTCGAAGTCGGCGACGGCAGCACCTTACCCACCTCCGGACACCTGGCCGCCTACGCCGGCCTGGCGCCGGTCACCCGCCGCTCGGGCTCCTCGACCCGCGGCGAGCACCCGCCCCAGGGAGGCAACAAGCAGCTCAAGCGGGCACTGTTCCTCTCCGCCTTCGCCGCCCTGGCCGATCCGACCTCACGGGCCTACTACAACCGCAAGCGCGCCGCCGGGAAACGCCACAACGCCGCCCTCATCTGCCTCGCCCGACGCCGGGTCGACGTCCTGTTCGCCATGCTCCGCGACGGCACCGCCCACCAGCCTCAACCGGCTTGACCGAACCCATAGGGACACCCCCCGAACGCGACCACCCAGGCCGGCAATTCGACATGCAGGCGACATCAACCGTTCGGGACACCCCGCCGCTGAGACCAGGCGCGAGCCATCTTCCGTAGCCCCGAGGTACGGGAGGACCAAGGACATGGCCGCCGGCGTGATCTCCTCACCCGGACGCGGTCGAGCAGCGGCCGCCTTCCCGGAACCGGCCTGCCCGACGCCGGCCTCCACCCCCTGCGGCACTCCGCAGTCAGCGCCATGCTCAGCCACGGCGTCCGCTGAAGGTGGTCTCCGAGATCCTCGGCCACTCCTCCATCGCCATTACCGGCGACGTCTACGGGCACGTCTCCCCCGACGTCTCCCGCGACGCCGTGGCCACCCTGGGCGCCGTCCTGAGCAACTCAGGGTCGGCTAATGGTGGTCAAACCACCCGGAACAGCAGCAGGGGCCGTTCCCGATTTCCCGGAAACGGCCCCTGACCTGCGACTTCTCTTGTCGGGCTGACAGGATTTGAACCTGCGACCCCTTGACCCCCAGTTTCCTGCGCGGGGTCCGTCGTCGTTCACCCTGATGCAGTTCGTCCTGGTCAGCGGCTTGCCACGTCCGCCGACGTCCACGGTCATCCGCCATGATTCAGACCGCGTTGCTGTACCGGTTGCTGTACGGCCCTTCCTGGGCTGCGCAGGTCTCCCGCCTCATGGGCTGCCCCCGGCGCGCCCTCCGATACAGTGCCGGGATGACCAGCCCGCTCGGCCGGGAGCCGGTGACCATGGCGCAGCGCACCCAACCTGCCGGGACAGCCGCGGCGGGTAGGTACGTCGTGTCGGGCACGGTGGTCCACGGCGAGCGCCGTGGCCGCGAGCTGGGCTGGCCGACAGCGAACGTGGAGACGGTCGCGTCGGCGGTACCACCGGACGGTGTTTACGCGGGAACCGTCGAGGTCGTAGGCCCCGGCGGTGGGGGTTACCTCGCGGCGGTCTCGGTGGGCGACAACCCGACGTTCCCCGGCGCCACCCGCACCGTCGAGGCTCACCTGCTCGGCTTCTCCGGGGATCTCTACGGCCGCGAACTCGTCGTGACGTTGCTCCACAAGCTGCGCGATCTCGAGGCCTTCGACAACCTGCCGGACCTCGTCACAGCGATCTCGACCGATGTCGAACGCACTCAGGTTCTGCTCAGCGGGGTGAACGCCGAGCTGCCCTCGCCTCGTTGATCTCCGGCGCAGGCGCAACGCGGAGCCACCGGTCACCTACTGGCGCGGACCTCCTCCAGCGGTCCGTATTCTGGACCGGCGCCGACGAGCAGCGGCGCGGGGACGTTCACGAGCCGTTCGCCGGTCACGGGCGATACCACCGCCGAGCGCGTCGACGGCGTCGCAGCCACCGACGGCGACCTGGACAGACGGCAGGACGGGGGTGTCGACCGCATCGCTCGAGCCGCCATGCCGCCGCAAACCGCCCAGGCGCACCCGGGCCGGTCCGTGGCAATCCTGCCGGAGGCGTTCCGACGGCCGCGGAGCCGCTCATCCCACTCGCAGCGTGCTCCGCGGTTCTTCAGGAGACGACGTCGGGGTGTGCGGTGGTGTTCAGCAGCATCCCGCGCGCACCGAACTGGTGGTGCAGGATCTCGCCGGTCCGATGCTCCCACCCGTACATGCGGCCGAACGTCCTCATGTCGGCGAGGTCGACGAACAGCATCGCCTCGACAGGATGGACGTGCTCGCTCCACCCGAAGAAGTACGGGACTGACCAGGGGACTGCCCAGACTTCAGTTGACTCGGTTCGGTAGGGGTGGTCAGGCCGCGTGAGCGGCCTGGGTCAGGGTCTCGAACTCGATGGGGGTCATGCGGCCGGAGGGCGTCTTGGCGCCGCCGGCGGTGGTAGGTCCTCTCGATCCAGATGACGATGGCCAGGCGCAGTTGTTCGCGGTTGGTCCAGCGCTGACGGTTGAGGACGCTCTTCTGCAGCGGGCTGAAGAACGACTCCATGGCGGCGTTGTCCGCGCAGGCGCCGACCCAGCCCATCGAGCCACGCAGCTGTGCGTCGCGGAGAGCGCGGACGTAGGCGTGTGATCGGAATTGTCTAGTTCCCAGCGGTCCTCACAACACCCCAGGTGGAAGGTGTGCGTGATGCCGGCGAGGAAGTACAGCGACGAGCAGCGTGACCGGTTCTTCGAGGTGCTGGATCGCGGTGGGACGATCCGGGCTGCTGCGACCTCGGCTGGAGTCCATCCCGACGCGGGTCAGCGGTGGGTGAAGCGAGCTGGCATCGCGCAATCCCGGCGTGCACCGCGCGAGTACACCCAGGAAGACATGGCTCGGTTCTTCCTACTGCTGGTCGAGCGGGGAAACGTTTCCGCGGTCGCCCACGAGCTGGGGTTCGTCCGCGTGACCTGTTACAAGTGGGCGCACCAGGCGGGGATCTTCACTGGCGAGAGTGCCGATGCCAAGCGCAGGGTGTTCACCCGGCTTCGCACAGCGGGACTGACGCGCGCGGAAGCGGCCGAGCAGGTGGGCGTCGATCGACGCTCGGCCGCGGACTGGGACCAAGGCATCCGCGTCTTCTACGGCGGCCGGATCTATCCCGACGGCCGGATCGTGCACTACCGCCCCGAGCAAAGATTGGCGGCCGTGACGTCACCACGGGCCAGCTACGTGCAGGGCGAGCCGGTCGACCTGGCCCGGGTCGAGCGGGCGATCCATTCCAAATACTTGAGTTTGCTCGAGCGGGAGCGACTTCATGACCTGCATCGGGCGGGGCTGTCGATGCGCGCCATCGCCGTCGAGCTCGGGCGCGCACCGTCCACGATCAGCCGGGAAATGGCGCGCAACACCACGTCCACCTGCGGCTACCTACCTTACGGGGCGCACCGCACCTGGGTGCAGCGGCGCCGCCGTCCCAAGCAACAGAAGCTCATCGACGGCAGGGGGCTGGGGACCTACGTCGAGGCCCGGCTACGGAAGAAGTGGTAGCCGCAACAGATCAGTCACAGGCTGATCAAGGACTTCCCCGGCGATCTGGAGATGCGGGTGAGCACTGAGACGTCTGCCAGGCGATCTACGTCCATGCCCCGGCGAGCTCAAGCGCGAGCTGGCTCGCCAGCTGCGACGCGGATGCGCCGCGCGCAGACAACGCCGCGATCCGAACGCTCGCACCCCCAGATTCGTCGACCCCATGACCCCGATCGACGCCCGTCCGCCCGAGGTCGACGCCAGGGCCGTCCCAGGACACTGGGAAGGGGACCCGATCGTGGGAGCGGCCAGCGCATCAGCGATCGCCACGACCGTCGAGCGCTCGAGCAGATTCCTATTGCTCGGGCACCTCACCGGCGGGCGAACCGCTGACACCGTCCGCGACGCCCTCGTCGCACAGAGCACCGACCTTCCCGATGCGCTGCGCCGGTCCCTGACCTGGGACCAGAATGCTGAAAGGGCGGAGCACCGCTCATTCACCACGGCCACCGGGATGAGCGTCCTCTTCTGCGACGCCGGCTCACCCTGGCAGCGCGGCTCGAACGAGAACACCAACGGCCTGCTGCGTCAGTACCTCGTCAAGGGAACCGACCTGCGGGTGCACGACCGCGACGCCCTCCAACGCATCGCTGACGAGCTCAACACCCGACCGCGCCGATCCCTGGACTGGGACACCCCCGCCGAACGAGTCGCCGCTCTAATGGACGCGTCTTAGCCCCGTTGCGAGGACCGCGGGGAACCAAGGTTCGTGGCAGGCCCGGTCCTCGCAGCACTCGCGCACGGTCTCCAGTCCGCCGTCGCGGCTGACCATCGCCAACAGCTGCCGCTGGCCGGCGGTGGCGTCCGCCACGGCGGCCCGCCGAGCAGATCAACCGCCTCTGGCAGCGCGGCCCGATCGGCGCCGATCTGGGGTTCTGCCAGCCGCAGCGTGTGGGGGCACCTCGCAGTTCGCGGCCGAGCGATCAGGCGGCAGGAGCCGTGGGGCTCGCCCCGAGGGGCAGTAGCAGTTGATCGAGCGGCAGCCGGTCTCGGGCGGCGGTCTCCCGGCTGGCGAACGGCTCGGCGAGCTGCACCGCGTCGTCCCGGCGTCCGACAGCCAGCACGACGAGCGGAGTGACGACGCCGGGGGCAGCCAGCAGGGCGGCGACCCCATCCCGGTCGAAGCCGCCCATCTGGTGCACGGCCAGGCCCTCATGTTGGGCCTGCACCGACAGGTGGGCCACCGCCTGGCCGGTGTCGTACACCGCCCACGGCCGGGACGTGCCGTCCGGACCGACCGTCTCGGCCGCGGCGACGATCAAGGCCGAGGCGCCGTGCGCCCACGCCTGGTTGCCCGGTCGCAGGGCATCGAGGACAGCGGCGAACTCGGCCCTCCCCCGGAGCGCGACGGCGAACCGCCACGGCTGGGTGTTGGACGCGCTGGGCGCCCAGCGGGCGGCCTCGAGCACGGCGGTCAGCTGCTCGACCGCGAGATCGTGCCGGGGGTCGAGGGCGCGAGGGCTCCACCGCTCGGCGAGCAGAGGATGGAGTGGCTCGGCGGTGGTCGCCGCCTTGGAGATCAGCGGGGTCATGGGATGTGGCCTTCCTTCCTGTGGATCAGCAGATCGAGCTGGAGCCCGATGGGTCGATCGGCACACCGAGGCCGCGGCTGAGCGCGACGCCGCCAACGAGCTCCACGATGGCGGCGAACCACGCGGCGGCCGAGGTGGCGGGTACGCCGGCCCGGTCGAGATACGCGGCCGTGCCGTCGATGGCGTTGAGGTACTGCCTCTGCCAGCCGTGGGCCGAGAACACGGCGCGGAGGGCAAGGCGGACGAGCAGGACGGCGATATCCCGAGCGGGAGCGGGGAAGCCATGGCGGTTCCTCACGCGGGCGTCCGTCCATGAGGCGCCAACTGCCACAGCACTCGATCGACGCGACCACCGACTCAGGTCGACGCGTGACAGACCACCGACCATCTCCCTCCGACCGTATCAATGAGCGTTCACCGTGTTCGTCGATGCTGAGCGCCCACTCGTGCGGGACGCCCGCGCGAAGATTTCGATGACCGCTACGACGACACCGCGGCACGGCGCAACCAGTTCTGCCTTCGCCACAGGCGTCGCCACGAACAGCAGGTCCCGCAACGCTCGCGCCTCCCGGCAAGATACCGCGACGCTCGAGAGGATCACTTCGGCCGATTCAGCTCGCCCCCGGCGGATGTAGCGCGATCCACAATTCGGCCCTGGTCCCCGGCTCGTCGAGGTCGCGTCCGAGCAGCTGACCGGCACGGCGCACCCGCTTGCGCAGCGTGTGCCGGTGCACCCCGAGCTGCGCGGCGGCCGGCTCCCACTGACCGTGATGCGTCAACCACACGCGGACGGAGTGGACGAGGTCACCTGCGCCGGCACGGTCGGCGGCGAACAGCGGCGCAAGAAGTGAGTCGGCGAAAGCCCGCGTCGCCGTCGGCTCGAGCAGGGCCGAGAGCCCGGGGGTGGCCAGGTCGTCGAAGTCGACGACGACCGTGGTCCGCCCCCGGCCGTGTTGGGCGGCCTGGCGGGCCTGTTGGAGGCCGTCGACGAGTTCCGACCAGCGGACGGGCCGGGACATGCCGACGGCGGAGCCGGGGACGCGCGCTGGCAGGACGTCGAGTTGCGACGCTAGTCCGGTCTCCGCCGAAGTGAGGAGGACCAAGGCGTCGTCGAGCTCCGCGGAGAACAGTGGCACCCGCCCGTGCGCCGCTGCGTCGGCCGCCACATCGACCGCGGCGGAGCGCTGCTCGCCGCTGCCGAGCACGGTGAGGACACGGAGCGGCTCGGAAGGGAGTTGCTGGCCCAGTTCGTCGACCACGCCGGACACTGTGCGTTCCTCGCCGGCCAGGAGCAGCCGCAGCAGCGCGGCACGCAGAGCAGCCATGGCACTGTCCAGCCCCCGCGATTGCTCCATGCGCAACGTCAGCAGCAGCGCAGCGGCGTTCACGACGTGCCGCTCGGTCGGCGGCAGGCTCCCGGACCGGCCGACCGCCAGGAACCCGCGAATGCGTGCGTTCGTACCGAGCGACTGCACCAGCACGGTGTCCTCGGGTCCACTGATCGCCGCACTGGCCGGTGCGCGTGATCCACGGAGGCGGTCCAGCTCGGTCCCCAGGACGCGGGCATGTCGGACGGCGCCGGGTGGGGCGGCTTCCAGTGGTGCCCCGACCGTGTCGAGCAGCAGCGCCCAACCGCCGATCGCGCGGGCGAGCCGCTCCAGCAGCGCGCCGGGTGCACCGGGCGCGACTGCGGCCCGGGTCAGCTCCTGCTGCACCGCCGCCGATCGAGCGACCGCGGCATACTCGTCGGCCGCGAGAGCCGCCGAGACGCTGCGCGAGATGGCGATGAAGGGGGTCCCTCGGGGCACGTCAACGACCGGCAGGCCGCTCTTCTCGGCGGCCGCCAGCAGTTCGGGCAGGACGGCCTCCTGCCCGAGGCCAGTCCCGAAACCGAGCGCCGCGACACCGGCGTCGACCAGCCGCCGCACGTAAGGGCCGGCCGGTTGGTCCTGGCGCAGCGCGAGTCCCGTCGTCAGCAGCAGTTCCCCACCTTCGAGGAACGGCGCGGGATCGGCCAGCTCGCTCACGTGGACCCACGACAACGGGCGGTCGACGACCGCATCGGCGGTCAGGAGCACCAGGCCGAGCTCAGACCGAGTGAGCAGGTCGGCAACAGTGACTGGCAAGTCAGCTCCCAAGAAGGGTCGACCCCGTGCCGGAATGGACATCCGGGGGAAGCCGACACGCCTGATTGACCGTACTCGGTTCGGCTTCCGTTGCCGAGACTCAAGGGAGTCCGTCCCCCCAGGCGAGGAGCTCCTGTGACCGACCTGCTCGTTTCTCCACTGACGCCCGCCCAGGAGCGTCGACTGGTCACGGAGGTGCCTGGCCCTCGGTCACGGGCGCTCAGCGCCCGGCGCGCGGCCACCGTGTCCGCCGGCGTCGGGACCACCCTGCCGGTCTTCGTCGAGCGGGCCGGCGGCGGTGTCGTGGTGGATGTCGACGGCAACTCGCTGATCGACCTCGGCGCAGGCATCGCGGTGGTCAACGTCGGCAACGCCGCGCCTCGCGTGGTGGCCGCCGTCCAGGAACAGGTCGAGGCGTTCACCCACACGTGCTTCATGGTCACGCCGTACGAAGGCTACGTCGCCGTCTGCGAGGAGCTCGCTCGCGTCACCCCTGGCGATCACGACAAGCGCTCGGCGCTGTTCAACTCGGGCTCCGAGGCAGTTGAGAACGCGGTGAAGATCGCCCGCGTTGCGACAGGCCGGTCAGCGGTGGTGGTCTTCGACCACGCTTACCACGGACGGACCAATCTCACGATGGCCCTGACGGCGAAGAACCTGCCGTACAAGAACGGGTTCGGGCCCTTCGCGCCCGAGGTCTACCGCGTGCCGATGAGCTACCCGTTTCGCGACCCGGCTGGTCTGACCGGCGCCGACGCCGCGATCCGCGCCATTCGCCAGATCGAGACGCAGGTCGGCGCAGCCAACGTGGCGGCGGTCCTGATCGAGCCCATCCAGGGCGAGGGTGGATTCGTCGTCCCGGCCCCCGGTTTCCTGCCCGCCATCGCCGACTGGGCGCGAGAGGCCGGAGCGGTCTTCATCGCCGACGAGGTGCAGACCGGGTTCTGCCGCACCGGCGACTGGTTCGCCAGCGAGCACGAGGGCGTCGTCCCCGATCTGATCACCCTGGCCAAGGGCATGGCAGGCGGTCTGCCTCTTGCCGCTGTCACCGGCCGAGCCGAGCTGATGGACGCGGTGCACACGGGTGGGCTCGGCGGAACGTACGGCGGTAACCCCCTGGCCTGCGCGGCTGCTCTCGCCTCGATCGCGACGATGAAGGAGCTCCGCCTCGATGACTCGGCCCGAGTCATCGAGGCAACGATGCTCCCCCGGCTGCGGGCGCTGCAGGAACAGTTCCCGGCCATCGGGGACGTCCGCGGCCGCGGCGGCATGATCGCCATCGAACTGGTGAAGCCGGGCGGCACTGAGCCGGACCCGGCTCTCACCGCCGCTGTGGCGAAGCACTGTCATGCGGAGGGAGTCATCGTGCTGACCGCCGGCACCTACGGGAACGTGCTGCGCTTCCTGCCACCGCTGGTCATCGGCGAGTCTCTCCTTACTGAGGCGCTCGACGTGCTCGACGCCGCGTTTGCCGCCCAGGCATGAAGGGCGACCCGGTCCACGACCGGGTCCGGCTGCGGCCCGCTCCCGCCGGGCGGGGGCCGCTCGTCGGGGCGGTCGTCGAGTGGCCTTCCACTCGCCCGCTGCTCGCCGACGTCGTCCCGGTGTTCGAGCGGCTGGGGGTCCGCGTCGCCGACGCCCGACCGCTGCCTGAGGTGGGCGGTACGGCGATGCTCCTCGACCTGCTGCTGCCCGAGGACGTGGCGACCGAGCCAGCGCTCGCCGCGCTCGGTCAGGCACTCGCTGCGGCGTGGGCAGGAGAAACGGAGCTGGACGGGCTCGCACAGTTGACGGTGACCGAGGGCCTGCCTGTGCTGCAGGTGACCGTGCTCCGCGCGGCCTGCCGCTATTTGGCGCAGACCGGCACCGGCCTCTCCCGCGCCTACATCGAGCAGATGGTGCTCGGCGCTCCACGCTTCGCCCGGGCGCTGATCCGGCGGTTCTTCGCGCGTCACGACCCCGATGCTCGCGATGCTGCCGGAGCCGCTGCGGCAGGCGCGGAACTCGAGTCCCTGCTCGATGCCACGACGAGCCTCGACGAGGACCGCATCCTGCGCGGGCTGCGTGATGTCCTCGACGCAGTCCTCCGTACCAACGCCTTCCAGGACCCAGCCGGTCGCCCACCTGCCCAGCTCGCCCTCAAGATCGCGTCCCCGCGGCTGACCTTCCTCCCCGCCCCGAGACCGTGGGTCGAGACGTTCGTGCACTCCCCCACGGTGGAGGGTCTGCACCTGCGCGGCGGGCCTGTCGCCCGTGGCGGCCTCCGCTGGTCAGACCGTCCCGAGGACTACCGCACCGAAGTGCTCGGCTTGTTGAAGGCGCAGCTCGTGAAGAACGCCGTGATCGTCCCTGCCGGCGCGAAGGGCGCCTTCGTCGTGCGCGGCGCCGGCGACCAGACTGCCGTTGAGCACGCGTATCGGTCCTTCGTCGCGGGTCTGCTCGACATCACCGACAATCGGGTGGACGGCCGAGTGGTGCACCCAGCGCGCACCGTCGTCCTCGATCAAGACGACGCCTACCTGGTGGTCGCCGCCGACAAGGGGACGGCGACGTTCTCCGACCTCGCCAACGAGCTCGCCGTCGCGCGCGGCTTCTGGCTCGGCGACGCCTTTGCGTCGGGGGGGTCGGTCGGCTACGACCACAAGGCCATGGGCATCACTGCTCGGGGGGCCTGGGTCGCAGTGCGCCGGCACCTGCGCGAACTCGGTGTGGACCCCGATGTCGACGAGATCACCGCTGTCGGGATCGGCGACATGTCCGGGGACGTGTTCGGCAACGGCATGCTGCTGTACGAGCGCCTCCGCCTGGTCGCCGCGTTCGACCACCGGCACGTGTTCCTCGACCCCGACCCGGACCTACCGACGTCCTACGCCGAACGCCGTCGGCTGGCTGCGCTTCCCGGGTCGTCGTGGGCCGACTACGACCCTTCGGTGCTGTCACCGGGTGGGGCGGTCTACCGACGCGATGCCAAGCGGGTGCTCCTCTCTCCAGAGGTCCGCCGACGGCTGGGTACGGAGGCGCACGAGCTGACGCCCGACGAGCTCATCCAGGCCGTGCTGCGCGCGCCTGTCGACCTCCTCTGGAACGGCGGCATCGGCACGTACGTACGGGCCGACGACGAGACCGATGCTCAGGTGGGTGACCGCACCAACGAGCGTGTGCGCGTGACGGCTGCGACCTTGCGCTGCCGGTTGATCGGCGAGGGCGGGAACCTGGGGTTGACCCAGCGGGCCCGCATCGCTGCAGCTCGCGCCGGGGTCCGGGTGAACACCGACTTCATCGACAACGCGGCCGGTGTGGACACCTCCGACCGCGAGGTCAACCTGAAGATCCTCCTCGCCGATGCGGTGAGAGAGGGCGAGCTGTCCGTCGGGGCGCGGGATGACTTGCTCCGGACGCTCACCGACGAGGTGGCCACGGCCGTACTCGCCGACACCGCTCACCAGGTGAGAGCGCTGACGGTGTGCGCCGAACGTGCGCCGTTCCTGCTCGATCGGCACGCCGGCCTCATCCGTGACCTGGAGCAGCATGCCGGACTGGACCGCGGCCTGGAGCACCTGCCGTCGGAGGCCGACGTCGAACGGCTGCGCGCGGCCGGTGGCGGCCTCACCCGGCCCGAGGCGTCCGTTCTGCTCGCCTACTCCAAGAACCTGGTGCGCGAGGAGCTGCTCGGCAGTGACCTGCCCGACGACCCCGCACTGCGCGGGGTGCTCCTCCGGTACTTCCCGCGCGCCGTGCGTGAGCGCTGGCCCGACCGGATCGCCGCGCACCCACTGGCCCGCGAGATCACCGCGACGCAGCTGGCCAGCGACCTGCTCGACCGGGTCGGACCCGGCTTCCTGCACCGGCTGGAGGAGCGGCACAGCGTGGGCACGCCGATCGCGGCACGGGCATTCGCCGCCGCCCAGCAGGCGCTCAAGCTCGACGCAGTCTGGGCGATGCTCGACGAGGACGTCCCGCCGTCAGTCGAGCGGCTGGCCTTACCGGAAGCGCAGAGGGCCACCGAGCGAGTGGCCGACAGGTTGCTGCGCCGGTACCCCGACCCGGTCGCACTCACCGCGACTGTTCCGGCCCTGACGGCGTTGGTGGCCGACGTGCACTGCATCGACGACACCATGGCGCAACAGCTGCGGGCCGCTGGAGCCTGCGCTCAGCTCGCCGACGGTGTTGCGGCTCTCGCATCTCGGGCCGATGCCCTTGACCTGGCCGGGCTCGTCGAGACCACTGGCCTGCCGGTCTACAGGGTCCTCGACCGCCACTGGGCCCTCGGCCGCGCGCTCGGCATCGACCGGGTGCCGGCTGCCGAGCTGGCCGGCGACTCGACGTGGGAGCTTGCCGCCAAGACGGTCCTGCGGGAGCAGTTCGACGAGCACATCCGTGCCCTCACTGCCAGCCTGCTGGCCGACGGCGGGGATGTCGACCGATTCCTGGACCGGCACTCAGCCGCGATCGGCCGGTTCACCGCTGTTCGCGACGCCGCCGCGACGGCACAGCAGAACGCTGTCGCGTTGCTCGCCGTTCTCACCGACGAGCTGCTCCGGCTTCGGCAGGCCGCGGCCTGATCCCGCTCTTGCCGACACCACCAGGGCCCGGTCCGATCGGACCGGGCCCTGGACTTCTCCTACAGGTCGATGCCCGTCAGGACCAGCACCCGCTCCTCGGTGAGGTCCTCCATGGCCGCGTACACACCCTCTCGTCCGGTGCCGGAGTCCTTGAGCCCTCCATAGGGCATCTGGTCGGCCCGGAAGCTCGGCACGTCCCCGATCACCACACCGCCGACCTCGAGCTCTCGCGCGGCCCGGAATGCGAGTTGCAGGTCGCGCGTGAAGACGCCGGCCTGCAGGCCGAAACGGCTGTCGTTGACCCGCGCGAAGGCCTCGTCGATCGAGTCGACCACATCCAGCACGACGACGGGGCCGAAGACTTCCTCACAGGCCACCTTGGCATCGACGGGCACCGAACTGAGCACGGTGGGCGCATACGTTGCCCCCTCTCGCGTGCCACCGGTGAGGACGGCCCCCCCGGCCGCGACCGCCTCATCCACCCAGCTTTCCACCCGACGTGCAGCGGCCTCGTCGATGAGGGGACCGACATCGGTCGCGTCGTCAGTGGGCGCGCCAGTCACGAGCTTCTGCACGGCTTCGACGACTCGATCGGTGAGCTCGTCCGCGATGTCACGGTGGGCGAAGACCCGCTGGACGGAGATGCAGGACTGGCCGGCTTGGTACATGGCGAAGGTGGCGATCCGGGACGCCGCCCACGCCAGTGCGTCACCGTCCTGATCGGGAGCGACGACAACCGCGGCATTGCCGCCGAGCTCCAGGGTCACGTGCTTGCGCGGGACCGACTCGCGGATGGACCAGCCGACGGGCACGGAGCCGGTGAACGAGACGACGGGCAGCCGCGGATCCCGGACCAGCCCGGCGGCCACCTCGTTCGTCACCGGCAGTATCGACCAGGCTCCGGGCGGCAGGTCCGTCTCGCTCAGGATCTCGCCGAGGGCAAGCGCGGACAGCGGCGTCGCCGGAGCAGGCTTGAGTACGATCGGCGCCCCGACGGCCAGCGCCGGGGCGACCTTGTGGGCGACCAGGTTCAGCGGGAAGTTGAACGGTGCTATACCGAGAAGCGGTCCGCGCGGCGCCCGCCGGATCAGCGCCATCCGCCCGGCGGCGGCCGGGTCGGTGTCCAGCCGCTGCAGGGACCCCGACCAACGTCTCGCTTCTTCTGCTCCCCAGCGGAACGTCGAGGCAGCGCGGACGACCTCGAGCCGGGCCCACTTCAGCGGCTTGCCCGACTCGGCAGTGATCAGTTGAGCAATCTCTTCGCGACGTTCGGCGAGCCGCCGCGCAACGTGGTCCAGGGCGGCGGCCCGGACGTGGGCCGGCGTGGACGCCGACGCCGCACGAGCGTTGTGCGCAGCATCGACGGCGTCCTCGATGTCGCCGGGCGTGGCCAACGTCGTCTCTCCGGCGACCCGCCCATCGTGCGGCGAAGTGACTTCGAGGACCTCGGCGCCGGACCTCGGCGCTCCAGCAATCCAATAAGGCGTTGTCAACACTTACCCTCCTCAGACCCGGCGGCTTCCCTGTTCAACGCTGCCTCCCCTACCGAGTGCTGCGGAAGGCGCCGATTCGGCCACCTCGAACTCTGGAGGGTGCCCCGTTGACATCGGCTCACGGCATCACCCCACACCGCCCCGACGGCGAACTCGTCGAGTTCGGACGGCTTCCTGGGAGGTGGAAGCGCACCACCGAGACCTGACGTGGTTGGGTAGACCAACCTCTCGACTGCTCACCTCGCCCGCCGGCGGGACCGCCAGCGCGTAACGCGAGCGCCCCATCGAGCGCTGCGGCGGCAATGCCCCGGTCACTGCGGCGCTATCGGTCCGTCACCAGATGCGACCAGTTCGTCTGGCCGGAGTTGACTAACCGGCGGAGCTCCGCGGCGGGAAGATCGGGAGGACTCCCAGGCTGTGCAGCACGCTGACCTTGTTCCACGAAGCCCATTCCTCCGCGATCTTGCCGCCGCGCAAAGCGCTGATCGTGATCCCGGACGCGGTGACCAACTTGCCTGTCGGAGGAACGCCGAGGTACGGGCCTTCATGATGCCCGGTCGAGGACCACCGGTAAGCGAGCCGATCGCCATCGACGATGACGTCATCAATACGGGACACCAGGTCTGGGAAGGCCTGGTGCCGCTCCCGCAAGGTGTCGACGAACTCCTCACGGCTGTAGTCGGCTTCACTAGCATGCCGAACGTAATCATCGGTGAAGAACTGGTGCATCCCCTGAGCAGCACTCTTGTTGATCTGATCCCAGACGTAGTGGATCCAGCCGACGACGCCATCGTTACCCATGTGTGCCCTCCACGATCAGTCGTCCGCCAACAAGCTGGTCGGATCGAAGAACTTGCCGCCGAAGTACAACAGCGGAGCCTGGCGAGGTTCGGCACCTGCAGCCACTACTTCGACGATGAAGATCGTGTGGGTACCTGCGGGGATCCGCGAGATGACACGACCCTCGAACGCCGCGGCAGCGCCGTCGACTAACGGTGCTCCGGTCTGCCCGGCATGCCAGTCCAGGTCAGCGAACTTGTCGCCTTCGGACATCGCGAAGAGCATCGCCACCGACTCCTGATGGGCAGCCAGGATGTTGATGGCAACAGGGTTGTCGACAAAGAGATGAGGGTGCGTCCGAGACGTGGAGGAGACGCACACCATCACCAGCGGCGGATCCAACGAGACGCTGGAGAAAGCGTTCACCGCGAGCCCGACCGGTTCACCCCCCACGATCGTTGTCACGACCGTCACCCCCGTGGGGAAGGCGCGGTGTGTCCCCTTGATCGCGGTGACAAGCTCAGCTGCATTGGGCTTGACACCAGTTGACTCAACGCCTCTTGCAGACATCGCCATATCCTTGGCTCCTTCGCTCACCGCGTAGTGGCATGGCCACCCCTACGCTGGGACGACAATTCCTTGATGGGCTTCACGAGCGCGACCGTTGAGGAACCGGGCAACCGCCAGGTCTTCCACGGCGAGTCCGACAGACTTGAACACGGTGACGGCAGTTGGGTCGGATCGCCCGACCGCTCGGCCGAGCAGCACGTCTCCGATCGTCCCCTTGATGGCATCGAGCTCGAAGGTCGAGTGCTCGGCGGCGAACAGCAGGTCACCGGCATCTGCCACGGCGGCCTCCACGTCATCGACGAAGACCGCAGCCTCGGAAACGATCTGCGGGTCCAGCTCGACGCCGCGGGACGTGCTGGCGCCCACTGCGTTGACATGGGTGCCGGGCGACAGCCAGGCGTGCTGCAGGATCGGCGATCGAGCCGGGGTCAGTGTGACGACTACGTCGCTCGCTGCGACTGCCTCACTGGCGTCGCTCATCGGACGCGCCTTGAAGCCCAGGCGCTGCGCGGCGGACGCCACTCGCTCCGCCGCCGCTTCTGTCCGCCCCCAGACGCGGACGTCGGTCAGCGTCCGCACCTTCCCTATTGCTTCGATGTGCGGAAGAGCTTGTTGACCCGTGCCCAGCACCGTCAGGACGGAAGCGTTCGGGCGGGCCAACGCGTCGGTTGCCACCGCCGTGACGGCGGCGGTTCGGATTGCGGTGACAGCCCCAGCGTCCAACATTGCGATGAGGTCACCAGTCCTGCCGTCGAAGAGGAGACACAGACCATGGTGACTTGGACCCTCGCCTGGCTGGTGTACCACGCACACCACTTTGGCCGCGTACGCCCCGCTCTGCCCTTCGTGCTGGGCTGCCTGATAGGCCGGCATCATGCCCAGCGCGCCCCCGCCCGATGAAGGCACGAGTTCGCGACGGTGCAACTGCTCCGACTTGCCGAGTGCGTAGTCGACCAGGGTCTGACGCATCAGGTCGATTGCGGTCTGCGGATCGAGTAGTGCATTCACGGCGGTGCCGTTGAGATAGAGCCGCGCGGACAGGTCGGTCGGGGATTTGGCTTCGGCCCTCATCGATTACGCTCCTGACGTAGCCCTCGGTCGGCACCTGCAGGTGGCGCCCCTCCCCTGAGGGACGCCACCTCGACTCACGGCTTCTGCCAGATCGTGTCCTCCGGCGTGGCGGTCCCTCGCAGCTCAGCCAGCTGTGCAATCAAGCCGCCGGCTTCGGCGAGAAAAGCCCGAAGGCTCTCCTCGTCGGGCCATTCATCGATGTCCAGGACCTCGTCGTCACGCACAAGGCGTGTGTGAGAGATGTTCCCGTGCTTCTTGAGAAGGCCGATCACCTTCTCGCGGAGCTCGGGGTGCTTCGCATCGACCTCCTTCATCCTCGCTTGATCGGCGTTCTTGATGTTCACGGTCACGACGATGCTCATGACTACCTCCTGGGGGTGTCCGACTTCAACTACTTCTGGGTGTCCTCGAGCGGCACGCGCAGCTCGGGGATGTGGCTCGTGCGGATGTCGATGGCGTGACCGTCGACCCATGCCATGGGCTTGGAGATCGGCTCTTGGACACGCGCGCCGTACTCACTTCTCGTGCGGAACGCCGCCCCCTCCTCGGCGGTGTCCCAGATCGGCTTGCCCGTCCGGGCGCGGAACTTGGGCATCACCTCTTCGGCGAACATCGTCATGTTCTTGCGAGCCATCCACGAGGGCATGGTCCATGCGTCCTGGGTGACGAGAAGGCGGCCCGCGCCGAGAGTGGAGGTGTACTCCTCGATACGCTCAGCAACGGTCTCAACAGACCCGCAGATCAGCTGGAAGTTGTCAATCGCCTCGTCGATCGTCGTTTCAGACGCGTCCTTGCTTCGGTAGCCGCCCCCCAGCGCCATGCCCCTCAGCGAGCCCTCGCTGGCGTAGCCCGGCGGGAACGAGTCGTGGAACGGAGAGCCGAAGGAGTTCTGCTGCACCGAGAGGTAGTGAGCCTCGACTTCCTGCCTGGCTTGCTTGTCCGTCTCAGCCACATGAACATAGGACTGCGCCACGAGCTGACGTGGATCCATCTCGTAGCCCTCGGCCTGGCAGAGCTCCCGGAAGGTCGCGGCGTTCCTCTGGAGAACCGGCCACGGAACCAGCACGGCCATGTAGCAGTACCGCTCACGCGAAGCGAACTGGAGGGTCTCCTTGGAGCCGGCCGCGGGTACCCACACCTCTGGATAGGGCTGCTGCATCGGCTTGGGCCAGAGATTTGCGTATGGAGCACTGAAGTACTTCCCATCGAAGTCGAACGGGCCTTCCTCCGTGAAGGCCCTCTTCAGGAACTCGTGCGCCTCGTAGTAGCGTTCGCGCGCATCCGTGGGATTCATCATGGCGAGCGAGTGGTAATTGGCCCCGATCCCCATGGGGAGACCGAAGAAGTAGCGTCCGCGGGAGAGGATGTCGAGCGCGGCGACCTCCTCGGCGTACCTCATAGGCGTGAGATAGCTGTTGAGCAGCGCTCCGACTGTACCGATGCGGATGTTGCTGGTTCGGGCGGCAAGCGCGGATGCGAGGACGATCGGCTGGGTCACGACGGCGTTGGGACCGCCGTGTTGTTCGAGGACGACGAGTCCGTCGTATCCGAGTTGCTCAGCGAAGACGGCATCCTCGATGAAGTCCTCGAAGATCTGCTGTCCGCGGAGCGGATCGTAGTACTTCGTCGAGGTCGTGATGAAGATCGACTTGCCGAGCTGGTCGCGACGGGGGATGAACGAGTACTTGTTGCCATTCCAGAGATAGAACTCGAGCTCAGACATATCGTGACTCGCTCTCAGATCGAGTGGACGAAGTCGGACAGGAGCGACGCGAGCGCCGTCGGCTCCTGCACGAACGGGACATGGCTGGTCGGAACGCTCGATCCAGGGATGTCGACCACCTTTGCTCCAGGGATGAGCTCGGCGTACCGAGCCGCCACAGACTTGTCGATCACGCGGTCGTCATCAGGCAGCACGATCTGGGTGGGCACTGCCACTCGTCCCAGGCGCCGGTCGAGCTTGCGGTCGTAGCGCGGATTCCAGGCGAAGCGGGCGAGGCCCGTCAGCTCCTTGTAGTCCTGCACCGTCTCCTCGACAGGCTCGCCTCCTTCGAGGTACTCAGGGAACCTGTCGGCCTCGCCATTGAAGACCCGCTCGAGCGCCTCGTGTCCTTCCTGTCGGAAGGGGTCGTGCAGGAACGCTCCCTTGAGGCCGGCCGGAGCGACCAGTTGGAGGCTCCGCAGCCGTTCTGGGAAGAAGCTGGCGAACTCAGCGGCGATCCAGCCGCCGAACGAATGACCGACGAGATGGACTCGCTCGAGCCCAAAAGCGTCCAAGAGGTCTGCGTAGTGCAGGACGAGGTCGTCGAAGGACTCCAGCCATTTGGGCATGGGAGTGTCTCCGAAACCCGGGTGCTCGGGCACCAGGAGGTCCGTGGAGTGGGACAGCGCCTCGTAGAACGGCAACCAGCGCCGCGTCAGGCCCGCCCCGTGGAAGTAGACCACCGGCTCGCCCTGACCCGCTCGCCGGTACGCGACCTGAGCACCGCGCACGTCGATCGTCGAGGGCTCCGTGTAGAACGCCCACTTAGCATCTTCGGTCATGAGACCTTCCCTTCAGGCCGACGGGGTACGTCGCTACCTGGAGAACGCTATGGAGCAGCGGTGCCGGGACGTACGACCTAGCGCGCACCCATATCCACCATCCGCGCGCAACCAGACCCTGGGCGCCACGACGGTGCGGAGGCAAGATCGTCGTCGAATAGGCTCCCATGGCGCGTCTCGGGGGTTGATGTCGCCCGCGCGGCCTGGACGTTAGAGGAGTGACGATGGCAGCCCGGTACTTCTCCAAGAGGCACTACACCGACGCCACGTTGTGGAATCAGGACTCAGACTCTCTCGTCAACCCGACGCGCATCACTCCCGTTGCGCCAGACGGCTTCTGGCTGGAAGCCGAGGCCATCGAGGTGAACGGGGTGCGTCTGGCGGTCGTGACCTCCACCGGACACATCGTCGAACGAACCAGGGCCCTGATCGAACGGACGCGAGACCCTCGCTTCACTCTCACGCTCCAGATGGCCGGCAGCAGCCATCTGAGTCATGAACGCGGGGAGAGTCAACTGGTCGCCGGGGACATCACCATCACCGACTCGGCGCGACCCTACCGTCGCGTCTCCGAGGGTTTGAACTGCATGCTCGTCGTGGTCTTCCCGCAACAGTTGCTGAATCTGCCGCCCGGCTCCATCAGCATGCTCATAGGCAGCCAGATCTCCGGCCGGTCGGGTGTCGCTGCGATCAACGCAGGTTTCTTGCGGGCCGTCGCCGACAACTTGGACGCCCTGCAGGCCCCCATGGGGCTCTCCATCGTCAACGCCGTCATCGATCTCACGACCACGTTGATGGGCGACACCCTGACCTCCAGCGACGTCGGACAGTCGTTGAGAGACATCGAGTTGTTGATGTCGGTTCGCAACTTCATCATGGAGAACCTAGCGGACGCCGACCTCGATCCCACCCAGATAGCTGGCGCCAACTACATCTCCGTGCGCCAACTGCACATCCTCTTCAGTCGGGTCGGCGTGACGGTTTCACGTTGGATCCGCGATCGCCGACTGGAGATGTGCCGACGCGACCTGGCCGATCCGCTCGACTTCGGCACGCCCGTTCGAGTCGTCGCTGAGCGGTGGGGTTTCCGGAACCCGACCTACTTCGCTCGCGTCTTCCACGAGACTTATGGTGTGAATCCGCGCGAGTACAGGAAGACTGTCGTCTCGGACCCACCTGCCACGATGTGAGCGGCCGGCGTTGAGAAGGGAACCGGCTCCAGCTCCAGCGCCTGGGCAGGTCGGTCAAGCGGGTGATCGTTACCCAGCCTCCTCACGACAACGTGGATCAGCGCGCCGGGCCGGTCGCGTTGGTAGCGGCGCGTCTTGCTCACCGGTCGCGCCATCGACCTGCGACGGCCGGTCCACTCGGTAACGGTGCAAGCACCGCGCGGCCACTCGAGGGTGCGCAGCCGACCTGGCCGGCGTCCGCAGCCGGACCAGCGTTCCGTCCACCCGCGCTGGTGCACGAGGTCGCGCAGCAGGAGCGCCGATATCCGCCGCCGGTGTGCGCGCGGCCGAAAGCTGTGGGCGAGACCTGCGGTCCGGTGGCGGCCAGTTCACGGCTGTGGCGGTGTGGCCAGGCGGCGGTAAGCATCGCCGCGGGGTAGGAGACAGACCAACCGTCCCCTCCCCCGCGGCTACGACCCGCCGGCGGTGGCGTGGAGGTCAGGGCGGCGTCAGCGCGGGACAGAGGGGCCCTCGGGATTCGTGCACTGGGGTCGCCTTCACCAGTGCAACTCCTCGTCCTCCTCTGACGGTATGGGCCCGATCGCATCGACACTCCCTGACCAGGCATTCCGATCAGCGCACCTGTCGAGCCGGCGAGACGAATACCCGCACAGGACCGGACTCAAGAACGCTGGGTCAGCACCGATTCACGCATATAGCGCACATGAGCCCCGCAGCCAGCCGCCGACAGCCCCAACATGACGCACGCCGCCACCAACGGTGAAGGATGCGGTAAGAACGCAAGGGGTACGAGAACCAGCGACGATCCGAATTGCACGACACCGAGGATCCCGCTCGCGGTTCCAGCCAGAGCGGGTCGCCGAGAGAGGGCTACGGCCGTTGCGTTGGGAAGCACCAGCCCAAGCGGTGCAATGCACCCAGCAAACGCCAGCTCGACGAACAAGAACGGTAGGGGCAACGACAGTGCGAGTACTAGCAGACAGCTTGAGAGCATCGAGAGCACCAAGCCGGCGACAATGATGGTCGCTGGTTGGACGACACCTGACAGGCGCCGTGACACGGTTGAGCACGCCACCGCACCGAGAGACCATGCGGCAAATGACAACGCGTAATGAGTTGCCGACAGCCCGAAGGTCTCCTGCAACAGGAATGGCGTTTGAGCAAGCACCAGGAACAGAACCCCACTGACCGCCGCTATGGCCGCGAGGCTGACTCGGAACACTCCGTCACTCAGTAGCGTCTGGAGGCCTCGCGTTGGGCGAGGGGCGTCGTTCGCGTTGTGCAGCGCGGGCTCCGGCAGGACCATCCAGGACAACACAAAGGTCACGACACCAAGTCCTGCGACGGCCCAGAAGATCACCGGCCACGGCCCGATCCTCAGAATCGCGCCGCCAAGGACGGGCGCTAGTACCGGGACGATCCCACTGACCATGGCGAGGAAGGAGAACACTGATGTAGCCGCACTACGTCCCGCTACATCTTGGACGTAGGCGCGCGACACTGCGGCACCAATGGCCCCCGCGACGCCATGGAAGAATCGGGCCACCACGAGGATCATGACCGAGGGCACCACCGTGCAAACCGCTGCCAGGATCGCGAACGCCAGACTCCCGAAGAGCAGGAGGCGGCGACGCCCGAATCTGTCACTGAGCACACCCGTCACCAGCTGGCCTCCGGAGAAGCCGAGCAGGAAAGAGTACAGGGTCAGCTGGGTCGATCCCGTAGAGGCATTCAAGTCGTGCGCGATGCTCGGGAGGGCCGGGAGGTAGAGGTCGATACCGATCGGCCCTCCGGAAGCGAGGAGAGCGAGTGCAACGAGCTGGCGGCCGGATAGCTCCGATCGCGGCCTGTCAGGCATGGATGCCGTATAGGTCTCGCTCCCAGTCGGTGACGTGGTTGTGGAACGCGGCTATCTCGCGTCGCTTCAGCGCCGCGTAGACGCCGACGAACTCCTCACCGAACCCCGCTTTCATGACCTCGCTCCCCTCGAACGCCTGTATGGCCTCCTCCAAGCTGGAGGGCAGGGCCCCTCCGTCCCGCGTGGGTCGCATCTCATTGGTGATTCCGCTGCGCATCGCGTGCAGCGCCGCAGCGAACAGCAGGTGCGGCGACGCGCTTGCATCTCCGCAACGGAGCTCGATCCGCGTACCCGCACCCATGTCCGGCGGGATCCTGATGAACGCCCGACGGTCGTCCTTACCCCATGAGCCGTTCCTGGGGCTGAGGCCTTCACCCGTCAGCCGCTTATAGGAGTTGACAGTTGGCGCCGCGACGGCCATGAGCTCAGGAGCGTGAGTCTGCAGGCCGGCAATAGCGGCCAGTGCTGTGTTCGACAGCTCATCGCCATCCTTGGCGAAAGCATTGGTCTCACCATCCCAGAGCGAGACATGGATGTGGAGCCCGTTACCTTCCAAGCCACTCCTGGGCTTCGCCATGAAATTCGCGTTCAGACCTTCGATCGATGCGAGGTCCTTGACAGCGCATTTGAGCAGGAATGCCTTGTCGGCCGCCGCCAGAACGTCGTCATGATGCAAGTTGATCTCGAACTGTCCTGGCGAGAACTCCCGCGACAGCACGGTGACACCGATGTCGAAGTCGATGAGCGCCCGATGCATGCGGCCGACCACGCCTCGCGGGTCGGTCACACGGTCCACGGTGTACGAACTCCCCCGCTTGGAGTACGGCTGCCCATCTGCCTGCTCGAACAGGTAGAACTCTGGCTCACCAGCCGCAATGGCCCGGAGGCTCGTGTCCGCCAACAGCTGCTCACCAGCAGACTTCAGTTGGGTCCGTACGCACAGCGGCGACGGGCCGTCCTTCTCCCACAAGCTCGAGAGCAACCAGGCGCAGTCAGGTTCCCAGTTGGGAAACCTCACTGTGGTCGCATCGACTCTGGCGTGGACGTCCGGGTGGGACGCGAGCTGAGGGAAGTCCTGGGCGTCCAGCGGAATTCCCATGAGGTCCTCCGCCATCGCCATCTTGGAGTAGGCGAGCGCCCCGTTCAGGCTGTTTCCGCGCTCGATCGGAATTTGTTTGGCCCGCTGCCGGCCGAACAGATCCGGGTGTATGGCTCGGAGGACTCCGATGCCACGGTCTGTGAGTGAGGCGAGTCCCTCGCCGGTAAGTCGCTCACTGTCGGCGGATGTCGTCTTCTGTACGTCCATGCAACACTTCTTCGCTTCTCGGGGAGCGCGTGAGCGTCCCTGCCGGTTCATGACGGTTGGAGTCCTGCGTGACGGCCTGACCAGTCTTGTGTTGGCCATCAGGGCCGCACCGGGCGACGCCGGGCTATGACCTCTTCAGAGCACTGCCGCCAAGAAGGCCCGAGTCCGCTCGTGCCTCGGATTGTCGATTACCTCCTGAGGCGGGCCCACCTCCACGACGCGGCCGGCATCCATGAACACGATCCGATCAGCCACCTTGCGGGCGAAGCCCATCTCGTGCGTCACCACGATCATGGTCATGTCGCCTGACTTCGCCAGATCGTTGATGACTGCGAGGACCTCCCCCACGAGTTCCGGGTCGAGGGCACTGGTTGGCTCGTCGAAGAGCATCAGCTTCGGATCCATCGCCAGAGCTCGGGCGATTCCGACTCGTTGCTGCTGCCCGCCCGACAGCTGCGACGGGTAGTGGCCTTCCTTGCCCTTGAGGCCAACACGCTCCAGCAGCTCGTAGGCGCGATCCCGCGCAGCGGCCTTGCTCTTCTTCCGGACGATGACCGGAGCCAAGCTGACATTCTCCGCCGCCGTCAGGTGGGGGAAGAGATTGAAGCTCTGGAACACCATCCCGATGTCCAGACGCTTCCGACACGCTTCCTTCTCCCGAAACTCGTACAGCTTGTCGTTGGCCTCTCGATAGCCGACGAGCTCATCGCTGACCCAGATGCGACCGCGGTTCACTTCTTCGAGGTGGTTGATGCAGCGGAGAAGCGTGCTCTTCCCTGACCCTGAAGGGCCGATGAAGCAGACCGTCTCACCAGACTTCACGTCGAGACTGATGTCGAAGAGCACGGGCTGGTCACCGTAGGACTTGCTCACATGCTCGAACTTGACGGTCGCGCCCCACGCACTGTTTGGCATGTTGGTCCTCGACTTGTCCTCACTCAACGCGGTCACTTCTCTGCCGTCTTTCGCTCGATGAAGTACTGGATGCCGGACCACAGGCTGATGACGAGCAGGTACCAGATCGTTGCGACGATCAGGAGCTCGATCACCTTGTAGTTCACGCCGGATATGCTCTGCGCGATCGTGAGCAGATCACCGCCAGCGATGACAGCGACGAGTGCTGTCGCCTTCACCGTGTTCACGACTTCGTTGCCCAGCGGCGGGATGATGACCCGCATCGCCTGTGGCAGGACGACGTAGCGGAGCGTTTGCATCCCGTTGAGGCCGAGCGCCTTGGCAGCTGCGTACTGCCACCTCTGCACGGAGAGGATCCCTCCGCGGACGATCTCGGCCATGTACGCGGCCGCGACGAGGACCAGGGCGACGACGGAGGCCACGAACGGAGTGAACACTGATTGGACACGGACCGAGTAGAACGTGATGTCGGTGAAGGGCACACCGATCCTCAGTTCCTGGACGAACAGCCCGAGGTTTCCTACCAGGATGAGCAGGACGATCATCGGGATGCCGCGAAAGACGAAGCTGTAGGCCCACGCGATGCCACGTAGGACGCGACTGTCCGAGACTCGCATCACAGCCAGGATGACGGCGAAGATCAACCCGACGGTGATGGAGATCACGGTCAGTTGAAGGGTGACCGAAAGACCCTCGAGGATCGAGCCGTCAACGAGGAAGTCACCAACAATCGACCAGTCGATGTACGGATTCGAGACGAAGCCGTAGCCGATGAGCAGGACAGCCAGCACAGCAACAGCCGCGACGCTGTTCCGGCCGTGGTGCCGCAGTGGTACGACGACCGGGTCGACCGTGTCGCTGTGAACCGTCAGTTCTTCTTGGGACAGGGAAGGGGGCATGTGAGCTTCTTTCGTAAGAATGCGCAGGACTTTGCTAGCTGAAGCAGAGTCGGCCGGTGAGGCCGACTCCGACTTCGTCCTTGACAGTTACTGCTTCTCGCCGGCCGGCGTACCAGTCAGATAGTTGACCATCAACTGGTCAGCATCGAGAATGGCCGTCGAGACACCCTCGTCCTCGAAGATCTGCTGGTAGGTCCCATCCTCGTGAAGCTGCTGAAGCACCTGGGCGACGGTGGTGGACAAGCCTGGCTCGGTCTTGGAGAACACAATGCCGGCTAGACCACTGTCGATGGCCCCCGCGTCGGGGAGCTTGATGGCCTCCACGCCGTCCAAACGGGTCGCGGCATCGGAATTCACCGGGAACGTGTCGATGACCGCATCGATGGCACCCGAGTGCAGGGCGACCTCCTCGCCCTTGGTGTACCCCTGGTACTCGATCGGGGTCTTGTCCGCACAGAACTGCTCGTTGGCGAGCTGTACGTAGCGCTCGAAGATGGAGCCGACACTGCCGCCGATCGTGGCCCCGCACATCGTCGCGAAGGAGGTCACTCCGCTGGGATTGCCCTCCTCGACGAGGACGGACAAGGGCGCGGCGTAGAACGGGATCATGTCGTAGAGCTCAGCTTCGCGCTCCTCGGTCTGTGTGGCTTGACCCCAGACGATGTCGAACGCGCCACTGTCGATCCCCGGGAGCTGCCCAGGGAAGGGAGTGTTGCGCCACTCGACATCCAGACCCAGGCGCTCGCCGATCTCGGCCGCCAGATCGGCGGCGATTCCGTCGGGCTGCGTTGCGTTCGCCGCGCTCGCGTAGATCACCGGCGGGTTGTCGAACGAGCCGGCGATGACCAACGACCCCTGGGACACGATCTCCTCGGGAAGTTGATCGCGAAGTGACTGGTCGACTGTGGCGGCGCCGGACGAGGAAGCACCTCCGGTTGATCCACTCTCCTCGTCGCCGCAGGCGCTGAGAGAGAGGAGGAGGGCGCCCGCAAGGGCCGCCGCCCCTGTCTTCGTGGGGCCCTGCAAGGACCACCGGTCCCGCATCGGGAACACGTTCATAGCTGGTATCCAATCCGTCGGTCGGGATGGGTGTGGACCTCGGCTGCGACCGCGTGAAACCGCTCGACATCCCCCACGTGAGGGTGACGCTGATCACGACGAGGTTCGTATGGTATCCACAGCGGTCGCTTCATGACTACGTGTTCGCCGACTTTTCTCGGGCTCGTCGGATGTCTGCCAAGCGGCTCAGCCACGTGCAGGCAGGTCTGGGAACCGGACAGTGAGGTCGCTCCCCCGGCAGTCGGGCGACCGTGTGGGTACGCCTGCCCTCACCTCGTTACCGGACGAGAGGGCTGCCGCCGGTTCGGTGGGCTCCTTGGCCTGTGCGGCTGCGGTCTCGCCGGAACGATCTGTTCCGCCCCAGGTCTGATGGAGGCTCTCAATCCACGTGAGGATGAGAGTCATGGCGGCACCGAGGAAATACCCCGACGAGCTGCGGGAGCGGGCGATCCGGCTGGCGGTCGACGCGCGGCGTGACCCGGCCACGCGGAGCGGGGCGTTGAAGCGCATCGGCGATCAGCTGGGGACCAACCCCGAGACGCTGCGCAACTGGGTCACCCAGGCCGAGATCGATGAAGGCCACCGGCCCGGCACCACGACAGACGATGCGACGCGGCTGGCGGAGCGGGAGAACCAGGAGCTACGCCGGGCGAACCTGATCTTGAAGAGTGCGTCGGTTTTCTTCGCGGCGGAGCTCGACCGCCCTCAGCGGTGATCGTCGAGTTCATCGACGCCCACCGGACCGAGCACGGGGTCGAGCCGATCTGCGAGGCGCTGCAGATCGCCCGAGCACTTACTACGCACACCGGTCCCGGCCACCGTCGGCGCGGTCGGTGAGCGATGCGGCGACCACCCCGGTGATCGAGCGGTGCATGCGGACAACTTCGGGGTCTACGGCGCCCGCAAGGTCCACGCGCAGCTGCACCGGCAGGGCCACGCCGTGGCTCGGTGCACGGTGGAGCGGCTCATGCGCACGGCCGGGCTCCGCGGCATCACCCGGGCGAAGGGGCCACGGACCACGATCCCCGGCTCGGCCCCAGACACCCGCCCGGACCTGGTTGAACGGGCGTTCACCGCGACGGCCCGGACCAGCTGTGGGTCGCCGACATCACCTACCGCCGGACCTTCACCGGCTGGCTCTACGCCGCCTTCGTCACCGACGTCTACTCCGGCCGGGTGGTCGGCTGGCAACTGTCCCGCAGCTTGCGCACCGACCTGGCACTCGACGCACTCGAGATGGGCATCTGGACCCGCCGCCGAACCGGACGGGACCTCGGCGGGCTGGTCCACCACTCAGACAAGGGCGTTCCGGTCGAATGCCTTCGTCCGGACGATCGAGAGCAACTAACAGATCGGCTCGGTGGGTCGGGTGTCTGCGGGGACAACACGCCCATGGAGTCGTTCTTGGCGCTCCTGCAGAAGAACGTGCTGACCGGCAGCGGTGGCTGACTCGAGAAGGACTACGGCTGGCAATCATCACCTGGACCGAACGGACCTACCACCGCCGTCGCCGGCATCGCCGACTTGGAGGCCCACCCCAGTCGTGTACCAGACACTCAACCTCGCTGGCACCGCGGCCTGACCACCGCACTCGACGAGTCAACTGAATTCGGAACAGTCCCGGATGGTTACTCGGTGAACGCGGCGGCACGGGGGAAGGTATGGACGATCCACACTGACGCGTCAGCAGCCAGAGCCTCCCAGCGATGGAGGCGATCCGCCGGGTACGTCGCGTAGTCGCCCCCTTCGAGGATCTCCTCGTGGCCCACGGGCCCAACTCGGATCGAGCCGCTACGCACGAAGACGTGCTCCCGCGCCCCCGCGCCATGAGAGGTCGACGTCTCTGGGCTGTGGGCCCGGAACGTCTGCACGTGGATCTCCAGCGATCCAGCACCGATCGTCTGGCTCCGAAGCAGCCGGCCATCGGTGGATTGGTCGCTGATGTCCTGTCCCGCTCCTGCCCGCACGATCTCCACCTCCGCGCGGGGCTGCGTGGCGAGGAGCGAGGGAACGGAGACATCGAAGGTCTCGGCAATCGCGATCATCGTGTCCAGTGTGGGATTCGTACGTCCGCGCTCGACCTTGAACAGGGTTGCCTTGGCGACACCGCTGCGCTCGCTGAGTTGAGACAGCGAAAGACCATGGGTCTCGCGCAACCGCTTGACGTTGCCGGCGAGCGACTCTAGGTGGCCGTTCAAGCAAACCTCCGGACGCCGTCCCCTGACCCGCGCTACAGGGGTGGGCCCTGCTGACCCTCTGGATCCTGCCACACGGCACTCGCACCGGTGCAGAGCATCCGTCTTCCGGCCACCTCCGATCATCCGGGCGCCACGACCAAACTGGTCTATCGGGCCAGAGCGTCGGTCCGGCGCGAGGGAAGGGAAACCTGAACCAGGTGTGGCTTGCCGAAGCCCAACACCTGCTCGGAAGTCCTCGTGTCCTCACCGTGCTGCCCGAACAACCGTCCTCCACCGCTGGAAGCTAATCGCCGCTCGGTACCGGTGCCAGCTGGCGGTAGGCTCACGACGCTACGGGTGTCAGGACCTCCTACGACTACGTCCGGACGTGGCCCACCCGCTGCGAACCCGTGGGCGAGGCTAGGCTCGTCGACCGGTCAAACCGCCCGCACACCAGCCCGCGCCGGCCCCCGGCCGAGTTGACGGTGCCGCTCCGCACCGCCTTTCACGTTCTGGTCCACTGCGGGCAGCCCGAACTGACCGCGCTGGACCCGGTGACCGGAGAGGTGATCCGGGCCCCGACGGTGCCTGCGGTTTGCTACGAGCGATCCCACCCCGGCGAGGTGGTGCACATGGACCTCACGAAGCTCGGCCGCATCCCCGACGCTGCTGCCTGGCGCACCCACAGTCGGACAGTCGGGACGATCAGTCGCCATCGCACCACGCTCGTCAGCCACCACGACGTGCAATCGCGCTGTTTCAAAGACCAGGGCCGTATGCACGCCCCAGCCTCATGCTCGCTGTCGGGAGCAGTCGGCCTACACCAGCAGACGACGAGGTCGCTCGTGGACTGTGCGCATCGGTGTCACGTTCCCCGACCACGCCTGGGGTCAACGCATTTCCTGAGCCAGGCCAACGAGACGATCGGCAAGTTGATGCACGATGCCCTCGAGGATCTCACTGCCGTGGTCGGCGGTCGCGGACGCAGGCTGGTCCGTGTAGCCGTCGATCCCCGCCCAGACCTCCCGCCCGTAGATGCCGCGCCCGGGCTGCATCGCCTCATCGGCTGGTCGAGGTTCACGGTCTCCCGCCACGCAGTCTGGCCGGGCCGCGAGCATGAGGGACGTCTCGAACCACCCGGCATGGCCGGGTTGCGGCAGGGTCTCGGCGGCTGAGGCGAACTCCCAGTAGTCCACAGCCGCGATCACGAGGTCGGATCGTGCCGCCGCGTCAGAGGCAGCGGCATGACAAACACCGGTGTTGCCTCCGTGGCCGTTCACGAGCACGATCCGGCGAACGCCGCTCGCGGTCATGCTCAGCATGGCCTCGACCAGCACGTCGATCATCAGCTTCGGACTCAGCGAGATGGTCCCGCCGAAAGGCAGGTGATGTGCCGAACAACCGATACGCAGGAATGGCGCGAAGAGGAAGGGCGCGTCTGCTCGCACACCCACGCGATCCAGCGCCAACTCTACGACGCGCGTCGACAGGGTGATGTCGGTGCCGGTGGGGAGATACGGTCCGTGCTGCTCGATGGCTCCCACTGGGATGACGACCAGCGCCTCTGGCGCCAGGGCAGCGATCTCGTGCCTCTTCAGTTCCTCCCAGCGATGCCAACGCTGCCGACTTTCGCCTGATTGCTTGATCATCCAAGGCACCTCCTCGACCCCCACTGCCTACGTCGGCGGCGGGGAACCCAAGTACGGGAAATCATCGTTTCGTTTCTTCTAGGAAACGATCATAGCTCTGTAGTGACCTGCCGGCAACGGCTCGTCCTCGACCAGTTGGCTCCCCCGTCAAGCGCTGCGACGGACGCGTGCTCTGCCCCGGCAAGCGCCGAGAGCCCGACCCGCAACGCGGATCCCGACGCTCTCAACGCGCCGGTGCCGCAGCGACGGACGGAGTCTCACGAGGAGCACATGAATGGCCTGAAGAGATTGTCCGGGTGGATGATGGAGCGAACAATGGAACCACCTCGACTCGTATCACACCGGTTCGCATCAGAGGGTCAGAACCGTCCGCTGCGACACGATCGTCGTGGTCGTTCGCGCACCTGCCGCCGGAACAGAAGTTCAACCGGTTCGCCAGGAATTGCCGCTCGAGAACGGCCGATGCGTCGACGAACGGGACGACCTCATTTGCCTGGCGGGTCACCACCTGGAAAGAGGTCGAACCCGATCAGCGCGGTGCGTGTGTGTCGTAGGCGCGGAATCCACGGAGTCTCCGAGGGTCTAGGGCGGAGATGTCTGCACTCTTTGCGTCCCCTGCCACGACGATCTGTGCCACCGCCTCGGCTGCGGCTGGCGCGATTCCCATCCCGTGCCCACTCATCCCAGTGAGAACAGCCAGGCCCCCCAGTCCCACCTCGCCGATCACAGGCAGGAAGTCAGCGCTGCTGTCGATGGTTCCTGCCCAAGCGCTCTCGATCTCGACGCCCTCACCGAGGCCTGGCACGAGGCGCCCCAGTTCTCTGCGAGCTCTTGCGACCAGCTTGGGGTTCGCCTCCGGTCGGTCAAGTGGAAGCGCAGCCAGAGGTAGGCGCCGCAGGCTCGACCCGACGTCACCAGCGAGCCGTCTGCCTGCGTGGAGGCGTAGCGTCCGCCAACTCCCGAGGTAGGTGCGAAGGAGCCGCGGTGCCGCGGAGACTTCCTCCCAGCCGACGTCTATGTCGACGTGCTGTCCCAGCCCGAAGTTGATCCGTCCGGACACGTCCTGCCGCATCCCGACGCCGGTCAGGTCCCACACGGTGCTGCGAGTCAGGCGCGGCACGGGCACGGTGCGCACAACGGTGCCGACTCCCGTGTACTGAGGCAGGTGCACACCGTGGCGCCGCAGCAGTCGCGACGACCACATGCCAGCGGCGAGCACGGTGGCACCAGCCCGAATGGTCGCGTCGGGCGTCTGCACGCCGACCACGTTGCCAGCAGCGATGTCCATGGACACCGCGGGAACGTTCTCAAGCAGTTGTACGCCCTCGGACAGCGCGAGGGCGCGAATGGCCTGCATCGCCAAGACAGGATCAAGATGCCCGTCGGTCGGCGTGAAGCCGACCACGCGAACTCCTGCTCCCATCCATGGAAAGCGCTGAGCCGCCGCCCGGGGACCGAACAGCTCGAAGGGGATGCCCTGCTCGCGCGCGATCGGCGCCCATGAGTGGACCGCTGTCTCGGTCGCTGCGTCACGACCGACGGATGCATGACCGCCGCCTGTCCAGCCCAGACGGTCCCCGAGACGGCCGTGCAACTGCCCCCACAGCTCGGTCGAGCGCCGCATGAGGGTGGTCTCGCTGGTGCCGCGGCCTTGTTGGCGGACAAAACCCAGATTGCTACCGGACTGAGCGTTACCCGCCAGACCGGCGTCGAGGACCACGACCGACATCCCTGCCCGTCGCAGTTCCAGTGCGGTGAGCAGACCTAGGACCCCCGCTCCGATGATCACGGCGTCCGCGGAACGCGGCACAAACCGAGGCTCCTGCTCAGAATGCTGCTGGTGGATCCTGGCTGCGGACAATTCATCTCCCTGTAAACGCTGGGACGATCCGTTCTGACCCGGGACGAACCACCCACGAGGCGCCCGCCAGCCCACATCACGCTCGGCCGATCGTTGACGAGGACCCGACCGGGCCCAGATCGGCGCGGACGCCCCGGAGAAGGCGACTAGCGAACCGCGCTCAACATCTCTGCCGCAGCACCGCGCAGCAGCGCTGCATCGCTGCGCATGCTGACGAGATTGAATCCTTGGCTGGCTCGCACGGTCGCCTCGGCAGAGCTGCCCGTCTGGATAGCTGCCACCACCCCGGCTCGGGCGCAGGCGTCAGCCACCGTCCGAATTGCGTTGTCATGGCTCGGTTCGCCGACCTCATAGGCGCTTCCGATACCGAGACTGATCCCGAGGTCGGTCGGTCCGACGAAGACGCCGAGGATGCCATCGACCGCAGCGATCTCGTCAACGTTCTCGACGCCGGCCACCGTCTCGACCATCACGAAGCAGCGCGCGGCGTCGTCGGCCGCCGCCCTGCCGCGAATCGGCCCGAAGCTCCGCGTTCCCCGAGGGGGATACTGCGTGGCCGCGACCATCTGCCTCGCCTGTTCACCCGTCTCGATCATCGGGACAACGACCGCCCAAGCACCCAGGTCCAACGCACGGCCGACCGAAGCAGCATCGGCCGACGGGACGCGCACCAGGGGTGCGGCGCCCACATTCTCGATCGCTCGGGTGAAGGTGGCGACGTCCGCCCAGTCGAGGAGCCCGTGCTGCAGGTCGACGAGCAAGAAGTCAAAGCCCTGTTCGGCCATGATCTCGGCCGCACCCGGTTCTCCGAAGACCGCGAACGTTCCCCACCTTGTCGGTCCATGGCACGCGGATCCGAGCCAGCCGACGACCTGCTCGTCTCGGGTCATAGGCGCGCCTGCTCCTGGAGGATGCGCTTCGCGAGTGCAGCACCCCACTCCGAGACCGGCTGCCCTTCCGGCTGGGAACGGATGTACGCCTCGGTTCGGGCCATGATCGTCTCGTCCGACTCTTCGAGATCGAACGGCTCGGCACAGGGCTGAGCGACGTACCAAGGGGTGTCGACGAAGAACTCGAGCCCGTTGCCCTCGGGGTCACGGACGTACAGGGACCAAGCATTGCCGTGGTCCATCGCCATCTGCCCACACAGGTTCTCCTCGGTCAACCTGCGGTTCAGACGCCGGAGCGCGTCCAGGTCGCGCACGCGGAACGACACCTGGAAGACGTTCGAACCGATGCTGCCGCCCTCCACCGGCGTGGTCTCGATGACGGTGTCGCGTCGGTTCGAGGCGAGGACGAACTGGTGGTGCTCGTTCGGGTCGGTGGTGAGGAAGGCGAGGTCGGTTCCACCTCCCGCGTTGATGTGCCCTTCGTCGGCGATGGTGAGACCGACGACGCGGGTGTAGAAGTCCAGCATCTTCGGGAAGTCCAGGCAGCTCACACCGAAGTGACTGACGCCGATCTTCCGCCCGGCCAGTCCCTGGTCGAGAACGCGGTCGCTCACGGTTCCTCCTTCATTGTCGGGCTACTGGGGGCCGGGTTGGCGCTCCAGACGGTGGTTCCCCACGTGATGGTGAGCAGTGTGGTGTCCAGTCCTGGAGCGGCACCGTGCCAGTGCGACTCGTCGCCCGGAGCCTCGATCAGCGTGCCCGGCTGGAGCACGATGGCACCGTCGCCTTTCGTGCCGACCAAAGCCCGTCCCTCGACCACCCAGAAGAGCTGGCCGCCTGGATGGGAATGCCAATGAGTGGTGGCGCCCTCGAGGAAGCGCACGAGCGCTACGTCCGGCTCGGAATCGTCGGCTGCAGCACGGAGCATCGCCAGCGACACTTCGCCAGAGAAGTTCCCTCCATACGTCCCTGCCGGCATGACGTCCCTGATGACCCGCATGCTCAGCCGACCTTGACAGGGTTCCGCATGCGGCCGACCAGGTCGACTTCGGTCTCGACGATGGATCCGTCCTTGAGCCAGAGTTCAGGGGTTCGCGACTCGCCTACACCGCCGGTGGTGCCGGTCCAGATGTGATCACCGGCGTTGAGGGTGCAGAAGCGAGACAGCCACGCGATCTGCCGCGCCACGGAGAAGATGAAGTCGCTGGACCTGGCGGTCTGGGTGTGAAGACCGTCGACCCAGCCGTCGAGCCCGATGTCATCACGGTCAGGGAACTCATCAGGAGTCACCAGGGACGGCCCGGTCGGACCGAAGGTGTCATAGGACTTCGCCATCGAGAACTGCTTGATGGGCGGACGGAACTGCTCGCCACGGTCCGAGATGTCGTTGCCGGCCATGATGCCAGCCACCACGTCCCACGCGTGGTCCTCGCTGACGGCCTTGCAGGTCCTACCGATGACCACGACGATCTCTGCCTCGAAGTCGATCATGGGGCGACCATGCGGAGCGACGATCGTGTCGAACGGACCGCAGATGCTGGTGGGGAACTTCACCATCACGTGAGGCTCTTCCGGCATCGTCTTCTTCGACTCGATGACGTGCGAGGCATAGTTCAGCGCTAAGGCGATCACCTTTGACGGACGTGGAACAGGGGCCTGCAAGTCCTTCTGGTCCAGCAGCGGCAGCGGCAGCGACTCGGCATCGGCATTCGCAGCCAGTCTCCGGAGTTCGGGGTGGACGTCGAGGTCGGCCAGGGTCATCGGGTCGCTCGAGAGTTGCCCCGCGGATGCCTGTTCGACATCCAGGACGCGGCCCTCGATGAGAACCGAAGCTCGACCCGCCACATTCGCTAGCTTCATCAGTTGATGCCTTCCGTAACTGAGTTCTCTTGTGAATTACAACCGTGCCGCGATGTTCTTGCCGGCAAGCTCCTCGAGCCTGCGATGGATCCCCCGGATGGCGTACTCCGACTCCGGCTTCAGTACGGTGCTCCGCAGGATCCGGCCCTGTTCCCCGTCCAGCGTCACGTCGTGACGCTTGCCCATCGCATCTGCGGTGACGTTGAACGTCGCCAGGTGGATCTGCTCGACGGGGGCGCCGGAGCCGGCCACGACAAAGAGTTCCTGGCTGGCTTCCGCGATCGCTGACAGCGTGGGAAGCCGCGGGAAGTAGCTCACGATGTCGAGTTCTGGAGCCTGATAGGGAACCAGCGAGCGGGACGTGCCCAGCAGCTCATGCCAGGCAAGCGCTCCCCGACGGTTCGCGCGCAGGACCTGTCCCAGTCCCTCATCGGTGAGAGGAAGGACTTCCAGCGTCATCCACAGCGCGGCCGCGGCCGCGCCAGCACGGCTGCACTCGAGTGAGATCTCCCCGAGGTGGAGCTCAGACGAGCTGAAGTAGGTGTACGGCGAGTCGTGAACGTACAAGCGACCGACGGACGGGTCCCGGAAGAGGACCGCACCACACCCGTACGGCTGGAGCCCGTGTTTGTGTGGGTCGACGACGATGCTATCGACATCCGCGAGGGCTCGGAAAGGTCCACTCTCGACGCCGTCCTCGGAGTCGTCGGCGATCAGAGCGTAGAACCCGCCGTACGCCGCGTCCACGTGCACTCGGACGCCATGATGGCGGGCCAGCTCAACGATCTCTGGTAGCGGATCGAGGCTGCCCAGACCGGTGGTCCCCACGGTCGCGACCACTGTGCCGATGTCGCCGGAGGACAGGGCGCGTTCCAACGCGCTCAGGTCCATGCGCCCACGCTCGTCAGTGCTGATCGAGACACCCTCGACGCCGATGAGGGCACACATTCGCGAATGGGTGTAATGCGCATCAGCGCTGTAGGCGACCTTCTTGCCGGGAAGCAACTCGCGGGCGACCCACAACGCTTCGAGGTTGGCGATGGTGCCGCTGCTGGTGAGATGCCCGAGGTGCTGAGGAAGTCCGAACATGACCGCCAGCTTGCTCACGACCTCCTTTTCCATCGCGGCCGTGGCCGGCCCCCCGTCGAGCGCGTGGTTGTTCGGGTTGATCAGCATTGCGGTCATGTAGCCGAGGATCGCAGCGGGATGCGGCGGCTTGAGGATCTGACCCACGTAACGCGGATGGCCATACGGATAGTTGTCGGCAAGACGTTCCACGAGCCGCTCGAAAGCACTGGCGAGCTCCGAATCCGGCACCTCCGTGCTCGGATGCGTCTCGAACTCACCAAATCCGGATTCCCAGGCCTGGATCGCGTCGACTGCCTTGGGCAGCCACTCTCGCAAGTCAGTCATCTCGTTCGTGCACCTCCGTGAGGCCGCTCATGTGGTTGTTCCTCGGGTGATTGCGTCGATCCTGCCTGCGTCGGCGAGAACTCCCGCGACTTTCCGCGCAACACTCATGAACCGCTAGCGCACGATCAGCCACTAGGCGTGCACACCCGCCGCGAACATCAGTTCCGGTGAGCACCGGGTGGCACTGTGACCCGGCATGCGGCAGCTGCGGCGGGCAACTGACTGGGGAAGCAGTGAGGTGGAGACGACGTGAGGCTCATCGACGGAGGCCGTTCCGGGGACCTGATCGCGACCCGCCCGACGAGCAGAGCAGAGGTGCCGGTCCGCTTCGAGGTGATGTCGCCAGCTGACTCCCCCCAGCCCGCACCCGACCTCGACGGCGTTGCGATCTCTGCCTGCAACAGCAGCCCGCGCGCACGGTCCGCACCGCGGGTTCCACTGTGGCGGCGCGTTGACGGGACGTCTGACGGATGCCGGGCGGCAGGTAGGTCGGTCACTCCCATCGCACCGGACGAACGGGGCTGCACCCTCTCGTCTCCCGGGATCTGCGGCCCACGTCGTCGACATGACTGTGATGGGACGGTACGGACGTTCGAAGTGGTGGGGATGGACCGATGACGCGTCCGCTGATCGCCATGGCCCTCGACCGTCGTCTGACGAGTTCCGAGGGATGGCCAGACGAGCTGACCGACGCGCTTTTCGCCCCGTACATAGACCTCATAGAGGCGGCAGGTGGCGTCGCTGTGCTGGCTGCGTCGACCGACGCCACGCTGGCTGAAGCGCATCGCATCGTGGAGCTGGTCGACGGGGTTGTGGTGGCCGGCGGTCGCGATGTCGATGCCCGGACCTACGGGCACGATCCGCATCCGGCGAACGACACCCCTCTCCGCGCCCGAGACCGCCTTGAGATCGCTCTCACGCTCAAGGCCATCGACAGTGGCAAGCCGGTGCTCGGCATCTGCAGGGGCATGCAGATCATCAACGTCGCGCTCGGTGGCACGTTGGAGCAGCACTTGGCCGATCGGGTCGACGAACCAGATATGCACTTGAGTGGGCAGTTCGTCGATCATTACGTGAACACGATCCCCGGCACGCGCGTGTGGCGAGATCTCGGTTCGAGTCTCAACGTCCCTTCCCATCATCACCAGGCAGTCGCAACGCTCGGTAGAGGATTGCGCGCCACCGCGCACGCGGGAGACGGAGTCGTCGAGGCGATCGAATGTACGGATTCCCACTTCATCGTCGGAGTGCAGTGGCACCCGGAGCGCCGACCAGCGTCCACAGGTCTTTCTATTGTCGAGTCCTTTGTCACGGCGTCGCGTCGAACGAGCGCGGTCGTGCACGGCCATCAGGAGGCGTGATCATGCAGAACGCATATCGGGTAACCGATCCGCGGACGGGGGCGGTGGTGGAATCGTTCGACAGCATGCAGTGGACTGAGGCCGAACGAGTCATCGCGGCCGCTGACGAGGCACACCGGACATGGCGTCGCCTTCCGCTCGAGGAGCGCGCAGCGAGCCTTGGGTCAGTTGGGAAGCTGATGCGGGAGCGACGACATGACCTGGCAGCGCACGCGTCCCTCGAGATGGGAAAGCCTCTCGACTCCGCTGTCGGCGAGGTGGGGGTGGTGGCCGACATCTTCGAGTATTACGCCGAGGAGGGTGCCGCACTGCTCAGGTCCGAGGCCTTCACGCCGCGGTCGGGTGGCACAGCCGAGATCCTGAAGAGGCCAGTCGGTGTCGTTCTCGGCATCATGCCCTGGAACTACCCGTACTACCAGCTTGCTCGGCTCATCGCACCCAACCTGCTTCTCGGCAATGCAGTTGTCGTCAAGCCGTCGCCGGCATGTCCCCGGAGCGCCGCGGCGATCGAGAGAGTGCTTCTGGATGCAGGAGTTCCACCGCACCTCTACTCCACCCTGTTGCTGGACAACGAGGACGTCGAGAAGGCGATCGCCGATTCTCGGGTACAGGGCGTTTCCTTCACCGGAAGCGAGCGTGTCGGAGCCGTCATCGGTGAAACTGCCGGTCGCCATCTCAAGAAGGTCGTCCTCGAACTGGGCGGATCTGATCCGTTCTTGATCCTCGACACTGCTGATCCGGCTACGACGGCGCGCGTTGCCTACGGCGCCCGTATGGCGAACATGGGTCAAGCTTGCAACTCGCCAAAACGCGTGATCGTTCGTGATGACGATTACGGCGCGATCGTGAGTGAGCTCGTCCAACAGGCGATCAAGCATGCAGCAGACCCAGCGATGCCGCCCCTTGCATCGCGTGCCGCAGCCGAGCATGTTCACGCACAGATCCGACGAGCCGTCGCACAGGGCGCAAAGTTGCACACCGGAGGCGCCCTGTCAGGGGTTGGCGCCTTCATCTCCCCTGCTGTGATCACAGACGTGACGTTGGACATGGACATTGCGACAGAGGAGGTCTTCGGCCCCGTCGTAGTCGTCTATCGTGCCGGCAGCGACGAGGAGGCCATCGAACTCGCGAATCAATCGCCGTACGGCCTCGGCGCTGCGGTGTTCACCTCCGACGAGCAGCGGGCCATCGACACCGCGGACCAGCTTGACGTCGGTATGGTCTACATCAACTGCGCTGAAGACTCTGAACCGGATCTCCCGTTCGGAGGCGTCAAGCTGTCGGGACACGGTCGCGAACTAGGACGGCTCGGCATTCTCGAGTTCTGCAACCACAAGCTGGTGCGGCGCGCCTCACCAGCTTGACTCACGTTCCCGCACAGGCTTCGAACGGCGTTGATCCGGCGGCAGGGCATGGGTACCTGGTTGTGTTGAGTTCACGCCGATGCCTCCTGCAGGAGAGCGGTCAGACGCCGACGCGAGGTCGGCATGGACGCTCGGAAATGCGGCACTCCGCATGCCGGTCAGCGGTCGGCTTACATTCCCTTACGCTCGACTGAGATGGAGCAGTGGATGGCGAGAGCAGCTGGACGGGGGACCCTCACCGCCTCCGCAGCGAGGGTGTCGTTGACGCCGGTGGACGTGGCGCTTCGTGGTGTTGCTGCGGGGCGCCCCGTGGTTGTGATCGACGGGGAGGACGGGAAGAACGAGGGCTCCCTGATCATCGCCGCCGACGCCATCACTCCGGAATGGATGGCCTTCATCGTGCGGCACACCTCTGGCCTGGTGTGTGTGCCAATGACCGACGCGGCCCTCTCCCGGTTGCGGATCCCGCCAATGGTGCATCCGGATGACGAGCGATTGGGGACGGCTTTCGCGGTCAGCGTCGATGCGAGTTCGGGCGTCACAACGGGAATCTCTGCCCGTGACCGTGCGCATACGGCACGCCTGCTGGCAGATCCCGCATCCGAGCCAGGCGATCTGATTCGGCCGGGGCATCTCCTGCCGCTGCGTGCACGGGAGGGTGGCGTTCTCGTGCGGGCAGGACACACCGAAGCCGCCGTTGACCTGGCTCGTCTCGCCGGCAGAGAACCTGCGGGCGTGATGGCTGTACTGGTGGAGGACGACGGCTCTACGCGAGACTCCGCAAGCTGCAGCGTGTTCGCCGACGTTCATGGTCTCGCCATCATCACGATCGAGGAGCTCCGGACCTTCCGTCGTGCGCAGGAAGGCAACCTTCGCCGCGTTCTGACCACCCAAGTGCCGACTCGACATGGGGTGCTCACGGCGGTCGGCTACGCCGACCAGATAGGCGGCCAATCGCACCTGGCGCTCGTCGCGGGACTCGACGCGGATGGGTGGTTCCCTGACGGTTCGGACGTTCCGGTCGGGGGCCACCCCGACTGCGTGTCCAGTGAGGTGATCGGGCGTCGCCTCCACCGCTGCGGTGGGGACCTGGATGCAGCGATCGAGCAGATCGCCGCGGCTGGACGAGGCGTGGTGCTCTACCTGTCCGGTCGCGAGGCACCGATCGTCGGCATACGCGCCACACAGCAGGCCAACGAGTCATCGGCCCCTGAGCCCGGCAGCGCCGATGGAGACGGAGGAGTCGACTGTGCGATCGACGCTTGCGATCGCGACACGGCGGGGCACATCCTGACCGACCTCGGCGTCCTCAACGCACGACTGCTCACCGACCTCCCTGCCCGCGCGGAAGGTCAGGTCGGTTGAGCACGACCGTGGCCCGCTTGTTGCCGCTCACCCATCGGCCTGTCGGTGTACGCGGCGGCCTCCCTCGACCAGAGGGCCGGCGTTCCCGACCTCCTGGCCGCCGTCCGGGAGACGCTGGGCAGCGCAGCGGATTCGGCAGGGACGCTCGCGTCTGAGGCCGCCGCAGCCCTGCTGGCCGAGGCACGACAGGCCGGCCTCGCCAGTGCACGCCGTGCTGGCGGTCTGCACGGCGGTCGCGGTGCACATCGGCGTCCAGGCCCTCGTGGTCCTGCGGGTGATCGGCCGGAAGCGCCGCGTCGAGTTGGCCGGTGCCGCCATGCGGGTGAGGGAGCGCGAGGGCGCCGGGTCACCGACCACCCGTGCGCTCGCGAAGGAAGCAGGTGTCCCCCTCAGCGCGGTGCACGATGCGTTCGACTCCACGGCCGACCTGGTGTGCGGTCTTCCAAGCCGATCCGGAGCGGGCCACTGCTCTGATGGCGCGGCCCGTTGAGGCCGGCACGACACCCACCGAAGCGCTCACGACCGCCCGGGTGCGTCACGCGGACGACGTGAGCGAGCAACCAGGTGACAGCGCCGCCCAGCGCCTCGACGACCCCTCCGGCCTCTGCCCCGATGGCTCACCGAGGGTGGGCGCGCGCTCGTGCGCCGATCTGCAGCATTCCGATGAGTTCACGAAGAGCCCGGTCAGCGATCCCCCGCTCTCCTTCCGCCGTCGCGGTGACGACACTGCCGTCGATCACCGCGCCGACGAGGGTCGCCGGCACCTCACTCCGGTCGCAGGCGTCGAGCAGGTCGCCCACCTGGCGGTCCATGACGGCACGCGCACGCGCCACGCGGGTCGACAGGGCATCGCTCTCGCGGGCACAGTCCACGACCCAGCCGAGCGTCCCGGCGAGCGTCGCATCGTCCTGGCGGGGTCCGTAGTACGCCGTCAGGAGCAACGCGGCGACTTCTCCGGCGTCTGCGGGGGGCCGGCGCTGCGCCGTCGCGAGCACGTCCTCCGCGGCGGTCGCCCGCTCGGTCTCGACGTGGTCGACACACGCCAGCAGCAGCGCCTCTCGTGTCGCGAAGTAGTACCGGATGGCACCGAGTGAGACGCCTGCCGCCTGCGCGACGGACCGGTGCGTGACCGCTGCCGTGCCGTGGGCGGTCATCAGGATGACCGCGGCACGCAAGATCTCCACGCGCTTCCGGCTGGCGCGGACCTGGCGAGGAGGTCCGTCGATGCGCTTCGTCACAGGTCCTCACAATTCGATACGGGCGTATCACTTTGGGGCTAACGTAGTGGCGGACTCCCCTTGGGCCCTTCTTCTGTTGGACACACTCCGATGACCCACATGGTCCCTCGATCCTTCACGCTCACGACCGCCGCGATCGTGGCCCTGCTGCCCTTCGCTGCGGACATGTACCTGTCCTCGCTACCGGCCATCAGCGCCGAGTTCTCGGCTCCGGTGTGGGTCACGCAGCTGACGTTGACCGGGTTCCTGCTCGTGCTCGGCCTGGGGCAGCTCGTCGCGGGCCCGATCACTGATGCCGTCGGGCGACGACGGCCACTCCTCCTCGGCCTCGGGCTGTTCACCGCGGGTTCGCTCCTCGCGGCGCTGGCGCCCTCCATCGGCGTACTGGTCGCCGGCCGGGTCGTGCAAGGGGTCGGGGGTGCCCTCGCCGTGGTCATCGCCAACAGCTCGGTCCGCGACCGGGTCGTCGGTCAGGCGGCGACCCGCCTGTACGCGTTGCTGATGACGGTGGCCGGACTGGCCCCGGTCGTCGCCCCTGCGGCGGGAGGGGCCCTCGAGCAGCACTTCGGCTGGCGTTCGGTGTTCATCGTGCTCGGCCTGCTCGGGGCGTTCGTGGCGGCGAGCGTTGCGTACTTCCAGGACGAGTCCCTACCGGCGGAGCACCGGACGCCGCTCGCTGCCGCACCGATCCGGTCCGCGTACCGCGAACTGCTCCGGTCACCGGACTTCGTCCGGCCCCTGGCGGCGATCTCCGCGCTCTTCATGATGCTCTTCGCCTACATCGGGGGCGCGTCGTACGTCTACCAGGACCGGTACGGGCTGGACCCGGCCACCTTCGGCCTGGTCTTCGGTACCACCGGGATGGCGTTCCTGCTCGGCGCAGTGGCCGCCCACCGCCTGGCGGCCTCCATCGAGATCCGGCGGCAGTCGCTCGCCGGAGGGTGCATCGCTCTCGCCGGCCCGCTCCTCGCGGTCGTCGCGACCGGCCTCAACGCCCCGCTCCCGGTGGTGGTCTCCGGCATGGCGGTGAGCCTCTTCGGTCTCGGCGTGGCAGAACCGGCGTTGATGAGCTGCTGCATGAGCTCTGTACGGTCGAGCACCGGCTCGGCGGCGGCCCTGATCGGTGCGTCGCAGTACGGCCTGGGTGCGGTGGCGACAGTCGCCGCGGGCTTCCTCGCGAGCGGCACCCCGGCGATGTGGGCAGCCTTGGTCGCGGCGTTCGCCCTCGTGTCGGTCGTGATCACCCGGCAGATCCCGAGCACTCCAGCGATCGGTGACGGCCACGCGGAGGCGGGGGTGTCGGCCACTGCGGTATCGGCGGGTTGAGCGGTCCCCCATCCGCAGACAACGCTCAGCGTGGCCGGGGCACCGCCTCCGGTGGTGTCCCGAGCACTCGTCGTCCCGAGATCAGCGGTGCCCAGGTCCCTCTTCTCCCTGAGCCAGCCGCTCCCACAACGCGTCCCAGGTGTGGTCGATCGCCTCTCCAGACGATGTCCGAGTTCGCCGGAAGTCCCAGTGCAGGCTCCGCACGATCAAGCCGATCACTGCAGTGCCTCGACCGCCGGGTTGACACCGCCATGACCCGTCTGCGCCGCTCGGGCTGACCCGGTCGCCTGGCTTCTTCCCGGACAGACCGCACGCCGGCCGCCCTGCCGAGCGAACCCCCGACGCGCCTGGTCCGCCCACGGGTGCCCACCGCCCGTGGTGGCCCGCTCCACCGCGCTGACGGGCGTGCGTGAACGCTTCGTCGACCAACCGCGATCGATAGCCACAGCCGGGCGCAGAAGCGCATCGGACAGGTGCTCGCCGGCTCGCCGGACACCGACGTAGCCGGTGACCTCCACGCTCGTGCGTCTGCGGGCCAGCCCGGACAGGTCGGCGTGCCGGCCAGGCTCACGCGCCGCCGGGAGTTCGTGGACGGATTCTGATCAGGTCTTCGCCAGCAGACACGTCAGGCACAACAGCGCCACGACGCGGTGGGCCACGCGAAACACCGGCCAGAACGATCGCTGGTCGATCCGACACTGCTGACTGTGGCCGACTTGCCGGTCGGGAGCTACTGCGAATACGTTGCAACAAGTTGTTGCAAACCGCTCGCAACAGGAGGCTCCGATGGCTGACTACGCCCTGCCCGACCTGCCCTACGACTACGGCGCGCTCTCCCCGCACATCAGCGGCGAGATCATGGAGCTGCACCACAGCAAGCACCACCAGACCTACGTGGCCGGTGCGAACACCGCCCTGGAACAGCTGGCCGAGGCCCGCGACAAGGACCAGCTCGGACCGGTCAACCTCTACGAGAAGAACCTCGCCTTCAACCTGGCCGGGCACGTCAACCACTCGGTGTTCTGGCCGAACATGAGCCCCGACGGCGGCGACAAGCCGGTCGGTGAGCTGGCCGCGGCGATCGACGACCAGTTCGGCTCCTTCGATGGCTTCCGCGCCCACTTCGCCGCCAGCGCTCTGGGCATCCAGGGATCGGGTTGGTCGATCCTCGCCTGGGACTCCGTCGGACAGAAGCTGCTGATCTGCCAGCTCTATGACCACCAGGGCAACCTGCCCGTCGGACTGGTGCCGCTGCTGATGCTCGACATGTGGGAGCACGCCTTCTACCTGCAGTACCGCAACGTCAAGGCCGACTACGTGAAGGCCTGGTGGAACGTGGCCAACTGGGCCGACGTCCAGCAGCGCTTCCAGACCGCGCGAACAGCGACCAACGGCCTGATCGTTCCGGCGGCGTGACCGGGCCCCGGCCCAGCGGCGCTCCCCCGGCACAGTTGGTCCAGCTCGGGAACGCCGCCCAGCGGGTCGCCGGCGTACTCGCCGCCCGCTCCCGCGGGGACGCGGAGGGGGCGGCAGCGCTGCTGCAGACCTTCCCGGACGAGGGCGCACTCGCCGGTGGCGCCATGCTGCTGGCCGACCTGGTCCTCGGCGTACACGCCTCGGAGACCGGCCGCAGCAAGGCCGAGTGCGTCCAGGACCTGGCCGTACAGATCGAACACGCCACCGGCGCCGCTCGTCCTTGATCAGCAGGTTGCCGCCGGTCGACGCGGATGCGCCCACCGGCGGCAACCGTACGTGAGCCCTCAGGAGTAGGTGGGTGTTCCTCTCGAAGACCGAGGCCGCCGTCCTCACCAGTGCGTTGCCGCACGCCCGGCCACCGGCGCCCCCGGCCACCAAGCGGCGGCTGTGGCCGATGCTCGGCCCGGCGTTCGTCGCCGCCGTCGCCTACGTCGACCCCGGCAACTTCGCCACGAACTTCTCCGGCGGCGCCTCCTTCGGCTACACCCTGCTGTGGGTGATCGTCGCGGCCAACCTGATGGCGATGCTCATCCAGACGCTCACCGCCAAGCTGGGGCTGGCCACCGGGCGGGACCTGGCCACCTGCTGCCGCGAGCGGTTCCCCCGGCCGGTCACCTGGGGGCTGTGGGCACAGGCCGAGGCGGTCGCGATCGCCACCGACCTGGCCGAGATCGTCGGCGGGGCGGTCGCCCTGAACCTGCTGTTCGGGGTGCCGCTGTGGATGGGCGGGATCATCACCGCGATCGTCGCGTTCGTCCTGCTGGCCGCCCAGTCGCGGGGGTTCCGGCCGTTCGAGCGGGTGATCACCGGGCTGCTGCTGGTGATCGGTGGCGGGTTCGTCTACACGCTGATCGGCGCCGGGGTCGACCCGGGCGGCGTCGCCTCCGGCATGGTGCCCAGCTTCGCCGGCACCGACAGCCTGCTGCTGGCCACCGGCATCCTGGGCGCCACGGTCATGCCGCACGTCATCTACGTGCACTCCGCGCTGACGCCGGGCCGGTACGGCGACACCGTCACCGCGGGGAGGTCGCACTCCGGACGGCGCGGGCTGCTGCGCGCCCAGCGGATCGACGTCTTCATCGCGATGGGGCTGGCCGGGCTGGTCAACGCCGCGATGCTGGTGATCGCCGCCCAGCTGTTCACCTCCGGCGACGGCATCGAGTCGCTGGAGAGCGTGCACGCCGGCCTGGGCGACCAGCTCGGCAGCGGCGCGGCCCTGGCCTTCGCCATCGCCCTGCTCGCCGCCGGGTTCGCCAGTTCCTCGGTCGGCACGCACGCCGGTCAGGTCGTGATGGCCGGCTTCCTGCGCAGGCACATCCCGGTGCTGACCCGCCGGCTGATCACCCTCGCCCCGGCGCTGCTGGTGCTGGGCCTGGGCGGCGACCCGACGACGGCGCTGGTCTGGTCGCAGGTGGTGCTCTGCTTCGGCATCCCGTTCGCGCTGGTGCCGCTGCTGTGGCTGACCTCCCGCAAGGACCTGATGGGCGGCTGGGTCAACCGGCGGGTCACCACCCTCACGGGCTCGGTCGTCGCCACGCTGATCATCAGCCTCAACGGCTACCTGCTGGTCGACCTCCTCCTGGGCTGAGCGCTACCTGCCCTCCCGCCGCGGCTCTCGGTGAGGCTGTGGTCGGCCCCGGCTTCGGTGTAGTGAGATCACTGAGATCCTGACCATGTGACCCTGAGGAGGGTTCGTGGGCAGACGTGGTTGTCCGCCGGAGTTCCGGCGCAAGGCGCTCGATCTGTTCGACCCATGGCGACCGGTCGTGGACGTGGCGCGGGACCTGGGCACAAGCCAGGAGTCGATCTACACCTGGCGTCGGCAGGAACGGATCGCAAAGCGGCCCACCCCGGCGAAGAAGCGCGCCAGTCCGTCGTCGTCCCGCGCGTCCACGACCGATCCGGTGACCGGGATACCCGCCGAGTACAGCTCCCCGACGACCGTCCGAAGCTTGGCCTCGTCCCGGCCGGATATCAGGACCTCGGCACCGGCCGCCGCGGCGAGCTCGGCGACGCGGCGGCCGATGCCCGAGCTGCCGCCGATGACGACTACCTGCGTCCTCCGGAGATCGCCGGGCACGGTCAAGCGGCTTCCCGGAGCGGCCACAGCACGCGGACCAGCCTGGCGACCTCGTCGAGCATGGCCTTGCCGCCGGCCTCGAGCTCCGCGTTCGGCGCCCACCCACCGCACGGCGGTCGTCTCCCCGGGGCGGCCGCCGTGCGGTGTACCCACCTCCGGCGCCCCGTCCTCGTCCGCCGGCCACGGCGCGTGCCGCGCTGCCGGTCGTGGCGGCCGGGCCCCGTGCGCTCCGCGCACCAGGGGGCCCCTCCAGCGGGTGCGCTGACACTGCGGGACAGCCGCAGGACCACGGCGTGAACGCACTCACTCGATCTCCCGGTTGACCTATGACGCTAGCGATGTATCGTTAGCGTCATCCGATACGCAAACAGGAGGAACACCATGCATCCCACGCGAGGACACGCCGGACACCCCGGCGCCCGCTTCCACCACCCCCGCAGCGGCCACCCCGGCCCCGACGAGGGTGCCCCCTTCCGCGGCGGCCACCAGCGCGGAGCCGCCTTCCGCGGCGGCCCGCACCCCGATGGTCGGCACACCGGTGGCCGTGGCCGCCGGCCACGCGGCGACGTCCGCACCGCCGTGCTCCAGCTGCTCACCCAGCAGCCCATGCACGGCTACCAGCTCATGCAGGCCATCGCCGAGCGCAGCGGCGGCCGCTGGACCCCCAGCCCCGGCGCCATCTACCCCACCATCAGCCAGCTCGAGGACGAGGGCCTGGTCACCGTCACCGCCGAGTCCGGCCGCAAGCTGGTCACGCTCACCGACACCGGCCACACCCACGTCGCAGAACGCCGCCCCACCTGGAGCGACCCGTTCGCCGACGACCAGGGCGGCGACGCCGGCCCCGACCTGCGCGGCCTCACCATGGGCGTGCACGGCGCCGTCAAGGAGATCGCCCGCACGGGCACCGAGGCGCAGCGCGCCGCAGCCGCCCAGGTCCTCGCCGACACCCGCCGCGCGCTGTACCTGCTGCTCGCCGACGGCCCCGACACGCCCGCGACCGGCGGCGGTGCCGAATGACCGCCCCCCTCACCGCCCGAGCCGACGTCGCCACCGCGAGCCCCGAGCGCTACGCGAAGCAACTCGCCGCTCACCTCGGCCGGCGCAGCGAGATCCGCCAGGAGCCCGACGGCATCCGCATCGTGCTGGACGCTGGCGACTGCCTGCTGCGCTCGCGCGAGGAAACCCTCGAGCTGCTGGCCACCGCACCCGGCACCGAAGAACTCGAACGGGTCCAGTCCGTTGTCGGCTCACACCTCGAACGGTTCGGCGCCCGCAACGAACTCGAGGTCGTCTGGCGCCGGGGCTGAGCCTCCGCTCGGGCCCGGAGCGGACCGGGCCGTCCGGCCGCTCGTGCTCGAGCGCGCAGGAACGAACCCGGCTCGTCTCCCAGCGGACGGACAGCTGCCTGGGGTCCCGCTCGGTATGCCGCTCAACGACCTGCTGCCGCTCGCCGGTGGCGTGCAGCCGGTGCTGGTCGGCGGCTACCACGGGCACTTGGCTGCCGGTGGCGACCGCACGCGGTCTGCGGCTGGACTCGCTACCCCCGGAAGGCGCTCCCTAGGGTGTGTCTGTCAAGTGCGGGTTCAGGCGAGGATGGCTGCTAGGACGACGGCTCCGCGGTAGATGAGTGCGTGCTTGTCGTAGCGGGTGGCCACTCCGCGCCACTGTTTCAGCAGGGCGAATGACCCCCCCCCCCCAGACGCCGCAGGTAGACCGGAAGCCGGGTGGGCGCTCAGACCAAAAGCTCTCCTCATCCCCGACGTCACGTGGGCCACCGGGCTGCGGGCTGGCGCTGCCGTGCCACGGCGGATCAGCGTCGGACGCTCCCGCCACTGATCCGCGCGCACGGCATTTCTGGAACCGGGTCCTGCTTGTTGCAACTCGGTCGCAGCAAGCTGCTACGTTGCGACAGCCGTGGTGCTCGGGAATTCCGGTGCGGTACCGGAGCGGCCCTCGCCACTGTGATCAGGTGGTTCTCCCCCATGCCGTGCTGCGGCAGCCACTGGCCGGATTCGTCTGGCTGGGAAGGTGGGGAAGGACCGATACCTGTCAGCCAGGAGACCGGCCACGGCACCCGAAGTAGTCATCCACGAGGTGCTGGAGGCGACGTCTCTCATGACGCTGCGATCTGTCCTGTCCCCGTCCGCCAGCGTACGCCGCGCCGGACTCCGCCGCTGGGCCGCCGGCCTGGCCGCGACGCTGGCGCTGACCGCCTGCGCGACCACGGGCGGAGGTGCGGGCGACCAGTCGGCCGCGGCCGGCGACGAGCAGACACTGACCATCGCCACCAGTTTCGCGATCGATGACCTCGACCCGCTGGAGAACGCCTTCTGGGGCCCCGAGTTCGGCTACGTCGAGCTGCTGATGCGCCCCGAGCGCGACGATAGCCCCACGCCCTGGGTGCTCGAGGAGCTGACGTCGACCGACGACACGACCTGGACGCTCACCCTCCGGGAGGGCGTCGCGTTCGCCAGCGGCCGGGCGCTGGACGCCGACGCGCTCGCCCAGCTGCTGCGCTGGACCGCGGAGAACAACACGGGCTTCGCGGGGGCGTCCGCATTCCGCAGCGCGGAGGCCACCGGCGACCTGGAGGTCACGCTCACGACGACCGCGCCGGTGCCGACGCTGCCCAACGTGCTGGCCGACGAGTCGATGGTGCCGGTGTTCGACGTCGACGCCTACGAGGAGTACCTGACCGCGGGCGACGCCCCCAGCGCACTGATCGATGCCGGGCTGTACACCGGCCCCTACGTGGTGGAGAGCCTGGACGGGCAGAGCGCCGAGCTCACGCCGTTCCCCGGCCACTGGAGCGGCGGACCGGCGCTGGACGCACTGACCATCCGGTTCGTCCCGGAGGCGACCTCGCGGGTGCAGGCGGTGCAGACCGGCGAGGCCGATCTCGCCCTCTACATGCCGACCGCGATCGCCCGCACGCTGGAGGGTCGCGAAGACGCCTTATGGGTCACCGGCGAGCCGACCGGCTCGACGTTCTCCTTGACCCTGAACAACCGCACGCCGGGCCTCGACGACGCCCGCGTCCGTCAGGCGATCAACGCCGCGGTCGACTACCGGGCACTGGCCGAGGACGTGCTCAGCGGCCAGGCCGACGTCGCCACCAGCGTGTTCTCGCCGACGCTGCCCTACGCCGTCGACACGCAGGAGACCGACCTCGACCGGGCGCGGCAGCTGCTCGACGAGGCCGGCTGGACCGAGGGCGACGACGGCGTGCGCACCCGGGACGGTCAGCCGCTGCGCCTGCGGCTGCTCTCCTACCCCCAGCAACCGGACTCGACGATCATCGCCGAGGCGCTGCAGACCCAGCTCGGCGAGGTGGGCGTGGCCGTCGAGGTCAGACAGGTCGACGACATCACCGCCGAGCGCGAGGGCGGGAACTGGGACGGCGCGATCGTCGGCAGCTCGCTGCTCTCCTTCGGCGGCAGCCCGGTCGAGGGGCTGGCCGACACGTTCGTCACCGGCGCCGAGGAGAACTACCCCGGTATCAGTGACCCCCAGTTGGACGCACTCATCGCCGAGCTGGGAGCCACCTTCGACGAGGACCAGCGCATCGCTCTGCTGGAGGAGATCCAGCAGGTCATCGCCGACCAGGGGTACTGGGCCGCGACCGTGGCCCGCCGCCCGGGGGTCGTGACGAACGAGACCTGGCGGGGCTACGAGACCCCGATCAGCAACCTCTGGGTGACCACCGACACCGCGCCCGGGGAGTGACGTGGGCGGTGCCGTGGTGCGCCGCGTCGGTCAGGCCGGGGTCAGCGCGGCGGGCGGGGCGATCGTCGTCTTCCCCCTGCTCGTGCTGGCCCCCGGCGACCCAGCCCGGCGGGTGCTCACCGCACGCGGCATCCAGGACCCCTCGCCTGCGGCGGTGGCGGCGGTCCGCGACGAGCTGCGCCTGGACGACCCGCTGCCGCAGCGGTTCTGGGAGTGGCTCACCAGCCTGCTCCGGGGTGACCTCGGGGTGTCCTGGCGGACCGGCCGGCCGGTCACCGAGGAGTTCCTGGAGCGGCTGCCCGCAACGGCGATCCTGACGACCGCGGGGCTGCTGCTGGCCGTCGTCCTGTCACTGGCGCTCGGGCTGCTCGCTGCCGCCCGGCCCGGTGGGTGGAGCGACCACCTCGCCCGCGTGCTCAGCACCGCGGTGCTGGTGGTGCCGGGCTTCCTGCTGGGCGTCGTTCTGCTCGACCTCGTTGTGGTGGAGTTCGGCCTGGGCCGGGTCATCGCCGACGGCACCTGGGCCACGGTGTTCCTGCCGGCGCTCGTCCTGGGCCTGGGCGCGGCCGCGACCTGGTCCCGCGTGCTGCGGGCCGGGCTGCTCGAGGCCCGAGGTGCGGCCTACCTGCGGGTGAGCCGCGCCCGGGGCGCCGGCCTGATGCGGCGGCTGCTGGGCCACGAGCTGCCCAACGCGCTGCCGCCCTACCTGACGATGGTCGGGCTCGGCAGCGCCGCCCTGCTCGGGGGTGCGCCGATCGTCGAGACGGTGTTCACCTGGCCCGGCGTCGGCCGATTCACCGTCGAGGCGATCACCGCACGGGACATGCCCGTCGTCACCGGGTTCACGATCATCGCGGTGCTGGTCTACGTGGTGGTCAGCCTGGGCACCGACCTGCTCACCGCGGCGCTGGATCCGCGCCTGCGGCCGGCGTCGGACCCGGGAGCCCGCCGGCCGGCGCCCGCGCGGGGCGCGGCATGACCGTGCTGAACCCGCTGCTGCGGCCGGGCACCACGACCGCCGACGCCCCCGAGATCACGGTCATCGCGGGAGCGTGGCGGCGCCTGGTGGCCCGCGCCGACGCCCGCGTGGGCCTGGTCTTGGTCGGCGCGCTGGCGCTGGTCGCGCTGGTCGGCCCGCTGCTCACCGCCGATCCGAACCTGTCCGAGTACACCAACCAGTTGCAACCGCCCGGCGGTGCCCACCTGCTGGGCACCGACGGCGCCGGCCGCGACCTGCTCGCCCGCACCGTGGCCGGGGCGCGAACGTCGCTGGGTGCTGCGCTGCTGATCACCGCGATCACCGGCGTGGTGGGCCTGCTGGTGGGGATGGTCGCGGGAGTCGCCGGCGGCGTCGTCGACGTCGTCCTGGCCCGGATCGTCGACGTCCTGCTCGGCCTGCCCGGGCTGGTGCTCACCCTGGCCCTGGTCGGACTGCTCGGTCCGAGCTTCGTCAACCTGGTGATCGCCATGTCGCTGACCGGCTGGGCCGGCATGGCGCGGCTGGCCCGGGCCTACGCGCGCACGTCGGTCACCCGGCCCGACGTGCTGGCCGCCCGGTTGGCCGGGGCCAAGGAGCTGCGCATCGCGGTCGGGCACGTGCTGTCCGGCGCGGCTGCGCAAGTGCTGGTCGTGGCGATGTTGGGCGTCGGCGAGGTGGTCCTGGCCCTGGCCGGCCTCTCGTTCCTCGGGCTGGGCGCGCAGCCGCCCACGGCCGAGTGGGGCACCATGCTCGCCGGCGCGCGGGAGACGCTCGGCTACGCGCCCTGGCAGATCATCGGCCCGGCCACCGGCCTGGTCGTGACGGTGCTGGCCGCGACGCTGCTCAGCGAGGCGTTGCGCGACGTCACCGACCCGGGCACCCGCTCGTGACCGCGCCGGCGCTCGAGGTACGACGGCTCACCGTCACTTACCCGAACGGTTTCCGGGGGCTCTCCGGCATCGACCTCGTGGTGCCGGACGGTGGCAGGCTGGGCGTCGTCGGCAGCTCGGGCTGCGGCAAGACGACGCTGGTCCGGACGGTGCTCGGCCTGCTGCCGCACGGTACGGAGGTGACCGGGTCGGTGCGGGTGGGTGGCCGGGAGGTCACCGGCTGCGCGGAGCGCGAGCTGCGCCGTCGGCGGGGCAGGGAGATCGGCTACGTCGCGCAGGATCCCTACGCCGCCTGCGATCCGCTGCACCGGGTCGAGCGACACGTGGCCGAGGCCTGGACCGCCCACGGACTGCGCCCACCCGAGGGCGCGGTGGTCGAGCGGCTGACCGGCGTCGGCATCCCCGACGCAGGCCGGCGGGCCGCGCAGTACCCGCACCAGTGGTCCGGCGGCATGCTGCAGCGGGCGACGACGGTGGCCGGGACGGCGCACGAGCCGCTGCTCACCCTCGCCGACGAGCCGACCAGCGCTCTGGACGCCGAGCTGTCCGACGGCGTGCTCGAGCTGCTGCGCCGCAGTTGCCGTTCGCTGGTGCTGGTCAGCCACGACCTGGCGCTGGTCGCAAGGCACACCGACGAGGTGCTCGTGCTCGACCACGGGCGGGTGGTCGAGCACGGCGCGGCCGGCACCGTCCTCGGCCGGCCCGGGCACGAGGTGACCCGGTTGCTCGTCGCGGCCTCCACGCCGCTGCCCCGGATGCGCCCGGCACATCCCGTGCCGACCCGTGCCGCACCGGTGGTGCGGTTGACCGGCGTGGGGCGCACATATGCGACCGGCGCCGCGGCCCTCCCGGCGGTGCGCGACGTGGACCTCGACGTGGGTGCCGGCGAGGTGGTCGGCGTCGTCGGCCGGTCGGGGTCGGGAAAGTCGACGCTGCTCCGGCTGGCCGCGGGGCTGGAGCCACCGGACGGCGGACGGGTCGAGCTGGCCGGAGCGGACGCCTGGCCCCGGCATCGCCGGCGCCGGGCGGTGCGACCGCGCAGAGGCTGGGTGATGCCGGTGTTCCAGGACCCGGTCGCCAGCCTGGACCGCCGCTGGCCGCTGTGGCGCACGGTCACAGAGCCGCTGGTGGTCACCGGCACCCGGCTGTCCCGCGCCGAACGGCGCCGCCGGACCGCGGCGGCGCTGGCCCTGGTCGGTCTCGCGAACCTCGACGTCGACCGGTTGCCGGCGACCCTCTCGGTGGGGCAGTGCCAGCGCGTCGCCGTCGTCCGGGCGCTGATCGCCGGCCCGGCACTGGTGGTCGCCGACGAGCCGACCGCCAGCCTCGACGTGCACGCCGCCGCCGCGGTCGCCGCGCTGCTGCGGGAGGCCGCGGACGACGGTGCCGCCGTCCTGGTGGTCAGCCACGACGAGCCGCGGCTGGCTTCCTACGCCGACCGGCTGGTGCGGATGACCGACGGGGAGCTGTGCCTGCCGGCCCAGTGACTGCCCGGGCGGGACGCGAGCGTGGCGTGCCAACTACCGCTTCACAGTGGCGAGGGCCGCGCCGGCATCGCACCGGATTCCCGAACACCACGGCGGAACGCACGCCAGGAACCGCACGCCTGGTCTGCCAAGCGGGCACCTGCGCAGACGCGCACACAGTCACCAACCCACTCGCCGCCGTCTCGGACCGGACGCACCGGGAGAAGTGCTCATTTGACACAGCGGCGGCACGGATGCTTGCTTGTTGCCGATGACTTGCAACAAGCTCGGAGGAGGCCGGTGAGTTCGACGTCCACCGCGCCGTCCCCGGCGGCGGACGCGGGGTCGACCGAGTTCGACGACCTGGGCGCCGCCACCCGGCGGCACCGCTTCACGCTGCTCCTGGCCGGCCTCGCCGCGGCGCTCGCCGCCACGGTGCTGCTGGCCGTCGGGCTCGGAGCCGTGTCCGTACCGCCGGGCACCGTCCTCCGCATCCTCGGCCACCACCTCACCGGGGCGGACGGCGCGACTGCCTGGCGCGCCGCAGAGGACTCGATCGTGTGGCGGGTCCGGGCGCCCCGAGTCCTGCTCGGCGTAGCCGTCGGCGCCGGGCTGGCCGTGACGGGCATGGCCCTGCAGGCGATGGTGCGCAACTTGCTCGCCGAGCCCTACCTGCTGGGCGTCAACTCCGGGGCATCGACCGGCGCCGCGGCGGCGATCCTGTTCGGCTTCGGAGCGGGCTGGGGGGAGTACGCGCTGCAGGGCGCAGCGTTCCTCGGCGCGCTGGCCGCTTCGCTGCTGGTCTTCGTGGTCGCCCGCAGTGCCGGGCGCATCACCTCGACGCGACTGCTCATGTCGGGCGTTGCGGTGGGCTACGCCCTGTACGCGCTGACCAGCTTCCTGATCTTCGCCTCCGATTCGGCCGAGGGGTCCCGCTCGGTGCTCTTCTGGTTGCTGGGCACCCTCGCGCTGGCCCGCTGGTCGCTTCCGCTGCTCATCGCCCTGCTGGTCGTGGTGCTGGTCGTGGCGGGCCTGACCCTGTGGGGCCGGCAACTCGATGCGCTCGCCATCGGCGATGACACCGCGCACACGCTCGGGGTCGCGCCCGCGCGGTTCCGCCTGTTGCTGCTCGTCCTGGTGTCCCTGGCCATCGGGGTACTGGTGTCGGCCTCGGGGAGCATCGGCTTTGTCGGCCTCGTGATCCCGCACCTGGCCCGGCGCATGGTCGGCGCGACGCACCGTCGGGCCGTCCCGGTCGCCGCGCTCATCGGGGCGGTCTTCCTGCTCTGGGCGGACCTCGCGGCCCGGACCCTGCTCAGCCCGCAGGAACTCCCGATCGGCATCATCACCTCCCTCGTCGGCGCTCCCTTCCTGCTCGTCCTCGTACGCCGCATGCACGCCGGGAGCGAGTGACCACCGTGATCGAAGGACATGCCCTCACCTTCGCCTACGGGGCGACCACGGTCGTGCGGGACGTCGACGTCCTTGCCCGGACCGGGCGGGTGCTCGGTCTCCTCGGGCCCAACGGCAGCGGCAAGACCACGGTCGTGCGGATGCTCAGCGGGATCGTCCCGCCTGGGCGTGGGAAGGTGCTCCTCGACGGCCACCCGCTGGCGGCGATGACCCGCCGCGCCACCGCGCAGCAGATCGCGGTGGTGCTGCAGGAGTCGGCCGGGGACCTGCCGATCACGGTGGCCGACATGGTCCTGCTCGGCCGGGCGCCACACCGGTCCACCTTCTCCGGCAACCGCGCTGAGGACCACCGGATCGCAGCCTCCACCCTGCGCCGCGTGGGGGCACGGCAACTCGCCGACCGGGCGTTCGCCGGGTTGTCCGGCGGTGAGAAACAGCGGGTCCTGATCGCCCGCGCGCTCGCCCAGCAGCCGACGCACCTGGTGCTCGACGAGCCGACCAACCACCTCGACATCCGGTACCAGCACGAGCTGCTGCGCACTGTGCGCGGCCTCGGGGTCACCACCGTCATCGTGCTGCACGACCTCAATCTCGCGGCCCGGTACTGCGACGACGTCCTGGTGCTCAACCGCGGCGCCGTCGTCGCGCACGGACCCTGCGGCGAGGTGCTGACCCCGGAGCTCCTCGAATCGGTCTACGGCGTGGGCGTCGAGCGACTGGACACCTCGCGCGGGCTGCAGTTCCTCTTCCATCCCTTCGACGCCCATGACCCCCGCCGCGAGGCGCCCACCCCGGACCCGGCGATGCGCTGACCGGTACCGGCGAGCAACCCGACACGGACGACCGATCTCAGCACCCACCACGAGGAGTAGCTCCGTCATGACACGCACGCCCCTCCGGCTCGCCGCCGGCCTGCTGGCCCTGACCGTCACCGCCGCCTGCGGCTCCGGGGACAGCGACGCAACGGCGCGGTCGGGGCAGGATGCTTCGACCTACCCGGTGACCGTCCAGAACTGCGGGACCGACGTCACCTTCGACCGCGCCCCCTCCCGGGTGATGATCGTCAACAGCGCGCCGCTTCAGTACCTCGCGTCCCTGGACGTGCTCGACCGGCTCAGCTCGCGAGCCGGCAAGTTCCCGCCCGACTACTACTCGCCGGAGACCCTGGCCGCGGTCGAGGAGGTGCCCTCGCTCACCGACCGCCTCAACGCCGAGGGACACCTGGACATCTCGCTCGAGTCGATCCTCGACCAGGAGCCCGACCTCGTGCTCGGCCTGCCGGAGGGAGTGACACGCGAGGCGCTGGACGCCGCCGGCATCCCCGTACTGATCGAACCCAGCTTCTGCCCCGAGGGGATACAGGACCCCGGTTACGACACGATCTACGACCAGATGCGCCTCTACGGTGCAGTCTTCGGCAAACAGCGGGCGGCCGAGCAAGCGGTCACCGACCTGGAGGAACGCGTCGACCAGGTCGAAGCCGACCTGCCCGACGAGCAGGGGCGCACCGCGGCGGTGCTGTGGCCGTATCGCGGGCAGGGGACCGTCGGCGCCTACGGCGGCCAGAGCATGGCGACACCGCAGCTGACGACCCTCGGCTTCGAGAACGTCTTCGCCGACACCGACAAGCGGGTGTTCGAGACCTCGATGGAAGAGCTGCTCGGCCGCGACCCCGACGTCATCATCCTGCTGCACACCGACGGCACCGACGCCGAGATCGAGCAGGCACTGCTGGACATCCCGGGAGCCGAGGACCTGCGCGCCGTGCAGACCGGGAACGTGATGGTCCAGTTGTTCAACTTCACCGAGCCACCCACGCCCCTCGTCCTCGACGGGCTGGAGCGCATCGCCGACCGATTCGAACAGGAGTGACCAGATGTTGACGGACACCGCAGCGGAGACCGACCGCGAGTGGTTGAGCAGGTGGGACCGGCAGCAGCAGGGCTACATGGCCGACCGGGAGGGCCGGTACAGCGCCATGACGGACCTGCTGCGGGCACTGCTCGGCGACGGGGCCGGGCGGACCGTGCTCGACCTGGGGTGCGGCCCCGGCTCCACCACCGACCGGGTGCTGCGGGCACTTCCTTCGGTCCAGGTGGTGGCGGTCGACCTCGACCCGGTGCTCATCGAGCTCGCCCGCCGCACCGCCGTCGACCCGGGCCGCGTACTGCACGTGGAGGCCGACCTGGCGAGCCGCGGGTGGGTCGAGCAGGTCACCGCGGCAGCCCCGGACGGGATTGCTGCGGTGGTCAGCACCACCGCGCTGCACTGGCTGACCGCCGGGGCGCTCACCGAGGTCTACCGCGCAGCCTTCGACCTGCTCAGTCCCGGCGGCGTCCTGCTCAACGGCGATCACATGCGCTACGCCGCCGACCAGCCGGTGCTCGCCAAGGTGACCCGGTCGCTGCAGGACGACCGGGAGGCCACCGCCTTCGGCGCGGACGGCACGGACGACTACGCTGCCTGGCACGCCGCGCTGCGCGCCGCCGCGCCCGAGCTGCCCTGGGACGAACGAGAACGCCGGTTCGCCGGGCTGCCCCGCGACGACCGCGGGACCGGCCTCACCCTGCACGCCGCCGCCCTCCGCGACGCCGGGTTCACCGAGGTCGACACCGTGTGGCAGCACTTCGACGACCGGGTGCTGTGCGCGGTGAAGGGCTGACACTCGGGCGACCGACTGACGAGTGCCTGATCCCCCGAGGTGGGCCCGACCACCGACGCGCACGCCTCTACAAGGCTGGAGAGGAGGCCATACGGAGTGCGCGTCCGGTCTCCCGAAGACCCTGGCGTCGACAACCGATCGGCGAAGACAGGACGTTCCGGGTCGGGGCAGCGCCCCCGGGGCGACAGTCTGCGCCGCGGGTCAGCCAGTCGAGTTCGGGAGCCGTGCAAGATCGCCAACTGTTGCTGGTGACCTGTGTTGCTGTACGAGTCGCTGTCACAGCATCGGACGACCCATCTGTGGGCTGCCCCTGTTCGGTCGAGGTGACAGGAAGCGAACCGGTGCTCCTTGATCGTCGGGGGCGTCGCAGTCCATTGCAGTCCGTGCTGCAGGTCTGTGGCTCCGTCCGACCAACGCGAACGACCGGGGACGGACTCAAGCGGTGGTCAAGATCGGTGCCGAACGAGCCGGGGGCAATGACCGCCGCCCGAGCCCGATCGAGCACCCCCGAGGTCGCTGCCACGCACCTGTGAACCGTCGGCGCAGCCAGGCCGTGCTGATCCGTTCCTCCGGGTTGGCGGGTCACGAGTAGCCTCTGGTACCAACCAACGGTCGTGCCCGATGGGCCGCAGCGCGGTGCGCTGCGGCCAGCTCACGTGCGCAGCCGTGGTCTGCAGCGAGCCGGTCAGCAGTGGACTCGGCACGCCGGCAGGTCCACGCGTCGGCCAGCGGCCAGATATCCGCGCAGAGCACGACGGCGGCCACTGTTCCCCCAGCCAGCCACTCCCCCTGGCGCGCTGACTGCACCAGGGCAACGCCGATACCGCGGACGCACACCGCCTCGATGACTCGCCCGGACTGACGCCCCGACAGACCGCTCGTGAAGCCGGCCAGCGGCCGCACCGCGCCGCAGCGCGGCCAACCATCCCTTGACAAGCATCGGCCGCGTCGCACCGGTGGCGTGGTGCCCCAGCTCCTGCAGGCGCAGGCAACCACCTGGTCGCCTGAGAGACGACCGGGCCGGACAGTCGTCCAGCACCCGGCTCGCAGACGGGCCGCCAACCGTCGGCTGCGCGCAGGCGGCGCCGAATCCCACGGCGTCCGAGGCCGCCCCGGTCGAGGTGTCACTACGCATCGTCCCCCGGCGCCTGATCCCGACGCGAGCACCAACTGTCGGGAGGAGCGCCGATGCCGAGCCACGCCCACGAGGCGATTCCGGACGACGTCTCGACCAGGAGGTCGAGCGATCCGTCGCAGTCCCTCGTGGCCGACCCCGAAGAGCTCGACGCGGCGGCCGATCGACATCGGCTGTGCGTGGCCCTGGTCAGCGTCTACAACGGTGACGCCTACCGGCTGCTGACCGACGTGGCTGACCTGCTCGGAGCGAGCATCGCCTACGTCGATCGCCCCACCGTCGAAGCCCATCTGGAACGGTCGCTGTCCGACCCCGCGTGGTCGGCCATCGCCTCCCAGCTCACTGCGATGGCGTTCGACGAGCACATCGGGGACGCCGGCACGATCCGCACCGACTGGATCGACGATGTACTGCTCCGAGCCAGCCTTACCGGCCAGATCCCAGTGAACAGCCACCCAGGGACGTCACCCCGGCATCCGCGCGGGCGATGAGGACCACTAGGACCTGCTCGAAATGCGGCTACACCACCGACTACGCCAGCGCGCCGCTGGCCGATGCGCACCATCCCCGGCACTCCTGCGCCAAGCACCGGTTGGCTCTGGAACGAGCCGCCCGGCGCGCGGACCGTGCCCGCACGCGCACGACACGAGAGTGCAGCCATGCAGAGCACCGGCACATCCACGGCACCCGGGCCGCCTACGTCAAGGACCGATGCCGCTGCACGGCGTGCACCGCTGCGAATACGGCGGCCTCGCGCGCCGCCAACCGGGAACGCGCCTACGGGCGGCGACAGGCGCTCACCGACGCCGGCCCGGTCCACGACCACCTCGTCGCGCTACGAGCCGCCGGGGTAGGAGTCGAGCGCATCGCCGGGCTCGCCGGCATGTCCGTCAGCCACATCCGCACGCTGGCTGCTTACGACCACGGCCACTCCCCCGCCACCCAACGGATCCGCGCCAGCACCGCCGCTCGGATCTTGAGCATCGACATCGCCGACGACCACCGGGCCCCGCACAGCCGAGTGGACGCAACCGGAACTCGTCGTCGACTGCAGGCTCTCGCAGCCATCGGCTGGTCCCCCGAACTGTTGGCAGCCGAGCTCGATCGCCGCACGAGCAGTCTGCGGCGCAGCATGACCAGCCCGTCGGTCACCGCCCGCACCGCCCGGGACGTCGCCGCGCTGTACGAGCGGCTGTCGAACACCGCGCCACCGCGAGACACCAGCAAGCAGTGCGCCGCTGTAGACGCCTCCCGGTCCCACGCCACTGCGCGGAGATGGCTGCCACCGATGGCGTGGGACGACATCGACACCGACGCTCCGCCGCGAATGGCTCCCGCCCAGCTGCCGACGGACGACGTCGACGAGATCGCCGTCGAACGCGCCATGGCCGGCGACGGTGTCCACTACGCCGATCTGACCGCTGCTGAGCAAGACCAGGTCGTCCACCGCCTCACCGAGCACGGCCGATCTATCCGGGATATCGCCGCCCAGCTCGCCACAACCAAACGCACCGTCTCGCGCCACCGCGCACCCCTACGTTCGAGATAGCCCGAGCGGCTACGGCCGACGAGGGACGCGGTTCTCCGCGACCCGCGCCATGCGAACCTGCGATTTGATCTTGACTTAGTTGAACAAAGTTGGCATCTGACGAAGAAGGCCTCTGAACAGCAGATTTAGCGTTGGCCCACGTTGGGTGCATGAGCCCGTCTTAGTGCGTTTTCGATGAGTAAACGATGCCCAGGCGGCACGATTAATCACCGATCCGTCGTAAGCCTGCGCCCCGCACCACGGTCCCGCGCACCTTGCGTGCCAGTCGGATGGACGTCGTAATCCGCGCAAGATCGTTCAGCGCCAGCAACGGTTCCACGGCCACTGGGCTAGTCGAGCGGCGCGGCAGCCCCAGCCTCGCCGGGCGCGGCCACGTGGCTCGTCCTCGGCCCAACGGACCCGTCCGAGCGCGGCAGGCTCGCGCGGACGGCGACAGGTCGCGTGGCGGCTACGTCCAGCTACGCGGGGGCCACTAGGTTGCGATGCGGTCGGCGCGCGCGTTCCAGGGCTCGCGTCACGCGGTGGCGGCCCCTCTGCAGCCAGTTCAGCCCGCTGCCGCGCGGCTTCGGGAGCGGATTCTGACCCGCGCCGATGGTGCCGGCGCCGGGACCTTGGCGTAGGTCAGCGCGCTGCTGGGAGTCCGATGTCCAGACTCCCGACCTGCCTTGCCCAGCAGGGCTCGCTACGCAGCCAGGCCGATTGATCAGCCCAGCCGCCGTCTCGACGATCTACAGTGGCGGCGCCCCTTGACCCGTGCTTGAAGCCGGTCGTTGGGCGGCGAAAAGAGCCCGACGCATCTTTCCAAGCACTAGCACAGACCCTCCTCCCGCAGGTGACGGGCGCCATCGAGCACCACACCCCTGCAAGAGATTCCCCGCATGATTAGACCACCACACCGACTGTCGGCAACGTCTGGCTTTCGATATGGCTATGCGCTCCACACGCATCTCTAAGCGACACGGAGGATCAGCCGTATGCACACGTCCATTGACCGCAGCTCGCGTCCTCGGGGTCGGCCTGTCGGCCGTGTGCTCCCCGCGCCCGGGGAGCACGCTCCCTGGGACGTAAGCCAGGGGGGGTAGGCATGCCCGACCGTGATAGCGGCCAGTTCGCCCTCACCGAGCTGATGGATCAGATCGCGGACCTCTCCGCCGTCGTCCGCGCCTGCCTCATCAGGGCCGACGCCGGGTGGACGCTTCACCGCCTCGACGCCGTCGCCGGCAGACAGCTTCCCAGGGCAAATCCGGTGATCTGGCGGTACGACGGCGTCGTGTTCATCGCCGAGCAGCTGCAGGCTGACGCTCTGCGGTCGTGGTTCCACACGGACCGGGCTGGCGAATGCTGCCTAGGTGCCGTCATTGCGACGGTGCCGCAGGTCTTCGCGCACGCTACGGTCCGCCGGGAGCCGAGCCTATCGCGCCACAGCACGCCGCGCCTCGACTGGCCGCATGCGGTGTACGAGATCACCGCGCAATCAAGCGAGTCGACGGGCACGATCACGCCGGGCTCCGGCCATTTGGTCGGAGACGACTGCCCATCGTTTCCATCATTCGAGCAGGCGGCGGAGGCATTCTTCAACGGTGTCGTGTCGCTTGTGCGCAGCCCCAGCTCTATGCCGACCGGGCTGGCCCGGGTGCGCGTCTTGCAAGAGAACGCCTGGCTGTCGCGCGTCACGGTTACGCCGACCCACATGGATGTCTACGTCGCCGGACCAGCGCGGCAGGGCGCGCGTCTTGAGGTCAACGGCTCCACCGATGCCACAAGCCGGACAGTCGGCGCTGACGGCAGGGTTCAGATTCCCCTGGTGACCGGACTGCCCGACGACGCCTGGTTGTACCTGTCCCGCGACCGGCGATGGCTGGACTATCGAGCGCTCGGCACGGCTCGGAGTACTGGCAAGGACGAGGGTGTCGACGTGCAGCTCAACAGCGACGAAGAGGCAGAGATTCGCGCCCTGCTCGTGGTGGGTGAGGGGCCGTACATGGAGTACAAGCGACAGCTGCCGGAGCGCGATCCCGACAGCAGGCGCAAAGTGCTGAAGACTGTCGCCGCCTTCGCCAACGGCGGCGGGGGGAACATCGTCTTCGGCATGGACCCGGATGAAACAACCGTCGTCGGGCTCAAGGGCGCGGACCTAAAAGCGCTGCGCGACCACCTGGGGCGGCTGATCCGCGGAAACGTAGTGCCCCGGGACGCCAACTTTTCGATCCAATCGGCCGAGGTCGACCACAAGCTCGTCGTCGCACTGCGGGTGGAGCCGAGCCGCTCACGCCCCTACGGGTTGCAATTCAACGACCGCCCGGTCGAGTTCTACGTCCGTCGGGGTGCGAGCACGTTCCCTGCGACGGCCGAAGAAGTTCGATCCCTGGCCGAGCCCCCATCGGGCGACCAGCACCCGCCCTTCTGGAGGTAGCCGGCCCAGAAGATGCCCGTTCAGCCTTCGACGTTCCGCCGAACGGTCATACGCTGCTCTGGCGTGCCCTCGCGTCGGCTTGCAGGCTGGATACGAGTCACGGTGAGACGGCGGACAAGAGAGCCGAACCTGTCTTCCACTTCCTCACGGCCTCGCTGGCTGAGGACCACACGCCACACTTCGGCGACATAACTGTGGGCGGGAGGATTGTGACTGAGCAGCCCACGCACCGAGTAATCCGTGCGAGCTCTCCAGCCACCGTCCGAGCCTCGCCACCCAAACCGCTGCCCTTCGAGCGGCTCCCAGTCCAGGGCCTCTGCTGCACTCGGGTGAAAGGCGATCCACCTTAGGAATGGGGCGTTGGTCAGCATCTCGAACCCCCGGACGAGGAGTTCGCTGCGACGCCATGCAAAATGCGCCCGGTTGGGATACCAGTAGGCAGTTCCTCCCTGTTCGATAGCAGGCGCTCGAACCGGCAGCCCGGCGGAATTTAACCCGCGGAATTGGACGGGATCCAGCCTCCGCTCTTCTCGCGGCAGCCCCCACTCCAGACTGCCCCAGTCCGAAACCTCTGCGAGCACGAAGTCGGGCTCGGATGCCAGGCTGACGCGATAGTGCTCCAACGCCTCCTGCGCTTCCCCACACCACCCCCGAGTGTCATATGACGAGACCGTGGCGGGACGCCACGGCCTAGGAATCGAATCAGGAAGCGGGCCGGCTTCAAGCCGAAGGAGATCAGGAGCCAACAAGTCAAACGCGAACGCCGGATAGGCACCATCCACGAGGCCTGCATCCGTTAGGTCGGCGAGCACCCGACCGGCCGCGCGTCTGCCGACTAGGTAAGCCCAAGGTCGATAGGTGTGCTGCTGCCCTCGACGCTTCAACCGATCGGCCATCGCGCGATTTCCACGATCGGTCCAGGGATCGCCAGTTTCCGTCAGCGCGAGCTGTGAGGCGCGATACATGACGGCCGACTCAGGTAGCTCCGCCATCTCGGCCAACGCCTCCAGGAGGTTGTTGAAAGGCGCGACGACCTGCTGGGGGTCGTCGAGGTCAATGAAGGACACGCCATCAGCGTCAACCTCCGGAGGCTGATGAATCGGTAGTGGTGGAAGCTGCATGCCATACAACGGTGACAGGTCACGCTTCGCTGGTACCACCGGTGACTGACCCCACTGACTGCATATCCGGCGAGCGAGATCTCTCAGGATTTGATCTTCTGCGGCTGTTGCCCTCTGCACCGCGGCGACCAGTGTGGCCGGCGCGTCGTCCGGTGCCGACAGCAACAGCACTGTCAGGGCGGACTCGGCCGGCCACCCTCCACGCTCAACGGCGTCCTCAAGGGCGGCAAGGACGGCCGTCCGGGACGCAGCTTCGGGCGCTCCGCTTGTCAGCAGCCGAATAAAAGTCCGACGTGCGCCTTCCTCGGGGGCCTTGGCGGGGTGCCCCAGGAAGTCGCCCACCATCGCCGCGAGCGCCGCTGCGCTGCTGTCGGTGACGGCGCCCGTCCGGGGTCCAATGCTGGCTTCCCGAAAGGAGGAGTCGACGGGGGCGACGATCTCCAGGTAGGTGTCGACATTTGACCAGGCTGCGCCGACGGCCTGGGGCCCTGCCACGAGTTCGAGGACCTGTCGGACGTCGTCTGCTAACCGCGTCCACGCAAACCTGTCGCCCGCGAGGGTCTCGGCGAGATCCGACAGCGCCAGCCGGGCTATCGCCGGGGCACCTGAGCGCAACGCGCCAGCGAACAACTTGCGCCGGGTGCCGCCGTCGTAGTGCCTAAACCATCCACTGCTGGGGAGCCTGGCCAGTCGAACTTGAAGAGCCTCTCGTGCCACCTCCGGCTCTCCCGCCGCCGCCAGCGCACCGCATGCCAGACCCAATGCGTCCTCGGTTGCCCGCAGCCGGCCTAACTCTTGGACCAGCGCTCGTGCGACGTTGAGTGGGATGGGATCGCGGTAGGCGGTGATCGCGGCAGTGTTCCACCAGCTATCCGAGTACTCGGAGCCGTCAGGAAGTCTCCGCAGTAGCCCGAGGAGCGCTGCAGCCGTGGGGGGCGTATTCGCGGCCACTGGCGTGCTGGCCATCCCCGGGCTCTCCTGGTCGGCGGAGTCGTCCCGCGACTCCTCGATCTGCTCCGGCGCTGATTTCCTGTCGGATTCCTCCGTCGCTTCAACGAGTCCCCAAGTCTGCATCGACCGATCAATCGTGTCGCGGTCTGCATCCCGAACAGTTGCTCGGAGCCGTTCGATCACGCTCTCACGATCGCTGCCGCTGACGGGCAGAAGCATCTCCGTGGCGACGAGTATTGAAAGCTGGCTGGCACGGTTGTCGTTAGTATCCAGAGCGCCCAGGAGGGCGCTCGTGATGAGGTCGACCTCTGGGAGCACGCCAATGTCGGTCAGCGCGCTGCCGACGCGATAGGCGTGCATAGGCGAGACCTGCCAGCACTCGCGAACAAGTCGCTCGGCGGCCGTGGCCGCTGCGCGTTCGTCGATCCGCGCAGCTCCCGGCAGTCTTGTGGCGAAGCGATCGATGGCGGCGAGATACTCGCGCTCCGAGATGGCGCTGCAGCGCTTCGCTGTCGTGAGCCAGCCGAACCACTGGGCGAGCTGCTCGTCGTCATCGGTCATTCCTAGGCCCAGGGACGCATCGACCGCAGTGGCGACTGCGTCGAGCGCCTGGGCGCGTTGGCGCAACGACGACCGGATCTCGGCGTGCTTAAGCCAGGCCTCGACCTGCGACTGCGGATCGTAGGACCGCTCGGTAATCAACGATCCGATGTCCTCGAGCTTCCGCTGAATCCAGTCGTGAGAGGACTGATCGAGGGTCGCGAACTGTTCGAGCGCCGCATGACGCAACTCGACGGACCAGTAGGACGCGCGCTGTCCGCTCCATGCCCGGTCGAGTACGCCGGTCAGGCGCAAAAGCTCCGCGGATCCTCCTACACGGTGGGCGAGGTGAATGACGTGGGCCATCAGGCTCGGGAAGGCTTCTCGGACGCGGTACCAGCCGTGCCAGTCGTTCGTGATCTGCCGGGGCACCTCGATGACTTGAATAACCTCTGCCGCTCGGCCAGCTACCGCTGGCGAATCAACCACACCCTCTCGCGCCGCAATCGCCTCGGCACGGAGGCGGGCTGCGGCAACCACAGCGTCGAGAAAGCGCTTGCGTGCGGCGTCGTGGGGGCGTCTGCCAGCGGCCTCCGTCGCCCCAGCCCGCCCTGCCGTCTCGGAGTCGTCCGCCGCGGCATGTGAGGGTCGCCCGGGCGCGTCTCCCGGACGGACTAGGGCGAGGTAGTGACGGACTGTTTCCAGATCCAGAACTTGCCGGTACGAGGCGTCTGGCTCGTGGCCCGGATCGTCCTTGATGATCGGTCGTTCGTCGTCGCCGATCAGCGCGCGGAAGGTCTCACTGTCGCTGAGACCGAGAGACAGCAAAGCCACTGCGGCCCGTAACCGGAATCCGAGAGGCACCCGTGTGCCACCGTCCTGATTCTGAGACTGCGACGATTTCCCTAGCTCGAGCATCTTCCTTATCTGGGCGACCGCCTCCTCCGCGTCTCCATCCGCCGCGGCGGTGAGGGCCCGCATGAGACGGCCCCGCGCCTGCCAGCCCAGGTCACCTTCCGCATCGATTCTTGCGCCGATGCCATCGAGGTTGGCAAAATCGCGGACCTCGAGGAGTTCGTCGAAGCACGCTGCCAACACCTCGAGTCGTTGGTGCCGCCGTTCCTTATCCTCTCGTTCAAGGCGCCAGTCCCGAGGCGCCTGGTCCACGTTTTCCGAGGCTTCTTGGAGCGACGAAGGTCTGGGCTTTGGCAGCGGGAGGTGGCGCTCCAGGTGCGTGAGGACGGCGTCAAGGCCCGAGACATGAAAGGTGGCTATCGCCCAGTCGGTCAAGCCGTCGGCCTCACCACTGCGACTGACGCGTGCCTCGGTGAGGGCGGTGATACCGCCTAGGGCGTTGAGGACCCCAGCAGCGGCTGCACTGTGGCCGTGTTCTGCCCAAGATGCGGCGATCGCCGCGGCGGTGTTCGCCGCGATACGGACCCGCGAGCCTCGGACGACATAGTCGATTGCGCTTGCGGCTGGGGTTAGGTCTGCAAGTGCTATCGCCAGCTGTTCTGCGCTGAAAGCATGTTCGCGTTGAGCCAGCTCGGCGGTGAAGAGCGTGAGCCGCACAAAAGCGGTGTTGTCCCCGGATCTCGCAGCGGCTCGCAGCCCGAGACTGGTGTGATCTTGGATCACGGGTGCGGCCTGAAGAGCGCGGAGCCTGGCGCGCATGGCCGCGGGCGTGACCAGGGTGAGGACTAGATGATCATCTCCAGCTAGGTAACGGTGCGCGATCTCCTCGTCGCGGTAAGTTGGCCACGCGTCACCCGAGCCGGCGCATCGATCTGCCAGGTCGAGGTGGAGGTCTCGGTTCCGCCCCTCACTGACGGAACCGTCAATTCGGGCGGTCTCGTCCGCAAGGAAACGGCGAAAGCTGTTGTGCACGAACTGCCACTCGTCGTCGGCGACTCGAAAGAAGGTTTTGGTGTCCGACACGAATCGGTTGACAACTTCGGCGGATGCCCATGAGGACAACCACCGCAAACTGAGCGAGGTACGCAGGCGCGCGACACTGGCGAGGAGAGCGACGACTTCAGCATCCGCTCTAACCGCCTGGAAGTAGCCGCGGTAGCGCAGCTCGACATCTCCACCATAATTCGACGCATCAGCCAAGATGCGCTCCGCGCTGACGCGGCGCAGCTCCTCGCCAGGAGTGGCCGACAGACTGCTGAGCTCGCCGAGTAGGTAGGTGGCCGCGAGTGGATGTCCCTCGGTGACCTCGATGAGAGTGTCGATCTGGCCAGGCCGCAACCAGTCTATGAGACCCGCCTGTTCCGCGAGTTTTCGCACCTCGTCGTGCGCCAGTGGCGGCAACGTGATAGTGCGACCCGGTCTGCTCAGCACGCCTCGAATGTCAGCCGAGGCGATGGTCGTTGTTTGTGAGCCAAGCACGACAAACACACCATCTCCGAGACTAGCCGGAGCGGGCAGTTCCTCGAGCATGGATCGGCTAGGGTTCTGCTCTCGGGTTATGTGGTCGAGGCCGTCGATGATGATGACGGTCTTTTCGCCGCGCGCACTCCATGCCTCTTGTGCCCGCGCAAGCTGTTGTGAAATGCAGTATCGCAGACCGGGGAGGCCCGACGGTTGACCGCTCCGAAAGATCCCGGCCTCCTCCAAGGCGAGGGCCAGATCGTTAAGAAACGACTCCGCCTCTCCTCGGTGACCGAGAGGGTTGGGCGAGTCCGGAATGAAGGCGTAATAGCGAACCACCCGCCCTTCGATCGCGATGTCCGAGAGCAGCGTCGATTTTCCCGACCCGGCTGGGCCTACGAGCGCCAGGTATCCGCCATCGAGTGTGGTGAGCGCGTCGTGCAGGGCTCTGGTTGCGGCCTGGTTCGGGGTGTAGGTGCCTGGGACAGGGAACTCGTGTCGGTTCCTATATCGAAGGCGTGTCTCCCAACCAAGACGATGGAGCAGTTCAGCTCGGTCGATACGCCGGGGCCTAGCCGGGTCGGCGACGCAGGCTTGGAGCTCGCTGGCCAGGATGCGCAGGTCGTCTTTCGTTTGCAGATCGAGCGCTCCATCGACGGTCGATGGCACCTCGTCGAGCGTCCCGACCCCGAAGTCGAACTCAAGGTCCTCGACGAAACGGAGGAAGTCATCGTCGCCGAGGCTTGAGACTCGCTTCAGCTCGGTCCAAACCGACTCCCATTCGGTGAAAACCTCCAGCGACCGCAGGGCGCCCATATTTAGGAGGTTGTCCCGCACAGCACGCTGCGCGGGCCGGAAGGATCGCGCCAAGAACGCTGCCAGATGCTTCGGTCCGTTCGCTGTCGCGGACGCGAGAACGGATCCCGCAGCCGGCGGACTTACCGACGGCTGGCCGTTGGTACACAGGTGGACGACCAGCGGACCGTCCCAAGTCGTTCGAATCGCGGCCCATGCTCGAGCCAGCCCGGCGAGCAAAGCATCCTGGGATGCGGTCGTGCTGGTCAGTGCGCTCCAGGTGAAGGACTCGGGATATTGAGCCCACTTGACCTGCAGCGCGTGACGGGTGGCGCCTGCCTTGAACTGGAAGTCGTCTGCGATCCCGGCGTCTGGATCAGCCAGGTGGATCCATTCGAGCGTGGAGAGGCGGTCGTAAACGATCCTCGCCGCCAGGCCGTACTGCCCGGCGAAGCCGATGGCGGCTCGCCGTTCACCTTCGGCTGGATCCACGCTTCTCCCTCGTACCGGTCCGATCTCCAATTACTATCCCATCGGTCGCGTCCAGGTGACGACCTTGCTGACGTCCGCGTGGCCGACATGCGCGTCCTCGACGCGACGCATCCAAGTCAGCAACGAGACGTCGTTTTGGACTGCTGCACGGATAAGTGACAGTCAAGGTCCGGCGGTCTGAGCTGCCGTCACGAGTTCGATCATCTCGTACTCACAGGGGTGCGGTAGCCGAGGGCGGCATGTCGTCGGCGCTGGTAGGCGCGTTCGACCAGGTGGCGATGGCGATCCGCAGCTCTTCACGTGTGGCCCACCGGCGACGGTTGAGGACGTTCCTCTGCAGGAGGCAAACAAGGACTCCTTGGGTGCGTTGTCTCCGCCGGCCCCGACTCGGCCCATGGATCCGTCCAGCTGGCGGCTACTGAGGGCGTGGACGTAGCGCAGCGACCGGAACTGCGACCCTCGGTCGTTCGGAGTGCACGATGCATCCGGCGACGTCGTGGACGGCCGTGCTGTGCCGGGCGACCGCGGAGTCCAGGGCCGACACGGTCGGCCGGGACTGCATGCGGACGTCCATCGCGTAGCCGACGATCCGGTTGGCGCACGCACCCCTGACAGTGCGGCCCGGTGCTGGCGGACGATCCAGCGCGCTTAGTTCCCGCCCACGAACAACGACCTTCGAGCGCGGCGCAGGGGACACCTCACGGCCTATCGGTCCGTCCAACCACGACCGCCGAAGCAGCAGCGCACTCGCTGGCTCCGCAAGAAGCCGATACCCCCACGTGCCACCACCCTGACCAATGACGACAAGGCCAGCCGACACACCTCTTGCACCGCGGGCGATCTTGATACGGGACAGGCGTCCATAGCGTCAGTTCGTGATGACGCTGCACAAGCTCACGGCCGGGGACGGATACACGTATCTGACCCGCCAGGTGGCTGCACACGACGCCACCGAGCCGGGGTTCGGGAGCCTCGGGCAGTACTACAGCGACAAGGGCGAGGCGCCCGGGATTTGGATGGGGCGCGGCCTTGCCGGCGTGCCGGACTTTCCGGTCGGCAGCACGGTCACCGAAGCGCAGATGCTGGCGCTGTTCGGCCAGGGACGTCACCCCAACGCCGATCAGATCGAGCGGGCCGCTCAGTTGGCGGGCATGGCTCCGCAGGAGGCCGATCGAGCCAGCCGTCTGGGCAAGCCGTACCTGGTCTTCGAGCAGGCGAACGAGTTCCGCCGTCGCAGCGCCATCGAGTTCCGCGAGTACAACTCCGCCCGGGGGCTGGCGGCTGCCACCCCGGTGCCGGCTGAGGAGCGCGCCAGCATCCGCACCGCCCTGGCCAGGACGATGTTCGTCGAGAGCTACGGCCGTCCTCCGCTCGATGCTCGGGAGCTGTCCGGCCACCTGGCCCGTATCTCCCGGCAGGCCACCACGGCGGTCGCCGGCTACGACCTGACCTTCAGCCCGGTCAAGAGCGTCTCAACGCTTTGGGCCATCGCACCCCGCGAAGTCGCAGCGGTCATCGAACAGGCGCATGCCGACGCCGTCGCCGACACCCTCACCTGGCTGGAAGACCTTGCGGCGTACACGCGCACCGGCCACCAAGGGGTGGCCCAGGTGGACGTACGCGGATTGATCGCGGCGTCGTTCACCCACCGCGACTCCCGCGCCGGCGACCCCGACCTGCACACGCACGTAGCGATCAGCAACAAGGTGCAGACCCTCGACGGCCGGTGGCTGGCGCTGGACGGCCGACCGATCCACAAGAACGTCGTCGTCGCCTCCGAGCGCTACAACACGCGCCTAGAGGCGCTCTTGGTCGAACGTCTCGGCGTGCGCTTCGCCGACCGTCCCGGCACCGAGGCCGGCAAGCGCCCGGTACGGGAGATCGTCGGAGTCGACGGGCCACTCCCCCGGTTCTGGTCATCGCGGCGCACCGCCATCGACGCCCGACGGGCAGTCCTGTCCGCACAGTTCCAAGCGGACCACGGCCGGCCACCGACGATGAAGGAGTCCGTGTCACTGGCCCAGCAGGCCAACCTGGAGACACGCCAGGCCAAGCACGAGCCACGCTCGTATGCCCAGCAGCGAGCCAGCTGGCGGACCGAAGCCCTGGCCGTGCTCGGTGAAGACGATCGGCTGAGGCGTTACCTCGACGGCGTCCTCCGCGGGCACTCTCCTCGCAGGGCGCAACGAGCGACTGACGCGTGGGTCAACGAGACTGCCGCAGCTCTGTTGTCGGTGGTGGCGAGCGCCCGGGCGACTTGGCAGGAGAGCCATGTCCGCGCCGAAGCCGAGCGGCGGACCCGCGCCGCCGGCATCACGCTCCCCGACGTCGACCGTGCCGTCGACGCGATCGTTGCCGCGGCCTTGTCACCCCGGCTGTCGATCCGGCTGGGCGCGCAGGAAGCGATCAAGGAACCTACCGCGCTACGCCGCTCCGATGGCACGTCCGTCTTCACCGTGGCCGGCTCGGCGCGCTACACCGCGAGCGAGGTTCTCACCGCCGAACGGACCGTGCTCGAGGCCGCCGGCCGACGCGACGGACGTGTCACCCCGGCTGCATCCGTTGATCTGGCACTGCTCGAGTCGTCCGCCAACGGGGTGGAGCTCAACCCGGGTCAGGTGCAGCTGGTTCACGAACTGGCGACGTCCGGAGCACGAGTGCAGCTCGCCTTAGCGCCGGCGGGCACCGGCAAGACGACCGCGCTACGCACGCTCGCCGCAGCATGGCAGTCGGACGGCGGCACGATCGTGGGCCTGGCCCCCTCCGCTGCAGCGAGCGCGGTCCTGCGCGAGCAGCTGGGCGCCGACACCGACACCCTCGCCAAGCTGGTCCACGCGGTGACCAGTGGAGCCGACGTTCCAACCTGGGTGACGTCGATCGGCCCGGACACGCTCGTTGTCGTCGACGAAGCCGGCATGGCCAGCACCCCCGACCTGGCGCGGATGGTCGAGTTCGTCGTCGAAGCCGGTGGATCCGTGCGGCTGGTCGGCGATGACCGGCAGCTGGCCGCCATCGGCGCCGGTGGGCTGCTGCGCGACCTCGCCGCCAGCCATGGCGCGGTGAGCCTGACCCAGGTGGTCCGCTTCACCGACCCGGACACCGGCGCACCGAACCACGCCGAGGGCGCCGCCTCGCTGGCCCTGCGCGACGGGGACCCGGCGGCGCTGGCGTACTACGTCGACCACGGACGGGTGCACGTCGGCGACCTCGCCACCGTCACCGACGACGCGTACGCCGCCTGGGCGACCGACCGGGCCGCCGGCCGCGACGCCATCATGCTGGCGCCCACCCGTGAGCTGGTCGCCGAGCTGAACAACCGGGCCCGCGACGAGCGGCTGGCTCGGACAACCGGCCCTACGGATCCCGACGTCGCACTGGCCGACTCAGCGCGCGCCTCGGCAGGCGATGCGGTGATCACCCGCCGCAACGAGCGGACCATCCCGATCGGTGCCACGGACTGGGTGAAGAACGGCGACCGGTGGACCGTCGCTGAGGTCCATGCCTCCGGCGCCCTCGAGGTGGTCCATCGCCGCACCGGACGGCACGTCACCCTCCCGGCCGACTACGTGCGCGACCACGTCACCCTCGGCTACGCCACCACCGTGCACGGCGCCCAGGGCGTCACCGCCGACAGCTGCTACGCCATCACCACCGGCACCGAGTCCCGCCAGCTGCTCTACGTGGCCCTCACCCGTGGCCGCCACGCCAACCACGTCTTCCTCCCCATCACCGGTGACGGCGACCCGCACAGCCTGATCACCCGAGACGCGCTGTTGCCGCCTACCGCCGTCGACGTCCTCATCCGAGTTCTGGCTCGGGATGACGCCCCGACCTCGGCCACCAGCACGGTCCGGGAGCTGGACGATCCAGCGTCCCGGTTGCACGACAGTGCCGGCCGCTACCACCACGCACTCAACGTCGCCGCCGAGGAACGACTCGGCTCGGCCGGGCTCGCCGCCATCGACACGGCCGCCGACGCAGCAGTGCCCGGACTGACCACGCAGGACGCCTACCCCGTGCTCCGTGCGCACCTGGCCCTCTGCGCCGTCGCCGGCCGCGACCCCGCCGACGTGCTGCGGGAAGCGCTGGCCTCACCACGCGGGCTGGACGACGCACGTGATGTCGCAGCCGTTCTGGACTGGCGCATCGATCCCACCGGGCACCACTCGGCTGGTACCGGCCCTCTCCCCTGGCTCCCGACCGTCCCCGAGCCGCTGCGCGCCGACCTCGCATGGGGGCCCTACCTCGACGACCGCGCCCGCAAGGTCACTGCGCTCGCTTCAGACGTCGCCACCCACGCCGACAGCTGGACGCCGGCCAGCGCACCGCTCTGGGCACGCCCGCTCCTCGACCACGACCCTGCCTTGGTCGCCGACCTCGCCGTCTGGCGCGCCGCCCACGGCATCGACGACGGCGACCGCCGCCCCACCGGTCCGGCCCTCCCCGCAGCCGCTGATGCCCGAGCCCAGCGCGGGCTCGACGCCCGCGTCGCTCGTGTGCTGGGCGATCCCGGCACTGTCACCGCGCGGTGGACGCCGTTGGTCGACCCCATCGACGCCCGGATCGCCACCGATCCCTACTGGCCCGTCCTGGCCGAGCGCCTCAGCACCGCCGAGCGCGCCGGCATCGACGTCGCAGCGCTCGTCCGGATGACGACCAGCCGTGCCCTCCCGGACGAGCAGCCAGCGGCCGCGCTCTGGTGGCGGCTGACCCGCCACCTCTCCCCCGCCGTGATGGCCGCCGATGACGCATCCGCCAGGACGCTGCGCCCGGACTGGACGTCTGACCTCTCAGCGCTCCTCGGTAGCGCGGCCGCCGATCGCGTGGTCGCCGATCCCCACTGGCCTGCGCTGGTTGCTGCCGTCGGTCGGGGCGGGGACGGCGGCTGGCAGCCAGCGCAGTTGCTGTCCACCGCGTACGACTTGCTGCGCGCCGGACACCCAGACGACGAGGCGCTGCTCCCCCATGAACTGGCCACCGCCTTGCTGTGGCGGGTCGGCCTGCTCACCGACCCGATCCCCGTCGCAGGTCCTCGTGTCGGCGCGCTGACCGTCCTCGATCAGCCATCCGCCTCGGACGAAGCATCCGGTGCGGACTGGATGGTCGGCCTCACCGAACCCGATTACACCGAGCGCGCACCCGAGCCGCTCGACATCGCCCCGGTGGAGCCCGCTGCCACCGAGTCCTTCCACCAGGTCGGCTCGTCAGGGGTCGCCCGGGAGCGGCTCCTCGAGCTCAATCAGCAGGCAGCGACCTTCTTCACCGCGGCGTACCAGAGCTCGTGGGCACCGGCCTACCTGACCGATCGGCTCGGCGCCGACCTCATCGACGACGAGCGGTTCACCATCGGCTACGCACCCGCCGGCTGGACCGGTCTGACCGACCATCTCCGCGACCTGGGTGCCAGCGATGCCGAGATCGTGGCCGCTGGCCTCGGGAGCCACGCCTCGACCGGCCGCGTCATCGACCGCTTCCGCGACCGGATCGTCTTCGCCATCCGGGACGGCGACGAGATCCACGGCTGGATCGGCCGCCGCGACCCTGCCCGTGACAGCGCCAGCAGTCACGCCGTGCCCAAGTACCTCAACACCGCCGAGACCGACCTGTTCACCAAGGGCAATGAGCTGTACGGCCTCACCGAGGGCGCGGCGGCCCTGGCCCGGGGCGCGACGCCGGTCCTGGCCGAAGGCCCCCTCGACGCGTTGGCCGTCACCCTTGCCGGTGAGGGCAAGATCGTCGGCATCGCTCCTCTGGGCACCGCGTTCACCGACGCGCAGGCCGACCGACTGCGCCCTCTGATCAGCGACGGCCGACCGCAGATCATCGTCGCCACCGACGCCGACCGCGCCGGGCAGCTCGCCGCCCACCGCATCTTCTGGCAGCTCACCGAACGAGGTGCCGACCCCCGCCACCTCGCCGTCCCGAGCGGCAAAGACCCGGCCGAGTTGCTGGAGACGGCCGGCGCCGACGCTCTGTGTCAAGCCTTGAAGGACTCGCACAGCCTCGCCAGCACGCTCATCGACGCGCGTATCGACGTCTACGCCGAGCGGCTGGACACCGTCGAAGGTCAGGTGCTCGCAACCCGTCACGCAGCAGAAGTCATCGCCGCAATTCCGGCCACCAGCTGGCCGGCGCACCTGACGCACGTAGTCGCCCGCACCAACATCGCACCGGACATCGCGATGTCGGAAGTCTTCGACGCGGCCCAACGCCGCGCCGGGGCCGCCAGGGGACGACAAGAGACGGGTACGGCGAACGCGACAGTCGGCCTGGATGGAGTGACCTTGTCAGGTGCCACGCGGCCATCCGCAACGGAAGGGAGCGCCGAGAGGCCCGCTGCCACCCTTCGGGCAGCGCAACGCGCAGCCCCGGGTACACGGCGCCCGGCTTGGACTACGCCGGGGCAACGACGGTGATGACGCGGCCTGGCGGAGACGGGCAACTGGGGTGTCACGTCGACCGGGTGAGCCACGTGGTCGCCCACATACGGAAGTCGATTGATCACTGCCCGATGACACTCGCCGCCAAGCTGTTTACAACGTAAACAGATCGGCGTCAGGGACAGGTCTCCGCTGTTACGTTGCCTGCGCTCGGACGGTGGAGGCCGACTACGGGCGGCTCGAACCACCGGGTCTGATTGGCTACTCAGCGGAGTTCGCCCTGCTCGACACCTGTTCGATCGACATCACGGCTAGCGGCGGCTTGGTCATCGTCCAACTCTGCGGAGAGGTCGACGCCCAAGCCGTACCGCAGCTGCAGACCACTCTGGCTTCAGCGCTCTCAGATACACCAAGTTCCTTGCGCATCGACCTCTCCGGGGCCACGTATCTCAGCCTGTCGGCTATGGGCGTCATCCTCGCGGCCCGGGCCCGAGCCGTGCGCGCGCACACCGACGTCGTCGTAGCTGATGCGCCACGAGCTCTCCGCAAGCTCATGGACTCCATCGACGAAGACGGGATCGTCAACGAGCCGGCAGCCGTGGCTGGCTTAGTGCCGCATCCGGCAACGTTCACCCCATCAAGAGGGTGCTGGAGGCCGTCAGAGCGCGTGCTGGCCGCTGGTGCAGATGACCGCTCGCGGCCAGACTGCTCAGCGTGAGACTGGAAGGCTGGAACCACATGCCTCGCGGCTACGGGGCGGACTTCGACGTGGCGTCAGCCCCTTGGTGGCTGCGATTGTGGTTCCACACGCCTTTCGTGGACCGGTACGCCTACCCGCGTCTCGTACAACGTGGTCTCGCGTACCTGACCCCCTCCCCTGGCTGGCCGGATGCCGAACGCGAGCCGATCCGTGACGGCTGGCGTCTGCGAGAGCCGGGGTACACGCCGCCGGGATCTACGACCGACCTCTACAGGGCCGTAGATCCCGCAGGGTGACGGCACGTCCGCCAGGCTCCGTCTCACCTCCACCGCACGGGGAGAACCGCCCAGGCCGAACGGTGAAAGACGCAGCGCTAGCAGGAAGCGCTCGGTCCAATCAACACGCCGTCGATCAGTTCCGCGCTGGCGCGGAGCGAACTGGCCGCCTGTCGACCCCGGAGATCATGGCGGCGACCAGCAGGAGGAGCGATGGCACAAGGAGGCCCCAGCCGACACCCAGCCCCGTGATCAGCGACCACACGAGTGAGACCACAGCGAGAACGGCGACGATCGCCGGAGCCAGCATCGTCCTGTTGGCGCATTCGACCCACAGGGCGAGAGCGGCACACACCGCAGGGATGCCGAACAGGAGGAAGACGAACGAGCCACTGTCTTCCCACACCATGCGCCCCTGCCAGGCCGCGAGGCCGAGAACGCCCACGAGTGAGACAGCGATCAGTACGCGAGATCCCCGAGAATAGGGGGCCATCGTCAGCCCTCCTTTGTGGTGCACTGCGACTGGCAGAATGCCGTGACTGTACATGATCATCGGCCACGCTTCCTTGAACATTGAGGCCCAGGAAGACTGCTCCTGCCGCTCGGTGAACGTCTTTGCCGTTTCCCTGTCTCAGCCGGGCACCTAGTCCTTCAAGGCGCGGCACGGCGATCAGATCGGCATGCTGACCGGGAAGGTCGGAAGCATCACGCCGAGCTAATTTCCCCAACCCACACAACCGGACCGCCCGCCAGTGCGCGGAGGCGACCTTCGACGCCCCGGTCTGGATCAGCCCACCGAGCGCTCCAGCGAGAGTCTCCAGGTCCGTGGGAGGCGCGAAGAGCTTGACCGTGTCCCACGGCAGCGCGGAGCGGTCGATCGCGGACGACGGCGGGATTGGGTCGACATGTCCGGACGGTGCCATCCGGCACCGCTAGTCAGGTGCTTTGGCGCGCCATGCCGTCTTGCTCGTCGAGGGTTGTCAGCACTTGCACGCGGCCTTGCCCACTGAAGGAGCAGCCGCGCCCAAGGCGCATGACCGAGCGCGACAGTGGCCTCCCATTACGGTCGGGGTCATGGGGCTACTAGACCGTCTGTTCGGCCGCACACGCGATGCGCGCACCGTCGAACCTGGGCCACCGACACCTTCTCCAGCGTCACGAAGATCCGGCTCTGCGTCCGGAGGTGTGCCGGACAGGCCGGGCGACTCTGGGCCGCACGACCCCTGGTACGCCGTCCCTGACGGGGATGCTGAGCGCTTCCTCGGCGCCGACGGGCTGCCGTCCGTGCACCTGATCGACTACGGGGCCGGGGATGGACGAGTGCTGCGGTTCTGCGAGGACGCCACCGGCTTGTTGGTCGGCCCCACTGATCGGCGGCTAGGGCCTGCTGGGCTGCTCGTGTCCAACCTGCGCGGCGGGTCGTACTACGAGAACAATGGCGGCGACTTTCGTCCGGGCGCCGACGTGAGATTGGTGCCCGAGCCGAATAATCCGCACGACGATCGAGCAGTAGCGGTCTTCGACCGGACCGGTCGCTACCGCGCTGGGTACCTGAACAAGCAGAAGGCGCGGGCCTACCTGAAGCGAGTTGCCGCAGGAGAGAACCTGGTTGCGATCTCATTGCGTGGCACCGGGCCTGCGCACGAGACCGGCGTGGTGTCGATCTTCGCGGCGACTCCGGACGTGCTTGCGCACGTGCGCTCACCGCGCCCACCCGGTTGCCCGCCCCCGGTGTTCAAGGGTTGACGACGGCGCACTGCCGGGACGCAACCTAATGCCGCGCAGGAAATCAGTCGATGTAGCCCGTCTCCGGGTAGATCTGTGACAGGAATCCAACGATCGCTGCGCGCATCTCTGCCTCACTCATCGCTGCCCCGTCGGAGCGAGCGGTGGTGAACCCGTATGCCGGGGTGTGGGGGCCGCTGAGCCAGTCGAAGTCATAGACGCCCGGCTCGCCACGGCGATGCGTCACAGTGAAGTCCTGCCCATCGACGTGCAGAGCGCGGCAACCGTCCATGCCTCATGGTCCCCCGCCCCCGGCGCCGACGTCCCGAAAGCCGCCTTTCGGGCGGAGGTTGCCGGACGCGGCACAAGTTGCTGGCGCTACCGCGCGGGGGACGACGCCCACCCCAGGTGACGTCAGGACGACCGAGATGAACCGGGTACCTACCGAACCGTTGAGCGAGCTGCGCATGACCGACGCAGTCCGGGCGTGGGGCTCACGGCCTGGTAGCCAGTAGCCCGAAGACATCGCTGGTCGCCCGCAGGTGCAGCCCCAACTGCGGATCGAGGCGACTGGCTAGGCCGAGCAGGTCCGCGAGCCGGCCCGTCACGTCGGTCGTCAACAGCGGCTCGTGATGGGCCACCCGGTTGCGCAGCTCGTGCAGACGCCCCACGGGCCCGTCGACGTGGCTGGCGCGATCGGTACCCCGCGGGAAGGCGCGGTGGAGTGCAGGAACCCACAGCGCCTTCTCGTGCGCAGCCGAACTGAGGTAGCGCCAGAAGCCGAACATCAACTCGGCGACGACCTTCCCAGGCCGGGCCGCCGGGCCACCGGCGATGCCGATCGCCTGACGCAGGTTCTCCCGCGGTCGTTCGTTGATGTCGACCCGACGGCGGCCCCGGGTCCGGTACACCGGAGCGAAGACCGTCTCCCCGGCCAGGGTCCAGTGCGGCGGGCCTGGCCAGCGATCGGCCAGCGCGCGGTCGTAGGCGTTGCGCAGCCCCACCTCGACGTGCGCCAGGTCGTGCAGCAGTGCCGCGCTGGTCTGGGTGTTCCACTCGTACAGCGCCAGTGCGCGACCCCGGTCGGAGTCAGCGGCAGCCAGGTAGACCGAAAACCGCGGGACGCTCAGCCAGCGCTCCACCCAGGCGCCAGCCGGCGGCACATCTGGCGCCGGCTGCGGCGGTGTCGACTCGGTCATCACGTTCCATCCTGACGTACACTCCCTAACGAAAGCCCCGGTGGACCGCTGGCCTCTGGCCATGTCGCCGGGGCTTCGTCTTGCCCTTGCACCTACCCGCGGCGGCCCCTGGCCTTGTCAGCGACCAGCACCTTCGAGGAAGGCTGCATAGCGGCTCTCCGCCGGCCAACCCTGGTGCCGACCGGTGCGGCAGGTGCTCTCGCCGAGGCGCTCGACCATCCGGTCGCAGAACATCGGAAACGCGTAGCGGTTCCACTCCTCGACCAGCTCGGGAGCGGCCGCGCTCTCCGCCTGCCACCGCAGTACCGCCAGCACCGGTAGCTCGCGAGCGATGTGCGGATGCTGGCGCCAACAAGCCGGGATCATCTGCGCGGGTCGCCAGGCGTACTCGTGGTTGATCCAGACCGCGACGTCGTCGCACCAGTTCCACACCGATGCGCTGAGCTCGCTGTTGCACCCGGCCGGTTCCCACGGGCGTTCCATGTCGGCCACGACGCCGACCGGGGCTGGCTGCCCGGACTCTCGGCGGCGCACGTCCTGCAGCAGCTCCAGTGCGACCAGTACGCCAACCGGCGGAGGCGGGAACGGTAGGACGATCACTGCGGCCACTCCCCGCGCCACAGGGTGGACGGCCCACCAGAGACGTCGTCCGGCCGAGCAGTCAGCCGGTGGTCGCGGGCGTAGGTCAGCGCTGCGGCAGTGCGCTCCTGGACGTCCACCACGTCAGCGCGGGCACGGGATACCTGCGCGCGGGCAGCCGAGAGCTCGGCCTTCAGCTGCTGCCCGTCCTTGCCGTCGAGGCAGCGGCGGAGCCTGGCCAGGATGGGTGGCGCAGTTCCGGCGATGACGAGCGCGTGCCGCTCCGGCACGCGACGGATGTCCCCAGGTCGCAGCACTCGTACGTCCTCCCCCGACCGCGATGTACCGACACCACCGGGGCCGTCGGTGACCGTCTGCCGGCTGATCCGTACGTCGTCCAGCAGGTCGGACAGCTCCCGGTAGAAGTGGACGTCCTTGCCTCCGCCGAAGACGACCAAGGTGTTGGTGAGCCCGAGCAGAGAGCGGGCCTCGTCCTCCCCGTAGGAGACGACCATCTGCTTCCAGGTCTGCGCGGCGTAGATGAACGACAGGCCGAGGGCGCGTTCGTTGGCCATCCGCACCCGCAAGGTGGGCAGCGGGGTGGTCGAGGGCAACTCGTCGAGGCAGGCCAGGAAGCAGGGCGTCATCCGCCCGTGCGGCGAGGTGTTGGCGACCTGCAGCGCCGTGTCCAGGACGTGCTCGGCGACGGCGGTCATCAACGGCGCCGCCGAGGCGTACGGGTCGTCGCGACCGAGCAGGTACACCGTGCCCTGCCGGGTGATCAGGTCGACCAGGTCGGTGGCCGGCCGGCCGGGTGACGGCACGCAGCGGGCGCGGATGGCCGGCTGGAAGAACAGCGCCATCGCCTGCTGCACGGTCGTGACGGTGTTGCCGACGGTGTCCGGGCTGCCGTGCAGGGCCCCGGCGAGCAGCCCGTCCCAGAAGCGTGCCGCGTGCGGGTGCTGCTGCAGGATCTCGGCCGGTTGCTCGGCGGCGACCGGGTTGGCGACCCACTCCAGGACGTGGTCCAGGGTGCGACCCGTGAGGGCCGCGGCGTGCAGGAAGCCCTGCAACACCTTCGCCGTCTCGGCTGCATAGAACCGTGCAGCGTTGTCCTGCCGGCCACCGGTGACCGAACCGGTGACCGTGCCAGCGGAGAACGCCTTCGCGCGTCGTTCAGCGATCTGCGGATCGACGCAGCCGGCGATCGGATCCCACACCAATTCCGGGATCCCCGGCGCAGCACCGAACGGGTCGAGCACCGCAATCGGACGGGCCGGCCCGCCCTGATGGACGGGGCGTTGACGTCGTCCAGCGGTCAGCAGCAGGTCGTCGACCTTCGTCAGCGTCGCCAGACCGGCGCCGCGGTGAGCCAGCAACGCCGGGGCCAACAGGTCCAAGGTCTTGCCGGAGCCCTGCTCTCCGTACACGCCGGTGGTGCGGTCGTACCGGCACCACAGCTCGACGCCACGGGGCAGCGACGAGCGACCCACCCGCCAGCCGACGTCCGTGGGCTCGAACCGGGACATACGTGTGCTCCTCACGATCAACGAGCTCGGGTGGGGCCGGACGTCTGGCCACGCGCCAACTGCAGATGCCGACCGGCCTCATGCGTCGCCGCTTCCAGCGCGGCGGCCGTCTGCGGCTGGCCCAGCAGCGCCTGGTTGGCGGCCAGCGCCCGTCGCGGGAAGTCGGCCGTCGTGGGCACGCCGACTGCTGCGGCCCGGGTCGCCACCGCGAGCGACAGCAGCCGGGCGTTGTGCAGCGCCCCAGCCACCGGCTGCAGGTCCACGGCGTCCACCCGGACGAGTCCGCCGAGCTGGTAGCCCCGCAGATAGGCGGCCACCCGCTCCTCCCGCGGCGGCACGTCGCGGGCGTAGGCCACCAGCGCACCGGTGTCCGCCCACGACCGGACCGTGCGGTACATCAGCTGGGTCGCCAAGGTCGGCAGGTGCTGGGCAGCCGCCGCGACGGCCGCACGCAACGGCTCTGCTCGGAGCGCCGGGTCCGAGCCCGGACGGTTGAGCGAGGCGTGCAGACGCAGAGCCGCGTGCACAGCCGGCGGTGCATCGTGGTGCGGCCGCCGGCTCCCGTCGTCGTAGGGGCGCAAGGCGGCTCGAACGGCCCGCCAAGCAGGTGCGGCCGCCTGCCCGGCTCCCGGCTCGGCCACCGAGTCGAGCCGCTGCGCGGCATCGCTGAGCGTCTCTGCGGCGAGTGTGTACGCGAGCACCTCCGCGACCGACGGGGACTCCGCCGCGCTGCCCGTGGCGCGCAGCAGCACGGCGACCGCGTCGGGGACGACGAGAGCAGGGTCCGAGCTCGCCGGGACCGCGGGCCCAGCCAACGGTCGGTCGAGGATGGCGGCGTCCGCCCGCGATGGCGGCTGCAGTGCCGCGGTCTGCTGGACCAGTACCGACTGCCGCTCTACCTCGGCGAGCCACTGGGCCGCCGGGCCGGCGGGCAGTGTCCCGGCCAGCACCTGGACCAGCGGCGTGATGGTCTCGGCCACCGCCGTGGCCGCAGCCCATCGTGAGGCGACGGTGCTGTGGTCGTGGAGGACGGCGAGGGTGTCGGCCGCAGCAGCCGCGAGCCCGGCCAGGGTCGATTCGGTCGCAGGCGCACGAGCGGCCAGCTCGGTGCAGGCGGCGGCCAGCTCGGCGACCTGGTGCTCCCGTCGGTCACCGATGGCTGGGGACACGCCGTCGCGGCGCAGTTGTGCCAGCGCCCGGCCCAGCTGTCCCAACGCGGTACCCGCATCGGCGCGGGCCGCAGCGGTGGGCTCAGTGGAGTGTGCGGTCTCGGCCAGGGCGTCGAGGAGCTGCCCGAGCGAAGTGGCCATCAGCGCCGTGCCCGCAGTGCCCGGCGACCGTGCCGGGCTGCGGCGAGGACATCGGGGTGGGCGAAGTCTTCGGGCTCCAGCTCACCGAGGATGTGCAACGCCTGCTCGACGAGCCGGTCGGGGTCGGCGGCGTCGGCCGTCGCGGGAACCGGTCCGCTGGGCGCACGAAGGGCAGTGGCAGCGGCGAGACAGTGCAGCTGCGCCGTCACCCCCGCCTGGTCGTTGCGGGCAGCGGCGGCGAACAGCGCTGAGGCCTCCGAGCGGGCGGCCAGTAGATCGGCGTCCAAGCCGTCGTCGTTCTTGGTCATCAAGGGATCTCCTTCGCAGTGGACGTGGGTGATGTCTGGGTCGACGGTGATGGGGAGATCGACGGGGAACTGTTGCTCTGGACGGATCTGTGGGTACGACTGCGCGTCGCGTCGCCGCCTGTGGACAGGAGGCGGCCGAGGCGCTCCCAGTCGCGTCTGAGCGGGTAGAGATCCGGGCGGATGACCGCTCGTCCAGCGCGGAGCTGGCGCAGCCCGAGGGCTTGCGCGGCCTCGCTACGGGTGGCCATCCCGCTGCGGGCATCGCCGGGACGCCGGTGGCGGACGCCCAGGACCGCGGTGCTGACCGCGACGGTCAGCAGGACGAGTTCGGCGGCGGCGACGCATGCGTACACCGGGGCGGGCTCGGCGACCTTCCCCAGCTGATCCGGGGACAGGCCACGGCCGGGATCTCCGCTCAGGAGCCCGCCGAGGACGCGGCTGGCCAAATCGATGCCGTCCGGCCAGACCCAGCCACCGCCCCACAACGCCGAGGCGAGCCCGAGCCCGGCCATGGCCGCCAGCCCTACCGCGATCAGAGCGCCGCCGACCGCAGCGACGGCCAGCTCCCATCCCCGGCCGATCGGCTGCGCCTCGCGACGTCGGGACGGCGTCGTCACTCGCCGGCCCTCGGTCGGCGGTGGATGTTCACGTTCATTCCTGGTTGCCCTCTCTGCCGGTCAACCGGCGGTGGCGGTGGCGTGCAGGTCGACGCCGCGCTCTGCCAGCCATGGGACGGGGTCGACGGCTGCGCCGTGGACGCGGACCTCGAAGTGCAGGTGGACGCCGGTGCTGTTGCCGGTGGCGCCCTGGTGCCCGAGCAGCGCGCCCGCGGGGACCTGCCGCCCTGGCGTGACGGTGTAGCCGGAGAGATGGGCGTAGCGGGTGGTGACTCCAGCGCCGTGGTCGAGCTCGACGAGGTTGCCGTAGCCCTTGAGGTTGAGGCTGCCGTCGCGGTCGCAGTAGGTACTGGTGCAGGCAGAGCGGTGATCACGGTGCCGGCCGCGGCGGCGTAGACGGGGGTGTCGCGGGGTCCGGCGAAGTCGACGCCGGCGTGCTGGCTGCCCCAGCGGAGCCCGAACCCGGAGGTCAGCTGCCCCGTGGTGGGCCGGGCCCAGGCGCCGGCCGGCACCGGCAGGGCGGGGCAGACGCTGGCTACCGCCCCGGCCGGATCCGCAGCCGCCCCCTGGGCGGCGGGCCACAACATCGCGGTGAGTTGCCGGGCGAGCGTCTCCCCGTGGGCGTAGGCATCCCCGTAGGCCGAGACCTGCACGGCTTGCGCGGCCCGGGTCAGCGGGATGGCCTCCCAGTCCGGCACAGCGACGAGCCGGGTGTAGAAGGCTTCGGCGGCGTAGACGGGGTCCATCAGCTGGGCGACGGTCCCCCAGCCGGCGGTCCAGCGCTGCTGGAAGGTGTTGACGCTGTCGTGGTCGGAACCGAGCCCGTCGTGCGGATGGGTCAGGCTGGTGGCGGTCTCCGCAGCCTGCGCGGGCGTGAGTTCAGGGCTGCTGCCGTCGTTGGCCAGCATCCGCAGCCGGGACTCCTGCCAGGCGGTCGCCAGCGCCACGGTGGCCGCGTACGAGTTCAACCCCCGTGCTGCGCCGACGGTGACGATGGTCTGTGCGTGGCCCATCTGGACGGCATCCAGCTCGATGCCGGCGACGGTGGCGCCGGTGCCGGCTGTCGAGCAGGCTGACGATGCCGATGCTGTCGGTGTGGCCGCGGCGGCGAGGACGGCCAGCGGGATCAGCAGAGTGAGCGCGGCCAGCATCGGCAGCGCGAGCGGGACGGCGGCCTTCCACAGCCAGGCCCTCGCCATGCGTTCCGCCGTCCCAGTCATGCCGTTGTGTCCAGGGCGTCGTTGGTGTCGGTCAGGGCGACGTCCAACGAGGTCCGGACGGTCTGCACCTTCGCCACATGGCTGCCGACCAGCCAGAGCGCTCGACCCCTGGCTGCGGCAGCCCAGTCGGTGACGATCTGCTCGGCCATCGGGCTGAGACCGAGCAGGTCGGAGAGCTCGTCCCCGATCTGCTCGTCCTGGCCGAGCAGCACCTTGGTGGCGCAGAGATGCAGCAGGTCCTTGGCGATGGCCACCGCCTGGCTACCCGCATCGCCGACGGTCAACATGTCGGAGGGCTTGTGTGCGATGACGACCTGGATGCACCCGTCGTTGCGGGACAGGCGCAGGTCGGCGTCCAGGGACTTGACCGCGTCGGTGCCCAGCCGCATCTGCTTCCAGCACTCGTCCCGGATGACGATCCGCAGATCTCCGGGCTCGGCCAGCTGGGTCATCGCCCGGCCCCAGGAGTTCAGGCAGGTGAGCGCCACGCCTACGGCCTCGTCACCCAGTGGGTCCAGCCGGGACAGGGACAGCGACTGGATCGGTGCGCGCCAGTCCACCGAGACGGTGGTCGGTGCGTCGAACAGGCCGGCCAGATGACCGGTGACCAGGGCTCCGAGTGCGTCGCGCACCGGCCGGGTCTCGTCCAGGAAGTGCTGGCGGGTGGCGTAGCGGCACGCGTCGACGAGTTCGTCGCTGGGCGCGCGCAGCGCCTGCCAGAGCTGAGGGATGGTCACTTCCCGCATCCGGTCGGCGCCGTCGGCGTAGCCGGTCAGGTCGCGGAGGACCTGACCGACAGCGGTCTCCGCGGTCGGCCCGAACGGCACGTGCTGTGAGCCGACGAGGCCTCGGATGAGCAGCAGCCATCGGGAGAAGACCATGGCTGCGCGGCGCCGTGCTTCAGCCCGGGGCAGCCGGGTCCAGTCGTTGCCCAGTGGCCCGAAGTCCAGCGGGTTGATCCGCGCAGGGAGGCCGTGACCGACCGCGTGCGGCTGGACCTGCAGGGCCCGGCAGAGCGGCTCGTACTCGTCCTTGACGTCGCCGAGCACCAGCGTCCGGTAGCCGTAGGCCATCTGCCGGAGGGCGAACATCTTGACCGTGCCGGACTTCCCCCGGCCCGGCGCCCCGAAGAGGATCATGTTCGGGTTGGTGACGCCGGCGACGCTGTTGAGCGTCCAGCCGATCGGATCGGCGGAGAAGGCGCCGCCGGAGAGGTAGTCGATGCCGAGGATCGCACCGCCCGGCGGCAGCCCGTCACCGGCGATCAGCGGCCAGACCCCGCCGACCTGCTCCGAGGTCATCCGGTAGACGGCCAGCGGTGCAGGCACCGCCGCCCAGCCGGCGGCCTGGCCGGTCCGACCACGTCGGCCGACCAGCGTGTCGAAGGGGTCGACGTCGGCTGGGCGAGCCGGTGGCGAGAGCAACGACGGGAGTTCGTGACCGAAGTCGGAGACGAGCTGCGCCACTCCCCTGCCCCGGGTGCTCTGTCGCTGCCGACCGATGCGCCGGCTGCTCACTGGGCACCTCGGCGCCGCGGCAACCCGATTCCGAGCGGTATGCAGGCGGCAGCGAAAGCGGAGTCTTGAGCCAGGTCGAGCCGCAACGGCTTGAACCCACTGCCGGTGACGCTGGCCTCCAGCCGACGGCCGTAGTCGGTGATGGACCACGTGCCAGGCACGGTCACCGACACTGCGACGGCCACGCGGACGAGCGCATTGCCCTGGGCCAGCCGCACGTCCTGGCCCTCGACCCGGGCCGCGTCCCGACGATGTGCCGCCCGGTCCCTGAACCCACCGCGGCGCCGGATCTCGGTCGCCAGCTCGGAGCTCATCGACTCGTTGCCGACCATCCGACCAGCCCTGGTGGAGCTGATCGGTTCGAAGAACACCGTGGCGCACCGCCGCTCCCCCGCCGTCGTCGGAGTGAGGACCGGCGCGAGGGCACCCATGACCGCACCCTTGTCAGGCAGCAGGACGGTGCAGGTCGCCGAGTGCCAGGCGTCGTGCACGTAGTGACGCCGTTCCGGCGGAGGGGCAGCGGTGGGCCCCGCAGCGGCCATCGGCAGCGCCGCGACGATGCGCGGATTGGTGCTCACGGCCAGCTCGGCGGTCGCCAAGCCGGCGCGGTCACCCGGGGCGAAGCCGGTGCGGATGGCCGACGCGAGCGCGGGAGAGTCCAGCCAGGTAACGCTCGAGCAGCCAACCGGTCCGACCAGCCGGGCCTCGATCTCGCTCATCACGCCGTAGAGCACGCGAGCACGCCCGTCGACGCCGCCTCCGGCTTCCTTGGCCTGGCGGTGGATCCGCCGTTCTGGCACGACCACCGTCACGAATGCTTCATGCCTTACGCCGGCCTGGGTCATCACGGCCGCGAGCTCCGCAGTGACCGCACGCGCCAGCGGCGGAGCCTCGGGTCGCAGATGGGCCTGTTGCCACGCTGCGCGTTCGGCGCCGTCGTCGGGCAGTGTCCGGACCTGCAGGGCGACGACCGACACCAACTCGGTGGTGGCCGCGCCCTCCAGCAGCTCGGCCAGTCCGATGCCCATCCGCGTGCGAGCGGTGGTCTCGGACATCCCGATCCCGGGGTGGGTGATCCGAGCCACCACGGCCCAGGTCCGCTCCCGGTGATCGGCGATGACGGCGGGGCGCGCGAGGAGCGGGCCGAAGGGCGGACCGTCGTGGGTCTGGACCCCTGACAGAACGCCGGGCAGGTCGGCGTCGTCCAGGTCGGCAGCAACGCCAGCAGCCGCTCGGGACTGCCAGTCGGTCCACCCCAGCGCGCCCCCGATCCCGCGGAGCAGGGAGTCCAGCGCCCAGCGGAACGCGGACCGGCCCCGGACGGGAACGGCTAGCAGCACGGCCAGGACAGCCCAGACCGGTGCCCAGGCCAGTGCCAGCAGCCATCGATTCGCACTGGCAGCCAGCAGCATGGGCAGACCGGCGAGCCCCACGCCGATCCAGGCCCGAGCGCTGAGCCCACCGAACCAGCCCGGCCTGTCCTTCGACCACGACCCGTAACGGACCGGTCCGGCAGACGCGGTCACAGCGCCACCACTGCAGCAGCCTCGGGAGCCGCGGCGCCGACGGTCGGCTCGGCCTTCGCCCAGTTCGCCAGGCCTCCGCTCCGGGCCGGTGGCTCCGCGGGCATCCCAGGCCCCCCACCCGACGGCGGTGTTGCTCGCGGAGAATCGGGAAGGGCACCTCCGCCGCCATCGGTCGAGCCCTCGGGAGTTTCAGCACCCCCACCAGAGCCGGTGGTGGAGCCAGAAGTGCCCGCCTGACCGCTCCCGCTCGCGCGTCGGCTGCTGCGCTGACCGGTCGGCGTCAGGCTGTGGCCGGCGTGTCCGACGCCTGTCGAGCCGAGTACGTCCGAGGCGACGTCGACGGCCCGGTGGGCAACCGAAGCCGCCGCGACCGTGCTGGCGCCCACCGCCGAGCCGACCGTCCCGAGCATCGACCCGAGCCGGCTCGCTGACTGCGCTTCGGCGGCGGCCTCCCCCTGCGAACGTCCATCGCCACCGCTCTGCGCAGCGGCACCGCTACCCGACGCCTGCTTGCCGCCGGACAGGACCCCGGACAGTCCGCCGGCATCGCCCCACGACTGCCGTAGGGCCGAGCCCGACGCGGTCCCCGGATCCACGAAGGCCAGCAGCCGGAAGAGCACGAGCGGACACAGCGCACCGATCGCCACCATGATCGCGCCGATCACCGCAGCTCCTGCGGCCTGTGCGGTGGAGTCACCCGCGCCAGCGACGACGCCGGCGGACAGCTGCACGCCGATGCCCAGCACCAGGGCCGCGGTCGGCGCGATGAGCAGGCAGGAGAAGAACCAGCGCAGGCTCTTCCAGAACCACGCCTTCGTGCTGTCGTTGAGCAACCCGGCGGCCGCAATCGGCGCTGTGGCGACCAGGATGATCAGCGCGGCCGCCCGCACCAGCGAGATCACCAGGTAGAAGAACGACGCTGGGATCAGCAGGAGCAGCGACGAGAGGCCGAGCACGGTGGCCGCCGTTGCGTCCACCACCTCGCGCGGCCACGAGCTACCGGGATCGAACGCCGACAGGCTGTCGACCTCCAGCATGGCCTGCAAGATCCCGCGGGACAGTCCCGCGGCGGCCGCGACCAGACCGCCGGCGACGCCCAGGTAGCCGACCCAAACCAGGCCGAACTGTCCAATACCGAGGAGCACCCGGCCGATGGACTGCCCGTCGCGACGGATCAGCGCCATGGTCAGCTGGACGAACATCATGGTCGCTGCGACCGAGGCACCGAGCCACAGCGTCGTCGGCAGCACCGCGCCCATCGGCCCGTCCGCAGAGACGTCCGGCGTGGTGAAGGCATCGATGACCTCGAAAGCCAGGGTGAGCAGCCAGAGCCCCGCCGACCAGATGCTGACCATCGCCGCCGTCCAGACATCCGTGACCGCAGCAGAGGCAGCGTTCCCCAGCCAGTTCAGGGGATTGAGGTCGACGGCCAGGACGTCGTCACTCATGTCGCAGGTCCCGGTAGCCGACGCTGAAGGCGACATCGGTGCCGGGCCACACCGACGGTGGCGTGGCAGGTTCAGCGCCCGGCCCGATCAACCACCGGTCGGTCCGCCAGACCATTCGCTGGCAGTCCGCCACCGCCCCCCGGGCAGTGCGCTGCAGCGTGACGTCGAGTTGGAAGTCGACGCAGGCGACGACGAAGTCCGATCCGACACTGCCCTTGATCAGACCCATTAGCGGCGTCAGCACGACGGCGAACTGCGTGGAGCCACCCCCGGACAGGCCTGCGGCATCGAGGAGCCGTCCGACCGCGCGCACACCGGACCAGCTCGTGGTCGTCGGACCGCCGGGCATGGCCCAGGCGCTGATCACGGCACGGGCGCCGGCCAATGAGGCGGACTGGAGGGCGACCTGGTCGATCGCGGCCAGCTGAGCCAACGCCCCTTCCGGGGTGCGGGGGAAGCCTGTCGGCACGCCGGCCGGTCCGATGCTGGTTGCCGGGGGAAGCAGGATGGGCGCGCCCGGATCGCGGTCGGAGACGGGCCCGGGATGGGACGCCGACTCCGGGACGACTGGCATCGGCCTGGCGGCCAGTGAGTCCTCGAGCGCGACTCGGTCGGTCGGCGCTGTGGTCGACGCGGGTGCGGACCCGACCGGGTCGCTTGCAGAAGCGGAGTCAGTGGGCCCGGATGCCGGCCGGACGGCGTGCACCACGGCCAGCACCAGACCTGTTGCCAGGACTGCGACCGCGACTCCTGCACCCGCCAGCAGGGTCAGCATCTTGCGCCGTGACCACGGGAAGCCGTGCGGCTCACGGCCGCTCCGATGGCGGACCATCAGCAGCCGGTCCCGACGATCGACAGGACGATGACGTACCCGACGACGTAGAGAATCGCGCCGACCAGGCAAATCAGGATCCCGTCCATCCCCAGCCGGGCTCCCCGGGGATGGTGGGTGACCCGCCCCCAGATCAGCATCCCGACGCTGGCGAAGAAGCAGATCCCCAGAACGGCCAGGACGCCCCACTTCACCCAGGACTGGATCTGATCGGCGTAGACCTGCATGCCAGGTGGTGCGGCCGGGCAGACGCCGGCGGCCATCAACGAATCTGCAAGCCGGGCGGTCATCGGGATGCTCCTGGGAAGGGTCCTGGACTGGTGGTCGTGACTGACGCCAGCGCGACCCCGGGGCGCCGGGAAGACAGCAGTGCAAGCAGCGCGCGGCCGGCCGCCTGGATCGACGAGGGCAGTGGCTGGCCGGTGAGGCCGGTGACCTCGAGTCGCCGCTCCAGCGGAACGGCGACGACCTGTCCGGCAAGGCGCAGAGCACGCAGCCGAGGCCCCGAGCTGGCAGCGACCTCACCGGGCCATCGGCGGCCACCGACGGCAGCGACGACGACGACCTGATTCCCCAGCTGATCGAGGAGTGCCTCCGTCAGGCGAACACCGGGGACGGTCGGCCGGCAGACGACGACGGTGTGCGCGCGATTGACGGTGCGGCAAGCCCGACCGTCAGCGTCCAGCCCAAGATCGAGGACCGTCACCCCCGCGCGATGGCCGGTCGGCACCGGCCAGCCGCTCGGCGACGCATCCGTCGCACGGCGGTCGATGGTGACGGTGGACCGGAGGCCCCGGCGCCAGGCCCCTGTGTCGTCCATTCCCAGCTCCGCCGACGCTGCGGCCCCGAGGCCGGAACGGGCGGGGTGCGCATTATCGATCAGGTGCGCCGGTTGACCAGTTGCTGCAGCAGCGTCACTGATCGCCAAGGCCACAGTGGAAGCCCCCGCACCGGCGTGCCCCGCCAACACGGTGATCCAGCCGGTCGGCAGGTCACTGTCACCCCCCGCCCGGTGCCTCCCCGGTGTCCTGTCACCCCGGCTCTTCCGAGGCTCGGAAGCCGTGTCACCCCCGACGTCGACGAGGCGAACAGCCTGCCTTGATCGCAGTTCCCGCAGGGCTTGCTGGACCTCGGCGACGGCCAGTAGGCGGCGCTCAGCAGGGTGGCCCGCGCAGACGCCCTCACTCGATGCCGGGCTGTCGAGGGGAGCCAGTGGGGTGTTCACGCGACCGCCGCCAGGTAGTCGCGGGCGACGGTGCGCAGCGCGGCGATGGTGCGGTTCCGCCGGCGGTAAAGCGTGCGGGTAGAGATGCCGTACTCAGCGGCGACCTTCGAGTCGCCGCCCTGCTGAAGGTCACGGCCGCACTCGGTCGCGACGAGCAACTCCAGGTCCGCAGCGTCCACCCCGGACCGGACCGCCCACTGCAGCAAGTCCGCGATGTCGAGGTCCTCGGCGTCGTCGCGTGGGTCGGCAGGCATCAACCGGGTGACGTCACCATCGACGGTGAGGAACTCACCACGTTCCGGGTGGCGGCGGTCTCGCGGTCGCAGTTCGGCGAGCACCGCACGACGGGTGTCGGCCCGCAGGTTCGCAGCCACCGCACGCGGGCGGCGCTGCCACGGGTAACGCCGGATCTGGCAGGTGAGCTCCCCGACCACCACGGCGACGATGTCCGGGCTCAGGTCTCGCAACTGCCGGACCATCGTCCAGACCAGCCCGCTCAGCAGGTGCAGCAACAGCGCGAGCTCATCGTCGTCGCGCCCGCCGTCGACTGCAGCGAGCCGGACGAGTGCGGCCAGGACGGCGTTGCTTCGCTCGTGCTCGCCCGACTCGGAGCAGACCTCGACGAGGTCGGCGACGGCGGCGAGACCTACAAGTGCGGGTTCGGATTCGGCCCAGCGAGGCAGGGCGGCGTTGGCGTCGAGTCGGGCGGCGAGCGCCGGCCAACTGCCGACGATCGTGGGGTCGTGGAACATCTGTGGCGCCTCCGGCATCAGTGCGATGCCGTCGACGCTCCGAAGAAACGTTCACGGTGACGTCCCCCCGCCGGGGTGACACACGTGGGACCGGCGTAACCCGCGGGGGGTGACCCGCGCACCGATGCCGGCTCTTGTGACGTTTGAGCAGGGAGACGGAGGCACGGTCGACGCCGGGGCCCTCACCGTTCCAACTGTGGACGGACTTGGCGGTCGTTCAGGGGCTGTCCAACTGGAATTTGGCAGTCCCTAGCAGCGTCACCCTTTGGGAGATTCGGTACTTCAATCTGTTGCGTCCATTCTGTGCGCTCACCACGACGGGATCGCTCCGCCGTGGTCGACTGGGTCGCCTTCTGGTTGAAGCGAGCACTCACCAACTTGGCGGCCTCACGGTTCGAGGAGCAGACGCACCTGATCGGTGGCCAACTCGATTTTGCCGACCACGGCGGGTGACATCCGTCGGTCGCTCGGTCGGTCGGTCGAGTTGAGGACCAAGGTCATGCCGGCCGAGGACTGGCGCCGATGGCCGGATCCAGGGGCTCCCCACGAGGGTCGAGACCACGCGGCGTCGGTCGAACGCCGGTGGTCAGGGAGGGGCGCATGTCCGACCGATCTACGTCCCGGCCCACGGCTGGGCTCAGTTGGTTGTCGAAGGTGAGCCGGTGGCTGGAGCCGGCGCTGCTGACGGTGACCCTGGCACTGCTCGCGGCAGGCGGGCTGGCTTGGGCCACCGGCCTCGGCAGGTGGGACGACGCGCTGTGGGCCATCGCCACCTTGGTCGCGGTCCTGCCGTCAGCAGGGTGGGTGATCGCAGACCTCATCCGACGGCGCCTGGGGGTGGACCTGATCGCTCTGCTCGCGCTGGTGGGGACCCTGGCGGTCGGCGAGTACCTGGCCGGCGCCCTGATAGCGGTCATGCTCGCGACCGGCCGAACCCTGGAGGCGGCCGCCCAGCGACGGGCGACCAGGGACCTCCGGGCGTTGCTGGAGCGGGCGCCCCGGACCGCACGCCGTCGCGTCGGGTCCGTGGTCTCCGAGGTGCCCGTGGACGAGGTGGCCGTCGGTGACCTGGTGCTGGTGGGGCCGGGCGAGGTGTTCCCGGTCGACGGGGTGGTGGTCGACAGCCCCGCGGTCCTGGACGAGTCGGCACTGACCGGGGAGCCGGAGCTGGTGGAGCGCGCCGTCGGCGAGGCCGTGCGCAGCGGCACGCTGAACGCCGGCGGCGCCGTCGCGCTGCGCTGCACCGTCCCGGCCGCCGAGAGCACCTACGCCGGGATCGTCGCCCTTGTGCAGCAGGCCGGCGCCGACAACGCGCCGGTGGTCCGGCTGGCCGACCGGTTCGCCGCCTGGTTCCTGCCGCTCTCCCTCGTCGTCGCCGGACTCGCCTGGGCGGTCAGCGGGACGCCGGACCGCGCCGTGGCGGTGCTGGTGGTGGCGACCCCGTGCCCGCTGCTGCTGGCGGCCCCGGTGGCGATCGTCTCCGGCCTGTCCCGGACGTCACGGCTGGGGGTGGTCGTCCGCGGTGGCGGTGCGCTGGAGCGCCTGGGTTCCGCCCGGACCATGGTGTTGGACAAGACCGGCACGCTGACGGCCGGCCGGCCCGCGGTGACCGAGGTGCTGACCGCGCCCGGTCGGGCCGTGGCGGAGGTGCTGCGGCTGGCGGCCTCGGCCGACCAACTGTCCCCGCACGTGCTCGCCGAGGCCGTGGTCGCCGAGGCGCGCGAGCGGGGCATCCCGCTGGTGCTGCCTGCCGACGTCCAGGAAGAGCCCGGTCGTGGTGTCGTCGCCATGGTCGACGGCGCATTCGTGCGGGTCGGCAAGCAGGACACCGTCCCGGACGCCGCCTGGGCGCGCACGGCGGTCAGCCGGGCCGGGTTGGACGGCTGCGCCCTGGTGTGGGTCGAGGTCGACGGCGTCCTGGTGGGTGCGCTGCTGCTGAAGGACCCGCTCCGGCCGGACGCCGGTCGGACGATGCGCCGCCTGCGATCGGCCGGCATCACCCGCCTGGTGATGCTGACCGGCGACCGGCCCGAACCGGCGCGGGAGGTCGGCGCCGTGCTGGGGCTGGACGAGGTGGGCGCCCAGCAGACGCCGGCCGGCAAGGTGGAGGCGGTGCGGGCCGAGCGCGAACAGGCGGTCACGGTGATGGTCGGGGACGGCCTGAACGACGCCCCGTCGCTCGCCGCGGCCACGGTGGGTATCGCGATGGGCGCTCGTGGCTCGACCGCCTCTTCCCAGGCGGCCGACGTGGTGCTCACCACCGACCGGCTCGACCGGGTCGCCGACGCGATGGAGATCGCCCGGTACGCGCGGCGCATTGCGGTGCAGAGCGCGGCGGTGGGCATGGGACTGTCCCTGACGGCGATGGGGCTGGCCGCTGTCGGCCTGATCCCGCCCGCGTTCGGGGCACTGCTACAGGAGGCCATCGACGTCGCGGTGATCCTCAACGCCCTCCGGGCCCTGCGTGGCGGTGGGGTCGGAGGCCGTCCCGTGCAGCCGGCGACCCAGGTGTTACTGCGCCGGTTCGCCGCAGAGCAGAACGACCTGCACCAGGTCCTCCCGCTTGTCCGGGCAGCAGCTGATGCACTGGTCGACGCGCCGACCCCGGAGGCGGTCGAGGCGCTGCGCCGCGCCAGGACCGCGCTGGTGGAACGGCTGGTCCCGCACGAGCAGGCCGAGGAGGCCGAGCTCTACCCGGCCCTGGCCCACGCCCTGGGGTCCGACGAGGCGGTCGCGCCGATGAGCCGGGCACATGCCGAGATCGGCCGGCTCACCCGCCGGGTCCAGACCCACCTCGACGCCCTCGCCCAGGAAGCCGACCTGGACCAGGAAGCCGACCTGGACCAGGAAGCCGACCTGGACCAGGAAGCCGACCTGGACCAGGAAGCCGACCTGGACCAGG
>NZ_JAPVBO010000003.1:552536-691281 GCF_026967995.1 Modestobacter sp. VKM Ac-2979
AACGTCGGGAGGACCTACTCGCCTGCCTGTACGGCCTGCACGCCCTGCTGCAGCTCCACTACCTGCAGGAGGAGGAGAGCTACTTCGTCCTCGCCGGCGAGTAGCCACCCAGCCCGGCACGCCGCTCAGTGGGCGCGCGGAGCCAGGACGACGACCGGCTCCCCGCTCGTTGCCGGGACCCGCGGGAAGGTTCGTCGGTAGGCCGTGAGCGCCTCGCTGTACCCGGGCTCTCCCGGCGCGAACCGGCGGGCGGTCCGCGGCTCGTCCCGACCGTTGACGCAGATCAGCACGTCTGTCGGCTCCACCCCGAAGTTGCGCCACCACGTCTTTGCCTCGGGGTCGGCGGCCACCACGACCAGGTCCTCCCCCGCGGCCGCCGTCATGACCGGGATCTCGTGCCGGCGCCCGGTGCGGCGCCCGCAGTAGGACAGGAGGACCAGGTGCCGGCCGAGGAGCTGGTGCGCACGGCTGTGTCCCAGCGCCCGGACGACCGGGTTCGCCAGATGGTTCCTGACCCACATGGTGCGTACTCCTCTGCTCGACGTGCTGCCGTTCCTGCCGCGACAGGCCCACCCCGCCGTCGGCTCACCCGTCGACCGGCCTACCGGCCCGCGAGGTCGAGGAGGTCGTCGATGACCCGGTCCATCTGCACGACCAAGGACACGTGACCTTCGCCCTCCAGCAGGTGAGCACGGGCCCCGGCCACGTGCTCGGCGAGCCAGACGGCGTGCGCGAAGGGCACCATGCGGTCCTCCGTGCCCTGCCAGACGGACACCGGCACGGTGATCCGGCCGAGGTCGAAGCCCCACGGCCGGCTGTGGGTGAGGTCGTCGTCGCGCCAGCCGACGATGCCCTGGAGCCCGGCGCGCCGCGCCGAGGCGGCGAGGTACTCGGCGAGCTCTCCGGTCAGCGCCGCCTTGTCCACCTCCGGCAGCAGGTCGCCAAGGCCCAGGACGATCAGGTCGGCGGTCACCGAGAACACCGGTGTGCCGTGCTCCTCCAGGAAGGCCGTGAGGGCCGCACTGCCCTGACGGACGGCGGTGTACTCGGCGACGTTCTCCGGGGCCATCCCCGCGAGCAGGTCGAGCCCCGCGGCGTCCGGAGGTGCGATGCCCACCCCGCAGGTCGCCGCTCGACACCGGTCGGGGAGCACCGCTGCGCACGCCAGTGCCCGCGGTCCCCCGCCGGACCAGCCCAGCGTGACGAACTCGTCGTAGCCGAAGTGGTCCAGGACCGCTGCTGTGTCCAGGGCGTCGTCGGCGACGGTCGCGGTGGTCCCCGCGTCGCCCCGAGGTGTCGAGCGTCCGTAGCCCGGACGGGAACAGGCGATGGTCCGGAGCCCGCGTGCGGCTGCCGGTCGCTCCAGGATCCCGTACGGGACGGCCGCCTGCGGCGTCCCGTGGTGGAACACCAGGGGGAACCCGTCGTCCGGCCCGGCGGTCAGGACCTCGAGCACCCGGCCGTCGGCCGTGGCCACCTGGTGGTTCTCGGAGCTGCTCATCAGTGCGGTCCTCTCTCGGATGCGGTGTGGCGAGGTGCGGGTCCCGACCGCCAGGTCACGGTGGACGCAGGCAGGAGGCGGTGGACGACCTCGACCAGCAGCGCACCACTCGCCCCGATCCCCAGGCCGACGCCCACCGACGGCACCGTCACCTCCAGCAGGACGATCGACTGCGCGATCACCGGGACGGCGATGCACAGGAACGCGAGGCCGGTCATCGTGAGGAGCAGGCCGGCCTTCACGGTGGTGAGTGGGCGCGCCAGGATGCCCAGCGTCCACAGCGCCATCAGCAGGACCACGATCGTCGCCGTCGTCCGTGCGGCGGCCGTGTCGGCGTCAGGCTGCAGCCAGCGGGTGACCGCGTGGCCCGCGTAGGCAGCACACCCGATGAGGGCACCGGTGGGCAGGGAGAAGGTCAGCACCCGGCGAAGGAACCCGGGCAGGTAGCGCCGCCGGTTCGGGGCCAGCGCCAGGAAGAAGCCGGGTACCCCGATGGTGAGGGTCGAGATCAGGGTCAGCTGGATCGGGGCGAGCGGGTAGGCGCCCAGGGTCACGACGGTGATCAGCGCCAGCACCAGCGAGTACACGTTCTTGACCAGGAACAGGTTCGCGGCCCGCTCGATGTTGGCGATCACCCGCCGTCCCTCGGCCACCGCCTCCGGCAGGTGCGCGAACCGGCCGTCCAGGAGCACCAACTGCGCCACGGCCCGGGTGGCCGGCGATCCGTTGCCCATCGCCACGCCGATGTCGGCGTCCTTGAGGGCCAGCGCGTCGTTGACGCCGTCCCCGGTCATCGCGACGACGTGCCCGCGCCGCTGCAGAGCCGCCACCATCGCCCGCTTCTGGTGCGGGGTCACCCGACCGAAGACGCTGCAGTCCTCCACCACCTGGGCCAGCGCGTCGGCGTCCTCGGGGAGGGTGCGGGCGTCGACGGCATCGGTCGCGCCGGTCACACCGGGGACACCGACCGCGGCCGCCACGGCCCCCACGGTCCGTGGGTTGTCCCCGGAGATGACCTTGAGCGCCACGCCCTGGTCGGTGAAGTACCTGAGGACCTCGGCGGCGTCCTCCCGCAGGTGCTCGGCCAGCACCACCAGCGCAACCGGCACCAGGTCCGCCGGCAGCCGGACGTCATCGGCTCCTCCCGTCCAGGGCGCGGTCGACCGGGCGAGCAGCAGCACCCGGCGCCCCAGGGCCGCCAGGTCGTCGGCCCGGGTCCTCGCCACTGACTGGGCGACCGAGGCCGGGGTGGGCAGCACCATCTCCGGCGCCCCCAGCGCCCATGTCACCGCGTCCTCGGTTCGCACGGCGGACCACTTCCGCGCCGAGGAGAACGGCACGACGTCCAGCGGTCCGGGCCCCGACGACGGAAAGGCGGCCGCGAGTGCAGCGGCAGTCGCGTTGGCCGGGTCCGCGGCGGCCAGCATCGCCACCGCCGCAGGTGCCGCATCGGCAGCCGGGGTCAGCAGGACCAGCTCGTCGAAACGCACGTCGCCGTGGGTGAGCGTGCCGGTCTTGTCCAGGCAGACGACGTCCACGCGGGCCAGCCCCTCGACGGCGGGCAGCTCCTGCACCAGGGTCGAGCGGCGGGCCAGGGACACGGTGGCGACCATGAAGGCCAGCGTGGTGAGCAGCACCAGGCCCTCGGGGATCATCCCGACCAGCGCGGCGACCGTGCCGGTGACGGCGTCCTGCCAGCTCTCGTTGTCCGGCGTGCGGAACTGACTCCACAGCACGGCCGGCCCGATCACGAGCAGCATGAGCGAGATCCAGCGAAGCAGCCGGTTGGTCGCGGAGATGAGCTCCGAGTGCGTGGTGGTGAAGCGGCGCGCCTCGGTCGCGAGCCGAGCGGCGTAGGAGTCGTCCCCCACCGCTGTGGTCTGCACGAGTCCGCGTCCGGCGACGACGATCGACCCGGACAACACCGGGTCACCGGTCCCCTTGACCACCGGCTCGGACTCTCCGGTGAGCAGCGACTCGTCGACGGTCAGCCCCGTGCAGTCGCGCACGACGCCGTCGGCCGGCACCTGGTCACCGGCGACCAGGCAGAGCAGGTCGTCGAGCACCACCTCGGCCACCGCGAGGTCGCGCTCGGTGGACTCGCGCACCACCCGCGCCCGCGGGGCGTTGAGCACGGCCAGCCGGTCCAGCGTCCGCTTCGCCCGCAGCTCCTGGACGATGCCGATCGCCGAGTTGGCGATCACGACCCCGCCGAACAGCGCGTTCTGCCAGCGCCCGGTCAGGGCGACGAGCACGAACAACGCGACGAGCAGACCGTTGAAGAACGTGAACACGTTCGCCCGGACGATCTCGCCGATCGTGCGGCTCGTCCGCACGGTCGTGGCGTTCGTCTGCCCGGCCGCCACCCGAGCTACGACGTCCGCGGCGCAGAGGCCGGTCCGCGGCGTCAGCGGTCGTCCAGCCGGCTCGTTCGGCCCGCTGCGCTCCGAGGTGGCGATCACGCCCCCGCTCGTCGACCGCACCACCTTCACGTGCCTCAAGCTCCCAGCGGCCTGCCGGCGCAACCAGGGTCGGACGTCCCGCGGAATCGTGTTGCGCATACCCCCCGGGGTATCTACCATCGACTCGTGGACATCCCCCAGGGCGAGCTCACGGACGTGGTCAAGCGCTTGCGGCGCATCGAGGGGCAGATCGGCGGCATCGTCCGGATGATCGAGGACGGGCGGGACTGCTCGGCGGTGGTCACCCAGCTGGCCGCGGCGTCGAAGGCCTTGAACAAGGCCGGGTTCGCCGTCGTCTCCACCGGGATGCGGCACTGCTCCACGACCGAGGACGGAGAGAGGCGCGAGCTCGACCTCCGCGAGCTCGAGCGCCTCTTCCTGTCACTGGCCTGACGTCGGCCAACCCCAGAGCCACCGTCGCTGACCCATCAATACCCCTACCCCGTACCGTAGGAGGACCACAGTGCAGATCGACGTGATCGAGACCTCGAGCCTCGGTGACCGCAGCTACCTGGTCACCGCTGGTGGCACCGCGGTGGTCATCGACCCGCAGCGCGACATCGACCGGGTCGAACGACTCGCCGCCGACCGGGGTGCACAGATCGCCCTGGTGCTGGAGACCCACCTGCACAACGACTACGTCACCGGGGGCCTGGAGCTGGCACGCAGCACGGGCGCGGGATACGTCGTCCCGGCCGGGGACACCGTCTCCTACGAGCGGGTCCCGGCTGCCGACGGCGACGTGCTGACCGCCGGGCCCCTCCGCCTGCGGGTCCTGCACACCCCGGGCCACACCCACCACCACGTGAGCTACGTGCTGACCGACGCTGGAGGGGCCGTCCAGGCGGTTTTCACCGGCGGCTCGCTGCTCTACGGTGCGACCGGCCGCACCGACCTGCTCGGGGACGCACACACTGATGCGCTGACCCACGCCCAGTACCACTCGGTCCGCCGGCTGGCCGCCGAGCTCCCGGCCGGCACCCCGGTGTTCCCGACCCACGGCTTCGGCAGCTTCTGCTCCGCCACCCCGACCAGCGGGACCTCCTCCACCATCGGCGAGCAGGCCCGGGTGAACCCCGCGCTGACCCAGGACGAGCAGACCTTCGTCGACGAGCTCATCGCCGGCCTCGGCGCGTACCCGGCCTACTACGCGCACATGGGACCGACGAACGCCGCGGGCCCCGCGCCGGTGGACCTCTCCGCACCTCGCGCCGTCGAGCCGGCCGAGCTGGCCCGGCGGCTCGCTGCCGGGGAGTGGGTGATCGACCTGCGGAACCGCACGGCGTTCGCGGCCGGTCACCTGCCCGGTGCGTTGTCCTTCGAGCTGTCCACCAACTTCCTCACGTACCTCGGCTGGCTCTACGACTGGGGGGCACCGCTGACCCTGCTCGGCGAGTCGGTCGAGCAGATCACGGAAGCCCGCCGGGAACTGGTGCGGATCGGCATCGACCGCCTCGCCGGCGCCGCCACCGGCACCCCGGAGGAGCTGTCCGCAGGAGGTGCGCTCGAGTCCTACCCGGTCAGTGACTTCCCGGGACTGGCCGCGGCCGTGGCCGCCGGACCGGTCACCGTGCTGGACGCACGCCGAGACGACGAGCGGGCGCGCGGCGGGGTGCGCGGCTCGCTGCACGTGCCGGTCCACGAGCTGCGGAGCCGGCTCGCCGAGGTGCCGGACGGCGAGGTGTGGGTCTACTGCGGGTCCGGCTACCGGGCGTCCATCGCCGCCTCCCTGCTGGCCCGCGCGGGTCGCCGCCCGGTGCTGGTCGACGGCGGCTACGCCGACCCCGAGACCGGGGCGGCCGCCGTCGGCCTGCACGCCGAGCCGGTCTCGGCCTGAGCCCGGCTGCCACCGGTGAGGACCCCCTGCCTCCCGGTGGCAGCCGGCCCGACCACCCACACCCCGACGGAGGAGGACTCCATGTGTCGAGCGACCACGTGCAGCACCTGTGGCAAGACCACCTGGGCCGGCTGCGGCCAGCACGTCGACCTGGTCATGGCCGGCGTGCCATCGGCCCAGCGGTGCCAGGGGCACCCACGGCCCGAACGGCCCGCCGGACGGCTCAGCCGGATCCTCGGCCGCCGGTGACCTGTCGGCCGGCGGACCGATGATCGCGGCCATCGGCCTGGGCCTGGTCATCGGGGCCCTCATCGGTCTGCTCGGCGGTGGCGGCTCGGTGCTGGCCGTCCCCGGCCTCGTCTACGCCGTCGGGCAACCGCTGCAGCAGGCGGTGGCCACCTCTCTGCTGGTCGTGGGCGTGACCGCGCTGGTGGCCCTGGCACCCCGGCTGCGGGCCGGGCAGATCGCCTGGCGGATCGGGGCCCTGTTCGGTGCAGCGGGAGCGGCGACCGCCTTCGCCGGGGCGGCGGTGAACCGGCTGCTCCCCGACGACGTCGTCCTGGCCCTGTTCGCGGCACTGATGGCGGCCGCCGGCGTGCGCATGCTGCAGGACCGGCCGGACACCGGGGCGGCCTGCTCCACCGTCGGCGGCACGGTGAACTGGCGGCGGTGCCTGCCCCGGACGCTGGCCGGGGGCCTGGCCGTCGGCTTCCTCACCGGCCTGCTCGGGGTGGGCGGCGGCTTCCTGGTCATCCCGGTGCTCGTGGTCGCCCTGGGGCTCCCGATGACCACGGCCATCGGTACGTCGCTGCTGATCGTGGCGGTCAACTCCGCTGCGGGTTTCGCCGCCCACGCCGGCGAGGTCGGCCTCGACCTGCCGGTCACCCTCACCTTCACCGCAGTGGCCGTCGCCGCCGCACTGCTGACCGCCCGGCTCGGCAGCCGGCTGGACACCGCGCGGCTCCGCCGCTGGTTCGCCGGGCTGGTCTTCCTGGTCGCCGGCGGGATCACCGTCCAGCTGGTCGTCGGGCTGTTGACCGGCTGAGCAGCCCGGTCAGAGCCCGGAGAGCTGCCGCATCCGCAGCAGGGAGACCACCAGCGCGAGGACGCCGAGGCAGGCCCCGACGAGGCCCACCACGAGCAGCACCCGCAGCACCGTCTCCCCGGTGTCCGAAACGTCGAAGGGGAAGACCTGCCAGATCCGCACCATTGCCGCCAGGCTGACCAGGGTGGTCACCAGCGACCCCGCCGCCGTCGGCCAGGCCGGACTGCGGAGCAGCAGGACGACGTTCACCACGATGCCCACGATGAGCGCTGCGTCCACGATGCCGAGCACCGACCGGGTGTCGCCAGTGAGGAAGGTGAACTCCTGCCAGCCCGGCCAGAGGTGCAGCACGACCAACCCCACCGCGTTGACCAGCACGGCGATGACGTAGCCGATCCGGTTGCTCCGCCCCTGCGCCAGCTGCGCCTGTCCCACCTGCGTCACGGTGCCCTCCGAGGTCGGCTCGTCCTGGTCGTCGTCCGCCGCTGACGCTAGGTGCGGCGCGGGCCGCCCACCCGGGCCGGAAGTCGGGTGTGCACGAGGCCGGAGTGCCCGAGCTGCTGGTCGTGGGCCCGCTGTCGGCCGGGAGGCCGCCCGTCGCTCCCCCGGGCCGCGGACGGGCAGTCCGGCTCCCAGCGCGCCCAAGGTCTCTGTGGTCGGGGACCTCGGCCTCTGCAACGGGGGCGGCACCCGACGGTGAGGTCGTCCACACCCCTACGTCGCGGAGGACGACATGATGACCACTCGTGAGGAACCGCGTGACGGCAGCACGATGGGCTGGCTCCAGGTGACCGCTCTCGTAGTGGGAGTGGTCCTGGCTCTCACCGGGGCCGCCGGCTTGGTCGTCAACGCCTTCGACGAGGTACCGGGCATGTCAGGGACGACGGTCAGAGGCCTCACTGGCAACCCGTTGCTCGACCTGGCTAATCTGGCGATCGGCGTCCTCGGGTTGGCGTTGTCCAGCACCCTCTACGGTGCCCGCTGCTACGGCTGGACGCTGGCGATCGGCTACGGCACTGCGTTCGTCTACGGGCTCTTCGCGGTCGGCGAGTCCTGGGACCTCCTCGCGCTCGACCGAGCGGACAACGCCCTGCACCTGCTCGCCGCGCTGGTCGGCCTCGTCATCGCGCGCGGGCCGGTGCGGTCCACGGCTCGCCGGCACGTCGCACATGGCTGACCGCTCGCACCGCCGGTGGCTCATCCGCCCCGTCCGAGGGGGTCCCGCGGTCAGCATTGCGAAAGGACTGCCACCGATCCAGGCCGCCGGCGACCCCCAGCAGGGTGAGCGAGGCGAGCAGCCGGATCCGGTGGCCCAGCCCCGCAGGTGTGCGCGGCCGGTTGTCAGGCACCGGATGCGCCGACCGAACTCAGCCACCAGCACAACTCGGGGTCGACGGCGCCGCTGATGAAGCCCGCGTGGCCGTCGGGGCGGACGGCGACGACCCCTCGGCCGGGACTGCTGGCCAGCCGGTGCACATGCACCAGTGGACCGGCCACCGACGGGTCGAGGTCGGGGGCATCGCGGTCGAGGAGCACGTGCACCCCGGGCCTGGCGATCAGCTCGTGCAGGCGCAGGTCCCGCCCCTGGCAGCTCACCGACGCATCGGGCACCCGGTCTCCCGGACGCAGCCGGCCGCGCCGCGGGATACTCCCCGTCCGGCCCAGCGGTCCACCGCGGTAGCCGGTGTCCAGCTGGGCCAGCACCCGGAAGCCCCGCGCCACGAGCCGGCGCCGGGAGAGCACCCAGGGCACCAGCGGCGCGGCCAGCGGCGCCAGGTGCCCGCGCAGGGTCGCGGCCACCGGGTCGGTCGCCGACTCGCCCCAGAAGAGCAGCCGGGTGAGCGCCAGCATCGCAGCGGCGACCGGACGGCGTTCGGCCTCGTAGGAGTCCAGCAGGTCCTCTGGGGCGCTGCTCGCAGCCGCCGTCGCGAGCCGCCAGCCCAACGCGGTGGCGTCCTGGATGCCGGTGTTCATCCCCTGCCCACCGGCTGGTGACCAGGCATGCGCGGCGTCACCAGCGAGGAACAGCCGGCCGACGCGGTACGCCGTGGCGAGCCGGTGCTGCAGGGCGATGCGGCTGGACCAGGCCACGTCGGTGACCCGGGCCGGCAGGCCGGCGGCGTCGAGCAGCTCCTGCAGCTCGCCGGCGGGCACTGACGGTCCGCTGGCCCCCGGCCGGAGCCGGTCCGGCGCCGTCCGGGTGGCGACCAGTCGCCACGGTGCCCCCTCCCCCAGCGCGAACGCGATCAGCAGGCCACCCCGGCCGGCAGCGACGTGCGCGGTGCCCGCCGCGAGGTCCCCCGCCAGGTCCACGTCCGCCAGCACGACCTCGGGGCGGGAGCGGGCACCGGGCCAGCCGATGCCGGCGCTCGACCGCACCGTGCTGTCGACCCCGTCGCACCCGGCGAGGGCGGCGCAGTGCACGACCTCGGTCCCGCCGTCTCGGCTCAGCACCGCGGCGACGCCCTCAGGTCCCTCCTCAGGGGCCATGAGCAGCGTCGCCCACTCCACCCGGACACCGCAGTCGGTCAGCGCCGCGGTCAGCACCCGCTCCAGGTGCTGCTGGCGCAGGAAGGTCAGGTGCGGGAACGCGGTGTCCGGGACGGCGAGGTCCCCCAGCCGGACCGGCACCGTCGACCGGCCCAGGTGCAGCTCCGCCGCCGGGCCGGTGTCGGCCCCGGCGAGCAGGTCGGCGACCACCCCCAGCGGCCGGAGCACCTCCAGCGTGCGGGCGTGGACGATCAGCGCCCGGGACGGCCGGCTCGCCGTGGTCCGGGCGTCCACCACCCGCACCCGGGCGCCGTGGGCGGCAGCCTGCAGCCCGAGGGCCAGGCCGGTCGGCCCGGCGCCGACGACCAGCACGTCCAGCGGCGTGCTCATCCCGCGTCGACCAGTCGCCACCAGTCCGCCGTGCCGCCCGGGGCACCGGCCGCCAGCACCGCGGGATCGGCCAGCACCTGGGCCCGGCGCAGCCCCGGGACGACGCGGTGGTGGATCGAGCCCGGCACGCTCACCAGCGCCAGCACCCGCCACAGCGCGCGGGCGTAGGCCTCGGCCCGGTCGTGCCCGTCCCACTCGTACACGCCCCGGTAGACGTCGTGCTCGTCGGCGGCGACCCAGAGCTTGGACACCAGGCCGGGGAACCCGGCGAACAACGGGGTGTTCAGCAGGCTCTCGGCGCGGAAGAGGGCGTGCGCCCGCGGCCCGTGGACGCCGCGCAGCCGGAACTCCACGACCAGCAGGCACGGGTCGACCGGGGCGAGCCGGTCGATGCGGGTCTCCCGGTAGACGGTGCCGGTCGTGCCGTCGGCGAACCGCAGGCGGAGACCCACGTGCCGGCGGGGCAACCGGAGCCGGCGCTGGGCCAGCAGGACCCCGGAACGCAGCACGCAGCGGGCGACCGCGCGCCAGGCCTCAGCGGGTGGCAACGGCGACTGTTCCTCCATGGCGTCCTCCTCCAGTGCGTGGCGCCTCTCCCCCACCGTGGCTGCGGGGCGCTCCCCGGACCGGTGCCGTGCGGCACCTGGGTCAGGGACCTCCGGCCCGGATGAGCCGGCTCACAGCAGGCCACCGGCCCGCAGGTTGGTCCCGATGAGCGCCGTCAGCACCACCAGCCCACCCACGGTCGCCAGGGCCAGTAACACGCGGCTCACGCTCCACCGCTGCACGCTGATCCGCGGCCGCTCCGGCAGCAGCCGCCGGTAGTCGGCGACCAGGTCCCGGCCGCTCTCCCGGATCAGGCGCTGCAGCTGGCGCGGCACGGTCACCGACCCGGTCACCGCGAACGCCTCGGCCAGCTCGTCGGGTGAGAACAGGGCAGCCGCCCGGTCCAGGACGCGACGTGGCCCGGCGACCAGCCCGAGCGTCAGCAGCATGTTGGCGAGGTCGACCGACTGCCGCCAGCGGGAGGGCCGCAGCTCCCCGAAGGAGACGTCGACCAGCACGACCCGGGTGCCCTGCACGAGCACGTTGGAGGGCTTGACGTCCCGGTGTGCCGCGCCGACCGCCCACATCCGCCGCACCTGGCGCAGCGCGTCGTCCACGACCGCGTCCGGGACCCCAGACTCCAGGACCTCGACGGCGTCCGGGACGAGCTCGGTGACCAGCAGGTACTCCTGCCCCGGCAGCACCTCGACGACGCCGACCGGCTCGGGCACCTGCACCCCGCCGTCCCGGAGCAAGCGACCCATGTAGTCCTCGTGCTCGACCAGCCGCCGCACCGAGGTGAACGGCGCCTCGTCCTCCAGCCGGCCGTAGAGCAGCACCCGGGCGAACTTGTACCAGCGGTCCGAACGCAGGTGGGTGGTCGAGTAGAGCTTGCCGAACAGGTACCGCGGCGGCCCGTGCACCAGCCGCAGGCGGCACGGGGTGGAGCCGGCCGACCCGTCCAGCCGGTAGGGGGTCAGCTCGTCGACGGCGAGACCCAGCTGGTCGCGGACCGCGCTGAGCACCCGGCCGGTGCGGGCGGCGTCCAGCGTGAGGTGTGCCTTCACCTGCCGCCGGTAGGTGACCGGGAAGGCGTGCTCGGGCGCCAGCACCCGGAAGGCGAGCCCGGCTGCGCTTCCGCCCACCACGGTGCTGAGGACCGCGGCGGTCGCGGTGTCCAGCCCCAGCGCCACCCGGCCGACCGCCAGCAGCACGACCAGTCCGGCGGCCCCGGCCCACGCCCAGCGCCGGACCCGGCCGGGCGGCGCCAGGGCGGCGACCGTGCCGACGGAGACGGCAGCCAGCACCAGTAGCGGCCAGGCCGGCAGCACCAGGTCCTGCATTGAGCCGGTGAGGCCGGCACGCACCGCTCTCACCCAGCGGGTGTCGTGGCCCGCCACGACGGCTATCGCCGAGACGACGCTGATCGTGCCGAGGTACACGAGGACGTGCCGCCACCGCTGGGCCCACACCAGCACCAGGACGGCGGGCACCCAGATCACCCGGGGCCCCGCGGCGAGGACGACCTGGTCCAACCACTGCCAGGGCTGGCCCGCTCGGCCGCCGCCAGCGATCAACAGGTCGCGGACCACCCGGTCGAACGACCGGACGGCCGGGAACCGGTCCGGCAGCGCCGTGAGCAGCCACAGCACCGCGACCGAGGCCACCAGCACCGCGCACCACGACCACACCGTCCGGGGCACGCGCACCCGGTCCTGCCGGTCCGCACCGGAGGGACGCCGCGCACCGGCACCGACGGGCCAGTCGGGACGTCGTGCGTCGGCCGGGTCGGCCAGGGACCGCCACTCCTCGGCCGCCACGCACCCTCCCTCCGCTGCGCCCCCACCGTCCGGCTGCGTCCCCGCAGGACACCCGGTCGCCATGGTGAGGTCACCGGCCCCGGGACGACGGTGTCCCGGGCCCCCCGACGCCGGGACCTTGGTCCTGTTCCGGGGCGGCCGCTGCGGGTCTCACCGGGCACGGCGCGGGACCGGACGCGCCCGTCGTGCTGCGCGGCCCCGTGTCCGCCGCAGGGCTCCACGGTCCCCGGCCAGCCGCGCCGAAGGTCCCGCCGCTCGGGGTCGAACGACCGGGGGGCCGCGACGCGCGGTCGTCCTAGCGTCGGCGGGGTCCGGTCCCGGACGACCGAGGAGGTCCGCATGACACGCACCGGGGTCCTGTTGCTGGTGGCACTGGTGGTCGCCGGGGTCGGCGTCGTCGACGCCGCCCGAGCCGCTGACACCGACTTGGTGGTGCTGCTGACCGCCGTGCTGGTGCTGATGGCCGCCGCACTGGGCACCGAGGCCCGGCACCGGTCGGCCGTGGTGCTGCGGCCCGACCTGGCGCAGTGGCTGCGCCTCCGCGCCGGGGCCACCGGCGAGACCGTCGACCGGCTCGCCGACCGGTGCGTGGCCGCCTGTCGTGCGGGCCTCGTCGACGACACCAGCCCTGCGGGGACCCGGCCGTGAACGTGGCGGTCGTCAGCGCCGACGTCCTGGGGTTGCGGCCGGGCACCCCGTGCCCGCGGGAGGAACTCGGCGGCAAGGCCGCCTCGCTAGACCGGCTGGTCCAGGCCGGTTTCCCGGTGCCCGACACCGCGGTCGTAACCGCGTCCGCCTACCGGTCCGTGGCTGCGCAGCCGGAGCTGGCCGGCCTGCTGGCCCGGTTGCAGGCCGGCGAGGTCGTCCCCGCTGACGAGGTGGACACGGAGTTCCAGCACGTCCCCGTGCCCGCGAGCCTGGCCGAGCGCCTGGTGGCGGCCGCCCGCGAGGTGGGTGGGGGCGGCCGGGTCGCCGTGCGCTCGTCGGCGACCGTGGAGGACATGGCCGACGCGTCGTTCGCCGGTCAGTACCACTCCAGCCTGGACGTCGAGCCGGACCGGGTGCTCGACGCGGTGCGCCGCACCTGGGCGTCGCTGTGGCACCCGGCCCCCTGCGCCTACCGACGGGCCTGGGGCATCAGCAGTGAGGACGTGGCGATGCCGGCGGTGCTGATGCGGATGGTGCCGGCCCGTTCGGCCGGGGTGGCGTTCACCGTCGACCCGGGCGGGTCCGTCGGGTCGGTCCGCGTGGAGGCGGTGCCCGAGCTGGGCGAGGCGCTCGTCTCCGGGGACCGCACCCCGGAGGTCTGGTTGCTGCCGCGTGCCGACGACGCACCGGCCGACGTGCCGCCGCAGGTCCTCGACGCGGCCGCGCTCGCGCTGCGGGTGGAGCGGGCGGTCGGTGGGGCACCGCAGGACGTCGAGTGGGCCTGGGACGGCACGAGGACCTGGCTGGTGCAGGCCCGGCCGATCACCACCGGGCCGGCCCGGACGGACGACGGCAGCGACACCCCCCTCGACGGCGCGGAGCTGACCACCGCCGGGATCGGCGAGACGCTTCCCGGGCTGCTGCCCCCACTGGTGTGGGACGTCGCGTCCTTCCTCGTCGAGGAAGCGCTGCGCAGCGTGCTCGGCAGGCTGTGGGAGCTGCCCGCCGACCGGTGCGGCCCGCACGAGTTCGTCCGGCGGGTGCAGGGCCGGGCGGCGCTGGATCTCGACCTGCTGAAGGCCGCCGCCCGGGCGGTCCCGGGTGGTTCGGAGGCGGAACTGGAACGGCAGTACTTCGGCTCGGCGCTGCCCGGCGCCGACGAGGGCGTGCGGGCGCGGTGGTGGCGCACCACACGGGTGCAGCTGCGGGCGGCCGCGGCCCGTCGCGCCGCCGCAGCGGAGGCCGCGGTCGTCGTCGCGGCCGTCGATGCAGCCCTCGCGGCACCGCCAGACCTGGATGCGCTGGACGCCGCGGCGGTGCTCGCCTACCGGCAACGGCTGCTGCACCTGGGGGCGCGGACCATGACCACTGAGTTCGCTGTCGCCTCGGCGGCCGTCGCTGCCTACCAGGAGCTCGAGCGCACCCTCGCCGGCCACCTCGGGGAGGAGCTGGCCGCCGGGGCGGCGCAGCGGGTGACGACCGGGGCGGGCCGGCCGCGCAGCCGGTCCGCCTCGGCCAGCGCCGCGGTGTTCGCGGGGCCCACGTGGGCCGAGCGCGGGGTGGCCGCCCTGCCCGCCCGGCAGGCCCGGCGGACGGAGCGTGACCAGGCCCGCCGCGACCTGGAGGAGGGGCTGCGCTCCCGGCCCGGCTGGCGGCGGGTGCGCATCCTGACCGGGCAGGTGGTGGACATCCGGATGCACGTGCTGCGCCGGCTGATCACCGATGCCACCGACGGTCTGGCGCGCCGGGAGCAGGTCAAGGCAGCGGTGCTCGCCCTGGGCGGGGAGGTCCGCCGGGTGCACCTGGAGCTGGGTCGCCGACTCGTCCTGGCCCGGGTGCTGGAGACCGAGTCCGACGTCGACCTGCTCGGCGCCGCCGAGCTGCCCGGCGCGCTGGCCGGCGACCCTCCCCCACCGGCGGTGCTCGCCCGCCGCCGGCGGTGGCTGCAGCAGCGGGCCGGCGATGCCCCCCTGCCGGTCCGTTTCACCGGCAGCCCCGCGGCCCGCCCGGCCGAGCCGCCCACCGGCGACACGCTGACCGGGTGGGCGGCCAGCCCCGGCCGGTACACCGGGCGGGCCCGCGTCGTCCGCGAGCCCCTGCCGGACCGGCTGGCCCCCGGTGAGGTGCTGGTGGCCGCCGCCACCGATGCGGGCTGGTCGCCGCTGTTCCTGCGGGCCGGTGCGATCGTCGTCGAGCGGGGCGGCCCGCTGTCGCACGCGGCCATCGTCGCCCGTGAGCTCGGGCTGCCGGGCGTGCTGAACCTGGCCGGTGCCACCGCCGTGCTCGACGGTCGCTGGGTCACCGTGGACGGGGACGCAGGAGTCGTCACGGTGCACGCCGAGGACCCCGGGGCCCGGTCGTGAACCGCCGTCGGGTGAAGGAGGACTGGTGGGCCGACGCCGACGTCGACCGGGCGCAGATCTTCGTGCCGGCGATCATGGGCGTGGGGGTGCTGGTCTCTGCGGTCACCCTGCTCCGGGACGCACTGCACGGCCGGCACCGGCGCGGCCGGGACCGCCGCACGACGCTGGAGGCACGCGCAGCGGCGCAGTTCACCGTGACCGGCGCCGACCCGGACCGGGCGCTGCTGGCCGGTCTGCGCCCCCGCGTGCACTACCTGCTGCTGGCGCTGACCACCGGCGGGCTGGCGGTCTACGGGGCGCGGGGCGCGACGAAGAACTACGCCCAGCCGGCGGGGCTGTTCGGCGGCGAGGTCGGCTGGCTGTACGCGGCGCTGCTGCTGGCCGCCGCCGCCATCGCCGCGGTCGCCGTGGCCTCGGCCGTGCTGGCCGTCACGTGGCCGGAACCGCCGCGTGTCCTCCGCCCGCTGCTGGCCCGCACCCCGCTCGGTCAGGTGCCTCAGCCGGCCGGTGGCGAGCGCCGGCGGCTGGCCGTGCTGCTGCTCGGCTGGGCCGCCGTGCTCACCGGCGCGGCAGCCGCACAGTTCGTGTTCACCACCGCCGGGGCACCGCAGCTCCTCGACGAGTTCGACGACGAGGTCACTGGCGCCAGCGGCACCGCACTCCGCTGGGAGCTGCTGGGCCAGGTCCCGGTGGCCGTCACGGTGACGGCTCTGCTGGCCCTGCTCGCCATGCGCTGCCCGCCGTTCGCGCTGGGCCAGCTGGCCGTGGTCCTGGGTTCCCTGGTGCTGACCACCTGGTTCACCGACGTCGTCGAGCGGGCCCACCCACCGGACGGACCGCTGGCCGGGCTCACCGACTCGCTGCCCAGTGGCCCGGTGCTGCAGGCGACCCTGATCGCCGGGTTCCTCCCGCTGGCGGTGTTCGTGCGCACCCGCCGGCGCCGGCGGGCGCTGGCCACGCTGGCCATCACCGGCACCGCCCTGCTCGTCGTCGCGGCCGGCACTGTGCGCGCCCGGGTCTCCTGGCCCTCCGACGTGGTCGCCGGGGCGCTGGTCGGGCTCGGGCTGGTGCTGGCCACCTGGTGGGCCCTGGAGCACCGCCGGCTGCACGAGCGCTGCGACGGGTGCCCATGGGCGCCGGCCCAGCGTGCCGACCGGCTCGGCCTGCTCCCGCTCGACCCGTCGCTGCTGGCCGGCATCCGCCGGGCCAGCCGGCTCGGCCTGGCCGCCGTGCTGGTCGTGCTCGCCGGGCTCGCGGCGGTGGAGGGGTTGCCGGTCAGCCCGGAAGGCGAGGCCATGGGGCCGACCACCTCCCGCACCGTGCAGCTGGCGCTGCTCGGGCTGGCCGCGGTCGCCTGGCTGGTGGCGCTGCGCTGGGAGGCGACCGGCGCGGCGCTGGTGGCGGTGACAGGTCTGGCGCTGGCCGTGTTCGCCGCCGTGGCGTACCAGCCGTGGGTCAGCGTGCTCATCGCCGGAGCGTTCCTCGCCCCCTCCGTCGGGCTCTGGCTGCACTGGCAGCACCGCCGAACGCTGCGCTCGGTCACGGTGCTCGCCGTCGTCACCGCCACCCTGCTGGCCGGCACCTACACCGCCGGGGCCGCCGTGCACGACCGGCTCTACGGACCGGCCGCCCCGCTGTCCGGTCAGGTGGCGCTGCCGGTGGACCGGGTGGAGTGGGTGTGGACCGGAGGCGTCACCGACCGGTCGGCCCGCGCCGTCGCCCAGGTCGGACCGGGCAGCGAGGTGCGGTGGCTGGTCACCGGCCCGGACGGTGCACAGCACCGGTCCCCCGCCGTGACGACGGCCGACGACGGGGTGGCCCGGCTGGCCGTCGACGGGCTCACGCCGGCCACCCGCTACCGGTTCGCGGTCGTGGTCGACGGCGTCGCCGACCGGGCGCGCGGCGTGGGCGGCTTCTCGACCGTGCCCGACGGCCCGGCGTCGTTCACGCTGGCGGTCGGTGGGTGCGCCCGCACCGGGTCGAGCGGCGCGGTGTTCGACGCGATCCGGGCCGCCGACCCGCTGCTCTACCTGCAGACCGGTGACCTGCACTACGGCAACGTCACCCGCACCGACGCCGGCGTCTTCGGCGACCGGTACGCCGACACCCTCAGCGCCCCCGCGCAGGCGGCGCTGTACCGGCAGGTGCCGGTCGCCTACGTCTGGGGTGACCACGACTACGCCGGCAACGACTCCGACTCCACCTCCCCGGTCCGGTCCACCGCGCGGGCCGCCTACCGCAGCCACGTGCCTTCCCACCCCCTGGCCGAGGGCCGCGGCGGGGCCATCTATCACGCCTTTGACGTGGGCCGGGTGCGCGTGCTGCTCACCGACACTCGCTCGGAACGGACTGAGGACTCCATGCTGGGCGCCCGGCAGCTGGCCTGGCTGCAGGACGAGCTGGTGCGTGCCTCCCGCGAGGCGGCGCTGGTGGTGTGGGTCAACCCCGACCCCTGGCTGGCGCCGGCCGAGCCGGGCCGCGACGACTGGGGCGGCTTCGCCGCCGAACGCCGGGAGATCGCCGACGTGATCGCCGCGCACGGCATCGAGGACCTGGTGATGGTCAGCGGTGACGCGCACATGGTCGCCGTCGACGACGGGACGAACACCGACTACAGCACCGGCGGCGGCGCCGGCTTCCCGCTGCTGCATGCCGCCGCACTGGACCGGCCGGGATCGGTCAAGGGCGGCCCGTACAGCGAGGGCGCCTTCCCCGGCGCCGGACAGTTCGGCACGGTCGACGTCGAGGACGACGGCGGTCCGACCATCGGGGTCGAGCTCACCGGGCGCACCTGGGACGGCGAGGTCCTCGTCTCCTGGTCGACGACCGTCGCCGTCGACTGACCAGGCGGGACCACCGTGCCCGGGACCGGGGCCGGAAGACCCTGCTGACCGCCGTCCCCGGCGCGGTGGACTGACGGCATGGTCGTCCACCTCCTCCCTCGCCGGCAGTCGCCCGCGGCCGACGTCCCGACCGCCCCGCAGGCCGCTCCCCGGCCGCACCGGCACGCCGGGGACCTGGTGCGGGTCGGGCTCGGGCTCGCAGTGCTGGGGATCGGCTTCCTGATCGCCCGGCGGGGTGAGATCTCGCTGGTCGAACGCGACCTCTTCCGGCTCGTCAACGACCTGCCCACGCTCCTGATGCCGGTGGTCTGGCTGGTCATGCAGCTGGGCAACGTCGTCGCGGTGCCGACCCTGGCGGCGGTCGCCGTGCTGGCCCGGCGGTTCCGGCTGGCCCGCGACCTGGCCGTCTCCGGCGCCCTGGCCTACCTGGTCGCGGACCTGGTGAAGGGCATCGTGCAACGCGAGCGGCCGATCGGGCTGCCGGTGGGAGACGTGCTCAACGAGCAGGTGACCGGCCTGGGCTTCATCTCCGGCCACTCCGCCGTCGCGGCCGCCCTGGCCACCGCGGCCGCTCCGCACCTCTCCCGGCGCTCCCGACGGGGGGTGTGGGCGCTGGCCTGGACGGTGGGCCTGGCCCGCATCCACGTCGGCGCGCACCTGCCGCTGGACGTCCTGGGTGGGCTCGCCGCCGGCTGGGCCATCGGCTCGCTGGTGCACTGGCTGTTCGGGGTGCCCCGCTGGGAGCCGCCGGTGGACCGGGTGGCGGCGCTGCTGTCCCGGTTCGGGCTCCCGGTGGACGACCTGCGTACGGCCGGCGTGCGCGCGATGAGCTCGCATCCCCTCACCGGCCGTACCGAGGGCCGCCCGGTCTTCGTGAAGGTGCTGGACCCCGACCGCTACGAACGGGACTGGCTGTACCGGGTGGCGCGCTGGGTGGCGGTCCGGGACGTCAAGGACGCCGATGCGCTGGCCCCGCTCGGACAGCGGGCCGAACACGAGGCGGTGGCCGCGCTGACCGCCCGGCAGCGGGGCGTCCACGTGCCGGCCGTACTGCTGGCCCGCGGCGACGACCGGGGGGCAGTGGTCGTGCAGGAGCTGCTCCCCGGCCGACCGCTGGACGAGCTGTCGCCCGCCGAGCTCACCCCGGAGCTGCTGCGCCGAGTGTGGGAGCAGGTGGCGCTGCTGCACCGGGCCCGGATCGCCCACCACGACCTGGTCGCCGCCAGCGTCCTGGTCGATCCGGACGGGCAGCCGTGGCTGCTGGACTTCGGCAACGCCCAGGTCGGCGCGGACGCCGACGCGCTGGCCGGTGACGTCGCCGAGCTGCTCGCCTCGCTGGCGGGCAGCACGGACGTCGGGGTGCTGGTCCCCGCCGCGGTGTCCGCCCTGGGTGCCGACGCGGTCGCCGGTGCGCTCCCGGGCCTGACCCCGCTGTCCCTGTCGGCCGCGACCCGGACCCAGCTGCGCCGGCGGGGTACCGGGCTGACCGAGCTCCGGGCCAGGGTCCGGGCCGAACTCGGACTGCCGGACCCCGACCGTCCCGGCGCCCTCCGGGTGGGCGCCCCGGCGCGGTCCGCGGCGGTCGGCGCGGCGATCGTCGTCTTCGCCGGGTTGATCGCCATCGCGGGCCCGACGGGGGTGTTTGAGTCCGTCGAGCGCGGCGGGTGGCGGTGGCTCGGCGGGGCGTTGGCGTTTGCGCTGCTGGGCCGTGCCGCGGTGGCGGCCGCGGTGCTGGTCAGCGTGGAACGGCGGATCGCCCTCGGCCGCGCCTTCGGCGCCACCATGTCCACCGACTGCGCCAGCGTGCTGCGCGGCCGGCCCGGCGGTCGTCAGGTCGCCGCGCGCTTCCTGGAGGACGCCGGGGTGCTGCCCCCGACGGCGGAGCGGGCGACCGTGCGAACCGCCCAGGGCGCTGTGTTCGGGGCGGTCCTGGTCGCAGGCACCGCCCTCGTGCTCGGGCTGATCGAGGGCCGTCTGTCCGACTGGCGGGCGCCGGAGTCCTCGGTCCCGGTCGCTCTGGTCGGGGCGGGCGCGCTGCTGCTGGTGGTCCTCGGCCAGCTGCTGACCCGGCACGACCACCAGCCGGCACCGGGGCCGCGGCTGCTGAGGAGGGGAGCACCCCACCCGCTCGGCACCGCCACCCACGCAGTCCGCTGGATCGCCCTGACGGGCTGGTCGGCGGCCGGCATCGCACTGGAGGGTGCAGCCCTGGCCGCAGCGCTGCACGCGGTTGGCGCAGACGTCCCACTGCTGGCCAGCACCACGGTCTACGCCCTCCTGCGGCTGCTCTGGGTCCTCGTGCCCGAGCTGTCCCTGCCGGGAGCCGGCGAGGTCCTCCTCCTGCTCGCGCTCACCGCGCTGGGTGCCCCGCTGCCCGGCGCCTGCGCCGCCGTGCTCCTGTACCGGCTGCTCACCTTCTGGCTGCCGGTCGGCGGAGGGGCGCTCCTGATCAGCGCCCGACGACACGGTCCACGATGACCGGCGGCCTCCGGCGGGCGTGCACCAGCCCGGCGGCGCGGGCGACGCTGAGCCTGCTCGTGGTCGCCGTCGTCTTCGCCGGCGTGCTCCCGCACGTGGGTGACTACTCCGCGGCCTGGGACCTGGTGCTCGCCCTCACCTGGGTGGAGACCACCGTCCTGGCGGCGGTGGCCCTGGTCAACCTGGTCTCCTACGCGCCGCTGTGGGTGATCGCACTCCCCGGCCTGCGCTGGTGGCGGGCGCTGATGACCGACCAGGCGTCCACGGCGGTCAGCAACACGGTGCCGGCCGGCTTCGCCTTCGGGGTGGGCACGACGGCGGCGATGCATCACTCCTTCGGCCACTCCCCCGCCGAGATCACCCGGGCCGTGGTCGTGACCGGCATCTGGAACAACTTCGTCAAGCTCGGGACGCCGGTCGTGGCGTTGTCGGCCCTCGCGTTCACGGGTGACGCGAACCGCGCGCTGGTCGTCGCCGCCGTGCTGGGCGCCGGCGTGCTCGCCGTGGCCATCGGCCTGCTGACCGCCGTCCTGGTCCACCGGGAGGCCGCTATCGGGCTGGCCGGTGTCGCTGAACGGATGGCCCGGCGGTGGTCGGGCCGGCTCCGGTACCGGGAACCCCATGGCTGGGTCGCGCGGGTCGACCGGTTCCGGGCCGACTCCCGGACGCTGCTGCACCGTCGGTGGACCGCCTTGACGCTGGCCGCGATCGGCAGCCACGCAGCACTGTTCCTGCTGCTGCTCACCACGCTGCGCTGCGTGGGCGGGGCCGGCGCCGACGTCTCCTGGGCCCGGGTGCTGGCGGTGTTCGCGCTGACCCGGCTGGTCACCCTGGTGCCCATCACGCCCGGGGCGCTGGGCGTGGCCGAGCTGAGCTACGTGGCCGGGCTCACCACCGTGGGGGTGGGTGCCGCGGCGGCGACCGGTGCCGTGCTGATCTTCCGGTTCCTCACCTGGTTCCTGCCGATCCCCTCCGGCGTGGTCGCCTGGGTGCTGTGGCGGCGGGGCCTGGGCCGGCTGCCCGACCCCGCGGGCGAACCGGCGCTGTCGATCCGGTGAGGACACCCGTCCGCCGTCGGCGCCGGGACGCGGCGGTCGCCGCGGTGGCCCTGGCCGGCACCGCGGTCTGCTGCTGGGCGGTGGCGTCCGGCCGGGTCGGTGAGGCGGAGCTGGCGGTGTTCCGGGTCGTCAACGGCTGGCCGGATGCCTGGCGGACCCCGCTGTACGGGTTCCAGCTGCTCGGCGTGCTGGGCATGCCGCTGCTGGTCGCCGTGCCGGCAGCGGTGCTGCGCCGCTGGCGGCTCGTGCTCGCGCTGGCCGCCCTGGTCCCGGTGAAGCTGCTGGTCGAGCACGGCGTGCTCAAGGCACTGGTCCAGCGGGAACGTCCGGGCACCACCATCCCGGGCGCGGTGCTGCGGGACGTGCCCTCGGCGGGGCTGTCGTTCCCCTCCGGACACGCGATCATCGCCTTCGGCGTCCTCATGCTCCTCACGCCGTACCTGAGCCGGCGCTGGCAGGCCGTCGTCCTGGCGCTCGCGGTGTTCAACGGCGTCGCCCGGGTCTACCTGGGTGGCCACGCGCCCCTGGACGTCATCGGTGGAGCGGCCGCCGGCGTGACGATCGCCGCCCTGCTCCAGCTGGTCGTCGGCGTACCGGTCAGCGGCGGGGCACCCACCAGTACTGCGACGTCCCGGCCGGTGTCGCGGCGCTGACGGTGGCGGTGCCGCCGAGCCGCTCCGCCCGGCGGCGCAGCTCGCCGCACACGTCCCCGGCCTCGTCGGCTCCCTCGGCGTCGTCGTCCCGGACGTGGACGACCAGGCCGTCGCGGTCCTCCATCACGTCAACCGCCGCGGTCCTCGCCCGTCCCCGGCGGGCGACGTCCAGCAACGCCACGCGGACGACGTCCGCCACGTCCTCGGCCAGGTCCTCGGCCAGCCGCCCGGCGCGCAACCCGGCGAACCGCACGTCCGGCTCGAACCCGAGGACCGCTCCTGCCTCCGCGATGGCGTCGAGCAGCTGGTCCCGCGGATCGACCCGAGCCGCGACGGTGCCCAACGGGAAGACCGTGCCCCGGATGTGGTTGATCGTCCTGTCGATGTCGTCGACGGTGGCCCGTACCCGCTCGGCCGCCCGATCGTCCGGCAGTGCGGCGAGCAGCCCCTGCAGCGACAGCCCGATGCTGAAGAGCCTCTGGACGACCGTGTCCTGCAGGTCCGTGGCAATGCGTTCCCGCTCATCCAGCACGACAGCACGCTGCTGCTCGGCCCGCGCCTCGGCGAGCTCGATCGCCACCGCCGCCTGGTTGGCAAAGCCCGCGGCCATCTCCACGTCGGTGCCGGAGAACGCCGGCCGGCGTGGCAGCCGCGCGGCGCACAACACCCCGAGCGCCGTGTCCTTGCCGCGCAGCGGGACCGCCAACACGCTGCCGACCTCCGGTCCGGTCCAGGGCAGCGCGCCGGGCTCCTCGTCGAGGGTGTCGTCGGTGACCGCGATCGGCTCACCTCCGGCGAGGACGCGGCCGAGCAGGGTCCCGGCCAGGGGGACGGGCCGGCCCTCGACTGCGATGCCCTCCGCACCGACGAGGACCTCGACGCGGAACTGCCGGTCGCGGTGCCCGCCCTGGTCCGGCCGCAGGACGGCCACCACGTCGGCCCCTGCCACGTCCCGGCAGCTCCGCGCGACGAGGTCCAGGGCACTGTCGCCACTGGCCGTGCCGGAGAGCAGCTCGCGCGTGATCGCCGCCGAGGCCTGCAGCCACTCACCGCGGCGACGGGCCGACTCGTACAGCCGGGCGTTGTGGATCGCCACGCCGGCGGTCGACGCGAGCGCCTGGGCCAGCTCCCGGTCCTCGGCGGTGAAGCCCCCGCGGTCGCTGTCCTCGAGGTGCAGCGTCCCGATGGCGTCGCCGAAGACTCGGATCGGCACGTCCATGCCCGCATCCGGCCGTGCGCAGCCCCGGCCGGTGCTGCGAACGGCCGGCCGAGCGCGCGTGCCCGCCGGGGATTCGATCTCCAATGTGGCGCTGCGCGCGCCGAGCAGGTCCCGAGCGGCCTCGACCGTCCGGTGCACGACGGTGCTGGCCGTGAGGTCCCTGGTGACGAGCTGGTTCGCCCGCAGTAGCCCGCGCAGCCGGCCCTGGGTGCCGATCACCTCCTGCGCCCGGTCGACCAGCTGCACCAGGAGCTGGTCCAACTCGAGCCGGGGACGGTCCGGGAAGGAGAGCCGTGGCTCGTCGTCCCGCCGCGGCCCCGGGACGTCCGGGTCATCGCGTTCCGCCATGGGAGCCTCGAGGTCCTCGTCCCGCACCGCACTTCTCGCGGTGGTCCGGACCCTAGTCGGACGGCTGCGTCCGCGGCCAGGGACGGTCGCGGGCGACCGACCGCCGACGACCGGGAGGTCCGGCTCAGCCCCCGGCGACTGCGTCCAGGGCTGCGCGCAGGCGGTCCCGCACCTCCGCGGCCATCGGCTGTAGGGCTGCCTGCCCGGTGACCCCCACCAGCACGGACGGCTCCAGCGTGGACACCAGCGTCCCGCCGTCCGGGACTGACCGGACGACGACGTTGCAGGGCAGCAGCAGGCCGAGGTCGGGCTCGATCAGCAGCCCCTGGTGCGCCAGCCCCGGGTTGCAGGCGCCCAGGACCAGCTGCGGCGGCAGCTCCACCCCCAGCTTGGCCTGCAGCGTGGCAGCGATGTCGATCTCGGTCAGCACCCCGAACCCCTGATCGGCGAGCGCGGCCCGGGTGCGTTGGACGGCATCCGCGAACGGGACGTCCACGCGGACGCCCATCCCGAAACCCGTGGTGCGGATCGCACCGGCGTCCCCGGTCACCACTGCACCTCCGCCGAGCCGCGCTCCGCTGCAGCGGGGCGCACCAGCTCCCCGATCTCCAGCCGGGCCACCCGCAGGTCCCGGATGTCGGCACGCCGTACCGTCAGCCGGCCGACCCGGGCCATCCCGATCGTCACCGCACCCACGGTCAGCGCACCCATGGCGAACGACCCCGCTGCCAGCGCTCCGGCCGCTCCGGCGCCCGTGGCCACCCGCCGGGCCGCCACCCCCTGCACGGACACCGACCCCGAACACGGTGCCCTCCTCCTGCCCATCCTGGCGTCCATCGGGTCCTCCTCCGTCGTCGTCCGGGCGCGAGGGATCGCGCCCAGGCCGACTCTGCGGCCCATGGATCCGTCAGCACACGGTCCTTGGTCCCTGTCCCCACGGCCGGTGGGCACGCAGGGTCAGGTCACCCGGCGGCTGCCCGCCGGAGAGGAACGGGAGGAACGGTGGTGGACCGGATCGAGTTGACCGGGGAGCGTCCGATCGCAGCACCAGGAGGCCTGACCGGCGCCGAGGTGGCCGAGCGCCGGGTGCCCGGCGGCAACCGGCTGCCTGAGCAGGGCGCACCGTCCCCGGTGCGCCTGCTGGTCCAGCAGTTCGTGCACTTCTTCGCCCTGCTGCTGTGGGGTGCCGCCGTCCTAGCCGTGGTCGGGGGGATGCCACAGCTCGGTGTCGCGATCGTCGTCGTCGTCCTGCTCAACGGGGGCTTCGCCTTCGTCCAGGAGCACCGGGCGGACCGCGCTGCGGAGGCGCTGCGCGACCTCGTCCCCCACCGGGTCACGGTGGTCCGTGACGGGCAGCGGCAGGAGGTGGATGCCGTCGACCTCGTCGTCGGTGACCTGGTGCTCTTGGAGGCCGGGGACCGGCTGGCCGCCGACCTGGTGCTCCACGAGGTGCACGGCCTGCGGATGGACGAGGCGATGCTCACCGGGGAGAGCGAACCGGTCGACAAGGCCGGCGGGGACAGCGGATCGGCCGGCTGCTTCATCGTGGAGGGCGAGGCATCGGCCACCGTCACGGCCATCGGCGGCGACACCCGACTGGCCGGCATCGCCACGATGACGCGCTCCGTCCAACGGGCGAAGACCCCGCTGAGCCGGGAGCTGGACCGGGTCGTCCGGACGATCACCGTGCTCGCCGTCGGCGTGGGCGTCGGCTGCTTCGGGATCGGTCTCCTCCTGGGTCTACCGGCCGGCGAGGGGTTCCTGTTCGCGGTCGGGGTCACCGTGGCGCTCGTCCCCGAGGGGCTGCTGCCCACGGTCACCCTGTCCCTGGCCCGCGGTGCCCAGCTGCTCGCCAGGGAGCAGGCGCTCGTGCGCCGGCTCGAGTCGGTGGAGACGCTCGGGTCGACCACCTTCATCTGCACGGACAAGACCGGCACCCTCACCCAGAACCGGATGGCGGTCGTCACGGTCTGGACCCCCGCCGGGCGCGTCGAGGTGACCGGCGTCGGTTATGAACCGACCGGTGAGGTCACCGGGCCGGCCGCGGCCATCGAGGCGGCACGGGGGCTCGCCCGCGCCGCGGTGCGCTGTTCGACCGGGCAGATCCGGGAGTCCGAGGACGGGTGGACCGCATCCGGGGACCCCATGGAGGCGGCGCTGGACGCCCTCGCCCGCCGGGTCGGTGCCCCGGCCCCCGACGGCGAGCCCGCCACCCGGCGGTTCCCCTTCGATCCTCGGCGGCGACGGATGTCGGTGCTGGCCGGCGGTGAACTGTCCGTCAAGGGCGCCCCGGACGCGGTGCTCCCCCGCTGCACCACCGCCGCCGACGCCGCCGAGGAGGTGGCCCGGCTGGCGGCGGGCGGTCTGCGGGTGCTCGCCGTCGCCGTCCGGACGGTGGACCTGCCGCCCACCGCCGACGCCGACGAGGCCGAGCAGGAACTGCAGCTGCTCGGGCTGGTGGGGTTCGAGGACCCACCTCGAGCCGGGGTCGGCCCTGCGCTCACTGAGTGCCGGCGCGCCGGCATCCGGGTCGCCATGATCACCGGCGACTCCGGTGCCACCGCGACCGCCATCGCACGGCAGGTCGGGCTGTGGCAGGAGGGTTCCAGCCGCATCGTCCAGGGCGCGGAGCTCCCGCCGGACGACGCGGCCCTGGGCGCGCTGCTCGACCGCGACGGGCTCGTGGTGTGCCGGGTCGCCCCGGAGGACAAGCTGCGCATCGCCCAGGCGCTGCAGGCGCGTGGCCACGTGGTGGCGATGACCGGCGACGGCGTGAACGACGGGCCGGCGCTGCGGGCCGCCGACGTCGGGGTGGCCATGGGCCGCAGCGGGACCGACGTCGCTCGCCAGGCCGCCGACCTGGTGCTGCTCGACGACCACTTCGCCACCATCGTGGCCGCGGTGCGCCAGGGGCGGACGACGTTCGCCAACATCCGCCGCTTCCTCACCTACCACCTGACCGACAACGTGGCCGAGCTCGCCCCCTTCCTGGTCTTCAGCGTCACCGGGGGCGCCGTCCCCCTGGCGATCGGCGTGCTGCAGGTGCTCGCCCTGGACATCGCCACCGACCTGCTGCCGGCCCTGGCCCTGGGCGCCGAGCCGTCGACCCCCCGCGTGCTGGACGGCCCGCCACCCCGGCGCCGCCTCGTCGACCGGCACCTGCTCACCCGTGCACTGGGGCTCCTCGGCCCGGTGGAGGCCACGGTGGCGATGACCGCCTTCCTGACCGTGCTGGTGAGCGCAGGCTGGAGCTACGGCCAGACCGCTTCCGGCACCGCGCTGGCCACCGCGTCCGGCGCGGCGTTCACCGCGATCGTGCTCGGCCAGTTCGCCAACGCCTTCGCCTGCCGCAGCAGCACGCGGCCGGCCTGGCGGCTGGGCTGGCGGAGCAACCCGCTGCTGATCGGTGCGGTGGTCGTCGAGCTGGTCGTGCTGGTCGCGTTGCTGGCGATCCCCCCGGTAGCCGAGCTGCTGGGCCACCGACCGCCGTCCCTGCTCGGCCTGGCCATCGCGGGGTGTGCGGTGCCGGCCGTCCTCGCCGCGGACGCACTCGCCAAGGTCCTGGGGGCGCGACGGGGCACGGAAGGGCGGCGGGCAGGTCGGTGAGCCGACCGATCAGGCGTGCAGGACCGCGGCGCCGCTGAACCGGCCGTCGGCCAGGTCCGCGAGCGCGATCTGCGCCTGCGCCATCGGGTAGCCGACGGTCGTGGCGTGCACGCCCAGTCGGACCGCCAGCTGCAGGAACTCCCCGCCGTCCTGCCGGGTGTTCGCGGTGACGCTGCGCAGCCGCCGCTCCTGGAACAGCTCGGTCGCGTAGTCGAGCGCCGGGACGGCGGACAGCCAGATCCCGGCCACCGCGAGGGTGCCGCCGCGGTCCAGGGCGCGCAACGCCGCCGGCACGAGGTCCCCCGCCGGGGCGAAGAGCACTGCGCCGTCCAGTGGCTCCGGTGGCGCGTCGGTCGGTCCACCGACGGAGTCGACGCCCAGCCGCTGCGCGAGGCCGCGATTGTGGACACCGCGGGTGAGCACGTGGACGCGCATCCCCTGGGCCAGCGCGACCTGTGCGGTGAGGTGCGCGCTGCCGCCGAAGCCGTAGATCCCCAGCCGCCCACCCGGTGGCACGTCGGCGCTCCGCAGCGCCCGGTACCCGATGATCCCCGCACAGAGCAGCGGCGCCGCCTGCTCGTCGGTCAGCGCTTCGGGCAGCCGGTAAGCGAACCGCTCGTCGACCAGACAGAAGTCGGCGAAGCCGCCGTCGACGTCCCACCCGGTGAACTCCGGGTGCAGGCACAGGTTCTCCGCCCCGCGCCGGCAGAACCGACAGGAGCCGTCCGTCCGCCCCAGCCACGGCACGCCGATGCGGTCCCCGACGGCGAGGTGCTCGACACCGGAGCCCAGCGCGTCCACGAGGCCGACCACCTCGTGGCCGGGCGAGACCCGCGGCCGGCGTGGCGGCAGCTCGCCCGCCGCCAGGTGCAGGTCGGTGCGGCAGACCCCACAGCACCGCACCCGGACCCGCACCTGGCCCTGCCCCGGCTCGGGCACGGCCCGTTCGATCCAGCTCAGCGGCCCGTCCTCCATCGGTCCCGGACGGTCCACGACCCATGCCTGCACGCCGGCTCCTCCCCGGACCAAGGACCGGGCGGCCGACCCGTGTCGGGTGACGGGCCGCCCGCTGGAACAGTCAGTGCGCGGCGGCGGCCAACGTCGCCGGTGCCGACCGCGCGTCCGCCTCGGCCGGCGGGTGCACGACCATGACCGGGCACCGGGCGTTCACCACGCAGTGCAGCGCCGCGGAGCCGAGCACCATGCCGGGGAGGCGGTTGCGGCTCCGACTGCCCACCACGAGCAGCTCCGCGCCTGCCGCCCGCTGGACGAGAGCGTCACCCACGGGCCCCTCCACCGTGACCACGCGGGCCGAGACGACGGGCTGGTCACCCAGTACCTCGGCGACCTCGTCCTCAGCCCGGCGTCGCACCGCGTGCTGCAGTTCCGGCAGCGACTCGCCCAGCACGACGGACATCTCGCTCCAGTAGTTCGGCAGCTGGAAGGCCGCAACGGCCTCCACCTCCGCGCCGCTCCGGGCCGCCGTCGCGACCGCCTCCACCAGCGCCGCCCGCGATGCCACGGAGCCGTCCACCCCGACGACCACCCGCGGTCGGGTCGAGGTCACCTCCGACGGGTGCACCACGACGACCGGGCAGGCAGCGTGGGTCGAGCAGTGCAGCGCGACTGAACCGAGCAGGGTGCTGCGCACGCCGCCCCGTCCCCGGCTGCCGACGACCAGGAGGCTGGCCCCGTCGGCGATCCGGACCAGGTGCTCGGCCGCCGCACCGGGGACGACGACGACCTCGACGACGACCGAGGGGCTACCCGGCACCGACGCCACGGTCAGCTCCCGCCGAACCGCCTCCACCAGCTCCCGCGTGCGTGCCTCGGTGTCCGAGCGGAGCGCCTCGATCCGCCCCCGGTCCAACAGATAGGGATCGGTCCAGTAGAAGTCGATGGGGAACGCCGAGACCACCTCCAGTGCCGCCCCGGTGCGCGCCGCGGTCCCCAGCGCCCAGACCAGTGCGGCACGTGCGCCTGCTGACCCGTCGACGCCGACCACCACCCGTGGTTGCCGGGGGACGATCCCGGATCCCTCGGGTCGGTCGGTGTGCTTGGTCCCATCGCCCACGACGGCCTCCTCTGCCTCTGTCCGCGGCACTCGCCGGGTCGGTACCCAGGGTGTCCGGACTGCCGACCCGGCGAGGACGGGCTCAGGTCCCCAGCGGCAGGGACGTTCGTCCCCGCCGTCGGCTGACCGCGGTCCGCCGGATGGCGCCAGCGTCGTGGTCGCCGGACGGGAGCACGCAGCCGGATCCGGGGCCGGACCCGTCGGCCCTCACCGGTGGAGACCGGCCATGGGCGCGAAGTCCTCCGGCTCGGGGTCGGGCGCATCCACCCGCCGGTGGATGCAGCGGACCAGCGCCCGGACCTCCGTGATCAGCTCCTCGCTGTCCTGATCGGCGGCGAAGTCGTGCGCGGCCAGGTCCCCCGCGATCTGGTCAGCCCGCTTGGCGGCGATGAGCAGGATCGCGCCCTGCATCGCCGCCAGACAACTGAGCAGGAGATTGAGCAGGATGAACGGGTAGGGATCGAACCCGGTCGTCCCGTTGCCGATCATCCAGCCGGCCAGGAACAGCAGCGCGGCGAAGACGAACCCCCATGAACCCATCCCGTTGCGCAGCCGGTCGGCGGCCCGTTCGCCCAGAGTCAACTCGTCGCCGGCCCGCAGGGCCGGGTGCCGACGGAGCCGCCGCGTGCGCAGACGTCGGTCCGGGGTGGACACGTCAGCCACCGGCGGCCGCCTCCTGCCCAGCACGGACGACCACCCGGTCCGACGGCGGGTGCACGACCAGCACCGGCCCGACAGCGTGCATGACGCAGGCCAGCGCAACCGAGCCCACCAGCAGGCCCCGCAGCTCCCCGTGCCCGCGACTGCCGACGACGAGCAGTTCGGCGTCAGCAGCCCACTGGACGAGGATGTCGGCGGGCGGCCCCTCGGCAACCACCGCTCGTGCGGCCGGGGCATGCCCATCGTGGTCCGCCCGATGCTCGGCCACGGTGTCCTCGAGCATGGCCTCGGCGCCGCTCTGCACCTGCCAGCGGACCTCGTCGACGGTCGGCACGACCACGGTCCGCAGGTCGACCCAGTGGTCGGCCATCTCGAAGGTGCTCACCGCCACGGTCTCGGCGTCCAGCCGGGCAGCCTCCGCCAACCCCGCGCGCAGGGCCACCCGGGACGCCTCGGACCCGTCGATGCCGACGAGCACCGTGCGGACCCGCCGGTGGCCTGCTGCGGCGGGGTGCACGACCACCACGGGGCAGCGTGCGTGTGTCACGCAGTGCAGCGCGACCGAGCCGAGCAGCGCGCTGCGCACTGCTCCGCGCCCCCGGCTGCCGACCACGAGCAGGTCGGCAGCGGCCGACGCGTCCACCAGTCGCTGGCTCGGTGGGCCGACCGAGATGACCAGGCGCGTGCGCACGTCGGCGGCACCGGGGACCGCGACGACCGCAGGATCGCCCCGCACCTCGGCCACCAGCGCTGCGACCCGCTTTTCCAGCTCCTCGCGGACGGTGGCGACCTCGGGCATCCCGAGCGGGTACCCGCCGACCCAGACCGCCTGCAGGGCGAAGGTCGCCACGACCTCCAGCGCGGCACCTCGCCGGGCTGCTGCGGTGATGGCGTACACCAGCGCTGCCCGAGAGCCCGGCGAGCCGTCGACCCCCACGACGACGGTCGGCGGTCCGGCGCGATCGGCCGGGTCCTGGTCACCAGCGGTGTCGGTTCCCACGGACCCGTCGGCCTCAACGGACATCGCGCTCCCCTTTCCCGGCCCGGTCCGCGTGCCGGGACTCGTTGCCACCATGCCAGCGCGGCACCGAGGAGCGGGAGGGACGGAGGTCCCTGGGTCCGCCTCCGCAGGTCCCTGGGCCTTCCGCATCCGCGTCCGCGAAGGTCACCCCGCAACTGGCGGTGCCCGTCCGGATCGAGGAGCGACCATGAGCCACCCCATCACCGACCGCCCGGTCGTCGCCGGCGTGGACGGTTCCGACCGGTCGCTGCAGGGCGCACGCCTCGCCGCCCACGAGGCTCGGCTGCGCAACGCACCGCTGCACCTGGTGCACGCCATGCCGTGGCCGCTGCGCGGCGTCCTCACCCCGCCCCCGCCGGGCACGGACCTGCACGCCCTGCTCCGCGGGAGCGCCGAGGCCGTGCTCCGGGGTGCCGCAGCCGGAGCGGGGGCCGTCCTCGGCGCTGAGCGGATCACCCAGTCGGTCGTAGAGGGCGATCCCGCGGAGGTGCTCCGCGCGGCCTCGGCCGATGCCCAGCTGCTGGTCCTCGGCATCCGGGGTGTCGGCGGCGTAGCGGGCCTGGTGGTCGGTTCCACGACCACCGCCGTCGTCACCACGGCCGGGTGCCCGGTGCTGGTGCTGCCGGACGACACCTCCGTGACGGTGAGCCGGCGTCGGTCGGTGGTGGTCGGGGTCGAGGGACGTCCCGGGGACGAGGAGGTGCTCGCCTTCGCGGTGGCCGAGGCCGCCGTCCGGGCGACGGACCTCATCGCCGTGCACACCTGGCAGGACGTCCGTCTCGAGGCCGCCTTCGAGACGGAGGGCTCGCTGCTGGACTGGGGCAGCGTCCGCGACGGCGAGGAGCGGGTCCTCGCCGAGGCCCTCGCCGGGTGGCGGGACGAGCAGCCCGAGGTCGAGATCCGCGAGGTGGTGCTGCGCGACCGCACGGCCCACGGTCTGCTCGCGGCCTCGCTGACCGCTGAGCTCCTGGTCGTCGGGCACCGGCCGCGGCACCGGCTGGCGACCCTCGGCTCCACGACCCACGGGGTGCTCCACCGGGCCAGCTGCCCGCTCGCGGTGGTCCCGCTGACGGCGGAAGCGGGGCGCTGACCATGCGCGCGGAGGTGGGCAACTGGCTCGTCGTCCGGAACCGGTTGCTGGACCGGCCGGTCCGGGCCGGTGAGATCGTCGAGGTGCCGCACGCGGACGGATCACCACCGTGGACGGTGCACTGGCTGGACGACGAGCGGACCAGCGTGGTGTTCCCGGGCTCGGACGCCGTCGTGATGACCGCTCCTCCCAGCCGGGCGGACGTCCCCACCCACACCTGACCAACGTCCCGTGGTCACCCGTCCTGCGGCCCTCGTCGTCCCTGACCCTGGCGACGAGGGTCGTCCCATGGACACAGCCACACCCGTACTGGTCGGGTACGCCACTGCCGCCGGGTCGACCCGGGGCGTGGCCGAGCGGATCGCCGCCCGGCTCCGCGAGTCGGGGTTGCCGGTGGCCTGCCTGCCGCTCGGACCGGACGTGCAGCCGGAGGACTTCGGTGCGTGGGTGCTGGGCAGCGCAGTGCACAGCATGGCGTGGTTGCCGCCGGCGATCGACTTCCTCCAGCGCGCGGCCGGGCTCCCCGCGCGCCCCTGCTGGGCGTTCAGCGTGGGCGGCCTCTCGCCGGACGGTCCGCTCCGCCGGCGGATGGCCGCCCAGGAGGTCCGCCGGGTGCAGCAGGGCTTCCCGCCGCACCTCGCCGTCCGGGACCATCGGCTCTTCGTGGGCGCCCTGGACACCAGCCAGGTGAACGCGGCCGGCCGGGCCTTCTGGCGCGTGGTCGGCGGCCGTCCGGGCGACCAGCGCGACTGGCCGGCGATCGACCGCTGGGCATCGGAGGTGGCCGCCGGGCTGGGCGCGCGCGAGCGCACGGGGCCCGGCACGACCTGACGTCCCCCGGCCTCGGGACCTCCGGCTCTCCCCTGCCGCAGCCCACCCGATCAGGCTCGGCAGGGTCCGACCGCCCAGCCCGAGGAGTCCCGGTGCCCTCTCTCACCCTCGACCGCAGCACCGCACGCGCAGCGATCGCCCTGGCCAACAGGGCGCCGTCGGTGCACAACACCCAGCCGTGGGAGTGGCGGCTGGGCGCCCACTCGATCCACCTGTTCGCCGACACCGCGCGCGCACTCCCGGCCACCGACCCCGACGGGCGGAACCTGCGGATCAGCTGCGGCGCCGCGCTGCACCACCTCCGGGTGGCCCTGCTGGCCGCCGGCTGCACCTCCCGGGTGCACCGGCTCCCCGACCCCGCGCACCCCGTGCACCTCGCCGCGGTGGAGGTGTCCCCTGGACGGCAGCCGTCCCCCGAGGAGCTGATGCTGGCGGCGGCCATCGAGCAGCGGCGGTCCGACCGCCGGGTGATGTCGACCTGGCCGGTGCCCGAGGAGCTGCTGGAGGAGCTGACGCGTGCTGCCGCCGCCCAGGGAGCCGGCCTCCAGCCGTTGACGGAGGAGACCGACCGGCAGCAGGTGGCGGCACTGATCGCCCACGCCGGTGTCGAGCAGGCCCTGGACCCTGCGGTCGCCGCAGAGACGGCCGCCTGGTCCGGACGGGGGCGAGCAGCTCCGGAGGGCGTCCCCGGCGGGAACGTGCCGCCGTACCCGGACGGCGTCGTGCCGGTGCGGCACTTCGCCGGCCGGGACCAGGCCCAGGTCACCCTCGGGCGGGACGAGACCGACGGCACCGTGCTGGCCCTGCTCTCCACCGCCGGAGCCTCCCCGTTGGAAGACCTGGCCTGCGGCGAGGCGCTGAGCGCGGTGCTGCTCACCGCGACGCGCTGGGGCGTGGCCACCGACCCGATCAGCCAGCCGCTGGAGGTGCCCGCGACCCGGGCGGAACTGCGCCGGACGGTCCTCGGTGGCGAGGGCGAACCACAGCTGCTGCTGCGGCTGGGGTGGGCCTCGATCAGCGCCGAACCCGTTCCACGCACCGGACGCCGCCCCGTGGACGAGACCATCCGGGCGCTGGACGCGCCCTGGGAGCCGCCCGCCGCCCGTTGACCGTGCCCGCTGGGCCGGGCAACGGGTCAGCCGGTGAGGTGGTGCTGCCCGAGGACGAGCACGTCGGCTTCCTCGGACAGCGCGGTGAGCACCTCGGCCACCGGCCCGGCCACCAACTGCACCTGGGTGCGGCCGCGCACGCCGGTCTCCTCGACGGCCTCGCGTACCCGGGCCACCAGCTCGGCTTCACGCTCGGCCCGCTCCGTCTCGCTGCCGCCGTTCCACACGGTGACCGCCAGCACCGTCCCGTCCCGCCGCGCGGCCTCGTGCAGCGCCCACAGCAGGGCTCCCCGGCTCTCCTGTGTGCCCCCGACCCCGACGACCAGCCAGGGGCGGCGTCGTGGAGGGGCGGCGGACAGATCCGGTCCGGGGAGCATCCGCTCAGTGCAGACGACCGGCCCGGGACCCGGCCAGGGCCACTGGTCCCGCCGACCGAGGTCCGGAGCACCTGTCGCCCGACCAGACAGCGGCGCAGCCTCGCTCGGCATGACCGCAGTGATCTCGGTGTCCGGCCTGGTCAAGACGTTCGGCCGCACCCGCGCCCTGGACGAGCTCGACCTCGAGGTGCGAGCTGGGGAGGTGCACGGGTTCCTCGGGCCGAACGGGTCGGGCAAGTCCGGCACGATCCGGGTGCTGCTCGGCATGCTCCGCTCGGACGCCGGCCGGGTTGAGCTGCTGGGCGGCGACCCCTGGCGGGACGCCGTCGCGCTGCACCGGAGGCTGGCCTACGTGCCCGGTGATGTCACGCTGTGGCCGACGATCAGCGGTGGTGAGGTGATCGACCTGCTCAGCCGGCTGCGGGGCGGCACCGACCCCCGGCGCCGGGCCGAGCTGCTCGAGCGCTTCGACCTCGACCCGCGCAAGAAGGCGCGGACCTATTCCAAGGGCAACCGGCAGAAGGTGGCCCTGGTCGCCGCGCTCGCCTCCGACGTGGAGCTGCTCGTCCTCGACGAGCCCACCTCCGGGCTGGACCCGCTGATGGAGGCGACCTTCCAGAGCTGCATCCACCAGGCCCGCGCCGAGGGGCGCACCGTGTTGCTGTCCAGCCACATCCTGGCCGAGGCGGAGGCGCTGTGCGACCGGGTGTCCATCATCCGACTGGGCCGAACCGTGCAGAGCGGCACGCTGGGTGAGCTCCGGGCACTGACCCGCACGTCGGTCACCGCCGAGACCGTGCGCCCGGTGGACGGACTGACGGAGTTGCCCGGCGTGCACGGGCTGCGCGTCGGCGACGGCCGGGTGGTCTTCGACGTCGACAGCGAGCACCTGGACGGGGCCGTCCGGCGGTTGACCGAGGCCGGCTTGCGCAGCCTGGTCAGTGCACCCCCGACGCTGGAGGAGCTGTTCCTCCGGCAGTACGGCGACCAGGTCGCCGGGGACGTCGGCGTGGCCGGGAGCCGGTCGTCTTGAGCAACCCGACCCTGGCCGGCACCGGCGTGCTGCTCCGGTTCGCCGCGCGTCGCGACCGCCTCCGGCTGCCGGTCTGGGTGGTGGCCGGCGGCGCGCTGGTGGCCGTCCAGTCCACGTCGAACCAGACCTTCTACCGGACTCCGGAGGCCCTCGCGGCCTACCGGGCGTCGGCCGGCAGCAACGCGGCGAGCATCGCCTTCTCCGGCCCCCCGGTGGGGCTGGACACCGTGGCGGGGACCGTGGCGTTCGAGATCTCCACCTCCGTGGTGCTGCTCACCGTCCTGATGGCGATGTTCACGACCGTGCGGCACACCCGCGCCGACGAGGAGGCCGGCCGCACCGAGCTCGTCCGGTCGGCGCAGGTCGGGCGGCACGCCCCGCTGGTGGCGGCGTCGCTGCTGTCGTCGGCAGCCTGCGCCGGGATGGGGGAGGCCATCGCCGCCGGCGCGGCACTGACCGGCCTGCCGGTCAGCGGGTCGCTCCTGTTGGGCACCGCGACCGCCTCGGTCGGCCTGGTCTTCACCGGGGTCACCGCGGTCTGCGCCCAGCTGACCGGCGTGACCCGCGGCGTCTACGGCTTGACCGGCGGCCTGCTGGGGATCGCCTTCGTCGTCCGGGCCGTCGGCGACATCACCGGCAACGGGCTGTCGTGGGCCTCGCCCATCGGCTGGGCGCAGGCCACCCACCCCTGGTCGTCCGACCGGTGGTGGCCGCTGCTGCTGCCGGTGGTCGCCACGCCCGTACTGCTGCTGGCCGCCCGCCGGCTGCTGGACCGCCGCGACCTGGGTGCCGGACTCTGGCAGCCACGGCCCGGCGCAGCGACGGCCCCTGCCTCGCTGTCCTCCCCGCTCGGACTGGCCTGGCGGCTGCACCGCGGCGCCCTGCTGGGCTGGGCGGTGGGCGTGGGACTGCTCGGCTTCGTCTACGGCTGGCTCGCAGAGTCGGTGGAGACGCTGATCGAGGACAACCCCGACGCCCAGGTCTTCCTCGGTGCGGACGGCGCCGCCGATCTGGTCGACGCCTACCTCGGCGTGACCCTGCAGATGACCGCACTGCTGGTGGCCGGACACGCCGTCTCGGCGACCCGCCGCGCACGCACTGAGGAGACCGCCGGCCGGGCCGAGCCGGTGCTGGCGACCGGCGTGAGCCGCTCCCGCTGGCTGGGCAGCCATCTCACGGTCGCCCTCGCGGGGGGCGACCGCGCTGCTCGCCCTGGACGGGCTCACCACCGGCCTCAGCCGCGCGGCGATCACCGGGGACGCCAATGACGTGCTCCGGTTGACTGGTGCCGCGCTCGGCTACGCGCCCGCGGTCTGGGTGGTGGCGGGGGTGACCGCCGCGCTCATCGGAGCGGTGCCCGGCGCAGCGGTGCCGACCGCCTGGTCGGTGTTTGGGGTCCTGCTGGTGGTCACGCTGTTCGCGGAGCCCTTCGACTGGCCGGGCTGGGTCAGCGACCTGTCGCCGCTGGCCCAGACCCCGACCGTGCCGGCCGAGGCCTGGGCGGCGGCGCCACTGCTGGTCCTCGCCGCGCTGGCCGGGGTGCTGGTCGCGGTGGGTCTGGCGGCGTTCCGGCGCCGCGACCTCACGACGGCGTGACGATCACCGGCGCCGGCCGAACGGCCACCAGCGGCGCCGGGAGGGCGACGGTGGAACCGCCGTCTCGCGGTCCCCGACCGGCTGGTCGTGCGGTGCGGAAGCGGCGCCCGATGCGGTGACCCCGGAGCGTTGCGCTTCGTGCGTGCGGGACTCGGCGAGGTAGTGCTGCACCGCACCGGCCGTCCCGCGATGGCCGCGGGCCGCGACGTCGTGCCGTGCCTCCCACTCGGCCGCCAGCTTCTCCGCCGGCGACATGGCCAGCGGGTCGGGAGCCGGGCGCCGTCGCGGGTGCGGGTCCTGTGGGCCGGAGCCCTCCGATGCGGTCACGGTGTCCCCTCCTCCGTCGATGCGGTTCCTGTGTCGTCCACGGTGGTCCGGGGCCCGCGCCCGGGCGAGTGCGCTTCGGCTCGGTGATCCGGGACCTAGGTCATCGCCCGGCGGCGGCGCCCTGCCGCACGATCGACGGGGAGGGCCGACCCGACCACCTCGTCACCCAGGAGCACACATGCGCACGCACTCCCCCACCGTCGTGGCCGGGGTGGACGGCTCGGAGCCGGCCGCCGCGGCGGCCCGCGCCGCCGCCCTCGAGGCCGACCGCCGCCGCCTGCCCCTGCGGCTGGTCCGCGCATTCCACTGGCCGGCCGGCGACGTGCCGGGACTGCCCGATGCCTACGAGGCCTGTGCCGCTGCCCGGCGTTCGGCGAACGCGGACCTGGAGCGGCTGCGACGCAGCCTCGCCGGACATCTCCCTGACTGGGCCATCAGCGTCCAGTTGCTGGACGGCCGACCGGAGACGGCCCTCTGCCGCGCCACGCAACCGGGTGACCTGCTCGTCATCGGCGCGAGCGGCCTGACCTGGGGCTCCGGCGACGTGCTCGGCTCCGTGGCGGAAGCGGTGGCGGCCACGGCCGCCTGCCCGGTGCTGGTGCACCGCAGCCCCAACCTCCTGGGTCCACGGAGGTCCGGTGTGGTGGTGGGCGTCGACGGAGCAGCCGGCAGCCGGGAGGTGCTCGCCGCGGCGGCCACGGAAGCACAGCTCCGCGGCGAACCGGTGCGTGTGGTGCACGCCTGGCGCCAGCTGACGGAGGACGCCGTCCACCCGCTGCGCTGGCGGCTCGACGTCCAGGCGAGCGTCGACGCCGAGTCCGCAGCCGTCGAACCCATGGTGGCCGAGCTCCGGCGTCGCCACCCGGACCTCACGATCGACACGGAGGTCCGTCGCGGACGTGCCGGCCAGGTCCTCGTGGAGGCGACCGGGAACGCCGTGCTGCTCGTCGTCGGGCGCCAGGACCTCGCCCACGGTGGGCCGGGCGCCACCGTGCACTCCGTCCTGCACCGGGTCGAGATCCCCGTGCTCACCGTCCCGGTGGCGATCCCCGCGCCCCGGCCGGCGGAGCCCATCCGCCGTGCAGCGGTCGTCACGGGCCCGCTCGAGGGCTGAGAGCTCTCGGCCCGGGAACAGCGGCCATGGACGCGCAGACCGCAGACGACCCGCAGCTGGACGGGCGCCCCGTCGTCGGCGGGGTCGACGGTGACCCCCTGGCACGGGCTGCGGTCCGGGTCGGCGCTCGGGAGGCGTCTGCACGGGGCGTCGCGCTGGAGCTGGTGCTGGCCCTCCCGTGGAGCGAGGCCGACGTCGTCCCGGCGCCGGAGGGCTTCGACGTGCTCCTCGCGATGCGCATCGCCGCGGCGCTGGCCCTCGAGGACGCCGCCAGCGGTGCCCGCGCCGAGGTGCCCGGGCTCCAAGTGCGGACCAGGATCGAGGTCGGTCACCCGGTCGACCTCCTCGCCGCCGAGTCCACCCGGGCCCAGCTGCTCTGCCTCGGTTCGACCGGCCGCGGGCGGCTCACCGACCTGATCCTGGGCTCGACGGCGGCTGCCCTCGTGCACCAGTCCCACTGCCCGGTGCTGCTGGTCCCCCGGACGCCGCCGTGGAGCACACGCAGCCGGACCGGGGTGGTGGCCGGCTTGGCCGGCGACGAGCTGGACCCGGCCGTCGCGGCGTTCGCCGTCTCCGCTGCCGCGGCACGTGGGTGCGAGCTGGTCGCCGTGCGCGCCTGGAGCCGCAGCCTGCCCGGTGCAGTCCGCCTGTCGCTGCCCCTCGTCGACGCCGATGCTGCGCAGCGGCGCGCGGAAGCCGACCTCGCCGATTCGCTGGTCGAGGCGACGGCGGCGCACCTCGAGGTCGTCGTCCGGCAGGTCGCGGAGCACGGGCCCGCCGCGCAGTTGCTGCTGGGCGCTGCACTGTCCGCCGAACTCGTCGTGGTCGGCCACCCGCACCGCCGGCTGGGTGGACTCGGCTCGGTGGCCGCCGCCGTCGTCCACCGGGCCGGGTGCCCGGTAGCGGTGGTCCCGTCGCCGGACCACCCGGCCGACCTCCCCAGCTGAACCCACCGCAGAGGACTGATCTCCGAGCCGGCAGACCACATGCGCGCCCGGACGTCGGGCCCTTCGTCCCTTCGCTGCAGGACCGGTGCCCCGTTCGGGCGGCCACGGTCCCGCGGAGGCTCGGGGCAGGACGACGAACAGACGGAGACAAGATGAACGCCTGGACGACATCCGGCCCGATGACGGCGCTCGATGAGCGCATGCAGGCGCTGGAGGAGGCCGCCGACGCCGCGATGCTCGCGCCTTCGGTGCACGGCAGTCAGCCCTGGACCATCGTGCTGCACCGGGACCGCATCGAACTGCGAGCCGACCGGTCGCGGCAGCTGCGCGCCCTCGACGCAGCCGGCCGCGAGCTCACTCTCAGCCTCGGGGCCGCGTTGTTCAACATCCGCGTGGCGCTGGCCGCCCGGGGCTGGGCCGTGGACATCGCGCGCTTCCCTGATCCGGCCGCTCCGGACAGGGCCGCGGTGGTGTGGCCGGTTCCGGGCGCCCCGGACTCCGGGATCTCGCAGCTGGCCGCCGTCGTGCCGGAGCGACGGACCAACCGCCGCGACTTCCTGGCCGAGGAGGTGCCCGACGAACTGCTGCCCCACCTGAGCGCCGCCGCCGCAGCCGAGGACACCGTCCTGGTCCCCGTCCTGTCCGACGAGCACCGCCACCTCGTCGCCCGACTCACCCGGGAGGCCGACACCCTGCAGGCCGAAGACCCCGACTGCGCCGCCGACCGGGCACGCTGGCAGACCGCCGACCTCACTCCCTCGAGGAGCACGCCAGAGCCGGACCGGTTCACCGTGGACAGCGAGACCGGCGCCGACCGGAGCTTCGTGGTCCTGGCGACGAGGACCGACGAGCCACCCGCCTGGCTGCGCGCTGGGGAGGCGATGGAGCGGGTCCTGCTGGAGTTGGAGCGGCTGGGCTGGCGCGCACGCCCGATGAGCCAGGTGCTCGAGGTGCCCGTCACCCGCGCCGCCATCCGGTCCGCGCTGACCTGGGAAGACCACCCGCAGATGCTGGTGCGCATCGGATTCGCCGCCGCACAGAGGTCCCCGCGCCGGCTCCGGGACGAGGTGGTCCGCAACAGCCTGCGCCCGCCAGGGGCTGAGGTCCGCGATGACGGACCCGCTCCTCCCCCGGCGCAGAGCGTCCCCTGGTCCGTACCGGTGTCTGACGGCCGAGGAGGGACGACGTGGGTCTGACCAGCCGTTTCCGCCCGATCGTCGTGGGCGTGGACGGTTCCGGCGCGTCCGCCGCTGCGGTGGGCGCCGCCGCCGAGGAGGCCAGCCGGCGGCTCCTGCCGCTGCGTCTGGTGCGGGCGTTGCCCGGCCCCCTCACGACCACCCCCGACCGGCGGGTGCAGCAGTCGGTCCAGTCGGGGCCGGGCACCGCGGCCGCCGCGGAGCTCTCGGCGCTGCGGCGCACGCTGGCCCACCACCTCCCCGGTGGGCAGATCGGGACCGCGGTCGTCATGGGGCCCCCGGTCCGGGTGCTCCTCCGCGAAGCCGCGGCGGCTGAGCTGCTGGTCCTGGGGGTATCCGGTGCCGACCACCACGGTCCGCACGTTGGCGCTGTGACCGCTGCGGTGGCCCAGCGGTCGCCCTGCCCCGTCCTCGTGGTCCACCCGGGACCGCCGGTGCCGGCTGCGGCACCGGTGGTGGTCCTCGTGGCCGGCGGAGCGCGGGTCCGGCGGCTGCTGTCCGCAGCGGTCCTCGAGGCCTCCACCCGCAGCACCGGGCTCGACGTCGTCCCGACGTCGCACGCCGAGAGCGGCCCGCCCCCGGACCTGACGGTGCAGCTGCGGGACCTGGCCCGGACGTACCCCGCTGTCGCGGTCCACCTCCGTGATCCAGTGCTCCCGGACCCGACGGCGGTGATGGAGATGGCCCATGGTGCCGGCCTGCTCGTCGTGGGCCGCGAGGACCAGGAGGGACACCCGGGTCCCCCGGCCCTGCGCGCGGTGCTGGCAGCGGCACCGACGCCGGTGCTGATCGTCCCGCTGACACCGGCGGCCGTACCCGAACCGATCCGTGCACTGCACGTGCCGGTGGGGCCCTCGTGACTGCCACCACCGCCGGCACGGCTGGCGAGCGACCGACCGACGTGCGTGCCCCGACCCGTGACTGCGTCACACGTCCCGCGGGACCGGGCCCTCGGCCTCTGCTCCGACCGTGCCGCCGCACCGAAGCTGGACACGACAAGCCGGTTCCGGACAGGGAGCAGGACATGGAGAGCGAGAGGGGCAGAGCATGACGATCGACCCACCCCGCGTCCTCGTGACCGTGGCGAGCAAGCACGGCGCCACGATGGAACTGGCCACCGCGCTGGCAAGGGCGCTGGCGGATTCGGATGCGGGCCGGCGCCATGGACTCTCGGCCGTGGCGCTGCCGGTCGAGCGGCGGCCCGACCCCGACGGTTTCGACGCCGTCGTGCTCGGCAGCGGGGTCTACGCCGGCCGCTGGCTGGAGCCGGCTCGGCACTACGCCGACGACCAGGCGATGGCGCTGCGGAAGCGACCGGTCTGGCTGCTCAGCAGTGGCCCGATCGGCGAGCCCCCGTTCCCACCCGACGAGCCGCACGACGTCGGCCCCCTCGTCGCCAGCCTCCGCGCTCGCGGCCACCGGGTCCTCCCGGGCCGCCTGGACAAGCGGCTGCTCGGCATCGGCGAACGCGCGATGGTCACGGCGATGCGGGCCCCCGTGGGCGACTTCCGCGACTGGGACGGCCTGCGGGAATGGGCGGAGGAGATGGCCGCCGAGCTCGTCGACGTGCTCAGCGACCAGCCGTCCCCCACTCCCTCGTGATCGGCGTGATCGGGGTGACCACCGACCACGGTGAACGAGAGCTGTCGGTGCTGGACGAGGCCACGTGCCTCGCACTGCTCCGGACCACGCCGATCGGCCGGCTCGTCTTCACCGAAGGTGCCCTGCCCGCGGTGCAGCCGGCGGCCTTCGCCTTCTCGGGCGGCGAGGTCTGCATACCCACGTACGCGGGGAGCAAGGTGGCGGTGGCCAGCGTGGGAGCCGTGGTCGCCTTCGAGGTCGACGAGGTGGACGCCGCCACGCGAACCGGCTGGAACGTGACCGTCATCGGTCCCTCCCGGGTGGTCACCGACGCCCGGGACGTCGCCCGGCTCGACGAGCTGGGCGTCCGGCCATGGGTCGGCGCCGGTACCCGCTGCTACATCTGCGTGCAGGTCCGGCTGGTCCAGGGCCGCCGGGTGAAGCGCTCCGCCGCAGCCGTCGACGGCATCTCGATGCGCCAGCCCTCCGGCCAGCACGTGGATCTGCCCACGTGAGGGGAGGCCGTGGACAGCTGCGGCGTCTGGTCGACGAGGCCTGTTGCCCGGCGGCGGCGGCTGCAATGCTCGCGGACATGGACACCCCACCCGGTGTTGCGCGCGCGGCCAGCGGCGACGAGACCGCCTCACCGTTGGCCGGGATGCGGTTGACCGAGCTGCTCGACGAGGTCCAGGAGCGGCTGCAGACGGTCGCCCGCACCCAGGAGCGCGTCCAGGACCTGCTGGACGCCTTCCTCAGTGTCTCGGCCGGACTGGACCTGGACACGACGCTCCGCCGGATCGTCGAGGTCGCGGCCCGGCTGGTCGACGCGGAGTACGGGGCACTCGGGGTGCTCGCTCCGGCGGGCGGGCTGGGAGCGTTCATCACGGTGGGCATCGACGACGAGCTGCGGGCCCGGATGGGGCACCTCCCCGAGGGCAAGGGGGTGCTGGGTCAGCTGATCACCGACCCCCACCCCCTCCGCATCACAGAGCTGAGCACGCACCCGGCCTCGGTCGGCTTCCCGCCCGACCATCCGCCGATGCACACCTTCCTCGGGGTCCCGGTGCTGGTACGGGGCGCGGTCTTCGGCAACCTCTACATGACCGAGAAGCGCGGCGGTGGCCAGTTCACCGCCGAGGACGACGCCGTGCTGGTCGCCCTAGCGGGGGCGGCGGGCATCGCGATCGACAACGCCCGGCTCTACGAGGAGGGCGAGCTCCGGCGCCGGTGGCTGGCCGCGGTCGGCGACGTCCGGTCGATGCTGCTGAGCGGCATGCCCCCCGACGATGCCCTCGTGCTCGTGGTGAGACGCGTCGCCGACCTCACCGGAGCCGACGGCGCATGGCTGGTCCGAGGGCCGGACCCAGCTGACGGCACGTACGAGGTCCAGGCCCAGACCGGCGAGGGGCTGGTCGACATCACCGGCCAGCACCTCCACCCGGTCGACGCACCGGCGCTGCTGGCCGTGGTCTCTGCCGGGACGGTGACCGCCCTCGACATGGCGGGCCTCTCCTACGACGGGCCCAACGGAGACGTGTCCTGGGGACACACCATCGGGGTGCCGCTGCGCGGGACCGATGCCCAGGCGGCCGTGATCATCGCGGCCCGGCGCGGAGGCGGGCCGCCCTTCGACCCCGCCGTGGGTCCGTTGATCAGCGAATTCGCCGACCAGGTCGCACTCGCCCTGGACATGGCGGCCCGACAGCAGGTCGCCCGTCGGCTGGACGTCTACGCGGACCGCGACCGGATCGCTCGCGACCTGCACGACCACGTCATCCAGCGGCTGTTCGCCGCCGGCCTGAGCCTGCAGGCCGCAGCCACCCGCGTCCGGGACGACGTGGTCCAGCAGCGGCTGCACCAGGTGGTCGACCAGCTCGACGAGACCGTCCGCGACATCCGCACCACGATCTTCGACCTGCACACCACCGACGGCACCGACCACAGCGACAGCCTGCGCCGCCAGGTGCTCGACATCGTGACCGAGACCGCCGGTGACGACCTGCAGTCGACCGTGCGGATGTCCGGGGCCGTCGACAGCCTCGTCACCGGCGACCTGGCCACCGACGTGGCCGCGGTCGTCCGGGAGGGCGTGAGCAATGCCGCCCGGCACTCCGGTGCCAGACACGTCACGGTCACCCTGGAGGTGACTGACGAGGTGGTGCTCGAGGTACGGGACGACGGCCGGGGCATCGACCCCACCGTGGCCCGCAGCGGACTGCGCAACATCGCCGAGCGCGCCCAGCGCCGGGGTGGCTCGTCGACGATCCGCGGGGTGACCGGGGGGGCCGGCACGCTTCTCCGCTGGCAGGCTCCGCTGCCGGCGCGCAACAGCGGCTGACGCGTGACCCGACCGCAGCGGTCCCTGTCTCAGCCCCTGCTCGCGCCCGAGCCGGAGCCCCTCAGCTCGGTGGCCAGGATGGCCGCCTGGGTGCGTCGCTCCAGCCCCAGCTTGGCCAGCAGGTGCGAGACGTAGTTCTTGACCGTCTTCTCGGCCAGGAACATCCGCTCACCGATCTGCCGGTTCGTCAGTCCCTCCCCGATCAGCGCGAGCACCGTCCGCTCCTGGTCACTGAGCGTGGCCAGCGGACCTGCCGGCTCGGCCGCCCGGCGCATCCGGTCCAGTACCGCAGCTGTGGCGCTGGGGTCGAGGAGCGAGCCCCCGGCGGCCACGGTGCGTACTGCGCTGACCAGGTCCTGGCCGAGGATCTGTTTGAGCAGGTAGCCCGAGGCGCCGGCCATGATGGCGTCGAAGAGCGCCTCGTCGTCGCTGTAGCTGGTCAGCATGATGACCTTGAGGCCGGGCATCGTCGAGCGCAGCTCCCGGCAGACCGCGACCCCGTTCCCGTCCGGCAGCCGTACGTCCAGCACGGCCACGTCGGGCTGGAGTGCCGGCACCCGGGCCAGCGCACCGGACGCGTCCTTGGCCTCGCCCACGACCGTGATGCCCGGATCGGTCTCCAGCACGTCCGCGATCCCTCGCCGGACGATCTCGTGGTCGTCGAGCAGAAACACCCGGATCGCCGGTCCGGCGTCGTCGGTGGTGGTCACTGGGGCACCCCTCCTCCTGGCCGCCTGCACGGCCGCGACGTCGCCCAGCGCCCGCTGGGCGTCCAGGACCGACAGTAGGTGCCGACGGGCAGCACTGGATCGGGGTCGAAGGTCCCGACCGCCCGCGCCACCGTCCCGTGCCGCGGCCGCGGCACGGGACCCGGGTCCGCGGGCAAGGGGACGAGTGACCGCGGTGGGGCGGTGGTGGGCGACCGATGCTGGGACCGATCACCCGTGACTGGTGCCGGTGCCGCGCGCAGCCGGTGGACGAGGAGGACCGATGACGCACTCACCCCGGGACTGGTGGCTGGACGAGGACGAGCACGGGGTGACCGCGCGGAGGGAGCACGGAGCGGTGGCCCACGTGGAGGTGGCGGACGAGGGTGCCACCGTCCAGCTGGTCTTCTGGCTCGACGAGGGTCTCCCCCGGCAGCTGGGGACTGCTCGCGCCCGGGCGGTCTTCGAGCGTCCCGCGCTGTCCACCCGACGGCCGGTGGCGCTGGCGCTCCCGCACCGGGAGACGGACCTGCTGCAGGAGGTGCGGGCCCACGTCGCCGAGGCGCACACGCACGTCGCGGGCACCACCTGCCTGGTCGACGGCCGGGTGCGCTGAGTCCACCGGTCAGCCGCGGCCCGAAGGGCGCCCGAGATGGCGACCAAGGTCCCTGCCCCGAGCCCGGCCCCCGCGCGACGGTGGAGCCCCGCACACCCCACCACGAGGAGGAACGATGAGCACGCTCCAGCACCGCAACGAGGAGCCCCCCGCCGCCATGTCCCCGTTCGCCCGGCTCGACCGGGTCTTCGAGGAGTGGATGCGGACCATGCCGATGCGCCGGGCGTTCGGCATGACCTGGGAGCCGCAGGGCGAGGACGTGATCAGCGTCGACGAGTACCGCGACGGCGACACCCAGGTCATCCGGGCCGAGCTCCCGGGGATCGACCCGGACCAGGACGTCCAGCTGACCGTCCAGGACGGCGCGCTCCGGATCCACGCCGAGCGTCGGGTGGAGAGCGACACCGAGGACAAGGGCTACACCCGCCACGAGCTCCGCTACGGCAGCTTCTCCCGGGTGCTGCCGTTGGCCGACGGTGCCGCGGAGACCGACATCCAGGCCAGCTACAAGGACGGCATCCTCGAGGTCCGCGTCCCGGTCTCCCGGCCGCCGGCGACCCAGGAACCGACCACCATCCCGATCACCAAGGGCTGAGCCGATCGGCCGCGGTCCGGTCGGGCAACCGGGCGGGCCGCGGCACCACCCTTCTCCCGTCTCCCAGCTCCTCCCGTCTCCCAGGAGTCCGCCATGACCAGCTCCCCTGCCTCCCGCCCGACGATCGTCGTCGGTGTCGACGGGTCCCCGTCCTCCACCCAGGCGCTGCGCTGGGCGCTCAGCCAGGCGGCGCTCACCGGCGGTGAGGTGCACGCCGTCAGCGTCTGGCACCTGCCCACCACGGCCGGGTGGGAAACCGTGCTGGACGCCGTCGACTGGGCGGGCAACGCCCGCCTCGCGCTGGACACCGCCATGGCGGCCGCCGCGGCCGACGGCGCATCGCAGGTGCACCGCCACGTCGTCGAGGGTCATCCTGCGAGGGCGCTGGTCGAGGCGGCCGCCGACGCCGACCTGTTGGTGGTCGGCAACCGCGGGCGCGGCGCCTTCTCCGGGATGCTGCTGGGCTCGGTCGGCCTCCACGTGCTGGCCCACGCCCCGTGCCCGGTCGTCGTGGTGCACGGCGACCGGCTGCCGAGCGGGCACCAGACGGCGGCCGCGATGACGACCGCTCCCGCCCGATGAGCCGGCGTCCCTGCCGCACCGAGGCACGGTGGGGCCGTGCCGGGCGACTGCGCCGATGGGAGGAGCTGAGCCCTGGGCAGCAGACCGCCGTCCTCGTGCTGGGCTCCGTGCAGCTCTCCCTCGCGGCGACGGCGTGGGCGGACCTCGCGACCAGCCCCGCCGAGCAGGTCAACGGCAGCAAGCTGCGGTGGGCCCTGCTCATCGCCGTCAACTGGATCGGGCCGCTCGCCTGGTTCCGCTGGGGCCGGCGCGACCGCCGACCGGCGGCCCGGTGAGGGCCGCCCGGCAGGTGCCGAAGGCCGCCCGGCACGTCCGCGAGGAGTGGGACCGACTCTCCATCGGGACGACCGCAGCGGAGAGCTTTGATCCCGGCATGCTCGCCGGGCTCCCCGAGCCGGCGCGACGCTGGCTCGGTCACGCCATCGCAGTGGGCACGCCGCTCTGGAAGACGGTCGAGCTGCGCATGGAAGGGCAGATCCGGCTGGGCGGCACCTGGCGATCGTTCACCGCCCGGCAGGTGCTCACCCCACCCTCGGGATTCATCTGGGCGGCGAGAGCGCGGGTCGCAGGGCTGCCGGTGACCGGCTACGACCGGTACAGCGGGGCCACCGGGGAGATGCGGTGGCGGTTGCTCGGGGTGGTCCCGGTCATGTCCGCCAGCGGCCCAGACGTCGCCCGGAGCGCCGCCGGTCGGCTGGCCGGCGAAGCCGTCCTCCTGCCGACGGTCTTCCGGCACCCCGAGTGGGCCGCGGGCGACGAACCCGACACCACCGTCATGCGCTGGCATCTGGCCGGATCCGACGAGCGCACCCAGCTGCACGTCGGCGCCGACGGACGCCTCCGCGCAGCCGTGCTGCAGCGCTGGGGCAACCCGGACGGCGCCTCGTTCGGCCGCCACCCGTTCGGCGTCACCATCGAGGAAGAAGCCACCTTCGGTGGGGTCACCATCCCGGCGGTACTGCGCGCCGGCTGGTGGTGGGGCACCGACCGGGCCGCCGAGGGCGAGTTCTTCCGGGCCCGGATCACCTCTGCCGACTTCTCCTGATCTGCTGCTCCTACCCCGCACCCTCCCTGCTGGCCCCCGACGCGTGCGCCGACTCCGCTGACCGGAGCGCCCCGATACGCAGGGCAGCGCGCAGCGGCGCATGCCGCCGGTCGTTCCCCGCGCTGAAACGGGACCAACGGCAGTCGTCCGTGACCAAGGGCACCGCCAGGCACGGCCATCAGGCAGGTCGTCCTGGGGTCGTTGTGCCGCAGTGCCGGCAGCGTCTCCCGACGAGGCTGAACCTGCCAGTTCCTGATCCCCGGTGAGGTGAGACCCATGCACACGACCACTCGCAACGTCGTCGCGACCGTGCTCGTCGCGATGATCCTGCTGCCCTACCTCGGCTACGTCGTCGCCGATGAGATGCCGTTCATCAAGGACCCGCGCGGCATGGCGGCCACGGGCCTGATCCTCGGCATCGCCGCGGTGCTGGTCGCCAGCCGCGACGTCTTCGCTCCCGGACTGCGCCACCGCGCTGCGCTGGTCAGCGGCCTGGTCGCCCTGGCACTCGGGATCGCCGCGCTGTGGGCCGAGACCAGCGAGACCCTCCTCGCGTCGTTCATGGCGGCCATCGTGGTGACCTGGTGCCTCGGCGAACTCGCGGCCATGCAGGACGAGCACCGCGATCGGCAGCTCACGGCCCGGCACAACTGACGGGCCAGAGGCGAGCGATGCAGCAGGACGGCGGACCCCCGCAATACGCCACCCGTCTCCCGACGCGGGTCCCCGGGCCCGTCTCGGCGTCGGTCAGGACAGGAGTCCCGGGCGACCGAGGACTCTCGGCCCTGCCCAGCCTCGCGGTACCCGGACATCGTCGGGACATGGAGACGCATCCCGGCTCGGTGCTCCCGTTGGACCTGAGCGACCCACGTGTCCAGGCGCTGATCCGCCACCGGACACGAAGGACGGTGCACCGTCGGCAGGTCGCCGTCCGGGCGGCCGGAGCCGCCGCACGGGCTGTCATCGTCACGGGGCCCAGCCCGCGCTGAGGTCTGTGTGCCGGAGGGGAACGCCACGGCGTGGCCACGGCCGACGCAGCAGAACGGCTGCGGTCCACACCGGACGTGGTCCCCCCTTCCGGAGCTCGGCACCGAGCCGAGGCAAGGGTCCCGTGGCGGATGCGGGCACAGCGGACCTGTCGGGCTCCACGTCCCGCTGCCTGCAGGACGTTCGCCCCTGCTGATGTCCGCTGTCGATGCGCAGGCTCGGAGCCCACACCTCGTCCGCACAGCACTCGAAGAGGAGAACGCCATGAAGGCCGCCGTCGTCACCGAGCTCGGTGCCCCCCTCCAGGTCCAGGACGTGCCCGTCCCCCAGCCGGGACCAGGTCAGGTGCTGGTCCGGATCGAGGCCAGCGGCCTGTGCCACACCGACATCCACGCTGCGCGCGGCGACTGGCCGGTCAAGCCCACTCCCCCGTTCGTGCCCGGGCACGAGGGGATCGGCGTCGTCGAGGAGCTGGGCGAGGGCGTGACCTCCCGGGCCATCGGTGACCGCGTCGCCATCGCCTGGCTGGGCTCCGCCTGCGGGCACTGCCGACACTGCATCGGCGGCTGGGAGACGCTGTGTAAGTCCCAGCAGAACTCCGGCTACTCCGTCGACGGGGCGCTGGCCGAGTACGCCGTCGTCGCCGCCGACTTCGCCACCCCCGTCCCCGAGGGTGTCTCCAGCCTCGACGCCGCCCCGCTGACCTGCGCCGGGGTCACCACCTACAAGGCGATCAAGGTGGCCCGGGTCGCCCCGGCCGAGACCGTCGCCGTCTTCGGCATCGGCGGGCTCGGGCACCTGGCCCTGCAGTACGCCCGGATCGCCGGCGGCTTCGTCATCGCCGTCGACGTCCAGGACGACAAGCTGCAGATGGCCCGCGAGCTCGGCGCCGACGAGGTGGTCAACGCGGCCACCACCGACCCCGTCGCCGCGATCCAGGCCCTCGGCGGCGCCGACGTCGCGGTCGCACTCGCCGCCTCACCGGCGTCGTTCGACCAGGCCTACCGGTCGCTGCGCCGGGGCGGCCGGCTGGTCTGCGTGGCCCTGCCCGCCGACGGCACGATGCAGCTGCCGATCTTCGACACCGTGCTGTCCGGCAAGTCCGTGATCGGCTCGATCGTCGGCACCCGCAACGACCTCGCCGACGTCTTCGCCCTGCACGCCGCCGGCCGCACGAAGGTGATCGCGGTCGACCGCAAGCTCGACGACGTCAACGAGGCGACGGCCGACGTGCTCTCCGGGCACGTCCCCGCCCGCATCGTCTTCCAGTTCTAGGGATCGAGGATGAGTGGGATGGCGCTGCGCCGTCTGCCCGGCCTGGTGGCCGTCCTCGGCGCGGCAGTGGCGGCGACCGGCTTGTTCCGGCGCCCGACCGGAGAACCACAACAGGTCGTGACACCCCGCGGGCAGTCGGTCCAGCTGGCCGGGGACGGGCTGTACCGCTTCGACACCGTCTTCACCGCAGCCGGCAACACCGGCGTCGATGCCGTCGTCCTGACCCTGGGTGTCCCGCTGCTGCTGGCTTCCTGGCTGCACCACCTGCGGGGCTCATCACGGGGCAGCCTGCTGCTGACCGGTGCCCTCGGCTACATGGCGTACGTCTCGGCCAACCAGGCCCTCGGGATCGCCTACAACCCGCTGTACCTGGCCTACGTCGCACTGTTCTCCGCCAGCCTCTTCGGCTTCGTCTCCGCACTGGCCGCGACCGACCGGGCCACCCTGCAGGCAGTTGCCGACGACGCCGGCATGCCCCACCGGACCCTGTCCCGGTTCCTGCTCACCTCCGCTGCCGTCACCGCCCTGGTATGGCTGCAGCCCCTCGTCAGCGCGCTGCTCCGGGGAACGGCGCCAGCACTGCTGGACGTCTACACGACGCCGGTGACGTACTCCCTGGATCTCGCGATCGTCGTCCCGGCTGCTGCCCTCGCGGGGGTCCTCGTCCGCCGTCGCGATCCGTTCGGGTACCTGGTCGCAGCACCGCTGCTGGTCACCATCGTGATGCTGCTGCCCACGATCACGCTCAGCACCGTGCTCCAGGCCCAGGCCGGGATCACCTTCACCGCCGCCGAGGTCATCGGGCCCATCGCCGGCTTCACCGTCCTCGGGGGCATCGGCGCCTGGCTGCTCGTCCGCCTCCTCCGCGCCGTCCCCACCGCGCCCGCCTGCCAGGAGGTGGCCGGCCATGTCCAGACGCCGGTCTGACGGACGGATCACCCCAGTCCTGCGGGGGGCGATCGTCGCCGCCGTCGGGACCGGGATCCTCGGCGCGCGACTCCTGCATGCGCGGCGGAACTGGGGAGCCACGGCCGACGAGGTCCGCTCGACGCTGCCCGGCGACGACTTCGTCCCGGAGCCGGCGGAGCAGACCACGCTGGCGGTGTCGATCGATGCTCCCGCCGAACGTATCTGGGCGTGGTTGGTCCAGATCGGCCAGGACCGCGGCGGGATGTACAGCTACGACGTGCTGGAGAACCTGGTCGGCCTGGACATCCACAGCGCCGAGGAGATCCGGGACGAGTGGCAGCACCTGGCCGTCGGGGACCACGTCGTCGTGGTCCCCGAGGGCTTCGGCCCAATGCCGGACGGCTATTCGTTCACCGTGGCCCTGGCGGATCCCGGCCGTGCACTGGTGCTCCGTCAGTCTCCGCCGGAGCACCCCTGGAACGGTGTCTGGTCCTTCCACGTAGTCCCTCGCCGTGACGGCGGTTGCCGGCTCCTGTCCCGCATGCGCACCGAAGTCCAGCCGCAACGGGGACTGCGGATCGCCACCCGGGTGCTGGAGCCGGTGACCCTGGTGATGACCCGCCGCATGCTCCAGGGGATCAAGGAGCGGGCCGAGCGCCCAGCCGTAGCCCCCACTGCGTCGAGGGAGATGGCCCCATGACCGGACTGATCAGGCACGCCCCGCCGCTGGCTGTCCGGGTGCGCGCCGAGGCGGCAGTGGCCGGCCAGCCGCTGACGGTGCTCGTCGAGGTCATTGCGGACGGCCCGGCAGAGGTGGCGGGTGGGGTCGTCGAGCTCGTCCGGTCCACGGCTGTCACCCACGCCCAGCGCACCTGGAGCGGGGCCGGCCACCGCGTCGGCATCCGGGACTCCGCCGTCCTCTCACATGCCACCTTGGACATCGCCGGCGCGCTGGCGGCGGGAGGACGCGCAGTCCGGCAGGTGACGTTGTTCGTCCCGGCCGAGCAGGTGACCATCACCGGGTACCTGGTGCAACAGGAGTACCTGGTGCGTGCGCAGGTCAGGGCTCAGGAGGGACGTCCCGTCGAGGGAGAGGTGCGGATCCGTGTCGCGGGGCCGGCGTCGCAGCTGCACCGGAGGACGGAGGTCGCCCCGGTCGAGAGGGGCGACGAGTTCGCGTCGCTGGCGATCGACGAGCTCTCTGCGCCGCGGGTGTGTGCGGGCGTGCCGCTGTCCGGGGTGGTCGCCGTCGCTCCTCACCGAGCGGGGACGACCCGCGGCGTCCGAGTCGAGTTGGTCCTCGCCGAGCTCACCCGCGCACGACCGGGTGAGCTGCTCGAGGAGGACTGCGAGGCGACGACGGTGGTCTCCGCTGTCCCCGCGAGTGGACCAGCCCAGCTGGCGCCGGGGCAGGCCCTCCGTCTGCCGTTCGCCCTGCCGGTCCCCGACCCACTGCCGGCTCCGTCGCTGAGCACCCCAGAGTTCACCCTGCGCTGGCTGGTGCGCGTGGTCCTCGACCGCGCACTGCGCGAGGACTCCTCGACATCTGTCGAGCTACCAGCCGGGTAGCGACGTGCGTGCCTGGGAGCGCCGAGGACCAGGTCGACGCCCTGAGCGGTTGGAGGATCGGGTGGCCGAGGACGGACCCATGGACAAGGGGCAGCAGATTCCGTGGTCCGGAGTCGGGGTGGCCCTGGGCACGGGCGTGGGTCTTGCCGTGGGCGTGGCGGTGGCCGGTGGGACAGGCATCCCGGTGGGGCTGGCGCTCGGCGCCGGGCTGGGGGTCGTCGTAGGCGCCGCTGCGGACGGATTTCGCCGCAGGGCGCAGCGGTAGGGCCCTGCGGGCGCCCGGGCGTCGTACGACCTGGTCCTGGCCCGCCTCGCCGTCAGCCCCGCAGGACGGCGACCTTGAGCGCGCCCGAGGCCACCGGGTCGTCGAACAGGTCGTAGGCCAGCGGCACCTCGTCGAAGCCGAAGCGGTGGGTGACCATGCGGCTCACGTCCAGCCGCCCGGCCTGCAGCATCGACAGGAGCATCGGCGTCGACGTGGTGTCCACCAGGCCGGTCGTGATGGCGATGTCCTTGATCCACAGGTCCTCGAGGTGCAGCGTCGTCGGCTTGCCGTGCACACCGACGTTCGCGACCCGCCCGCCCGGCCGGACGACAGCGACCGCCATGTCGAACGTGGCCGGGATGCCTACCGCCTCGATCGCGACGTCGGCGCCCAGCCCGCCGGTCAGTTCCCGGACCACCCCGGCCACGTCGTCGTCCGGCGACAGCACCCGGTCGGCGCCGAACGCGCTGGCTGCGGCGCGCCGGGCCTCCACCGGGTCCACCACGATCGTCTGGAGCGGGCTGTAGAGCCCGGCGGACAGCACGGCCGCCAGCCCGATCGGACCCGCACCGACGATCACCACGGTGTCTCCCGGACCGACGCCGCCGTTGAGGGCGCCGACCTCGTAGGACGTGGGCAGGATGTCGGCGAGCATCAGCGCCGCCTCGTCCGAGACCCCCTCGGGCAGCCTGTGCATCGATCCGTCAGCGAACGGGATGCGCACGGCGTCGGCCTGCACCCCGTCGATCAGGTGCCCCAGCAGCCAGCCGCCCCCGCCCAGGCACTGGCCGTACCGGCCCTCCCGGCAGAACCGGCAGCGGCCGCACGAGCTGATGCACGACATCAGCACCCGGTCACCGGCCTTCACGGTCCGGACGCCCCCGCCGACGGCGGTCACGGTGCCCACTGCCTCGTGACCCAGCACTCGCCCCGGCTGCACCTCGGGGACGTCACCCCGCAGGATGTGCAGGTCGGTCCCGCAGATCGTGAAGGCGTCCACGCGGACCATGGCGTCCTCCGGATCGGTGACCTGGGGATCCGGGACGTCCTCCCAGGCTCGCTTGCCCGGTCCGTGGTAGACGAGTGCCTTCATGGCTGCCTCCGGTCGTCGTGAGATTGGTCGAACTGAGAAGCAGTCCACGGGAGTCTGCCGCCCATCGGCACAGCCGGTGGACCGGGAGATCGGGGTCCAAGGTCCCGCGTTGCGTTGCGTCGCGTCGCCGTTCGGGGCACTACGTCCCGGCACCGGAGGACCGACTACCTGGCCACGACCACCCGGCGCAGGGCACGCTGGGGCCGGTCGACGGAGACGGGAGCCACGATGCGCGTCGGGCCGGACAGGGGTGCGCGGCGCTGCGCCCAGGGCGAAGGCCTCGGGTGACGGGCTGGCTGCTCCGGTACGAGGGGTGGGACCCCGAGGCGGAGGCGCTGCGCGAGACGCTCTGCGCACTGGGCAACGGCCGGTTCGCAACCCGCGCAGCGGCTCCCGAGCGACGGGCGGGGGGTGGCTGCTACCCCGGTACGTACGCCGCCGGGGTCTTCGACCGGCTGACTGACGTGATCGACGGGCACGAGGTGGCGAACGAGAGCATCGTCAACCTGCCGGACTGGCAGTCGCTGACCTTCCGCACGAAGGACGGCCCGTGGCTGGATCTCTCCACCGTGGCGGTGAGCGACTACGTGCAGGAGCTCGACCTCCGGCGCGGCGTCCTGACCCGCCGCTTCCGGGTCGAGGACGACGAGGGGCGACGCACGCGGGTCGCCCAGCGGCGGCTGGTCTCCATGGCCGATCCCCGCCTTGCGGCGCTGGACTGCACCCTCCTCGCGGAGAACTGGGCAGGCCGGCTCACCGTCCGATCGGGCCTGGACGGCCGGGTGACCAATGACGGGGTGGCGCGGTACCGGGGGCTGGACGGCAGGCACCTGTCCGCAGTCGAAGCCCACGTCTGCGAGGAGACCCCCACGCTGACGGCGGAGACCCGGCAGTCGAAGATCCGGATCGGGATGGCCGCGCGGCACCGTGTGCTGGTGGAAGGAACAGTGCGGCCGACGGTCGCCGATCCGGTCCTGGCGAACGGCGTCGCCGCAGTCGACCTGGAGCTCGACATGGAGACCGGCCGTCCCGTCACCGTCGAAAAGCTCGCCGCCCTCTGTACGTCGCGCGACCCCGGCATCGGTGAGCCCGGCGAGGCGGCGGTCGACGAGATCGACCGCGCCGGCACCTTCGACGACGTGCTGGCGCGGCATGAGCTCGCCTGGGACCACCTGTGGTTCCGCTGCGACGTGGAGATCGCCGGCCCCCCGCGCGCATCGCTCGTCCTGCGGCTGCACGTGTTCCACCTGCTGCAGACCGTCTCCCCGCACAGCGTCGACCTTGACGTCGGCATCCCCGCTCGGGGGCTGCACGGTGAGGCCTATCGCGGACATGTGTTCTGGGACGAGATGTTCGTCCTGCCCTTCTTGAACCTGCGGCTGCCCGAGGTCGCCCGCGCCATGCTGCTGTACCGGTGGCGGCGGCTCCCCCAGGCCCGAGCCGCGGCACGGGCGGCCGGTCATCGGGGCGCGATGTTCCCGTGGCAGAGCGGATCAACGGGGCGGGAGGAGTCGCAGGCACTGCACCTGAACCCGCGGTCGGGCCGCTGGCTGCCCGACAACTCCCACCTGCAGCGGCACATCGGCCTGGCGATCGCCTACAACACCTGGCGCTACTACGAGGCCACCGGCGACACGGACTTCCTCACCGAACACGGCGCCGAGTTGCTCCTGTCGATCGCGGCGTTCTGGGGCGACCTGGCCACCTACGACCCGGTCGACGACCGGTTCGACATCCGTGGCGTGATGGGGCCCGATGAGTACCACGACGCCCTGCCGGGCCGCGACGAGCCGGGCCTCGACGACAACGCCTACACCAACGTCATGGCGGCCTGGACGCTCACGCGGGCACTCGAGTGCCTCGACGTGCTCCCGCCGGGGCGGCGGCACGAGCTGCTCGACACCCTCGACATCCGCCGCGCGGACCTCGAGCGCTGGCAGCACGTCAGCCGCAAGCTCCGGCTCTGCTGGACCGAGGACGGCGTCCTGCTGCAGTTCCGCGGCTACGAGTCGCTGGAGGAGTTCGACTGGGCCGGCTACCGGGAACGCTACGGGGACATCAGCCGACTCGACCGGATCCTGGAGGCCGAAGGCGACTCGACCAACCGCTACAAGCTCTCCAAGCAGGCCGACGTCCTCATGCTCTTCCAGTTGCTGACGGCCGAGGAGCTGTACGGCCTCCTCGACCGGCTGGGCTATCCGCACGACCGGCAGACGATCCCCCGCACGATCGCCTACCACCTCGAACGCACCAGCCACGGCTCGACGCTGTCGAAGGTGGTGCACTCCTGGGTGCTGGCCCGGTCGGACCGGCGGAAGGCGTGGGACTACTTCCTCGAGGCACTCGAGAGCGACATCGCGGACGTGCAGGGAGGGACCACCGGCGAGGGCATCCACCTGGGTGCGATGGCCGGCACCGTCGACCTGCTGGAGCGCGGGTTCACCGGCCTGGAGACGCGCGAGGACCTCCTCGGGTTCGACCCCTACCTGCCCGATGCGCTGCACCGCATGCGGTTCCGGCTGCGCTACCGGCGGCACACCGAGATCGAGGTCGTGATCGACCACCGGACGCTGACGGTCGGCGGAACGGCCAGCAGGGCCACCGTGCTGCCGGTCCGTGTCCGCGACAAGGAGTTCCGGCTCGACCCCCGGGGCAGCCTGGAGATCCCGCTCCGCCGGCGCCGCACGGACTAGCGCGACAGGGTCTCGAGCACCGCCCCCCGACGACCGACACCCGGCTCGGGTGACCGGGACGAAGGCCACTGTCCCGTCCGCAGGCCGGTGCCGAAAGCTGGCATGGTGCCCCTCTCCGATCAGGCCACCTCCTCCGCTCGGGCGCACCACGAGCTGCCCGTCCACGAGGTCGTCGTCCTACTGGGCACCCATCCGGACACTGGTCTCACCGACGCGGAGGCCGCCCGACGGCTGGACACCGTCGGTCCGAACGTCCTGTCCCGCACTGACCGACGCGGGCCCTGGCGGCGGCTGCTCGACCAGTTCCGCCACCCGCTGATCTACGTCCTACTCGTCGCTGCGGTGGCGACCTTGCTGCTCGGCGAGTACGTGGACGGCGCGGTGATCGTCGCCGTCGTGCTGGTCAACGGGGCGATCGGATTCGTGCAGGAGAGCCGCGCGGAAGTGGCGCTGGAGGCGCTGACGTCGATGGTGCGGACGGAGTCGACGGTGGTGCGGGAGGGGCGCCGGCACCGTGTCCCGTCGGCGGACCTGGTCCCCGGGGACACGGTGCTGCTGGAGGCCGGCGACCGGGTGCCCGCCGACCTGCGGTTCGTGGCGGCGTGGGAGCTGCGGGTCGACGAGTCGGCGCTGACCGGCGAGTCGTTGCCGGCTGACAAGGCACCGGTTGAGCTGCCGCCGGACACTGACCTCGGGGACCGCGCCAACATGGGGTACTCGACCGGTCTGGTGACCAGGGGCCAGGGACGCGGGATCGTCGTCGCGACCGGTGGCGAGACGGAGATCGGGCGCATCCACCGCCTCGTCGGCGAGGCGCGCGTCCTGCAGACCCCGCTCACTCGGAAGATCGACCGGTTCAGCCGGGTCCTGACGGTGGCCATCCTCGCGCTGGCCGGACTGACCTTCCTGCTGGGGACCGTCCGCGGCGAGTCGGTCGCGGACATGCTCACCGCCGCGGTCGCCCTGGCCGTCGGGGCGATCCCGGAGGGCCTGCCGGCCGTGGTGACCATCACCCTGGCCATCGGCGTGGCCAGGATGGCGCGTCGGCGAGCGGTCATCCGGCGGCTGCCTGCGGTGGAGACGCTGGGCAGCACCACGGTGATCTGCACGGACAAGACCGGCACCCTCACCGCGAACGCGATGACGGTGACGACGGTCGTCGCCGGGGGCCAGGAGTGGTCGGTGAGCGGCACCGGCTACTCCCCTCAGGGCCGGCTGGACCCGGCGCCGGACGCTCCCGCGCTGCGCGAGTGCCTGGTGGCCGGGGTGCTGTGCAACGACACCCGGCTGACCGGACCGGAGGGCGCACGGACGGTCGTCGGGGACCCGACCGAGGCGGCGCTCCTCGTCGTGGCGGAGAAGGCCGGCCTGGACGCCGGCGACCTGCGCGAGCAACTACCGCGGTTGGACACCGTCCCGTTCGACTCCGACCGCCGCTACATGGCCACCCTGCACCGGCACCCCGACGGCCGGGAGGTCGCGTACGTCAAGGGGGCCGTCGAACGTCTCCTCTCCATGAGCTCGGTCCAGTTGCGGGCCGATGGCTCGACCGGCCCCCTGGATCCCGCGGCCGTGCACGCGCGAACCGAGGAGATGACCGCCCGTGCGCTGCGGGTGCTGGCGTTCGGCCGCGTCGACCTGCCGCCCGGCACCTCCTCGCTGACCTCGGAGCTGCTGCAGGACGTCGTCCTCCTCGGGCTCCAGGGCATGGTGGACCCGCCGCGGCCGGAGGCGATCGAGGCCGTCGCAGCCTGCCGGTCGGCCGGCATCCAGATGAAGATGATCACCGGCGACCACGCCGGCACGGCCCGCGCCATCGCGGAGCGCTTCGGCCTGGGAGAGGACGGGCATCCCGCCGTCGTCACCGGTCGCGAGCTCGCGGCCCACCCGCCCGAGGACCTGCCTGCCCTGGCCATGCGGACGGCGGTGTTCGCCCGCGTCGACCCCGAGCAGAAACTGCGGCTCGTGGAGGTCCTGCAGGCGCAGGGGCACGTCGTGGCGATGACCGGGGACGGGGTCAACGACGCCCCCGCGCTCCGCCGGGCAGACATCGGTGTGGCCATGGGGCTCGGCGGCACCGAGGTGGCGAAGGAGGCAGCCGACATGGTCCTCACCGACGACGACTTCGCCACGATCGAGGCAGCCGTCGAAGAAGGCCGCGGTGTCTTCGACAACCTGCGGAAGTTCATCACCTTCATCCTGCCGACCAGCTTCGGCCAGGGCCTGGTGATCCTGGCGGCGATCGCGCTGGGCACCACGCTGCCGATCCTGCCGGTGCAGATCCTGTGGGTGAACATGACGACCGCGGTGGCGCTCGGCCTCGCCCTTGCCTTCGAGCCGCTGGAGGAGGAGATCATGCGGCGTCCGCCGGTGCCGCCGTCCCGGCCGTTGCTCACCGGGGAGTTGGCCGGCCGGATCGTGCTCGTCTCCACGCTCATGCTCGTCGGTGCGTTCAGCCTCTTCGAGTGGGCCCTCGCCCAGGGCGCGGAGGTACCCACCGCGCGGACCGTCGCGGTGAACGTCTTCGTCGTCGTCCAGGTCGCCTACCTGCTCACCTGCCGGTCGCTCGACCGATCCGTGCTCTCCATCGGCCCGTTGCGCAACCGCTGGGTATTGGCCGGCATGACCGCGATGCTGGGGCTCCAACTGCTGTTCACCTATGCCCCGTGGATGAACACGCTCTTCCACAGCGCTCCGGTCGACCCGGTCTGGTGGCTGTGGACCACCGGCGTCGGTGTCGCCGTCTTCCTGGTGGTCGAGACCGAGAAGTGGGTCCGCCGGCGCGTCCGGACCGGCCCGCGCAACAGGTAGCGGGAGCGGCCGGTCCTCGGTTCACGACGGCGCGCTGGCATCGTTGGGTCCACGGATCGCCGCCGCACCCGCTGCCCACCTCACCGTCCGGTCTTCCTGACCGCCATCCCTCCCGAGGACCCGGACAGCATGAGTGCCACCCCGCTGAGCAGTGACACCGCGGCGGTGAGGACGAGCAGCGTCCCCAGCCCCAAGCCGGGGATGACCGCACCGGCGAGGGCGGGCGCTGCGACCGAGATGACGGCACCCACGACCAGACACCCGGTGAACGCCGTCCCTGCCCGGTCGGGCACCAGCTCGGCGGTCCAGACCGCGAGCACCGCCGACCCGGTCATGTACCCCACGCCGAAGATGCATGCCGAGGCCGCCGTCGCGAGCAGAGAGTCGCTGGCCAGCCCGAGCAGGGCCAGCGCCGCAGCCACCGTCACCAGGCACAGCGCCGCCACCCGGCTGCTGCCCAGTCTCCGTGCGATGGCTCCGGTCGCCACGGCGACCACGCCGGTCAGGCCGATGGCCGCGTAGAGGGCCGGGACAGCTGCCGAGGGTAGGTCGTCCCGCTGGAGGACGTCCGCGGCGTAGGTGAAGTAGATGACGATGGCCGCGAAGTAGACGAGGGAGTAGGCGGCCGGGACCCGAAGCTCTCTCACCAGTGACGAGGCGCGGCGCTGCCCGTCCGGGCGTGGCGCCGGCTTGGTGCTCGGCACCAGCCGGAGGTTCAGCACGGCCGCAGCCACGGCGGCGACGGCGATGCCGCCCCAGACCAGTCGCCACGATCCCAACGCGGCAAGGGCGGCCAGACCCCCCAGCGCGACCAGTCCACCGCTGGTGCCGGTCGTGATCATCGCCAACGCCCTCGACTGCTGCCATTGGTCGACCGTCCGCGTCACGATGTCGGAGTAGGGCGCCCAGACCCAGCCGCCCGCGCTGCCGGCCAGGACGGCACCGCCGGCCAGCAGCCAGGGGGACTGCGCGACCGTCACGATCACCGCCCCGAGGGCGCCGCAGGCCCCGCCCACGGTCGTCGGGGCGCGCGAGCCACGGCGACTGGCGAGCGGCCCCGTCAGCAGCAGGCCCGCCAGGTAGCCGGCGAACGTGGCGCTGGCCACCAGGCCGAGCACCAGCTCGGAGAGCTCCAGGTCCCGCCGGATGTCGGGCAGTGTCAGACCGTAGGCATACCGGGCCATGCCGAAGGCCACCCCGACCACCGCCGCTCCGGCCAGGCCGACCCGGGCGGCCGGGGACGACGTCATGAGCTCTCCTCACTTGCGGCATGCGCTGAGCCGATCCCCGCCTCAGCGAGGCTGGCGTCGCGTGCCGATCCACGCGACGACCGCTCCGGTCAGTGGACGGCCAGTGTTCCTCCTCCCGTCAGTGGCCGGCGACGCGGTCGAGGTCGCCGGCCCGGGCGGCCACGGGCACCGCCCGGTGGTCGAAGCCGAGTCGACCGCGGGTGAGGGCCACGAGGACGACGGCCGCTGCGACCAGCACGCCCAGGATTGCCGCGTCGACGGTGAGGCTGTCGTCGACGAGCACGAGGTGCTCCAGCGACGGCGTGAACGCACCGTGCAGGACGACGCACAGCAACAGGCTGCCGGTGCGGTTCCAGAGCCAGGTGTAGAAGACGACGAATAGCATCGGTCCCACGAAGCCGATGCCGTACAGCGGCAGGTGCCACAGACCCCAGATCAGGCCGAGCAGCGCAGTCGCCGCGAGCGGCGAGTGGCGGGACTGCAGTCGGTCCAGGGCGAAGCCACGCCAGCCGGGCTCCTCCTGTCCGCCGCCGACCAATGCCACGAACACGAAGGTGCCGATCCAGGAGGCGGCAGCCCCACCCAGCCGGTCCAGGTGCACCTGCTCGCCGAGGACCGCGAGCACGCCGTTGACCGAGAGGAACAGGGCCGCCGGCAGTCCGAGGGCGTAGACCCAGTACTGCACCGGCACCCGCCAGCGCAGCAACGGCCGCAACCAGCCGCGCACCGACCCTCCCGACCAGTGGACCACCAGGCCCGCTGCGACAGCCGGTCCGAACGCACCGGCGGTCAGCAGCACCGCACCAGCAGCTCCGCCCACCCCGAACACCGCCGGCGCCCAGAGGAGCCAGGAGATGCCATAGGCGAGCAGCACGTAGCTGAGCAGCGGCCGGGCGACGACGCGTTCGCACAGCACGGGCGCACCCGAGGCCGTCGTCACCGGGGGGCACCCGAGGCAGAGCTGCCGACAGCCGGGTTCGTCGGCGAGGACGGCGGCGGTGGCATCGGCGATCCGGCATGGGACGGGGTGGCGTCCGACGGCGGGTAGCGGTGGGCCCGGTGCACGGCGAGCGCCACCAGCAGCACCCCGGCTGCGATCAGCACGGCTCCGGTGGCCAGCAGGGCGACGGAGATCCACCCCAGCGCGGGCACCGTGGCCGCTGCCTGCGCGTCGGCGGTCAGGCCCGGCTCCCCGTCGGCCCGCATGATCACGGCCGTCCACGAACCGTCCGCCGGTCGCCAGGTGAGCGTCTGAGAGCCCGAGCCGCTGGCCTGCGCGGCCCAGATGTCCAGCTCGCCCGGCAGCTGCTCGGGTGCGCCGCCGGCCACGTCGGTCCAGCGGTCCACCTCCGGCTGGTCACCGGGCCAGGTGGTGCCCACGTCCTCGACCACGCGGTGCGCAACGCCGTCCAGATAGCGGTCGACGGCGGCCGTCGGGGCGATCCCGACGAAGAGCTCGGTGTCGGGGTCCACGGCGGCCACCTCGAGCCGTGCCGTACCGAGGAAGTCGTCGATCACCCACTGCTCCCCCGCCGTCTCCAGCCGGAGGCCGTCGGACACCACGGCGTAGGACTCGGCACCGAGCTCGACGGTCGGCGTCCAGAGGTATCCGTCGTCCCGCCCGGCCTGGTCGGCCCACAGCAGCGCACCGCCGCCACCGATCAAACCGGTCGCGGCGAAGAGCAGGACCGAACCGATCACCACCGAGACGACGCGACCGGCCGTCCAGTTGCTACGAGGCTGAGCCATAGGCAACCCGCCGACAGCGGGTGAGGCGGTGGACCCGGCCGTCGCCGGGCCTGCGACCGGCGCGGCGCCCGCTCCGGGGGGCGCGACCGGTGGCGGACCTCCGGGGACGGACCCGGGGTCGGCACCGCCCATGTCCAGCCGGAACGGCGGGTACCGGTCGGTCATCAGGCCGGCGTACGCCGCCACGCGCAGCGCCCAGCGGTCCATGCCCATGACGAAGTCGTAGAGCGGGCGCGGATAGCGGCCGGTGAACAACAGCACGACCGCCGCGATGAACACCAGCAGGCCGACCAACCCGCCGGCCCCCCACCCGGAGTCCCAGCCGTCCTCGGGGCCGGTCCGGGTACCCAGCCAGACCCCGCCGCCGACGAACACGGCCAGCACCAGGTAGTGCGGGACGGCCAGCAGCCACCACTTGACCAGCACCAGTCCCCGGGACAGCCGCTCGGGACGAGCGACATCTAGCCGGGCCGGGTAGTCGGGCACGTCGGCGAGCGTGAACGGTGGGTACCGGTCGGTGCCCAGCGCCCCGTAGCCGTAGTAGTGCACCCGCCAGGTCCAGCGCAGCACCCCGACGTTGAAGTCGAAGACCCCGGCCGGATAGCGGCCGGTGAACAGGATGGCGAAGAAGGCGACCACGCTCAGCACCACGAACGCGGTCCACAGGAACGCCAGCACGATGAAGTGCGGGATCAGCAGCAGCCACTTCACCAGCCACAGCCAGCGGGAGAGCCCCGGCTCCAGCGCCGCGTCGACGCGGACGGGGTAGGGCGGCGGTCGGTCGGTCACGGGAACTCCTCGGTGTCGGATGTGGATCCGACGATCCCGAGGACCCGGGTGGATGGACACGGGCGAAGGGTTCGTGCCGGGAGGGACCTCCGTCGGTGCCTCGGTCCCCGGAGACGAGAGTGCCGACGGACTGCCGGGTCCGGACGGTGGACCAGCCAACCGGCGGAGCAGCCCACCGGCGGCCATAGGTCCCTGATCGGCGAGGTCCCCCGTCCCTGTCTTCTCCACGGCGGCAAGCCGAGTGTGGGGGCCGTGCCGGATGGAGCAGTCGTCGTGACCGACCGCCGGGGATGGACGCGGCCGATCTGGCGCCCCGGTGGCCACCGAACGCACCCATGCCTCCCGACCGGAGGCGTAGGCCCCGGGAGATGCCGATGACCGCCGTCGAGGTGGAGCTGCTGCGCAAGGAGTACGGACAGGTGGTGGCGGTGGACGACCTGTCGTTCACCATCGAGGAGGGCGAGGTCTTCGCACTGCTGGGCCCCAACGGCGCAGGGAAGACCACGACCGTCGAGATCCTGGAGGGCCACCGCCGGCGGACCGCCGGGCGGGTCAGCGTCCTGGGGCAGGACCCGCAGACAGGGGGCCGGGAGTTCCGCGAGCGGATCGGGATCGTGCTCCAGGAAGCCGGGTTCGACGAGGACTTCTCCGTCCAGGAGCTGGTCCAGCTGCACCGCGGTCTCTATCCCCGCCGCCTCGGAGTCGACGAGGTGATCGAGCAGGTCGGCCTCTCCGACAAGCGGGACGCTCGCATCAAGACACTGTCAGGGGGGCAGCGCCGGCGGCTGGATCTTGCGCTCGGCCTGGTGGGGGCACCCGAGCTGCTGTTCCTTGATGAGCCCACCACGGGTTTCGACCCGTCCGCTCGTCGTCGCGCCTGGGACCTGGTGGAAGGGCTGCGAACCCTGGGCACGACCGTGGTGCTCACCACCCACTACATGGACGAGGCCGAGCACCTCGCCGACCGGGTGGCGATCGTCGTAGCCGGCCGGCTGGTCGCCCTCGGCACCCCCGCCGAGCTCGCTGCCGGGCAGCAGGCCGCGGTCGTCAGCTTCCGCCTGCCGGCGCAGGTTGCCGTCTCCGACCTGCCACCGCTGGACGGGATCCCGATCGCCGACGGTCTTGCATGGGAGCTGACCACGGCGCGACCTACCGCGGTACTGCACACGTTGACCGGCTGGGCGCTCGAGCGGGGAGTGGAGATGCCGGCGCTGTCGGTGCGCCGCCCCTCCCTGGAGGACGTCTACCTGCGACTGGTGGGGAGACCGACGGCGGACGACGAGTCGGCCACCACCCCTGCGTCGGCGGGCGACACGATTCGCAACGGGCGATGAGCCGTCAAACCGCAGTCACCGGCAGCCGCCCGGCGGAGCGGCCGGGGACCGGCACGCTCCTGCTCGCTCAGCTCCGCTACACGTTGACCGACCTGTGGCGCTCCCGGGTGGTGCTCGTCTTCAGCTTCGCCCTGCCGCTGGTGTGGCTGCTCGTCATCGGCGCTGCCGCGGGCAACGAGGTCCTGGACGAGGCGACCGGCCTCCGCGTCATGCAGTTCGCGACGCCGAGCGCGGTCGCCATGGGTGTGCTCTTCGCGTCCTACCCACCGGTGGCCATCGGGCTGGCCGAAGCGCGCGAACGCGGCATCGTGAAGCGGTTCCGCGGCACTCCGCTGCCACCGTGGCTGTACGTGGCCGGCCGGATCGGCGGTGCGGTGGTGTTCGCATCTGCAGCGACCCTTCTCGCCGTCATGGTCGGAGTCCTCGGCTTCGGCGTCCAGATCATCGGCCGCACGGCACCGGCCACCGTCGTCACCGTCCTGCTCGGCATCGCCTGCTTCGCCGCTCTCGGGCTGGCAGTGGCTGCGCTCTCCCCTACAGCGGTCGCCGCCCAAGCGACCTCGGTCAGCACCGCCGTCGTCCTCGCATTCATCTCCGGCGTGTTCACCATCGGCGGCGAACTGCCCTGGATGGCCACCGTTGGCAGCGTCTTCCCGCTCCGGCCCTTCGCCGAGGCGCTGCAAGACCAGTTCGATCCCTTCTCCCCCGGCGCCGGGTGGGACGCGGCCGGCTCGGCCGTCCTGCTCGTCTGGGGGCTGACCGGTGCCCTGATCGCCGCTCGCTTCCTCGGCCGCGGACCCGGCGCGCGAGGCAGCTCACCCACCCGCCGGTCCCCCGCTCCCACCACGGGCGGGACGATGCCGCACCGGAGCGCGGGTCCCACGGCCGGGCGCCGGCCGGGTGCAGCCCGCATGGTGCTCGGCCAGGCGGTGGCAGCCAACCGGTCCACCTGGCGCGACGGTGGCTCCGTGTTCTTCGCCCTGGCCATGCCCGTCGGGCTCTACGCCCTGTTCGTCACGATGGCCGGCGCCGACACCGTGATCGACGGCGTGCCCTTCCCCACGCTGTTCGCCGCCAGCATGGCGGTCTGGGGCAGCGGGGTCACCGCCTTCCTCAACCTGCCCGAGTCGGTGGCCACGGCCCGGGACCGTGGCGTCCTCAAGCGGCTCCGGGGCACACCACTGACCCCGTGGCAGTACCTCGCCGGCCGCACCACCGCCGCGCTCTGGCTGTCCGTCGTCGTCGCGGCGCTGGTGCTCGCCGTCGGCACGGCCTTCTTCGATGTGCGCGTCCCGACGGACGGCCTGCTCATGGGGCTGCCGGTCCTGGTGATCGGGACCCTCGCCCTGGCTGCGTGCGGCTTCGTGCTGGCGGCACTCCTCCCCGACGCCCGGGCAGTGGGCGCCGTCGGCCTGGTCGTGCTCCTGCCGTTGGCGTTCTTCTCCGAGGTCTTCTTCCTCGACGGGCCGGAGTGGATGCGCAGCGTGGGCGCCCTCTTCCCGCTCCTGCACTTCCAGAACGCGCTGACCCAGGCATGGGACCCGGCCGGCGCCGAGCTCGCCTGGAGCGATCTGGCCGTCCTCGTGCTCTGGGGCGTGGTGGCCGCCGCGGTCGCGGTCCGGTCGTTCCGCTGGCAGCCCCGTTCCGGCGGGCGGCCATGACCGCTACCTCGGGTCACATGCGTCGGCGACTGCATGAGCAGCAGCTCGTAGTCCACCCGGTAGACGCCCGTCTCCGTCGCCCCTAGCGCGCTCGTGGATAGCGATCGCCGCGGACAGCTGGTTTCAGGGAACAGCGGTCCCAGGCAAGGACAGCAGCTCACGGCGGCTGTCCTCGGACCTCGCGGCCGAGTTCACCAGCGGTCCCTCAGCTCGCTCGCCACCGTGATCGATCATGATCTCCCGCCATGAGCTGCGCCGTTCACCGGAACCGCCAAACCTCATCGTGAACGGATGCTGTCCCAGACCGGCAAGACAACGATGATCACCGTTGGCTCTTCGGAGCCAGCTCATTCACTAGTTCTTGTTCCGATCAACCCGCGCGCTTGTTCGTTCACGTCGAAACAGGAGTTCGGCTGTGCGAGGCGGTAGATCTTCCTCTACCTCGGCGTCGTGGTTGCCTAGAATCCGGGCGACGTAGGCGTCGGCCTCAGCTCGGTCGCCTTGGGCGTCGCAGGAAGCGACAAGGTCGAGTAGCGGTACGTCCTCGAAGCTCCCCGCCCGCAATGCAACCTGGGCGGCGTCCGCAGCGAGCCCTGGCTCACCAGCAGCGAGGTGGTGGGTGGCGACGATGTGCGCGACGTCGACGATCATCGCGGCGTACTCGTGATCCGGCCGGGCGTTCTCCTGGACCAACCAGCTGTACCCACCGGCCGCCCCTTGCCGCAGCGGAGGCAGATCGAAGGGCTGGCCAGTGACCAGATCGAGCGCGGCACGCAGGTCGCCGATGCCGTTCGCTCCGCGCGCAACGCCGCGAACGCGCAGCCGACGGAAGAGCTCCGCGTCGATCAGGATGCCGTCGATGCGGTAGCGCCCGGCTGCAGCCGCAGTGAGCCCCGAGGGCAGGTAGTCAGCTCCGGTCTCCGGGTCAGTGCCGAGCCACGCCCGGACGACGGAGATCGACTGCCTCACCTTGGTCTTACCGACGACGTCCGGCTCGTCGGGCCAGATGGCGGTGGCGTACCGCTCACTGGTCGCGCCCCCAGGCCGGGTCGCCAGGTAGGCGACGATCTCCGTGTAGAACTGCCGCCGCGGGTTGCGCTGAGGCAAAGAACCCTGAGCGCGCACCTGAACCGGACCGAGCAGCGTCAGCTTGGGTCGCGGTGAGGACGCGTCGGCCCAGTCAGCCAGGTCCCGATCGAGATCGGGGTCGGCGCTCTCGACCTGATGGCGGACAGCGTCATCCGTCGCGGGAGCCAGCGCTCGCACGTCGTGCTCGGTCGTCGCTCCCGCGTCCAGGTAGTCCTGCTCGGGCAGCGGCAGAACTGAGTCGACGGTCGTGGCCAGTGGACCCACCGGGCGTGCCGCTGGCTCGTTGCCCACGGTGCCGGGTCGCAGGCCGCCGCAGGCGTCGGCCCTCTGATCCCACGCCGCGTCCCCGTGAGCCGGCGGAACGGGACGGTCGTCGGTGACGGCAGCCATTGCCAGCATTTGGGCCAGCGGGGCAGCCTCCTCAGCCGGCAGTTGTTGGGCGCGCAGCTCGAGCCCCAGCGCGGGAATGCGCAGAAGCCCGGTCTCGTCGATCGTCATCTGCCACCGGACGTCGTCCATCCGGTCGCTACCGGAAGCCATGACCACGGCCACCCCGCTGCGCGACGGCTGCCGCTCCAGCGCGGTCAGCAGGTGCGCCAGCGAGGCTCCGCTCTCGGGCGCACCGGGGCCGATGAGCAGCACGTGGGGTGCCCACGAGTCGGCCGAGATGTCGCGCAGCCGCCCGGTAAGCACATCGGTGTCGGCAACGCGCATCGCTTCGGTCACCGACTCCAGCTGGCCGGTCAGTGCCGCGATCGGCTTGTCGACGTCCTCCGTGCACGTGAACCGGTCGGGGTTGATCTTTTCCAATTCCTGGCCGAAACCGACCGCAGTCACCTGCAGCATCTCCGACCAGGTGTTGTGCGCGAGCTCGGCGGCCAGGAACCGGAGGAGGTCCAGGCTGCGGTCGGCGTCGCCGGTCAAGGACATGGCCGCGACTCGTTCGAGGTCGAGCAGCCAGTGCTCCCCCCCGGCAGTGGAGCCCACCGAGGCCAACGTGGGGAACGGTGCGAAGAAGTGCGATCGACGGCGTTCGTCGTAGCTCAGCGGGTCACCTCGCCGGATCGACCAGCGGGTGCCCGCTTCATCCACCGCCCAGGGCTCGGGTGCCCTCGGCGCCGGACCGGTGAGGACGAGAGTCAGGACGTCGTCGGTCATGCAGACCGCGATGACGTCGGGCAGCCTGCCCTCCCCGACCGACGCCAGGTCCTGGACCAGACTGCGCAACGCGTGATCCAGCCAGGTGACGTCCGCGCTGCCCGCTGACCGCAGTGCTCGTTCGACGCGCGTCAGATTGGGTGGCGTGCTCGCGATCAAGCGGCCCGGACGCCGGTGCCGGAACTGCCGTCGTCGGTAGCGCAGCAGGGCCATGAGCGACACCCCGGCCAGCAACACCCCGCCGCCGGTGAACGCGACGGCCGGGGCTTGCGACGAGGCCTCGGCCGGAGCCTCGACTCGGGTCGGTGACGGATCAACGCGAGGTGCGGTCGGCTCAGACCACTGCCGACCCGCCGTGCCCGGCGCCGCCGGACCAGCCGGTCCCGCCGGCGACGGAGACGGCTCGGGCGACGGCGACGGCGACGGCGACGGCGACGGCTCGGGCGACGGTGCCGGCTCGGGCGACGGTGCCGGCTCGGGCGAGGTCCATTGAGGCGTCGGGGTCTCGGTTGGTGCCTCTCCCTCCACGACCGGGACAGTCAGCGTCCATCCCGGTCGAATCAGGTCCGGGTCGCTGAAGACCGCTCCCCCGGGTTCCGTCCTCCCCCGGTTCATCTCCCAGGCCGTCCGCCAGTTCTGCCCGTCGCCGGTGAACTCCTCCGCGATTCCCCAGAGGGTGTCCCCTCGCTCGACCGTCACTTCTTCGGTCGCAGGCGGTGCAGGATCTCCCGCTCCGCTTCCAGCAGGTGTCAGCCCGATCGCAGCTGACGGCAGCACGAGCACCGTGCCCGGTGCGATCTCGTTGTCCGGGCCGACGCCGGCCGGGTTCAGCTGGACGATCTCGGGAAAGCGCAATGGGTCTCCGAGGTAGCGCTCGGCCAGCGCCCAGAGCGTGTCTCGTCGTCGCACCTCGTAGGTCTTCGGCGAAGCAGGCGCCGGCTGGGGGTGCGCTGACGTGTCGGACGCCGTCTGGATCACCGGCACGCCGACGTCCGGCTCCACTGGTGCAGGAAGCGCGTTGACGGCGACCGCGACCGGTAGCGGAGGTCGGGTGGCCGCGGTCCCGGAGGCGGACGCCCCGATGGCCGGGGCGACCGTCAGCCCGACCGCTACTGCAGCGAGCAGGGCGGCCACGGGCTGCTGGAATATGCGCAGCCCGGGCAGTGCCATCGCGGGTCTCGCCAGGGCGATTCCCACGACTTCCGCGACCGTCGAAACGGTGAACAGGGCCCAGCACACCCACGCCCCAGCAGCGAGGACGACCTGCACCAACTGACCGTCGTCCCGCGCCGTCAGCACGGCGCCCACCTCGTCGACCGACGGCAGACCACGCGGCACCAGGTCCAACGCTGTGAGCAGGACCGGTACGCCGAGGACAACGGCAACGAGCACCGCAAGGGCACCGACGGCTCTGAGCAGCCGGACGACGTGGAAGCTCACGACACCCCCTCCCCCTGGGTGACCCCGACCCGCAGTTGAGCGGTGTGCGTCCGGGTCTGGCTGACCGGGATCCCGAGCAAGGGGGTGGACGCGGTGACGGTGACGCTGACTTCGATGAGTCCCGGCCCGAGCACGCTGACCATTCCGGTGGCTCCTGCTTGCTCCAAGTAGGAGTTGGCGGCCCTCGTCGCCAACTGGACGTCGGTGGCTCCACCGGTGGGAACGGGGCCGACCGCGATGCCGGCTGCCCGCGCAGCCTCGGCCGAGTAGGTGTCGGCACGGTTGGCGGCCTGGATGGCGGTGCCGGCGTCGACGAGGGCGGTCACCAGGATGCCGGCGATGAGCACGATGAAGCAGAACAGCACGGCGACCGATCCGCGGTCGTCCTCGCTGAGCGGTGCGCGGCGGCACCGCCGCCCGTTCACGACAGATCCCGAGCGGGGTCGAGGGGACTGGTGGCAGTGTCACGCAGAGTCCGCGAGCCCGGGAACCCGGGAGCGCCGACGTCGGACAGGTCCACGGTGCACGACACGGCCACGGTGACCGATGCGGCAGCGCCTGGAGCGCTCCTAAAACCGGCGGTGTCGACCGTCACCTGGACGTCGGCGCAGTGCAGATCACGACTGGACAGTGCCTCCGTGGCGCTCGCGGTGGCGAGTTGCTGGGCGGCAGCGCTGGAGCGGGCCAGCGACGCCTCCCGGGCGGCCATCCCGGCAACACCGCTGATGCGGTCCCCGGCCAGCGCGATCCGGGCTCCGACCACCAGCATGGCCAGGACCAGGATCGCGACCGGCAGCAGGATGGCCAGTTCCACCGATTCGGAACCGCGGTCGTCGCGCGTCCGCTGACCGAGCCGGCAGCGGGGCGGCGGAGTGCTGCGGCTCATGGCGAATCCGGCGTGGTGAAGCGTTCCTTGCCACGCACCACCGTGACGTCGACGGTCGGACTGAAGCCGGGAAGCGGGATCACGTTGGGGACCTCCGCGACGATGTGCACCGAGACGGAGGTGGCTGTGGCCTCTTCGCTGACCGAGTAGCGAGTGATGGTCCCGGTGCCGAGCCGGGCCAGGTACGTGTCCGCCGCCTGCTGCCCCGCTCCCCCGGTCGCCTCACTGACGCTGGCGGCCCGCGCTCCGGCCTGGGCTGCAGCTTCGGCGGCCTCGCGGGCGAAGTACCACATGCTCAGCTGCGGGCCGGCGAGCAGCAGCGCGACGATGATGGGAAACAAGATCGCGAATTCGACGCTGGACGAACCGCGCTCGCCGTCGTCGCAGGACCCGGCTGCGTCTGGGCGCGTCACCAGACCAGACGACGGCGCAGCCGCCCGGTTGTGGACGCGTGGCACAGACATGACGCGCTGGGCCCCTACTGGAAGAGAGCCGTCTTGCTGGCCACGAATGCCACCGCTGCCGCGGTGACCGCACCGCCCAGCGCGATGGCCAGGATCACCATGAAGGCCTTCTCCGAGGAGTCCGACCCCCGGTCGTCAGCGACGTGGTCGGCGCGCAGCCAGCCGAGGAGGAGGGCGGCCGCGGCGTGCAGCGCCCCGACGATCTGGGATCGGCGGTCGCCGATCGTGGTCTGGGACATGGAGGGCCTCCGGGTGTGCGGTGTGCTCATGGAGTGACGGCGAACATGCGGAGCAGGAAGGGAACGAGGACGAACAGGGTCAGCCCGGTGACCAGCAGTGCCAGCGGGCGAGACATCCGCTCACTGATCTCGTTCGCCTCGCTTCGGGCGTCGGACAGCTCGGTGTGCCGCAGGGTCCGGGCGGTGGCCAGCAGGGTGTTGTAGACCGATGCACCGTCGGCTGCCACGGCTGCGATGTCGGCGAGACTGCGCAGCTCGGCCACGTCGAGTTCGTCGCCGAGGTCGCTTAGGTCGGTCCATGGCTTGCGACCGGACAGCGCGGCGCGCCTGATCGCGCGGTGCATGCGGCGGAAGGGCACACTGCCGGACACCTCGGCGGCCTCTTCCAGGGCCTGCTCCACGGACCCCCTCGCCCGACGCTCACCCGCCACCAGGGTGAGGAAGGACTCGAGGTTGCTGCGGAACTCGGCCCGCGCATGCCTGGCTTCCTCCCGGGTCTCGGCGGACGGCAGCAGCCAACCGACAGCGGCGAGAGCAAGTCCGAAGGCGCTGGGGAACACGAACGGCACGGGAGCGTCGATGAGCACCAGCGCCAGCCCGAACAGTGCAGGGGTCATCAGCCCTGCGAAGGCAAGCGTTAGCTTGCGGACGGCGAGCTGGGTGCGGGTCCGTCCGAGGATGTTCAGGTCGGTGTCGGGAACGCCGAGGTGCTCCTCGACGGCACGGATTACCGAGCGCGGCAGGTGATCCCACCAGTCGCCTGCCCGGGTCGGCGGTGCTGCTGGTGTGGCTCGCACGGCCGGGCCGGCCGAGAGCTGGTCGAGCGCCGCGGACAGTGCTGGGGGCGCCGGACGCAACGCCCGAGCTCCGAGGACCAGGCCGAGCGCCACGAGCATGCCGGCGAGCGTGGCCGCCTGGAGCCCCGTCACCGGTCCACCGTCACCAGGTCGGGATCGACGAGCACTCGCGGACGCGTCGGCGGGTCGGACAAGCGCCGCATCCATCGCAACGCCGTCCCGAAGACGACGACGTCCAGCAGCAGGGCCACCTGCCCGAGGACGGTGGAGTAGCCCGACAGGAACGTCCGAGCGAACAACGTCATCCCGACCACCAAGATCAGTGTGGTCACCACGATCGTGCGCATGTTGGCCCGAGGCTTGGCCCGTTCAGCCTCCACCTCACGCACCATTCGGGAGCGCTCGTCCAGGTCTGTGGCCAGCGCAGTGAGCACCTCGGCGAGTCCGGGACCGCCGTTGCGCTCGCGCAGGATGAGCACCATGGCGATCTTGTCGGCGGCAGGATCGCCGACCTCGCGCGCGAACTGCCGGAGCGCCGATTCGACACCCTGCGGGCCCATCCGGGTCACCAGGTTGCTGACTGCCGGGGCGATCGCGGCCGGCGCGGAGGTCAGCGAGCGGCGCAGCGCCTCCCGGGTCGAGCCGGCCGCGCCGGAGCTGATCAGGTCGGCCAGCCGCCGCGTCCAGTCCGCCAGCGCGTCTGACGTGACGATCAGCTGCTTGGACGCCTTGCCTCCGCCGAGCACCTTCGGGATGAACACCACGCCACCGACCGCAGCGAGGGCAGCCACCGGCCAACCGGTTATCAGCAGGACCAGCACTCCGGCCGCCAACGCGCCGACGTGCAGCGGGGTGACCTGCCGCCGGTGGGGCACGCGCGCCGACGCTGTTCCAGCGGGAAGGAGGCTGACGCCTCGCACCGTCGCGACGAAGGCGACGACGCCGCCGGCGACGAGCACTCCGGCGAGGGTCAGCAGCAGGGAGCCAGCCGTCACGACGCAGCTTCCAGCGGGTATGGATCAGCCGGCCAGTCCGAGGCACCGGGATGCAGCCAGTTCGAGTCGAAGCCCACCGCGTTCAGCTTCTCGGCCAAGGGCTCGCTCAGCATCCCCGGCCCGGTGGCCTGCGCCCGGCCATCGCCAGCTCGGGGAGCGAAAACGGGCCTGAGGTCCGGGCGGCCGGAGTCGCCGATCGCCCCGAGCTCGTAGATGCCGGACACGAACCGCGCGTAGCTGCGGTCACGCTGCACGTGGACGACGAGTCCGAGGGCAGCGAGCGAGCGCAGCACCAGTTCCGTCGAGGGCGTGGGGTGTGCCTTCAGCGCGTTGATGAGCACCTTGTCGAAGACCCCCTCGGCCGAGGGCGAGTGGATGGTGCACATCACCGAGGCGATGCCGCTGGTCGCGGCCTCCAGCAGAGAGGTGACGTAGGCCCCGCGGACCTCACCGACCAGCACCCAGGTCGGCGAGGCCCGCAGTGCGAGGTGGAGCGCATCACCCATGTCGAAGCCACCGCGCCCCTCGGCGTTGGGCAGCCGGGACTCGAACGGCCGGCACACCGCGTGCCGCTTGACCAGTTGCTGCTGGACCGGATCCCACCGCGGCAGGTGCAGGCCGAGCTCACGCTCGTCCTCCACGGTGATGACGACGTTGTTCCAGGGGATGGCGTTGCCCAGGGCCCGCAACAGGGTGGTCTTCCCGACGCCCGGCGCTCCGGTGACGAGTGGGGAGACACCCGCCTCGACCGCGGCCTGCAGGAAGGCGCGGACCGGGGAATCGACCATGTTCATCCGGTGCAGGTCGTCCAGGCTCGGATCGCCGAACCGGTGCACGCGGATCACCCCGGCCGGCCGGGGCAGCACATCCATCGCCGCCTGGAGCCGGGCCCCCAGCTCCGTGACGCCCTGCAGCCGCACGTTGAGGATGGGGCTGGCTGAGGAGAACTCCCGGCTGGTCTGCCCGCCGTCCGAGCGTGACCCGATCGACCGCAGCAACTGCTCGAGCTCTTCGTCAGTGGACGCGATCGGGGGTCCGGCCACCAGCTGTCCGTCCACCGTGCGCAACACCGTGGGGTCGCAGCCCTCGAAGTGGATGTCCTCCACGTCGTGGCGCGCGAGCAGCGGAGCCAGCCGTCCCAACCCGTCGAGCTCGGCCAGGACGGCGGCGAAGATCGTGTCCTCGGTCGTCACGGCCGGAGCCGCCCGACCACGGTGCGCTTCGTGAAGCAGCCACTGCTCGTACTCGTCGCCGATCAGCTTTCTGGTCAGCTCCCGCCGCGGACCAGGCGCGTAGTTCCTGTCCTCCACCGTCAGCCGCGTCGACACCCGGTCGCGGAGCTCGGCCACGATGCGGTACTCGGCGTCGGTGAGCTGGGCGCCTTGTGCCGTTCGGATCGTCAACCGCGCGGCCCCCGGGATGGGGGTCATCCAGCCACCGCCGCGACATCGGACGACGCCTCGGCGGAGGCGGCCAGCTTGCTGGCCAGGGACGTCGCAGCTCGCATCAACGAGGACCGCCGCATCGACTTCACGCTCATCCGGCCCCTGTCGGAGAGGACCGTTGCTGCGGCCCGGTCCTCCGGGAGCACGCCGACCAGCGGCAGCTCCAGTGCCTCGGCCACCTCACCCGCGGAGTAGGGACCGTCCCCGACAACCAACGCAGTCACGGTCGTCAGGTCGCCGAGTTCCCGGCGTAGCCGCCGGACGGCGTCCTGTGCGGCGTGCACCGATCGCACGCTGGGCCGCACCGTCAACAGCACCTGGTCTGCAGCGCGCAGCACCGGCCAGCAACCCCGGTCGCTGACCAGTCGTCCGGCGTCCACCAGGGCGTCCCTCCCGAGGGAGGCCCTGGATCGCTGCAAGGCGCGCGCGAGCCGCTCCCAGGCATCGAGGGTGAACGAGCTGCCCTGCATGGCGGTCGCGAAGCCAGGAACCAGCGTCGTCTGCGGTTGCTCCGGCACCTGGATCCCGTGCTCGGCGAGCAGCGCGGCTGCTCCTGCCACCGGTAGGTCATGGCGGGCGGCGGTTGACCAGGACAGCAAGCCGTGGTCGATGCCGACCCGGCCGGCGAGCATGCCCGGCACCATGTCCCCACCGACCGCATCACAGTCGGCGACCAGCAGCGGCCCCGGCCAGGACAGCGCCAGTGCCCAGGTGGCTGTGGTCACGCCCGGTGCCGCCTTGCCCGAAGCCAGAACGGTGAGCATCGGATCAGCCACCACCCGGCAGCAGGATCAGCGCCAGGTTCCCCGTGGAGGCGAGCTGGGCCACCGTCGGCCCGTCGTCCTCGCGGAGCCGAACGTCGACCACCGTCACCTGCGTGGTCGGGTTCACCGGCCCCACCTCGGCGACGGTGGCCTCGATGAGTTTCTGAACAGCACCCCCACCCGCACCGACCGCACCAGCGCTGCCCGGCGTCGGGACGACCAGGACCCGCTGGCCCGCGGTCAGCCCACGCGCCGGGAACTGGCCCTCCTTCATCGGCAGGGCCACCAACATCTCACCGGCCGCCAGCCCACTGTCGACGCCGACCTGACTGTGGGTCAGCAGTCCCCCGCGGACGAGCGGGACCTGCGCCACCATCCCGATCACCTGGGACTGCTCCGCCGCTGAGATCGGCGACAGGCGCGGGTCAGACGTGACGCTCGCGACCGCCAAGTCGTCAGCTGTGATCGTCGATCCCACCTGCACGTCCCGGGCCACCGCCAGCACTTCAGTGCGGGCAGTCAGCATCTGGCCGGCGGCGAAGGCGACGAGCCCGCCGAGGAGCACGACCAGCACGCTGAGGACCAGCGACTTGCGGCTGACGCGTGGTCGCGCCGCGGCGCTCCGCAGTGATGGCGCCGGCGATGGCGGCGCCACGGTTGGTGCCGGAGCTGGGTGGCTCGCGACATGCTTCGCCGCCGTCTCGGCCCTGGCCGTCATCCGGTCACCACCGCTTGCGCCTCCGCCACGGCGAACGTTGCGTTCGACGACGTCGTGAGCTGGGGCAACGTGCCGCTGAGCCCTGTCGACGACGTCCACGCGACGGACCACTGGATGCCGTACGTTGCCGTGATCTGTCGGTCGGGCTGGTGGATCGACGAGTGCGGATACCGGTAGTGGCAGCCCGCCGGAGACGGCGACCAGACGCCGTCCGTGGGCTGCCAGACCACTCCCGGACCCGAGCAGGAAACACCGTCCGCCCCATCGCCGGGTGTGAAGGACAGGGCTGTCGGAGTGACCACCACCTGGGACCACATGCCGCCCGCATCCGCGCGGGCGGTCAGCGGCTGGAACGACGCTGGGTCGGTCCAGAACCACGTGTAGGCATTGACCACCGTGAACGACTGGCCGTTCTGCAGCAGCCCCGCCGGGTACCGCCCGGTCGTCGGCGCGGGGATCGTCAAGGTGTCCAACGCCTGTTCGGCCAGCACGGCTGGATCGACGGCTGCAGGCCCGGCCGGTGGGGTCGCGGACCAAAACGAGAAACCATTCGTGCCGGGGAACGAGCGACCATCCGTGTAGTAGCTGCACAAGTAGACGGCGCCGTCGGTGCGCCCACCCCAGACGGCTGCGTCCTTCGGGGGCTGCTCCGCTGCCTCTTGGGCGTAGCACTGCATGGTCTGCACCCACCATCCGTCAGCGGTCTGGCAGGGAATGGCGGTGGCAGCGGCGAGGGCGACCGTGCAGCTCGGCTCGACGGCTTCGTCACGATCACTGGCCGGGGCTGCAGCGACCGGCAGGGTCGACGGGTCCGCAGGTGCCCCGTCCGAGCTGGCCTCGACGACGCAGATGCCGTGCGAGTTGTACTGCTGGCAGGAGACCCCGTCTGTTCCGGCAGCTGCTGGGGGCGCACACCAGACGCCGACGCCGGCCAGCAGCACGGCTATCCGTCGCACGTCGACGCCAGCGCGTTAGGGGCTCTGCTGATGCGCCACGAGGAGGCGTCCGGGTAGTCGATGTTGACCACGGTCAGCTGCTGAACGAGGTACTTCGGTCGGTCTGGTGCGATCACCGACGATCCGGTCCCGTCGGTCGCCTGGACCTGGCTGACGTCCACGCACGCGGTGACGGCGACGCTGGGGAACACCGGTGAGGGAACAGCGGCCGGCTCGTTCGTCAGGTCGATCTCGCTGACGGATGCCGTGACCAGCTGTGATCGTCCGGTTTGTCGGTAGCCCTGGGCACGGAACTGCCCGATGGCCGTGGCCTCGGCCGTTGCTTCCGGTGCCACCGAGACCTCGTAGAGCTCGTCGAGGGACCGCGACGGATCGAGATACAGGTCGTCGATGGTCTGGAGGTAGCGCGGGATCAGGGCGAGTGCCTGAGCTTCCGCGTCCTGACTTGGGTCAGCGGTGGCCTCGGACGCGGTCGACGACGTCTGGCTCGCCGTTGAGGTCTGCTGCGTGGAAGGGACGGTGCGGGAGGACGAGCAGCTCAAAACCGACAGCACAGCGATGAGGGCAGTGCCAAGAGCAACGAGGCGCGTCAAAGCCATGCTGTGTCCCCTCTCTTGCCCACCGTCCGAGTGGCGAGATTGCCTCGCTTGTTGCCCAGCGCAACAGGGCAGGCACCGTTTCACCCGGTTGGGTGACAGGCATCGGCTGATCTCTCGCTTCGTCCACGTGAGCGGGTGTATCGCAGGGGCAGCCTCAGCGGCGACCTCGACAGCCGGCGCAGCTCGTCGACCCGCGGATGGCAGAGGCGGGTCAACTTGGCCTCATCAGGTGGTCCGTGAGGAAGGGAGGCCGGATGAGCGGTGAGTGGTCGATCGCAGCGACGCTCACCGGTGCCTCGCTCAGCCCCCTGCTGACCAGGTGGGGGCTGAGCCAACTGGCCCGGCAAGACCGAGCCACCTGGGCCCTGTGGCTGGCCAGCAGCCTTGGCGGTGGGGTAGCGGGAGCAGCGGCTGTCGCGACATGGCATCGAACGAATTCCTGGCAACTGGCGCCGATCCTGCTGATCTGGGGATGCGCCTTGGTCGCGGCAGCCTCATGCGATGCGGTGACTCAGCGCATCCCCACTCCGCTGGTCCGGCAGGCCGGCGTGGCCACGTGCCTGCTGCTGATCGTCGGCCTCGCCGTGCGCGGCGACTGGGGCGGCCTACTGCTCAGCGGCGTCAGCACGATCGCTGCCGGGTTCACCATGCTGCTGTGCTGGCGGTTCGCGGGTGCGGGCTACGGCGACGTCCGGCTGGCAGTGCTGGGCGGCCTGGGTCTGGGACACGCGAACAGCGGTGGCCTGCTGCTGGGCCTTGCCGTGTTCGCTGGAGTGACATGTGCGCAGGTCGGGATCGCGCTGGCCCGCGGAGGCAACCGAGAGACCACGATCCCCTATGGGCCGGCCCTGGCAGCCGGCTTCCTCCTGGCGGCCACGCTGTGATAGCCGTCCGCCGGGGCTGATCCGGCAACTAGACGGCCTGGCAGCACTCCGGGGAATCCGACTGCCTGCTCCGGCGGCGATCGGACTTCCGGCCCCAACTGCGTGACCGTTGCCCGGCGAGCCCGGACGCACAGGTAGCCTGCCCGCACTCTCGGCACCTTCCCTTCGGGGTCCGATCGGACTTAGGCTGCGCCCGTTGCCGGGACGAGCCCAGAGGAATCGCCTTGACCGACCATCCGATGGGCCCGTTTCGAACCGATGCCTGCGCCAAGTGGCAGGAGATCTGGCACCGGATTGCGGCCAACCCGGACTCCAACTTGACGGATGCCCGGATTCAACGAGCCCTGCGCGCTCAGCGCGTGGCCGACGCCAGTTCGCCCCCAGCCGGCCCCGGCATCACGGCGACGGCGACCGCACAACCCGGTCCTGCAGCCATGCCCGAGCCGACTCTTCCCAAACCGCCGAGGCCTGAGTCGACCTGGCTCCGCAGGCGCCCCAACTACGGCATGATGGTCGAGGACACCGTGGAGTGGGGCAAGGACCATCCGCTGACCTCGCTCGTGGTCATCCTGATGGTGGGGCTGGTCATCGTCGCTCAACTCCCCGAGGAGCAGGGGAATGAGATCGGACTGCCGCTGATCTTCATGGTCAGCGGGCTGTTCTGGGTCATCACCACGATGCGCAGAGCCCGCTACCGGCGCGACACTCACTTGCGCTGACCGCACGCCGGGCGAGTGCGCCTGCGTCGCCCGGGTCACCGAGCGGGCTGACCTGACTGGAAACAGAAACTGCCACTGACCGCCGCGACCGACGACCGGGTCACAAGAATGGCTCAGCAGGCCGAACAGGCCAAGAACATCGCGGCGACGGCCAACAGCGGCGGCGGGATGATCGTCTACGGCATGGCCGAGGCGCGGTGGAAGGGACGTCGGCCGCTGACCACATCGTTCCGGTCGGACCGGTCGACGAGCGGACGGTTCGCGTCATCCGCCAGGTCGCGGGCAACCTGATCTATCCCCCGGTCACCGGCATCGACTTGTATCCGATCGCCCCTAGGGCATGTCTCTCAGGTGCGGGTCCAGGCGAGGACGGCGGCCAGGACCACCGCGCCTCGGTAGATGAGTGCGTGCCTGTCGTAGCGCGTGGCCAGTCCGCGCCATTGCTTGAGCAGGGCGAAGGAGCCTTCGACGACGTTGCTCTTCTTGTAGAGCTCGCGGTCGTAGCTGACCGGCCGGCCGCCTCTGCTGCCGCGGCGGGCACGGTGGCCCTGCTGGTCGCGGGGTTCGGGGATGACCGCGGTGATCCCACGGGATCGCAGGTGGGCTCGGATTGCCTTGGCGGAGTAGGCCCGATCGCCCAGCACCGCGGTCGGGCGGGTGCGGAGCCGGCCCGGTCCAGGACGTGCCACCGGGATGCCGGCCAGCAGCGGCAGGCAGGCCGGTGCGTCACCGGCCTGACCGGCGCCGATCAGGATCGAGAGTGGGCGTCCGCGGCCGTCGACGGCGTGGTGGACCTCGGTCGACAGGCCGCCCCGGGAGCGGCCGATGCCGTGATCAGGCGGCTCGACCAACGCCTTGTTGCCGCGGCCGAGAATCTGATTGATGTCGTTCGCCGCTGCCCCGTGGGGATCTCGGCTAGCGGCAGGTTTGGTGATGTGCTGGTGCGCGCGGTTGACCGTGGAGTACACGCTGACCGCCCAGTCGACGTCACCGGCGGCATCAGCAGCGGCGATGACCGCGGCCAGCACCTTGTCCCCCGTGCCATCCCGGGAGAACCGGGCGCGCCGCTTCCACACCGTCTGCCACGGCCCGAACCGCTCCGGCAGATCCCGCCAAGCCAGACCGCACCGATACCGGTGCACGATGCCCTCCACCACCTGCCTGTGATCCCGGTAAGGCCGCGACCGCCCCGTCACGTGCGGCATCAACGGCTCGATCACCGCCCACTGCCCATCACTCAGCTCAGCACGAGTGCCCAGCCGTTCAAGATCCCGCACCGGACCCCGCAAACTTGGGAGACTCGCCCTAGCCCCCGTTACCTGGGCCCCGTGCAGAAGCTGGCCCGGACCCGCCTGGAGCGCCAGGTCCGCGACCCGCAGGTGCGAGCCACGCTGACCTCGGACTACGAGATCGGCTGCAAGCGCACCCTGATCAGCAGCAACTGATACCCGGCGGTCACCGCGCCCAATGCCGAGGTGGTCAACGCCGGCATTGCCGAGATCCGCCCGCACGGCGTGGTCACCGCTCGTCGTGCCGCGGAGAACGACGTCACCGGCCACACCCAACAGGCTATGGCCCGGCACATCGTCGAGCAGACCCCTGGCAGCCCTCGCGAACCGGGCGACCACCGCGGCCTGACCCGTCCCCCACCCGGAAATGGTGACCGGCGGTCAACTTGCTACCGCCGACGACTGCACCGGGTGACGGCGCGTGCGACCTGCGCTCATCCCGCTTGAGGCATCTGCCCACCAGAGGCGGTTCTGCGTACGTTGCCGCCCATGCGGGGGCATCGGAACGACACAGAGCAGCAGCACGCGCCGCGACGCCGAAGCCGCCGCTTCAAGGTCCTGCGGATCACCGTGGTGGCTTTAGGGCTCGTGGTGGCCATGCTTTACGGCATGGGGGCGAACGCTGCCCAGAGCATGAACCCGTCGCTGGTCATGCAGAGTCTCGCGGTCATGACCACGGGCCCGGCCTGCGGTCCGCCTGAGGTCATGGGTAACGACGGGGTGATGCACTATGCCGCCGACTGCCCGTTCCCGCTGGGCATTAGCGATGAACCGCCACCTGTTCCCACCGGGCCGAACGGCACGTTGGTCGTCCTGGGCGACTCCTTCACCGCCGGTGAGGGCGCCCCTTTCGGCATCTCGCGGGTGGAGAAGACTCGGTACAACGTCGACTACTGGGCCGCGGCGGACAACTACTACTACCCGGGGACGGACATCCCCGACAACCGTTGTCACCGATCGCCCATGGCCTACGGGCCGCGCATGGCTGAGCAGTTGGGCATGACCCTGGACTTCCGGGCCTGCAGCGGAGCCACCTCCTCGGACTACTTCGGTGCGCAACTGTCGGATGACGGCCAGGCCTCTCAGGTGTCACCCCGTCCCGGAGACACCACGGCCTTCCCGGACGACACAGCCGCCGTCGTCTTCTCGTTCGGTGGCAACGACGTGGGTTTCGCCGACGTGGTGAAGAACTGTCTCTTTGACGGATACTTGCCGCTCGGAACCGAGATCGCTGGCATCTCCGTCGAGCCTATTTTGCTGCGGTTCCTGCGGAGCCTAAACGCCCTCCAATGTCAGCCGGAGGCCGAGCGGCGAACGCGCTGCCTGGACTACGGCTTGGGCATCATCGTCGACGGAGCACTGCCCAACGCCGACGAATGCAGGGCCGCTGGGTACCGGACCAATGACATCGCGTCGGTCATGGCGTCCATCGCCGCTGAAGCGCCAGCAGGGGCCCCCGTCGTTTCGCTGTCCTACCCCTACGCCTTCCCTAGGGACCCCGATGGCGCGTGCGGCTTCGGGTCAGGGACCGGCGCGATTATGGACGAAGATGAGCAGCGGGCGATCAACATATTCGTCGACGGACTCGACGACCGGATTGCCCGACTGGCCACCGAAGCGGGAATCCGGCACGTGGACATGCGCAACGGGTTCCAGAACCACGGTCTTTGCGTGAACCCAGAACCCGACGGTGATCCCACGACCGTCAACGGAGAGCGTTGGATGAATCGAGTGCGCCTCGGCTACCCCGCCGCAGGAGAGGTCCCTACGGGCGATCCGCAGCGCATCTTCCCCGACATCAAGGAGTCAGCCCACCCCAACGTCTACGGGCAGCAGGCCTACTTGGGAGCCGCCGTGGGCTGCTTCCAGGCTGTCGGCTTCTGCACCAACGCCTCTGAGGCGCGAAACAACGAAGAGGCGGCCGCGACGGCCCGCCGACAAGCCGAGCACATCGCCGAGATCACCGCGAACACCGACTGGTATGCCGAGGCCGTCGCTGCACGCGGCTGCGCCAATACCGTCGTAGCGCCCAGCCCTGGTTCGGACGAGAACACCCAGACCACCGTGGACGTTACGGAGGACGGCTACCCGGACATGCTCGTTGAGCTCCGGTGTCCGACCGGAACCGGGTCCAGCCCTATGGAGGTCGTGGTCTTCGACCTCCAGGGTGATCAACCGGCGGTACTGGGCCACCTGCAAGGCGACGAGCAGGACGACGCCTACTTCTCGCTGACCGCGGACCTCACGACCAGCGGGCGGGACATCAGCATCGCGGGTCGGATGTTCGGCCCGACCGACCCGCCCTGCTGCCCGCTGCACTTCGGGGCGGCGACCTGGCGGTGGGACGGCGCCGAGTTCAGGCTGCAGGAGGCGGAGAGCGCGCTGACCGATCAGCCCATCCGGCATGAGGGCCTGCCCGACGGCACCTACTACGGCATCCTCCGGGGCGCGTTCAGCGGTGAGGTCTACATCGACCAGGTGATCCGGTACGAAGGCGCAGAGGCACAGGCCGCGTGCAACGAGGACGGCGTTACCCCGAGTGGTCCCGGGGAGTGCACCGACGTCTACTTCCGCAACCAGGACCAGTTGGTGCGGGCGATGGCCATCGTTGGGCCGGTGGCCTACACCCCCGACGAGTTTAGCGAAGTCACAGTCCGGCCTGCTGACCTCGGAACCCTGGATACGGACTTCCCGGTGAGTGACGACGACCTGTACCGCACCGGGCCCGTGTTTCGGTTCGGTGTCTCCGGCGGCGAGGTCACCCACATGGAGCCCGGCTACTTCTGACGGCGACGTCGACTGGTCTTGTTCGGCCCAAGCCTCGTGAGAGGCGGGCGGGCGGCCGCGGTATGCCGGCACGCTCTGTGACGACTCTTGCTGCCATCAAGATCGTTCCATCTGATGGCCCGAGGGCCAGACCTCCGTTCTGCGCGGAGTGACCGCCCCTGGGTCACCCAGCGTGATGCGCGGTCTGGGCTCCAGGGCGCCCGGAGGGCCGGTGGAAGGTGCGGCCGGTGACCGGGTGGTCGCGCACGGCCTGCACTAGGGCGGCGTGACGGTGTCCAGGTAGACGCCGGTGGTGGCGATGGAGGCGTGTCCGAGCAGTGCATGCACGGTCTTGAGGTCCGCGGCGCCGGAGGTGAGTAGCAGGGTGGCCGCGGTGTGCCGGAGACCGTACGGGGTGACAGCCCGGCGCAGGTCGGCAGGCAGGCGCTGGCTGGCCCGGGCGACCAACAACTGGATGACCCGGGGCTGCATGCGCAGTCCGGGCCAGGTGAGCAGGAGTGCCCGGTCGGCGTCGTCGACCGGGTCGATCACGATCTCCTCGCCCGTGTCGGGGTCCAGGCGCAGCCGGGCTGCCGATTCGGGGCGGCCTCCATCCAGGTAGTCGCTGTAGGCGGCCATGGTGTCGTCGGACAGGCGCCCCCAGCGCTTCCTGGCGCCCTTGCCGAACAGGCGCAGCCACACGGTGTCGCCGCCGCGGCGCTCGATGTCGGCGCGATCGGCCAGGGACACCTCGGAGACACGGGGCCCGACCTCCATCAGCAGGCGCAGTAAGAACGTGTCGCGCGTACCCAGACGCATGTCGACGCACTGCTGCGTTCCGTCCGGGCGGACCTGAGCATCGTCGGGCAGGTCGGTAGCGGCGTCGGCCGAGGCCTGAGGGAGGGCCTTGCAGGCTGCGTTGGTCATGCCCTTGAGGCGGGGCTTCACCTTCGTGCGCAGCATCGGGTTGACCTCGACCCAGCCCTCGACAGTGGTTTCGGTGAACAGTCGGGAGACCGACTGGCGGAAGCGGGCCATGACGCGGAAGGGCATTGACCGCCCGTCCGCGGCACCGCACACTCCGGCGCAAACTGACCCGGGGGTGGTCGGCCGTTCCGGGGGGCTTGGTATGACCAGCACGGCACCATCTCGACGACCAACCTGGGTGCTGCCGGTGGCGGTCGTGGCCGCCTTGGCCGTGGTCGTCGCTGGCGGCTGGTTCGCCCTCAACCGGGACTCGGGGCGAGATGCCCCGGGGGTCTCCGAGGGCTACACCGTCGGCCCGTCCGGTGGGACCGTGGGCCCTGATGGCGGACCCAAGGTGACCGTGCCTATCGGCGCCTTGACCGAGGACACCGAAGTCACCGTGCTCCAGGACTCGGCAGAAGCACCGCCACCGAGAGACCTGATCGTCGAGTACGCCTTGGAAGTCGGAACACCGGTTGACATCAACTTCGGCGACCTGGACGAGGTACCGGGCGCTCTGGTGCAGTTGCCCGTGGACCCGGCTCTATTGCCCCAAGTCGAGGGTGCGCCAGTCGCCCCCGAGTTGGTTTTCATGGCCACCTTCAGTGAGGAACTGGGCACCTGGCTGCCCTTGGAATCCACCTACGACCCAACCACTGGCCTGCTCACCGCAGAGGCTCCGCACTTTTCCTGGTTCAACACCTGGGTGGTCGATCCGGTCAGCGACATCGGACGATCAGTGGGTCGCGCGGCCGTCACCGGCGGGCAAGCCGTGCTCGATGGCGGCCGCTACGTGCTGGAGAACGCACCCATCGGGGTGCAGGCCATGTGGGACGCCGCCGCCAGCGCCGCCCGAGCCACCAGCGGGGCGGTGGGGCGTGCCTTCGGTGTGCTGGTGCAGGAAGCCGACTGCTCTTCCGCCTCCCCGGACTGGACGGTGACGACGTCGCTGCCTGAGGTTTCCGGCTGCGTGGTAGTCAACCCCGACGGCTCAGGGGTACTGCGGATGACCAACCGGGCTTGGCTGGCTTACGTCGCCGACACCCCGGACCGTTTCGGTCTTGGGCTCACCCAGTACGACTTGGGCTCCTCCACTGCCACCTTGCTGTCCCGGCTGCTGCACGCCCCGTTCGGCACCAACATCCTTCCGGCCCGCGGCGCCACCGAGAGCAGCCTGACGGCTGAGACCATGGCCTCCTTAGCTGCTGACGGGCGCAACATCGACGTGGGTCTGCGCCCGGACTACGAGGGCCTGCTCATCGACGCGGCCCTGGTCGCCTTGGTGCTCTACCCTCCGGCCCGCCTTGAGGTCACCCGGGTGGCCGGGGTCATCACCACGACCTCCACCCGTGTGTTCGAGTACGCCGCGGTCACCGTGCGCACCCGCTCGGAGATCCTCCTGGAGGTGACCCGGCAGGTACGCACCGCTGGCGGCGCGGCCGCCGGGATGCAGGCCATCAGTGGGGCAGTGGACTGCGTGTCGGCCCTGAGCACCCGCATCACCGAGGACGACAACCAGGAGACCTACGACTCGCTGGCCAAGTCGGCCGCTGAGTGCGCTCTGGACGCGATCAAGACGGCCAGCAGGGTGACCGGCGTTGCTTTCAAGAACGACGTTATGAACGCGTTGGCGGTGCTCCCTGACACCGCGAAGGCGTTGGTCTCCACCGCGCAGAACCTGGCGTTCACCGCCCTGGGGAAGGTCTTTCAGAACGTCACCGTGGCACCCCCCGCACCTGAGCCTCCGCCCGCGCCCGCGGCCTTTAGCGACCCGCTGGGCCTGCTGGTGTGCGGAGCCTTTGACGGGTATGCGGTCGCTTGCGAAACCCGGGGCCAAAGCACTTGCCCGGCGGGCACGGTGGCGGTGATGAGCATCGACTTGACCGGCGGGTTCTTCGACCCGTGCGGTCCCGCCCAGTTCGCCGGAGTGGCGTCGACAACCCAAGTCTCAGGCGCCACGTTCGACTTCCCCACCAACGACGGGGACATGGCCACCTGCGAAGTGCTCACCGACGGCGTCGACTGTCACATCCCCGGCGGTCAGGGCTTCCGGTACACCACCGACGGCACCTTGGTCTACGAGCAAGGCGTCCTGACAGACCGCGACTGAACGCCGCGGGTCTCAGGCCCGGTGCCCGGGGCGGCTCCCCCTGCGGATGGCGAAGCAACTGGCGTCGGTCCGGCCGTGGTCGGAGACGGGGTGGCGGGGACGGGGTGCCTGCGGAGGTCCTGGACGAGCAACTACGGTCGCTCCAACAAGCGGGTGTTGCAACGACCGATTGAACCCAGTCAGTTCCGGTCGAACTCCTTCGTCCGCACCATCAAGAACAACGGCCTGGTCGGCTCGATGGGCCGGGTCGGTGCCTGCGGCGACAACGCGGCCATGGAGTCGTTCTTCGCCCTGCTGCAGAAGAGCGTGCTCGACCGACACCGCTGGGCGACTCGAGAGAAACTACGGCTGGCGATCATCACCTGGATCGAGCGGTCCTACCACCGCCGACGCCGGCAACGCCGCCTCGGACGACTCACGCCAGTCGAGTACGAGACACTCAACCTCGCCGCTACCGCGGCTTGACCACCCCCACCAGATGACCTGCCCTACCGGTTCGTTACCCCTCGAGCTCTGAGGTTCAGGCAGGGACGGATGGTGTGAGGAACGCTAGCTCGTGCTCGATCGGGGTGCGGTAGCTGAGTTGGGAGTGGCGGCGCTGGCGGTTATGGAAGATTTCGATGTAGTCGAACATGGCGTTGGCCAACTCGACTCGGGTGCGCCACTTGCGTCGGTTGAGCAGCTCGATCTGCATCGAGGACCAGAACGATTCGATCATGGCGTTGTCCAGGCCGTCCCCGACTGTTCCGAATGACGGCATCAGCCCGGCGGAGCGGATCTTCTCGCCGAAGGACCACGAGGTGAACTGAACGCCGTGGTCGGCGTGCACGATGCCGCCGGCTGCGGGCTGCGGGCTGCCGGTTCTTGATGGCCATGTCGAGGGCGTTCACGACGAGGCTGGAGGTCTGCATCGAGTCGATGGACCAGCCGACGATCTTGCGGCTGAAGGTGTCCATGACGCAGCAGCAGTAGACCTTCCCTTCGCGGGTCGGGTGTTCGGTGATGTCGGTGACCCACAGCTCGTTCGGTCGTTGCCGTGCGAACTTGCGGTTGACCAGGTCGTCGGCGGTCACCAGGCCGCGCACGCGCTTGATCCGCGTGGGCCCCGTCAGCCCGTAGATCCCGGCGCCGCTCATCAGCACCGCGACGAGCCGCTCGCTGACCTGAACGTCCATTCCGATCGTCAGCTCCGCGTGCACCCGACGGGAGCCGTAGGTGCCGCGCGAGGCCAGGTGCACCTCACGGGTCAGACCGGTCAGCCACTGCCTGCGCATTCGGGTGGGAGACATCGGCCGTGTTCGGTACTTGTAGTAGCCAGGGCTGCTGACGCCCAGCACGCGGCAGCAGACCTTGGCCGGTAGCCCGGCGTCGACGAGCCTGTCGATCACCGGGTGAACCATCTTGGGTGCGGTCGCTCCTCGGCCAAGAATGCCTGCCGACGCCTTGGTCAGAATCTCAACCTGCAGCTCCAACTCGCGGATCCGCCTACGAGCTCGCTGAAGCTCGGCGTTCTCACTCGTCGTCACGCCGGCGATCTCACCCCGGTCGATGCGGTCTTGACGGACCCAGTTGTGCAGACCGCCCTCGCTGACGCCGAGCTCGACTGCGACTCGGCTGATCGGACGGCCAGCGCGGACCAGGGCAACAGCGCGGGCACGGAACTCGGCTGGATACGGCTTCGGCACGGCATGCACCTTCGCAGCAAGGCCCGAATCCTCAGAGCTGTCGAGGTAACTGATCCGTGGGGCAGGTCAATGAGTCAACCAAACCGGGGGCAGTCCCCCCTCGGGACCGACACTGTCGCCGCGGTCAGGGCCAACCAGCCGGTCACGGCCTCCCGGTAGCCGCTCCCCGTTGCGGCGTGCTGGATACATCTGCCACCCCGGCTTTGACGGTCCACTTGGCGCGGACACCGCACCGATGCGCCACTTCTCCCCGAACTTGACCGCCGTCGCCCGGGACCACGGGAGTCCCTGAACGGTGGCGATGTTGCGCACCCGCGCGCTGGGCACGTCTGCGTCGACACGGGGCGGGCCCCTCGATGGGGGCGATCATCGCCAACCGTGGCTGACGGAAGTTGATCCATCGTTGCTGGTCATGACGTTCCTGCGAAGAGAGCGCATGGCGTCGCCGATCTCGCGCTTCGGCGGCTGTCATGGATTGGGCCGCCCTGACGCCTCTCCTGCCAGGAGGACCCGCCAGGAAGGGGGGTCCGCGGACGCTGATGAGGGGCGCGACATGGCCGAGCCGCAGCTGCTCAGGGACGTGCTGGCGGAAGATCCGCTGCTGCTGACCGCTGCACAAGCCGCGAAGGCACTCAGCATCAGCCGCACGACCCTCTACACGCTGATCAACATCGGCGCTCTGCGTCCTGTGCACATCGGACGTAGTTGTCGGTTGTCCCGAGCCGAGCTCCAGCGCTACGTCAATCGGTTGGAGGCTTCGGACCGAACCGAGCTGCGCTGACTCCCCGGGCTCGACCGCCGATGGCGCGGTGAAGCGGCCGGCTGCAGACAGCGAGCGCGGCATCGGCAAGAAGCCCTGACGGAAGACAGCAGAGGACGACGTGGCGAAGCGAGCGAACGGCGAGGGCTCGGTATTCAGACGGAGCGACGGCAGGTGGTCAGGCGAGGTCAGCTACCGCGACGAGTACGGGACCATGAAGCGCAGGACGGTCTACGGGCGGACGCAGACCGAGGTCCGGTCAAAGATGAAGGTCCTGCGCGAGCGGCTGGATGCCGGTGCACCGGTGAAGGACACCACCATGTCGCTGAGCGCGTGGCTGGAGGACTGGAGCACCAAGGCACTGCCCGCCAGCGACCGCAAGCAGGCGACCATCGACCTGTACGCAACGATCGCTCGCAAGCACCTGGTCCCCGCTCTCGGGACCCGGCCACTGGACCGAATTCGGCCGTCGGACGTCGAGGCGCTCATCGTGTCCAAACGCAGGGCCGGCCTGGCGCCCTCCACCGTGCGCACCATCTACACCGTGCTGCGGGCTGCTCTCGACATCGCCGTGCGCGATGGCCTCCTCGGCCGGAACCCTGCCGCGGCAGTCAGGCGCCCGGCAGTCGAGCGCCAGGACGCTGCCTTCCTCACGGTGGACGACGCCCATCGCCTTCTCGACTCCATGCGAGGCGAACGGCTGGAGCCGCTGTTCCGATTGATGCTGGCCACCGGACTCCGCCGCGGAGAGGCACTCGGGCTGCACTGGTCGGACGTCGACCTCGACGGCGGCACGCTCAGGGTCCGCTGGACGCTGACCCGAACCTCGAAGGGTCTCCAGCTCGGCGAGCCGAAGACCGAGAAGTCGCGCCGGTCGGTTCCACTCCCCCGCTCGACGGTCACCGCGCTGCGGGCACACCGTCGGCAGCAGGCCACGGAGCAGCTCGCGGCCGGTGAAGCCTGGCGGGACAGCGACCTCCTCTTCACCACCGAGGTCGGCACACCGCTGGAGCCGCGCAACGTGCTCCGGAGATTCGAGACCCTTGCGGAGCGAGCCGGTCTCCGCGACGTCCACCTGCACACGTTGCGGCACTCGGCCGCGAGCTTCCTGCTCGCCGCCGGCACGCACACGAAGGTCGTGCAGGAGCACCTCGGCCACTCGTCCTACGCGATCACCGCCGACATCTACAGCCATGTGGCACCGGCGCAACGGCGGGAAGCCGCTGACCGGCTCGACGAGGCGTTGGAGTGGTGATCCTGCTGTCTGAAGTCGCGTTGCTGTACCGGTTGCTGTACTCACCAAAGAGGCGGGCCGCCCGTTTCGGACGACCCGCCTCTCACCTGCAACTTCTCTGTCGGGCTGACAGGATTTGAACCTGCGACCCCTTGACCCCCAGTCAAGTGCGCTACCAAGCTGCGCTACAGCCCGAGCCCCAGGTGCCTCACGGCCCCGGACGCTGCCCGAGAAGGTTACCGCACCCGGTCCGCTGCCCCGTGGGCCGGGTCAGCCCTTGCGCTCGCGCGCCTTGCTCTCGCGCACCTTGACCGAGACGTCGATCGGGGTGCCGTGGAAGCCGAACTGCTCGCGCAGCTTGCGCTCCAGGAACCGCCGGTACCCGGCCTCCAGGAAGCCGGTGGAGAAGACCACGAACCGGGGCGGACGGACGTCGGCCTGGGTCACGTACTTGATCTTCGGGGCGCGACCACCACGGGCCGGCGGCGGGGTCTCCTGCACCAGCGCCCGGATGAACGTGTTCAGCTCCGCGGTGGGCACCCGGGTCTCCCAGCCGGCCAGCGCTGTCTTCAGGTGACCGGCCAGCTTGTTCACCCCGCGACCGGTGGTCGCCGAGATGTTGACCCGGCTGGCCCACTGGATCCGGGCCAGGTCGCGGTCGATCTCCTTCTCCAGCTGGGCGTGCCGGTCCTCGTCGACGTTGTCCCACTTGTTGAAGGCGATGACCAGCGCGCGGCCGGCCTCGATCACCTGGGTGATCACCCGCTGGTCCTGCTCGCTGATCACCTCGTCGGCGGCCAGCAGCACGACCGCGACCTCGGCGGCCTCGATCGCCGCCTCGGTGCGCAGGCTGGCGTAGTACTCGGTGCCGCTGGCGGTGTTGACCTTGCGGCGCAGCCCCGCGGTGTCGACGAACCGCCACTGCTCCTCGCCGAGGGTCACCAGGGAGTCGACCGGGTCGACCGTGGTGCCGGCCACCGAGTCGACGACCGAGCGCTCCTCCTTGGACAGCCGGTTGATCAGGCTGGACTTGCCGACGTTCGGCCGGCCGACGAGGGCCACCCGGCGGGGGCCGCCCACGTCGTCCTGCTCGCGGGGTGCCTCCGGCATCGCGTCCAGCACCAGGTCGAGCAGGTCACCGCTCCCCCGGCCGTGCAGCGCACTGACCGAGAACGGCTCCCCCAGGCCCAGCGACCACAGCTCGGCGGCGTTCGACTCGCCCCGCTCGTCGTCCACCTTGTTGGCCACCAGGATCACCGGCGTCTTGCTGCGCCGCAGCACCCGGGCGGCGGCCAGGTCGGTCTCGGTCACCCCGACCGCGGCGTCCACGACCAGCACGATCACGTCGGCGGTCTTCATCGCGTACTCGGCCTGCCGGGCGATGGAGGCGGCCATGCCGGTCGCCTTCGGCTCCCAGCCGCCGGTGTCGACGACGGTGAAGTTCTTGCCGTTCCACAGCGCCTGGTACGGGATGCGGTCCCGGGTGACGCCCGGGATGTCCTGGACGACAGCGGCGCGACGGCCCAGGAACCGGTTGACCAGGGTCGACTTGCCGACGTTCGGCCGTCCCACGATGGCCACCACCGGGAGCGGGCCGGTGGGCTCGTCACCACCGGGGACGTCGAGGTCGTTGTCCATGCTCATGCTGCTCCTACTGCAGTGCGCGCCAGGTCGAGCACACGCTCGACCACGGCATCACGGTCCAGCCCGGTGCTGTCGACGACCACGGCGTCGACAGCTGGGCGCAGCGGGCTGTCGGCCCGGCTGCTGTCGTACTCGTCGCGACGCCGCAGGTCCGCGGCGATCTCGGCGATCTTGGCGGGGTCGGTGACCCCCAGCTGACCGGCCCGCCGCTGGGCGCGGGCCTCGGGTGCGGCGGTCAGGTAGACCTTCAGGGTGGCGTCGGGCAGGACGACGGTGCCGATGTCCCGGCCCTCGACGACGACCGCGTCGGCCTCGGCGACCAGCGCGCGCTGCCGGTCGACCAGCATCCGGCGCACGGCCGGGACGGCGGAGACCGGCGACACCGTGCGGGTCACCTCCGCCCCCCGGATCCGGGCAGCCACGTCCACGCCGTCGACCAGCACCAGCTCAGCGCCGGCCGACGTCCCCACCTGGATGTCGGCGGAGGCGACGGCGCGGGTCACGGCGTCGGTGTCGGTCAGGTCGACCCCGGCGTCGAGCACCGCGACGGTCGCCGCCCGGTACATGGCGCCGGTGTCCAGGTAGGCCGCGCCCAGCCGGGCGGCGACGTCCCGGGCGACGCTGGACTTCCCGGTCCCCGACGGCCCGTCCAGGGTCACCTGACCGAGGAACTCCCCCACTGCTGCACTCCCCTGCTCACTCACTGCGCGATGTCCCGGCGGAGCGCCACGGCCCCGCGCAGGTAGACGTGCTGGACGGCGGCCCGGTCCCGGTCGGTCTCGACGTGCGCCATCAGCCGCAGCACCCGCGGCAGGGCGTGCGGCACCGCGATCTCGGTGGCGCACATCAGCGGCACGTCGCCCAGCCCCAGCTCCCGCGCGGCCAGCGCCGGGAACTCCGACACCAGGTCGGGAGTGGCGGTGAACAGGATGCTGATCAGGTCAGCGGGGTCCAGCTCGTTGCGCGCCAGGACCATGCTCACCAGCTCCCGGGTGGCCTCCAGGACCTCGTCCCGGTCGTCGGCGGCCACCTGGGTCGCACCGCGGATGGCTCGGACGGCCACAGCACTCTCCTCGATCGATGCGGTGCACGGGTCGCCGTGCACCTCGATCGAGTCTACGGAGGCCGTGCCACCTCTCCCGCCGGACGGCGGGAGAGGTGGTCGGTCGGCTCAGCCCAGGGGCGTGAGACCCCAGGTCGCGGTGGTCGACTCCCCCGGCTCCAGGCGGATCACCGACTCCCCGGTGGCGAAGGCGTTCGGCGGACAGGTCATCGGCTCGACGGCCAGCCCCTGCCGGCGGCGCGGCTCGGGCACCACGTCGCCGGTGAACAGCTGCAGGTGGCTGTAGGCCGGGTCCAGCCAGACCGCGGCACCGCGCCCGTCGGGGCCGGTCAACCGCACCCAGGCCAGCCCGTCGGCGTCCCGCTCGAGGTCGGTGAAGCAGTGGTCGATGCGCAGGTCACCGATCAGCCGGCCCGCGCGCAGGTCGTAGGGCGTGCCGTCGACCTCCTTCGCGCCGGTGGGCAGGGCGCGCTCGTCGGTCTCCAGCCGGGTCGCCCCGGGGGCGACCAGCGTGCAGTCGTCGACGTGCAGCCCGGCGCCGGCGGCGAGGTAGGGGTGGTGGCCCTCGCCGTAGGGCAGCGCGACGTCGCCCTCGTTGGTGGCGGTGGTCTGCACGCTGAGCCCGGCCGGCGTCAGTTCGTAGCCGACCTGCAACCGCAGCGTCCACGGGTAGCCCGGCTGCGGGTGGAGCAGGAGCTCCAGCCGCACCGAGTCACTGGTCCGGTCGACCACCCGCCAGGGCAGGAAGCGGACGAGGCCGTGGATCGCGTTGCCGGTCTCGTGCTCAGACACCGGCGTGAGGTGCTCCTCGCCGTCCCAGGTGTAGCGGCCGTCGCGCAGCCGGTTGGGCCACGGCGCCAGGACGTGGCCACGCGCGTTTCCGGCCATCTCCCCCTCGCCGTAGCCGTCGACCACGTCCCGGCCACCCGACCGGTAGCTGCGCAGACCGCCGCCGACCTCGACGACGACCGCCTCCGCGTCGGCGCAGCGCAGCACGTACTGCTCGCCGGTGGGCAGCACCGTCATCCGAGGCGCTCGCCGCTGACGACGTCGAACAGGTGCACGTGGCCCTGTCGCGGGGTCACGTGGATGACCTCGCCCTTGGCCGGGGGACGCCGCCCGTCGACCCGCGCGATGATGTCGCTCTCGCCGTCGCCGACCCTGGTCCGGCCGTACACGTAGGCGTCGGCGCCGAGCTCCTCCACCACGTCGACGTCGATCGGCAGCCCGTTCGCGGAGACCTCGAGGTCCTCCGGGCGCACGCCGACGGTGACCTGGCTGCCGGCGGCGTGGCCGAGCACGTCCCGGCCCACCGGGTACACGGTGTCGCCGAACGGGACGCCGCCGTCGACCTGGGGCAGTTCGAACAGGTTCATCGCGGGCGAGCCGATGAACCCGGCCACGAACACGTTGCGCGGGAAGTCGTAGAGCTCGCGCGGCTTGCCGACCTGCATGAGCAGCCCGTCCTTGAGCACCGCCACCCGGTCGCCCATGGTCATCGCCTCGACCTGGTCGTGGGTGACGTAGACGGTGGTGACGCCCAGGCGCCGCTGCAGCGAGGCGATCTGCGTGCGGGTCTGCACCCGGAGCTTGGCGTCCAGGTTGGACAGCGGCTCGTCCATCAGGAACACCTGCGGGGAGCGGACGATCGCCCGGCCCATCGCCACCCGCTGCCGCTGGCCACCCGACAGCGCCTTGGGCTTGCGGTCCAGGTAGGGCTCCAGGTCCAGCAGCTTGGCGGCGTCCTCGACCCGCGAGCGGCGCTCCTCCTTGCCGATGCCGGCCATCTTGAGCGCGAAGCCCATGTTGTCCGCGACGGTCATGTGCGGGTACAGGGCGTAGTTCTGGAACACCATCGCGATGTCCCGCTCCTTGGCGGCGACGTCGGTGACGTCCTTGCCACCGATGAGGATCCGCCCGCCGTCGATGTCCTCCAGGCCGGCGAGCATCCGCAGCGAGGTCGACTTGCCGCAGCCGGAGGGGCCGACCAGGACGAGGAACTCACCGTCCTCGATCTCGAGGTCGAGCGCGTCCACCGCGGGGCGGTCGGCCCCGGCGTACAGCCGGGTCGCGGAGTCGTAGGTGACAGTCGCCATGGTGTGGTCCTCCTACCGGCAGGAACGTGCCGGACGATCCGAGTGGGTGGGGTCACGGGTTGCTGTGCTGATCGTGCGGTCTCGCGAACGTGCTGGGGACTGCGGGTCACGCCCGTGTGGCGGTCATGTCCCGCACCTCGGCGTACCGCTCGCGCACGTGCGGCACCGGGTCCGCCTCGTGCGTCTCCGTGCTGGTGGCCGGCCACACCGGTGCGCTGCTGCCACCGGCCAGCACCCAGGCGGCCTGCCGCGCAGCGCCGTCGGCGACGTACTCCCCCGCCGGCGGCACCAGCACCGGCACGCCGAGGACGGCGGGAGCCAGCCGGCGGACCGCCTCGGACCGGGCACCCCCACCGACCAGGAAGACCCGGCGGACCGGGTTGCCCTGGGCGGCGATCGCGTCCAGCCCGTCGGCCAGCCCGCAGAGCAGGCCCTCGATCGCCGCCCGCGCCAGGTGCGCGGGGTCGGCGGTGGAGAGGGTGAGCCCGTGCACGGCCCCGGTCGAGTGCGGCCGGTCCGGCGTCCGCTCGCCCTCCAGGTAGGGGACGACGACGAGTCCACCGGAGCCGGCGGGCGCGGTGAGCGCCAGCCGGGACAGCTCGTCGTGGTCGACCCCGAGCAGCCGCGCCGTGGCGTCCAGCACCCGCGCCGCGTTCAGCGTGACCACCAGCGGCAGGAAGTTGCCGGTCGCGTCGGCGAACCCGGCGACGGTGCCGGTCGGGTCGGCGCTCGGGGTGCTCGACACGGTCGACACCACCCCCGACGTCCCGATGGAGAGGACGACGTCACCGGGCTCGGCGTTGATGCCCAGCGCGGCCGCGGCGTTGTCCCCGGTGCCCGGGCCGAGCAGCGCACCGCCGGCCGCGCCCAGGGCGCCGTCGGCCACCGCACCGGCCCGCTCGGCCGGCCCCAGCACCTTCGGCAGCACCGGGGTGCTGCCGAAGGCGCGCTCCAGCAGGTCGAGCCGGTAGGCCTCCTGGGCCGGTGACCAGTAGCCGGTCCCGCTGGCGTCCCCCCGGTCGGTGACCAGGGAGTCCAGGCCGGGTGAACCGGCCAGCCGCCAGGTGAGCCAGTCGTGCGGGAGGCAGACCGCCGCCGTCCGCGCCGCGTTCTCCGGCTCGTGCTCGGCCAGCCAACGCAGCTTGGTCACGGTGAACGACGCGACCGGCACGAGGCCGACGGCGTCGGCCCAGGCCTGCCCACCACCGAGTTCGGCGGTGAGGTCGGTCGCGGCCTGGGCGGACCGGGTGTCGTTCCACAGCAGCGCCGGACGGACGACCTCGCCGTCGGAGTCCAGGCAGACCATGCCGTGCTGCTGCCCGCCGACGGCGACCGCGGCGACGTCGGCGAGGCCACCGGCCTCGTCGATCGCCGTCCGCAGCGCCGCCTCCCAGGCGGCCGGGTCGACCTCGGTGCCGTCGGGGTGCGGCGCCCGGCCCTCCCGGACCAGGCGGCCGCTCTCGGCGTCCCGCACCACGACCTTGCACGACTGGGTCGATGAGTCGACCCCGGCCACCAGTGTCATGTCAGCGCGCGCCGAGCAGGTGCTCGAGCATCAGCTGGTCGACCCGGACGACGCCGGCGCCACGCTTGGCCACCGTGTCGGCGTCGAAGTCCTCGAACGCCGACCGGTCGGCGAGCAGGTCCTCGATGGTCTCGCCCTCGCCGAGGGTGGGCTGACGCAGCTCGGGCACCCGCGCGGCGGCCAGGGCCTCCTGCACCTCCGGGTCGGCCCGGAAGGCCGCGGCCCGCTCCTTGAGCAGCAGGTAGGTGCGCATGTTGGCGGCAGCCGAACGCCACACGCCGTCCATGTCCTCGGTGCGCAGCGGCTTGTAGTCGAAGTGCCGCGGACCGTCGTAGGCCGGGGCGCCGTCGACGCCACCGTTCTCCAGCAGGTCCACGGTGGAGAAGGCCTGGAGCAGGTCGCCGTGCCCGAAGACCAGGTCCTGGTCGAACTTCGGACCGTGCTGGCCGTTCAGGTCGATGTGGAAGAGCTTGCCGGCCCACAGCGCCTCGGCGATGCCGTGGGTGAAGTTCAGGTTCGCCATCTGCTCGTGCCCGGTCTCCGGGTTGAGCCCGACCAGGTGCGAGTGCTCGAGCTTGGCGATGAAGCCCAGCGCGTGCCCGATGGTGGGCAGGAAGATGTCGCCACGGGGCTCGTTCGGCTTGGGCTCCAGGGCGAACTTCAGGCCGTAGCCGCGCGACTCGGAGTAGGCGGCCAGGGTGTCGATCGACTCGGCGTAGCGGTCCAGCGCGGCGATGAGGTCCTTGGCCATGTCGACCTCGGCGCCCTCACGACCGCCCCACAGCACGTAGGTCTGGGCGCCCAGCTCGGCGGCCAGGTCCATGTTCCGCATGACCTTGCGCAGCGCGTAGCGACGCACCTCGCGGTCGTTGGCGGTGAGCCCGCCCTCCTTGAACACCGGGTGGGTGAACAGGTTGGTGGTCACCATCGGAACGACCAGGCCGGTCTCGTCCAGCGCGGCGCGGAAGCGCTTGATGTGGGCGTCCCGTGCGGCGGTGTCGCTGCCGAAGGGGATCACGTCGTCGTCGTGGAAGGTCACGCCGTAGGCGCCCATCTCGGCGAGCCGGTGCACGGACTCCACCACGTCCACCGGAGCCCGGGTGGCGGTGCCGAACGGGTCGGCGGCCGGCCAGCCGACCGTCCACAGGCCGAAGGTGAACTTGTCCTCGGGGGTCGGCTGCAGGGTGCTCATCGGGGAGTTCCTCTCGCTGGGTGGCGCGGGTGGGTGCAGTGCGGGTGGGTGCGGGGCGGCACCGGGGTGCCCGGTCCCTGCGGGTGACGTTCTTTTGTTTCGCCTCGAAACATAAGGCAGGAGGTGGCTAACCTCAACCCGTGACGCAGCGACTGACCGACGTGCCGAGCGGGGCCCGACAGTCGACGCTGCGCACCACGAACCTGGGCCTGGTGCTGCGCACGGTGTGCGCGTCGGACGGCTCCACGTCGCGCTCGGACGTCGCCGCGACCACCGGCATGACCCGGGCCACGGCCGCCCGCCTGGTCGACGAGCTGCTGGCCGGCGGGCTGCTCGACGAGGGCGAGCGCAACCCCCTCCCCCGGCGCGGCCGGCCGGCGACGCCACTGCTGCCCGGCGCCGCGTTCGCCGCCCTCGGGCTGCAGGTGGACGCCGGTCTGCTGGCGGCCCGGGTGCTGGACCTGCGCGGCCGGGTGGTCGCCGAGCGCGTCGAGCAGGCCGACCTCCGCAACAGCGAGCCGGCTGCCACCTTCGCCCGGCTGGGCGTGCTGACCGAGGAGCTGCTGGCCGGTGCGCCGACCGGGCTGCGCCTCGTCGGCGGCGGACTCGCGCTGCCCGGCGTGGTGGACGAGCAGGCCGGCGTCCTGCTGCGCGCACCCAACCTCGGCTGGTCCGACCTCCCCACCGCCGACCTCCTCCGCGGAGTCCTGCCGGCGGGGCTGACCGTGGAACTCGGCAACGAGGCCGACCTCGCGGCCCGCACGGTCGCCCAGGAGGCGCCCGGCCGCGCCGGACCGCACCGTGACTTCCTCTACCTCTCCGGGCAGATCGGCATCGGCGGCGCCGTCGTGCTCGACGGTCGGGTCGTCACCGGGAGCTCCGGCTGGGCCGGCGAGGTGGGACACGTGTGCGTCCAGCCCGACGGGCCGGCGTGCAGCTGCGGCTCCACCGGGTGCCTGGAGCTCTACGCCGGCCGGCACGCACTGCTGCGCGCCGCCGGGCTGCCGCTGGACGCGTCCTCCGGCGACCTGGCCCGGCTCGCCCGGGACGGGGACCCGGCCGGCGCGGCCGCCGTCGAGACCGGCGCCTGGGCACTGGGCGTGGCCCTGGCCGGCGTGGTCAACGTGGTCGGCATCCCGACCGTCGTCCTGGGCGGACACCTGGCCGAGCTGGCCGACCTGCTGCGCCCCGCGCTGGAAGGGCACCTGGCCCGCCGGGTGCTGTCCGCCCGCTGGCGCGCGCCCCGGATCCTGAGCGCCCGGGGCCCGCTCGCCGCCGGGGCGACCGGTGCGGCACTGCGGGCCCTGGACGGCGTCCTCGCCGACCCGGCGCGCCGGCTGGGCTGAGCCGACCCGGCGCACCGGTCGGGCCGAGCCGATCCGGTGCACCGGTCGGGCGGACCGCCCGGGGAGCTGACGCACGACCGGTCCGCTACTTCCCGAAGCCGGCGGTGAGCCCGCTCAGCAGGTAACGGCGGCCGACCAGGTAGAGCACGAAGATCGGGACGACCGACAGCGTGACCGCCGCGAGCAGACCCGGGACGTTCGTCCCGAACTGGCCCTGGAAGTCCCACAGCCCGAGGGTGAGCACCCGAGTGCTCTCGGACTGGGTGAGCACCAGCGGGAAGAGGAACCCGTTCCACGCGTTCAGCGCGGTGAACACCGAGATCGTCGTGATCGCCGGCTTCGCCAGCGGCAGCACGAGGTTGCGCAGCACGCCGAGCGGGCCTGCGCCGTCGAGGGTCTGCGCCTCGTACAGCTCCTTCGGGATGTCCCGCAGGCTGTTGGTCATCACCAGCAGCGCCACCGGCAGCGCGAAGGCGGCCGTGGGCAGGATGATCGCCAGCAGGGTGTCGTACAGCCGCATCTGGGTGATCAGCAGGTACACCGGGATGATCGTCGCCTGCGCCGGGATGGCCAGCCCGATCAGCATGATCGAGAAGAACCGCTGCACCAGCGCGCCGGCGTTGCGGGCCACCGCGTAGGCGGCCGGCACGGTCACCGCGACCACGATGGCCACGGTGGCGACGGTGACGATCACGTTGTTGATCAGGTACGTGAGGAAGCCGCCCTCGAAGACGGTCACGTAGTTGTCGATCGTCGGGTCCGTCGGGGGCTTCAGCGGGCTGGTCGACAGGTAGTCCTGCCGGGTCCGGAAGCTCGCCGCGACCAGGTAGTACAGCGGGACGGCGACGATGACCAGCCAGCAGGTGGCCAGGACGCCGGCCAGCCAGTTCGGCCGCTCCCGCCGTCCACCGGAGCTGCCACCCCGACGACGGCGGACGGGCGGTGCGGCGGTGGCACCGGCGGGTGCCTCCGGGAGAGTCGCGGTCTGCGCCACGGTCACGCCCCTTCCTGCTGGCTGTTCATGTCGCGGAAGCCGGTGGCCTTGGTGACCAGGAGCGACAGGCCGGCACCGAGCGCGAGCAGCAGCACCGCGACGGCGCTGGCGTAGCCGAACTCGAAGGCGCTGAACCCGGTGATGTACATGTACAGGGGCGCGATGCGCGTCGCCGTCCCGGGCCCACCGCCGGTGAGGATCAGCACGGTGTCGAACGTGGTGAACGACCCGACCACCATCAGCACCGTCGAGGTGATGATCGTGTACCGCAGCAGCGGCACGGTGATCTGGAAGAACTGCTTGTACCGACCGGCGCCGTCGATCGTGGCCGCCTCGTACAGGCTGGCCGGGATGGTCCGCGCCGCGGCTTGGTAGAGCAGCGTGTGGAACGGCACGTACTGCCAGGTGATCACGAAGATCACCGTGTAGATGACGATGCTGGTGTCGCCCAGGAAGTTGAACTGGCCCAGGAAGGGCAGCGACTGGGTGACGCCGAAGTTCGGGTCGAGCACCGACCGCCACAGCAGCGCGATGGCCGCGGTGGACAGCAGCAGCGGCAGGAAGAACAGCGAGCTCAGGATCGCCCGGTTGCGCTGCCGGCCGGCCGCCCAGACCCCGATCAGCAGTGCGACCGGGGTCTGGACCAGCCAGGACAGGACCATGAACACGAGGGTGAGCACCAGGGCGTCGCGCGCCTCACCGTCTCCGGCCAGCCGGCTCCAGTTCCCCGCCCCGGAGGGCTGCGGGAACCCGAAGCCGTCCCAGTCGGTGAAGCTGAGGTAGACGACCAGCAGCATCGGCACCACTGCGAACAGCCCGAAGAACAGGACTGCCGGTGCCGCGTACCACGCGGACGGGCGCTGCTGCCCCGTCTGCGTTGATGACCCTCGTGAGCTCATGACCTTCTCGTCCTCGTTGCGGTGCTGCTCAGCCGGCTCGGCTCAGTCGGACAGGGCGTCGACGAAGCCCTGCGGGGTCTGCTCGCCGAGGAAGAACAGCGAGAGCTGCTCGAGCATCTCCGTCGCCTCGTCGGCGGCCAGGTCCTGGTCCCAGGAGAGCTGGAAGTTCTCCGCGTCCACCGTCTGGTCGTAGATGAAGGTGGTGTACTCCGAGTTCTCGGCCTCCTCCAGCTTCTCCCGGACGCCGGTCACCGGCGGGACGTCACCGGCGGCGATGAGGTCGTCGATGTAGGTCTCGTCGGTCAGCGCGGTGGAGAGGAACTCCTCCGCCGCCTCCTTGTTGTCGGAGTCGGTGGTCAGCGAGTAGAAGTTCGACACGTTGCCGACCAGGTTCGACGGGTCGCCCTCGCCGCCGGTCACGGCCGGGAAGGGCGCCCAGCCGAGGTCACCGGCCTCGACGAAGTCCGGGCTCTGGCCCAGCTGGTTCACGAACTCCCACGAGCCCATGAGGTGGAACCCGGCGTCGCCCTGGGCGAGGATCGTCGAGGCGCCACCGACGTCGTAGCCGACGGAGGCGAACTCGGTGCCGAAGCCGCCGCGGTCGATGAGCTCCTTGAGCATGGTCATCGCCTCGAGCACCGCGGGCTGGCTCCAGTCCCCCTCGACGCCGTCGCGGATGTTCTGGAAGACCTGCGGGCCACCGACGCGGTCCAGCAGGTACTCCGCCCACATCAGCTCGGTCCACGCCTGGTTGCCGGCGAGGGCGATCGGGGTGACGTTGGCGGCCTTGAGCTGGTCGACCGCGGCGAGCAGGTCGTCCCAGGTCTCGGGGACCTCGACGCCGGCGGCGTCGAGCACCGACTTGTTGTAGAAGAGGACGACCGGCTGCATGCCGCGCATCGGCAGGCCGTAGTTCGCGCCGTCCAGCTCCGCACCGGCGAGGACGCTGGGCAGGAACGCGTCCCGCAGCTCGGGGTTCTCGTCCAGCAGCGGGGTCAGGTCCTCGACCGTGCCGGCGTCGACGTACTCCTTGAGGTTGCCGCCGCCCCAGTTGAAGAAGAGGTCGGGGGCCTGCGGGGAGCCGATCGCGGTGCGCAGCCGCTGCTTGTACGGGTCGTTGCCGAAGGTCGCCAGCTCGAAGTCGCCGGCCTCCGACTGCTCGTTGAAGCGCTCGATCGAGGCTTCCTCGATGGGGTTGAGGGTCGTGTCCTGGAGGGCCCACACCTGTCCGGTGCCGCCCTCACCCCCACCGCCGCCACCGCTGCCGCTGGGGCCCGAGGACCCACATGCAGCGACCGAGGCAAGCAGGACGATGGTGCTGGCGGACACGCCAACACGGGTCAGACGCTGGGAAGTCATCCCACGCCACCTTTCCTGTTTCGTCGTTGAAAACCGAAAGTTTCGGGCAGTTGCTGGAACGTAAGCCACGTCACCGGCGGGTGTCAACGACCCTGTCAGCAGCCCGGCAGGCTGTTGCCGCACCGTTACCTCAGCTGCACGGGGCGACCGGGCCACCCGCTCGGTGACTATGCATTGACCGAAACTTTCGATAACGTCCCGGGCACGCCGACAGCGACGCCGGTCGGACCGCTCCCCTGGTGGACGGGCGCCTCCGGGGTCGCACCGGCATCCAACGAGGACCGGGAGGGCCGCGAGTGCCACCGCAACAGCTGGGCCGACCGACGCTGGCGAGCATCGCCGCGGCGGCCGGCGTCTCCCTCCCCACCGTCTCCAAGGTGGTCAACGGCAAGACCGACGTGGCCCCGGCCACCCGGGCGCACGTCCAGCAGTTGCTCGAGGAGCACAAGTACGTGCCGGTGGCCCGCAAGGCACCCGAGGACCTCCTGGTCGACGTCGTCTTCACCGCGCTGGACAGCCCCTGGGCCGTGGAGATCCTGCGTGGGGTCACCGAGAGCGGCCTGGACGTCGTGGTCTCCTCCCAGTCGCGCTCCTCGGACACCGACTGGGTCGGTGCGCTCATCGCCGGCGGCCGGCGGGGCGCCCTCGTCGTCACCTCCCGGCTCACCGCCGCCGACCAGCGCCGGCTGGGCCGCTCGCGGCTCCCGGTGGTCGTCATCGACCCGGTCGACATGCCGGGGCAGGACGTCCCCAGCGTCGGCGCGACCAACTGGGCCGGCGGCCTGGCCGCCACCGAGCACCTGGTCGGGCTGGGGCACCGGCGGATCGCCGTGATCGGCGGCCCGCAGGACTACCTGTGCAGCCGGGCGCGGATCGACGGCTACCGGGCCGCGCTGGAGCGGGCCGGCATCGCCGTCGACCCGGAGCTGGTCCGGCACGGCACCTTCCGCCACCAGGGCGGCTACGACCAGACCCGCGCGCTGCTCGCACTGCCGGAACCGCCGACCGCGGTCTTCGCCGGCAGCGACGAGCAGGCCTTCGGGGTGATGGAGGCCGCCCGCCAGGCCGGGCTCTCGGTGCCCGGCGACCTGAGCGTGGTCGGCTTCGACGACCTGCCGATGGCCCGCTGGTCGTCCCCGCCACTGACCACCGTCTGCCAGCCGCTGGCCGACATGGGGCGGCTGGCCGGTCGCATGCTGCACGAGCTGATCGACGGCGGGGAGCTGTCCAGCCAGCGCGTGGAGCTGGCCACCCACCTGGTCACCCGCGCGTCCACCGCCGCCCCCCGTCGCTGACCGCGGCCACTGCCCCCGCGCCGGGCCCCGCCCCGGCCCCCCACCGCTGGACCACCGCGCCGCCGCCGGCGTGCCGAACCGACCCAGGAGCCCGCACCGTGATCGAGCCCCAGTCCCTGCCCGTCCCCGACCTGGAGACGCCCAGCCTCGCGCCGTGGCAGGACCCCTCCCGCCCGCTGCCGGCCCGGGTCCGTGCCCTGATGGAGGAGATGACCCTCGAGGAGAAGGTCGCCCAGCTCTACGGCGTCTGGACGGCGATCTCCGAAGGCGAGGAGGTGGCGCCGAACCAGCACGAGTTCTCCGAGCCGCTCCCGCCCTGGGAGGAGCTCACCCGGCCCGGGCTCGGTCAGCTGACCCGGGTGTTCGGCACCGGTCCCGTCGAACCGGCGACCGGCGCCAAGGTGCTCGCCCAGACCCAGCGCGGCATCGTCGACGGCTCCCGGCTGGGCATCCCGGCGATCGCCCACGAGGAGTGCCTGACCGGCTTCACCGCCTGGGGGGCCACGGTCTTCCCGACCCCGCTGGCCTGGGGCGCCTCCTTCGACGCCGCCACGGTGGAGGCCATGTCGGCCGGGATCGGCGACCTCATGCGCTCCGTCGGTGTCCACCAGGGCCTCTCCCCCGTCCTGGACGTGAGCTTCGACCACCGCTGGGGGCGCACCGAGGAGACCATCGGCGAGGACCCGTACCTGGTCGCCGTCCTCGGCTCGGCCTACACCCGCGGGCTGGAGAGCACGGGCATCGTCGCCACGCTCAAGCACTTCGCGGGCTACTCGGCCTCCGGCGCCGGCCGCAACCACGCGCCGGTGACGATGGGCCCGCGGGAGTTCGCCGACGTCGTCCTCCCGCCGTTCGAGACGGCGCTGCGCGAGGGGGGTGCCCGCTCGGTGATGAACTCCTACGCCGCGGTCGACGGCGTGCCCGCCGGTGCGGACCCCGCCCTGCTCACCGACCTGCTGCGCGACCAGCTCGGCTTCGACGGCGTCGTCGTCGCCGACTACTTCGCCGTGTCCATGCTGGAGACCACCCAGGGCGTCGCCGGCTCCCCGGCCGAGGCCGCGGCGCTGGCGCTCACCGCCGGCATCGACGTGGAGCTGCCCACGGTCCGCTGCTACGGCGAGCCGCTGCTGGACCTCGTGCGCACCGGCGCGCTGTCGATGGAGGTCATCGACCGGGCGCTGGAGCGGGTGCTGCTGCAGAAGGGCCAGCTGGGCCTCCTGGACGCCGGCTGGGACCCCGAGCCGACGGCGCTGCGGGACGGCGGCGAGATCGACTTCGACCCGCCGCACATGCGCGCCCTCGCCCGCACGCTGGCCGAGCGCTCGGTGGTGCTGCTGGCCGACCGGGCCCAGGTGCTGCCGTTGCAGAGCCCGGCGTCGGTCGCCGTGGTCGGCCCGTGCGCCGACGACGTGCTGGCGTTGATGGGCTGCTACGCGTTCCCCAACCACGTCGGGGTCGCCCACCCGGACATGCCGCTGGGCATCGACCTGCCGACCCTGCTGGACCAGGTGCGGGCCGAGTTCCCCACCGCCGAGGTGACCTCCGCGCTGGGCTGCCCGGTCCAGGAGCCCGACACCAGCGGCATCGCCGAGGCGGTCCGGGCGGCCGAGGGCGCCGACGTCTGTCTCGCGGTGCTCGGGGACCGGGCCGGCCTGTTCGGCCGGGGCACCTCCGGTGAGGGCTGCGACGCCGACGACCTGCGGCTGCCCGGCTCCCAGGCCCAGCTGCTGGAGGCACTGCTCGACACCGGGAAGCCGGTCGTGGTGGTGCTGCTGACCGGGCGCCCGTACGCACTCGGCGACGTCGTCGACCGGGCCGCCGCGATCGTGCAGGCGTTCTTCCCCGGGGAGGAGGGCGCCGGTGCGGTCGCCGGCGTGCTCAGCGGGCGGGTCAACCCCTCCGGCCGGCTGCCGGTCCAGGTGGCGCGCACCCCGGGCGGGTCACCGGCGACCTACCTGCACGCCGCGCTGGGGGCGAAGAGCGGCATCAGCGCCGCGGACCCGACGCCGTGCTTCCCCTTCGGGCACGGGCTGTCCTACACCAGCTTCGACTGGTCGCAGCTGGAGGTGGACGGCGCCGAGCCCGGCGAGGCGCCCGGCGCCTGGCCGACCGACGGCGAGGTGACCGTCTCCTGCACGGTGCGCAACACCGGCGAGCGGGCCGGCGCGGACGTCGTCCAGCTGTACCTGCACGACCCGGTGGCCTCGGTGACCCGCCCGGTGCGCCAGCTGGTCGGCTTCGCCCGGGTGGAGCTGGCGGCCGGTGCCGCTGCGCGGGTCACCTTCACCGTGCACGCCGACCGGGCGTCCTTCACCGGCCGCGACCTGCGCCGGGTCGTGGAGAACGGGGACGTCGTCCTGCAGCTGGGCGCCTCGAGCGAGGACCTGCGCCTGGCGGCCCGGCTGCAGCTCACCGGGCCCGACCGGGTCGTCGGCGCCGACCGGGTGCTGACCACCCCGGTGAAGATCACCCAGCTGTAGCCGCCGGCACGACAGCGGCCGCCGACCCGAGTGGGTCGGCGGCCGCAGTCGCGTGGTCGGCCCTCCTGCAGGGGCCCGCCGCGAGCCTGCGAGCGGTGGGGGGCAGGAGGGCCCTTCGTCAGAGACCGACGAGCTCGTGCAGGGCGCCGACCTCGGTGCGGGTGAGCTTGCGGATCGTGCCGCTGCGCATCCGGGCCAGCTCGATCGGGCCGATGGCGGTACGGGTCAGCCGGTTGACCGGCAGCCCGACCTCGTCGAGCAGCCGGCGCACGACGTGCTTGCGGCCCTCGTGCAGCACGACCTCCACGACCGACTGCCCGGCGTGGGTGTCCACGACCTGGAACGAGTCGACGACGACGGGGCCGTCCTCCAGCTCCACGCCCTTGCGCAGCCGGCGGGTCACGTCCCGGGACACCGAGCCGCTGACCTGCGCGAGGTAGGTCTTCTTCACCTCGTAGGAGGGGTGCGCCAGCCGGTGGGCCAGCTCGCCGTCGGTGGTGAGCAGCAGCAGGCCCTCGGTGTCCTGGTCCAGCCGCCCGACGTGCACCAGCCCGGTGGCCAGGTCGCCCATCATGTCGCCGACGGTGGGCCGCCCGCGGTCGTCGCTCATCGAGGTGATGACGCCGAAGGGCTTGTTCATCGCGTAGGTGACCTTGTCGTTGCGGATGTCGATCCGCCGGCCGTCGACGGCGATGACGACGGAGTCCGGGTCGACCCGCTTGCCCTGGACCCGGACGACCTGGCCGTCCACCGAGATCCGACCCTGGTCGATCATGTCCTCGCACACCCGGCGCGAGCCGACCCCGGCCCGGGCCAGGACCTTCTGCAGCCGCTCGCCCTGGGCGTCGTCGTCGGGCTCGGTCGGCCCCGCGTCCCGGGGGTGCGCCGGGGCGAGCTCCATGTCCTCGGACCAGCCCTCGCCGCCGGAGGTGGTGGGCGTGTCGTCTGCAGTCGTGTCCATCTCCACCAGTCTCCCACCTGGCCAGTGCCCGCATGACCACAAGTCCCGGCACCGGTTCCTGGCAGGGCGTCGGGGTGCTCAGGCGTCGGGGTGCTCGTCCACCATCGCGCCGGTGTCCGGCAGCAGCGGGGCGAGCTCCGGCAGCTCGTCCAGCCCGGTCAGCCCCAGGCGCTCGAGGAACAGCGGCGTCGTCACGTACAGGCCGCCGCCGGAGTCCGGGTCGGAACCGGCTTCCCGGATGAGCCCGCGGGAGACCAGCGTGCGGACGACGGCGTCCACCCCCACCCCGCGGATCGCCGACACCCGGGCCCGGGTCACCGGCTGCCGGTAGGCGATGACGGCGAGGGTCTCCAGCGCCGCCTGGGTGAGCCGGCTGCGCTGGCCCTCCAGCAGGTGCCGCTCCACGACCGGGGCGTGCTCGTCCCGGGTGTAGAGCCGCCAGCCCTCCCCCACCCGGCGCAGCGTGACACCGGCCCGCCGGCCGTCGTAGTCGGCGGCGAGCGCGGTCAGCTCCGCCCGCACCCGGGCAACCGGGCAGCGCACCGCCGCGGCCAGGGACCCCTCGTCGATCGGGGAGTCGACGACGAACAGCAGCGCCTCCAGCCCGCCGCGCAGCGCAGCCGCGTCCAGCTCCCCGTCCACCGTCGCGTCGACGGCGGGGGCCACGGCCTCCTCGACCGGGGCCTCCGGCTCCGGGACCACCTCCAGCTCGACCGGGGGCGCTGCCGGTGCCCGGCCCAGTGGAGCCGGGTCGGGATCGGCGTCAGGGTCGGCGACGGGGCCGGCGACGTCGGTGTCCGGCGGACCGGTCGGGGTGCCGAGGTCGGCGGCCAGCTGGGCGGCCACCTGCCCCCACCCGGCGGCCAGTGCCTCCTCGTCGTGCTCCTCGAGGGTCGCGGCGAGCTCGGCGGCGACGGCGTCCCAGGAGAACGGCGCCGGCGGCGCCTGCTCCGTGGCCGCTGCCTCGTCCGGCTGGGCCTCGTCCGGCGGGACCTCGTCCGGCGGGACCTCCTCCGGCTGGACCTCCTCCGGCTGGTCGCTCATCCGTACTCCTCCAGGTGTTCGGCGGTGTCCGCGTCGATCTCGTCCGGCAGCCGGCCGCCCACCAGCTCCGGCCCGGTCCAGCGCACGTGCAGCTCCCCCAGCGGCGCGACCTGGTCGAAGGTCACCAGCTGCTGGCGGTACAGCTCCAGCAGCGCCAGGAACCGGGCGACGACCTCCAGGGTGTGCGCGCAGTCGCTGCTCAGCGCCCGGAACGTCGCCGTCCCCGCGGTGGCGATCCGGCTGCGGACCAGCAGCAGCTGCTCGGTGACGCTGACCGCGGGGGCGTGCAGGTGCGAGACGCTCACGGTCGGTGGCGGCTTGGGCACCAGCGCCTCGTGCGCGATGGCGGCGAACTGCTCGGGCGTCACCCCCAGCAGCACTTCGGGCAGCAGGTCGGCGAAGCGCTGCTCCAGGTCGGCGTTGCGGGGGAAGCGGCGGGCCGCCTCGGCCTCCCGGCCGCGGAGGAACTCCGCCGCCCGCTTGTAGGCCCGGTACTGCAGCAGCCGGGCGAACAGCAGGTCCCGGGCCTCCAGGACGGCGAGGTCGTCCTCGTCCTCCACGTCGGCGGCCGGCAGCAGCCGGGCGGCCTTGAGGTCGAGCAGGGTGGCGGCGACGACGAGGAACTCACTGGCCTGGTCGAGGTCGAGTTCGTCGCCGAGGGCCCGCAGGTGGGCGATGAACTCGTCGCTGACGGTGGACAGCGCGATCTCGGTGACGTCGAGCTTGTGCTTGCCGATCAGCTGGAGCAGCAGGTCGAACGGGCCCTCGAAGTTGGTCAGCCGGACGGTGAACCGCCCGTCGCCGACCTCCCCCGTCGTCACCCGGCCAGCCTACGGCCGCGTCCGGGCGTTGATCATCGGCGATCGGCTGCCCGACACGCCGGGCGGGGCAGCCACTCGCCGATGATCGACGGCACCGTCCGTCAGTGCTTGCGGAGGCGGCGGACGAGGACGGAGTTCTCGCCGTGCACCTCGAGGTCGTCCAGCAGGACGGCGATCGCCTCCCGGACGATGCGGCCACGGTCGGTGGCCACGCCGTGCTGGCCGCGCAGGGTCAGTCGAGCGGTCTCCAGCGCGAGCAGCTCGTCGGCCGAGCAGTAGACGGTGATCTTCTCCTCGTGCCGGGTGCGCCCCTTCTCGACGCGCGCCCGGGTCTGCTGCGGCCGGAGCGGCGCGGCCGCCGGCATCGTGGCGCGGTGCGAGGCCAGCTCGTCGACCACGATGCGGGGCGCGCCGCCGGCCACGTCGGGCACCAGCGCCAGCGGTGCGGGCTCGGCGGGGTGGCCGTCGTCGCCCCGCGAGCCGTTGGAGCGCAGTGCGGGCGAGGACTGGGTGGCGGCGAGGGTCGTCAGCTCGGTGACCGGCGCCGGCTGCGCCGCCGCCGACGTGTCGGTCATCCGGAACAGCTCGGAGGCACCGGGGAGCACGGGCCTGCGCGTCACAGGGCCAGCACCTCCTTGGCGAGGTCGCGGTACGCCGCAGCGCCGGACGACGTGGGGGCCCACTGGGTGATCGGCTGACCGGCGACGGTGGTCTCCGGGAAGCGGACCGTGCGGGAGATGACGGTCTTGAAGACGGTGTCGCCGAAGGCCTCGACGACCCGGCTGAAGACCTCCCGGCAGTGCACGGTCCGGGTGTCGTACATGGTGGCGAGGATCCCGGAGATCTCCAGGGACGGGTTGAGCCGCTCCTTGACCTTGTCGATCGTGTCGACGAGCAGGGCCACACCGCGGAGGGAGAAGAACTCGCACTCCAGCGGGATGATCACCCCCTGCGCGGCGGTGAGCGCGTTGACCGTCAGCAGCCCGAGGGAGGGCTGGCAGTCGATGAGCACGTAGTCGTAGTCCTGCCGCACCCCGGCGAGCACCCGCATCAGGGTCTGCTCGCGGGCGACCTCGCTGACCAGCTGCACCTCGGCGGCGGACAGGTCGATGTTGCTGGGCACCAGGTCCAGCCCGGGGATGCCGGTGGCGACGCGGACGTCGGCCAGCGTGGTCGCCGGCTCCATCAGCGCGTTGTAGATGGTGCGGTCCAGCCCCTGGGCCGGGACGCCGAGCCCCACGGACAGGGCGCCCTGCGGGTCCAGGTCGACCAGCAGCACCCGCCGGCCCTGCTCGACCAGCGCGGCACCGAGGTTGATGGTCGACGTCGTCTTGCCCACGCCGCCCTTCTGGTTGCACATCGCGATGATCTGCGCCGGCCCGTGGGAGGTGATCGGCTTGGGGTCGGGCAGCTTCCGCTGCCGGGCCTTGGCAGGGTCGACGCGGCTCGTCGGGATGCCCATCTCGGCGTCGCCCGCCGGGGCCCCTCCGCGCGGGAGCGCGACGGCGGAGGCCGCCGCCTCGGCTCGTCTCGACGACATCGCTTCTGCCTCTTCCCTGGACTGTTCGGACCGCGGCTCCCGGTCGGGGCACGGCGGGGAACGCGCACTGCCGGCAGGGGGAAGTCGCCGGTCCGTTCTCCCACCCCTCTTCTCGGCAGGCCCGTCGCCGACCGTGACCACCCAGGGCAACTTGTCGACAAGTGGTCGCCGAGCCGCCCTCACCGGGCCGCGGCCTGCCGGCGAGATCGGGCTGAGGGCTGCCTCCGCGGGCACGAGACAGCCCTCGGCCCGATCTCGCCGCCGCAGCGACGGGGGTGGGGTCAGCGCAGCGCGCGGGGGTGGCTGGTGGCGTAGACCTCGCGCAGCCGCTCGACGGTGACCAGCGTGTAGACCTGCGTCGTCGTCACCGATGCGTGCCCGAGGAGCTCCTGCACGACCCGGACGTCGGCGCCGCCGTCGAGCAGGTGGGTGGCGAAGGAGTGCCGCAGCGTGTGCGGGGAGAGTTCCGCGGAGATCCCGGCCCGCTCGGCGGCGTCCCGCAGGATCGACCAGGCGCTCTGCCGGGACAGCGGCCCGCCGCGGGCGTTGAGGAACAGCGCTCCCCCGCGGACGCCGGACCGGCCCTTCTCCGCCAGCGCCGGGCGGGCCCGCACCAGGTAGTCCTGCACCGCCGTGACCGCGTAGCTGCCGACCGGGACGACGCGCTCCTTGCCGCCCTTGCCGGCCAGTCGCACCGCCGCGGACGACAGGTCGAGGTCGTCGACGGCCAGCCCGACCGCCTCGGAGATCCGGGCGCCGGTGCCGTAGAGCAGCTCCAGCAGCGCCCGGTCGCGCAGCCCCCGGGGCCCCTCGACCGACGCCGCCGCGCTCAGCAGCGCCTCGACGTCGGTCACCGGGATCGCCTTGGGCAGCCGCCGGGCCGGGGCGGGTGGGCGCACCTCCGCGGCGACGTCGTCGCTGACCAGCCCGTCGAGCAGGGCGAACCGGTGCAGCCCACGGACGGCGACCACCGCCCGCGCCGCCGAGGTCGCCGACAGCGGCGGGTGGTCGTCGTCGCCGGTGCGGAGGGCGACCAGGAACGCGGTGACGTCGGACTCCCCCACCTCGCCCAGCCCGCGCACCCCGCCGGCTGCGAGGAACTCCGCGTACCGGCGCAGGTCGCGGCGGTAGGACGCGATGGTGTTGGGGGCCAGCCCGCGCTCGACGGTCAGGTGGTCGAGGTAGCCGGTGACCGTGCGCTCGACGGCGGGGCCCGCACTCGTGGCGACCGTCAGGACAGCACCTCCTGCCACGGGACGCTGGGCAGGCCGTGCGCCTCGGCCACCCCGGCGTGCACCAGCTGCCCGCCGGCGACGTTCGCCCCCCGGGCCAGCACCGGGTCGGCGGCCAGCGCGGCCGCCGTCCCGGAGTTCGCCAGGGCCAGCACGTACGGCAGCGTGACGTTGGTCAGCGCGTAGGTGGAGGTGTTCGGCACCGCGCCGGGCATGTTGGCCACGCAGTAGAAGACCGAGTTGTGGACGGCGAAGGTCGGGTCGTCGTGCGTGGTCGGCCGGGAGTCGGCGAAGCAGCCGCCCTGGTCGACGGCGATGTCGACCAGCACCGAGCCGGGCTTCATCCGGGAGACCAGCTCGTTGCTGACCAGGGTGGGCGCCTTGGCGCCGGGCACCAGGACGGCGCCGATCACCAGGTCGGCCTCCAGCACCGCCCGCTCGACCTCCAGGGCGTTCGAGGCGACGGTCTGCAGGTGCCCGCGGTACAGCCGGTCGGCGGCACGCAGCTTCTCCAGGTCCCGGTCGAGCACGGTGACCTGGGCCTGCATGCCGAGCGCGATCGTGGCCGCGTTCATCCCGGACACCCCGGCGCCCAGGACGACGACCTTCGCCGCGTGCACGCCGGAGACGCCGCCGAGCAGCACGCCACGGCCACCGGAGGCCCGCTCCAGCGTGTGTGCCCCCACCTGCGGTGCCATCCGGCCGGCGACCTCGGACATCGGGGCCAGCAGCGGCAGCGCACCGCCCTCGGTCTGCACCGTCTCGTAGGCGATCGCCATGGTGCCCGCGGCCAGCAGCGCGTCGGTGCACTCCCGGGAGGCGGCCAGGTGCAGGTAGGTGAAGAGGGTCTGGTCGGCGCGCATCCGGCCGAACTCCTCGGCGATCGGCTCCTTGACCTTCAGCAGCAGGTCGGCGGCGGCCCAGACGTCGTCGGCGGTGGACAGGATCTTCGCGCCGGCGGCGGTGAAGTCGGCGTCGGGGATGGACGAGCCGACCCCGGCGTCGGCCTCGACGAGCACCTCGTGCCCGGCGGCGACCAGCTCGGTCACCCCGGACGGGGTGAGCGCGACCCGGTACTCGTGGTTCTTGACCTCTCGGACGACTCCGACCCGCATCTGCACTGACTCCCGGTCTCGGCAGCCGGCCACCGGGGTGTCGGTGGTGCCACCGCGTCTGGGCGGCCCGGTCGGGGCCCACCTCGGCCGGAGTGTAGGCACCGACGGCGCCCGCGGTGTGTCAGCGGCCACGTCCGGCCGGTCGCCGGGTCACCCGACCCGGTCGTCTTACGCCGCCCGCTGGGCGAGCACCTCGTCCAGCGCAACGGCGGAGCAGGTGGCCGAGGCCCGGTCCATCGCGCCGATCGTGTGCGTGCAGAACATGTACAACCTCGCCGCCCGCACCGACGACGAGCTGATCGACGCCCTGGCCGCCGACGGCATCGCCTACGTGCCGTTCTTCCCGCTCGGCGGCTTCACCGCGCTCCAGTCCTCGGCGCTCTCGGCCGTCGCGACCCGGCTGGACGCGACGCCGATGTCGGTGGCGCTGGCCTGGCTGCTGCAGCGGTCGCCGAACGTCCTGCTGATCCCCGGCACCTCGTCGACGGCGCACCTGCGGGAGAACGTCGCCGGCGCGGGGCTCCAGCTCTCCGCCGAGGACCTGACCGAGCTGGACGCGATCGGCCGCTGACCGGAGGAGCCGGTCAGGCGTCGGCCGGACTCCGCCGCACCCCGTACCGGACGCAGACGAACTCGCCGTTGCGTACGCACTCCCGCACCTCCAGCTCGACCCGGCGCGGCAGCAACGGCGCTCCGCTGCCCAGGGTCACCGGGGCGATGGCGACCACCACCTCGTCCAGCAGACCGCGGTCGGCGAACTGGCCGGCCAGGTCCCCGCCCCCGACGACCCAGACGTCCCTGCCGCCCGCCGCCTCGACCATCGCCGCGTGCACCCGGGCCGGGTCGTCGGCGGTGAACCGGAGGTCGGCCCCGGGCGGTGGGGTGAGGTCGCGGTGGGTGAACACCCAGGCGGGCTGCTCCGGCAGCCAGTCGGGGTCGTGCTCCCGGACCCAGAGGTAGGTGGTCGCCCCCATGGCCACGGCGCCGATCCCGGTGATGAAGCCGTCGTACCCCATCGGCCCGTCGGCGTCGTTCTCCCGGCTGAGCAGCCAGTCCAGCGAGTGGTCGACGGTGGCGATGAACCCGTCGAGGGAGGTGGCCGTGTAGTAGACGGTGCGGGTCATGCGTTCCTCCTGCTCAGCCAGTCGATCGGGTCGCCGGCGTCCACCTCGAGGCCGGCCGCGCGGAACCAGTGCCGGGCCAGCTGCCGGCGGTGCGCGGAGAAGGTGAGCACGTGGGCGACCACGCTGCCCACCACGAAGGTCTCCGGCGGCTCGCAGAGCGCGTCGACCAGCCGGTCGCCCCAGGCACCACGCCGGGACACCTGCCGCACGAAGGCCAGCCACCGGGGGGCGGCGCAATCGTGCCGGGCCAGCAGCGTGGCGGGGTCGTCGGCTCCGTGCGCCGGGGAGTCGGCGCCCTCGACCGCGGCGAGCCAGACCTCCGTGGCCCACACCAGGTGGTCCAGCACGGCGGCCAGCGACTCCTCCGGACCGTCCCAGCGCAACACCTCGAGACCGGGCGCGCGGGACCGCCGGTACTCGTCCTCGGGCAGGCCCTTCGCGAGGTCGAGCAGCGCGCGGGTGTCCTCCAGGGCGTGGTGCACCAGCAGCGCGGTGACCTCGTCGCCACCGCGGGGCCCCTGCTCGCCGGTCACCCACAGCGAGGTGGGCGGGTGGAAGTGGACGCCGTTGGGCGCGGGGAGCCAGTGACCGTCACGGGTGCGCGCGGAGCACGACTGTCCCGGGGAACGGCCGTAGGCCCGGCGGAACGCCCGGCTGAACCCCTCCACGGACTCGTACCCGGCCGCGAACGCCACCTCGGTCACGCTCGCCCCGCCGGACAGCTGCCAGGCCGCACGCTCCAGCTCCACCCGCCGGCGCAGCGCGACCGGCGACTCCCCCGCTCCCCGGGCCACCTGGCGGCTGAAGTGCCAGGGCGAGGCGAACGCGTCCCCGGCCATCTCGCCGAGCGTGTGGTTGTCCTCGTCCAGCACGGCGTCCAGCAGCTCGCGGAGCCGGTCGCGCCCGGTGGGCACCTGGTCCGACGTCATGGATCGAGTCTGTCCGCCGCCGCGGCGATCGCGCCCGACCGTTCTTGCTCGGATCGCCGTCCCGGCCGCGGTGACGCACCATCCCGGGGACCCACTGCGCCACGAACGACCCGGAGCTGCCCGATGCGCCTGTACGCCGACCGTCCTGAGCACCGCACCCGGCAGCTGGCCGCCGACCTGGGGCTGGTGGCCTGGGCGGTGCTGTGGGTGCTGGTCGCCCGGGCGGTGCACGGTGCGGTGCTGGTGCTGGCCGAGCCGGGCCTGGCGGTGGCCGACCTCGGCCGGTCGATCTCGGACTCGATGGGGACGGCGGCCGGCGTCGCCGACGGGGTGCCCGTGGTCGGCGACGAGCTCGCTGCCCCCTTCGGCGCGCTCAGCGAGGCCGGGGGCTCGGTGACCGGTGCCGGGCAGGACGCCTCGGACGCCGTGCACACCCTGGCCACCGTGCTCGCCGTCGTCCTGGTGCTGCTGCCGGTGGGCTGGCTGCTGCTGCGCTGGCTGCCCTGGCGGCTGGGCTGGCTGCGCGAGGCCCGGGCGACCGACCGGCTGCTCGACGGGGTCCCGGACCTCGAGCTGCTGGCCGCCCGGGCGATGGCCACCGCCCCGCTCCCGCAGCTGGCCCGCCTGCCGGCCGGCACCGGGGCCGGCTGGCGGGCGGGCGACCCGGCCGCGCTGCACGCGCTGGCCGGGCTGGAGCTCGAACGACTCGGTCTCCGTTCGCCCCGCCCCTCAGCCCAGCCGGGTCACGACACCGATGCTCCCGGCGTCAGCTGACGGAGTAGCCGCAGGCCGCGACGGCGGCGGCGCAGACGTCCTCGTCCTGCTGGCCGGTGCCGCCGCTGCCGCCCAGCGCGCCGAGCAGCGTGCCGTCGGAGTACACCGGCACGGCGCCGGTCTGCGGGGTGAACTTGCCGCCGGTCATCGTGGTGATCGCCGAGGCGAAGTTCGGCATCGGCTCCATCTTCGCCTTCTGGGCCGCGCTGGGGGCGCCGTAGGCGGCCGCCGTCCACGCCTTGCCCTGAGCGACGTCGGCGGAGATCCACGGTGCGCCGTCCATCCGGATGAGCGCGACGAGGTGGCCGCTGGGGTCCATCACGGCGAAGGACATCGGGACGCCGAGCTTCGTCGACTCCTCCCGCGCGGCCTGGAGCAGGGACAGGGCATGGTCATGTGTCAGCACCGGGCCACCCTCACCCGCGGGCGGGCCCGGGGGCAACCCGGGCCCGCGGTCAGACCGCGTCGAGCGGGCGGAGCTGCGGCGTGGTGGCCCGCAGCTGCGCGGCGGCCAGCACACCGATGACGGCGAGGGAGTTGCGGATCTTCCCGTCGAACACCCACTGGACGGCCTCGGCCAGCGGCACCCGCTCCACCGTCATGTCCAGCTCCTCGTGCTCGACGGTGAAGCCGTCGGGACGGGCGACGTCGCTGAGCCCCTCGGCCAGGTAGAGCACCACGAGCTCGTCGCAGAAGCCGGGCGACGGGTGCTGGGTGGTCAGCAGCGACCAGCGCTCCGCCGACAGCTGCACCTCCTCGGCCAGCTCGCGGCGGGCGGTCTCCACCGGCGGCTCCCCGTCGACGTCGCGCAGCCCGGCCGGCACCTCCCACAGGTGCTCCCCGACGGGGTGCCGATACTGGCGCAGCATCACCACCCGATCCTGGTCGTCCAGGGCGACGATGCCGACCGCGCCGGGGTGGTGCACGACCTCGCGCCCGCTCTCCCCGCCGCCGGGCATCGCCACGGTGTCCTTGCGCAGCGAGATGATCCGGCCGGCGTAGAGCTCCTCGGAGTCCAGTACCTCGTACTCGTGGGCCATTAGATCCCGACCTGCTCGCCCTCGGGCACCGGCAGCCGGGCGGCGTCCTGGTAGGCGGCGGCGGCCTGCACGAAGGCGGCGAACAGCGGGTGCGGCCGGGTGGGCCGGCTCTTCAGCTCCGGGTGCGCCTGGGTGCCGACGAAGAACGGGTGGACGTCGGCGGGCAGCTCGGCGAACTCGACCAGGGTGCCGTCGGGCGAGGTGCCGGAGAAGACCAGCCCGGCCTCGGTCAGCCGGTCGCGGTAGGCGTTGGCCACCTCGTACCGGTGCCGGTGCCGCTCGGTGACCTCGGTGGCGCCGTAGGCGGCTGCGACGACCGAGCCCTTCTGCAGCGCGGCCGGGTAGCTGCCCAGCCGCATGGTGCCGCCCATGTCGCCCCGGCCGGCCACCACGTCGAGCTGGGTGGCCATGGTGGAGATGACCGGGTCGGGGGTCTCCGGGTCGAACTCGGTGGAGTTCGCGCCCTCGATGCCGGCCAGGTCCCGGGCCACCTCGATGACCATGCACTGCAGGCCCAGGCACAGCCCCAGGGTCGGGATGCCGTTGACCCGGGCGTGCTGGATCGCGCCGAGCTTGCCCTCGATGCCGCGCACCCCGAACCCGCCGGGCACGCAGACGCCGTCCACCCCGGCCAGTGCGGCCGCCGCGCCCTCGGGGGTCGCGCAGTCGTCGGAGGGCACCCAGCGGATCTGCACCCGCGAGCGGTGGGCGAAGCCACCGGCCCGCAGCGCCTCGGTGACCGAGAGGTAGGCGTCGGGCAGGTCGATGTACTTGCCGACCAGCGCCACGGTGACGGTCTGCTTCGGGTCGTGCACCCGGTCCAGCAGGTCGCCCCACACGGTCCAGTCGACGTCCCGGAACGGCAGGCCCAGCCGGCGGACGACGTAGGCGTCCAGCCCCTCGCGGTGCAGGACCTTGGGGATGTCGTAGATCGACGGGGCGTCCGGGCAGGAGGTGACCCCGTCGGCGTCCACGTCGCACATCAGGCCGATCTTGCGCTTGATGCCCTCGGAGATCTCCCGGTCCGACCGGCAGACCAGCGCGTCGGGCTGGATGCCGATGCTGCGCAGCTGGGCGACCGAGTGCTGGGTGGGCTTGGTCTTCAGCTCACCGGAGGGGGCGATGTAGGGGATCAGCGAGATGTGCAGGAAGAAGCAGTTGTCCCGGCCGATCTCGTGCCGCACCTGTCGGGCGGCCTCCAGGAACGGCAGCGACTCGATGTCACCGACCGTGCCGCCGACCTCGGTGATGACCACGTCGACCCGCTCCGGGCCCTCTGCCACGGCCATGATGCGCGACTTGATCTCGTTGGTGATGTGCGGGATCACCTGCACCGTGTCGCCCAGGTACTCCCCGCGCCGCTCCTTGGCGATCACGTCGGAGTACACCTGGCCGGTGGTCACGTTGGCCCGGCCGGTGAGGTCGGTGTCCAGGAACCGCTCGTAGTGCCCGATGTCCAGGTCGGTCTCGGCGCCGTCCTCGGTGACGAACACCTCGCCGTGCTGGAAGGGGTTCATCGTCCCCGGGTCCACGTTGAGGTACGGGTCCAGCTTCTGCATCGTGACCCGCAGGCCACGGCTGGAGAGCAACGCCCCCAGAGAACTTGCTGTCAGTCCCTTGCCCAGTGACGACACGACGCCGCCGGTGACGAAGACGAACTTCGTCGGCTGGGAGTTGGGGAGAAGAGGTCCGCGGTCACGAGGTTCTGCCAGTCGACCCACGGACGCCCACGTTAACACGGGCTCCCGGGCCCTCCGGAGCCGCTCCCGGCGCCCGACCCGGGAGCGGCTCGGCGGCCCCGTCGCCGCCCGGTGCACTGGCGACCAGCCACACCAGCAGGGGCACCAGGAGGGTGGCGGCGGTCGCCGGGAGGGCGACGCCGCTGTCGTTGACCAGTGCGCCCAGGGTCAGGCTCAGCGCGACCGTCACGAGCCCGGCCCGCAGCACCCGCAGGTCGGCGGCGGGCAGCCCCGCGGCGGGGTGACCCGGGCGGGTGCGCAGCAGCCCGCCGGGGCGCAGCAGCCACACCGCGGCGACCAGGGCGACCAGCAGCATCCAGGCCAGCGGGCTGCCCAGCAGGATGTTGAGGTTGGCCTGGGCCTTCCGGCTCACCACGGTCCAGGCCTCGCCGTCCAGCAGCTGCCCGACGAAGCGACCCAGGTGGCTGCGCTCGTCGGCCGGGCCGAGCCAGTCGAGCACCGCGACGGAGCCGACGGCCAGCACGGCGACGGCGAGCACCGCCACCAGCCGGACCACCGTGACCCGGATGTGGCCCAGCAGCATCCCGAGCACCAGGAACCCGGGGACGGCGGCCAGCACTCCCCCGAAGTCCCGGCCCAGCGACGGTGCGCCGATCACGACCACGGTGCCCATCCCGGCTCCCAGCACCGGCAGGAGCCAGTGCCGACGACCGGGTGTGCCCGCCCGGCGGGCCACCGCCGCAGCCGCCGCGGCGGTGAGCAGCAGGGAGCTGACCGCCAGCAGCCCGAAGCTCAGGTTGCCGTACCCGGTGAACCGGCCGGCGACGATGGCGTCGTAGCCCAGCAGTCCGTCGAGCTCGAGGTGGGAGCCGGTGAGCACATCGCCCACCAGGGTCCCCAGGGTGATGACCAGGACGGCGACCGCCGGCCCCAGCCGGGTCCGCCGCCACGGCCCCAGCGCGGCGACCGCGGTCACCGCGACGGTGCAGCCGAGCACCGAGCCGGCCAGCGCCGGCCGCGGGGCCGAGCTGAGCTCCCAGGGCACCAGGTTGGCCAGGTAGGTCGACACCGGGACGGCGGCGACGGCGAGCGCGGCGACCCGCAGCGCCGCCGTCCGGCGCCGTCCCGGGGTGCGCTGCTGCAGCCAGGTCCGCACCCGCCCGCGGCCCCGGGTCCGGCCGGGGAACCACCCGGTGGCCCAGCCGCCGAGGCCGAGCAGGCCCAGCACGACCAGGGCGCCGTTGAGCGCCACCAGCAGCCAGAAGGTGGTGCCGGTGCTGCGGTAGTGCACGACGGCGCGGGTGTTGACCTGCTCCAGCTCGGCGATCGCGGTCGCCAGGTCGGGCCGGTCGCCGGCCACCCGGAACGGCTGCCCGTTCATCGAGCCAACCCGGTCCAGGCCCAGCGCCTGCAGGATCGTGGGCGCGACGTCGATCAGCTGGACGAAGGGCGCCCGGCCGGTGCTCGCGCTGGTCAGCCAGCCCGGCGCCACCCCCGGCCCGTTGGCCAGCCCCACGTGCAGCTGCGGCCGGCCGCCGTTGACCTCCGAGACCCCCTGCAGCAGGAAGAGCGTGTCCCCGGGCAGCTCGGCCACCGCGTCGCGCAGCCGGCCGACGGTCTGGTCGATGACCGCCAGCGCCGCCTCCCGGCGGGAGGGCTGGGTGCCGGTGTCGGTCTCCTCGACGGCCGGTGCGCCGGCGTCGGTGAGCTGGTCCAGCGAGACGACGGTGAGCGGGCACTCCGCCAGCAGCGCGGCGACCTCGGCCGGCTCGGTCGGCAGCCGGTCCCGGACGCTGAACTCGCCGGACTCCCCCGCCACCGCCAGCGAGCCGGCGCGGCCGACCACCGTGCTGCAGTCCACCGCCTCGCCGAGGGCGCCGGGCTCGGCACCGAACCGGGCGGTCGCCTCGTCGGCGGCCACCCGCGCGACGGTCTGCTGCGGCTCGGCGAGGCCGACGTCGGCGACCTGCTCCTCCAGCCCGCACCAGGACAGCCGGGTGTCCGCCTGCACCGCGGCCGAGCCGTCGTCGGCGCCGTTCGCGACCGCGTCGTCCTCCGCGAGCGGGACGCTCGGCACGGGCACCGGGGGGACCGGCTCCACCGGGCCCGGGTAGCGGGCCCGGTTGCCCGCCCCCAGGGTGGCCCAGCCGTCCAGCAGGCAGGTGGTGGGTCGGGCGGCCCGCACCGACAGCGCACCGATGGCCGACTCCTCGGCCAGCGCCCACAGCTCGGGGGTGCGCTCGGGGTCCAGGTCCGACCAGGTCAGCCCGGCGACGCCGACGTCCACCACCCGGGTGGCCGACCACGGTCCCTCGGCGGTGGCGGCCGCCGCCGGGCCGGTGGTGCCCGCGAGCAGTCCGCCGAGCAGGGCGAGCAGGACCAGCGAGGCCGAGAACAGGCGCAGGAGGGCGCCCGGTCCGCTCATCACCGCTCCCCGGGGGGTCCGAGCAGCTCCCGGTAGAGGTCGACCAGAGCGGCCGCGGTCGCCGCCTCGTCGGGCCAGGTGGCCGCCTGACGTGGTCCGGCGGCCCCCAGCCGGGCGATCTCGGCGGGGTCGGTGAGCACCCGGGCGACGGTCTCGGCCAGGGCCGCGGCATCGCCGACGGGCACCAGCTCGGCGGCGTCCCCGACCAGCTCGGGGATCCCGCCCACGGCCGTGGCGACCAGCGGCGTCCCGGCCCGCAGCGCCTCCTGGGCGGTCAGCGAGCGCGCCTCCCAGACCGAGGGCAGCACGCACGCGTCCGCGGCGCCGAGCAGGTCGGCGACATCCGTGCGCCGCCCGAGCAGCGTCACCGGCAGCCCTTCGGCGGCGATGCGTCGGGACAGCTCGTCGGACAGCGGACCGTCCCCGGCGATCGCCACCAGCGGTGCCGGGCGCAGCCGCGGGTCCGCCGACCACCGGCTGACGGCGTCCAGCAGCGAGTCGTACCCCTTCTGCGGGTGCAGCCGCCCGATGGCGACGACCAGTGGCCGGCGGTCGTCGACGAGCCCTAGCTCGCGCCGCACCTCGCGCCGGTCCCGCCGGGCGGGCCCCAACGGCGGCGCGGAGACCGGGGCGACCCGCACGTCCCGGGCGCCGAGCCGGCGGGCGTTGTCGGCGAGGTCCCCGGACGCGGCCAGCACCACGTCGGCGCCGCGGACGGTGGCCCGCTCGGCGCCCTGCAGCACGCGGCGGCGGAGACCGCCGCCCTCGGGGAGTGCGTTGTGCAGGGTGAGCACCAGCGGCCGACGACGCTGCCCGGCCAGGGCACGGGCCGCCGCGGCGACCAGCCCGGCCCGCAGCCCGTGGGCGTGCACCAGGTCCGCCTCTGCGGTGGCCCGGCGCAGGGCGTGGACGGCGCGCAGGTCGGCCACCGGGTCGAGCCCTGCGGAGATGCCCACCGGACGGAAGTCGGCGCCGGTGGCGGTGAAGCCGAACAGCTCCTCGGTGGCCTGCGGGCCGCAGACCCGCACGGCCGCGCCCGAGCGGGCCAGCGCGGACAGCACCGAGCGCAGGTGGGTGCCGACGCCGCCGGTGCTGGTGGCCAGCACCTCCGCGATCCGGCGTCCGGTCAGGAGAGGCTGTTCGCTCATCGGTCCCCTCCTGGTGCGTCGGCCCCCCGCAGGCCCTGCACGGCCGCGGTCAACGGCCGCCGGGAGGTCCCCATCATGACCGCCGCGGCGACGACCAGCACGACCCCACCGGCCGCCAGCCCGATGCCGATCGCGGGGAGCACGCCGTCCCCGGGCACCGGGTCGGCGCCCAGTGCCCGAGCGGTGAGCAGTCCGGCCGCACCCGCGAGTCCGCCGGCCAGCAGCGCCGGCCCACCGGTACGGGCCACGCCGGCCAGCGCGCCCGCACCGGCCTCCCGGGCCACCACGACCAGCAGCGCGATGCCGGCCACGGTGACCCCGATGCTGTGCCCGGCGCCCAGCGCGAACGCACGGTCGGCCGGGGGCAGCACGGCGGCCAGCACCAGGTCCGCGGCGACGGCCACCAGCCAGCCACCGACCACGCAGACCGTCGGCGAGCGCCAGGACCCCCGGGCGTACAGGGCCCGGGAGAGCAGCGCGACCAGCCCGTAGCCCACCAGGCCGGGGGCGAAGGCGGCGATCGTCGACTGGAGCGCGGCTGCAGCGCCAGCGTTCTCCGGGGCGGCCAGGAACACCCGGGCCATCGGGCCGGAGACCGCGACCAGGCCCGCCGCCGCCACCACACCGCTCACCACGGTGAGGACGACGGCCGGCGCCAGCGCCTGTCGGTACCCCTCCTCGTCCCCGACCGCGGCCCGTTCGGTGAGCCCCGGGTAGACCGAGGTGGCCAGCGGCACGGCGAGCGCGGCCCAGGGCAGCAGGAAGACGGTCATCCCGGCGAAGTAGGCGACCTGGGTGCCGTCGGGCGCATCGGCCGCGAGCCGGATCGCCACCAGGGCGACCAGCTGCTGGCCGGCGAGGGTGAGCACCCCGGCCAGCGCGAGCCGGCGCACCCGGGGCGCCGCCCCCACGGGGAAGCGGAGCGAGGGCCGCAGCCCCAGCCGCAACCCGCGCAGCGGCACCAGCAGGGACGCCGCGAGCGCGACGACACCCAGCGTCGTCCCCACCCCGAGCACCAGCTCGGCGGTGGTGGACAGCCCGCCCACCGTGCGGCTGCCGTCCAGGCCGGCGAACAGCAGGTAGGCGGAGGCGACCACCAGGGTGGACAGCAGCGGCGCCAGCGCGGGCCCGGCGAAGCGGCGGTGCGCCTGGAGCACTCCGGTCAGCACCACTGCGATGCCGTAGAGCACCACCTGCGGGGCGAAGACGAGCAGGAAGCGGGCGGCCAGCTCGACCTCGGCCGCGTCGTCCCCGAGCAGCGCACCGGCGATCGGCCGGGCGAAGAGGGCGAGCAGTGCGGCCAGCGGCACCAGTACCAGCAGCGCCCAGCCCAGCAGCGCGCCGGCGGTGCGGCGCACCTGCTCCCGGTCCCCGGCGGCGATCCCGCCGGCGAGCATCGGGACGACGAGGCTGGCCAGCGCGCCGCCGGCGACCACCTCGAAGACGATGTTCGGCACGTTGTTGGCCGCGACGTAGGTGTCCGCGGTGCTGTCGGCGCCGACGGCGTTGGTGAAGACGACGGTGCGCCCGAACCCGGCCAGCCGGGCCAGCAGGGTGAGCACCGAGATCAGCAGCGCCGCCCCCGCCGCGCCCTGCACGACCCGGCGGCGGGCGGTGCTCGTCATCGCCGGACCCGCCCGGGAGGACGTCGCCCGGGATGCCGCACGACGGTCACGCCCGGCGGCGGCCGAGCCGGTCGAGCTCCCGCAGGCCGGGGGTCGACTCGATGACCCGGGTGAAGCTGATCTTCTCGCTGGCCAGGGTGAGTGCGGTGACCACACCGAGCAGGCCGGCCCGGGAGCCGCGGCCCGGCAGCGCGGCCAGCCGCAGGCCGAGCAGCGCGCCGACGGCGTTGGCCCCGCAGTCGCCGAGCATCACGCGCTCGCCGAGGTCCGCGGGCAGCACCGCCAGGCCCGCGCCCAGCGGGCCGGCGACCAGCCCACCGGCAGGGCCGCCCACGGTCGCCGCGGACAGCAGCACGGCGGCCTTCGCAGCCCGGCCAGGACGCAGGTCGAGCAGGTTGACCAGGTTCGCCGTCCCGGCGACCAGGCCGGTGGTCAGGACGCCGTCGACGACGGCAGACACCCCGCTACCGCGGCGGGTCAGCACGGCGGCGACCGCAGCGGCGGCACCGATCCCGGCGACCTTCACCGCGCCGGCCGACACCCGCCCCGCCCGCAGTGCGGCCAGGTGACCGGCCAGGCCCTTGTCCCGGGCCTGCTCCGGCCGGGCGCCCGCCAGGTCGTCGTAGCCGCCGACCGCACCGGCGACGACACCGACGACGGCGGCCGCGGCCCGCTGGCCCGCCGGGGCGCCGAACACTGCCGATCCGGTCGCCGCGGCGGCCAGCACCGGGCCACCCAGCAGGGTCACCGGGCGCCCGGCGTAGTTGGTCCGCCGCCAGGGCGCCCCCGCCGGGCGGGCGGTCAGCGCGTCGGCACCGGCCAGTCCGGCCAGCGCGGCCCCTGCGGCCCCCGCGGCCAGCGCGGCACGCCCACGCGAGCTGCTCACGGGACGGGCGTGGGCACCGGCTGGGTGCCCTCCCCGACCCCGTACTGGCCCGAGGTGTCCGTGGCCTCGGCGACCAGCGCGAGCACGGTGCTGATCTGGCCGGCCGGGGTGTCGGCGTTGTCGATCGTGGACAGGCCGTCGGAGACCGGCCGGTCCGCGCGGACCGCACCGACCAGACCGCCGTCCTCCACCGAGGCGAGGTCACCGGCGATGACGGCACCGGAGCCCCGGGCGTCCAGCGCGGTGGCCAACTGGACCAGGGCGGTGGTGCGCTCCTCGGCGTCGTCACCGGAGGCGGTGCCCGCGGTCAGCAGCACGGCGAAGTCGGCCGGGGCCACCGAGGCCGTGTCCCGGCTGAGCACCTCGAGCTCCTCCAGCCCGGCCAGCACCGAGGCGGTGGCCGCAGCGTCGGGGACGACGCCGGCCTCCTCGCTGTCGGCGCCGGGGACGACGAGCACGTCGGCCAGCACGTCGGCCAGGAGCTCACCGGTGTCGTCGGTCTCCGCCGGGGTGACGCCGGGCGGCAGCCCGGGGCCGGTCAGGTAGCTGCGCAGGCCCGACTCGTTGGCCGGGTCACCGAACCCCTCGGGGAGCCGCAGGGCGCCGGTGACGGTGGCCCCCGCGTCGGCCAGCAGCGCGGTGATCCCCTCGACCGTCTCGGCCGGCACGTCCTCGCTGCCGACGACGAGCAGCACGCTGCGCCCAGCGAGGGTGTCGGCGACCAGGGCGGGGCCGACGGCCTCCTCGAAGCTGCCGACCTGGTCCAGCGTGGTCTGCAGCTGCCGGGTCTCGTCCTCCAGCAGCCGCTTGTCCTCCTGGAGGGCGGTCACCTGGCTCTGCAGGTTCGTCAGCACCGGTCCGTTCAGCTGCGTGGTGCCGATGACGATCCCCAGGGCCACGGCCAGGAAGACCGCGATCAGGGAGACCAGGTGGTAACGGAAGTCGATCACGAGAAGAGGTTCTCCAACCAGAACACGAAGCTGTCCCATTGGTCGATGAGCAGGTCGAGATAGACGCGGCCGGCGGTGGACACGGCGAGCGCGGCGGTGATCGACAGCAGGGCGGCCAGCACGAGCAGGACGAGCGCCAGGGTGGAGATCCGGCTGCGGTACAGCCGGCTGACCCCCTTGGCGTCGACGAGCTTCCCACCCAGCCGCAGCCGGGTGAGGAAGGTCGAGGCCATGCCGCCACGGCCCTTGTCCAGGAACTCCACCAGCGTGGCGTGGGTGCCGACGGCGACGATCAGCGTCGCGCCCTTCTCGTCGGCCAGCAGCATGGCGATGTCCTCGCTGGTGGCCGCGGCCGGGAAGGTGATGGCCTCGACCCCGAGGTCGGTGACCCGCTGCAGACCAGGAGCCCGGCCGTCGGGGTAGGCGTGCACGACCACCTCGGCGCCGCAGCGGAGCACGGAGTCGCTGACCGAGTCCATGTCGCCGATGATCATGTCCGGCTGGTAGCCGGCCTCCTTGAGCGCGTCGGCGCCACCGTCCACGCCGATGAGCACCGGGCGGTAGTCCCGGATGTAGGGGCGGAGGGCCTGCAGGTCCTCCTTGTAGTCGTAGCCCCGGACGACGACCAGCACGTGCCGGCCCTCGATCCGGGTGGTGACGTCGGGGACGCCCACCCCGTCGAGCAGCAGCGCGCGTTCGCGCTTCATGTACTCCATGGTGTTGGCGGCGAAGGCCTCCAACTGGTCCGACAGCCCGGCACGGGCCTCGGCCATCGCCACCGCGATGGTCTCCGGCGTCTGCTCCACGCCCTCGGCCACGACCGTGTCACCGGCGTAGAGCCGGTTGCCCTCCAGCCGGACCTCGGTGCCCTCCTTGAGCTGGGCGAGGACCTCCTTGCCCACTCCGTCGACCAGCGGGATGCCCGCCTCGACCAGGATCCCGGGGCCGAGGTTGGGGTACCGGCCGGAGATGCTCGGCGAGGCGTTGACGACGGCGGCGACCTTGCCCGCCACGAGCGAGTCGGCGCTCACCCGGTCGATGTCGAGGTGGTCGAGCACGGCGATCTCGCCCGGCCGGAGCCGCTTGGTCAGGTTCTTGGTCCGCCGGTCGACGCGGACGGTGCCGGTCACGCCGGGAGCCGTGTCGGACGACCGTCCGCGCCGCAGGGTGCCGATGCGCATGGGTTCGATGCTCCCACGGGCCGGTCGGACCCCCCCTCCCGACGCGCGAGCGCAGCCGACCGCTCACGGTCAGTGAGCGACACCGGGTTCCGGTCGACTCGCCGTGCCGACGACCGGGTGTCGCTGCCCGGGGACGGGACCGGCCCGTCACTAGCGTGACTGCTGTGACTGCAGGGGCCTCCGCGCGCCGGAGTACAGCGACCGACCTGCTCGCCGACGACGCCGCCGCGCCGGACGTCGAGCCCACCAGCACCGTCGCCGGCGACCCGGCGAGCGCCCCGCCCGGGGCAGCGGAACCGCCGTCCGCCCGGGTGGTGCCGCTGCCGTCCCGACCGCCGGTGCCCGCCGCCACGACGCCTCCGGCAGCGGTGGCCCCGGCAGGAGTGGCCCCGAACACGACCGCACGGCTGCCGGCCGAGCCGGTGGAGGACGTCGCCGGCCCGGCCGGGAGCGACCCCCAGCCGGCGAGCGCCGCCGAGCCGGCGGACGCGGCCGGCCCCGGCCGACGGGCCCGTCGGCGGGAACGGCGCGGCCCCAACCTGCGGGAGCAGCGGCGCCTGCGCACCCGGGAGGCCATCGTCGACGCGGCGGCCGAGCTGTTCGCCGAACGGGGCTTCGACCACGTCAGCGTGATCGAGATCGCCCAGCGCGCCGGCGTCGTGGAGAAGACCGTCTTCAACCACTTCCCGGTCAAGGAGGGGCTGGTCTTCGAGGCCGACCCGCCCATGCGCGCGGCGCTGCTGGACGCCGTCCGCCGGCGCCCGGCCGGGGAGTCGGCCGCAGCTGCGGCCGGTGGCTTCGTCGTCGCCGCGGTGAGCCAGCTGGGCTCCCCCGCCGCGGCCGAGGGTGTCGCCGAGATGGCCCGGATCATCCGCGGCAGCCGGACGCTGCAGGCCCGGGAACGGGAGATCCTCGGCGCGCTGACCGACACCCTCGCCGAGCAGATCACCCTCGAGACGCGCGCCGCCGCCGGGGACCTGGAGCCGTGGCTGGCCGCCAACGCCGTCCTGGGGTTGTACTCGGCGCTGCTGGAAGCGGCTCGGGACCGGGTGCTCGCCGGCGCGTCCGGCCCCGAGCTGGTGACCGAGCTGCGCGCCCGCGGCCGCCGCGGGCTCGCGCTGCTGCAGTTCGGCCTGGCCGGGTACGCCAAGCGCCCCTGACGGAGGACCCCGTCCTCCTCACCCCGCGCGAGCTCGGGGCGAGCCTCTGGACGGGGCCACCCGCGCCCCTCGCGCGGGGCCGGGGGTCAGCGGCCTCGTTCGGCTGCGACGGCGAGGAGTTCCCGGGCGTGGGCCTGGCCGGTGTCGCTGTCGGCCAGGCCGGACAGCATCCGGGCCAGCTCCCGCACCCGGTCCTCGTCCCGCACCGCCCGGATGTCGGTGGCGGTGACGCCCAGGGCGGTGTCCGGCGACTTGTCCACCACCAGGTGCGTGTCGGCGAAGGCGGCGACCTGGGCCAGGTGGGTGACCACGACCACCTGGTGCTCACGGGCGAGCCGGGCCAGCCGCCGGCCGATCTCCCCGGCCGCCTGACCGCCCACCCCGGCGTCGACCTCGTCGAAGACCATCACCGGCACCGGGTCGGCGCCGGCGAACACCACCTCGATGGCCAGCATCACCCGGGACAGCTCACCGCCGGAGGCGCCCTTGTGCACCGGCCGCGCCGGTGCCCCCGGGTGCGGTGACAGCAGCAGGACGACCTCGTCGGCGCCGTCCGGACCGGGCTGGTCGACGTCGGTGTCGATCCGGAAGGACACCTGCGCGTTCTTCATCGCCAGGCCGGCCAGCTCGCCCCCCACCTCGGCGGCGAAGCCCTCCGCCGCGGCCTGACGGCCGGCGGTCACCCGGGCGGACAGCGCGGCCAGTCCGGTGCGGGCGACGTCCCGTTCGGTCTCCAGCGTCGCCAGCGCCTCGTCGGAGACGTCGAGTTGGGACAGCCGGTCGGCTGCGTCGGCGGACCAGGCCAGCACCCCGGCCAGCCCCTCCCCCGCGTCGGCGTACTTGCGGACCAGCGCGGTCAGCGCCGCCCGGCGGTCGAGCACCTCGGCCAGCCGCGCCGGGTCGGCGTCCAGGTCGGCGACGTAGCTGGCCAGCTGCACACCGACGTCGGAGACCACGGCCACCGCGTCGGCGAGGTCCTGGGCGAGCAGGACCAGGGTGGGGTCGTCGGAACCGGCCAGCGCCCGCTCGGCCGTGGCCAGTGCGCTGGTGGCGTCCTGCGGGAGGTCGCCGTCCCCGCCGAGGTCGCCGGTGACGTCCCCGACGAGCGCCAGCCGGGCGGTGTCGGCGACCGAGCGCAGCGCATCGGCGTCACCCAGCCGCTTGGCCAGGGTGTCGAGGTCGACGTCCTCGCCCGGCTCGGGCGCCACCGCGGCGATCTCCTCCAGGCCGTGCCGCAGCACGTCGGCGGCCTGGGCGAGCTCCCGGGCCTGGCCGCGACGGCGGTCCAGGTCCTCGGCCAGCCGGCGCCAGACCGCATGGGCGGCGCGGTGCTCCTCGACGAGCGCCAGGTGCTCGGTGCCCGCGTACCGGTCCAGGGCGCGCCGCTGCTCCGTGGGGCGGGTCAGCCGCTGCTGGTCGGTCTGCCCGTGCACCGCGAGCACGTCCTCGGCCAGCTCGGCGACCACGCCGATGGGCACGCTGCGGCCGCCCAGGTGGGCCCGGGAGCGCCCCTCGGCGCTGAACGTGCGGGCCAGGATCAGGCTGCCGTCCTCGTCGGGCTCCGCGCCGGCGTCGGCGGCGCGGGCCCACACCGGGGAGTCCGGCGGCAGCACCAGCCGGCCCTCGACGCCGGCCCGCACCCCCGCGCGGACCCGGCCCTGGTCCGCCCGCCCGCCGAAGAGCAGGCTCAGGCCGGTCACCACCATCGTCTTGCCGGCACCGGTCTCCCCGGTGACCACGGTCAGGCCGCGGCCGAACTCCAGGGTGACGTCGTCGATGGAGCCCAGACCGTGGATGTGCAGCTCCGACAGCGCGCCGTTCGGCGCCTGCGCGGGCTCCGGCTGCGGAGCCGGCCGCTCACGCCGTGCCGTCCGGGTGGCCACCGCCCACCTCCTCTGCGGTCCGCAGGACGCCGTCGCTGGTGTTGACGTCCCCGGTCAGCACGTTGGTGCGCCCGACGGGCGCCTCGTGGCCGGGCCCGTGGGAGCGAGCGTCCCGGAAGCCCCGGACCGGCAGCCCGAACTTGGCGACCAGCCGGTCGCCGAACGCGGTCGGGTTCATCCGGGCGATGCGGACCGGCCGCTCGGAGCGCCGGACCTCGACCCGGCCACCGTCGGGCACGTCGACGACCCGGCGGCCGTCGGCCGACACACGGGCCCGGGTGCCGTCCGGCGGGACGGCGATGGTCAGCACGGAGGTCGGTGAGGTGACCAGTGGCCGGGCGAACAGGGCGTGTGCGTTGGTCGGCACCAGGAGCAGCGCCTCGACGTCGGGCCACACGACCGGGCCACCGGCGGAGAAGGCGTAGGCGGTGGACCCGGTGGGCGTGGCGCACAGGACGCCGTCGCAGCCGAAGCTGGTCAGCGGGTGTCCGTCGACCTCCAGGACGACGTCGAGCACCCGGGCCCGCTCGACCTTCTCCACCGAGATCTCGTTGAGCGCCCAGGTGCCCTCACCGGTCGGCCGGCCCTCGGCGTCCAGCACGGTGGCCTCCAGGGTGAGCCGCTCCTCCACGTCGTACTCGCAGCGCTGCACCGCGGCGATCATCTCCTCGACCGCCTCGGGCTCGGTCTCGGCCAGGAAGCCCACCCGGCCGAGGTTGACGCCGGTGATCGCCGCATCGGTGCTGCGCGCCATCTCGGCGGCCCGCAGGAAGGTGCCGTCGCCCCCGAAGACCAGCACGATCTCCACGCCCTCCGCCGCTCCGGGGCCGAAGGGGCAGACCTCCGCGCCGGGGACGGCCATCGCCTCGGCCTCGTCGTCCAGCAGCCGGACCACGATGCCGGCCTCGGCGAGCCGGGCGGCGGCGGAGCGGGCGAGCCCGACGATGTCGGCGCGCCCGGTGTGCACGGCCAGCAGCACCCGCCGTTGAGCCGGACGGTCCTCGTCGGCGGCGCCCGCCGGTGCGCCTGGCTGGGGCTCGGTCACTGTGGTCCTTCCTGAACTGCTCGGTCGATGTCGGCCTGGTCCGGTGGGGGTGCGTCACGGCGGAGCCAGAGGAAGAACTCCACGTTGCCCGCCGGACCGGGCAACGGGCTGGCCACCACCCCGGCGGTGCCCCAGCCGAGCTCGGCGGCGGCCGCCGCGACGGTGGCGACGGCGTCGGCGCGGTGGGCGGGGTCGCGGACGACCCCACCCGAGCCGAGCCGGTCCCGGCCGACCTCGAACTGCGGCTTCACCATCGGCAGCAGGTCAGCGTCGGGTCCGGCGCAGCCGGTGAGGGCCGGCAGCACCAGCCGCAGGGAGATGAAGGAGAGGTCGGCCACGACCAGGTCGGTGGCGCCGCCGATCGCCTCCGGTGTCAGCTCGCGGACGTTGGTCCGCTCGTGCACGGCGACCCGCTCGTCGGTGCGCAGCGACCAGGCGAGCTCGCCGTAGCCGACGTCGACGGCGACGACCTCCCGGGCGCCACGGCGCAGCAGCACCTCCGTGAAGCCGCCGGTGGAGGCGCCGGCGTCCAGCGCCCGCCGGCCCTCGACGGGCACTCCGAACGCGTCCAGGGCGCCGATCAGCTTGTGCGCGCCGCGGGAGACCCACCGGGGCTGGTCGGGGTCGGTGCGGACGACGACGGGCGTGCCCGCCTCCACGCCGGTGGCCGGCTTGGTGGCGGCCTGCCCACCGACGGTGACCCGGCCCTCGGCGATGAGCGCGACGGCGTCCTCACGGGAGCGGGCCAGCCCGCGGCGCACGAGCTCGGCATCGAGCCGGCTGCGGCGGGCCATCAGAGCTGGTCGATGGTGGACAGTTCGCGCTGCAGCCGCTCGTGCTCGGCCTCGAAGACCGCGACGTGCTCGGCCACCGGCCGACCGGCCAGGTCGGCGAACGGGGACGCCGCGGGACGCGCCGTGGACTCCTGCGTGGTCACTGCGTCGGTGCCCGCCGGAGCGGGCCGGGCGCCGCCTGGCGGGTGCGGGACCGGGCGGGGCTGGCCGGGCACGCTCACGGGCTCCTCCTCCACACGCGGTCGACGCCGGCGAGCCGGCAGCTGCCGGCTCGCCGGTCACCGGGGACCCGGCGACCACCTGGCAGGCTACCGGCCGCCACCGACCGGCGACGGCGCACCGGAGCAGCCGGTGGACCCGCCCTCGGCGACGGCACCGGGCCGCGCGCCGGACCGCCCGCGCCGGGTCGTCCTCCCCGCCGGTAGCGTCCCGCTGCGACCGCCCGGCCGGGACGAGCCCGGTCACCGGCTGGAGGAGGCACCACGACGTGGCGACGCTGGACGAGTGCATGACCGCCCTGGACGACTTCGTGGGCAAGCTGGCCGCCAAGGAGGCGGCACGGGACCTGGACCGCAGCGTCTCCTGCCGGCTGACCGACCTCGACCAGGTGGTCGCCGGCCGGCTGGCCCGCGGCTCGGTGCACGACATGACCGCGCTGCCGGACGGGCCCGCGGTGCCCAAGGCCGACATCCGGCTGACGATGACCAGCGACGACCTGCTGGCCCTGACGTCGGGGCAGCTGTCCTTCGCGCCCGCGTGGGCGTCGGGCCGGATCAAGCTCGAAGCGGGCCTCCGCGACATGCTGCGGCTGCGTTCGCTCCTCTGACCCGCCGGCCCGGACCGTCACCCGGCGGTCAGGGCCCAGCCGGCCAGCAGCTCGGCAGCCGCGTCGTCCCCGGGCCGCAGCACCGCCGGCCGTCCCTCCGCGGGATGCCGCGACCAGTGCGCGACGGCGAGCGCGCGCAACCCGTCCAGCCCGTCGGCCCCCTCCCGCTCCGGCCCGACCGCGCGCAACGTCACCTGCTCCCCGTCGGCGGCGGCCTCCCAGCCGCCACACCGCCAGGTCCACTCGGCCTCGACCGGGGTCACTGCCGGGTGCGCGACCAGCAACCCGGCAGCGTCTGCGGAGAGCAGGTCCGGCCGGTGCACCGGGCCTGCGGCGAGCAGGTCGGCCGGGGTGGCCACCCCGGAGAACACCAGCAGGCTGGCCGCGTCGGCCCGGCGGGCGCCCTCGATGTCGGTGTCGAGCCGGTCGCCGACCACCAGCGGCCGATGGGCGCCGGTCCGGCGGACGCACTCGGCGTGCATGGCCGGGTCGGGCTTACCGGTGACCAGCGGCTGCTGCCCGGTGACCGTGCTGACCACGCCGACCAGCGCACCGTTGCCGGGCAGCACGCCGCGGGGCGAGGGGATCGTCGCGTCGGTGTTCGTGGCGACGTGCCGGGCGCCGGCCCGCACGGCCACCACTGCCTCGGCCAGCTGTGCCCAGCCCACCTGCGGGCCGTAACCCTGGACGACGGCGGCCGGCTCCTCCTCGGCCCGGTCGACCACCGTCAGACCCGCCGCCGACAGGGCGGCCGCGACCCCGGGGCCACCGACCGGCAGGACCCGCGCGCCCGGCCCGACCAGCCCGGCCACGACCGAGGCGGCGGCCTGCGAGCTGGTGATGACGTCGTCGGGTGCGGCCGGGATGCCGAGTTCGGTCAGGTGCGCGGCCACCTGCTCCGGCGTCCGGGCGGCGTTGTTGGTGACGAAGCCGAGCCGCATGCCCTCGTCCCGGGCGGCCTGCAGGGCCGCGGGGACCCCGGGGACGGCAGCAGGGCCGACGTAGACCACGCCGTCGAGGTCGAGCAGGGCCACGTCGTAGGCGCGGGTGGGCGGTGTGTCGGTGCCGGCGGCCAGCGGCGGACGGGCGTCGGTCGGGCGAGGGCTGGACCCAGCGTCGGAGCTCACCTCGTCATCCTGTCGCAGGGCCGTGCGGGCCGGGCCTCAGGGCAGCTCCGTCGCCAGCCCCCGCCGGGCTCGGACGCCGCGCAATGCCCGGGCGTAATGGCCTTGGTCGGGACGCATCGCCACGGCCAGCGCGAGGTGTTCGGCGGCGAGCTCGAGCTCCCCGGCCCGGCTGGCGGCAAGCCCGAGCCCGAACTGGGCGTAGTCGTCGGCGGGGTCGACCGCGATCAGCGCGCCGAAGGACTCGATCGCCTCGCGGTACCGGCCGGCGTCGTACTGGGCCCGGGCCAGGGCCTCCCGCACGCTGCGTGAACCGGGTTCGGCGGCCAGCGCGCGGTCGAGCAGGGTCGCGGCAGCATCGGGGTTGCCATCGCCCAGCAGGTCGAGCCCTCGCTGGTACCAGTCGTAGACGCCGCCGTCCGGCTGTCCCGGGTCCGCCACCGCAGTTCCTCCCCCGCACCCTCTCCGGGTGCTCCACGCGCCGCCGGTGCCGGCAGGCACCGCTCCCGGCCCCCGGCGGGGGCACTCCTACGATCGACCCGTGCCCTCGACGACCTCCTGCCCTCGACGTCGGCGGACGCCCCGCCCGCTGACGTGACGGGCCTCGACGTCCGGCCGTTCCGCGCCCTGACCTACCGCGAGCACGACGGCGACCACCTGGCACGGGTGAGCTCACCGGCCTACGACCTCGTGAACCCGGCGGGGCGGGACCGTCTGGCCGCCGCCGATCCGCACAACATCGTCCGCCTGATCCTGCCCGGCGTCGAGCCGTTGCCGGGGCGGGAGATCACCCGCGCCGAACGCGACCAGCGGTCTGCCGCTGTCGCCGGCGAGACGCTGCGTGCCTGGCTGGCCGAGGACGTGCTGGTCCACGACGAGGTGCCCGCGCTGTGGCGGTACGAGATGGCCGCGCCGGGAGCCGTTCCCACGGTCGGCTGGCTGGGGGCGGTGACGCTGCCGGCCGCTGGTTCGGTGGCCGTGCTCCCCCACGAGGACACCTTCCCCCCGGCCGTCGCCGGACGCGCCGCCCTGCTGGCCGCGACGGACACCGATCTGGAGCCCATCGTCCTCGCGCACGACCCCGACCCGGAGGTGGCGGCGCTCACCCGGCAGACCGGGGACGTCCCGCCCACCCTGGAGGTCGCCGACCCCGACGGGGTGGTCCATCGGTTGTGGCGGGTCACCGACCCGGAGGTGCTGGACCGGCTGACCCGCGCCCTGGCCGGGACGGCGGCGGTGATCGCCGACGGGCACCACCGCTTCGCGGCCGCCCGCGACCACCAGCGCGGCCGGGCCGGCCAGGGCAGCGTGCTGGCGCTGGTCACGCCGATGGGGGCCGGCGGGCTGCGGGTCCGGGCCATCCACCGCGTGGTGCCCGACCTGTCGATGTCGACCGCGGTGGAGTCGGCGGCTGCCGGGTTCGCGGTCCGTGACCTCGCGCAGCCCGGCAGCGCCGTCCGGCCGGTGATCGCCGACTGGCTGGAGACCGGAGCGGACGGGACGTTCCTGCTCACCGACGGCAGCCGGGTCGCCGAGCTGTCCGAGCCGTCGCCGGCGATGCGGGCAGCCGTGCCGGCCGAGGCGCCCACGGCCTGGCGGCGGCTGGACGTCGTCCTCGCCCATGCCGCGCTGCTGACCGGTCTGTGGGGGCGCCCGGACGACCCCTCCTCGGTGCTGGTCGCCCACGACGTCGAGGAGGCGCTGCGGCTGGCTGCGGACCGGGCCGGCGTGGCCCTGCTGCTGCGTTCCCCGTCGCCGGCCGATGTGGCGGCGGTCGCCCGGGCGGGGGCGCGGATGCCGCGCAAGTCGACCCTCTTCGTGCCCAAGCCCCGCACCGGTCTGGTGCTGCGTCCGCACGGGCACTGACCGGCGGACGGCCCGGATCGTCGATCCGGGGCCGCTCACGCCGGCTCGGCCGACGCCCGGGGCGCTCCCCGGGAGACCTTGCGGCCGCGCCGGCAGGTGACCTCGTAGGCGACCGCCGTGCCGGTCGGGGTCCGCCAGAACCGGCGCTGCAGCGACCCCTCCACCTCCACGACGTCGTCCGGGGTCCAGGCAGCCGCGTAGCGCTGGAGCGCCGGCAACAGGCTGACGCAGGTGATCACGTCGGACTTCGGCCCCCGGGGTCGGGGGCTCTCCCGGCGGACGACGAGCTTGAAGACCAGCAGGGTGTCGCCACTGGGCAACGGGCGCAGCTCGGGTGGGGCGGACAGCCGGCCGCGCAGGACGACGTCGTTCCGGTCGATGACAGCAAGGCTCATGCCGCGAGCCTCGCTGCCCGGACAGCGCACCGGCCAGGTGTGCCCACGATCTGTGGACGCACCTGGCCGGTGTGGACGACGGAGGTCAGTCCGTCGGTGACTCCTGCTCCGGGACGTCGTGCCCGGGCGCCTCCTGGAACAGGCGCGTGTGGTCCCGCTCGACGGGGGGCGGCGTCTCGCCGAGGAGCTCGGCCACCTCGGCCTCGATGTCATCGGCCGAGACGTCCCCGAAGTCGGCATCGGCGAACTCGACCCCGCCGATCTCGGCGGTGCCGACACCCGGGCGATCTGCGTCGGCGACCTCCGCCGAAGCGTCCTCCGCAACGGGCTCGTCCTCGACGACCCCTTCGTCGGCGATCGCGACGTCGACAGCCAGGCCGTCGGTGGCCACCGTCTCGTCGGCGCCCTCGTCCTCGTCCGCCTCCGCCTCCGCCTCGTCCTCGTCTGCGAAGAGGGCCGCAACGCCGGTGAGGTCGTCGGGGTCGGCCGCGGCGATGGCGGCGAACCACTCACCGGCCAGTTCCTCCTCGCCGCGGGCGTCGAGCAGCTCGGCGTACGCGGTGGCGAGCCGGAGCTGGCCGAGGTCCGGGTTCCCCAGCGTCGCGGGGGTCGGACGTCCGCCGAGGGCAGCCTCGAGCACCAGCGCAGCGGCTGCCGTCTCGCCCAGGTCCTGTCGGGCCCCGGCCTCGACGAGCCGCAGTTCCACGAGCTCCTCGTCACCGGGCTGGGTGGCCAGCGCCTCCTGGACCAGCCGCAACGCGTTCTCCGGCCGTTCCAGGGCGCGCTCACAGTCCGCCAGCACGGCGCGGTAGCTGTCGTCACCGCTCATCCGGGCGTAGGCCCGCAGCTCGCGGGCGGCCTCGGCGTAGTCGCCTGCGTGGTAGGCCGCGACGCCGACGGCCTCGCGGACGGCAGCGATGCGGGACGCGCGGTCACGAGCTGCGCGGGCGTGCTCGAGCGCCAACTCCGGCTCGTCGTCGAGCAGTCCGCCGGCGGCCACGAGGTGCCGAGCCACGGTGTCGGCGTTGCGGGAGTCCAGGCCGCGCAGTGCCGACCGGACCGACTGGTCGAGGTCCCGCGGGTCCACCCACTCCGGCAGCGCAGGGCCCGGCGCCCGACGCACGGCCGTGTCCCCCTCAGGGCGACGGTCCTGCCACGCCGGACGATCACCCTGCGGACGCTCCTGCCCCTGCGGCCGGTCACCACTGGGACGGCGGTCCTGCCACGCGGGCCGGTCACCCTGCGGACGCCCTTGTTCCTGCGGGCGGTCACCACTGGGGTGGCGGTCCTGCCACGCCGGGCGATCACCCTGCGGACGACCGGCACTCTGAGGCCGGTCTCCGGCCGGGCGGCGGTCCTGCCACGCCGGACGATCACCCTGCGGACGACCGGCACCCTGAGGCCGGTCACCACTGGGACGACGGTCCTGCCACGCCGGGCGGTCTCCCTGCGGACGGCCACCACCCTGCGGGCGCCCTTGACCCTGCGGGCGGTCACCACTGGGACGACGGTCCTGCCACGCGGGGCGATCACCTTGCGGACGACCGGCACCCTGAGGCCGGTCTCCGGCCGGGCGACGGTCCTGCCAGGCGGGACGGTCACCCTGCGGACGCCCACCACCCTGCGGGCGATCGCCACTGGGACGACGGTCCTGCCACGCCGGGCGGTCTCCCTGCGGGCGGCCACCACCCTGCGGGCGCCCTTGACCCTGCGGGCGGTCACCACTGGGACGACGGTCCTGCCACGCGGGGCGATCACCCTGCGGACGACCTGCACCCTGAGGCCGGTCTCCGGCCGGGCGACGGTCCTGCCAGGCGGGACGGTCACCCTGCGGACGCCCACCACCCTGCGGACGATCGCCACTGGGACGACGGTGCTGCCACGCGGGGCGATCACCCTGCGGACGACCTGCACCCTGAGGCCGGTCACCACTGGGACGACGGTCCTGCCAGGCGGGGCGATCACCCTGCGGACGACCTGCACCCTGAGGCCGGTCACCACTGGGACGACGGTCCTGCCACGCGGGGCGATCACCCTGCGGACGCCCACCACCCTGCGGACGGTCACCACCGAGACGACGGTCCTGCCACGCCGGACGGTCACCCTGCGGACGGCCACCACCCTGCGGACGCCCACCACCCTGCGGACGCCCACCACCCTGCGGACGGTCACCACCGGGACGACGGTCCTGCCACGCGGGGCGATCACCCTGCGGACGACCCTGACCCTGCGGACGACCCTGGCCCTGGGGGCGCCCGCCACCTGAGCGACCACCCGAGGACCGTTCGCCGGCCGGACGACGGTCGCGCCACTCCCCTCCGGGACCACCTGATGCGCTCGGGCGATCGTCACGTGACGACCGCCCGCCACCGGCAGCTCCACGGCTGCCGTCTGCGGGCCGGGCTCCCCGATTGCCCTCGGTGGGCCGGGAGCCGCGGTGCCCCGCGGGGCGCTGCGGTCGACCGGCGCCGCCGGCGCTGCGGCCACGGTCGGAGCCAGAGGGCCCCCGTCGCGGAGAAGTCATGGTGTTCTACGTACCTCACTGGTGAACGGCGCACGCCCGGTGGGGGCACCTGTACGGCATCGCATCCACCCGACACACCGCTGAAGCGGCTGCGTCCGGTCGGTCGACGAAAGCGGACAAACGCACAAAACGGGGGCCGGAGCGCAATGCTCCGACCCCCGTTTCGTGAAGTTATGTCCGGCGGCGTCCTACTCTCCCACCCGGTCCCCCGGGCAGTACCATCGGCGCTGAAAGGCTTAGCTTCCG